>DAOUFE010000047.1:0-3190 GCA_034430215.1 Anaerolineaceae bacterium | reverse complement strand
AAAATACTGGAGCAAATCGCCAGGATGACTGCAGTTTTGCCTACCCATCCAATCAACTTAAGAATCACTACGATGAATTTCATTTTCTCCTTCATTCTCTTTATCAGTCTTATACTGATCTTCTGGTCGGGCACCATCTTGTAGGACCCGGTTATAACGAATCTCCTCACGATACATACGGTCAAGTGCAACCTCAATTACATCGCTTTCACTCCGTCCCATAACGCTTGCCATCGCTCTTAATTGACTCACGCCTTCTGGGCTTATTCGAAAAGATCGTACTGGTTTACTCGCAGAATTTGTTTTCGGCATTTTTAACCTCATCTAACTAATAGTAATACTAGAGTATACTATTGTCAATCATAAACACATAGATCTTGTCAGGAACCAAAGGGGAGTCCATAATTGGAATAATCTCTTTGTCCCTTTTGCCAAATTTTTCCGAATTACTTATAGAGCTCAAAAATAAATATTCCCTGCAGGATGTTGTTGGAGTGATAAGAGGAGAAATTTATGGCAGAAAGCAGTATGGAATTGACGTCAGAAAAAATTGATCGAATGACAGATGAAATAAGGATAATAAAAGCCGCGAGACAGGACCCCAAGGTATTTGGAGAATTGTATAAGTTGTATGTTGAACAAGTCTTCCGATACCTTTTCAGCAGGATAGGTAATGTGCATGAAGCAGAAGATGTTACAGCTCAGACATTTCTTGCGGCTTTTGAATCCTTTGATAAATTTCGACAGGATGGGCACTTTGCTTCCTGGTTATTTGGAATTGCTCGTAATAAAGCAATGGACCATTTCCGCCGACGGGATCGTTCGTCACATGTGGATGAATTCAATGAATTACCTGTGGAAGACAATGCCTTAGCCAGGATGATAAAGACAGAACAGGAAGAAGCATTGTCAAAACTCATCCAGACTTTGCCCGAAGAAGACCGCGAACTACTCCGTCTCCGTTTCTTGGCAGATATGAGTTACCCAGAAATCGCTCGTTTTCTTCATCGTAATGAAGACGCTATTAAAAAAACAACATACCGGTTACTGGCACGGTTGCACAGCCAGTTGGAGGTTTCAAATGAATGAAAAGTATTCAACCCCTCAGTTTGAAGAGAGTATTCGTAAGTCCTTTGGAGTACCTGAGATCCGCTCCATATTTGTTGACGAGGTGTATAGCAATTTGATGCAACAAGCGGCGACAAAATCTAAAAAACCACATCCGTTCTTAGGTCTGCGACCTGCATGGACCGTTACTTTCGCTATTCTTGCTCTGATGATCATTGGTACCTTAGTTATTGGCCCACAGCGAGTCTACGCAGCCGTCCTTCAGCTCTTTGGTTTTATACCAGGTGTCGGAATTGTGGACCAAAACAGTCCTATCCGTTTGTTGGCTGAACCAGTGAGTATCACGCGTGATGGGATTACAGTTTCCGTAAATCAGGTGGTACTTACCGGGACCGAAACGCGCCTAGATTTTGGCGTCTCTGGTGTTCCCCTATCTGCTTACCCAAAGGCAGAATCTGTATCGGGATGCGTAGAGCGAGAATATCTGCGTTTGCCTGACGGCACAAGAATTGATATAAACGCCCCCATACCGACCAATGTGAATGAAGCTACCTTTGTTCTTCCCTGTATTTTCAACACTCTTCCAGGCACGGTCCCTATCGATTGGGAATTGCCAATCCATTTTGTTGCTGCTTCGTCAGACCTCAAAATTCTGCCTGTCTTAGATGTGACTCCTTCAGTTTCACCAACGGATCAAAAACTTGGTCTGGATATTGAAACTACTCCAACGACAACCTCAAACGAATCAACGCAAGTTAACGTTTCAATAGAGAAAGTCATCGAAACTGATGGAGGTTATATTCTGCTGGGATCTGTACGTCCCAATATACCAGCAGGAAGCTGGCTGCAAATCACTGGTCCTGCAATAATTAAGGACGCGAATGGTAAAAATGTGAATTACACCTTCCCTAATGACGTTCAGCCATTAGATGACGCCAGTCTTGGTCAAGGCGGGTACTCATGGGTAATGCAAATCAATGGTACAGGAGTTAAGTTCCCCATAACCATTAGTTTTTCTGGGGTAATCATTTCTCAGGTAGACTCGGAAGCATTTGCCAAAACCACAATTAATGTGGGCTCGAATCCGCAGCCTGAACAAATTTGGGAAGTTAATCAGGATGTTCAAATTGCCGGTAATACAATTCGGTTGATATCTATAACAGCCCAGACAGACGGGTATTCCTTCAGAATCGATCCGGGGATGAACTTAAGTGGTGTAAGTGTTCAAATCGAAGGACATCAGCCAAATGGCGGTGGAGGCGGCGAAGGCACAACCAATGGCAAGGTGTTCAATACAAGCCTCATTTATAGTGAATTACCAAAAGGTGATTTGACGATTCTATTCTCCAATCCGCGTTTAGCCAGTTCCACTGAAACCTGGCAGGCGGTATGGCAGCCGGAGACCATACGTAACTTTTCATCGATCGATGGACCGTCAACAACCTGCTTGAACGCGGACACAATTCAAAATATTAATCCACTACCATCGGGATTGAATGGCGAAGTCGTGTTAACCCAACTGAACCCTCAGCTTCAAATCATACTTGCTCGGATGGATGGTAGCGAATTAAAAGTACTTGCTGCAGGTAACGGCCGGGCAGCTCTCACGCAAGATGGTACACGCTTGGCTTATACTACCGATGCTGGAATCAGAATCCAGAATCTAAGGAGTGGAAAGTTCACCGAGATAGCTGGTGTTTTTGGACGAGATCTTCATTGGTCCCCTGATGGAAGCCAACTCGCATATGTGAACTCGGGTGATTTATATGGCGTTTTCTTGATCAATAGTGATGGCAAGAATCCAAGGCAGCTTTCCAACCTGGGATATGAGACGATTGCGGGTTGGTCACCAGAGAGATCCATTCTTTATTATGCAATTCCTGGCTCGACAGGAGATGGTTTCCTGTTGCGATCGGTAGATGTAAGTACAGGAAATACCAAAGATCTGTTCGTGTTGGAAAACTCATCACTCAAAGCACCAATGCCGGCTGTGTCGCCGGATGGAAAGTGGATTGCTTATCGAGCCAGCGATAACAGCAGTCTATTTATCAAAGGAATGGATGGAAGCCCAGCACGATTGTTGCTAGACGACCCGGCTAATGCGATAAACGGCATTGCTTGG
>DAOUFE010000046.1:0-52233 GCA_034430215.1 Anaerolineaceae bacterium | reverse complement strand
CCAACTAAAACATTCAAAGTTCCCTGCTTGAGTTGCAGTGAAATATCAATTAATGTGGGTTCTGTATGATTCCAGTGTGTATATGTAACGTTTTTTAGTTCGGCAATTATATTTTTTTCTGGCATTTTTTGTTGAACGTAAGAAAGGGCAAATAGTAGATTTGCCCTTTCTAGATATGATGAAGATAAAGTACGGTCTATTGCGCAGATCGAATCAAACCTGTTTTCGCTAACGCTTGGGCTAAATAATAACCCAGGAGGCCACTAATCACAAGCCCAGAAACCAGATTGATTGGCATTGCCATCCAAATATCTTTGGCTGTTGATGGATCCCATCCAAAGAGAATCGCAGTCCATACTGTGCCGAATTGAGATGCAGCAGCTCCAGCCATGAGAGCTGGAAGAAGACTAAATTTGCGATATCCACAGATGGCCATCACCATTTCTACACCCAGGCCTTGAAATAATCCCCATCCAAGAGTCCCTACACCAGCGGCGTTACCCAGTAAGATCTCAACAGCAGTCTCAATCAAGCCAAGAAACAGTGCAGCTCCTGGTCGACGAACCAACCACATGACTAAGATATATGCCCACATGAACGCGCCTTGAAGCAAAGCACCGCCTAATGGGCCTAAAGATGAATTTGCCAGGTACCAAATATTGCCTACCCCAGTATTTACTACACCAGCGATTGCAGCAATAACAGCAATTATGACGATATCTCGTGTTGTATATTTGAAATTCCAACCACCCCGTTTTTCCATTTGCTACTTCCTCCTCCTGCTATTTATGTGAGAGTTAATAAATGGTTACTTGCCAAAGAAGCGGGCGATCAAGCCCAAAACAACGACGACAATCACATTAATGGCAATGTATAGCGCCACTAACACTCACCTCCTTTCAAAGAAATCAATAAATAAAACCCTAGAAATGGAAATTCGAAACGAATTTACACACTTTTATCAGTATACAAGAAAAATTCATGTACAAAAAGACATTTCTCTGCACATCATATCGATAATTCTACATATTTATCTCTTGAGCATTGGTTTTTTTATTACCTAACTTTGATGTAGAATTTATTATCCCAAAAAAAACTGGAAGAACAATGTTAAATACAGGTCAAATACTCAATAATCGCTATCGAATTGTACGAAAAATTGCAGAAGGTGGATTTGGGGCAATTTATCGAGCCTGGGATCTCAATCTAAATGTTGGTTGTGCGCTAAAGGAGAATATTGAAACAACAGTTGCAGCGCAAAAGCAATTCTTGTTGGAAGCGAATGTTTTGGCAACATTACGACACCCAAACTTGCCAAGAGTAACTGACTATTTTGCTATTACTGACATGGGACAATTTTTAGTGATGGATTATATTGAAGGGGAAAATTTGCAAGATAAGATTAATGGTTTTGGACATTTACCTGAATTACTGGCTTTGAAGTGGATCGATCAAGTTCTAGATGCGCTTGTTTATCTTCATCACCAGAAGCCACCCGTGATACATAGAGATATTAAGCCTCAAAACATCATAATTTCAACCATGGGTGAGGAACAAAAAGTAAGCCTGGTGGATTTTGGTATTTCTAAAGTTTTTGATCCTGGGTTGAAAACCACCATCGGAGCGCGTGCCGTGACTCCTCCTTTTTCACCACAAGAACAATATGGAAGAGGAAACACGGATGCGCGTAGTGATATTTACGCTCTTGGAGCTACATTATTTGTTTCGCTCACTGGCGTAGAGCCAGTAGAGAGCATTCAACGAACTATGGGAATTGATCTAGTTCCTCCCAGACGCATTAATGGTGAAATTTCTCCATTGGTTGAAAGCATTGTTCTTAAGGCGATGGAACCATTACCTGAAAATCGCTACCAATCTGCAGATGTTTTTCAAGCTGAAATAAAAAAAGCAATTTACAACACCTCAAATTTCAAGATGGCAGATCGGATTCAAAGCAAAAAAGAACAATATCAAAGTAGTGCACAAACATATAAAATACCCCTGGGTGTTACTGCTGCCTCTGTGCAGCATACTTCAATGAATTCGAAACAGGGAAATAAAGGTAAGAGACGTTTATCAACGCGGAAAGTATGGGCGATTCTGGGAAGTGTTATTCTTCTGTTATTAATGGTTTTCGCTTTCGGAATGAGGCAAAGTGAGATATTTCGAGCCAAAAATTTACAGAGTACCTCTATTCCAGAGACGCTATATTTTGTGTCAACTACTGCAGAAGGTAAGCGTGAAATATATAGGTATAGTGAAACAGGTGAGCCTATTCGTATGACATATTCACCCGGGGATAGCGAAAGCTGGGACCCGGTTTTTTCTCCATCAGGGATGATGGTCTTTGTTTCAGATCGAGATGGGCAACCTGAAATATATAAAAAGTCTCTTGGTGGCAAGGTAGAGCGTCTGACATATACGTCGGAAGGAACATCCTTTGACCCGACTTTTACTCCTGATGGCATACTTTATTTCTGTTCAACACGTGGTGGAGGTTTTGGGCATATCTATTCAATGTCATTGGATGGAAAAGTGGAGAGATTAACCTATGGAACCGCAGACTCAATTGATTTCGATCCTGTTGTGTCACCAGAAGGAACTTTGTATTTTGTTTCAAATAGAGATGGCAATTGGGATATTTATAAAATGTCAATTGACGGAAAAACGAAGAAAGTGACCCACACTAAGGATCCGGATTATTGTTTATTTCCTTCTTTTTCATCTTCTGGAAAATTGTTTGCATCATGCAATATTGGGGGAAAAATGAATATTTATGAAGTAAATACGACAAATGGTAGTTTGGAGCAAATGACATTTTCTCCTGAAGGCAAATCTAGTTTTGCGGCCACTTTCTCAAACAATGATGACCTTTATTTCATTTCCGACAGGGGAGGGGGCTCAGATATTTATATGATGAATAAATCGGGCAGTGTAACAAGAATAACCGAGAATAAAGAGGTATTGATGTCAGCTTTTTCAACCAATTAACAATCATATTTTGATATTATATAAGGAGTAAAACCATGAGCGATCAAAATTCAAAACAATCTGCTGAAGAATTTGAAGTGGACGCTGGAAAAGTTGTTGATGAAGTAAAAAAGTTAATCCAGCAAGGTAATGTCCGACGTCTGATTCTCCGCAAAGAAAATGATGAGATTCTGATGGAAATACCCCTCACTGCTGGAGTGGCTGCGGGAGGTGTTATTACGATATTTGCGCCAGTTTTGGCTGCTCTAGGTGCAATGGCAGCTCTACTTGCACGAGTAAAAATTCAAGTTATTCGGATGGACGAATGAAGCAAAATGAATTGCTTGGACAACTGCAAAAATCCGTTATTGATGGTGTTCCTGAACGCGCAAGTTCGTATACGGTTCTATTACTTGAAAAAGGAGTTGACCCATTAACTATCATTGATCAGGCTCTTGTGCCAGGCATTCAATTTACAGGAGAGCAATTCAGTTGTGGCGAGATGTTCTTGCCGGACCTAATGCTGGCATCCGAAGCGATGCAAGCATCATTAAAACTATGCAATCCAGAGCTACACCGTCGAGGATTATCACGAAAATCCTTAGGAAGGGTTGTGTTAGGAACAATTTCTGGTGATATTCACGAAATTGGCAAGAATTTAGTCGGTACGCTACTTTCTGCTAATGGATTTGAAGTGTTTGATCTGGGAGTTAATGTACCGGTCGAAACTTTTACTCAAAAAGCGTTGGAATTGAAAGCAGACCTCGTGGGGGTTTCCGCTTTACTTACTACTACAATGGATGGCCAGCGAAAAGTGATCGAAGCGATAGACCAAGCTAATTTACGGCCAGCAGTAAAGATTATTATCGGAGGAGCACCAGTGACAGATGGGTGGGCAAAAGAAATTAAAGCAGATGGTTATAGCGAAGATGCTATAGGTGCGGTTACTCTGGCCAAACGGTTGCTTAATATTCCACTATGATACAGTCAATACCTAAACCCAATCTTAGACTAGCTGTTCTTTCTGATGAGGATATATTAAAAATTCATCAGGCAACATTGGATGTAATTGAGAATATTGGGATACGATTTCCATCACAAAAGGCACTGGAAATCCTGTCATCGTGTGGGGCGAGAGTGGATAATTCAACCCAGGTGGCAAAAATACCATCTGACGTCTTGATGAAATATTTAGAGAAAGCGCCATCGGAATTCATACTCGCAGGAAGAAATGCAGAGAATAATTTGACTCTTGATGGAAAACACGGGTATCTTGGAACAGATGGGTGTGGAATTGAGACGATTGATATTTTTACCGGCCAACTGCGCCGTTCTACCAAAGCAGATGCTGCTGATAGTGCTCGAATTGCTGATGCGTTGAATGAAATCGGATTTTGGTGGTCAATGGTATCTGCGCAGGATTGTCCTGCTGGATCTCGTGGTTTACATGAATTGGAAGCCGCGTGGTTGAACACTTCTAAACACCTGCAGACAGAGAGTATTGTGAATAAAAATGAAATGCAATCCGCAATTGAAATGGCTTCATGCATTGCAGGTGGTAGAGAGCCGCTTCGCAATCACCCGGTGCTGTCAATTATACAGTGTACAATAAGTCCCCTGGGACACGATGAAGGAAGTTTAGAAGCAGCTTTGTTGGCTGCAGAAGCGGGATTGCCAGTTGGATTTATGACTATGGCTTCGTGTGCATCTAGTGGTCCAGCAACTATGGCGGGAACCATAGTTGTTGGTAATGCTGAGGTAATAAGCGCTCTTGCATTAATTCAAATGGCTAGCCCTGGCGCACCTGTTTTTTATGCAGCAGCTCAAACTGCAACAGATTTACATACAGGTGCGTATACTGGAGGTGGTCCTGAAGATTTTCTGTTTGGTGGTGCAACCAACCAACTTGCAGATTTCTATAAGATTCCCCTCTCGATGGGAGCATTTGCGACTGGTGCAAAAGAGCCTGATTGGCAAGCGGCGGTGGACAATAGCCTCTCTTCCTTTATGGCTGCAGTTTCAGGAGCAGATATGCTGCTTGGGTGCGGCCTTTTGCATGGTAGCAAGATTCTTAGTTATGAACAAATCGTGATGGATTGCGAAATCTTTTCTATTATTCGTAAAATGGCCGAAGGCATTACCATCAATGACGAAACATTGGCTATTGATGTAATACGATCAGTTGGCGTTGGAGGTCATTACTTAAGCCAAAATCATACCCGAAGACATATGAGAGATTTGTGGATGCCACACTTGATGGATAGGAGACCATATGAAAGATGGCTTGCAGATCCTGCAGGATCCAGACAATGGGCACGCGAGAAAGTTACGAACTTGATGCAAACCCATCACCCCGAACCACTAGATAAGGATTTAGCAAAAGAATTATCTCGTTTGATTTTTGCTCATGAGCAGAGATCAGTAGTAGGAAATGCTAAGAATTAATAAATTTCTTTATAATTACTCTTTATACCCACAAAGCGCTAGTGCTTGTGGTCCGGTATTAATACCCAAAACTGGTCCAGTAATGTTTATCAGTAATTCGGCCAGATCGAATTCATTGCGAATTCTGTTTGCTAGTTTTTCTGCCTCTTCAACCGCATCCCCGTGTAGAACTGCCATGTGAAGCTTTCCTTCGCCTTTTAATTGATCAAAAAACTTTTGATATAGTAGATCGACCATCCCTTTATGTGTGCGAGCCATACCAACTGGTTCTACGCGCCCAGATTCGTGATTTATTCTTACCACAGGTTTTATCTGTAATTTTGCGCCAATCCAACGCGCCGCATCACCTATTCTCCCACCAGTTTGAAGATACTCCATTGTTTCCATTCCAACTACCTGCACCAATTTCTGGCGAACCATGTCTATACTGTTCAAAATTGTAGAAATATCTTTTTTAGATCCGCATTCGCGAGCAGCTACTAACGTTTGCCAACCCAGAGTCATGGTTGGGCCTTTTGAATCTATGACATGCACAGGTATTTTTACCAACTTGGCAGCATTCAAAGCCATCTGGTAAGCACCGCTCATTGCGCTGCTTACTGTAAGAACGATCAATTCTTTTGCACCTTCCAGTATTGCTTCTTCATACTTTTTTAAAAAGTCTTGCACAGTCGCCTGAGATGTGGTAGGGCGAACAGAATTGGCTTTTAATGTTTGGTAAAATTCTTGGGGCTGTATATCCACACGATCGCGATACTGTTTTTCTCCCCATAGAACATAGTGAGGAACAATTTTAATATTGTAGTAATCAATTAATGCTTGGGGAATATCACAAGTACTATCTGCAATAACCTCGATATCATTCATCTACGAATTCCTTTCCCAGCCAACAATAATTTCATAAAATTATACTCAAACATAAAAATACTCCAAGTATGCCAAATTGCATAATTAAGTAATAATTGACTTGCGTAATTTTGTTATGGATTGGCATTAGCGAAATCAGGTTTATTGCAATTTACGCAATTGCATTTTCTCTAGTTGGTGCGATGCAAGAAAAGGAACAGCACAGAAAGCAAATATGCGCATAGTCATTATTAGAATAAGGTATAATTTTACTCAAATAAAAGTTACGTCCCGGAGTCTGCTTTGAAGAACTTTCGATGGTTATTCTGGCTGCTTGTCATCGCATTTGTTTGGCTAGTTGTCAGTCGATTCACTGAGATCGAACGTCTTGCTCTTACATTGATCGAGGGCAAGTGGCAGTGGGTACTTGTAGCAGCTATTTTGCAGATAATTTCATATATGGCATTGGCACTGTTATATAAAAATGCCTTCGCTTCTGTTGAAGTAAATAGTCATATCCACGAGTTGATCCCTCTAACTTTCACCGCACTTTTTATTTCTGTTGCTGTTCCAGCTGGTGGCACAGGCGGTCCAGCTTTATTCGTAGAGGATGCACGAAGAAGAGGGGAGTCGCCAGCTCGTGCAGCAGCAGGAACTTTGCTAGTACTTATTGCACAATTTGGTAGTTTTTTATTTGTGTTGGCTGCAGGAATGGCATATTTATTTATACGGAAAGATCTTCAGGTATATCAAATTGTTACTGCAATCTTAATGCTGCTCCTTGTGTTAGGACAGTCCTCTATCTTGATGCTCGGTTTATGGTGGCCAGAAATATTGATTAAAGTTCTTTTTTGGATTCAGCGTCTGGCAAACAAATTTGGAATATTGATAAAGAAGCAACCTTTATTAAGAAAGAATTGGGCGCAAGATACATCAGCCGAATTTATTGACGCTTCAGTTGCAATAACCAATCACCCGAATCAATTATTAAAAACTTTTGGGGTTGGGCTAACGATCCATCTGGTAAATATTTTAAGCCTGTTAAGTGTCTTTATGGCATTTCACAGCGCTCCTGGCATAGGCATTTTAGTAGCTGGATACGCTATGTGTTTTCTTTTTGCTGTTGTATCAATTACACCCCAAGGAATCGGAATTGTTGAGGGTGTAATGTCATTGGTATTCACTTCATTGACGATTCCATCGGAAGAAGCGACCATTATCTCTCTAGCTTTTCGAGGATTAACTTTTTGGGTACCCTTGCTGATAGGATTCTTACTGTTACGTAGATTGCGATTATTCCAAAAGAAGAAAGAGCAAGAGACTATTGAAAAAATTAGCTCATAATGGTTATTTTCCCCTTCTTCTGATATTTCGATATAATGAATTGGTATGTATAAATTAGCAGTAATGAGCTATGGTATCAGGGAATAGTATGCCATTATTGCATATATGGGACAGGAGACCTGCTGTAGAAGTGGCACAATCAAGAATATCATCAATAATGCGCGATAAAGCAAATACGTCAGAGCGATTGAATGTTAAGAAAAATGCCCTAATCCATTCAGAGATCGAGATCCGTCAAATTTCGTTTGCATCTCCATATCCAAAATTTGTTTTGCAATATTAACATTTCTCTTTTTAAAGTAATGGGCGAAAAGTTCCAGTCCAGAAACTGTTATACTCGTTTGTTCTACCATCATAGTAAAAACTGTTAGGTTTGCTTCTAAAAATCTCTCCGGTTTTCTTCGCTTACCTCATCTGTTGCCGCATTTTTCATTTTTAGACTGTTTTTTAGAAAATCATCCTCAAGACGCTTTGCCAATTCCCCCAAATGAGAAAAAATATGATCCGGTCGATAGGGAGATGATGCAAGATCTTCTTTTGTTGTTTCCCCACTAAGCACCAGTATAGATTGAATTCCTGATGTTTGCCCAAGAGCGATATCGGTATACAAGCGATCGCCAACGATTGCGAGATTCCTCAAGGGAAGGTTGAGTTTATGAGCAGCGACTTCAGCTATCATCCGGTTCGGTTTTCCAATGATGATATCTGGATCGCGTTTCGTTGAGCTTTTTACAAAAGCTAACATTGCTCCGATATCAGGCATAAAACCATTTTCTATGGGACAATTGATATCCGGATGGGTTGCTATGAAGGGCAATCCGGCGCGGGTGAAATCGCACAATTTATGTAATTTTTTATATGTTAAGGTTGTATCAAACCCTAACACAATCACATCTGGATTTTCTTCATCAATAACAATATCCCTATCAGTGAACTCTCTCAGCAACGACGATGTCCCTACGATGTATACAGACGAATCTGGGAATTTCTCTTGCACATAGATTGCCGCAGCTTCACCAGAGGTGAGAACTTTTTCTTCAGAAATTGGCAACCCCATCCGGGTAATTTTTTCAGCATACATGCGACCAGTTTTTGAGGAGTTATTCGTCAGGAATAGAAAATCTATCCCAAAATTGTTTATGGTTTTTATAAACTCCAAGGACCATGGAAATAGTTGTTCTCCAAGGTAAAAAGTGCCATCCATATCCAGCAAGAAACAACGAATCTCGGTTAACGATCGATCAGGGGTTTTCAAGTTATTTATGCCTTTAGAAGACATTCTCGGGTTTAGACATGCCAAGCATACGGCTTAAATTAAGAATGGTGAAGTACTTACGTAAATATGGGGCATTTTCGATGGCGTCTAGGATATCTTCAAGCGTCAGCCCTAACTCTTGTGGCTGTGTAACCCCGCCAACTTGAAGCAGCAAGTGCTTTATCTGCTCTGAAGTGGGTACAGTGGTTGCAAAAGTTTGAATATCATCCCAGTAAATCTCGATTCTTCTACATATTTCATTAAAGTACTCGGGGTTTAGGAATATAGTATCCCTTTGCAATTGGATGATCGTACCGCTAATACTTCCATATATACTGCGAATATGAGTAAGTTCTTTTTCGGGCTCTGGTGGTCGAGCAGATCGTAAACGTTTTTGCATTTCATTGTGGCTAATATGACGCAAATCCTCATAATACCGGGCAATTAAAATGGTCGCCAATCCAACTTTGGCACCATGCAACACCGGCGGACGATCCTCGCGAGCTAATTTCATTTCCAGGTAATGTGATAATATATGTTCTGCTCCCGAAGCAGGACGGGAATTTCCTTGCAAGAGCATGCAAATCCCTTCTTCGAGTAAACCTTCCATCAAATGTTGTATTGCTGATTCTCGCTGGGACGAAAGTAATGATACCTGACTTACACAAATATTCAGGGCATTACGCGATCTATTGGCAATTCCCTGATCAAAGGCTTCACCGCACAGTAAATGCCCAATTGGCCAATCTGCTAGAGCTGTAAACTTGCCAAACATATCTCCAAAACCAGCGGCGATCAATGAACCAGGAGCACTAACAAGAGTATCCAGATCTGCAAAAATTGCTATTGGCTGGGCTGCCATGATGGTTTGCTTAAACTTGCGTATAGTTAAAGAACAACCAGTAGAAGCATAGCCATCCATAGATGGGGCAGTGGGCATTGAAATAAACGACATCCCCGATCTATTGCTTACAAAACGAACAATATCTGTTAGAGTACCAGAACCAACAGCAATATAAATCCGTTTCCGATCATCAGGTTCCAATAATGCCTGCACTAGATGCGTCTCATCGGGAATAGTGTCACCAGGCAAGACAACAGTTTTCACATCGAAATTCTTGCAAAGAGCGTTATTTACATTTTCCCCAAGAGCAAGGTATTCGTTTTCATCACTTATCAATGTAAAATGATGAAAATCGTGTGTTTGAATATATTCTTGTAGATGCGAGATGGCATCTTTTCCAATATATATTTCAGGAAATGGAGGTTTCAACCAGTACTCCTGTACCTCGCTTATTTGTTATTTAACCTGCCACCTGTTTGCAAATACTTCCTACAATTTTCCTTTAAGCCATTCCAGCCAGGTGGTCATACCTTCATTTGTGTAGGCAGATGTCTCAATAATAGGTAATCCGGGGTGGATTTTATAAGCATTATCAACACAACGTTGTTTATCAAAGCGAAGGTATGGCATCAAATCAATTTTCGTTAATACTAATGCTGTAGCTAGGTGAAAAGCCAGCGGGTATTTTATGGGTTTGTCCTCCCCTTCGGTAACACTCATCAGAACAACTTTTTCCTGCTCGCCAAGGTCATATTCCGCAGGACACACAAGATTGCCTACATTCTCAATGAAAAGTAGATCGATATCATCTAGGGGCAGTTGTTTAATCGCTTTTTGTACCATTGCTGCTTCAAGATGACAAGCACTGATAGTGTTTATTTGTACTACAGGGACACCGGTCTCAGCGATACGATCTGCATCATTTGTGGTCTGCTGATCCCCTTCAACAACTGCACATTGTAAAGAACCTCGTAACGCCTTTAGAGTCTCCACTAACAGAGTGGTTTTCCCAGAACCTGGTGAACTAATAAAATTGATTGCAAAAATTTTCTTTGCTTGAAGCAGAGCTCGGTTTTCGGCTGCTATTACTTCATTTGCAGCAAGGATCTCCTGCTCCAGTTTAACAACCTTTACTGTCGAAGGTGCTATAGCATTTGTTTGTAATTTCATTTATCATTTTCCTTATCTAACATTTGGTCACCTGTTATTGATCGCACCAGCATCTCTCGTCCTTTACGGATCTCAAACTGCTCCGATTGGCAATTAGGGCAGCGCAAATCATCCAGTTTGCCTGAATATTCATTTTTACAATTTAAACAAAAAAGCATTAAGGGAGGGCACAATATTTCGAGTACACTACCTTCGGCGACAGTTCCCTGGCTTACAAACTCCCATGCAAATTCCAATGCGTGTGGTTCAACACCGCTGAATTGCCCAATCTCAACAAGCAGTCCTGTAACTTTTTGTAACTTATTTACTTCTGCCGCATTTTGAACAATTTGCAGCATACTTTCAGCAATACCTACTTCGTGGATAGAGAGCTCCTTTTTTTAACCGGATTGAGTAACTTTTTTGTCATTATTAACCAAACAATTTTATTGAATTTTACTCCATTAAAAAGCACAGTAGAAATTCATCTTAAAGAAAATCTTCATTGCACTCAAAGGCATTACTAATCAAAAAGACTGTTTTTATGATCTTGGCTCTAATACAGAGAAGAACCACCCAGGGAGGGTGTAATTTCCTCACCCAATAAACTCTATGCTTGTGATAACTATTATTATGTATAACACAGGCAAGGTTTATTGTTGCAAAGCTTGTCGAATATTTTCTTCATACGGCGGGTAAATAACACCTCGCTCGGTAATAATTGCTGTGATCAGCTCTGCTGGAGTAACATCGAAAGCTGGGTTACACACTTTGGTGTCATAAGGTGCTATTTGTTCTTCTCCTACGCGTAGAATTTCATCTGCTTCTCGTTCTTCAATGGGAATCTTACTGCCATTGGGCACTCGAACATCAATCGTTGATGTAGGGCCAACAATGTAGAATGGTATATGATGCGCTTTTGCCACAAGAGCCAGGTTATAGGTGCCTACTTTATTTGCAGTATCGCCATTGGCAGCAATTCGATCGCATCCTACCGTTACCAGATCAACATCCTTGTTTTCCATAATGTACCCAGACGCACCATCAACTATCAAGGCATGAGGTATTCCTAATTGATCCAATTCCCAAGCAGTCAAACGCGCGCCTTGCAAACGAGGTCGGGTTTCATCTACATATACAAACACCTTTTTTCCTCGCTCAAATGCAGTACGGATTACACCTAGCGCAGTCCCATAATCCACGGTTGCCAGTGCACCTGTATTGCAATGATGGATAAAAGTGGCTTTGTCAGGAATCAATGGAAGTGCATTCAAGCCAATTTGCATATTGGTTTCTACATCTTCTCGCTCCATCTTTTGTGCCTCAGAAAGTACACAGGTTTTTAAATCCCCTATCGAGCAATTTGCAGATTTCTGAATTTTATCCAAGACACGATCAACAGCCCAAAAAAGGTTGATGGCAGTAGGCCGTGCAGCCTTCAATAGATCTCCTCTTTGTTGCATCTCGGCATTAAATTCATCCCAGGTAGCTGCGCTGCTTTTCCAAGCCGCTAACGCCAACCCATATGCAGCAGCTACACCTATTACTGGCGCACCACGCACCACCATAGTGCGAATAGCTTCTGCTACACCTTCAGGTGTCTCATAATCACGGTATTCTATTTTTAAAGGTAGCAACCGTTGATCCAACAAGCGCAATTTTCCTTCAGCAAGCCATTTTATTGAAAAATACTTTGCCACTTCGCTATTTCCCTTTTTCGTTTATTTGTTTCAGCATCCTATTCTAAAGTAAAAAGGTGGAATATCATAGTCCACATGGTCATTTCGTTCTAATAGTAAAATACTTTTATACTATGCTAATAAGTATTGAAGATCAACATACGCGCACAAAAAGGAATTCTCATCATGAACGATTTCCAGCATTTCACTCCCTATCAAGTTCCTGAAGTGCGGGCCGCTAATAAAAATAATTCAACAAAAACAATCATTATTGCGATTTGTTTGATTTGCTTTACTTGCTGTCTTTTTGTTGTGTGTTTTGGAGCTATCATTCTTTTGGCAAAAAACAAACCCATAAAACAGGATGCGGAAGCAACAAAAATAATCGAGTACACAGCCACCCTGCAACCAACGGAAAGCATATTGCCAACAACGGAATATACAGAAACCCCCGTTCCTATAACTACTCCAGTACCTACTGTGACAATTGTGGCTACTGATATGCCCCCAGAAAAACCACAAGTTGGATACACAGCTCCTGATTTTTCCCTGGAAAGTATGAGTGGTGAGCAAGTTCAGCTTTCTTCCCTGCGTGGTAACCCTGTTGTGTTAAATTTCTGGACTAGTTGGTGTGGCTATTGTGCTGATGAAATGCCTGATTTTCAGGATGCGTACGATACATATAAAGATGATGGTTTGATCATACTGGCAATAAACGTAACGGTCGATGATACCCGCAATGATGCAATAAATTACATTGATGAATTTGGATTCTCAATGCCTGTATTGTTCGATGACAAGGGTGATGCTATGCGCAAATATAACGTAAACGGCTATCCCAATTCATTTTTTATTGATTCTTCAGGGGTCATCCAAGATGTAGCATATGGGTATATTGATGCATATACTCTCGAATCAATGCTTCAGAGTATTCTAAATTAACATGCTTTTATCTGAAATTATTTTATGGCTACCTATACTGAAAATGTGATAAAGAATAAACCTCGCAAAACGTATAATCATTTCGATGGAACACTCTCGTGAGTACTTATTCACTTTAGAAATACATCGAGTGAATGAAGAGATCTGAAAACCCGGGGAAACTTGTCAGTTCAATATAGTTAACTCGTTGAGCAATTTCCTTAGTAATTTGTCGTTTTCCTTTTGAAAGAAGCATTTGCTTTGCCCCCTCCCCTGCAGCATTCCCCACTTGCAAAAATCGTTCAATAGGCACTGCGGGAAACATGCCTATGCGAATAGCGCTGCCGATATCCAGATAGGTTCCAAACGCACCTGCAATTACCCATTTTTCAACATCATCAGCTTGAATTCCTGCTGATTGTAAAAGCACATCAATACCCGAACGAATTGCGCCTTTGGCAAGCTGTATTTCGTGGATATCTTTACGGGTTACAACTACTGCCCTTTTTGATCCAGATTCGCTTGCTTCCACAAGAACAATATCCACGTGATGATCTGAAACATGGACACAAGGAAGTGCCTTCTTTATTGTTCCGCGGCTGTCGATAACTCCTTGCCTTAACATTTCTGCAATTGCACTTAAAATCCCTGTGCCGCAAATACCAACCGCTGGAACATTCCCAATGGTGGTCACTGAAATCTTTCCATCAACAACGCGCACTTTTTCTATTGCCCCAGATGAAGCACGCATACCATCATGAATGTGAGCGCCTTCAAAAGCAGGACCTGAAGCAGTGGAACAGGAGAAGATTTTGTTATTGTAGACAAGACTAATTTCGGTGTTTGTGCCAATATCAATTACAACAGTGGTCCGTGGAAGGTTGTGATCTACGATTGTTCCTAGTACAGAGGCATGATCACCACCGATGTAACCCGCTATATTTGCTGGAGTAAATATTTGCGCTGCAATAGCCAGATCAAGTCCAACTTCACTTGCTTTAAAGTTCAAGGGCTCTGATACCGCAGCAACATACGGCGCAATCCCCAATTGGTATACAGGCAAGTGACAGAGAAAATGATGCATAACCGTATTCCCTACAATAACAGCGTCTACGATTTGGCCTGGTTGAGTGCCAGTTTCTTCACACAACCCTGAGATCGCATTATTTAGAGCTTCCACAAGTCGTTTTTGAAGTAAAACGCGATTTGCTGGCTTTTGGTTGGCAAAAGCAATTCTACTAACAACATCCTCACCATAAGAAATTTGGGGATTCATTACACCAGTTTTTGCCAGGGTGATTCCATTTGACAAGTCTACAAGATATAACGCTAATTTTGTGGACCCAATATCTGCTGCCAATCCAAGCAATTGTGTGCCTGCGGGAAAAGTAGATATAAGCTGTGTTCTGTTGTTTTCTGGTTTTAGTGCCAGTCTTACCTTTCCAACTTCTTTTCTCAGAACATCACTGAGCTGAGATATTGATTGTAAATCACCTCTTAATGGGAGGTATCCATATTTTTGTACTGCTTGATCAACTCGAGAAAAATCTGAACGCAAATCTGTCTGGCTTGGAGCACTAACTTCTATATCCAAAGCAATTACTTCAGGATCTACTTCAACTATATTTTCTTGTCCGTCGATTTGTAATCGATGTAACGAGGATAATGATTCTGGGGGAATTTCGATTTTTACATCACTGATGGGATAGGACTGGCAGGCCAATCGATAATCTTGATTAATTTGCTCACGACTTAATATATCCTGCTCCATTGGATTAAGCGGTGTTAGGCTTCCGGATATTCGACGAACAAGGCAGCTACCACAAATCCCAATTCCACCGCAAATTGCATTTAAATCTACACCTGCTTTTTGTGCTGCTGTTAAGATACTAGAATTATCGGATATTTGAATTCGTTTCCCAATAGGTTCGAAATCTACAACAAAGTATGAAGACATCAGCTATTTATCTCCTGATGATAGCGGCATGTATCATTGACAGCACAATATTGACAAGTTTGTCCCGTTTTATGTACACGGCCACCAACACCAATTAATATTGACGATGATTTTCTAGGAATCATTAGCATACTGGGAAGCAGCTGCACAATACTCTCGTCAGGCTGCAGCAAATGAAAAATTTGAGGTTGCCCAATTTCAAGCGGCCAACCTATCATACCAGGTCCTAACGCGATGGTTGTATGTAATCCTTCTCTAACCGCATCCTCTTCTATTTGCCGACATACTTTTAGTAACAGACAATCCACTGCTGCATTCGCCAAACCATCTAAAGCTAAACTTAACGCAACATCTCCTTTGTTCGCTGTTGAAATGATCGTTTTTTCCAATTCTATTCCAATCGTACAGATTGCTATTACAACTTTTTCCGCATTGGTTAAATGCTCAGTTATCAATGCTCCGTCTAAATGGGTTCCATGATTAAGATAAACACTCTCCGAAGATACCCTGTCTATTGAATATTTACCTAATACCACAGCAGGTTTAATACAGGGGGAACCTCTACGAATAGCCTGCTCTGCGAGATCAATCAGGACTGGCTTTCGTGCACGCACCTTCTCCGGGTTAGCACCTTGTCCTCTCAAAACCATATCTACCGTGATATCAAAGGAATAGTCAGTGCGAACTTCAGCCACCCATTACTCCTACTTTTTTACAAAATAATTGACTGCATTTTGCGCTATTTTCGCCAAGTGCCTGGGTGTGGTTCCACAGCATCCACCGATCATGTTCGCTCCAGCCGCAATCCATTCTCCCACTTTGCTTCCCATCATTTCTGGAGTAACATCATAGACAGTTGTGCCATTGCTATCCAGGTGCGGTAAACCTGCGTTTGGTTTGAACCAGATAGGCAGGGATGTTAAAGAACGTAACTCAGCAAGCACTTTCATGTTTTCATCCAGGCTGCGCCCACAATTTATCCCAATGCCATCAACCCCAAGAGCTTCTAATTCACCGGCAGCTTGAGCGGGCTTTACCCCCATCATCGTACGTAACCCTCGATCGTAACTAAAAGAAACAATTAATGGTAAACCTGAAACCGACCTGACCCCATTTACTGCAGCTACTGCTTCCCCAATGTCAAACTGGGTTTCAATAACTAAAAGATCAACATTGGCTTGATCAAGAATTTTTGCTTGAGACGCAAAAGCCGCCTTCGCCTCATCGGGTTCCAGGGATCCAAACGGCTTGAGCATTTGCCCTGTAGGACCAATTGAACCTGCAATGAAAATTTTATTTTCACCCACAGCTTCTTTCGCTAGAGATACCGCGATCTGATTAACCTCCTTTTCTTGGTCCTCTAGGCTGAGATGCTGTAGACGAAAATGGTTACCATTAAACGTGCATGTAAGGATAATATCAGAGCCAGCAGAGATAAACTCACGATGCAATGCAATGATTTGTTCTGGTTTCTCCAAAACCCAAGCTTCTCCGCTTTTCCCTTTATCCAAACCACGTGATTGTAAATTAGTTCCAGTTGCTCCATCCAATATGAGAGTTTTTCCGGATTTTATCTCAGCTAGAAAATTACCAGAGCTCATTGTTACCTTTCCATTAGTTTACCCAACCAAACTTTTAGCCAATGCAACTGCGCGACTTGCATCAGGCGCAAATCCGTCCGCTCCGATTTCCTGAGCAAACTGACTGGTAACAGGAGCTCCCCCTACAAGAATTTTCACCTTATCTCGAAGTCCAGCCTCTTTTAAAGCTTCAATAGTTGTTTTCATATTAGGCATTGTAGTTGTGAGTAATGCAGACATTGCAACAAAGTTTGCATCGTTTTCACGCACTGCATCAACGAACTTCTGTGGTGAAACATCTGCACCTAAATCAATGATCTCAAAAGCGGCACCTTCAAGCATCATACAAACAAGATTCTTCCCAATATCATGTAAGTCCCCTTTTACAGTTCCTGCAATAACTTTTCCTGCTGATTTGAAACTTTCTTTAATCAAGTATGGTTTTAATACTGCTAATCCAGTTTGCATGGCCTTTGCCGATATAAGCATTTCAGGAACAAAATACTCCCCTTCTTCAAATAATCTGCCTACTTCTGCCATAGCAGTAATCATGCTTTCGTTCAGCACGCGGGAAGGGTCCACTCCCCCATCCAAAGCAGTTTGAACTGCTGATGCGGTTTGGTTTACTGTTCCATCAATAATTGAATCATAGATAGTTTTTAAGTTTTCTTCCATACGAATGACTCCTTATTAAGCAATTATACTAGTAACGTTTTTATTGATTTCGAAACAGTTTTGTGTATGATTAAATAGAATGGCTACGCGAATATTTTCGCCGTTTAATCATAAGGCACATTAGCAATTTGCAGAATCTTTTATCCTCATTAGGCATAAAAGTCAATGAATCCTACAATTTTAAGCCAAGATGATTCGCTAGTTCTTTTGCATCATCATACATACTCTGCCATTCGGGTAAAGGTTCGATTGTTTCTATGTTGTACGCCTGGTCAAAACGCACTCCGGGGTTACCACCCGGTAAGCTAAAAATATACTCGTATTTCTCCAAGAGATGCAACACCAACGTGTTGACTTGCAATGCATTCAAACCCTGACGTGAAATCGCATGCCCTATTTCACCCATCAAACGAGCCTCCAGGCCCGTTCCATTTGGCAACGCACCATCAGCGGCACCAACTCCCTCGAGATGACCTCCACTGAAAGCAATTACCGCCGCATTAGCTATAACTTCTAGTAGCAATTCATGTGTCATTGCTCCCGATTTTGGGAAAATATCCGAAACTATGATAGAAGGGGCATTTCTGGCAAATGCTCGCAATACTACTCCTTCTACCCACATGACACTGCGGGTAGAAGTCGCCACATGACGAATATGAATTGGGTGCAACAAATGATAATCTGCCTGGCATACCAGGTTTGCCAACATAAAGGATGCTGCCTGAACTACGGCTGCCCCTGGTGCATTACCTGCCAACCCGCCCACCATAACACATGCCAGTGATGCATTTCTAGCACCGTAGGTATTTCCATTGGCAGCACGAATTAAGCTCCCGCGATCAATCATTAATTCATTTAACATAGGGACAAGGTGCGCGTCCGTAGAGCGTAACCATTTTGGGTTAGCAACACTTAAATCGCCCAACTCTGATACGCTACTCTGTGCCGCCAGTAATCCCATTCCTGAACGTCCCACTTTATTCAAACCTTCGCGCAGCAAATTCAACTCTTTTCGAGTAGCATAAACCTCACCTGGTTCCCCTGCTACGATAGGATGCTCATCATATGATATCAATGATCCGCAGGTGGCAAGATCTACAATGGGCTCTTTCATCCAACTCATTACCATCGGTTGGAAGATATCCTCTGGAGTTGGTACTCCAGGATTTCCCGCCCAAATAGCTGGTGGGTTACTGTCTTGCACTTTGCGAGGTTTTAAAATTCTTTCATCTTTTCCTTCCCCAAACACAAGGGGCTGTGAGGCTTGTTGCAACCCCTCCTCAATTTCTGTTCTTGAAAAATGGATAACTTTTCCCGTTGAAACGTTGTAAACACCAAGAGTTGTTGCTAGTTCTAACGCTGCCTGAAAAATATGATCTATTAAGTTCTCATCATCAGGAACAATTTTTTCTTTGTCCCAATATATTTCATATTTCTTTACCAAATCCCGGGTATTCAGTACTACTCCTTCGTAATCCCAATCGTCTTTCTTTACCGTTTTCCCAGATTGACTCCGATCAATAATTTCGAATAAGCTTAGTTTCATAGCAACTCCTAAACTATTTTGAATAATTAAGTGTACCTTAAATAATACATAAACCTGGCGCGCTCTTTAAGAGTTTTACTAGTTCATATGTAGACGATGAAACGCGTAGATTTGCCTCTGTTGGGTTACGCTTCTAAAAAATGGAATTGATTCTGTCAGATCCTTTTTTTCTAGTAAAACTACAACCAAATTAGAGCTTCTTCATCTACTATTCAATTTTTCTATTGAATTTTTCCACGATGACACCTGAATCAACCTTGTTGATTTCATTGCTTTGTTTTGCTATATTTAATTTATTCCATTTAAAATCCTAATGAATCCTCACGCCCTCTAAATGGAAATTCTTTCTTTGGGAGGGTGAAATGAGTTATTACTTTTTCCAGCATAATTCTCATCGGTTTCAATGGCCTCTTTCTGTGGCACTGTTTAACTTGGGGGGATTGGGTATCGGATTTTTTCTTTTACATGATGCCAAAAAAGGTATCAGTTATTTCTTTGAAACGTTGATCGTTTTATTCTTCTTATATCTATTAGCTCCTATACTGAAAATACCAGCCATTCCTCTTTTGATTTTTCTAGTATTGGTTTCCCTTCCGGCTGCTATTTCGGGATGGAAAGATGCTAAAAGCCATTGGATAACTCACTCGCCTCCATCAAAGTGGTATATTCCAATCGCTATTGCTCTGGTTGTTCTCATCATTCAAACGGGTGCTTACCTAATATATAGAACTGCCGGAATTACACATATGGATAAGGCACAAACAGCTTACCAGGAAGCAAATTTTGTTACCGCCAGTAAAGAATACAAATTGGCGCGCAATATTTTTCGTCTATCATTTGATTCCCGCCTAAAGCAATCAAAAAGCTATGCAAATGAAAGTAAAGAAATTCTTTCCGCACGTCAATTGCTAACTGAAAATTATTTCGATTCTGCAATTTCGCATTATGAAGGTATTCTTTCAACTTACCCAAAGAGTATTCATTCAGCAGCGTTACTTCAAGAGACCATTCAAGCTTATGTGCAGAAAGCTAACAACCTATTATCCAGTCAACGTTTTGACGAAGCAATTACAGTATTTTCTACCCTGCTGACCAATCACTTTTCTACTGATGTGAATAGAATTGTTCAAGATGGTGGTTTTCGCATTTACTCTTCATGGGCAGAAACGCTTCGATCACAGAATGACTTTTCAGGGGCATTGGCAAAATATGAGGAACTTGAAGCTAGATATTCTTTAATTACAGAGAATAAAATGACCGTGAAGCAATTAAAGGCTGATACCCTCGAAGATTGGGCTCAACAATTGATATCGACTAATGCGTTTGAACTTGCTATTACGAAATTAGAAGAAATTCGCACTGATTACCCAGGCGTCCAACAGGTTGGCACAATAGAAACTCAAATTGCTGACGTATATGCTTTATGGGCAGAAGAGTTATACAAGAAAGAAGATTATGCTGGCTCAATAGAGAAAATTTTTTACTTATCATCCAATTACCCAAATCAACCTGGCACAGTTCGGGTTTTTAGCTTATTGGAAGAGATTTTTCCTCATGGTATTGCCGCGTTTGAAAAGGAGGATTATTGTACCGCCAGCACAATCTTATTACCTTATGCGATCAGAGCACAAGAGCACTCTTCGGAAGCTGACCAGTTGCTCCCTGAGGCTTTGTATAATTGTGGTCAGACACAATATTTTGCAGGAGAGTTTACCGAAGCAATAGAATCATACCAAGCACTAATGGAACGCTATCCAGATAGCACTTTCTATAAACAGGCAGAAGCAGCTATCGTTGATGCCAGAGTAGCTGATATTCGTACGGGTCGAACGGGAGATCTACCACAACCATCTGAATCAGGATATGCATCAGCGGGTACCGCAGTAGTTATCGTAAGTAATGACGCACCAGAACGGGTAGAAATATTAATGTCTGGGGAGTCTTCTACCGCATATATTTTTGAAGTGTGTGAAAGTTGTATTACATACGGCATTGTTGGTCCTGTTTATTGCCCTGAAGAAGGCCCTCAAAAAAGATTTATCCTGAAACCCGGAAAGTATGATGTTGTAGCGCAGACGCCAGACGACCCCAGTATCACACCATTTTACGGCACCTGGGAATTGGAGAGTGGTAAAGAGTACTTCTTCTGTTTCTATATTCAGAGATACTAAATATATTTACCTACTCAATCCTTTTCGATACTTTTCCAGATCGTCTATTGGTTGTGGGTATTTCATATCAAGTTGTTCTAAGGTTTTAACAAGAACCCTCGCAATAAGAAGATCACGGAACCATTTACGATCTGCAGGAATAATGTACCAGGGAGCCCACTGTGTACTTGTTCTTTCAAGCACATCTTCATATGCTTTCATGTACTTATCCCATTGTGCACGAGTTTCAAGATCACCGGGATTAAACTTCCAGTGTTTTGACGGATCATCTAAACGTTCCAATAATCGCTGCCGTTGTTCTTCTTTGCTAATATGTAAATAGAATTTTAGAATCGTGGTACCTTCATCAAAAAGCATTCGTTCAAAATCATTTATCTGGTCATATCTTTTTTCCCAAACGTCAAGGGGAACTAATCCAAGTACCCTCACCGCTAACACATCTTCATAATGACTTCGGTTAAAAATAGCCATCTCTCCCTTAGCTGGGGTTTGTTTATGTATCCGCCACAAGTAATCATGTGATAATTCTTCTAAAGTTGGAACCTTAAAACAGGCGACACGAACCCCTTGGGGGTTTACACCATCAAAAACACGTCTGATTACCCCATCTTTTCCACTCGTATCCATTCCTTGCAAAATAATAAGAAACCTATGTTTTCCCTCTGCATAAAGTAGCTCTTGTAGAGATTCTAGTTTTTTATTAAGTTTTTCTATTTCAGGAAGGGCGTCTTCCTTATTCCCCTTATATCCCTTCGTTTCTGCTGGGTCCCATTCTGCCAAGTTAACCCTTTTACCTTGAACTAATAAATATTCATTCATAACTTCCTCCAATAGATGAATATTTGAATATCTTGGAACTATGAACGTTCCAAATTAAAAATCATTATCGTATATTTTCGCAAAATCGAATGTTTTGTTTAGATTCACGCATTTCTAATGAACAGCTATAATTAAATTACAGCTCATTTTACCGGAGAACAACATGAAAAAGTTCCGACTATGGATAATTTCCCTTCTCCTGTTCTTATTTGTTACTTTAGCAATAGCTCAATATACCGATTCGCAAAGAAACGTCCAATTTACCCAACAATCTTTGGTTTCTATTATTGTTTTGTTTGGAATACTACTCCCTATTTTATTTCCCATAATTCAAAAACTCCCGCTTGTTATCTTCCCTCTTTCGTTAGTTGTCATTTATTTAATGCTATGCGTGGTTTTTAGCACTAAATTTGTTATTGATTTAGATCATGGTCTTCTAACTATTATTGCAATAGCTCTGATATTATTTTCCGGTTTATTAGGCATTGGCTTTATTAGATGGGTTTTTAAGAGTAGCCCTATGCCTCAGGATACTTCTTTCACAAATGAATTAGAAAATTCACATGAAATAGATCAAGATGATGTTAAAGACGAATTTTATAAAACCAAGGCGAGCAATCGCCCTATAGCGCTTATTGCATTACAACCTGTCTTGCCAGATGAAAAGTTTAATTCTGCAAATAAAATTCCTTTAAAAGAAAAACATTGGCTGGCGTATAAAGCAATAAAGGAAGTTATTACTAGTGGTTCTCGCCAAACGGATTTAACCTTGGGCTATACTCAAGAAGAGTTTTTCCTCTTAGTATGTCCTGAAACAAACCAGATCGGCGCGGAAAGGCTAGTAAACCGTATACAAGATTCGGTGCAAAAGCAACTGGAGATAAGTCTTCAATATGGCATTGCCATATATCCGGATGATTCAAGTACTTATGAGGAGTTGCAACATATTGCCGAATCGAGACTGGGAAATCATTGAATTCTTTCAACGTTTAAATTTGTTGCGCTCGATAACCGATCATGAAAAAGATGCTTCCTGTTTTTATAATATTTATTCTCCTTTCGTGTACATGGTTTCAAACAGAATCAACGCCAACTCCTCCGCTCAGTACTTTAACACCTTCTGCAACGGTAAAAGTGTTACCCACACCAGGTTTATATATTCAATCTGATCTTAATTCAGTTCGGGTCGGTGAGCTAATCGAAATCACCGTTCAAATAGAGAATGTTTTAGACGCTTCTTGCAATGCATTATTCTACCGAGATGGTTCAATGCTTACGTTTGGTTGGCTAGGCGAAAGTAACACACAATTGGTAGAACTTGTTTCAGCGATTCATCCCACAAATAATTTGTCATTTACGTTGAAGGGGAAATTTCCAGGAACTGCTGAAGTTAAAACGTCTTGTTCAGGAAACGTTATATTTCATAATGGCAAAGAAGATATATTAAATGGGTGGTATGGAGTTAGTGAACCGATTCTCATCACTGTTCACTAGGATGTCAAAAATTCCTGTTATTGTGAAATGTATTGGTGAAATTTCCATTTAACCACAATCAAGATGGAGGCTTTGTAGGGGTAGGAGTTTCTGTTTCCGTTGGAGTCATTTCTCCATTTGTGGTACTTGTGGGCGTAAGTGTTGCAGTTGATGTAGGTGTTGGGGTTAACGTTGCTGTACGAGTCGGTGTTGGGGTATTGGTTACGGTGTTTGTTGCAGTCGCAGTTTTGGTTGGTTTTACAGATATAATTCTTGGCGACAACCAAAGTGCCTGTGCCGCATTAGCATTTCCGTTATCTTGTATTGTCAAAATAAATTGAACCGTTAACCCTGAGAGACTACTTAAATCGATATTCAGTTCATGAATGGTATCATCACTTATTTCATTCCATGCGCCTAGATTCAAAACTGTTCCATCACTTTTCTTATAATCAACCTTAAATTTAATTTTGCACCCGCCATATCCATAGGCACATCCTATCCACGTACGAAAACTATCCCCCAATTTCACCGTGTAATCAGGATAAGTTGCTTCTACATATCCTTTATCCGGATGCATCCAGATAGTTCGCTCATCATCAATGCGCCCTCCTTCGAATTTTGGTTTTGTTAATATCAGAGCCCAAGCATTTTGGTAAGTACTATCAGGACAAGGAATTCGAACCTTATTGGCGCCAGCTCCACTCTTCCAAGTAGCTTTACACATACTGGCAACAAAGTCTAACGAATATATTGAAGATGGCAATTTTTCACTTTCAGGAGCGTTAACTTTTACCGTAACGCCAAAAGCTTGGTTACTATTTGCCCCTAACCCAAATAATTTACCACTGGCATTGCGGAGCATCCACAATCCAGTAAAAGTACCCGGACTGGCTGGGGTTTGTAGGCTTATTGATAAATCTACACTCTGCCCCGATGCTATTGACGATGTAAAGTTATAAACTGCCTGCCCTCCCATTTGTGATCCACTAAGAAACACCAATGCATAACCGGTTGTCCATGTACATGATCCTGTGTTTTGTAGTCGCCAGCTTTTTGAAAAATAATATCCAGGTAAAAACGTGCTCCCGTCAGGAATCGTTGTGCTAATAAGGGTAGCGTTATCACATAGTGTAGTAGATAAGGTCTTGGAGGGGGTTCTAAATGGGGTTAGGGATACAATAGGAGTCAAGCTTGGATATGGTGTAAGCGTCGGAAGAAAGGTACCGGTTAGCGAAGGAATAAGGGTGATTTCCTTAGTATTTATGTTGGTGGGTACTGCACTAATCGCAGTTCCAGTAGCCGGAAATTCTGAGGTAGATTTTAGGAATATTTGCGTCCGAGCATCACTGGTTAATCGAATATCAACTCCCTGAGCGACTGCAGTTTTCTCAGATGCGGTTATTTCCGTTTCTTTTGTGGAAAGTATACAACTGGTTAGAAGCCCTATCACAATCGAAAATAGCATGATATAAAACATGCTCCTTTTCATACTTTCCCATTGTCCTTTCTGTATGTACTACTATATACTTTTCTATACTATAGGTAGTTCATCTTACAAAGTCAAATTACAATCCTTTCTTTCAAATCTCTATATTGTTATTCTCATCTCTTGATGTGTGGAGCTACCCAAAAAGCCCGATCATCATTAGATATGCCATTATTCTGAACAGTAAAAATAAACTCAACAGATTTTCCTGTCAATGACGATAAATCAATATTAATGTTTGTAAAACTTCCCTCAGAAACTTCATTCCAGCCACCCAGAGCGGTAATAGGTCCATCATTTGCGACATAGGATACTTGAAATAGCACATCACAATTCGGGCTTTTATCAAGACAACCAATTAACGATTCCAAATGATCTCCATTTTGTATGATTATTGCTGGGAATCTTCCAGTAATATAACCATTGGACCCATTTGCGGGAATCATAATGATTGCAGTCTCATCCTCTTGATAACCACCTTCTAATTTTGGAGATTCCTGTATTACAACAGACCCGTTTGCAAAATCTGAACCGCTTCCCGGGCAAGGCAGAGCTCCAGTAGAACTATTCCAAACTGCTGCGCATACATTATGAGTAAAATCCAATGGGTTCGATGCATCTAATGTGGCTTGTTGATTAACTATAATTTTGGCCCAAAAATAAGCTCGACCCGATGACCCTAGTCCGAAAGTATTTCCAGTAGAATTCTTTAGCAACCAATTTGATGTATAACTCCCAGCTGCATTCGGCGCAATCATTGGCACAGAAATATCAATAGTACTTTGTGGATAGACTGTCGTATTGATATTTACCGAAGCAGGGGCACTTAATGAGCTCCCTTCGACAAAGACTATGGAATAATCAGGTGTCCAATTGCAGGTTCCAATATTTTTTAATCGCCACGTCTTTGTAAAGGATTGACCGGGCAACATAAGAGTTCCGTCTGGAATGCTGACATCTTCCACCAGGCTCGCCCAATCACACGGTGTTGGAACTGGTGTGGGTGTAGTCGATGAATTAGTTGGGTTTGGTATAGTTGGCGTTAACTCTCCTGGTCCAAGGGTTTGGGTAGGTTGAGCAGTTAGAGTAGCAACCATGGTTTCAAATGCCCCTTGAGTCTGGCGCACCTGCACGGTTTGAGCCACTGAAGTTTGTACACCGCTAGAACTCTCGGGATTCACCTTTGACGGTAAATAACATGATGACAATAACAATAGGCAAGAAAATATAATAACCGTAAATAGCTTTCTCATTACACAATATCTCCAATTAATTAACGAATCTTTCAATTAATAGTTCCCTTTTCTGGAATTACATATGTAAGTATTGCCCATTTGAATAACAACTGGGAATAGAATGCCTTTCTGGCTTGTAGCAAATTACTGCATCCTTCTAATTTTTATCTGATGCCTGGTATGGTTTTTTTCTGGCCAATAGAGTAAAAGCTGTTTTTCTTCTACCTTCTCAAAGGAACCATCAGATATTTGAACATCATAACCATGAGGGAATTGATAACGCGGAATAAACATTTCTGTTGGTGCTACTATACAGGGATCATCGGTAAATTCATAAAGAAATTCACCGTTTTTATAATTAAAATTCATCTTTTCGGGTGTGCCAGCAGTTCTAATGGGGTATGGTCGAATAAAAGCATCAGCTGCACGTGCACCTGAATTTATATCGTGAGGATTAAGTTGCTGATCTCGACAAAAAATTGATAGATCCTCATCATTCCATTGATCTCCTCTGGCATTGGTATTATCAGATGTATAGTTCCACAAAGTCCCATTTAGAAGATTCGCATCTAGCGCCGAATAACTTGCATTCAAAGCTTCAGTTTGGAGTCTATAGTTGCCAGACTGATACGCTTTCTTGCTTCTCATGTCAAAAGGAATTCCAAATTCTCCAACCAGACTGGGAATGCCGCCCATTTTCAAGCTTGTCTGTTTGATCCGTGCCAATTGACGCTCTATAGCAATAGACACATTTTTTCGCCCTACTACGATTCTTTTCTCTTGTACATCAAACGTAAGAAAGGGAATGTAATTCTTCGATATCAAAGTTAAATCATCATACCAATGGGTAGCATTCACGAGGTTGATTGGTTTATTTTTATCCCATATGGGCATTGTCCCATATGGATCTCCTTCGATAAAAAGTATCGCATTTGGTTGAATTGAGCGAACAGCCTCTTCAAAACGGTTAATAAACGGCTTTAAATAGTCATTTGCAAAGTTTATTTTCTTTCCGTTTTTCAAACCAAAATAATCAGGCTTTAGAAGCACTCCATTTCCCGCTCGGTCATAATCCCAAATTCCATGTTGGCGCCAGATACATTGCTTTCCTTCCATCCAAGCTCTTTCATGTTCAGCATTCAAGAGTCTAGTACCTTTGCGACGCATGCCCAATAATCCTAATTCCCAAATTTCAACTTCTTGAGCATTTCCATCTGCTAGTAACATCCCTTGAAAAGGCGTTGGGCAATCACCAAATCGAGCTGGAATTGGATATTGATTCAAATCGTCTATACCGATATATCCTGCAGAAGGTTCATTTAAGGTATCAAATCCTATCACATGAGGATGGTTAATCATGCGCCTTACAACTTGCAGAACAGATTGGATATAATGATCCTGCAAATAATCCTGAATTGAAAGGCTTTCACATTTCACTTGTGGAGCAAAATCATTTCCGCCAAAAAATAATGTGAACATGGTACTACATGCAAATTTAGCCGCATTAGTAGGCCAGATCATTTTTGGTAATCTATCACCCAATTGACTATGAACCACCGCTGCTCCATTTTTATGGAAATGCCTCATATCCAATCCAGCAGCTTCCAAAGTCCAACCAGGTGCGCCATCTCCCCCTGTAAAGCGACTCCAAACATCTTGATGCGGATCAATGAAAATGGTCAGCCCGTATTCCCCTGCTATCTGAATCACTTCTTCTAAATAATCTAGATACTCTGTATCGTAAATACCTGGCCCTTCATGCTCAATAGCTTCCCATGTGATTAGAAACCGAATGAAATTCATCCCCCATTCGCGTAAACGAGAAAAATGTTCTTTTGCCTCTTGTATAGGGAAAGGTCTACCAATGAAAGAAATTTTTCTGTGATCAAAAAAACCATCATCCCGGTAAGTGGCTCCATTGGGTGTATAAGGCACTTTAGAACTGCCTCCTAGATTCACCCCTCTCAACATGAGCGTTCTATTTTGATCATCCCTAAATTCATCATTGACTATGCGCATATAAGTGCCTCCCTGTTCACAGATGCATTAAAGGATCTACTTCACATCTGCTCTTTCCATTACAACTTGCAATACTTGTAAAGCGGTAAGATTACGCATTGGCCAGGCATTATTTAAATTTCCTGGTCGATCAAAATAGTTCCCCGCATAGGTTAGATGCGCTCCATCAGGTTGTAATCCATGTCCGGGTAGTGGTTGAACGGCTAGCCAAAAATTCCATAAGGGAATATCGTATTCATATGCCAATTTTGTAATCGTTACATTAATACTATTATCGCCTTCCAAATTATCAGCTTTTGTCCCCAATATTGGCAAAACACCCCTTGATATACAATATTCAATTATCGCTCGTAAATTCTCTTCAAAACGCTCTTTATGTGGAACATCATTGGTTCCCATGTTAATTAAAACCACGCTCGGATTGTGAATGCGGAATTCGCACGCCAAAGGGGTTTCATCTTTTTGACATTGTTCTGGATCAGCCCATAAAGGAGATAATACCGATGCGGCAGTGAATCCAGATTTTGCTGCCAGACTCAATCGGCTCCACGATCCTCGATAATGATCGATTACAGATTGCAGATCTTGATACTCACCCAAGCTATACATGGACGGATCGCCATCAAAAATAGATAAAAACCAGGTTGTTCTACTTTCGCAGTCCCCTATCTTCGAAAAAGCGTTAGGGTTAGTGCCTTGCTTGATTCCGCTTTCGTAAATTCGCAAAGCTCTTTCGCTAAGTTTTGGAATCACAGGCATTTGTTGCCACGCATCCGCACTTAAAGTTGCGGTTGATTTGGAAATTTCAGTTTTCTCTGGCATTTCCGTGTCTGCTACAATACTTGTTTGCATAGTCGATAATGGCAATAGAGACTGGGATGTGTTAGTAGCAATCGTAGTAATGAACTGATCAGTTGGTGACGGTTCTTGCGGATTCGTACTGCAACCAGAAAGCATTGAGGATCCCACTAGAAAGCATAGAATACCTATCAACCAGTATTGACTATTGGAAGGCTTTCTACAAAGTCTACACTGTGATCTATAACTTTCGCATCTCATTGTAGTTGCTTTTCTCAGTTGTGATCAATTTTCTTAGTGAATGATCATTTGTTATGGAACCTTACTAATTATCGAGTTCCGCCAATACACCAATCACCACCATTGCTTTTCACCAGATACATCTGTCGATCAAGTGGAAAAACTTGTTCTTCGGCATCATATGTAGCTACTAACGATCCACTACAAGTAACTAATGAAAAATCACCCTCGGTTCCTGTTTCTTTACAAGATAAATCTTCAAGTTGTGTTTTCACTGCCTGGAAAGAATCCGCTTGCTGGATTGCACCTTCCTCCCATTCGGAGCAAGAAAGAGAAACCATTTGTTCAACATCTTTATTCACAAGTGCATTCAAGTATTGTTCAACAGTTTTCCCCGCCTGATCTTTTGGTGAGCAAGCTACAAGGCTTAATAGAACGAACAAAATAAATGTCAGGTGCAGTTGCCGTTTTATTTTCATACAATACTTCGCTCCAATACATAATGTTAGATAGCTCAAAATAATTGATAGGAATAAAGTAGACTATATTATTTACTACTCTCTTTCAAATATCCCAAATTGCAAAAGGAAAGAGTACCCCCTTTTTCCTACTCTTCCCTTTAACTTATTGGATAAGTGGAGAAACCCATTCAATGCCAAGATCAGAGAGCTTCTTCTCAGTCGGATTTCCATCATCAATATTCCAACCCATTAATCGATAATATTCGTCTTTTAGATGTTCAAATTCTTCAGTTGTGTAGCAAACGCCTGCTGTTGGGCCATTGCCTTGCAATGGTTTAAAGAGTTTTGGCGATATAGTATCCTCGGCGCGAGTGTACCCTTCTCGCATATTAAATGCTTTTAGCAGATTGATCCGTCTCTCTCCAATTTCGAGGACATCCTCAATATTCAAATCCCATCCGGTCACTGCATGAAGCATTTCTACCAGCTCTGATGGCCGATACAATGACCACCCTACTCCCCAGATAAAAGTACATAGTCCAAGGGTATCCACTGCGGAAATAAATCGCTGTGTAATCGCAACCAATCTTGCGCGTTCATCGCAAATTACTCCTGGTTTCATGTTATTTGTGAGCCCTAATTGACCCAATCTCAACCTAGATTCTTCTCCTGCAGTTTCTTCGTATCCACCATCGTGTTCTGTTTGCGTATGATCAGCGCCAAAGGGATTTACCGCATAAATTAATCCCATCGAACGTTTTGCCTGCGGCATATGTGCAGGAAATTCCTGATTTTTTGAAACAACTAAATTGTCTTCTGTGCCCCGCCCTATTGTTTTTGCGGCAGCTGCAGATCCATCAGCAAGAATGTTTCCAAAGCCTTCTCTTTTTGCAATCATTTCGGTCATCTTCACCATTGAGTCAGCATTTCCAAAATGCAGATCAATGCCGTCTGTATCCTTAAGGGTTATTTTCCCTTGCTCAAAAGATTCCATTGCCCAAGCAATTGTTGCTCCGCAAGAAATGGTGTCCATTCCATATTGATTACAAATTTGATTTGCAATTGCAATTGCATTTAAATCCGAAACACCACAATATGATCCGAAAGTTGCTACTGTTTCGTATTCGGGGCCACCAAAACGCCCTTCCACCTTGCGTCCTCTAAATTCGGTGTCAACCACTCTCTTACACCGCATTGTGCATGAAAAACATGTACCTATATCTGTTAAAATGGTAGAGGTCATTGTTTCGCCTGATATGCTTTCAGATCCCGCAAATTGCCCCATATTAAAATTATTTGTTGGCAAACCACCAGTGTAGTTTTGCCACCCTACTCCACCAGCAGTTCCATCTACTTGCAAACCTTTGTTTGAAGGATTTTCTGATATTCTTCGGGTTCCTCTAACAAATACTTCTGTTAGTTCTTTTTGCGCTGCCGGTTTCATTTTTTTTGTACCTTGAACTACTACAGCTTTCAAATTCTTTGAGCCCATAACAGCGCCCATGCCAGTCCGTCCATTTGCTCGATTTAGCATGCTGATAACTGATGCAAATCGCACTCCATTCTCTCCCGCAGGTCCGATCTGAAGGATTTGAACAGAGTCATCTTGCAGCTCATTTTTAATTAAATCTTCGCTTTCGTGTGTTCTTTTTCCCCATAGGTGCGAAGCGTCTCGTATCTCCACATTACCTTCTTTGATCCAAAGATAAACTGGGGTTGAAGCTTTTCCGCGAATTACAATTCCATCAAATCCAGCTTGCTTTAGTCGAGCAGGAAAGAAGCCCCCTCCTTCGCTATCCCCAATAGCACCGGTAAGTGGAGATTTTGCATTAATGATCACCCTGGATTGCCCAGAAACCAATACTCCTGTTGGAAGACCTGTAAAGATCGTCATCACATTAGCAGGATCCAATGCACTGATACCTTTTGGGGTTTCTTTTAAAATATATGTTAACCCCATCGCACTACCCCCTCCGTACTTCCGATAAAAACTTTCATCTTGTGTTTCAACCCATGTTTTCTTGTTAGTAAGATCAACATGTAATATTCGCCCATTAACGCAAGCTAATTTCATTGTTTTCTCCTCAACGCCCTAAAATTGTCTTCTTATAATTTTGCAAAACGTTTGTCATTTATTTCTATTTATAATATTCATAAACTTTTTCTTCGTGAATTGATGGATGATACTACAATTCCAATCACTTATTCCCTTCGATCTAATAAATTGGGTATCTTTTCTTCTTCCTGAGTGCAATTTTTGCATCCTGAAAGGAGAATTGCTATGCGCATATTCCGTTTTTTTATTTTTATAATCTTAACTTTATTGAATTATTTGCACCCTGGCCTTAATGCAATTATTGCACTCTCGTTATCCTTAATGCAATTATTTCCTCTCTAGTAAATGCAAAATTTTCACTTCAAAAGAGTGCAAAATTTGCACGTGATTCAATTAACTACTTTTAACTACTTTTAACTACTTTAATATTTTCGGATAATTTTTTTATGAGCCCCTGTGGATATGAAATATTCCAATCATAGCGAGGGCTCTTGGAGGGTCTTTTCATTAGAGTAAGATCAATCAATCCTGTTTCATAATCCTCCATAAACCGCAATAATGCAAATACTACAAATTGACTTGCAGGAATATGCTCCTTTTCGCTAATGGACCTAATATACTGTCTTAATTCAGGAAGAATATCATATGTTACTCTATTCGCTTTTCGTAATCGGATTTTCTCTTTTTCACGCGTTTTTCGCAGTTCAGATTTGGGAGATTTACTTGTAGTGATATTACTGTTTACTAAATCAAAAATCGTGTCGGGGTTAATACCTGATTGATTATCTGACATAATTTTACCCTTGTATAGGAAATATATATATTAAATCTTCTAAAAGGTATTATGAAAATATCAGAATGTTTAGAGGCGACCCTTAGGGTCGCCTCTAAACATTATATCATATTTCACATTCTTGTACATCAATGCCGAAACACAAAAAATATATATTGGTATGTGATCAGAGCAAAACAAACGTGTGGTAATTATTTTGATTAATTATCACTTTTTATTGATTTAACAGCTAATGAAAGACAGCAAATTTATTTACTTGTGAAGGTCAAAATGAGATTTTTAAAGGAATAATAATATCTGTAACGAAACACTCCCCTATTTTTTTATAGAAAGAGATGTTTCATTAAAAATTCAGATTTGCAACTAGGATAGAGCAAGCAAGAAAATGGATTTAGCTGAAAAGAGTAGCACACAGTAAAAGAAACTTAATGGTTAATTTGCCACTCATAGATGTTAATTTTGTTAAGGTTGATGTAACATATTTTCTGTAAAATCTAGAACCTTAACAAAAGTGTTGAGTCAGAAGTATCCTAGATTAGCTACCAATCCAAAATAGGAGACGAGAAATGACTCACCAAAATGATTATACCTTTGCATACGATTTTGCCAAAAAAGGGCTGGATGCAATTCCGGAGCTGATGCGAGTATTGATCAACAACGCCATGTAGGTAGAAAGATCAAAGTACCTGCAAGCTGAACAATACGAGCGCACTGAAGATCGAATAGGGCACGCAAATGGCTTCAAACCCAAGACCGTAAAGACTCGCGCGAGAGAAATCACTTTTGCAGTGCCTCAAGTTCGAGAAGGTGGTTTTTATCCTACTGCCTTGGAAAAGGGATTGCGAAGTGAAAGAGCCCTCACGATCACGCTGGCAGAAATGTATGGTCAGGGGGTGTCCACCCGAAAAGGGAAAGCTATCACGGAACAGCTTTGTGGGGTTGAGGTCTCGTCCACACAAGTCAGCCGGGCAGTAGCTCAACTGGACGAAGTCCTTCAAGAGCGGCGGGAAAGACCCCTTGGATTAATACAATATCTCTATGTGGATGCCCGCTACGAGAAAGTTCGTGAGGCAGGACAGGTGCGTGACGCAGCCGTTTTGGTAGCCACAGGGATCACTCTGGAGGGTGAAATGCAGGTTTTAGGGGTTTCAGTGTCACTCAGTGAGCATGAGACCCACTGGAAAGCCTTTTTGAAGAGCCTGAAAGATCGTGGCTTGAATGGAGTGAAGCTGATCATCAGTGATGACCACGAAGGGCTTGGATCTGCCAGGAGAGCTGTATTTGGCAGTGTATCATGGCAGAGGTATCAGTTTCATCTTCAGCAAAACGCTGGTGCATATCTGCCCAAGCAGGCAATGAGACTGGAAGTGGCTGCCGATATCAGATCGATGTTCAATGCACCTGATCGAAAGACAGCAGTAGAACGATTCGGACAACCCACAATCTGGAAAGAATCAACAAAGAGATCCGCAGGCGTACAAGGGTGGTTGGTGTTTTTTCCAAACAAGGCATCATGTTTCAGACTGGTCTCCGCCTTGCTCGTGGAGATCAGTGAGGAATGGCAGATTGAAAAGTGTTATTGTGCTGGCAAGTCATTGAATTGTTAAAGATCTATAGGTATTTCTGGCTCGAATTTACAGAAAAATAGTTGCAAAATCAAATCGAGATTACGTCAGGAAATGTGAGAGAGAGTGTAACCATGGTTACACTTTTAAAAAATATTGAATATCAAATTCAAACAAATATTAATTAATTCGGAACGAGTAAGTATTTACAATTTTGAATAAAAAGGAAAAAATGGCAAGAAATATTTGGTATGGTTAATATATAGAGCGGAGTAAAAAATTAAAAGATGGAGGACGTGTTCAATAATCAGATATGGAATGACTCTGATATAAGAGTTGAAAGTGTAACCATGGTTACACTTTCAAAGTGAGTAATTATTTGGGCATAATTCGAATTTTAACAAGCCGCGATAATTCGTCAAGCAAACTCACCATTCCTTCAGCGTTTCCACTAACAGCTATATCATTTGCTATTTCATCCAGCGTATGTGTTTTACTTTTGTCGTCAAGATTCCACAAAGCATGTGCAAAACGGCGTAAACCATTACTAGCAATTTTTTCAGGAGGAAGAAAGCTGGAAGGGGTTTTCTTTACCTTTTCTTTAGTGTTTACATCTCTTGAAATTTCTGCTAACTCTAAGGATGTGAGATTATTGTTAATGACAGCTCTTAGAGCATCCTCCCATTGATCAGAAGGTAAAGCTAAAACTTCTCTTAACACTCTTTCAGGAATTTTATGGATATCTGCATCTTCAAGTAACGAATCTGGTAAATTTAATATGTTTAGCAATTGAACCATACGTACCCTGCTCAACTGCATAATTGGAATAATTTTGTCCCATAATCCAGCGGGCATTCGTAAATTTATGGCTTGGCGAAAATAATCATATTCGTCAGCCAGGTTATCATCCGGATCAATGCCAATATTCGATAATATCAAAGATGCAATTTCGCATGCCTGTCCAACCGCTGTCGGAGATTCAGCGTGGCGATTTTCAAGAACCTGGCGCTGTCGGGTAGGTTGTTGTATAACTTCAACCCTCAGTAATGGTTCTTCTTGCAAATCATTAACAACACGATTGAGACAAGCAGCCCAGAAACGGCGTTCTCCAGTTTCTATAACAAAAATGTATTCGCCGTCAGGTTGACCAACCCATGTACCAGTAATTGGCTTAATTTGTCCATGATCGCGGAATGTGCCACCCATGCTAATAAGATTGTCCAAGGTAGGCTGGTACTGTGGATCCTTTTTAGCAAGGGCTATCCACCTTCGCGAAATCTCATAGCAATCACATTTTTTATTAAAAAAATCAGGCCGTAAAATTATTGGCAACAGGCGACGTGGTTGAAATCTGTCAGGCATCATTTGACTTGGATGTAAGCGCTCAATTCGTTCGACGAAAACCTGTTTGGGTTGAGTTACTGGCCGAAGAGATGGAATTTCTTCCTCAACATTATTCGTTTGTGTGAAAACTTCATTTTGAGGAAAGTCTTCAAATGCACTTGATCTTTTTCGAGATTTGACAGCCATAAGTCACCTTACAAAGTAATTGCTATACTCCTGAAGTTACTTTAATTATATGCTCTACAAGGATTGCATATTCTTGTGTAGCTCTTGAGCTTGAAGCAATTGCGTCAGGGGTGCGAAGCCGTGGAGGGCGATACGAAAAAACATCCATATGACTTGAGTGAGCGTAAGCAAGATCGGTCGATCTATGAATAGGCGATAGAACTTGTTGGGGATATCTAGCTTGCATCTCAATAAGTATTTCTTGTGTTTCGCTTCTCTGTTCTTCACAAAGTGTTGGCAAATATCCAATAACTGATAAATTAGGTTGGAAGTGAATCCTTACTGCTTCGATTGTTCGTTGCAACTCACGTAATCCGGATACGCCCAAATAACTTGTTTCTACTGGTATTAGAACATGTGTAGCAGCTACAAGAGCGTTGATCAATAAGTCGCCCGTTGTAGGAGGTGTATCAATAATGATATAGGAAAATTGATTGGCGACGGGCAGAAGGGCTCTACTCAAACGGCTCTCATTTGCCATTAAAGTGGGTAGAATCCGGGCAGCCTCCACCATTGAATCGCGATTGCTTGGTAGAAAATATAAATTTTGATGACGCTGCGATCTCCTTATCATTTTTTGGATTGAGGGAGGGGGAGTCTCGGTAAGCAGGGCTGAAAGTGATTCGCCTGGATCTGCATTGTTCTTTCCAAATGCAATCGCGTATAAGGCATGTCCTTGGGGATCCATATCAATAAGCAGAATACGACTAGCTGGCCCCTGGAGGTTTTGCGATCTAAGAGCCAATCCGGCTGCAAGATTTACTGCCGTAGTTGTTTTTCCGACCCCGCCCTTTTCATTAGCTATGGCTATGGTTATTGGCATCAAACTCCTCCGCCACGAAATACTCAACCCCTATGGATTCTACATGAAATTCATAAAAGCAAGCAATCCTTGTGGAAAATGTTCATCTTGATTCGTTGAATAAATTATATCCCAAATATTGATGATTGAACGATAATAACCGATAATTAAGCCTTCAGTTACAATAATTAGCGTAATTATATTGACTCCGGCCTTAATTAATGCAATAATAGTATACAACGGAGGAGACTTGAAATGGTAAATCCGCAGAGTGATGATGAATGGCGGTTAGCTAGACTTGATCGGCTGGGACTGAAAGAAGATCCTTTCAAACTTTCGGCTGATCCGCGCTATCTATATTTAGGTCCAGAACACCTAGCGGTGTATCGACAAGCACAAAGTGTAATATTGCGGCGCCGTGGATTGGCATTGATCACAGGCGATATGGGTATGGGGAAAAGTTCATTAGCCAGAAGGCTTTATGATGTTTATGCTTCCGATGAGGGAATGGTTGTCTATTATAGCCATACTTCAGCTTTCAAGTCGGCAATGGATGCGGCGCGGCAAATTTCTGGTTTTTTTGGAATAGCTCCACAACGAAGTTTTCAACGTCAAATGGAAAGTTTGGAGCAAGCGATGGCGTTGAATTTCACTGCTGGACAAAATGTTGTTGTTTTACTTGATGATGCGCAGCTAATGGAAAGCGAAGCATTAGAAGTTATCCATAGAATGTATAACTTTGATTATGATTCCAAAGTCGTACAAATTCTTGCTTTTGGGCAAAGCGAAATGATCCCATTGTTTGAAACAAACAAGGCTGTTAATGCAAGGGTTTTTGTTCGATTGGTACTCCCCCCCCTAACTCTTGCAAGCGCTTTACAAATGGTATTGTTTCGTTTACGAGTGGCTGGCAGGAATGAACCTTTAATTGATGATGATGCGTTTGAATTGCTATATGAAAAGTCGAAAGGTGTGCCAAGGGAAATCATACGTTTTTGCGCCTTGGCGATCGACCTTTTGCTGCAAAGTGATGAAACAGTCATTAACCTAAATATTGTAAAAGAGGTTGTTTAATGGAAACACCTTCAAATCCTTCCTCTGGAAAGTCTGCATGGGTACAGCTTTACGAAGCCAGACAATTAATAGGCAATATAGAATCAAGACCACCCGGACGCCCACCATCATCTGTACCAAGACGAAAGGTAGGCGTGACCTTGTCTCAAGGAGAGATTCAAGAATTGGAAGTGTGGCAAGAAAGGCTATCAAGTTTAATGAGAAGGAAAGTGTCTGTCGGCGAGACGGTTGGTATTATCACTCGTATTTGCACTGCAAGGTTAACAAATATATCAACAGAATTTAACTATCTCAATCTTGGCGAATTGGTAGAAAAAATGATTGAAAAATAATTATTTCTTCCCTAAAACAAGGGATATTAAGGAAGAAATAATTAACTATCCGAAATAGGCAAATATTTGTGGTAAATACTGAAGAGAAGACGCAATCTGCAGTAATTCCTATTTCCAATCACCAGCAAGCCTGGGAAATTGTTCTTGGCCAGTTGCGTGAAGAAATGACACGTTCTCAATATGAACAGTGGGTATTGCCATTACGACCATTGATATATGAAAATGGAACTTTTGTGTTGGGAACCTATAATGCATATACGCGAGAATGGGTGGAAGCGCGATTAGGTAACCGATTAATACAGTTGCTTGAAGGGATATACGGATCAGCTATTGCATTGCAAGTAATCGTCGATAACGATTTAGGGTCTTCTATTAAAAAGGGGATACCAGCGATTGAAGCAGAAAGCAATACATGGTTATCCAGTCAACCCGAAGAAGATATAAAAGCTGACAAGCTTCCAGAAACCTCCAGTAGAAAGATCATGCTTCAGCGTGCCTATGGCAACGAGCGTGCTCGGTTGATTCAACCTGAAAGAGGCATGTTTGTTACTCTTTACTTCATGTTCCAATGGTTACCTTTAATTGGACATTCCGCTATGGCTGTAATTTTCGCTGCGCGTTCAATGTGTTACTGGAATCCAAAGACGGGAGAATTACGCAACAAGATCGAGACTGATATGAGCGAGCTTGCAGAGCGAGCTTCTGTCAGCGTACGAACTGTAAAGGACGTTCTTAACAATGAGTTGGTAAAAAAGTATTTCATACGATATGTAGTGCGAAGAATGATGACACCTAATGGGATTAGAACAGCGGGAATATTATTACAGGTACGCATGGATGATCCGCTTACGCCCAAGGATCAGGAAGAAAATAACTTAAGCGAAAACGAAGTTTGGTATTCAATAGAATTTGATGACGAGAAAGATTAAATTGCGAGAACCGGGTGTTCCATGCCCGGCTCTCTTTTTATTAAGGAGGAGAAGAAAAGAAGTTGTCTGCCCTTGTCATATATAAGAATACCGCAGGATTCAAAAGATACTGTACTGATTGTTTACGCCTACTATATGAATTCCCTATGATTATCTGATTATTTACAAAAAATTGAATATACTGCTTTTGTTGTTCAGACATGAAAGACAGGGGATATAACTGCATTGTCAAGTTGCTAACTAATAGACAAAAGATGAGTAATTTTTGGTGCGCGACTAATGGATTCTTGAGTCGGCGGGATATTGTGAAGATGCTGTAATAATGACTGTTAGTTCACGGAGTCGCCTACTTTGCTTTATCTATCACCTGATATAGCTATTCATATGATGAATAACATCACTTTATCATCATAATAATATGATTAATAGGAAATTATTCAAGAATCTTGATTTTACCCCGTAATAAAATAAAATTTAGAAATATTGATAAGGGTAATAGGTTGTTGGAGGTTTTGTATGGATAACAACACCATTGATGATGAAACTTTAGATATTCTAATTGATGATAAAATCGCTACTGGCGGCTAGCAAGTAGTTAATTCTAACTGATCGATGAAGGATCAGTAATTATAAATAAGTTTAACCTTTTGCCATTGTAAATTGCCCCTGGGAGAGGTCTCTCGGGGGTTTTGTATTTTCTTTGTTGGAAAAAGAATTGGTTAATAAAGAGAATAATCCTTAAAATTAACGTTCCAAGAGATCTAACCGATTAATAATTTTTTCTGAAATCTTCTCACTTGTTAAAGAAACTGATCCGAGAAACGAATCAATTACAAACGGGACCGCATCAACGTTAGCAATACTATCATGATCAAATGTAACTAACAACAAAGCTGATTCGCGTGTGTCTGCGGGAGCCACTTGATCGAACAGGGCATTTCCCAAACTATATGCAACAAACGATGGGCTTTTCTTATTGCTGTAAATCCATTCTGTTGTTTGCAATACATGTGGATGATGACCCCAGATGATATCAGCACCTGATTGTGCCAATATGTGTGCAATATTGCGTTGTCGCTTTGAAGGTTCAGCTTGGTATTCTTGCCCCCAGTGAATTGAGACAATTACAAAATCACTTTTCGCATCTGCAATTATTACTTGTTGCCTAATATCTTCTAAAGTAATTGGGTTGGTAACATCATTGAGTGCAAAAATAGAAAAAGAAATATCATTAACCATAAGGTAAACAGGTTGATCATCTTGCACCAAAGGGGTAATATTTGAACGTTTCCAAAAGTTGAGATGTTCCTCAGCTGAGACTCTCTCGTAAATATCGCAATCTGATTTGTGATTATTTACCAATGAAAGAAAATCAACCCCGGCATCTTTAAGCATAGGGATTCCCGGCGATACTGCGCATAGATTAATGTCTAAATTGCTTCTTAATATCACTGATTGATTAAGGTTGTTAAGTTTTTGAACACACGAGTCGGTAATACAAATCGGTGATTCTAAATTACCAAAGGCTACATCTGCTTCTCTTAAAGGAGGGGAAATAGCTAAAAAGGTTCTACTCCAATCGCCATCTTGGTGATGCAGAGCAACATCTCTACCAATCAGAATATCGCCTAAAAAAGCAAGGGTGACAGTATCTGGATGTTTTCCCTGAATAAATGTGTTAAGTAAAAGAATGTATAAAAGCAATAATGTAGTTAGCAATAAAGATCGGAAAAGTAAAGGCTTCATTCTTTTTTGGCTAGGGAACCATAAACGAAGAAGTCCAGGTAGGATTTTCTGGTGTTTGACCAGATTCAACTGATCTTTGCCATGTTTCATCAGTCATTCTTTGGTCTGGAGAAACGAAAAACTCATAGTAGGTAAAAATTGCCCCAATTGAAACTCTTGTTGGATCATCAGGTGGAATTACATAAATTATCGCAGGTTGTCCAATCGCTTCTTCGAGAACTCTACCAATTCCAGTTGCAATATCTGCTACCAATGCCGCTTTTTGATCACTTAAGTCGCGATCGTATTCTTCAGTTGTATCAGCTGCAGCTAAAGTAAGCGCTTCTAATTCGCCACCAAAATACATAATCCTCCAATACTCCTCATTGGTTATCGGTTCACCACATAATTCTTTTTCAGAAATGGTTTGCATGAAACTAAGCAAGTCCATGAGATTCTCGAGATTATTTTGGGTAGTGATACTCAATAATCCACGTGATAGTAAGCCATCATATGTCATTTGTGCTAATGCACGTAATCTGGCATAAACCTCCGGGTTTGGTTCAATGTATCCCTTAGGAGGATTTTCTTCCATGCCACCGCCCATTTCAGCCATAACCTGTTTTGCGTACAAAATGGTGTCATGTTTCAGCTCAGTGTAAGAGCCAAGCGCGGTATTTAGATCTTTTCTAGTCCAGGCTTGTGTGCGCATAAAAGCGGGGAAGGTCTCATCCTTAGGTTCAATTAAAGGATAGAAGGAGTAAAGCCAATTCCAATATAGATTTTGTGTCCAAGAGTCTGTTTCCAGGGAAGCAACTTCATTTTTTACTTTATTCATCTGCTCAATATAGTTTTCATAATTTGTTTCCCCCATATTATCAAGGATGTTGTAGGCTTCTTCTGAGCCCATAGCAGCAAGGAAGTCAAGAGCTTTTGGTAGATCGCGTGGATTATCAATTGTTCCAACTTTTCTCCACATTACCTGTCCAAAAACATATTCGTCTAGAGTGAAACGTTGTCCCATAAATCGGAAGCCTTTGATTGCTTCATCGCGATCTTCCCAAATCCAAATCCACATAGAATTAATTTGAGGAGCGGGGAGGTTACGGGCCTCCTTCATGAATTGTTCCATCAAGTTATCATCGCTGAAATTGATCAACTCAGGTTCGGAACCAAAAATTGAGTCTGAAAGCGCCCCATATTCAGAAAACGATAGATCATCGGATTTTCCCACAATGAATGTGGTGGGATCATAAATATTTGACCAAAGTTCTTCTGCATTTCCGGTTTTACGTAACGCCTGAACAAGAAGTAAAGCCCTTTGTGTTTCTGATATATCGCGTAGCCGAAAGGTCATACGTCCATACCACATCATTGCTTTGAAATATTGCTTTAATTCTTCACTTTGTGTGTAATGACCTCTTGGAATATATTGACTGTAATCTTCAATTAGCCGCTGATCTTCAGGTAAATCTGATCGATCCCAAATGGGCGAAATATTTGCTCCGTTGTGAGATTCAATAAGAGATATTTCTGACTTAACCATTGAAATAGCCGCATCAGGAATATCTAGATTCAAGCCTAATAACTCTGATGCAACTCCAAAATAAGCAACATTCCGCAATGCGGGATCCTCTAAAGGTGTTCCTCGCAAAGCATTGTATTGATCAATTGTGGTTTCTAACAAAGAGTTAGTTAGGGTTTTTAGGTCGGATATAAAATAACCTCTTTCTAAATCGCGCAACATTTTGTCAAATATCAAGTGATAGATGTGAAAAACAGCATCTGTTGTTGCAAATGTGGTTTGATTTTCTTGATATCGAAGCGATTCGTATAATTGGTAGAACTCTTGATATTGTCCTGGGACTGGAGTGGAAACAACAAAGCCATTTAATGAAAGCAGGTGAAGCTGATCTTCGGATAATCCCAGGTTCTCTAAACCTTTTATATTAGTCAAGTCAATGGGTAGAGTGTAATCAAATGCAGATTTATCTGGTAACCTGACAGTGATTGGTTTATATTCTGCAAAAGGTTGACTAAAGATAGTAGTTCCATCTACTGTCGGTGAGATGGTTATTGTTGGTGTTATTGCTTTGCTGGGAGTGACACCAACCGTTTCTGTTTGATAAACAGTAGGCTGGGAAAGTGAAGAAGTATTACATGCTGAAAACATGAAAATCAATATCATGATTATGTATATCGAACGTGTATGGTTTTTCATTTTCCTTAATCCTCCGGCAGGTTCCTCAAAAAAGTGTAGACGTTTGTAAATGATTACTTTGAGATCTTTACCATCCGCTAACAGAAATTACAGGTATTCCATTTTTGTCATATCCTGTTTGTAAGTTTTCATAATGCCCTGAATTACGGGCAACAAGCTGAAAGCCGAAACCGTTCCACTTCCAGATGGAAAGGGTTTCTGCAATCTGGCCAATATCCTTGTAATTGTTTTCCAGTGTGATGAGCTCACTATGGCTATCATTATCAAAGTCCAAGATAGAAAATTCTTTTATCGGTCGAAATAAAGCTGATCCAGCCCAGCTCTCACTAAAATATCCCTTTGGTTGGTATTCGATCAAAACAATGTGGCAACTTTTTCCATCTTTGGTATGATTTCCATCAATTCTACCGGGGTGTAACAAATACTGATCAATAGGCCAAGGGGCGAATGTACGCCAAACCAAAATGACTACTTCAGGGACTCCGTTCCAATTCAGATCACTAATTTCTGCTTGTGTGATTTGCCAGGTTGAAGGACTCTGCCATAAAACTTTTGAATCCCTTTTACATGGATTATTTAAAATAGTTAATTGGCCATTCACTAGATGAATACATTCCATAAATTGATCTTGATTCAGGTTGGCCAGAATTTGTGATTGAGATATTGTAGAAACCGAAAGAGTCTTATTTACGAGAAGTGAGTTATCTTCTAAAATCCAGGTTTGATGGAAGGGAATCCCTGAAAGAGCAATAATCATACTTAAAATAAATATATTCTTTAGTGCAATTCTCATCATACTCAAAATGCAATCTTATGAGGAAGAATATTTTCCTTTTCGAACAATAACGAATCTAGAATGTAAAAAGTTCCTCGGTCCAATTTTTAACATTATCATTTAATTTAACAAGCTTATACTATGCTTTTGCATCATACAATCTTCTACCTGAGCTTACTCCAAGCCTCCTGCAAGGTTTCTCGTAACCCTTTCAACATCACCGCTAATATTGTTTCAGAAACTTACACATTTCTAGTTTTATCTAGAGCCCCATACAACTTTAATTGGGATTGGTACAGCAAAGTAAATAGCTGAATCATTCCATCTTCAATTGAAAAAATTATTAAAAATGTGATTGCGCAACTCACAAATCCTTAAAGGATTATATATATTCAGAACATGTCATTCCATACAAAGTGGTCATATCCTTAATGGGTATGACCACTTGCACATTGTTTGATCGGGCAAGAATTAATAGCTAATACCGCGGGGCAATTTTTTGGCTTGCTCAATCCAATTAGCCACTTGCTTTTCGGTTGGAAGCTTTCTAACAAGTTTTTTCGCCGAATTGATTTCGTTGATTTTTTTATATAAATTGGCAGCAGTTCGCTGTGCCAGCTCGGGGACTGTATCCACACCAGCTTCTTCAAGCAGATCAGAGTATTCAGATCCAATACCCTTGATTCGGAAAAGATCTACGTGGTTTACCCATTCGAGAATTAAGGAATCTGGTATACCAGATTTTTCTGCTATTTCTTTGCGTCCTTTTGGGGTGGCACCAAATTTTAGGAGTGACGCTGTAGACGTAATACCAGCTGAATGCAGCTTTTTTGCATATACTTCACCAATGCCTTCAACTTCTACCAACTTTGCCATAATTCCTCCTGGTAATTAAGTATAAGTTTACATTTTGTACATCTAAAAGTATTGTAGCAAATTACTTCATTTTTACTACAATACATTTTCGAATAATCACGATTGACTAAAGTATACTTTATACAGGAGACCACTCTTATGACTGATCACTTTTTACCTAATCTCACAAGTCGTCAGATTGCACAATCGCCTGAGAAAGATAAAACTGTTATTGTGCTTCCAATTGCATCGATTGAACAACACGGACCACATTTACCTTTATATACTGATAGCATTATTACTCAAGAAGTGCTTTCTCGAAGCCTTCAAATTTTGCCAGAAAATTTTCCAATTTATTACCTGCCACAGATGTCTTATGGAAAAAGTAACGAGCATATCCATTTTCCTGGCACCATTACTCTATCTGCGGAAACATTGATGCGAGTTCTAATGGAAATTGGAGAAAATGTCGCTCGCAGCGGCTTCAAACGGCTAGTTATTCTTAACGGTCATGGTGGGAATACCGAAGTCGTTGATTTTGTAATACGTGATATCCGTGAAAAAACTGGACTGATGGTATTCGCACTTCATATATTTTTGCGTGTTGCGGCTCCAACCGAAGGATTAAGTAATACGGAGCAGATTTATGGTATTCATGCTGGTGATATAGAAACATCTGTTTTATTGTGTTGTGCTCCGAATCTAGTACATATGGATCAGGCTCCAGATGGCATTCCAGAAAGGCTATTAGATCAAGGAACACCTCCATTTATGGGTGCGCTGAATTTTGCTTGGTTGATTGATGATATTGCTCCGGAAGGGGTTCTTGGAAATCCTCATACCGCAGAAGCATCTAGAGGAGAAAAATATTTGAATGATGCAGCTATCCAGGTAGCCGAGGCAATTAAACAAGTTTACAATTTTTCATTTTAACGTGGTATTGTTTATAATTCGGCAATGCAAAATCATCGAATATTTCTTATTCTAGTTTTGTTTCTGATAGTAGTAAGTGCTTGTACAAATCAGAACGTGAGATATGCTCCTTCTGCCAACCCAAGTGCGACCATTAATGCAGATTTGACGGGGACTCAAGTATCTACGATTGCGTTTACACCAACCATTTCGCCTACTCCTGGCCCAAGTCCAACTTCAACGCCTGATTTGCGTCTGCTACCTGATCAATGGCGAGAATGGCCAGTAATTCCCGTTATTTCTGCACATGCTATTGAACTATATCGGGCTGGATTAGCTAGAGGAAACAACCCCAAAGCCTTTTCAAAAATTGGAGACTGCCAATCAATCAGCCAGGTTATGATGGGGATTTATGATATTCCAGAGCGTTATAGTTTATCCGAAGAAGATGCGTATTTGCAGGAAACCATAGATAATTTTGCTGGATCATTCAACCGGGATGGCTATGGCGTGAAAGGGGGATTCAATGCAGCTGCAGTTCTTGATCCTATGTGGGCAGATCCGAGTGCTTGTCAACCGGGAGAAACGCCAATCGAGTGTGAATTTAGGATAAACAATCCCAGTATTGTCGTTATTAGTCTTGAGGTATGGTGGGAAGGCAGAACTGTAGATCGATATATTACTAATATGCGATCCATTATTGAGGAAGCTTTAATTCGTGGAATTTTACCTATTCTCGTTACTAAAGCAGATAATGTGGAAGGGGATAATTCTATTAATCTCGCAACAGCTCAACTGGCATATGAATATGATATTCCCTTATGGAACTTCTGGCTTGCAGTGCAAAGTCTCCCAAATCAAGGTCTTGATCCAGTGAGAAATGATGGCTTTCATATTTCGTCGGAAGCATGGAATGTTCGTAGTTATACCGGTTTACAGGCATTGGATGCAGTTTGGCGCGCAGGACGTTTGAATGATGAGGTGATTGAGATCACTCCCAGTGCTACAAATGAGGTTGCTTCAGCCTCTACTCTTACTCCGCTTCAACCGGATAAAGTTAATGGTGGAGTATATTTTACCGTTGAGAAAAGATTAGATTCTCAAACTATTCCTCAAGGTGTGTATCAACTAGATATTGATACACATACATTGAATACTATAGCTGGAGAAGGTTTCAGACTTCAAGCAGTTTCAAAAGATGGCAGCGAGATATTACTTAACAATGATAACTTTCTATATCTATTGAAAGCCGATGGTAGCACTCCGTTTCTGATGAGTCAAAATCTATATGCCTTTGGGCAGCAAACAGCAGCCTGGACTGCAGACGAAAAGGGGATCGTTTTTATTGTCGAACAAAATGATGGCCGTTTTTTGATGTACGATTCGATGGATGGTACTGATCCCAAGCGATTAACTACAGGAGATTTATCTCCTATTGAAGTATACGCTTCATCTTTAGATGATACAGTTTATTTTGGCAATGGAGACTGCAGTAGTTTTCAAGTATGTCAACGAGTTTCGACTTATAGTGTGCAGTTGACCGGCGGCGGCCTACTCGTTATGGAGGGTGTTATTAACCCTGAAATGGCTCCGGGCGGAGTAGACTTCGCATATAGTGTTCCGAATGCAGATGTTGAAACTCTGTCCATTGCCACTTTTGATCGTACACTGGATAGACCGATATTGGCATTGGGGACAGAAGATTTAAAGTATTTTTATTCTGACTACAAATGGTCCCCTGATGGAACTGTTCTCTCAGTATTAGCATCACAATGGACGCAATATTCAGGGAAAGTTAGTGTAGTGCGTAATTTGCTTGTAACACCCGTGGATTGGGGTGTTTCCTGGTTGCCAGACGAGAAAGGAATGGAACCTCATACTACCTGGTCGCCTGATGGAGGGAGTCTTTTGTATGGATCAACCCTGGTAGATGCAAATGATAATTACTTCATCCATTTTAGTATATATAATTTGACGGAGAAAAGTACTGAAACTTTAGATGATACAATAAATCCCAGTGCTGATTTTCAATACATATCATCAATATTCTGGGTATCGGGCAAATAAATATATTAACACGATACTACCCAATGGGAGAATTCATGACAGACGAAATCATGACGACAATTGCAAAACAAATCGCCAGCGAGATGTTGAAACAACCTAAACGGATTATTCAATCTGATGAGCCTCTGATTTCTAGTGGTTTAATCGATTCATTCCACCTTGTCGATCTTGCTCTATTTATTGAAGATACTTATGGCGTTGTAGTTGACGATTCTGAATTAACCGCCAATACATTTGATAATCTGAGGCAATTAACATCAATAATTGAATCAAGACTTAAAGCCTAATTTTTCACTGTTACGAATATTTCCATGCCAACATTTAGTGAAGTTCTTCTAAAATATTATCAAGAGCAACCAGAAAAAATAGCTGTAATTTTGCAACAAGCCGGTCATGAGGATTTTCCTGTTACCTATAAGAGGTTGATTAGACGAGCTTCAGCTTATGCAGATTATTTTACCCAGCAAAATATTCAATCTGGCGAAGTTGTCATTCTAATTTTGCAGCCTGGTGAAGACTTAATTTCTGCCTTTTTTGGTGCAGTGTTGCACGGTGCTATCCCGTCTATCATGCCTTTTCTAACCGAAAAATTGTTACCTGAGAGATACCGGGCTGACCTGGCTGCGTTGATAAGTGTCACAAAGCCATCGGCAATTGTTACATACCCTGAATTTGAGGCGGAAGTCAAGACGGCAATTCAACCAGGAAGTTCGGTAAGGTCTGTGGTTATCTCGAATAATGTTGAAGAAGAAACGACCCCTGTATTTGAAAACATGGGGGGTTTTAGTCGTTTGCCAGGGGATATAGTATTGTTGCAACACTCATCTGGCACAACCGGGTTACAAAAAGGGGTGGCTCTATCTCATCAGGCAATCTTTAATCAGCTAGATAGTTACAGTAAAGCACTCCATTTAAATCAAAATGATATCATCGTTACATGGCTCCCTTTGTATCATGATATGGGTTTGATCGCTGGTTTTCTACAGCCTATCTTAATGGGAATACCCGTCGTTATGATGTCGCCATTTGATTGGGTTCGTGCACCATATAAATTGATGCAAGCAGTTTCTCGTTATCATGGAACTCTTACCTGGTTACCGAATTTTGCCTATAATTTTTGCGCTCAAAAAATACGCGACCGACATATGGAAGGAGTTGATCTTTCCTCGTGGAGAGGAGTAATTAATTGCTCTGAACCTGTTAGATATTCTAGTCATCAGGCATTTAAAGAAAGATTTTCACGTTATGGATTGCAAGATAGCGCTTTGTGTACTTGTTACGCAATGGCAGAAAATGTTTTTAGTGTTACACAAGGCGGAATTGATAAACCTCTGATTATTGATGAAATTGATCGTGATAGATTTCAAATTGATCGAATAGCACAACCGGCAAGAGAAGGATCTCAATCGTTGCTAATGGTTTCAAATGGTTCTCCAGTTTTAGGAGTAGAGGTAAAAATTATCAATGATAAAGGAGAAGTGTTACCAGATCGCTGTGTTGGTGAAATAGCACTACGGTCACATTGCATGCTGACAGAATACTACCATCGTCCCGATGCTACCGAGAAGGCGTTTTTAGATGGGTGGTATTTAACTGGCGATTATGGGTATATGCTCCATGGAGAATTATTTGTTTCAGGCAGAAAGAAGGATTTAATCATTGTTGGTGGAAAAAATATTTATCCGCAAGATTTAGAAATCTTAGCGATGGAAGTACCAGGGGTTCATGCGGGAAGAGTAAGTGCCTTTGGAATTTTTAACGAGGGGACAGGAACTGAGGATGTTGTCATTGTTGCTGAAGTGGATGAAAGGGAATATTCTAGAAAAGATGAAATTGCAGAAATGATTCGGCAACATGTAACACGGAATTCTGCGATCGCCTTGCATCAGGTGTATATTGTTCATTCTCATTGGCTGGTAAAAACCAGTAGTGGTAAAAACGCTCGTTTACTGAATCGGGAGAAATATCTTAAAGAGATAAATGCGCAAATCAAATAATCGCTTTTAGTTATTGCGCATAGGTAGCGAGGATTTGTGATCGATTAATATAAGGTGCCAGGTAGGGCGAAAGAGGATGAAATACTGCTCTATAGAAAAATGTTCTATATTGCTCTATCCATTATCCAGTTATAGCAATCCTCCCAATCTTTCCCAAAGAATCAATGTGCTAACAAAAATAATAGTTGCAATTAATAATAAAAGATCAGTAGGATGGAAGTACACATCCTTTACGTAAGTTCGAGTTGGGCTGCTTCCAAACGCGCGACATTCCAATGCGGCAGCGGCGGCTTCGGCTTTTCGTAAGCCATTTACCAGTATTGTAAACATGTAACGTTGCCAAAGTTTTATCTTATGTACAATACCGGATTTTGCTGCTCGTCCGCGAATAGCATGAGCCGAGCGAACGGCGTCCACTTCCTGTTGAATAAGTGGCAGAAAACGTAGAGCTAAAAATACAGCAAAAGCATAGCGGTATGGAATACCGATTTTTGTAAGCGAAACCATCAAATCCCGAGGATCGGTTGTCCAAATAAGTAAAAAGCTTGCTAATACTACTACTGATAATCGGAAAAAGAAAATTGGACCTTGTAAAAGTCCATTATCCGTAATTTTCAAAGGCCCCAGACTATAAGCCACTGTTCCAGGGTCAGCGAGAAAGTGGAATGTCATCAAAATCAAGCCAAGCCCAAGGATTAATTTTGAACTGCCAACAATCTCACGCAAAGGTATATTTCCCGCAATCATAGCAAGCAGCAATACGAAAATAAAGGTGATTCCACCAGAAATGGGGGTTTTATAAATAAATAATCCAGCAGCAATTATAAATACCCATGCTAGTTTCACGAGCGGATAAGATCGGTGCAAAATAGATTTACGATCGACATAACGTAAACTATGAGCAGTTTCAGCCATGTACCACCTCGGTATTGTGAGTTAAAGCTTCTATAAAATCTGAGGTGGTTCTTATTTCACCACTTATATTCACACCTCGAGCAGAAAGTGTAGTAACCAATTCATGCAGCACTGTTTTATGCAAATTTGCGGCTTGCAATACGTCATCTCGACTAAATAGACCTTGTGGTTGCCCATCAAATAATATTTTTCCTTCGCTCATTACGATTACACGTTGTGCGTATTCTTGTACGAGGCGCATATCATGGGTGATCATCACAACCGCAATCCCTTCAGCGCGAATCTCTTCCATAAGTTGCATCAGCTTTTGAGTCATTTGCTTGTCCTGCCCATATGTTGGCTCGTCAACAAGTAAAATTTGTGGTCGACACACCAACATAGTTGCAACACCAAGGCGGCGCTTCATTCCCGCACTTAAAGAGAAGGGATGCTTTTCTGATACTGCATCTAGATCCAATCTTGTAAGTGCGTCCTGGATCATTTGGTTGCGAATTTCTGGTTCGGTAATATTCCTTGCCAATAAGCTATAGTCAATCTCATCCCATACTTTGTCAGTAAGGAATTGGTGTTCGGGATTTTGAAAAACCAATGCAATATTATTCGCGAGTTCTTCTACTTTCCAATTTTTAGCGGGCTTTCCAAAAAGAGTTAGCTCACCCATTTGCGGTTTTAGTAGTCCTACCATCAATTTGGCGAGAGTACTCTTTCCTGCTCCATTGCGACCTACAATAGCGAGCATTTCTCCACTATGAACATCAAATGAAACATCTTGGAGAGCGTGAGTGCCATTGACGTAATGGAAGTCAAGATTCTGTGCCCGTATGAGTATACTTGGTTCAGAAACTACAGTGGTTGATTCTGTTGTTGTGGTGGGCATTGATAGACCGCGTTCAAGCAGATGGTTTTTATCAAGCAAATCAATTGTGTCATGTACAGAAATAGGAACCTCATTACACTCAACCAAGGAATCCTTCATTAACCGTAGACTTAGCTCCGTTGTTTCAGGGAGCCAAACACCAAGGGTTGAAACCATGGTTTCACCATGTTCTTTCAATACTTGCTGGGGGGTTCCTGCAGATAATAATTCACCGTTCTCCAGCACTATTAATTGATCTGCACAAGATAAAAATTCATCTAGTTCACGGATTACCAACAAGATGGTCATTCCTTGTTCGCGAAGAGAGAGCACTAATTCGTATACGTTGCGTGCTGCAATCGGATCCAAGTTTGCAGTTGGTTCGTCTAAAATTATTAGAGAAGGTTTCATCGCCAGGGCTGTTGCCAACCCCAATTTTTGTACCTGACCACCAGAGAGCTCCCAGACTAAATTACGTCGTTGCGGGCGAAGTTGAGTTGCATCTAGTAGCTCTTCAACTGTGCTACGAATCTCGTTTACATCCATTAGCAGATTTTCTGGACCAAATGCTATTTCATCTTCCACATACAAGGTGGCAAACATTGTTTCTGGATCCTGTGAAACCGATCCAACCCTTCGGGAAAGCTCTTTTACCTCGGTTTTTGATGTATCTAGACCTTCAATGAGAACCCGCCCTTCAAGTTTTCCTCCTAATAGTTTTGGAATACGTCCATTGAGAAGATCACATAGCGTTGATTTTCCACTTCCTCCTGGCCCAACTAAAACATTCAAAGTTCCCTGCTTGAGTTGCAGTGAAATATCAATTAATGTGGGTTCTGTATGATTCCAGTGTGTATATGTAACGTTTTTTAGT
>DAOUFE010000045.1:0-95998 GCA_034430215.1 Anaerolineaceae bacterium | reverse complement strand
ATCCACGCTCCCGAACGGGGAGCGACTTTACCCGTTCCTTCAACGCCGTGTTTTCAATTTATTTCAATCCACGCTCCCGAACGGGGAGCGACTTGTTGGTCTGGTTTCTGTGATGGTCTCATAAGCCTCCAATATTGGATGCACCTTGCATCAACGAAAACGCCGCTCCCAACGATTTCACACCATTTACTGCTGGTCCAACCAGTTTTATGAGCGCCCCGACCCCACTGCCCATACTCCCAATAGCCATCAAAGCAGGTCCAGTTCCGGCAGTAATACCCATGGCTGTCATGATGAACTTCTTCGTACCATCATCCATCTCATTGAACTTGTTGATCAGTTTAGTCGCTCCCTCGATGGTTTTTTTCACTTCTGGAAGAATGGCAGTTCCCAACCCTTTTTTCAACTGATCCAGCGCATCCGCCAGGTTGCTTGCACCACCGGCAGCCGTATTCATTTGCGCTGCCATCATTCCCCCAAAGTCCTGCTCCATCCCTTGCAAGATCGCATTGATCGCCTGTTCCGCCGGCACCAATCCTTTTTCCACCATCTTCATCGCTTCACCGGTGGTCATTCCCATGGCAGACGCCAGGTACTCCCACGCCGGAATACCCGTTTCCGTCAACTGCATCATTTCCTGTGAACTGGCTTTCGCCTTCGCCTGCATCTGCCCCAATGCCAGCACAACCCGATTCACCCCCTCAGCGCCAGCGCCCAACCCCGAAGTGGCGTCCCCTACCGCTGTCATCATGGGCAAAATTTGCTCTGCCGAAAAACCGAACGCCAGCATTCGCTTCGATGCATCTTCCAGATCATTAAATTCAAAAGGTGTTTCTCCCGCAAATTCTTGCAGCTCGCCGAGAAAAACTTTTGCCTTTTCCCCCGAACCCAACAACGTCGAAAAAGCCACCTGGCTTTGCTCTGCTGCCATTCCAGCACTGATCACGCTCTTTCCCAGCATCACCAACGGTGCAGTGATACCCGCTGTCATAATGGCTCCAGCTCCTGCTATTTTCCCGCCGGCATCCATTAACTTCGAAGATACCTTATCCAGCTCAGTATTAACACTGGTTGAATCCGCACCAATTTTTACCAGCAGATCAGCTATTTTGATCATGGTGCCTGCCTTTCATCGCTTTATACACGCCATTCTCCACATTCATCGCGCTCAGTATGGAGAGGAGCCATCCCACTGGTTGCTTCAATAATTCCCATGGTGCCACCCCGATCCACTTTGCCGCCTGCAACAAATTCCATTCATCCACGATTTCAGGAGCATCGAACATGTCAGGCGCCAGCAGATACTCCGTTAATCTTTTTTTTCAGGCTTACCCCAGCTTGCCATATCTGCCGTGATCGAATTCAGAATTTCCGACAAAAAGCCAACTGGAATATCTTGCTCCCGAATAGACTTTTCTGTTAATGGGATCATCATGTCATTCTCATCCACCACATCCCACGCAATAACCACCTTGCTTATCTGGTGAATGATCGAAGAAACACTATCCAGACCCTTCAATTCCGCCAGAAACGTTGGCGTTACCGCAGCAACTTTGTATTCAATATTTACTGACTCCCCCAAGTAAGAAACTTCGATCTTCCTCGTCTTCCTGGTTAGATCAATTAACTTCATTTTTCCCATCCATCCTTTTCTACCATTTGACCTTCCATATCTTTTTGTCATTGCGAAATTCCGCTTTTCGTAGGGTGTGGTCGCCCTTTGACCGCACCGTTTTCTTGTCATTGCGAGGAAACGCCTTTTGTTTCCGTGGCGATCTGCTTTTCCCTTTCGCGCTTTTCGTGCCTTTCGCGTCCTACAACGTCTGCACATCCGTTGTCACATCCAACTGAAAACTCTTACCCCACGTCGCATCATGCACCAACTCCAACCCATACTCCACCAGATACAAATTATCCTCATCAGAAAACTCGCTGACATCCTTGATCTGGGCTGGAAAATCCAACTGAAAAGTGTACTTATACGTCGAAGCGATTGTTGCCCCTTCCGCCTTCACCCTGATCCACTTCGTAGACCCCGCCCGCATCGTTGCGATCAAACCCATACCTTCCGTATCTGCTGCCAGCTTCAACTTTGCACTTGCCGACGGTTCCTTCTCCACCGTGACCGAATCCTGTCCCACTGGCCACGCATTCCCGATCTTATCCGTCAGCGACCACGACAAACTGAACCCGCGCGTCAAAGCGGTTGCAGTCGCCAACCCCGCCTGAGTATCCGCCATATAGAATTTCAAATGACCTGGTAACACCGGCTTTGGAGTCAAACTGGTTGGAGTGGCTGTCAAAGTAACACCCGTTTCCAACGATTTCCCGATCGCATTCCCCGAAATTGTCACCTCATTCCGGTTGAACGTGAACTCCAACCCGCTCACCCGCAAACCCGCCACACGCCAGGCGCTATTGGCATCACCCTGCTCAACCGTGAAAGTTTCCCCTTCATCCTCCGCACTGGTGTTGCTTAAAAACGTCCACAAATATGCTGTGGTTGAAGCTTGCTGAACTGGCGTCGGCATACTGAGCAGCGAAGATAACAGATACACGATTTCGTTATACGTTAACTTTCCCTCGACCTTCGCCTCAGCCCACTCCTTGTTCAAAGTGACGAAACTCGCATACTTGTTCCCCTTTGCCCTGAACGCGTCCGCCTCTACCTTCGGACTCGGAGTGATACTTACTGCCAGCAGCTTCTTATTCGCTGCTATTGCTGTCCCATGAGTTGACTCAACCCCTAACTGCACGCCCTGAAAAATACTGGCCTTTTCACCCATTTTCTATTCCTTTCCTATTCCTTCTTTCGTAGGATGCATTCGCAACGCACCATTTTTGCTTTTCTTTTCCCGTAGGGTGTGGTCAGCTTCATCGACCGCACCATCTTTCTGTCATTGCGTTTTCTGTCATTGCGAAGGAGTGCTTTTCACGACTGAAGCAATCTCTCTTTTCGTGCTTTTGGTGTATTTCATGGTTAATTGCCCTTCGGGTCAACCTACTCCGTATACACCTCAAACTCCTCGATCACCGTCCTGCACTCCCGTCCATCTCTTGATTCCGCCAACCGGTACGACCCCGTAAACCGACACCCAACCACGCCTGTACCACTTGCCTTATGCAAAATGGATCTCACCTGGTCCGCTACCCCTTCCAGATTCGCATACGTAGGCTCATCCTCGATCACCTTGACCCGCCAGATCTCCTCATCCATCACCCGATCACCAAACGCATTCTCCACCGGCACCGAAGACACAAAACTAAAAACGATCAGCGGATACGCTGTTCCTGCCGGCGCTTCATCCTGATAAATACGCGTGCTCACCGCTGCTGCGATCACAGCATCCTTTGATAACTTATCCGTGATCCATTCATCTGCGTTCAAGATCATTTCAAATACGCCTCAAGACTTTTCAAAGCCGCCAGAAACTTCGGTCGTACCTTTTGCGCCGCCGGAGTCATGAACGGTCTTGCCTTGATATGCTCCGTCCCAAATTCCAGAGCTGGACCATATTCCGAGTGCACCACAACCACATCCACACCCGCACTTTCCTTGATCACCTCGATACTGTTCACCAGGTTCCCCATATCAATTGCCGGAGCTTCACCTGGTGCACTCGCTCGATGATTCTTCTTCCCACGTGCATAAACTTTTCCATGTTTTGGTGAAGACATAGATTTCTTTGCGATCCGCTCCACCTCAAAAGCAGCCTTATCCACAATATCCTGCACAATACCAGGGAACCGGCGCTTGATCTCAGGGATCCGGTTATACGTGAGCTTGATCTCAGTTTTCATACCCGCACACATTCAACCTGCAAAGCAGTTTGCTCAGTATGCGAGAGCTGCGCCTGGATCGCGTAATTGACCCCGTTGATCTGCAACTGATCGCCTTCCTGCAGCGATGTATCCCACGGCAGCGTAATTACATAAACCTGAAAAGGTGTCTCCTGCCCGCCGAACTCGCCCTTTGCAAAAGACTTGTTCCCGATCCTGCCCTTCGTGGTCTCCACCGTGTTCATCACCTCAGACCAACCGCCAGCGCCATCCTGCGTTCTTGTCAAACGCTGAACATACACGGTTTCAGTCATCAGCTTTTCCTGATCCAGTCTCATCTTTCCCAGTTCAGTTGCCATAAACCTCCCTCTCATTCCTTCTTTCGTAGGGTGTGGTCAGCTTCATCGACCGCACCATCTTTCTGTCATTGCGTTTTCTGTCATTGCGAAGGAGCGTACTTTGCGACTGCGGCAATCTGCTTTTCCCTTTCGCGTCTTTCGTGGTTACCACTCCAAATCCTTCCTCACCTGTGGGATCACCTTCACTTGCTGCTTTTTCCGATACTCCGCTGCCAACTGCCGGTAAGCATCCTTCTTTTGACTCCGGTGCCTGGTCGCCCCGTCCACCGTGTAATCAAATTGATCCGCCACCTTTGCCGCCATCGCCTCCAGCAGATCAGCGCTTGCCCCATACAGGTCATAACTCCAGCCGGTCACCATAACAGCAGTTTGAGTCGTTGCAAATGTCCACCGCCCTGAAAGATTATCCGACACGCTCGGAGTCAACGCACTATACTGAGCATCCACCAGAGCTACATCACTTTCCCATTGCCCGAACGGAGCACGCCAAACTTTATAAACTGCGCTTCCGCTTTCATAACTGATCAACCCGATCAACGGCATGTACCGCGCTTCCCACCGGTGTGTATCCAAACCGTTTTGGATTTCCTGATCCGTCAGCACCTGGTCGGTTCCCGCTGGATCTCCAACCATCGTTCGCACCTGCGTGATCAATTCTGCCAAAGTTGTTCTTACTGCCATGATTTCAACCTTTTAATTTGGATGGTTGCACCCGGATGAGTGGAATTACCCAGGTACAACCATCCCCGAAACATCACAAAAATTAACTCTTTCGCAGGCTCCCGCGCCGTTCTTCCCCGCAAAACTGATGATGTCCAGCTTCGTGATGACGCCCGCCAGATTCGCCGGAGTGACCGCCCGCGCAGTATCTGAACCAGCAAGAGCTTCCGCATCCGTTGCCAGCTCTACGATACCATTCGCCGTCGCGCTGGATACTTTTGCCTGCAAACCAGCCGGTGTGACGCCTTTGGTGGTATCGGTCCCGGTGATCGTCTCAGCGCTGGATGCCAGCTCGATCAGTGTTGCAGCTTCGATGGTTTCAAAATTCTTGTTTAATTGCTTCTGCCAATCCAACCCCTGAACTTTTGCAAAATTCAATGTCATTCTTCACCGTCCTTTACAGGTTCAGGTTCTTCACTTTTTCGTGGTCGCCCGCCTGCATGTTTTTCTTTAGCCGGAATGGTTACCGGCTCATCAACTTTTTTATATCCGGCTCTCAAATAAAAAGCCGAATCCAGTTCCGGCACATCCATCGTTATGCCGTCCTTGTAGAGCAGCATGGATCACCTCCTTCCGGTTTAACTGTCCTTGATGTGACTGTAAATACCATCAACCTTGTTGTCATAGACAAAAGCATCATGGTACAACCGGTACTGGATTTTATGAGCATCCATTTCCTGATTTTCATCAGGACCAAAGATTTTCATATTTGCGTGCTTGGTTGCCTGTAAAACAGCAGTTGGGTGCAGCATCAAGAAATTGATGTCCCGTCCGGTGGAAGCGGTTTTTGCAAACCCGCCCGCGGTTGTAGATGACCCTGCATCCAGAGTGATACCCTTATAAAAACGGGTTTGCGGAACCATGATCAGATCCATTCCATCAAAACTCAAAACCCTGCGATCAACAGAATTTTCATTTCCCAGAGTTCTTGAAACAGCAGCTTCAATCATCCCTTTCACCGTGTCCGAAACGTACAGGATACGTCCTTCCTCGGGAACACCTTTGGAATTTAGAGCAGCTTTAGCTACATCCAATGCTGCCAGAACGGTTTCACTGGTCAATGTTGCCGGAGTTCCTACTGCCTGGATGCCAGACCACGAAGCATATTTGCTGAACCGGTAAGCATCCACTTCCGGTGCAACCTGAGTTCTGATGAACTCACCCACCAGGGTGCCAAATGCCTCACCCAGGCTTTCGTCATCATCCATCCGGTCAATGGAAAATTCCCGACCTCGCGAAGCTGCCAGAGTCAATGCTTCCCAGGTGCCGGTAACATCACCTTTGGGATAACCCCCTGTCCGGCTGTACGTACCCAGCCCCACGATAGAGGTTTTGAACACTTTCACAACAGACGCGCCGGCGAAATCGACCGGTTTGGTTTTTGCGTCCATTCGTGCGGTCAAAGAAGCCAATTTGTAAATTTCATCCAGAATAGGCTGAAATTTGGTTACTAGATCAATAGATTGAGTCATTTTTTCTCCCGTATACTATTTCTTTTCTTCTACCGGCAATCCTGCTGCCCTTCTCGCAGCAATAACCACCGGGTCATTGAGATCACCACGGTTCTTTGCCGGATTGCTAGAACTCGTTCCCGCTCCCGTCAGCCATGGTTTCTCAGTAATAAGCGATTTTAACAATTGCTCAGTATTGATAGGCTTGCCGTCCTTATATTCCAGCTTGCTCTTATCCAGCAGCTTGTACGCAGCGTCCGGGTCAACAACCCCTAACTTCCCTGCCACCAGCATCACCTCATACTGAGCAGATAATTCTTTCTGCTTTTCTGTTTGCTCAGTATTCAAACGGGTCAGCTCATCGATCTTTTCCTGAGCTTTTTGCAGATCGGTTTTCTTCTCATCGTCAATGGTTTTCAAACGGTTCACGGCAGTTGTTGCATCTTCAACCTTCTCAAACCCCAGCTTCTTCAACAAACTGGATTCTGCCTGTCGCGCTCGTTCTACAAACATCCGATCGAGATCAGCCTGCGTGTACGTCTTGGCATCAGCGCCAGCTCCGTTACTGGTATTGGTGGCCATATTCCCATCACCGCCGGAATTTCCGCCTTCTCCACCCGCACCGCCTTTATCTGCATCCAAATACTTACCAAATCGAAACATTATTTTCTCCCCGGCAATTCCGCTGCCGTAGCGTATTTATTTCACTTCTGTCAGGATGGCTTGTCCGTACTTCTCACTGATCCATCCCTCGACACTGACTCGCAGCCAGGTATTCCCGTTTGCGTCAGTTTTTCTCTCCAAAATTGCGCTTTCCGTGCCTTTATTCAGTACACCCAGCCGATTATTACTCTTTACTTCCGGCGATTCCCTGAAATTGATTTGTCCCGTCTTGACAACAGCTTTCGTTGATTCTTGGATAGGTTCATTTTCAGGCTTTTGCGGCTGATCAGGCTCCAGTATTCCCGTTTTCAACCCGGGCATCATGACCATTGCCTGCCATACATCCGGCAGCTTCACCGCGTGTTGCATACTCCACCAGGTAACACCAGGTGCGCCTAGTTCCCTTGCTCGTTGTTCGAACGCTGTTACTGCTTCCGGTTTGGCGGTTCCATCATCACCGATATACGCACGCCCCGCTGGGCAGATCGGCTTATCTGTTACTTCACGCCATTGTTGCCACGTTTGATCCAACAAATGAACCGCATTGGCAGCGCTTTCCCCACCCCAGTAAGTCATGGGAACCCCAAAATCTGCATCCCCATATTGAGGATTCATTGCCGCCCATAACACCTTCTTGGGGTGCCATTCGTTGCCATTAAATGGGCTTCTATACCTCGCCCACCAGCACCAACCAGCTTTCACACCTGGAGCTTCCGCCTTGAACGCTTTCAACAGCTTCACCGCATTACTATCAGCAGCAGGTTGAGCATCGAATGTGCTTTCTGCATCAAAAACAAATGCCGGCAGGTGATATTTCAAACATAACATGCCCGCCAGCCTGCCTTCCATTTCCGGGTTCCATCCATACACCGCTGCCCCGCCGATCGGAGTTACTCCCGCCTCGCGCAAAGCCTCGATCAATGCCAGGCATTTTTCACTTGCCCATGCGCTTAAACTCGCGTTATGCAAAATCGCGGAATCAAACCCGGCTCCTGCCAGAGTTTTCGCGATTTTCTTTACATCCCCATCAAAAATGGTTTCGATTGACCAGATATAAATGGATTTTCCGATCATGGTTTTCTCTTTGTTTGTTTACCTGTCTGTTTAAAAGGCACCGGTTCGCATCCCAATCCTTTGATTTGCGTTACCAGGCGATCCGCCCAGTTTTTCCAATCTTCCAGCTCCTGCTCCAATTTATTGATTTGCTCCTGAAGTGGCTCGATCAACGACATGACCGTTTGCCGAATCTGCTCATTCTCTTCAGCTTTTATTTTTGCAGCTTCAGCCTCCGCTTTGGCAGATTCTGCTTTCACTTTATGCCGTTGACTGGCACCCGTGATCAGTGCGCCCGCAACGACTCCAACAACTCCCACGATGGCTGAAATGAAAGCATCCATAGAACTTATCCAGATACAACATCTCGAACAGCTTTTGCATTCTTCACATCGATCGGTTCAGGGCTGTATTTATACGTCAACTGGTTACCGCCGCCTGCCAGAAATACATAGATCAACAATTGCAGCGCCCCGTTTTTCGTGCACAAGATGCCTGGGATCACGTAAAAGTTTGTGCATGTCATGACCAGCATCCCAACAGCCAGCAAAATAATAAGTACCAGGTTGATCAATTGCTTTTGTTCAGATCTCAATTCTGCAAACTGCACACGCATCCCCGGGAGGTACATGAACACCAGCGAAAGCACACCGCCTGCCAGTACGATCAGCACCTCCGAACTGGCTTGTGTGCCTTCCGGGAACATCGCCCCAAAAGCTGCCAGCAAGATCAACAAAGTGACCACCAGAACAACCGCTCCAATTCCGATCCACTTCAAATAAACTTTCATTTGTCATCCTCCAAAGTTGGTTAAAACAAAATCGCCCAAACACTCTCTCACTTTTGAGAAACGTGTCGGGCGGAAACGACTGAATACCGTCTATTTATTTGTCAAAATTAGTATAGCACAAGTTTTTTAATTTGCTGCAGTAAAATCATCAAGATAATTTTTCATGTCTGAAAAATCTGTGTGAACTTTAGCACAAATAACTGTGCCAACTGGGATTACGGATAATTGATCTATCAACTTGGAATCTTCAACATGGCATTGGAGTGAAACATGTTTTGGGAAATATTGTTTCTTATCAAGTGTTGCACTGAACGTAGACCCTAAAACTACAATTTTAGTCTTGGGTTCAAATTGTTCAATGCTCATTTTCCGTGACTTAAGTTCTTCACTCATGGTATTTCCTTCAGGCGATCTTGAGGTGCGAGTAATCCATCAATAGACTTTCCAGTACCTCCAACTTCGATGTATTCCATTTTTTCAAGATCAAATATACCGATTTGATTATATTGCTTTCCTAGGCTAATTGCAAACTCCCGATCTTGAATTAAGACAACAAAATCAAGATACGTTACATCCTCATCCGCATTATACCAAGTACCAATTCCAACTTTTGAATTTCGTGCTAACCCCTCATAAGTCGAAATAAAATTCTGTAACTGCTCTTGCGTGATCTCTTTACCGTTAATTGTCGCTGAAAGATCTGGAAAGATTGACACTGACCTGTAAGGTTTTCCTGCCATATTTCCATGAAATAAGCTGAAAGTTGCTCCATCCTTTTCTCGATGGATCTCCAGAATCTGATCAACCGCTTCCTGAATCGGAATTAACTCCTTCGCTGGATTCTCTCGGTATTTTGCTAACCATTCGTTGGAACTCAACCCCAATTCCACCAAGCTTTTCTCATAACGCATTGATCCCCAGCGTGAATTCGTTGTTTCCCCAACTAGATCAGATAACTTAAAAGCGCCATCCTTATATGCTGCATACTTCGCAGGACCTAATATCTTCATCTGCTCAGTATGAGAGAGGAGTTCGAACGCTTCAATTCCGGTTTTTGGCTGCTTGTCTTTTACCTCATCGATGTTGAACCCCAACTCTTGCCAGCTCTTCATCAACGGCAGCATCGAGCACCTGCCGCAAAAATGATCATTCAGCTTTTCCTCAAACGAGTGCTCCGTTCCATCCATCGCCCAGCAGTTATGCGTTATAATCCCATTAGCAAAATACCATCCGTCGGTAGTCTGTAGGTTATATACATGCCCGCTAAAGCTCCTGATATCAACGTCGAGAATGCGATCCAGGCGTACCTTTCTGGTGAATCCGCTAAGAAAATTGCGCCATATTACGGAATTTGCGCTAAACGCCTGACTGCCATTCTTAAAGAGCGTGGCTTGCTCCGAGATAAGTCTCAGAGATATGCGATTGCTGGAAAAAAGAACGGAAAAATTCGTCATAAAACGCTTGATCTTCCTGATGATGAGATCGCCAAAAGGTATCTTTCTGGTGAAACCGAACAGACGCTTGCCAAAGAATTTGGCGTAAATAGATATGCAATTTCCACCAGCTTGCGATTTACGAATACTCCCAGAAGATCTCTTTCTGATAACTACACCTTGAAAAGCAGTAAAATCCCGCTGAAAGAACGAAAACCAGTTTTTAATGATCATCCCGGACCGTATAAGAAAACGCTGGAACAACGCATAAAGGCTGCGAAAGAATGGGAACAAAAAGCTAAAAATTGGCGGGTTCCTCACGCTTCTACCAGTGAGATTATTTTGTTCAATTTGCTTGTTGGTAAAGGAATGGATATCATCCTTCAACAAGCTGTTGGTCCTTATAACATAGACCTCGGAACCTTTCCCGTCGCCGTGGAAGTCTGGGGTGGTGCATGGCATTTCAGCAAAGATCATACTGAAAGATTCCGCTATTTGTTTGATAATGGCTGGCATCTGATAATTGTTTACGCCGACCCCAAGCTCAGCCCCATCAGCATCGGTGCTGCTGATTACATAGTCACCTTTTTTGAGCATACCTGCCTTGATCCAACCACTCCTCGTGAATATCGGGTGATTTGGGGTAACGGTGAGATATTTTCCGCTGGTCGTTTTGATGACGACAACATCGCCAGAATAGTACCTAGAAAACACTTTTTGGATGCCAGGACCTGAAACAATTGTTTCTCCAGTAACGCACATGGCACATGTTCGCTCATTCCTCGCACTACGCCACTCCCAACCCTTCACCACATGATTATTCGCCTTATACGTTTGCCGGGTGGCTTCCCGGTAACTTCTCAGTGTTTCTGTTCTGGCTATGCGAAGCGCACGCGCCAGATTTCCACCCAGGGCTTCCCGTATATGGCTCGCTGTTCTTGTTGGATTCCATCCCAGCAACAACCCTGTTTGCAAGCCATCAGCCACCAGTTTCCCTGCTTCACCTGGTAGCTGGTTCAACAGGTCTTTCAATGGGCTGCCGTCCTGCAAAAAACCAACCAGATTCTCAAATGCCTTCTTCGGCAGCCGGTTGAACTTCACATGCGCGCCTTCAGGCAACCCCGCATCCATCAACGAAACCGCATTTAGATGCGCTGCCGCGATTGCTTCCTTCTGCCCCTTTTCGATCGCCCCTTCTGTATACTGAGCGAATTTCCTGATCTCCCCTTCGACCTGATTCTGTAACACCTGAAACCTGTCCATTTCATAGATCCACGAAATGGGTGGCTTTCCTCCCGTCTCCGCCAATGCGTAATACTGAGCCGCCAGTTCTTCGATCCGTTTCTGGATCACCCGCCAGGCTTTTCCATACTCGCGCACCATCTGACTGGCAGCAGCGCGTTCGCTATTCAACAGCGCTGTTCTGAATTGATCATTCAGATCATATATCGAGTCAGACATTACTCACCTTTATCAAATGCACCTAATAAGGCATTTGCAAGCAAGGCAGAATCATTCTTCTTCTTTTCCTGTTCGATTTCCGGGTCATAGCCCAATTGTGTCAGTAACGTATCATCTGAAACGCCCAATTGTTTGTCAACCAGCGCTGTTTCTCTTTCCTGCTTTTCATCTTTTGGCAAAATATCCTGCCAGTGAAGTTTCGTGATGTTGTCCGTTCCATACCCGCCGATCTCTAACACCCTCCGGTTCAGCTCTATCAGCATATCCCCATACAGCAACCGCTTCGTTTCTGTTTTCTCCAGCAGCGGACCATACAAAATCTGCAATGCCAGCCCACTCAACCCGCCCACTGATTCCAATTTCCCCATGGTTACTTCCGGTGTCTGGCTCGTCTCATGCAGCGCTTCCTTCAACCGGTCATAAAACTTGATCGAGCTGGACAGATCGGTTTGCATCTCCAGATTATGCAGCTCACCCGCTTCAGAAGGCACAATAAGAGTTTCATCCACCGCAATTCGTAGTTGATCTGCTGAAAAACCCTTTCCCCATGTTTTGGGGTGTGCGTGATACTTCAAAATCCTGCCTGTGTTCGAAACACTGAAATTGATTGCCTTATTGATCTCCAAAATATCCGGCTCGATGTCGCTCATCCCCCAGTATTCATTAGGTGCCGGCAAGTTTTGACATTCCACAATAGGCGGAAAACTATACGCCCAATTTTGTTCAGTCGTGGTCACCCAGCTACCCAGATTTTCCACACTTCCAATCTGATCCTTGATATGCCAGTAAGTTTTCTCCCTCTCGATGATTTGTCGTACAATGATCGGCTTCCCTGATTTCGGATCCTTCGATGGATACTGTATCTTATACGTCAGCACATTCTCCAGATCGTCAGCCGCCAGAGTGACCGAAACGGTCTCAGGATCAACAATGATCATCCTCGGGTATCGAAACTTCGGATCCACTTGGATTTTGATAAAACAATGCCCGCAAACACCCCCGTTCAAAGCAGCTTTTTGCAACAGCGTCATCTTCTTGTTTTGCAGCCAGCAGGCTTTCAGCCATTTCTCTGCTGAAGTCTCTCCCACCTCTTCCAACTCGAAACCAACTTCTTTACCGAACAAGAACGATACACCCTTGTTCACGATCAGTTTGATAAAATTTAGCCGAATGTTATCCTCCATCGCACCGGGTCTTACCTTCAACGGTTTTGGCAAGTTTCCATAATAAGCTTCCCAGGCGGCGCGAAACTGCTCCAGCCGGTTGGTTTCCTCGTTCGCCAGCATTTCCACCTGCGATTCATAAATCAAGTTCGTCATAATCCATACCCTTTCGTTCCCAAATCGATTCAATATATTGCGGTGCTTGCTCATTCGGTGATGTCAGGTCATAAAACGCCCCGCTTGACGCGTCCATCATGTCATCATGCGGCAGATCAGGCTGCCCGTGCATGTGATTTAGATACATCTCGTTCCAGGCACCTTCCAACAACGAAACATTCCCCACCTCGGTTTGTGCAGCCAGTGGCTTCGCTCGAATAAGTTTATCTTTACTGGATGTCACCCCTTTTGCATCAATTCCTGCCAGCATCTTCGTCATTCGCCAGCTCTCGCGCTTTCCCGCGCTCCCTGGTTCCTGCTCCCACCGTGCCCGGTACTGTCGTTTCTCCCTGTCAAACCGCGCCGCATCTTGTTTACTGATATTCTTCACATACTCATCAATTTTCGACGGCGGTAACTGCTCATTCGTCACATCCAAAATGGTATACCCGCCTTCCACCATCAGCATCAAACATGAAGCCGTGTAATCAGGATCATTCTTATTCAATTGTTTTTCCGTAGCCGCAAAATCCCACCGTCTTACCACAACCCCGCCAGCCGGAACTGCATTTACTATCTTGAACCATGCCCGGTTGAATACCTTCCCCGCTGATGGCTTGATCTTCCAGTTTCCACCCCGCAGCACATCACCCAGTAGCCGTTCACGATCCACCAATGGCAGCGCTTTCAAATTCGCAATATACCCGGGATCCTTTTTCAGCAGTTCTTGATTGTCGTAAACTGTCGCAGGTATGAATGTCACGCTCTTTGGTTGAATATCTGGGCACTCTTGCAATGCTGCTTGCTCAGTATCGAACCAGGCGATTTCATCATCCCCACGTCTAATCATCCACCGCAACACCCCGGCGTGGCTCAGATCAGCATACCCATCCTCAGCGATCCACCAGCTTAAAAAGTCCGCCAGCCAGCCAGGTTCCGGGTTGCAGGTTCCCCGGATGTACGGCTTCACCCCGCATGTGGACCTGTTACGGGAGAACATATAAAAGAATTGCCCCGCTGTAAAACTTTCCAACTGATCGAACAGGATCAACGGAATTTGCGAAGATTTCCACGAATACTTATCATCCTCATACTGCATCGATGCAAACGTTACCTTGGCACCAGAAAAAAACTGAAACGACAGATCGTTCTTGTTTGTCTTTGCCCCAATGAGCGAATATAACCCCTGGGCTTCGTCCCACATGCCACCTTCTTTAGTGATCTCCGGGTATGTTCTCCTGAAGATCACTGCCCCAAAACGCGGGTTATGAATATTCCTCAACGGCTCGAGCAGACTGGCAAAAGTCTTTCCCCCGCCGGCGCTCCCCCCAAAGATGCAAATATCCGCCGGAGAACTCAGAAACAGTTCTTGCTTCTTCTGAGGGCGAATCTCAACTCGTTCCATTCAAATCCCCTCTGCCGGTTCTTGCTTCTCGATCTCCCGCCCATTCCCCGGAATATAGATATTCACCTGCGTCTGGTCCAGGTGATGTGTGTCCTCCACCTGGTCAACAAATAACTTCCTCGCTCGTCCGATCTGCACCAGTGCCGTTTGTGAATCGTGCAACTCAAGAATGGGATCCCCGTTTCTGCTCCAGCTCAACCGCTTGATCAGGTATCCATACTCACGGACCATGTCCCAATTCAAACGAATCTTTTTCTCCACAATCACGTTATCTGAATCAAATATCTCAACTTCAATCAAGAAATCCCCCATATTGACCCTGGCTTGTTGTGTCAGCCGGGTCAACACCTCATCCGTCTGCATGGAGATCTCCCTCATCCGCTGATCAATCAACGCTGCAATCAACGGGTTCTTCAACATCCTTGCCCCTTGCTGATCACCGTGTTTGTATCCAGCCTGGCGGGCCGCTTCACTGGGTTTCCAAAGCTGCAGGTAATTCTCCACAAACAATTTTTGTTTTTTCGTCAAAGCTCGATTAGCCATTTTTTACCTGTTAAACGAAAACCGCCTGGTTCGATCTTCTATGACAAAGACAGAACCAGGCGGAAACTGGTGAAATACCGCGTATTAATCTGCATTCATTTTAGCACTGTTTGACTCGGTTAATCAACTTCGCCAGCGTCCGTTCCGATATTGACCAGTGGAACTCTGCACCACAATTCACGCACACACCCCGCAATACCGTAACCACAATAGTATTGATCGCCAGGCATTCCTGATTATCCACGAACACGATTCGCCCGATCACCTTCCCACACCTGGCGCACCGAATAACCTTATTACTCAACAAAAAAATTGAATTTTCCTCATTCGCTATTTCCATTTTTCCGATTTTCGTCTCACATTTTTCACAAATTTCAGTCTCTTCAGCCAATCTACCCTCCTGATTCTTATTTTTCATAACTTTTTCGATAATTCTTGAATCGCTTGAGTATTTGAAATATTGTGCAGTCTGGCATATAAATCCAGAACATCCATCTCTTTTATGTTGCATTTCCAGCATCCACAAATTCCACGCTGTGTGTCAATCCAGAAACTCGGTGTATAATCTTCGTGGAACGGGCAAAGAGTTTTATACCAGCGTCCATCTCTGGATGATTCCTCTGCCCCTCCAATGATACTGAGCAAAGATACTTGATCCCTGATCTTTTTTACTACACCCATTTCAAGATCAACTGCAGAATCTGCCAGTGCCCATGGATCAATTTCAATTGTAGTTTGCTCAGTACAAGTGACAGTTTTTTCTGGTTCTGGAGTGAATTCAGGTGGTAAAACGTCTTCCAATTTTTCAATCTGTAAAATAGGTGCATCTTGATAAACCTGGTACTGATAACCACTGGGATGAATGGACGGTGGGATCAAAACGTACCCACGTTCAGCTTTAATATCCAATAGATCTGAATGATAATTCTTTGCCGGTTGCTTGGTTTTTAGATAAACATGAATACCCCTTCGAGTTTTTACCATATAAGTATTCAGTGGAAATAAAGAAAACCAGAAATTAAAAACATCCATTACATCAAAATCAATAACTACTAATCCGTTTCCAGTAATTAATCCCACGTTTCGCATTTCAGACGGAAACCATTGACGTAATTCGAAATCAGTTGGCAACTGGTTTTTATATGGTTCCCAAGATTTAATACGTGGTTTTTTCGAATAGTAATTAATAGGGATCACAGAAAATCCCTTTTCTACCCAGAATAAAGCTGTTTCATAAAGAGTCATGTTAATTGTTCCCTTTGCGCGTGCGACCTGTGCGACTGAAACCGTCACACTTTTCGTCATTTCTTTTTCGACCTTAAGCACCTGCCGTTAATATATATTTTTCTTAAAAAGCCAGGTTTAAAAGAGTGGGCTTCGAGGTCGCACAGGTCGCAACGGCTATGCGCAAGTTTTTCAAGTAGTTGGTAAAGAGTAAGTTTTAAGCTCCAAAACCGTGAAAAGTCTTGGAAATTAGTCGCACAGGGCGCATTTTGAGCGGCTGGTTGCCCGAAATTCCACTCACCAGGTCTCATGAATCGGCAGGAGGTTGCACGTGAGGTCGCACGATTTCCAATCGAGGTCGCAAAATCTACGCGAAGTTTTTGAGAGGTCGCACGCGTTTTCATGGCATTTTTGGCCCTATACCGTAATACCCTTTTTGATTATTCTGTTGAGCTTTTTCTAATCCTAGTTTTTTACAGGTGGTTGCTAATGCCATTTGGAAAGCTTTAGCAGATGACATTTTGCCTACTCGTTCTTGAAGAACATACATCAATTCTGCTGTAGATGTCCATAAAGTGTTATTACCTGACCGAATTGAATATTTGTCTCTGAGAACAATTTCAATGGGATCCTCAACTTCATATTTTTGGTTATTTTTTTCTGTCTCTTTCTTTTGAATTTCTGTGAATTCAGTATCTTCGCCAATCAAATAAGCAGCGTAGATTTCGCCCCAAAGTTTATTCACATCAATTTTTGTGTACGTTTTCCAGTCAATATGTTTGATCTCGCAAACCATGAACCGACGGCTGCCAGTGGGATCATCCAAAAAACCACCCTCATTGTTGATCGTACCGATCAGATTTGCCAGAACTGGTTTTGTCCGGTCAAAGTGTCCGTAAGGTCGCCGGAATGTCATGTTCTGCATCGTAATCAAGTTTTTCAACGCTTCCCGATCGGATTTTCTGAACGTTGCTCCCAGCTCACCCACTTCCCAAATCCATTTCGTGGTTAGCCTGATCTGAGTGTCCTTGTTTTCAGCATCGATACTACCTTCAGCAAAATAATTTGGTAATTCAGAACAAAGCCATTTAACAAAAAGAGATTTTCCTACGCCTTGAGGACCATCAAGGATCAACATGCGGTTCTGTTTTCCTTCGATCGTTTTCGCCACAGCACCAAGCATCCATTTGCGGAGATAAATGGCAATTAACCGATCTGGATTATCGAAGCAGGCAACCAGTTCATCAAAATAGTGACCACCATCATACGGTAACTTACTGAGATATTCCTTGATGGGGTTATACCGGTTGTCATAAGCGGTTGCCTCAATCGCAACCCGGGCGAACCGTTCATTGGGGCAACCTTTTTCAATCAATTGGTATTCAATCTTGCTGAACAGCTCATCAGTCAATGGAATACCATTTGTTTCCACCTGATCAGTGATCTCGTTCAGTTTAAATTCGTAACCAAAAGACCTCATCCAGGCTACATATTGAGCGATCTTCGAATTTTGTGTTTGTGACTGTTGTTGAGACGTTGAGGGCATCATAGTTTTTCATTTTCCCGAACACCACGCTTAATATCTGCTTTTGATTTTTCTACAGCGGCTTGAACCAGGTCAAACGGTTCGAAAGTGATCAGTTCCAGAATTGCCGCAATGTTAAAAAGAACAACCTGACAATCAGCGGCTTCTTTTCGCAAATTCGCAAAAGTATCCTCAGTTTGATCCCGTAAAGCAGCATAACCGAACCAGACACCGTCAAAAGCAGATCTTGCTTGTCTCCCGGCTCGTTGAATGCAATACTCCAGATCAGTTTCATCCTCTTCGAACCCATCATCACGAACCAGATAAGATAATTCTGATAATTCTTCCTGCAGTTTAGTGATCTGCCTGGCTAAAAACTGCACATCGTTCCAGCCTTCCCGATATCCTCGTTTTTCCGTTGCTTCGAAAACTAGTTTTTGCGCTTGCTCAGTATTCATGGTGTGACCCTGTTTTCCTCTAAAATTTTGCAAACTTCAGTAAGACGCTGAACTTGTCCAAGAAATTGTTCAGATAAACTATAAACATTCATAAAACTTCCTTCATTCTGGTAATATCCAGCCTGCTCCCATTTGCCATTACGAAGCACCCAAACAAGTTGCGAGCCATTTGATTGCCGCTCGATCCCGCAAGTTCTCCCCCCACTCATACTGAGCCGCTACCCAAAAGTTGAGTCACACTTGCCGCTAATTCTTTTGCCCGATCTGCAGTAACTGATTTTCCGCCAGTCGCAGCAGCAAGTCTATTCAGAAAATCACGTCCAAAAGGCATGGATTCAGGCCCGACGTAAATCACATCAATATGAGCTTGAAAACTCTTGGCAATTTTCAATGTTTCATTTTCATCATCTGGTTTGCCGTCAGAGATCAAAATAAATCTCATTCCTGGCAAATCGGCAATTTTAACGAATTTCAACGCTTTTGCCATGTCAGTTCCGCCTTGCTGGAAATATGGCAGTCCTCCAGGACAAAATTCAGTGTCAGAAGAAAACCCAATTACCGCAATTTTGCCAGGTAAAGAGTTCTGCAATTTGGCTAATTCTTGACAAGCCACTTCGTACCGTGATAATCCGCCTCGCGAATCACAATCTGCCATTGATCCAGATACATCCACGATAACAATTACATCAGCACCGATGAAAGTTTCTGCAATGGATTTTTTACTTTGTGTTGCTAAAGAACTGAGTGATCCTGGAATAATTTGATTCATAATTGTTTTATTTCTCCTTCAATGAAATCTTCTTCACCTGGTGGGAGTAAATTTTTCATAGTAGCGCTTTCGCTCCAGAGCTGTGAAATAGTCATTTCACCTTTTCCAGATAACATAAATGGCATGAGTGGAGCGAATCCTGGACTCAATTTTTGTAGGAACCACAAACCATCAAACGAATCTCGAAGCATGTAAAGAGCCATTTTCAGGGATTTTTCGCAACGGACTTCATAAGATGAAGACGGGTTTTTCCTGACTGGTAATGCTGCAATATCTATCCGACCAGGTATCAAGTTGCTATTTGCATCTTCAATGTTGTAACTTACGCGATATTCTAACCTTTCTCGATCACCAACTAGAAATTTACCCTTCTGGAATCCAGTCACCATGCCACCTAAGCGACTGATCGCCATGGATATTTCACTTTTTAATGTTTCAATTGTTTTGGTAGTAGATTGCCCTTGCCATCCTTGAGCACTGGTTACATCTTCAAAATATGGCACTGGGTCAGAATTTTTGGGCTGATCAGGAATAAAATTTGCCATATTCACCCCTCTTTTTGAATATCCGTTTTATCCTGCGATGAAGAACCGAATTGAATCTGAATATTATCTGGCCACAAATGGTCAAGTAAACGATCAGTTAACCAGTCCAAAACGCTTATGAGCACACATATCATTTTTCGATAATAGCGATTTGTTATCATCCCTCACCACCTTCCAGATACTCCATTTCTTGGCTTTTGTTATATGCTTTTAGCTCCTTACTTCTTTCAACTAAATCATCTGCAGATAAATCAATGGAGTTTCCCTGTAAAGCTTTTATTACTTGATTGGCTTCATTTGGTCGAAGAATGCAGGGAACTTCTGCTACAACGGACAATTGCAAAGCTTGAAGAATATCTGCTGTAACCATAATTTCACCTCTTTTTATACCCACGCCTCTACCGGTTCTTTTCCGCCCATAGGCCAACTGACAACCAGCGTTTTTCCATTTTTCACAATATCTTCCCAGGCTAAGATTTTCGTTACCTCGATCCTGCCTAATCTCTCGATCCCTTCGATCATCATTAACCCGCAACGTAATGGAGTTCGGTAACCGTTACTTGCCTGAAAATATTGTGCCCTGATATTTTTCTTTTCTATTTGAGCTTCAAAAGCGTTTTGCAACGCTAAACCAGCATCATACTTTGCCCGCTGGATCGTGTTGCTCAGTATGGTGCTTGCTTCCTGAATTCGAATGAACATTTCTTGCGCGTTTTGTTCCTTGCACACGTCTGGGTGCCATTGTTTCGCCATTCGACGAAACGCAGTTTTTACTTTTTCTGCAGTTGCTGATTTCTTAATTCCCAGCACCTGGTAAAGAGTTTGTTCATTCTGCGGTTCTTCCGGCTCTCCACTATCAAACCAGCTTCGCAAAACTGCTTCGGGAAAGATCAATTGCCAATCCTTGCCAACCAGCCCAAATGCAACACTTGATCCATCATCACGGCATTTGCAGGTGCCGATATATCTCACTTCTGCCATTCGCATTACCGGCACCGGTTTATATTGAGTGATAAGGGGGAGGCTCACCACCTCCCCAGCGTATATCTCGATCCAACTTGTCAATTTACTGCCGTGTTTGGGATCCACAAACCATGCTTTCCGGTTTCCATCGTAGCGTCGCTCAGTATAAGGCAGAGATTTTACCGCCTGCACCAGTTCATGAATATATGGACTCTGTAAAACCAGCATCCCCGATTCGATTGTTATTGAACATTTGTTGATTGTCGGTAAGGTCATTTGTATATTGCCTCGCTTTATTTACTGGTGACTGATTGAGCAGTTTTACGTTTTCAATAGACAAGAGTTTTACCCGTTCCTTCAACGCCGTGTTTTCAATTTATTTCAATCCACGCTCCCGAACGGGGAGCGACAGGAGGCAATGAAAAATGAGCAATCCAAATAGCGTATTTCAATCCACGCTCCCGAACGGGGAGCGACGTCTTGCGCTTCTTTCTTATCCACAAATTCATACATTTCAATCCACGCTCCCGAACGGGGAGCGACTGACCCTATTGGTGATCTTGCTCGTGACGTAAGATTTCAATCCACGCTCCCGAACGGGGAGCGACAGTTACAGATGATAACAAAATGCTGGTTATCGAGCATTTCAATCCACGCTCCCGAACGGGGAGCGACTTGACCTTAGCGTTTTGTGTAACCTGCTCACAGAAATTTCAATCCACGCTCCCGAACGGGGAGCGACCCATTCGCCCTTCATGAAGTCTTTGACCTTTTGTATTTCAATCCACGCTCCCGAACGGGGAGCGACGGCGTACGATCATCAAACCATCGCTGGATGCGCTGATTTCAATCCACGCTCCCGAACGGGGAGCGACGCCGATTCGTAGATTCCGAAATACGTTCCCGTTGCATTTCAATCCACGCTCCCGAACGGGGAGCGACGGTATGGCGTCATTGAGCCTGACCGCAACTGGGGGCATTTCAATCCACGCTCCCGAACGGGGAGCGACAAGGTGTCAGATGCAAGTCGTCAACCATGTTGGATTTCAATCCACGCTCCCGAACGGGGAGCGACGATGACGTTGAAGCGCATTCTCTCCATGCTGAGAATTTCAATCCACGCTCCCGAACGGGGAGCGACGCTTTGTGTAATTCCAGCCTTGGCGCCATAAAGTGCATTTCAATCCACGCTCCCGAACGGGGAGCGACCACCGGCATGGGCATTGTGTGCGCTGACAGATGATTTCAATCCACGCTCCCGAACGGGGAGCGACCACGTCTGCAACGGCAATCTGGACACGGCGGCGTATTTCAATCCACGCTCCCGAACGGGGAGCGACGGGGTACGAAATGGAACACTTGCGAAGCTGTAATCATTTCAATCCACGCTCCCGAACGGGGAGCGACGTTGAGCGTGACGGTTTCTTCCAAACGCCAGCAATTTCAATCCACGCTCCCGAACGGGGAGTGACAATGTGCGGGCAAACTATCTGATAGGTGAAAAACATTTCAATCCACGCTCCCGAACGGGGAGCGACGAAAATCAAATGAAATTCACAGTCAAGCGAAAAATTTCAATCCACGCTCCCGAACGGGGAGCGACTTGAAGAACGTCATGATCTAACTCCAGCTATCTATTTCAATCCACGCTCCCGAACGGGGAGCGACAGGAAAACGCTAAGAATATCAGCGGTGTTTGCTATTTCAATCCACGCTCCCGAACGGGGAGCGACTTACAGTAAGCGAATTGAAAATATTTTTGTAAAATTTCAATCCACGCTCCCGAACGGGGAGCGACGGCTTCGTTGGATGAGGTAGCGGAAGATTTAGGAGATTTCAATCCACGCTCCCGAACGGGGAGCGACGCATCAGCATCAGGCGGTTGTTGATGATCGCCTATTTCAATCCACGCTCCCGAACGGGGAGCGACGCAGGCGCAGGCGAAGGGAACGGACACCACGCTATTTCAATCCACGCTCCCGAACGGGGAGCGACCTTTTCACAATCAAGTGATCATCATATATCACAGCCATTTCAATCCACGCTCCCGAACGGGGAGCGACGTCTACCAGAACATCAATTTGAACCAGCACTTCATTTCAATCCACGCTCCCGAACGGGGAGCGACGAATGCTCTCTTGAAACTGCAAGAGCGTATCCCAATTTCAATCCACGCTCCCGAACGGGGAGCGACTGACAGTGGAGATATTAGTATATTTAGAAATACTATTTCAATCCACGCTCCCGAACGGGGAGCGACTTGTTGAGGTAGCTGGTTTTTTCTTCGAATGCAAATTTCAATCCACGCTCCCGAACGGGGAGCGACGAAACCCTATAAAAATTATTCGCTTTCTTGCCTGCATTTCAATCCACGCTCCCGAACGGGGAGCGACCTTTCGGTCAACCTTGATTGATCCATATTGTGATATTTCAATCCACGCTCCCGAACGGGGAGCGACAGCGCTCTTTACAACCTTTTCGATCTCAGCACCATTTCAATCCACGCTCCCGAACGGGGAGCGACTACGTTCCCGATCTCGTCCAGCCATTTTAAAAGGGATTTCAATCCACGCTCCCGAACGGGGAGCGACGTGCGATGTCTCAGGCGGTTCAGTAGTGAACGCCAATTTCAATCCACGCTCCCGAACGGGGAGCGACTAAAGTCGTAAAGAAAAAGCCAGTAACGACTATTATTTCAATCCACGCTCCCGAACGGGGAGCGACATAACGTTTATTTGTCCATTCTTATGACGATGCCATTTCAATCCACGCTCCCGAACGGGGAGCGACTGAATAACCACTTTTCCACTTATGCCTATTACTATTTCAATCCACGCTCCCGAACGGGGAGCGACTTCTATGTGCTGATCATGTTGTGATCAATCAGTTATTTCAATCCACGCTCCCGAACGGGGAGCGACTTGTTTATATATATAACTTCATAAAGTGACGAGAATTTCAATCCACGCTCCCGAACGGGGAGCGACAACGACTTAACTCATCCGCTCCCGCGGTTATCAACATTTCAATCCACGCTCCCGAACGGGGAGCGACGAAATACGTAGATATTATTCGTCCCGTTGCCCGAAATTTCAATCCACGCTCCCGAACGGGGAGCGACCCGAAGGCAATATGCGAGCAGCGCTGAAGGTTGCTATTTCAATCCACGCTCCCGAACGGGGAGCGACATTTTTCAGCTTCTTCTTTGCTCATGCCGAGGTGTATTTCAATCCACGCTCCCGAACGGGGAGCGACCCTTGTCTGTTATGTATATATAATAGCCTATAACATTTCAATCCACGCTCCCGAACGGGGAGCGACAGCAGCTTGCTTTGTATACTGAGCCGCATTCAAAATTTCAATCCACGCTCCCGAACGGGGAGCGACATCTTGCTAACAAATACTCAATTAAAGTTTCCATATTTCAATCCACGCTCCCGAACGGGGAGCGACTGCGCAAAGTGTCATCAAGAATTTTGAAGAACAAATTTCAATCCACGCTCCCGAACGGGGAGCGACCAAGGTTGCGTCCAGGTTCTTCGGGATAAAGCAATTTCAATCCACGCTCCCGAACGGGGAGCGACCTGATACGGTCGCAGGATGCAGCCAAACTAAAGCATTTCAATCCACGCTCCCGAACGGGGAGCGACGGCTGGTTATGTTTCTCTTGAAACATTATATAGTATTTCAATCCACGCTCCCGAACGGGGAGCGACAATGAAATACACAATCAACTATCACACTGGTGCAATTTCAATCCACGCTCCCGAACGGGGAGCGACACCTATACCCCTCGTGGTATCACCGGCTGGAAGTATTTCAATCCACGCTCCCGAACGGGGAGCGACGGCGCAAATGTCTCGCAGATAGCGAACGATCTGAATTTCAATCCACGCTCCCGAACGGGGAGCGACTGCAGAATTGCTCATGTCGTCTATGCCTTCAGCAATTTCAATCCACGCTCCCGAACGGGGAGCGACTTCCCACAGCAAGATTCAGTGATTTTACATTGGATTTCAATCCACGCTCCCGAACGGGGAGCGACGCTGGTCTGGTTTTGATTGGCTTACGATATTTTATTTCAATCCACGCTCCCGAACGGGGAGCGACCCGATCTTCTTTTAAGCTGTTCAGAAAATCATCAATTTCAATCCACGCTCCCGAACGGGGAGCGACTGACTGTAAACCCATCACCGTGCTGTTTTTCGATATTTCAATCCACGCTCCCGAACGGGGAGCGACGAAGGTTTGACGACATCTTTTGGGTTGATCTTCCATTTCAATCCACGCTCCCGAACGGGGAGCGACCTGTGCAAAACGCTTCAAAAATGATCAACCATTTGGATTTCAATCCACGCTCCCGAACGGGGAGCGACTGGGACCGAACCCCAATAATGGGGTATCTTGCCCATTTCAATCCACGCTCCCGAACGGGGAGCGACCAGAACCTGCATATTTCAACATATTGAATTAATATTTCAATCCACGCTCCCGAACGGGGAGCGACTTCGTAATCTTTCAAGCCTGGTCAAGGCTTTGGAATTTCAATCCACGCTCCCGAACGGGGAGCGACAAGTGCTGCATCCGTGCCATATACTAACGTTGTTATTTCAATCCACGCTCCCGAACGGGGAGCGACATCAAAAAGGTTGCCTTCGCAGCATCTGTTGACATTTCAATCCACGCTCCCGAACGGGGAGCGACCTGAACAAACATACATTGATCCACTGGAAAAAATATTTCAATCCACGCTCCCGAACGGGGAGCGACTATTTCCAGGCGAAAACCATCACAATCTATTGTATTTCAATCCACGCTCCCGAACGGGGAGCGACAACAGCACGGTGATGGGTTTACAGTCAAAGAACATTTCAATCCACGCTCCCGAACGGGGAGCGACACGAGAATATTCCCATCGTCACAAGCAACATGAATTTCAATCCACGCTCCCGAACGGGGAGCGACGGCTTAAAGCAGGATCGTCGGTACAGAAAGCACCTATTTCAATCCACGCTCCCGAACGGGGAGCGACCCCGCCAGTCGGGTCATAGGCTGGCAGAAAAGGGATTTCAATCCACGCTCCCGAACGGGGAGCGACCCGAGGGCGACCTTGACGATGCCAAGACACAGGCATTTCAATCCACGCTCCCGAACGGGGAGCGACTTGTCAAAACTTTGTGCGTGGTGAAACCGATATTATTTCAATCCACGCTCCCGAACGGGGAGCGACAGCAAGAAATGGAAAAGTAAAAGTAAAAGAGAAAGATTTCAATCCACGCTCCCGAACGGGGAGCGACTATATACGAACAGACAATTTACGTGAGTGTACCATTTCAATCCACGCTCCCGAACGGGGAGCGACCGCCGGCTGCTTTCCATACTGAGCAATCCAACCAATTTCAATCCACGCTCCCGAACGGGGAGCGACGCCGCCAACCTTGCAGCCAACTTTGCTATCATAATTTCAATCCACGCTCCCGAACGGGGAGCGACATACCCTATGCCTGACACGTCATTATTTTCGTAAATTTCAATCCACGCTCCCGAACGGGGAGCGACCCGCATGGTCGTAATGACATGGCAAGTACTTTGCAATTTCAATCCACGCTCCCGAACGGGGAGCGACCAACAAGCATGTGCTTGCAAAAATCTACCCAGATATTTCAATCCACGCTCCCGAACGGGGAGCGACTACCGCCGTTGCTATCCGTCGCAAGTTCCCAATATTTCAATCCACGCTCCCGAACGGGGAGCGACCTTGAGCGCAAGGCGATAGAACTTCCGCCATCAAATTTCAATCCACGCTCCCGAACGGGGAGCGACCAGTGAGGTTTCGTATTCCTTATTCATTGGTGCATTTCAATCCACGCTCCCGAACGGGGAGCGACATCACTCGCAGGTGTTGCGTCATTACTTATACCTATTTCAATCCACGCTCCCGAACGGGGAGCGACGGGCACTGCAAGAATTTCAAAAGTTGGCTATATCTATTTCAATCCACGCTCCCGAACGGGGAGCGACTCTTGATGAACAATCGGAGATAACAACCAAGATATTTCAATCCACGCTCCCGAACGGGGAGCGACTTAACGTTGCAGTGTCAAGAACAACAGTTACAGCATTTCAATCCACGCTCCCGAACGGGGAGCGACTTTATAAGCCTACGAATACATCATGATAGGACATTTCAATCCACGCTCCCGAACGGGGAGCGACACAGAATCTGAACGAATTGCAAAATTTTGCTGGGATTTCAATCCACGCTCCCGAACGGGGAGCGACACTGCATGGCTGAGCAAACAGCAACGATAAAAAATTTCAATCCACGCTCCCGAACGGGGAGCGACAGGTAGGAAAAGCGCTTGCGAAATCTCTAAACAATTTCAATCCACGCTCCCGAACGGGGAGCGACGGGATTATGAGCGCTGGAATGAAGAGGTTGCGAAATTTCAATCCACGCTCCCGAACGGGGAGCGACGGTGTACTGGGTAGGTGATTTCCGCGACAATGCCATTTCAATCCACGCTCCCGAACGGGGAGCGACTTATTGCAGAAATTGAAGATTTATACCAGGAGTTATTTCAATCCACGCTCCCGAACGGGGAGCGACACTTTGCCATTTGGGACACCGACAAATGGGATGATATTTCAATCCACGCTCCCGAACGGGGAGCGACCACCAGGTGCGCTTCTGATAATGGGTTCTCCCCATATTTCAATCCACGCTCCCGAACGGGGAGCGACGCTTGTGACGATGGGAATATTCTCGTCATCGAGCATTTCAATCCACGCTCCCGAACGGGGAGCGACGCACCAGAGCCGTTTGTTTGGGGTTGCCAGCCAGATTTCAATCCACGCTCCCGAACGGGGAGCGACTCAGGCAGTACCCATGTTGGCGCAGTATCCGTAACATTTCAATCCACGCTCCCGAACGGGGAGCGACGATAACGATAAGAGCACAAAGCAATGGGGATATCTATTTCAATCCACGCTCCCGAACGGGGAGCGACCGTATTACGTGAAAGAAAAAGCGCAGTTCATCGTATTTCAATCCACGCTCCCGAACGGGGAGCGACGATACCGTGACGGGTTTTGAAGGTACTGTCATTGATTTCAATCCACGCTCCCGAACGGGGAGCGACGGCTATCATGTTCGAGTCGGCGGGCAAGTAGTCAATTTCAATCCACGCTCCCGAACGGGGAGCGACTTGCTACCGTTAGGCTAAAAGCCTGCCTTTTATGTATTTCAATCCACGCTCCCGAACGGGGAGCGACGCCTGAACTATACAAAATTGCCCCAACGTATGCAATTTCAATCCACGCTCCCGAACGGGGAGCGACGTCTCCACAAACTCTTTCGAGTAGGGCACTCTTATATTTCAATCCACGCTCCCGAACGGGGAGCGACGAAATGGGTATCGAACCAAAAAATCAAAGAATTATTTCAATCCACGCTCCCGAACGGGGAGCGACATTACTATCGGCTCCATACGTTCTACACTGGCGAATTTCAATCCACGCTCCCGAACGGGGAGCGACGGTGTGAAGATTTCCACATTGGTGACTGCGATTCATTTCAATCCACGCTCCCGAACGGGGAGCGACTTGAAGTGCGTACTGTGTGGGAAGGAGTAAGAGATATTTCAATCCACGCTCCCGAACGGGGAGCGACGCACAGGCGATCATAGCGAGTCGGTAGCAAACATATTTCAATCCACGCTCCCGAACGGGGAGCGACGTGGACAACGCAACGTTTGATGACGACCCACGCATTTCAATCCACGCTCCCGAACGGGGAGCGACTTGCCCTCCAGGATCAGGCGGCGGATATGCCGATCATTTCAATCCACGCTCCCGAACGGGGAGCGACTCGTGGCACCAATCCAGTTCCATCTCCACCAGATATTTCAATCCACGCTCCCGAACGGGGAGCGACAATGTATTTTGTGTCATATTAACATCAGTTTTTATTTCAATCCACGCTCCCGAACGGGGAGCGACCTTTTACCCGACTGGCGGGGTTAGTTGAATTACTTATTTCAATCCACGCTCCCGAACGGGGAGCGACCCCTGGTTGGCGTGTTGATCGCTTCGATTGCGCTATTTCAATCCACGCTCCCGAACGGGGAGCGACTATGCCGATCCTGCGATGTGGGCGAGTAAAAACATATTTCAATCCACGCTCCCGAACGGGGAGCGACCAACCCGAACGATGAGGAAACACTCCACAAACGATTTCAATCCACGCTCCCGAACGGGGAGCGACGTTTTGGCTGGTGCTCAACGGTTATCGTGATGAATTTCAATCCACGCTCCCGAACGGGGAGCGACATGTATCCGCTGCGGTGACGGCGCAGCAGATCGCATTTCAATCCACGCTCCCGAACGGGGAGCGACGGGACAAGATCGTACATGGCTGGTACAAGTATACTATTTCAATCCACGCTCCCGAACGGGGAGCGACAAAGCTAACAAAGGTCATGACAGCTTTCCTTGCTATTTCAATCCACGCTCCCGAACGGGGAGCGACCGTGACATGGCGTACAGGTTATCTGTACAGATGCTATTTCAATCCACGCTCCCGAACGGGGAGCGACTTATTGCCTTTGCTAACTGGCTCCCATTGATCATATTTCAATCCACGCTCCCGAACGGGGAGCGACGAGTAATTCTGTCGTGTGATCCAGATGCCAGATATATTTCAATCCACGCTCCCGAACGGGGAGCGACGCATTAGAAGTAATCCTCCCCTGTCTCTTTTGTATTTCAATCCACGCTCCCGAACGGGGAGCGACATTTGGTTGCCAAAACAGGGTAGTTTCTCCACAATTTCAATCCACGCTCCCGAACGGGGAGCGACATTGAGCGAGGTATTCAGCAAGGCACGAGCAGAGCATTTCAATCCACGCTCCCGAACGGGGAGCGACATGGACGATGCGACATACCAGGCACTTCCCTGGTATTTCAATCCACGCTCCCGAACGGGGAGCGACTTCAATCTCGCAAATAATTCTTGCATACTCGTACCATTTCAATCCACGCTCCCGAACGGGGAGCGACTCACCGCCGAGGTTTCCTACGATTATGATTGTGTATTTCAATCCACGCTCCCGAACGGGGAGCGACCGCTGTCACCTGCATCTGTGCGAATAACACGTAATTTCAATCCACGCTCCCGAACGGGGAGCGACAAGGTGCTGGTCGAGGGTAAGCTGAAACCAGACATTTCAATCCACGCTCCCGAACGGGGAGCGACGTCGAGCATGAGGGTGGTGCGGCTAATCCAAGAGCATTTCAATCCACGCTCCCGAACGGGGAGCGACTTGAAGCCGCTGACAAGCATCTCATCCCGATTGATTTCAATCCACGCTCCCGAACGGGGAGCGACCAAACAGACCATTAGACAATGGGAGCTGGTTATATTTCAATCCACGCTCCCGAACGGGGAGCGACTTGCACCGATTTTGTGCAATTCTACGATTGATGTATTTCAATCCACGCTCCCGAACGGGGAGCGACCTAAAAAGATTGGACGGGATTGGTTGATCAATCGATTTCAATCCACGCTCCCGAACGGGGAGCGACTGCACCATACAGGTGGTTTTTATCTGCCACCCCCATATATGGGGGTGAATACCTCATGATTTCTCTATATCCTCCTTCTTAACCTTCAATTGGATATTTTTCGCTCATTTTTTTATAACTTTTTCTGCGAACCATGGCGTATTTCTCTGTTCACTTCACGTTCGCATTTACACTACCAGGGTTCCTTCAAGGTCTATCCCTGGTTTTGCCCCGATATGCTCTACGCGTCTTCGCCATTCATCTCCTAAAAAATAGAAGCGTAAGCTATCTTTTTCCACATCAATGATTTTCATCAACTTACTTCTCACAACCACAAGTTGTGTTGGATCAATGATACACTCAAACACTGAATTTTGCACACGTTGCCCGTAATTTTGGCATTCTTTTGCCACTTTATGTAAACGCTTTTTCCCTTCCTTCGTTTCTGTATTCACGTCGTACGTGATGAGAACCATCATATTTCCTCCCTAACTCCAAAAGAATGGTGGATAAGCATCCAGATCGCCGCGTAAGTAACGGGATAGTAATAATGCCTGAACATACGGGATCAAACCAAATTTGATCCGTTCTTTTAAGAAGGGATGCTCGATTTCTTCATTTTTACGCTCTTGCCAGGCATTTAACACCAGTTTGCGCGTATCGTCATCCATAATGACCCCACCGCTTTCTTTTGTTGTAAAGCCAGACCCACTGACTTGCTTTCGGTTGATCAGTGATAGAACCAACCGGTCTACGAACACAGGGCGCATCTCTTCAATCAAATCCAGAGCAAGAGAAGGGCGGCCTGGCCTATCCTGATGGAGAAAACCAACATAGGGATCTAAACCAACCGTCTCCAGGGCTGACGCTGTCTCATTGGTCAAGATCGTGTAAAGAAAGGATAACAGGGCATTAACATTATCCATTGGTGGGCGGCGGTTCCGTTCTTTGAAATAAAAAGCGTCTTTTTGCTGGAGGATCATTTGATCAAATACGCCAAAGTACAATTTAGCTGCACTACCCTCGATCCCCATCAGCTCTTCCTGTGTACGGCATTCTGGCAGTGCTTTCATAGATTCTTTTACTTTTCGCGAAACATCCTTTAATAAATCCACATCTACCAACATGCCATGATCACGAACGGCACGATCGAGTACTTTCCGGCTATTGTATAGTTTACCCATGAGGAAAGAAGCTGAAATCATCACGCTTTTTTCTCTGCACTCTGATAAAGCATACTGGGTTTTCCGCAGCAGAACATTTCCTTTCACCTTTCCTGAAACGCGCGCCAGAAACCTGCCGTGCGGGGTCAAAAAGCACAGCCCAATGTTTCTTTCTGCACAGGCACCCATTAGAGCCGGACTGGCACCCTGATACCCAAAACAAACAATGTTTTCCAGGTTATGTAAAGGAAGCCTGACGGTTATATTTTCTTCCTTTTTAATTACAATGGTCTCCCCTTCAAGTGTCAGGTAAGCTTCTGGAAAAGTAACATAAAGTACATTAAAGAGTCTCTTCATCAGCTTTCATCCAGATGCATTTGGATATACTTTGTAGCAGGGATGACATTTTCTTGTAATGTTGGAAGGCAGATATCATTGATTGCACACGATTTGCACGCTTTAGAGGGTTTTACCTGTGGGGTGTACCCTCTTTCATAATAAGAGTGCATTTCTAATGCGTATTTGCGTACAAGGATTCGCAATTCTTCCGTGATGGGTATTTCTTCTCTGCGGCGAATCTCCCAGTAATACAGATAAGCTGACGGGATAGTCACCGCCAGCATTTCTTCCAGACAGATCACCTGTGCGCAAAGCTGCACCTCATCACATTCATCCCATTTTGGTCTGCCATGTTTATATTCCACAGGAACAGGCAGGTATTTGCCTTTGCGATATGGTAATTGCACCCCTTCTTCCGAAGGGACAAATTCAACGACATCGCATCTGCCGATCAGACCCAATTTATAAGAAGCAATCGGCATTGAACGGGTGATGATCACCCCATCTCTTACTTCAGAGAAGTAGGGATCATCAGCCCGTTCATGCATCTGCTTTCCTTCGACGGTCAGAACATTATCCTGCCATTGGTCTTCCACTTGGTTAAGTGCCCACTGCCGTCTACAGAACGCAAAATGCTGGATGCCTGATAGATATAAAAGTTCGTCAGAAGAGTATTCGGATTTATTCATCCAACACAGTGTTATTCGCCATTGATCTCTTCACATGCAAGACCTGGCAATGTATTCAGAACAATATCGTAATCTTCGATACTTTTTGGTTCTTCAATGCCAGGTTTGGTAGCAATTTGCAATAGTCGGTGCACTTTGGCTGAGGAATATTGACCATTCGGATTATTATGTTTCCACCAGTACAGTTTGTTCACTTCCATGCTGCCTTCTGGACGTGCAGACGAAGCATCATTGCGGAACAGGGTTTTCAATGCTTCTTTAATATCTTCTGCATCTTCATCGGAAAAGCCCGTGATCGAAGCAAGCTGTGGATTCATACTACCATAAAAAACATATACACCATGGTCCACACGATGTTTCATCCCCATCGTGTCCGAAGCCTTTTTCGTGCCGTCGCCTTCACCACTCACGCTTTTCGTGATCTGAATGCTGGAGACTCGATCAAGTACCGGAACGACGGAAAATGCCGGGTGAAGTGATACGGGTCCTCGGATGCCAATTGAAATACCGGATGCATTGCTTGATTCTTCTTTTTCACTGTTTTCCTGTTTCTTGCCACCCTTTTTACCACCACTATAAGCAAAAACCTGCCCAAAAGCGCGCACATCTACCCATGTTTTGCAGGCTGCATTACGGTAAGTCTTTTCATCCTTCCTATCAGCAGCACTTAATACTCCTTCTGCGCGTGCCCGAAGACTTGGATACTCATCTACCCGCTTGTCATCAGATTGAACGAAAATAGCTTTTCCCATATCCATCAACCGGTTACGAATTTTTCGCTTGATAGCAACATCAGAGATCTCGCCCTTCCCATCATAGTCATACCGTGGGCGATTTCCATTCAATGGGTCGCCGTTGGGATTGGCATGCTTTACTGAAACGATCACTGCAAAATCAATCTTATTGGTGAGAGTAGTCATTTTTATCATTCCTTTTCTATTCGAATTTTTATTCTAAATTTCTTCATTTATTTCTTGTTCTTCAGATGCTGCATTATCTTTTTTCTCAGTGAGCTTCTGCCTCTGGCAGTAATACCCCAATAAATACTCCCCGGAGAGAGGTTTATTACTATTAAAGTCAGCCGGGGCAAATAGACTTGAAACTTCAGCGATCAGGTTTTTATAGTAATGGGCTCCCCCCAAACGAAGAATGGAAGGTCCAAGTGAATCATGGATCTGTTTCCAGGTGCGGAAAGGACTTTGAGAGAACTGTTGCATATAACGTGCAGCATTGGTGGCACGTTTTTGTTCATTTTTATAAAGTGCTCTTTCTTCAAGAACATCTGCTATAGCAAGCAGCCTTCCATAGAGATAATCACGAGAATTTCTGGTTTCATCTAGAGGCATGTCAAAACTCTCCTTTCTTTCTTTATATTTTTTAAATAGTGCACAGGCAATACTGAGTGTTTTTTCCCAATCCCAATTATTCAATCCAGCTCGGTTCGATGCCCTTCGTACTGCTGATTCAACAAGATCACGCGGGATAGGTAGACCATCCACAATACAGGGAAGCAGGCGAGAGATCGTTGCTTTACGAAGTTCATCGTCCACTCGAATTCCGAAGGCAGCTTCTGCTATGTCAGTTGGGGCAGGCGCACCGATGAATGGGATATATCGTTTTTTCCCGCTTTTACGATCCTGAATTTCGCGGTAGCGATGCAGCCATGCACATGAGGTGTGCCAGGCTTCTATTCTTTCCAAAAATTTTGATCCTGATAATTCGTTATAGTATGTAATGGATAGGCGACCAGGGGTTGCCGAATCCAGCGCCATAACTGTGACTTTTTCCCTTACATTCATTTTCCTGCCATACCCTGCGATTCTTTTCTTCAAATGGATGGCAATTTCTTGTGCCGTGTAGGAATGAAAATCCTCTTCAATGGGAAGATCTTCAAAAAGTAGGGTATACGCATCATCGGTAGGCTGTGGAACTGGAGCACCAGACAATGCCCAAGCAACGATGGCAAGATCTCCTTTTACATACCCTTGACGACTGATCAACCAGGAGAGGACAAAATGAGCTTTCTGTGATACTTCAACACCCACACCACAAGCCTGTTCATCATCTATAAAACGTCCTCGAAAAGTGTATCCGTTTGAATCATTGGCAGATATGATTTTTGCCCCATCGCCTTCTCTACGAATGTATTTGGGGTGGTTTCTTGAGATAACTTGATTTTCTCCTGTAGCATAACAAAAAGATTTGTCATTCCTGTTTTGAAGATAGAAATCTATCCAACTTTGCCACAGGGTTTGATCCATCCACACCCGGCTTTCGGGAACCCCAGGTTCTTCGACTACCCAGCGAACAAAGGCATTATCCTGAGAATCAATAACCGAGAAAATATCCTTCGTATTCTTGTCTCTGTTAACCTCACCCTTTTTTAAGAATTTGCCGTCTTTCCCAACGTGAAGTATCTGTCTATCTACCAGGTCTCTTATCAAAGATTTTTTCTTGACATATCTCAATACTGCTCGTGCTTTAGGGTGAGCAAATGGAGAAAGGCACCATTGAGAAAGGGTTTCGATGTAATTATTGAAAGGTTCCTTTGGTTCTCCTGCGTAACCAATTGTCACTCTACCACCATATTCGGTAAAATCCCCTGCCACATATTGCAATTTGTCACATAAAGGATGCTCTTCCGGTCTTATCCCTCCTCTACCACCCGAACCTTCAGTGCAGGGAATAATGGTAGTGGCATTTTGCTTTGTGACTACGCTTGCTCGCTTGAAGGTACCTTCGTGATCAATTACGACTTCGATTTGTGCCTGAGTTGTAATGTGGCATATGGGAAGCAATGGTCTTTGTTTTTCATTATCAGAATACCCGATACTCTCCTGGCAATTCTCATAAGTTTGATATAAGTTCTGGAGCCAGCTCATCTCACACCGCTCCTTCCTTGTACCCTTCAAGGAGACCTTTTTCTTCAAGCCCACAGGAAGGAATTGGTGTAGCGGTCATCTTGCGTACAAAATTTCGAATGATGGATTTATCATCCGGAGGTAAAAATTCAACCACCCCCTTGACCATCTTTGGGCGCCAGAAACGAGCCCAGAATTCATCTTTTTTTCCTTCATCAGGGTAATCAAAACCATGGAACATCAGCCCGAAGGATAGTTCATCCGGATAATCATCATAGAATCCCTGACCTTCGCCAAACCGGCACGATTCGACATACCCCTGGCATTCCCGCGTGCCAAGAAAAACATCCCTTCGCCCTCCCCGTTCGATCATTCGTTTGGCAACAAAGTAATGCTTGTTTTCATTCCGATCAGCTGCCATACTTTCGCGTGCATAATTCCACTCGAAATGTGCCTGCACCTGATATTCAACATCAGAAAGATAGGTATAGATTGAGAGATCATTGCTATTGGTATGATATTTGATCGGCCTGATGCTGCGGGTTTGTGTTTTAATGGGTTTCATCACCCTGACCCTATCAATCACCCAGATGATCGTGGGTTTCCAATAGACCGAACTCAGAATCCCTTTGAGAGCTTCATAGGTGGGAATCTGATAAGAATATTTTTCACCTCCTATCTTGGTAATGGGGTCAGTGAACAGGGCATACCTTCCCCACACTTTAAATTCCACTATATTTTTATTTTGCATTAAGACCTCCTCATACAAAATTGCAATTCAGATCATCATTTTCTTCTTCATTAATGCCAAATTTTTCGCTATAGCATTTTTTATCGAGATAGAATACACCTGTACCTTTCTGGACCTCACAGATTGCCCCTGAATCCTTAAACTTATCAAACATATAAGGGAAAAGATTTACTGAATATTTTTGTGCCCGCCTGAGCAACCGGTACTGCTTATCCAGTTCGGGAGTGCTGCACAGTTCGTTGACGATCTCCTCTCCCTCTTTCCCATATTGAACTACCACGCCACGTGTAGGAGAATCAATCACGCGGAAAGACTCAGCCGCACTCTGGAATGCCTGCATAAAACAGAGATCGGGTGCTGCATGGTAAATGGCTTTGTACTTTTCTACAGAAAGAGTATTCTGCGAGAGGACATTCACAAGATCGTCATCCCTGCCAATTGGCGAATTACCCCCAACGCTGTATCGCATTTCACCTTTCCGGACATAATAGTAGTACTTATAAAATGCAGCCATCGCGTCAAGCCCAATACAATCGTTGTCGAACGCATAAGGATTATTCTTAAATTCATCCAGGACACGCTCTGCCTGCTTTGTGCCAATGACAATTGTTCTTAATCTATCAATGTCTTGTTCTGCCGGGTTGACGATCCAGACATTTCCACGCTCCAGTTTTCCATGCCGGTTGCAACGTCCAGCGGATTGCGCGATCGAATCCAATCCTGCCAGGTACCGGATCACTGCACCAAAATCAATGTCTACACCAGCTTCAATAAGCTGTGTGCTGATGCAAATGGTGTGCTGTTTTTGCTCAAGTCTTCCTTTTACTTCATCCAGTATTTTCAACCGATGAGCAGGACACATATTGGTGCTCAGGTGAAAGAGATTCAGATCCTCCAGTTTCATATTGTCAATGGTTTGATACAGCGTACGAGCTGATTCTTTTGTATTGACAACGACTAATACGCTTCCTTTTTCTTCTAACTGATTTATTGCAAGTTCCGCTACTTCCTCATTATTCCACCCACCAATCTTGCGCTTATCAAATACGCCTACACGGTTTAATTTTTGGTAAAGCTCTTTTTCATTCTGAATAATCTTTTGCTCACTATGAATGGTCAAGGCATGGTAACTGGAATCAAGCTTATTTAGAGGGGGCTGCGTAGCAGTGCAAAGGACTACTGTGGCGCCACATGTTTCAACAAGGAAACGTAAAGCGTTATTCAACATATAGATCGTGTTAATCGGCAGGGTTTGTACTTCATCCAAAATGATGACCGAGTTAGCCAATTGATGCATTCTTCTTGCACCTCTGGTTCTTGCTCCAAACAGGGTATCAAGGAATTGAACCTGGGTTGTCAGCACGACTGGGGCGTCCCAGTTTTGCGCCAGGATGCGCTGCGTGTATGTTTCTTCATCGGGCGTCAGGTTGGAATGATGCTCCAGAACAACCTTATCCAGATACTGCCCTTTTTCATCTTTATCTTCTAATATCCTTCTGATCTCATCAGCGTTCTGGTCAATAATTGACGTGTAAGGAATGACATAGAAAACCCTTTCCATACCGTACCTTGCAGCATGGTGGAGTGCAAAGCGTAAACTTGCCAGCGTTTTTCCTCCACCTGTGGGAACCGTAAGTTGGTAAATCCCCTTTGGTTTTGCTGCAAAATCAAAACAGGCCTGAGATACCCGTGACCGCAAAGCATCCACCTCGTTTTTATCTTGCTTATTATCGAACTCGGCAATTCTGGTATTCAATCGTTCGATCAAGATTTCCCAGGGATGGTATTGCCCATAATTCCGGATTTCAGAAATACCTGGTGTCTCAAAATCCGCAGTGTCAATCCGATCTGCATCTATCAAACAACTCAATAAAAATCGGATGAGCAACCCAATTTTGAAAATAGCAGTCTCTTGTGAGTCGTTGTTTTTGGTAGAAAGATTTCTTAACTTATTAAAAATTTGGTCAATGATTGTTCTTGAAAGTGAGCTTTCAATTTCCTTTTCTAATTCCTTGAATTTTTCCGTGACTTCTTTCTTATGAGTACTTTCATCATCTTTACCCATACGTCTTTGAAAATTATTTTCCCCATCTGGCGAAATACAGTCAATCAACCCGGAATGGTGAGAAGCTATACATAAAGTCATAACCTGGGCACATATTTTTTCTTTTGCTCCTTTATTCCATAGTTTTTCAAAGATAACCTGTGCTCCAGCGGTAGAATGATCAATCCTTCCCCGCATTTCATCTGTTTTTATGTATCTTATGTCATCGGGTTTTATTACCTCTTCTGCTGAGAGAAGATAGTTTTGGAATAACTCACTGGCTTTACCAAAATCATGAAGTAAACCAAGGAGTTCGCCCGTCTCTCTCATACCAATCTTGTCAGCAAATATGCCTGACCATTGAGAAACCCCATGCAGATGGTCTATAAGCAATTGGGGTGTTTTATCACTCTTGCGATAGTGAGCTATTAACTGGTTTATTCCTTCATTCATACCCCATACCTTTCTTTCAGCTTCTTTACTTCCTCGATCAGCCCCAGGCGTACGTTTTCCGGTTCCAACACTTCACAATCTGCCCCCCACCCCCGAATCCAGGGGAGCATTTCCTGTGGTTCAGCGATCCAGGCTCGCCATAGCAGGCTGCCGTCTTCCAGTTCGACAACCTGCTCTGAACGATGCCAGCGTGTTTCCCTCACCCTACGTGCCACCCGCTGATGAAATTTCAATACCACTTCAATAGGATCTTTATCGGTGTACCAGATGCCCCAGGCGTCTTTCAGTAATTCTTCCGGGTTGAATGATCCGGGAATCTCATAGGGCACCTTTGTCAGCTCGATCCTTTCGATTCGCTCCACCTTGAAAGTACGTAAAGCCTCTGGTGGAACAGTCCAGCCTATCGTGTGAACGGATTGCCCAATGGCATAAGGTTCAATAAAATAAGGAGCAAAATCGTATTCCTTCAGCTCTCCATTTTCAGGGCGATACCAGAGATGCACATAACATTGAAGGGACCATGCCTGGGTGATCACCTCTAACGAACGTAAAAAGTTAGGATCTTGCCCGCGGGCAGGGTCATCCATCGCATCAGCAGATTGCTGCAGGTGCAGGCTGATGCGTGGAGCAAGCCTTTCTAATGAGCTGCCTAACTTACGCAATGCTGAAGCAGCATGAGGATTCTGCTTATCCATTCGGGTTGCCAACAAACGGGTTGCCAGGTGAACCGCCATAGCTTCATCAAGAGTAAAGCGCACGTTCACCAGGTATGCCTTCCGGTCAACCTTCCATTTCTTGTGGTCAAAGTCGTCAATATAGACATGCCCAGGCAGGTTAGGGATATACCGGTTAATCGTCGATCGATGAACATTCAATCTTTTGGCAATTTCAGCCTGGGTCATTCCTTCAGGATGAGCTAAGAGCATTTGCTCAATTTCTGATAATCGGTCTGATTTCTTTTCGGAAGGATTCATAAACCCTCTTTTATGAATGCGTAATGATGAGCCTTATATCCACTGCAAAGAAGAAAACATTTGAAGGTTTGTTGCTATAAACAAATAATATCCCTTTGATGTTGCAGGTTTAGCAACAATATCGTCAGATTAACTGTTTTGCCAATATTTTGTTGATTGAACCCAAAATGTGTATAACAATAACGTACCACCTCTAATTTTTGTTGTGAAGAAAATAGTTGCAATAACTATACTACTCTTTCACAGCGAGTAAATCGATTTTTTACAAATTTTTTCGCTTGCGATTCTATTTAATCCATGCTATAATTTTTTTACCCCACAATGATAGAACTTTAGATTATCTGTAGAAAGCATTTCACGAATGGTGTCTTTTGACGCCTTGAAATATTCTTCCCGAAAAACATGTTAACATTTACAGCGAATGATACGAACCTTACCAAGGGTGGCGTGGTTCGAAATAAATATGAAATCATCCCAAATTGTGAGATTATGAACCTATGAAAATTATTGAAATGGAAAATTCTCCTCTACAGCAGTTGCGCACAACAGCCGCAGAACTGGGAATTCCCAACGCCAATCGCTTGAAGAAAGAAAACCTCTTGATCAAAATCCGGCAATACGAAGCGGAAAAAGAAGGTCTTGAGGTTCGCGGTGGCGTTTTAGAAATCATGAATGAAGGCATTGGCTTTTTACGTACCAACTACCAGATTGGTCCGGACGATGTTTATGTATCGCAGGCACAGCTACGAAGGTATGAATTACGCAGCGGTGATCTGGTGATCGGGCATGTGCGCCCACCACGAGAAACAGAACGGCATTATGGCTTACTCAAGGTTGAATCTGTCAATGGGATAACCCCCGAAGAAGCTATGGGCAGAACCACATTTGAAAACCTGACGCCCATCTTCCCTGATAAACGATTTGATCTTGAAACTGACCGCACGATCCTTTCGTCCCGTTTGATCAACCTCATCGCCCCCATCGGTCGCGGGCAGCGCGGTATGATCGTTTCTCCTCCTAAAGCCGGTAAAACCACCATTCTCAAGCAGCTTGCCAATTCCATCTCAACTAAAAACCCAGAAGTCCATCTCATCATTGCATTGATCGGCGAACGTCCTGAAGAGGTTACCGATATGGATCGCTCGGTGGATGCCGAAGTAGTTGCATCAACATTTGACGAGCCGGTGACCGCTCATGTACGTACCGCAGAGATCACATTAGAGCGTGCTAAACGTCTGGTTGAAATTGGGCGAGATGTGGTAATCTTAATGGACTCATTGACCCGCCTGGCTCGCGCTTACAACCTGGTGGTGAATCCATCAGGTCGCACACTTTCAGGTGGTATGGACCCATCAGCATTGTACCCGCCCAAACGGTTCTTTGGCGCAGCCCGTAACCTGGAAGAAGGCGGATCACTGACCATCATTGCGACCGCGCTGGTGGATACTGGATCACGGTTGGATGATGTGGTATATGAAGAGTTTAAAGGCACCGGCAACATGGAATTGCATCTTTCCCGCAAACTGCAGGAACGACGCATTTTCCCGGCTATCGATATCGAACGTTCTTCTACACGCCGTGAAGACCTGCTGCTTGGGCCAGATATTTTGCAGCGCGCCTGGTTAATGCGCCGCATGTACCTGCAAATGATTGGTCAGGCGCCACAGGGTGCCGGTATGGATCCTGCAGTTGCCACAGAAGCGATTTTGCAGCGCATGTCAAAAACACGTAATAACCAGGAATTTTTGGAGAACTTGACGGAGGATATGTGAAAGGAAAACCCACAGGTGAAACCAGACAAACCGGGCAGGGATTAAGCCCGGCGGCAATGATCTGGTTAACCGCTGGATCATGGGGAATTACGATCATGATCGTGGCATACCTGGCTTTTTTAATGTTGAGCCAGGGTGCAATGAAAGAAGTACTGGCTCAACCCGTCTCTGAAGCACAAATAACGGTTGAAGCAGGTGAGCCAGAAAATAGTGTGCCGGCTGCAGGGCTGCCAGATTTCGTTCCGGTATCAGATACCTTTGAAGCAGTTTCCAGAACTACCAATCCGCATACCGTCTTGCTTAACCGTTCAAGAACCGGAATTGTGGAATATACGGTTCAGAAGGGTGATTCAGTATTTTCAATCGCCACCAAGTACAAACTGAAACCAGAGACGGTATTGTGGGCGAATTACGATATTCTGGACGATAATCCCAACATGCTTTCCGTTGGTCAGACGCTTAAGATTCCACCTACCGATGGCGTCTATTACCAATGGCAGGATGGGGATACTCTGGATACAGTCGCATCCCGTTATTTTGTTAATGCATCAGATATCCTTTCCTGGCCACAAAACAACCTCGACATGACCAACCCGGTGATCGAAACCGGAACTTATGTGATGATCCCTGGTGGATGGCGTGAAAACCGGCAGTGGGTCATCCCTACGGTTTGGAAACCGAATGCAGGTGCCTCAAAGACCATCGATGGCCCTGGTGGATGTGAATTATCGGGAGGTGGCCTTGGTGGATCAGGTTCGTTCATATGGCCTACCATAAACCACTACCTTTCTGGTAATGATTACTGGTCAGGACACCTCGGAATAGACATCGCAGCACCTGAAACCGCACCCGTTTACGCTGCGGATAGCGGTGTAGTGGTGTATGCAGGTTGGATCGGCGGCGGGTATGGCAATATGATCATGATCGATCATGGAAATGGTTATCATACTCTGTACGCCCACTTGTACTCGATCAATGTCGGCTGCGGTCAGAGCGTCTATCAAGGTACAGTAATTGGGTTGGCAGGCAGCACAGGAAACTCCACTGGTCCCCACCTTCATTTCGAGGTCAGGCTGAACGGTGGGTTTGTCAACCCATGGTACGTATTACCATAATAAAACTTTGAAATACGAAAGCCCTGTGAGCAGAACCCTGTTTCACAGGTTTTTTTTATGCCTTCTCACGAAAACAGGGCTTTTCCGCATGATGTATAATCACGATATGCTGGATCTCTACGTACTCCCCTTACAACTTATTCATGGTCAAGAAGAAACCCAGATGAATAACCTGCTGGTTCTAGGCGCTCCCAGGCGCTGCGAACGCAGCCGCGTTAATGACCGTTTCTTCGTCCTTATCAGTCTTCTCAGTGGAAAAGCATTTACACCAGACGAAAACGAGAAGCTGATGGATGAAGCTGTGAATACTTACTTTTCCAGCCGCGGTTCCATCACCTCTGGGTTGCGAGCTGCTGCTGAAAGGTTGAATACTATCCTCCTTGAGTCAAATTTACATTCCACCTTTGAGAAACAACAACGGGTGGCAGTGGTCAATCTGGCTGCTCTTCGGGGGAACGACCTGTTTCTGGCACATGCAGGCACCACGCATACCTTTATCTTAACCAAATCAGGCATGGAGGAATTCTGCGACATCGAAACGGGTACGCGTGGCTTGGGTGTCAGCAAAGTCACTCCCATCCGGTATTTTCAATGTTCTCTGCAAAATGCTGATCTGGTGCTTTTTTGTGCAAAACCTCCATCCGGTTGGACATCTGAGACTCTTGATGATGGGGCTCAGCAAACATTGGATCATTTACGCCGTCGATTGATGAGCCTGGTAGGTTTTGACCTGCAAGCCGGTTTGGTCCAGGTGCGTGAAGGTAAAGGTGAAATTCACCGGTTGAAACCTCGCACCCGCTTTATTCCAGCAGGAGAACCCCCTGCCAGAAAAGCCCCTTCTGAAATGAATACAGGATTATCAAATGGCATAAGCACACCAGAACAACCTATTGTCAAAGAGATAGCCGCAGAAGATATCCCGGTGATTGATACGCCGCCTGAAAAATTGGATATTCCACAGCCAGTACCAAACGAGGACATAAAAGAAACCACCCTCCCTGCTGTAATGGAAAAACCAGAGCAAGTACAAGAAAGGCAGGTAAATGAACCAGTCGCAGATGCAGAATCTGAACCTCCCATTCCTACAGTTTCACAGGTTACTACGGTAGCAAGTAGACATCGCCCGGTCAGACCGGTGACATCTCGCAGTATCGGGCCAGTTCCAGAAGTGATCAAGGAAGAAGCCATCCCGGTCAGTCCGGCGATCAGGAATGCTGCTGCACCTGTCAGAGAGAGTGAAGAGGAAAACAAGCAAACCAATGATGCCTGGATGCAGAGCCTGGCAGCCTGGTGGATCAAGCTCCGTACTACGAACAGGAAAATAAATCAAACAGCAGCCACCATAACCAGTAAATTGCTGCCTGGAGAAGAACCGTCCGAAAACGCCCTTTCTGCTCGCAATATGCTTTTTATTGCCATTGTGGTTCCTTTGATCGTGGTTGCCATTGGTGCCACAGTATATTTTCGACTGGGGAGATCAGAACGCCATCAAGAATTTTTAGCACAGGCAGCCCAACAGGTAGAACTTGCGCGGAACACCACTGATATTCAGATCCAACGCGAAACCTGGAACCGGGCAGAAGAACTGCTGGAAATGGCAGAAAAATATGGCAAAAGCGATGCATCCCGACAGATGAGAACCGAAATTGAAAGCACACTGGATAATCTGGATGGAATTTACCGTACGCTTTTCCAGCCTTTATTAGTACAACAGACAATTGGAGCAAATATCACTCGAATGGTGGCAAACCAGACGGAAGTATATGCCCTGGATGCTGCCCAAAACAGAGTACTGCGCCTTGAATTGACTGGCAGTACTTACAAGATGGATGAGAACTTTGAATGCAGCTCGGGGGTAAGGGGAGTTCTGGTGGTAAGCGACCTGGTCGATATTGTTGCGCTTCCTGCCAACAGTCCCTTTGGAGCAACGGTTTTGGCGGTCGATAAAACGGGCAATCTCATGTATTGCATACCAGAGGATCAACCTGTGGTAACCAGTCTGGCTGCACCAGATAACAATTGGGGTTCGCTATCCGATGTAGAACTCGGTGGATCAAACTTGTTTATTCTTGATATACCCAAAGATACCATTTTGACCTATCGCGGAAATAATCAATCTTTTGATCAAAATCCAAACTGGTTTTTTGATGATCAAAAACCTGTCTTGTCAGACCTGATTGCCATCACTGCATACGGAAATGACGTGTACATGCTGCATCAAGATGGCAGTATGTCAACCTGTACTTATCGTCTGGGGAGGGATGACAAAACCAAGTGCAATCTCAAAGCACCCTATCATGATGAACGGGTCAGTGCTGCAGAACCGGAACCAGCCATTATGCCTGATACGCATTTCGTACAGATGATGTCTACCGATCCCCTGGGACCTTCATTGTATATTCTGGATACCAGGAGTCCTTCGGTGTACCAATTCAGTCTGGCATTGACCTTTATTAAACAAGTACGCCCACAGTCCAATGATGATTATCCGCTGCCGGCAAGTGAAGCTACTGCCTTCGTGGTCACCCCGGGCAGGCAGATTTTGATGGCTTTTGGCAACCAGCTTTACTCCGCGACCATGCCGTAGAAATATTAAGAGCCATGAGAATTGAAATCCCATGGCTCTTTTATTTAATCCTATAACAAAATTCAGTTTGTAGTATTGTTCCAGAACCAGTTATAGGCATACAGTCCGGAACCTGAAGTGCTATCCATACGGATGGCAATTTGTGTGCTGCCCGCCAAACCGGCTGGAATACTGAATGTGAAGGATTGCGACCCTCCCGCGCCCGAATTGAAAGTGGCGACTTCAATCCCACCGATAGCATAGGTCCCATATGCACCCATTCGAACTGAGAAATCCTGGCTAGGCGGGAGATTGGCAGCGGCAATTGTGACAGAAGTATCTTTAACAACTGCCGTAATGCTGAAGGTGGGATATCCATAATAACCAGTGGTTGTCGTAGTCGTTGTAGTAGTAGTGGTTGTCGTCGTTGTGTTGTTGTAGAACCAGTTATATGCATACAACCCGGAGCCAGAGGTACTATCCATACGGATGGCAATACGATAACTGCCTGCCAGGCTGGCTGGGATATCAAAAGTGATCGATTTCGCACCTCCATCACCCGAGTCGAAAGTAGCTACTTCGACCCCGCCTATAGCAAAAGTACCATATGCACCCATTCGAACAACAAAATTTTCATTCTTCGGGAGGTTTGCGGTGGCAACAGTCACTTTAGAGTCAGCCACTACATCCGTGATGGAGAAAGTTGGATAGCCACTGTATCCTGTCGTTGTAGTTGTAGTCGTTGTTGTGGTTGTTGTGTTATTCCAGAACCAGTTATAGGCATAATATCCAGCAGTGCAATCCATGCGGATGGCTATTTGTACGCTACCTGCCAAACTGGCTGGAATATCGAAGGTGATCGATTGGCTTCCACCTGTACCCGAGTTGAATGTAGCGACCTCAACCCCGCCGATGGCATAAGTACCATACGCGCCCATGCGCACCGTGAAATCCTGGTTGGGAGGAAGATTGCTTGTCTGGACAGTTACTTTGGAATCAACCACTACTGAAGTAATGCTAAATGTTGGAATACCTGAATACCCAGGGATGACTGTTCCAGTCGTTGTTACATTGTAAAACCAGTTATAGCTGTAGTATCCAGTCGTGCTTTCCAGGCGAACAGCAATTTGCTTGCTGCCTTTCAGGGCATCAGGGATATTCAGTGTAGCGGAAAATGATCCGCCTGCACCAGAATTCAATGTTGCTACTTCAATTCCACCAACACCCAGGGTACCATAGGCACCCATTCGCACAGTAAAATCGGTATTGGCAGGGAAATTTGCGGTAACAATCGTAATGGATGTATCCGGCACTACTGCTGAAACGTAGAACGTTGGCACAGTATACGCCTGGCTGGTTTGGGTTGCTGGGAAAAGTGCCAGCATGGCAATTACCACGACCAGCATTAAGCGAATAATCCATTGTGAAACAGGTTTAAGGATGTTTGATTTCATATGTTCCTCCTGACTTTCTACAACATAAGAGCACGGTAATGTACCTGTCTTATCAGTATAACGACTCAAACAGCATATTTCAATCGTATTGCACCATTTTTATCCCATTTTCTTGTTTTATCGCACTATAGCAGGATCCGTCCAAAACACCCGGTCATCCAGTGATGAGCCATTGTTTTGCACAACAAGATAGAAAACCACACTTTTTCCTGCGAGAAAATCAAGGTTTACATTGATATGGGTATAATTTCCATCGTAAGTTTCTGTCCAGCTTCCTAAATTCGTAATCGCACCGCCATCTGCGCTGTAATTCACCTGGAACATGACATCACACTTTGGTCGCGAATCCACGCAGCCGACCATCGCAACGAAATCGTCGCCCGCCTTGATCTCGATAGCGGGGTATTTGCCAGTGATCATGCCGCCAGACCCATCGCTTGGGATAGCAATAATGGATGGCTCATCCTCTTGATATCCTCCTTCAAGTTTTGGAGAAGTAGAATAGATCACCGAACCATTTGTAAAATCAGTACCAGAACCCGGGCACGGCAAATTTCCTGTTGAACTGCTCCATTGAGCTGAACAATAATTGACAGCAAAATTTAACGGATTAGACGCGTTGATGGTTGCCGTGGCGATCACCACCTGGATGGTAACCCAAAATGCGCTGGTTGAATTTACACCATAGCCAAACAGTCCACCACTGGCATTTCGCAGTTGCCAATATCCGGTGTATGTTCCTGCAGTAGAAGGTGCAACCATGTTAATGGTCACATCAATCATTTCTCCGGGATTAACATTCGTAGCCAGATTGGAAATTGCTGGCGCACCCAATGAGTTGCCGCCAACAAAAACCAGAGAATAACCGGTAGTCCAGGTGCAACTTCCTCCATTCTTCAGACGCCACGTCTTGGAAAACGACTTATTTGGAGATAAGGTTGTGCCATCTGGAATTGTCACATCCGAGACGAATTCAATTTTGTCACATGGAAGTGGAGGCGTGGTAGCGGTTGCTGTTGGTGGAACAGGTGTTGCGGTCGGAATGAGAGTGTTCGTAGAAGTCACAGTAAATGTTGGGGTGAACGTGGGAGTCATTGTGGGTGGTATAGGTGTGGCTGTATACTGCGCGATTTGTGTCAATTCTGCAACCACAGTACTCAGAGCGGTTTGTGTATCAGCTACAGCTAACGTCTCTGCCACGGATGTTGCAATATCACTTTGATCCTGACTTGTACCTTTTTGCACTTCACGCACACAGGCACTAAGAAGAAGGGTCACAATAATAAAAAGCGAACACAAAGAATAACGTACTTTCATAGAAGACCTCTTTTCAATGACGATTTCAATGTCAGAATAGTTCCCCGATAAATTTATTATACAGTTCTCATTCCAGATTCAATCATGCTTGAAAGAATATACTTCTTTACCAATGCAAGATATTGATATCCTGTTCGTTACAAAGTAGTAATGTCTTCAGGAAAGAAATTAAGTTTTCGTTTGAACCGGCTCTGTTATAATGATGCACAAAAATATTGAAAGCGATTTACCATGACTTATAACGGCGTATTTGATCGATTTCACTCTTTGATGGATATTCCAACACACACTCAGCAAATCACGCTTCTGGAAGGAAACACCCCTCTCATTCCTGTTCCAAAACTGGCAGAAGCGTTGGGTGGAGGATTCGAACTTTGGGTCAAATTTGAAGGGATGAATCCGACTGGATCGTTCAAAGATAGAGGCATGACGATTGCTATAGGCGAGGCGGTTGGAAGAGGAGCAAAAGTTGTTATTTGTGCCTCCACCGGAAATACAGCCGCGTCTGCTGCAGCGTATGCATCCCGGGCGGGGTTGCGGTGCATTGTGATTATCCCAAAAGGGAAGGTGGCTACCGGAAAACTTGCCGGTGCTGTTGCCTATGGTGCTGATGTCATCCAGATCGAAGGTTCTTTTGATGATGCATTAACGGTTGTGGTAGAGATAAGCAAGCATCACCCCATAGCATTGGTCAATTCTCTCAACCCATATCGCCTTGAAGGACAAAAAACCGCTGCCTTTGAAATTTGCGATGTACTGGGTAAGGCTCCCGATTGGTTGTGCCTACCCGTGGGCAATGCAGGGAACATCACTTCTTATTGGATGGGTTTCAGGCAGTTTCACAAACTTCATCAGACCGGGCTGCCACAGATACTGGGCGTGCAAGCAGCAGGGTCTGCTCCCCTGGTACTCGGTCACCCGGTGGAGAAACCGGAAACGATTGCCACTGCCATCCGTATTGGGAAACCTGCCCGCGGAGAAGAAGCTCTGGCAGCTGCAGAGGAGTCGGGTGGAAAGATCATCGCAGTAAGTGATGATGAAATTCTGGCTATGCAGCGTATGCTGGCAGCCAGTGGAGTGTGGGTAGAACCTGCTTCCGCTGCAGGGTTGGCAGGTTTAAAACACCGGCTGGATAATCATGAAATGGATGTACACGGAAAAAAAGTTGTTGCAATCTGCACCGGTCACGGCATGAAAGATCCCGATATCATCGCAAAGAGCATGAAAGCACCCCAACTGTTACCTTTTGATTACAAGGTGATTGAAAAAACAATCGTGGAAGGAATGGAATGATCGCTGTTCGGGTTGCACCGACAACCGCAAACCTCGGGCCAGGTTTTGACTGCCTGGCTATCACCCTCGATCTCGGATCGGTTTGGATGGAGACTACTTTCGAACTTGCTGGGAAAGATATCTCGGTGATCCCAACCGGATGGGGAGAAAACGAGATTCCGCGCGATAAGCGTAACCTGATCGCAGTGGCTTTTCAGCATTATGTAAAGCACAAAAGCCTGGTAATGCCAACCGGTTTATCCATTCACTCGCACAATGGTATTCCTATCGGATGTGGCATGGGTTCCAGCGCAGCCGCCATTGTGACAGGATTGCTGGCAGCCGATTCTCTCCTGAAAGGTAATGCCAGCCAGGATGAATTGCTACAAATGGCATATCAACTTGAAGGGCATGCAGACAACACCACCGCAGCATTGGCAGGCGGATTGATCATTTTGACCATTCAAGAAGGAAAAGTAGTTTTTCGAAAGGTAGAGATCTCCAGATTACCGGTGGTTATCGTCCGCCCGGAATTCACACTATCTACCAAAGCTGCCCGTGCTGCATTACCAGGACAGGTAAATTATAAAGATGCAATTGCCAACTTAAGCGGTACTGCCTTGACTATTGAAGCGCTGCGGACAGGTGACCTTGACCTGTTGGGAATAGTAACCAATGACAGACTTCACCAGCCTTACAGGCTTCCTCTTATCCCTGGAGCAGAAAAAGCCATGCTCGCAGGTAAAGAAGCGGGAGCCGCCGCAGTAATGCTCTCTGGTGCAGGACCTTCTCTCCTGGCTTTCACACCCGATAACCAGGAAAAAGTAGCAGAAGCTATGCAAAATGCCTTTAAAAAAGAAGGGTTAAAAAGTATAGCTTTAACCGGTTGGACAGCGAATGTGCCAGCAGTAGTTTCAACTTCTAATCAGTAAATCATCTTTAGCACATTGATATTTAAGATGCAAAAATACGAAACGTAACAATACTAATCATGCTTCGTATTACTTTTAAGAAGGTTATTTGGCTATCAAAAAGCCGGTTATCATAAAAATGATAACCGGCTTCAGTATCTAAATGCCTATACTTTTATCCCAGCAGCTCCTCCATGATCCTTCTGGCTGCTTGCGGGTCGGCTTTTCCGCGCATTTCTCTCATCACCTGTCCAACGAACCAACCGATCAAACTTACCTTGCCACCTTTAAAAGAAGCCACCTCATTTGGGTTGGCATCTATAATCTTCTGGCATACCACACGGATGGCAGAATCATCGCTTACTTGCGCCAGACCTTCGCTTTCCACAATTGCAGATGGTGCTTTCCCGCTTTCTTCCACTTTGATGATTAACCCCTTACCAGTGGAATTGTTTATGGTATTGGCATCCAACAGCTTTAAAATTTCTGCCAGGTATTGGGGAGTGAGTTTCAACTGGTCAGCTGTCAGATTGCGGTCATTCAACATACGCAGAATTTCATTCATCATCCAATTGGAGACCTTTTTGGGATCTCCGCCATACGCCTGAACAGTTGCCTCAAAATAATCTGAAAGGGCACGCTCACTGGTTAAGATTTCTGAATCGTATTCAGGAAGTTGATACTGCGACATGAACCTCTCACGCCGTACCAGGGGCAGCTCCGGAAATCCTTTGAGGATCTCCTTTTTCCATGCTTCATCCAGATGAACAGGCAGCAAATCGGGTTCTTTAAAGTAGCGATAATCGGCTTCTGTCTCTTTGGACCGCATTTTCTTCAGTACGCCAGCATCCTCATCCCATTCCAGCGTCCAGGCTTTGATCTTGTTTCCAGCTTCCACCTCTCGGATCTGGCGCTCGATTTCTTTACTGATGGCATCACGTACAGCATCGATCGAATTGACGTTCTTGATCTCTGTCTTTGGGTTGAGATAGGTAGCCCCTTTTGGACGGATGGATACATTTGAGTCACAGCGAAGATGCCCCTTTTCCATATCCGCCTCAGAAATTCCTAACCAACGTAACAATTGTCGCAGCCGGATAAGATATTGGGCTGCTTCTTCCGCGGTTCGCAGAACTGGTTCGGTCACCATTTCGATCAAAGGAACCCCGCAGCGATTGAAATCGATCAAACGTCTGCGTCCTGCATTTTTCGTTTTTCCGGCATCCTCTTCCATGTGCATTTTCGTGATCACTACACGGCAGGTATACGCGGGACGATCTGGAGTTGCAGGAATAGGAACATCCATCCACCCTCCCAATCCGATGGGATGATCATACTGTGTGATCTGATACCCCTTGGGAAGGTCAGGGTAGAAATAATTTTTACGATCAAAAAAAGAAATTTCCTGCACATCGGAATGCATGGCAGTTGCCAACAATACTGCTTTCTCGACAACCCCTTGATTGAGAACAGGCAAAACACCCGGTAGCCCCGTACAAACCGGGCAAATGTTGGTGTTAGGTGGATCAAACCATGAGTCTGCCTTACAGGCACAAAAGATCTTGGTTTTTGTGTTCAATTGAATATGTGTTTCAAGTCCAATAACAGCTTCGTATTCAGGCATAGATTACTCCTGGTTTTAGAACTTCGGTCGAGCTTTTCGCCAATCAGCATCAGCAGTTGCCATCTCATAACTTCTGCCAATCCGCAGCAGGCGATCTTCGCTGAAATCAGGTCCCAATAGTTGAATACCCATTGGCAACCCATCTGTCGCAAACCCTGCCGGGATGGAAATTCCCGGGATACCAGCATGATTGGCGGGTACGGTCAATTGATCAGCATATTGCATCAGCACCGAATCGCCATACACCTCACCGATTGGAAATGCAGTGGTGGGTGTGGTTGGGGTCAACAACGCATCCAGGCGGTACTTACCCTGAGAGTCAAACACCTGTTCAAAATCTCGTCGAATAAGAGTGCGAACTCGTAAAGCTCGCTGGTAATACTGGGCGCTGTATTGAGCAGCACTGACATACATTCCCATCAGGATGCGCAGTTTAGGTTGCAGTCCAAATCCTTCAGCCCGGCTCTTTTTATAAAGATCATTCAGATCAGTCACCGGTTTACCTGTGCGATAGCCATATTTGACACCATCATAGCGGTGCAGATTGGAGGCAGCTTCGACACGGCTGATCACAAAATAGGTTGGAATGCCATAGCGCGTATTTGGCATAGGAACATCCTCGATGATCTCAGCGCCCATGTCTGCCAGTATTTGTGCAGCTTCGCGTACAGCTTTTTCGAACGCGCCGGGTACAGGTTGATCAATATATTCGCCCGTTGCAGCATCAGGGTATGAAATGCGAAAGTAATCTGAAGATAATCCTATGCGCATCCCCTTTACGCCATCCTCCAGACCTGACAGGTAATCTGGCACAGGTACGATCGCGGCGGTACCATCATGTATATCAGCCCCGGCAATTACGTTCAACATCATGGCGGCATCCCTTACATCACGGGCTACCGGACCGGGGCAATCCAGGGAGGAACCAAACGCGATCAATCCATAGCGCGATACCCTGCCATAGGTTGGTTTCATCCCCACCACACCACAAAATGCCGCAGGCTGGCGAATCGAACCCGCGGTATCGGTCCCCAGAGAGAGACAGGCTTCATACGCTGCTACCGAAGTGGAGCTGCCTCCCGAAGAACCACCCGGAACACATGCTGTATTCCAGGGATTGCGCGGATGTGGTTGGAAAGCAGAAGACTCATTGGACGAACCATAGGTAAATTCATCCAGGTTGACCTTGCCAAGCATGATCCCACCGGCTGCTTCCATGCGGTTGACAGGGGTAGCAGTATAAGGCGCTACAAAATTCGCCAGAATTCGGGATGCAGCGGTGGCTGGTAATCCCTCAACACAAAAGATATCTTTTACAGTAAAGGGCACACCAGCCAATGCGCCAGGGTTTTCACCAGCGTGAATTTTTTCATCCACCTGCTCCGCTTGCTGTAGTGCACGCTCGGGGGTTAGCGTGATAAATGAATGAATGTGAGATTCATCTTCGGGTGTGAGCTCGCCGTGATCCAATTCGCCAGGCTGACCATCAACCTTTTTAATTCGGTCAAGAAAGGCTTTAACAATTTCCACCGCGCTTATCTGTCCACTGCGCAGTAATTTATTTAACTCGTAAGCAGAATATTCTGTCAGTTCCATAGATCATTCCAGCGTAGTGTGGGGAATATCTGGCACAACAGCGTACCCCTCGTCACTTTCAGGGGCAAGATGAATAATGCCTGCAGGGTCTGGGTAGGTTTTAATTTCATCTGCTCTTGGTGGCGCGCTGCGCTCTTCTGGATAAGGTACACCGTGGGCGGCAATTTCTACATCCTCATCTAACGGAATGGCTGCCAACTCATCGATGGTTTGCAACTGGTGATTCAATTCTTTACGCAGGTAATCTGCTTCAGATGCATCCATTTCCAGAGCTGCCAGATCCACCAGATGAGCAAAAGTTTCGGGATCAATCTGATTCATGGTATCTCCGATATCCTGATTTTCAAGAAAATATGTTGTCAGTATATCCGAGAATACCTTTCTGTCAAGAAAGGACATCAGAGAAAAGAAAAGCATCCCGAAGAAATCCTTCGAGATGCTTGCAAGAGCCTTCTGGGAAAATTTATTTTACTGAAAAAGCGAAATTGAATGTATAGAACTGTTTCCCTGCATCATCGTATAGTCCCCATACGGTGCGATATGAACCGGGAGTAGTGGGAGCTCTCATATCAACCATTAATTCAGCCACGCTGCCTGGAGCAATACTCTTTTTAATACTATATTCTGATTTTTCATGGATGGGCTCACCGGAAATATATTTATAGCTGTATCGGGTGGTCCAGGTCAGAACGCCTGTATTTTGGATCTTCCAGATCATATCAAACTCCTGACCAGGAGATAAAACAGTATAATCCGCAGGGGTATTGGCGATCCATAACGCCTGGTTTGGTGCGGGTGTAAAAGTTGCAGTAGACAAAGGGGTTTCAGTAGGCGTAGGAGTAAAAGTATTCATCGGGGTTAATGATGGCAGTACTTCTGCAGTTTCCAATGGAGGAAGCGTTTCCGAAATGACCACAGGAATCTCAACGGTAGTGCTTACTGCAGGAGTCCAGGTTGCAGGTAATTTCGGTAAAGTGGCAGTTGCGGAAGGAATAACAACTCTTGCCGGAAGGGTAGCGGGAGGAAATGGATTGATCGCGCTGTAAGGATTGACAAAGATCATTGCCAATCCCGCCACAAAAACGATCAAAACCAAAACACCTAAGATTGCCAAAATATCCCAAAATGAAACTTTCATCATTACCTCCTCAGACCCCGGATCAGATTTGACAACTATCCGTTACTCGTTCGTTGCAATTATCTTGCCAGTATATATGAATATATAGATAAGGTACAATATTACAGGGCAATTTTCAAGAAAAAGGAGTGAACCGTGGAACTTAAAACGATTGAAATCACAAAACCTGAAGAGATTAACTTCATTTTTGGTCAGTCTCATTTTATCAAAACAGTCGAAGATATTCATGAAGCACTGGTCAATGCCATCCCTGGTATCCAGTTTGGTGTAGCTTTTTGTGAAGCATCCGGAAAACGTCTGATCCGCTGGTCGGGTACCAGTGAAGCCATGATTACTTTAGCCAGACAGAATGCACAGGCAGTAGGTGCCGGCCATAGTTTCTTCATCTTCCTCGACAATGGCTTTTACCCTGTGAATGTACTGAATGCCATTAAAGCTGTACCTGAAGTATGCCATATATTCTGCGCCACCGCCAACGCTGCCCGAGTAGTTATAGCTCAGGAAGATGATTTTGTCGCAGTCCTTGGTGTCATGGATGGGAATACGCCCCTTGGCATTGAGGGCGAAGAGGATATTGCATGGAGAAAAGGGTTTTTACGGCAAATAGGGTATAAGCTATAACCTGGCATGGCACTTGCACGCCCATTAATGTTCCTGGAGGAAACATGGTTAAAAAAACTCTTCTCTCATTATGTACCGTTCTACTTCTGGCTGGATGCAGTTTGCCTGGCAGCCAACAGGCTGAAGATGAAGCTATGGCAACCCGCGTAGCTGAGATCCTTGCCAGCAGTATTCCACCTGCCACAGCTACCCAATTCGTCTTCCCAACAGATGAATCTACTCAACCCATTATTGTTGAGCAAACCTTGCCACCTACCAGCACCCCTGAAGCTACCGCAACTATTGAAGCAACGATCGCACCAACTGAAACGACTGCCTTCACTGCAACACCCGAATCGGGTACCACTGGCGTACCCACTACTGAAGTAACTCCACTGGTCTCCGTTACCACTGGTCCCACCCCTACTGTTTCTAAAGATGATCCCAAGACATTATTTGGTGCTCCAACTGCCACTGATACAATGGATGATCCAGACAAATGGTTCTGGTCTGAAGGATCAGATGCATTTACCAACACCGCATGGAGTAATGGAGCAATGGCAATCACTGGCTTAACAACCCTCTCTGGTTGGCGTATTCCACAAACAAAATATGCCTCGAATATGTACATCGACATGACGGTAAAAAGTGGTTCCTGCTCTGGAAATGATAATTACGGCATTATCTTTCGGGTACCAGTTCCAAACATCCCAGACCAGGGTTATCTTTTCAGCGTATCTTGCGATGGCCAATACCGATTATGGGAATGGAATGGGAAATTAGGTGATAAAGGTGTTGCCTCCACCTTGATCAATTGGACAGCCAGCAGCAACATCAATGCAGGTGCAAATAAAACCAACCGCCTTGGGGTTTGGGCAAATGGCAAAACAATACGTTTATATGTGAACGGCATCTTCCTTGAAGAAACTACCGACAGTACTTTTGAGAATGGTGCATTTGGTGTATTTGTTGATGCCGGACCTACGGATAAATATACCGTTGAGGTGGATGAGATCAGTTACTGGCTCAATCCGTAACCCCATTATTCTTTAAACAACAAGCACCGATCTTCATTGACCGGTGCTTTGTTTTTCTTCCAGCAACGCTTATTCTATTCCGAAACTCTTATTCTCGAATTCTCGAAGCTGATTTACGATCAGCGTGATATCCATAGCTGTGTTAACAGATTTAATTCGCAGGTCAGCAATGGCACCTTCCAGACGATTGGATACACTGGCAAATAATTCCGGATCAGCAGCTTTTATGGCAGTTTCCAACCCAACCAATCGGGTTTGGGCACTTTCCAGGCTTGCTCGTGCCGTATCAAAGCTATCGTCAGCGATATAATACTTGGCTTCCATCAAGTCATTGAGTAAACGCATCAATTCCAAATGATTTTGCTCTTTAGCCAATTGGTCAGTGGTTTTGATCAACTCCGAATTCAAGCGGGAGACCTCTTCATATTGGGCAGTCAAGTCTTTTTGTGCCTGGGTATAATTTGCCAGCAAAGCGTCATACTCTGCATTTCGTCCCTGTAATGCTGTCAGGGTCGGACGGCAAAGGAAGAAATATGTCAATCCAATACCAATTCCTAAAAAGACCAATGCCACGATAAGAGCTGTGCGCATCCGCCGGTTGAACCTTCCAAACTTTGTCTCGGGGTTATAAAGCCACCTGTGAAAGCGTGCAAAGAGACCAGGTTTTTTGGGTTGCGGGGTTTCTTCTACACCAATATGTTCTTTGATTTCGGACTGCTCGATATTTTCGGATTTTTGCTCTTCTTCAGACATAATCCCTCCAAAAGTTCTTTCATTTGTTCTTTGATTTATCCGCATCTGCTTCAGAATGCCCCCGAAAATGGTATGGTGTGGTGATTGTTATAGAAGCGGGGCGACGAGATGCTGATTGAGGATATAAATTCATCAATTGATAAATTTCTTGGGGCATTTCTGTATTCACCTTGATGCCCAGTTTCAGTACTTCTTCCACTGTGATCGGGTAATCGTATGTCCACTTCCCCGAAGTCAGTTCCTCGGCCAGAACTACTGCCTGTTTTTCTGTATAGGTAGCTCTGGCGATCTTCCTTACGATATCTTTTACCTGTTGGATAGCCTTTCGGGAAACATCTGCCAGGATGAGGGTTTCATCATCAACTTTCGATGTTTTCTTTTGTTCAATCATCTTCAGAATGGAAGCTGCAGGGTATTCTCCGATCTGAGGATCAACAGGACCCAGCACTGCGTTTTCATCCATGATCACTTCATCCGCTGCCAGTGCCATTATGGTACCACCAGACATGGCATAATGCGGAATGAAAACCGTTACTTTTCCTTCATGTTTTGACAGTGCATGGGCAATTTGCTCTGCTGCAAGATCGAGCCCGCATGGGGTATGAAGGATCAGGTCAACCGGTGTTTGGGAATCCGTTAATTGAATTGCTCGCAACAATTGCTCTGGATCTTGAATTTCAGGGTAGCGAGTCAGAGGAAAGCCGAGAAAACTTAACTTTTCTTGTCGATAAATGAGGGCAATAACCCGTGACCCGCGTGTTTCTTCCAGCTTGTGCAACATTTTTAGCCGGCAGGCTTCCAACATACGCTGGCGGATCAGAGGGACAAGGAAAGCAATGAGCAAGAATATCCAAAACAGGTTCAAAAACTCCATTTTAACTTCTCCTTACCAGGGGTAATATTCATCTTTGTGCCAGGTGGGTTTACGCTTTCCCAAAGTAAAAAGCCAGCCCATTGCCAAACCAAATACAAACCCTCCAACATGCGCCCACCAGGCAATACCACCCGAAACACCAACGCCAGAGAGTGATAATACCCCCGAAAAGAATTGTGAAACGAACCAGAAACCCAGATAGATAATTGCAGGAACATCCACGAACCAGGGAATGAACCCTAAAGGAATGAAAGTAACCACTTTTGCTTTTGGGAAGAAAAGAAAATAAGCGCCCATCACAGCAGCGATTGCTCCACTTGCACCTAAAGAGGGAACATTGCTTCCAAATGATAATGTTGCCTGCAATATTCCGGCTGCAATACCACCTAAAAGATAGAAAACTAGGAACCGAAATGATCCCATGCGATCTTCTACATTATCGCCAAAGATGATCAACACCCATAAGTTGCTAATGACATGCATCCATCCACCATGCAGGAACATGTGCGTGACCAGCGGGTACCAAGTAAAAGGATTCGTTAAATTTAAATACGAAGGCACCAAAGCAAAATTGTTGAGGAATTCATTTAGTTTAGCTTCGGGCATACTTAATTCGAGAAAAAATACTATCGCATTCACTGCCACGAGAAACCAGGTGATGATTGGAAATGAACGAGATCGAATTGTGTCACGGATAGGAAACATTTCTATTCTCCGCTGTTAGTATAACATTCAGAGACCAGACCAGAATTCCCGGAGATCTTCTTTTCATGTTCAGCTCATCAAAGAAAGATCGTCCAGATAAGAGCCACACCGGAAGCAGCCAGCATAACCCAGGTCATTACACCTGCATCCGCCAGGTAAAGCTGTATCGAGCCCAGGAAGAACGCAGCAAATACTACTGCACCTGCTGTCTTTCGTACCGACCTGTTCAACCTTGTAAGTTGCTTTTTCCCTTCAGGATCCTGCACGCGTAGCTCTCCGCGTTCGATCCGGCTAAAGAGCTGCTCAGTTCTACCAGGCAAACTAATGATCGTTTGGAGGATCTTTTCTGCTTCTTTGAGAACCGTTTGTACCTTTCCTTTTCCTTCGGCTGCCACCAGGCGGTCAGCATATGGACTTAACCCTAACCACAGGTTGAAATCAGGATCTAATCCCGTACACATTCCTGAAAGGATTCCCAGGCAGCGAACAAAAAGGATCATATTTTCAGGTGCCTGGAATGGCAGATCGTACAATACCTCGCCAAATTCCTGCACGAATTGATGAGCCTCTTCGGGATGCATATCCATCATTTCGGTGGTGGATTTTCCCCAAAACCGTTCAAAAAGCCTGTCTCCTATTTGCTCCAGTATTTCGACGTCGGCTCCGGGCAGCAGTATGCCCATCAATTGGTAAGCATGAATGATGCGTTTTGAATCTTTCGTTGCCAGCCCGATCAATCCTTCCCTCAATCCATCAAACAAACTGGATGGAACTCTGCCTACCATCCCAAAATCAACAAAAACTAATTTCCAGGGATGATTTACTCTTGCTTCGTCATCAGGTTCAGGGAGTACGAACAGGTTTCCCGGATGAGGGTCAGCATGGAAAAAGCGGTCCTCAAAGATCTGCTTTAGATAAGTATCAAACAGTCGGTCCGCCACCTCTTTCCGGCTCACTCCTGCGGCATCAATGGCTTCATAATCGGTGATCTTGATTGCCTGTACATCTTCAAGGGTAAGCACCCGCCGAGTAGTACGCGACCAGCACACCTTCGGGACCAGGATATCGGGTTCATCGGCAAAATTTTCTGCGAAGGTCTCTGCATTCTTCCCTTCAGTGAGATAATCGATTTCTTCATGCAGTGAGCGGGAGAATTCCTCCAGAATCACCGGTACATTGGCACGTTTGCTGATCGGCTTGTAGTACATCAGCCAGCGGCTGACCACGCGGAGAGCGTTGAGATCTACTTCAACCAGTTTTTCGATATCAGGTCGTTGTACTTTCACCACTACAGGCATACTTTCACAGGCAGTATCACTGTCTTCACCCGAGAGAAGCTTTGCCCCATACACCTGCCCAATCGATGCCGAAGCTCTCGGTTGAACATCAAATTCTGCGAACAGAGTCTCCAACGATTCACCAAATTCGCTTTCAACCACTTTCCGTACATTCTCGAAGGGTTCGGGCGCTACTTCATCCTGCAGCCCTGACAACTCATCGGTAACCTCCGGTGGCAGCACATCGAGCCGAGCGGAGAGAAATTGCCCAACCTTGATCATCACCCCACCCATTTGAATCGCAAGCACCCGGAAAGAGGATGCAGCCTGGCGCATCCGGCGCGGCAAACTGCGCCTGCCTGCCTTGCGGAAACCCACGCGTGGCAGCAGGATATCCCACCATAAGAAACCCAGCAGCATCCTGGCAAAGAACCCAAGAATACGACGATATCGGGCTTTGTACATGATTTAAGATTATAGCACCCTGCCCCCTTGAATCCTCCTCCTTTTTCACCTCTTCTACTTCCCGAGTATAATCACATTCATGGATTCCATCCCTCAAGAGACAGCTAACCGACAGATCGCACGCGCAGCAGGTACCGTGATGGTGGCTATCGTGATCAGCCAACTGGTGGGTCTGCTTGCTAAAAGTCTGACAGGGCAGGCATTTGGCACATCACCAGAAAGCGAAGCATTTTTTGCTGCCAACCGCTTTGCAGAAATATTATTTAATCTGGTGGCTGGCGGCGCACTGGCTTCCGCCTTTGTCCCTACCTTTACCGGCTTATTAGCCAATAAAGATAGACCTTCGGCGTGGCGTCTGGCATCATCCATTCTCAACCTCATTACCATCATTCTGACAGGTTTCAGCATCCTTTCAGCGATATTCGCACCGTGGATTGTCGATCATATCCTTGCTCCCGGTTTTGCCAGCGCGAACCCTGCAAAGGCATTGCTTACAGCAGAGCTGTTACGCATCCAATTGATCTCTTCAGTCATCTTTGGCATCAGTGGGCTGCTGATGGGTATTCTCAATGCCCACCAACATTTCTTGCTGCCAGCTTTGGCGCCATCCATGTATTCTCTCGGATGGATCATTGGGATCGTGGCACTAAAACCAACCATGGGTATCCATGGTCTGGCATGGGGCGTGGTCATTGGCTCAGCCATGCATTTGCTTATCCAACTCCCAGGCTTTTTCAAACTGCCTGAAAGAAAATATCATCCATCACTGGGATTGAGTATGCCCACAGTTCGTGAAGTAGCCCGATTAATGGGTCCGCGACTGTTGGGTGTAGCAGTAGTTCAACTGAATTTCTTACTGAACACCTATCTCGCTTCACTGCAACCTGAAGGCAGCCTGACAGGAATCAGCCTGGCATTTCCACTCATGCTCATGCCAGAAGCTGCCATTGCCCAATCGATAGCCATCGCAGCCTTGCCAACCTTTTCAGCTCAGGTGGCTTTAGGCAAGAAAGATGAAATGCGCTCTTCTCTGGCTGCCACCCTGCGTAGTGTATTACTTTTAGCCATTCCAGCCTCGTTAGGTTTGATCTTGTTGCGAAAACCACTCGTGGCACTCGTTTATCAATACCAGGCATTCGACAGTGCTTCTACAGAACTGGTGGCCTGGGCGCTTCTCTGGTACGCGGCAGGATTGGTTGGGCATTCGGTGGTGGAAATTGTCAGCCGGGCATTTTATGCACTGCATGACACAAAGACCCCCGTGTTCGTTGGAGTGGGCGCCATGACTCTCAACCTTGGATTCAGCCTGGCATTCACCAGAATTTTTAGTGCTATTGGATGGATGCCGCACGGCGGGCTTGCACTGGCAAACAGCCTGGCAACCTTCCTGGAAATGATTGCGTTGTTGATCTTCATGCACCGCAAATTAGGCGGATTGGAAGGCGCTTCCATATGGAGAAATGTGGGATTGATCAGTTGTGCAACTGCCGTCATGGCAGCGGCACTGATTGGTTGGATGCTTTTGGGACAAAATATGCACCCCGCCATTCAAACTCTCGGCGGGGTTGCAATTGGTGTATTGGTTTATGGAATTCTCGTTATCCTCATGAAAATTCCTGAGGTTCGATCCATTCTGCGGATTGTCCGTTCCAGACTACATCTGTGAATTTGGATTCTCCTCATTTATTTTCTTGAGGGCACCAATTCCTTGATAGAGATAATAGACCAGAAATGCCTGGATCAACAGACGGAACATATCTGGAGATTGCCCTGCTGACATCGTGACCAAAACCTCATAAGCTGCACTACCAACAAAGAGGACAATAGAAGCTATCAGCGCCCACAAGTTTCGCTTCTGGACCATCCTTGCCAAAAGGATGTATACCAGACCTAATATCATCGAAATCGTGTTGTATGATGTCAAAGAATAAGACTTATTGGTGACCATCATCAGGATTCCAAAGATTACTTCCAATCCTCCCCAAAAATATATAAGCATATAGCTGGATCGGACACGGGTTTCAGGATGTGCTGATGTGCCAGGAAGAGGCTTACCATTATATGAAATATGAATGTCTGATCCCAGCAAGGTTCTTGCAAGTCTGATAGTCAGTTTTTTCCCATCTGGTAAAACGAATTCCTTCCCGGTGAGAAATTCCGACTGACTGGCAAAGGTCCCAATCTCCTCGCCATCCAACTTGATCGATATATTCTTCCAGAACGCCGCCCAGGATATTTCTAACCGTGCAGGTCCATTGGGTTCTAATTGGTATGTTTGTTTTGGCACTTTACCTCCTGAATAATTGCTATGAGTATACCTTTTTCAAAGCCCATCGTCTATCTTTTTTGTAAGTATCCTTTTCCGCTTGAATGTGTTTGATGAAGTATGAGAATTGTCATAGTCAATGCATATCGTAATATGACTTATCAAACAACAAAAATCTATCCTGAGAGACTTCAGAGATAACACTTTACCAGGTATCCTTTATCGGTATGCTCTAATTCAATATTTATCAGAGGATTTATGATTATAGAAACACTTCTTTATTGGTTGGCTTTTGCCATATTAGGATCTTATGTAACCATCCGTCTTAACTTAAAAGTAAATAAATTGGCGGACATTCCTAAGAACTCCAAGATCCTGGTAGCTAATCACCCGAGTGTTAGCGATCCTTTCCTGCTTTCAATGGCGCTGCGTCAATACTCTCATATTCTTATCGCCGAAGAAGTCTTCAATATTCGCCCGTTTGGAAGATTACTCAAGCGAATGGGATTTATTTGTGTTGAAAAAGCAAACGGCAGAGTAGCATTTGACCGATCAATTGATGTTCTTAACCGCGGACACAATGTAATGCTGTTTCCTGAAGGGGAAGTCAGTCCATTGGAAGGTGGCTTCTCAGAGCCGCATACTGGTGCAGCCCGTCTGGCAATTACTACAGGCGCTCCCATCATCCCTGCAGGGATACACATTCAACGTACACGTATTAAAACCCTGACCATGGTTTCTGGTGAAGAAGAAGTATCAGCACACTGGTATTTCAATGGACCATATACTATCACGTTTGGTGAACCGATGTACTTCCATGGAGACGTAGAAGATCGCGAGTATGTGCGAGAAGTCACCAAAACCATTATGGCAGAAATTGAACGCCTCGCTGCCATCAGCGAGGCGCAAATGAACGAACAATTAACCCCTGGGTTGGCTGGTTGAGTTTATAACATTCCAGTCACCAAAGCAAGCAGTAGTCCTCCCGCAATAACACTGCCCAACTGACCAGCGGTATTCGATCCCATAGCATGCATCAGGATGAAGTTGTCATAATCTTCATCCTGAGCCATTTTAGCGGAAAGACGTCCTGCCATTGGAAAGGCGCTGATACCGCAGGCTCCGATCAAAGGATTCACTTTTCCACCGGATACAAATGACATCAGTTTTCCAAATAGCAGACCAGCAATAGTATCCAGAACGAATGCCAGCAACCCTAATCCCAGGATTGCCAGGGTATTGATATTCAAGAAACTCTGTGCGGTCATTGTCGAACCGATCGTTAACCCTAGAAACAGCGTGGTAATGTTAATGATTTCATTTTGAGCTGCTTTACTCAACCGGTCAACCACACCACTTTCTTTGAGCAGGTTTCCGAGCATTAAAGTTGCGATCAGTGGAGCAGCATCCGGTGCAATCAAACTGACAACAATGGTAACCACAATGGGGAATAAGATCACCGCCAGTTTGGAGACTGGTTTCGCGGTATATTCCATGCGGATCAACCGTTCTTTGCGGGTGGTCATTAGCTTCATGATAGGTGGCTGGATGATCGGAATCAGGCTCATATACGAATACGCTGCAACCGCAACCGGCCCCAGCATTTCTGGTGCCAACTTGCTGGTGACAAATATCGCGGTTGGGCCATCAATGGCACCAATGACACCGATGGATGCTGCCTGATTCAATGGAAAACCGATCAATACTGCCAGCAATAAAGTGCCGTAAATACCAAACTGACCTGCTGCTCCCAACAGCGCCATTTGCGGCATTGCCAATAATGGTCGAAAATCGATCATTGCCCCAACACCTATAAAAATAAGCAGAGGGAATAATTCGGTTTCTATTCCTGCGGCATACAATACCTGGAACATTCCATGTTCATTGCTCATTCCCAGGTTTGCCAGAATACAGCCAAAACCAATGGGGAGCAGAAGCACAGGTTCGTATTCTTTCACAATTGCCAGGGTGATGAGAATGCCCCCTACAATGATCATTACCAGGTTACCCCAGTAGAAACTGGAAAATCCACGGGTAATTTCCTGAAACAATGACGTAAAGTCCATATTCCCGCCTTAATCGGTGAACTCGACCAATGGTTGACCGTGCTTCACAGAATCGCCATTCGCAACGAACACTTTGGCAATTGTGCCTGCTCTGATGGCACGAATGGCATTCTTCATCTTCATCGCTTCCAGTATGCACAACTCTTGCCCAACCTGAACACTATCACCAGGCTTCACACTCACTCCAACGATCGTTCCTGGAATAGGAGCCAGCACTGCCTTCGATGCAGAAACCTCTACTGTGCGAATGACAGGTTGTACCGGAGCAGAACAGGGCTCACCGGTTGTAGAAGCAGTTGCAGCTGTGTGAGTTTCACCACTTTCGGGCCAAACACAGTAATTCTCTCCATCAACTGTTACCATGACTGGTCTGGCTTGCAGGTTTCCAACTTCAACATCATACGTTTGATCTTCTATGGTTACACGGAATTTCATGGGTTATTCCTTTTTGATTTTCGACCAAATGTAGCACTGCGATTACTGAAACTACGGCTGCGTAAAGCCACCTGCCAGGGGCTGACAGAAGCACTTCCTTCATCCGGGTGATGGCTTGCCTGGCTGGCTGCCAGAGCAAGAGCTACTGCTGCAGCAGCTACCCGTTTCTTCTTGTCAATAGAGGGTTCCTCTGTAGCAACTTGTGTACTTTCCGCGGGAGTCTCTTCAATTTCCTTCTCTCTTTTACGTTCCTTGAATAATCTGACAGTAGCTTCCATCAACCACCACAGCAATATCAGGGAAAGAAATACCAATCCCATACCAATGCCGGTGATCAGAAGAGCGCTTTTTAAAATTTCTGCCATAGTATCTCCTGATCGCTACACTGGCATATTGCCATGTTTTTTCACGGGTAGAGTTTCATGCTTATCGCGCAGCGCAGAAATACCAGAAATGATCCGGCTGCGGCTTTCAGAAGGTTCGATCACATCGTCGATGTAACCGGCTTTAGCGGCAGCATAGGGGTTGAGGAACTGGTTGCGATATTCTTCAGTCAGGCGCGCACGCTCAGCATTCGGGTCTTCAGCGGCTTCTATTTGCTTGCGATACAAAATATTGGCTGCACCTTCAGGACCCATCACAGCGATTTCAGCGCTTGGCCAGGCATATGCCAGGTCAGAACCCATGTACTTACTGCTCATGACCACATAGGCACCGCCATACGCTTTGCGGGTAATGATACTGATCTTCGGGACAGTGGCTTCGGAATAGGCGAATAGAACTTTTGCACCATGCCGGATGACCCCACGATGCTCCTGATCGATGCCCGGCAAAAAGCCAGGAGAATCCACAAATGTAATAACAGGCAGGTTGAAGCAATCACATAAGCGTACAAACCGTGCAATCTTATCCGCCGAGTCGATATCCAGCACTCCAGCCATTACATTAGGCTCTTGCGCCACAATACCCACTGGGAAACCACCAATGCGGGCAAATCCGATCACCGCATTACATGCAAAGGTTGCCAACAACTCAATGAAACTGCCGCGATCAACGATTCGTCCAATGATTTCGTGCATATTGTAAGCAATGGATGGATCAATAGGCACCATATTGTTGAGCGATTCATCAAATGGGATTTGATCCACACCAGAAATAACCGGTGGATTTTCTACATTATTGGATGGTAAATATCCCAACACTTTACGAGCCAGGGCTAAAGCATCCTGCTCTGTTTTTGTTGTAAGGTGAGCTGTACCACTGACACCCAGATGAACTGCTGCGCCTCCTAATCCTTCAGCATTAATGATCTCACCTGTCACAGATTTGATCACTTCTGGCCCAGTAAGGAACATGTAAGAACTTTTCTCCACCATGATAATCAGATCAGTCACTGCTGGTGAATAAGCCGCTCCACCTGCGCAAGGTCCCAGGATCAGGCTGATCTGGGGAATAACGCCAGAGTATAAAGCGTTGCGCCTGAATATCTCAGCATAGCCACCCAACGAACGTACACCCTCTTGAATACGGGCGCCACCGGAATCGATCAAACCAATGATGGGGGCACCTGCAGAAGCTGCCAGATCCATCGTACGGCAGATCTTCCGGGATTGCATTTCTCCTAATGCCCCGCCCTGGATAGTAAAATCTTGAGCATAGACATAAACGATACGTCCATCTACTTTGCCATAACCAGTTACCACGCCATCGCCCAGGTATTTCTCATCACTGACACTCAACTCATCGAATTGCTGCACCGCAAAGGGCATCAATTCTGTAAAGGTACCCGGGTCAAGCAAGATATCCAATCTTTCACGAGCAGTTAGTTTCCCCTTGGCATGTTGTTTGGCGATCCGGTCTTCGCCACCAGCCTGCCGGGCTTTTTCACGCATTGCACGTAAAGCAGTAATTCTGGGATCTTCTTCAGGCATGAGCTCTCCTCATTTTCTATCTCCCAATACAAAATAGATCAATGCATTGGGGTTTGCTGCAAGGGTAATTGTAACCTTAACAGACCTGGTCATATGATTGCTTAAAGCACCCTTTTCAAGCGATGTTTATCCTATGTTAGAGTATTTTAATCTAATGTCAAAACCCTGATCAATAAAATCGTACCGCCACAGGAAACACACAGGCTGCAGAGCATCAGCACAATTCCGGCGACCAGCCAGATGTTTGCAGCACTATTGGATACTTTTGCCATTGCCTCAGAGGCATTCACAGGGTTGAAAAATACAGAGATTTTTGACCCTACTGGGTGTTTATTTAGAATATCTTGTGCTTTGCTCAAAGAAAGTCTTTGAGAGCCAAAATCGAGTTGGGTGGTAGTGAAATTATATCCATCAACGATATAAGAATATTCAAGCACTGGTTTGTAAAAAATATCATGACCGCCATACGTTGCGGGTTCTTCTGATCTTTCAAGGTGGGCAGCTTTTACAACACCTTCAACAACTACCCATTTTGGATCAATGTTATATCTACCTTTTACAATGAAATATCGAAACAGCGCATAGATGCCTGGTATTCCAAAAGCTCCTGCCATAAGCAAAGTAAAGATGAGAAGAAGAACAGTTTCAGTATGCATTGTTCAATTCCTTTTCCAAAGACAGTTTATCAATCATGGAAAAAGTGCAACAAAAATCAAAAGGCGAGGAGTATAACTCCTCGCCTAAACGAATTTAGAAACCTTCCAGCTTCGAAAAATCAGCAACACCATCTGCCAACCTGACGATATGCTGTAACATTCCCAGGCGATTGGATCGCTCAACCTCATTATCCGACATTACCAGCACTGTATCAAAGAAACGATTGATGGCTGGGATCATAGGTGTAAATGCAGTAAAGAAATCCTTCATTGAGCCTTTTGTGCGTAATGCAGATTCAGCCTGTTTTATTGCAGCGAACAGTTCCTTTTCCACTGGTTCGGTGATGGATTGGGGAGTAACTACAAACTCCTGCTTCTGGTCACGGGTGATGCGAACACATCGTGAATAGGCGGGCAGAATAGTATTCCAATCGGGTTTGCCTACCCAGACACTTAATTCTTTAACCGCCCTGGCTGCAGCAGCAGGATTCTGCTGCTGGGCTGCCAACACTGCATCTACCACATCATATCGATAACCCTGATCCAGAAACATGCTGCGCATACGCCCAGAAATGAATTCAAGGCAATCGCGTAAAACTTTTTCATCTGCTTTGACTGGCAGGTTTACGATGGCTTGCTCCAGGCCAAAAGCGAGGTTGAAATCTACATCCCAGGTGATCAAATTTTGCACAAGCCCTAAAGCACTACGCCTTAAAGCAAAGGGGTCTTTGGTGCCGCTGGGTGCCAACCCGGCTGCAAACAATCCGGCGATACTGTCCAATCGGTCAGCCAGACCAATCACAAATCCAGCCTGGTGAGCAGGTTGAGAATCACCTGCGAACCTGGGAAGATAATGTTCATAAATAGCATCGGCGACTGCGTCCTCAATGCCCGCGTTTTGAGCGTAATACCGACCCATCACTCCCTGCAGGGATGTCATTTCCACCACCATGTGGGATACCAGGTCAGCTTTGCACAGGTGCGCTGCCTGTGATGCAATTTTTACCTCTGTTTCTGAAAGAGCGAGATGTTTTGCCAGCACGGCAGTGAGTTTTTCGATACGCTGAGTTTTAGCCAGCATCGAGCCTAATTTCTGCTGGAATGCAAGTGTATCCAGTTTTGCGAGGAAAACGGGCAGTTCAGTCTTTAAATCTTCTCTGATGAAGAAAGCTGCATCTGCAAACCGAGCACGGATCACCTGCTCATTTCCATCAGTAACTATATCCAGGCTTTGATCATCACCATTGCGAACTGCGATGAAATATGGGAGCAATTTGCCCTCACTATCCTGCACAGGGAAATACCGTTGGTGCTTTTTCATCACCGATACCAGTACATCCTTGGGGAGCTGCAATCTATCTTTTTCAAATTCACCGCGTAAAGCAGTAGGTACTTCCACCAACATAGTTACTTCATCTAACAATTCATTGTCCAGAACCTGCTCTGCTTTTACTTCTTTCATCAGTGCAGTCACCTGGTCAGCGATCATTTTGCGCCGGGTTGCACTATCCAGGATGATGCCCTGTTTGTTAAGAAAATTAAAGTATTCATCTGGATGGTTAACCGAAAATGTTTCGGGATAATAAAAGCGCAATCCGCGAGTTTCTCGGTCTGAGGAAAGCCCAGCATAAGTAAATGGAACAACAGAATCGCCGAATAGAGCCAACATCCAGCGAATGGGTCTGGAAAAGGCAATACCGCTGCTATTCCAGCGCATGGACTTGTCAAATTTAATAGAAGCCACCCAATCAGCAAGAACACCAGAAAGAACGGTAATGGCATCTTTGCCTTTTTCATGAATGGTTGCAGCAACGTATTTACCACCATCTATTTCTTTTATCGTGAGAGCAGATACTTCTAAACCTTTACTGCGTGCAAAGCCTTCAGCCGCAGGGGTAGGAACACCCAGCGCATCGAATGCACGGGCAGCAGGCGGACCTTTGAAAACCACTTCCTGATCAGGTTGAGACACCGCCAGGTCTTTGACATACACAACCAGCCGGCGGGGTGCGCCAAACACCTGAATATCACCATGCTCAAGGTGGCAGGCATCCAACCAGCCGGGAACTTTTTCCTTCAATTGATCAATTGCTGAAGCCAGGTCTGCTACAGGGAGTTCTTCCGTTCCAATTTCGAACAGGAATGGAGCCTTTTCTCCGGTGATTTTCCCTGCTGTTGTTTGAAGTTTTGCTGAAGTAGTTTTTCCTATAGCAGTTGTGTCTTCCAACCAGGGAAATTTAAGCCGTTGTCGTTTTTCGAGGTACAACTCGGATACTTTGCGAGAAAGGTCTCGCATCCGTCCGAAGAATTGCTGGCGTTCGGTCACCCCAATGGCTCCGCGTGTGTCAAGAATGTTGAAAGTGTGTGAGCATTTAAGGATATAGTCATGGGCGGGTAGCACCAGTTCTTGAGCTAATGCGGCACGGGCTTCTTCTTCGAATAGCGCATACATTTTCCGCAGGCGTTCGATGTCGGCAACTTCAAAATAATACTTGCTATGCTCCTGCTCCCCCTGTAAGTGAACATCACCATACGTTCGTGATGGGCTCCATTGAATATCGCGAAAGCTGTGTACGCCCTGTAGTGCAATGGCGATTCTCTCCAACCCATAGGTAATTTCAACCGAAACTGGGTCCAGCACCTGTCCGCCAGCCTGTTGAAAATATGTGAATTGAGTGATCTCCTGACCATCCAGCCATACTTCCCAACCCAATCCCCATGCACCCAAAGCTGGGCTTTCCCATTTATCTTCAACAAAGCGAATATCATGCTGCCGGGGATCAATACCTAACGCTTCCAGAGAGTGAAGATAGATTTCCTGCGGATTGCCCGGGTCTGGTTTGAGAATGACCTGAAACTGGGTATGCTGCTGTAAACGATTTGGGTTTTCTCCGTACCGGCCATCATCCGGTCGGACAGAAGGCTCAACATATGCCACATTCCAGGGTTCAGGACCCAAAACGCGCAGTGAGGTGGCGGGGTTCATCGTACCTGCACCGACCTGGGTGTAATAAGGCTGCCAGATCAGGCAGCCATAATCTGACCAGAAACGCTGCAAGGTAAGAATAATTGACTGAAAATCGAAAGGTGTAGACATGCTTACTCCAGAAAATCACAACATAATGAAAGAGAATTATACCAGAGGTAAATCAGTGCCGATTTCTCCCGTTCACTTTCCTACTTTGCTGTGCTTTCATACGCTCATGTCTTTTTCTCATCTCATACTCAAACTCTTCTTTTGTCTCACCATGCATATAATCTGTCGCGTCAAGCTCACCACTCAACTGCATCAATTCGAGTTGGTAAATATCCTCCTCATTCTCAGGAGTATAAATTCTTGCCATTTTTCCATTTGTTCCGTAACAGATTTTAATTTTCATAGAATGAATCTCTTGATGATTTCCTTGGTTGAACAGCAAAATGTATTATAGACCTTCGAATGAACAGTGACAACATGCTCTCCAATCACCCGATAAACCATCATGATCCAAGTCCTGCCTTTTCATTCCTCCAAATCAGGGTAAAATTACTCCGATATGAATGAGCCTTCAGGTTGTGAACAATTACAAGAACGACTGGCTACGCTACATAAAGCTGCACTCGAGCTGGTACAGGATATTTCACTTGATTCTTTGCTACACCGTCTGGCGACACTTGCGTGTGAACAATCCGAAGCGCAGTTCGCTGCAGTGGGTGTACAGGATGAGCATGGAAAACTGGTGCAATTCATTCCGGTGGGGATGAGTGATAGCGACATACAGAAAATAAAACATCCTCCAGTCGGATTAGGATTGATCGGTACACTGATGAACACCCACGAAACGATCCGCCTGAACAATATCAAAGAGGATCCCCGCAGTGTTGGTGTTCCCTCTTTTCATCCTGGGATGACCTCTTTTCTAGGAGTTCCCATCTGGCACGGCGACCATCAGGTGGGGCAAATTTATCTGACCAACAAAGCAAATGGTGCCGAATTCACAGAGGATGACCAGCAGGTCATAGAAACTCTGGTTTCCTATGCTGCGATCGCTATTTCCAATGCACGTTTGTACCGGCAATTGGTGGATCGTGATCGTACACTGACGCGTAGAAACGAAAACATGGCACTGCTCAACGAACTGGCATCTACGCTTGCAACTGCTTCAAATGTAGATCAAATCTTGAAAAAAGCTCTCAGTCAGGTGATCAGTTGCCTGGATATCGAGATTGGTGAAATCTTCTTGCGCCAGGAAGACGGGATGACCCTCAAAATGGTGCTTCATCAGGGCGATTCCATCCAAAACATTTATACACGAGAGAGTTTTTTGGTCGGCGTTGGATTGATTGGCAATACCGCCAGTACCGGTCAGGCGCACCTTGTGGATTTACCTGATAAAAAGTTTCCTGAGTTGAACCCTGAACTTGAATTAAAAGGGTTCAACCAGGTTGCCTGTTTTCCTCTCAGGGGACGTGGCGGTGTATTGGGTACGCTAACCATTGTCATTCATGATCCTAAACCTCTGGATGAACTCGAAATTCAATTCCTTTCCAACATCAGTACCTGGGTGGGCACTGCCATTGAGAATGTCGAGTTGAATGTGCAGCAGAGACGATTAGCGGTGTTGGAAGAACGGGAGCGTATCGGGATGGACCTGCATGACGGGGTTATCCAATCGATCTATGCTGTGGGTCTTACTCTCGAACATGCCCGCTTATTGATGGAAGATGATACTCCTATGGCACGACAGCGTATTACGCAGGCTATTGCAGACCTGAATAAGACCATCCGTGACATTCGCACCTATATTCTTGATCTGCGACCTCGCCAGTTCCATGATGAAAGCCTGATGCAAGGGCTCACTCGCCTTTCCAACGAATTTAAAGCTAACACACTGATCGATGTCACACTCACCGGTCCCACTGAAGGGATTGCCAACCTGACCAATACTCGAGCAATGGCACTTTTCCATATCTGCCAGGAGGCTCTGGCGAATATAGCCAAACATGCCCATGCTCACCATGTTGATGTCGTGGTGTGGTCAACAGCTGAACGCGTCCTGATGGAAGTGACCGATGATGGCAACGGGTTTGACCTCGAGCGGATCAAAATGACCCTTGGGCATGGCTTGATGAATATTCAAACCCGGGCGCGCAATGTAGGTGGTGATGTTGAGATCACCTCTGAACCGGGGATGGGAACTACCGTTTTGACCTGGGTCCCCTCCGGTGATACTAAAGCTTGATATGCTGCTGGTATAATCACCTCCATGAATCCTGAAAACCTCGAAAAAGCAGCTTTACGCGGTGAACCCTCGCATGTCTGGCGAGCTGGTCAGGAACGCCGTTTAAAGATGATCCAGCAAGCAGCCGGGGAACGTCTTTCTGGTTGTATCCTGGTGGATGGATGCGGCGTAGGGGCTTACCTGGGCAAACTGGCTTCTGAACAGAACAGAACGATCGGGTTGGATATTGAGTTTCCACGTACCCTAGATGCGCAGCAAAAGGCTCCCCGGGTGGTATGTGGTGCGGGTGAACACCTGCCCTTCCTGGAAAATTCTTTCGACCTGCTGCTCAATCACGAGGTACTCGAGCATGTGAACGATGACAGGATGGCAATTGCAGAAATGGTGCGGGTTCTCAAACCTGGAGGAAGATTGGTTCTTTTCTGCCCGAACCGCGGATATCCTTTTGAGACGCATGGAGTGTACTGGCGGGGCAAGTATCACTTTGGTAATAAACTTTTCGTGAATTATCTCCCTCGAAAGTGGCGCGATAAACTTGCACCGCATGTGCGGGTGTATTCTTCCGCCGATCTAGACAAATTATTTGACGGGCTACCTGTAAAGAGGATCACGAAAACCGTTATTTTTGGGGCATATGACAATGTGATCGCCCGATTTGGATTCTTCGGGAAGATTCTACGGGGGATATTGCAGTTCCTGGAAAGAACGCCTTTACGTAGGTTGGGGTTAAGTCATTTTTGGGTAGTAGAAAAAGAAAAAAGGCTTTAACCACAAAGGCATTAACCACGAAAAAGAATAGCCCCACCTGGCTTCGCCACTCTTCCCATTTTCAATGAAAATGGGAAGAGTACAGAGGGGTTAACTATTCAGGCGGAAATCGTAGATGCCATCGTTCACATGATAAGTTCGCCCACATTGTGAACAGTGAATTTCAGGTGGAGTATCATCAAGCATGCCAGATGCACAGGCTGGGCATTGAAAGAAGGAACCTTCAGATGCAACAGGGGTATTCCCGATAGCACGGTTGCGAGTGAAAACACTCGGAGTTACCTTGATCCAACTACCCGTGGGTTGCAGCACGCTATCCATCCAAACCAACATTTTCAGTGGTATCACCTTTTTGAGAAATCCTACCCGAAAGTGCGAGACCGTCAATGAGCGCTCATTCACAAAACCCACTTCTTGCAGCCATCGGCTCACCATCCTGGGATGGAAGTCAAAATTTAACTCCGTAAATTCCACCGGGTCAAGAGTATATGGGCTCCAGGTTTGTTTTCGTAACAGGTATCGTAATATAGCTTTCAGGTTTCGCTTGTTGGCATATTCGAGAATAAAAATTGCTTCAGGCTGTAGCGCACGGCGGGTCTGCTGTAATGCCAGCTTTGCATCTGCCATGTGGTGCAAGGTGCGGATCATGGTAGCGCCATCGAATAACCCTTCGACAAAAGGAAGGTGGTATATATCCGCAGCTACATACCGGAATCGGCTGCTCTCCCCCAAACGTTGACGGGCTTGCTGTAGTTGGGTGGTGGAGTAATCAACCAGTGTTATGTGGTTATACTGTTGGTAGCGTAATGTGTTGCGCCCGGCACCAGCACCTAATTCCAGCATGTGATTTCCACTGGAAGGCAACAAACGCTTCATGGCGACTGCCTCGGCCGCATCTTCATAGGCGCGCAAACCCTGATCCCAGAAACTTTGCTGGTAATCTGAACCTTCGTAGTTACAAACAGGTGGAGTTTGCATAGTTTAAATAAATGCGCCCGAGCAGGCTTACCGGCGGCACCCGGAATAACCTCCTTACCGCTGCTTCCTCTCGGACCTGACGGGGTTCGTAGGGTTCCGCCGCGCCGGACCCACCCGGACGCACAGAAAGGATACCAGAGGGAAGGGGTGGTGTCAAGAAAAGCAAATCTCTTGTATTCTCTATTCAAACTTCTATAATAAAAGATACATGCCCCATCGTAGCTATTCGTTAATGAACGAATCTCGATGGGGTATTTGTTGACTACCATATTTCAGGAGGGAATCATGGCAAACACTGAGATGTCGCATATTTTCCATGCGACGGTAGAAAAGTGTTTCGAGGGGCTGCTCTTTTCTTTGAAAAGTCAAAAAATTGATATAGTTTCTTCCAATCCAACAGACAAGACCATCATAGCCAGATGGACAGGTGGAATGAGTGCAAAATTCACTACGTTATTAAAATGTCGCCAATTGGATGATGGAACAACATCAATAGAATCACAATACCGTCGTGACCTGACACCAGGATTCTTTCGCCCTATGGGATCAACTCCACCCCCAGAATATAACATGCAGGTCCGCCGGATCTTTAATACGGTAAAAGAATATCTCTCTCCAGAATTCGACACGGTGAAAGCTCAGGCAGACATCGAACGAAGGATAAAAACAGCCAGAAAAGAGGTCACCAGGCGATTGATCATTATTGCCATTTTAAGCGTTGTTACTGGATTGCTCTGGGGATTACTGGCTCATGGATTCAACATTCATGGATTTACAACAGCGCTGATAGTAACTTTGGTGGCATGGGTTGTTTACTCTCTGCTTGGAACACTGTTCATCCGTAAAAAATAAGTAAACCAGATAGGGCATAAAAGAAACCCGAATTTCCCATCCATCCAGCTATTTCATCCTGTATAATACTTCCATCATTTAATCTCGGAGGTCGCTTTGCTTACTCTTCCCGAAGAAATTTGGTTGCTTGCACTGAATGAAGAAACTGGAAAGCTGAAACAGATTAACCTGGTACAGGCGTTGACCAGTGCAATTCTCATGGAATTGGCATTAGAGAAACGCATTGATAGTAAAGGAAATCGCAAAGTTGAAGTTATTGACAAAGAGCCTTTGAACAATGCTGTACTGGATTTCGCATTGGGGAAGATCAATGCCGCCCCAGAGCCTCGCGATGTCAGGCGCTGGATGCTGGACCTGGGCAGCTTGCGACAGAAGATGGTGCATGAATTTGTAGCCGAATCTTTGGCAGAGCGTGGTCATGTAGAAAAGGTGGAAGTATCAAAGCTGGGGGGATTGATCAAGAAAAAGAAGTGGGTTCTGAAAGATAAAGAAATCCGCAGCGATATCATCGAGCGAATCAAAGGCGTAGCTTTTGAAAATAAATCTCCTACCTTGCGTACCTTTTGCTTGATGCTGCTTTCAGGAGAGAATGATATTATTCGCATCAGCACCACCCGTGACGAACGCGCCAAATATCAGACCCGGGTAAAGCAACTTTTAGAAATGTTGAATGAACCCCGTTCAGCCCATGCGCGTAATATCATCGTGCTGGTTCTAAAAGCAATTGAAAGTAATCGAGAAAGCTGGAGCGGCTAATTAAAGGATTTCCAGGTTGGCAATAGATGCCATCAACCGTTTGAATCCAACGCTTTCGAAAAATACATCCAGCGTTTCTTCACCGTCAATAATTCGGCTATCCAACACCATTCCCTCTCCCCAGGTGGGATGCTTGACACGCATTGCAGCCCGAAAGCGCTGTTGTACCTCAGGTGCTGGTTTTACGGATTTTGCAGATGTCCAGCGGGTGGGAACTGGTGTTGGTTCAGAGAATTCATACGATGAAGAAGATCTTCGCCGTGGTGAACTGCTCGAGGTTTTCACTTTCAGCAAATTCGCGGGAATATCCGCCAGGAATTGGGATGGTTCGCTGAACTCATACGCTCCGTACTGACTGCGACGTTCTGCCCGCACCAGATATAACCTGTCTTTTGCCCGAGTGATGCCCACATAGAACAGACGGCGTTCTTCCATCATCTGTTCGGGGTCATCTTTTGAACGGCTGTGAGGTAGTATCCCCTCGTCCAGTCCGGTGATAAAAACCTGTGAAAATTCCAACCCCTTGGCTGCATGCAAAGTCAATAATGTGGGTGCATCCGCTGCCTCTGGCAGAGTATCTTGATCAGAAACCAGCGCCAGATTTTCGAGGAATTCTGTCATGCCCCGATCCTGATATTCAAACGCCAGCTTGCGCAACTCCTGCACGTTTCCCCAGCGGTCTTCGCCTTCATCTGAATTATCTTCAATGTATTCCTGATAGACAACATCTTCGAGAATTTGATCAAACAGCGCTGGCAGGCTGATCTTGTCTTTTTGTTCGATCCAATTTCCCAGCAGCACCCCAAAATCTGCCAGTAGCATGGCACCACGACCTGAAAGAGCGCTCCAGAAGCGCGATGAATCTCCATTTTGTCCCAGATCAAGCAATGCCTGCCCGGGGCTGATGTGTGCAGAACGAGCTGCCAATAAGAGTGAAAGCATCGTCTTTTCACCAATGCCGCGGGTAGGAACGTTGATAATCCGGCTCAGGCTGACTTCGTCATCCGGGTTGTGCACTAAGCGCAGGTATGCAATACAGTCTTTTACTTCGCGCCGTCCGTAGAACCTTTGTGCACCTACTAAACGGTACGCCATCCCTTCGCGCAAAAAAGCTTCTTCCAGCAGGCGGGATTGTGCATTGGTGCGATACATGATGGCAAAATCAGAAGGCTTTGCACGTTTGCTCATTACCAGTTGTTGGATGGTATCCACCACGTACACCGCCTCTGAGGTATCATCAACCGCTTCAAAAAGTGTGATGGCATCACCATTGCCGCGATCAGTGAAAAGGTGTTTGGGTGTGCGGTTGGGGTTGCGGTTGATCACCGCGCGCGCAGTATCCAACACATTTTGCGGAGATCTATAATTCTGTTCCAGCAAAATCTTCTGACAATCCGGATAGTCTTTTTCAAAACGCAGCACATTTCGATAATCTGCGCCTCGCCAGCGATAGATGGACTGGTCTTCATCTCCCACCACAAAAATATTCTTATGATAAGAAGAAATGAGTTTCAGTAATTCGTATTGCGCCAGGTTGGTGTCTTGAAATTCATCTACGAGTACCTGTGCAAAACGGCTTGCATAGCGCCGGCAGATGTCTGGGTTTTCACGCAGAAGCCGAACTGCCACAAACAATAGATCATCGAAATCGAGAGCATTGTTGTCCACTAGAAGTGCTTGATACCGTTCATACACACGCTTTACAACTTCATCCCGATAGCTCTGGCAGGGATAGTCCTGCGGAAGTTTCAGATCGTTCTTTGCGTTGGAAATACTGGCAAGCACTCCAGCAGGCCGATAGGTCTTTTCATCAATGTTCAATTCGCGGATGGCACGTTTGATCAGGGTTTCCTGGTCACCCTCATCAAAAATTACAAAATTTGGGCGGTAGGGCAAAGCATTTGTCTCGCGCCTGAGCAATCGGGCACAGATGGAATGAAAAGTTCCCAACCAGATATCCTGCAATTGCTGACTGAGCAGGTTTTCGACTCTGGCACGCATTTCACGGGCAGCTTTGTTGGTAAAAGTAACTGCCAGGATTTGATAAGGTGCGACCCTCATTTCCTGCACCAGGTAGGCGATGCGCTGGGTAAGAACGCGCGTCTTCCCCGAACCAGGTCCTGCCAGTACCAGTGTTTGCTTTGATTGAGTGGTTACTGCTTCGTGCTGTTGGGAGTTAAGGTTTGCCAGGAGTGTCATCGGCAAAGATTGTACCATGCTTATTGCTATTCTGAACAAGCACAGGGAAAGGTGACATAAAAATTTAAATAGTCATCTCCAGGGGCACGAAGAATACAAAGAATCGTTTTGTGTTTTTGGTATCTTTCGTGGCGATCTATTCGCTATTCTTTGGTTATCAACTGGCTACAATCAAATTACCTCACACCCTTGCTCATATTCCGATTATGCTATACATTAACCAATACGATAATGAGAAACAACCCATGACCGCTGTAGATGAGATCAAATCCCGCCTGGATGTGGTGGACTTCATTTCCCAAACGGTAAAACTTCGACGCACCGGGAAGAATTACATCGGCTTTTGCCCCTTCCATCCCAATTCGCGCACCCCTGCTTTTGTCGTCTTCCCCGATTCGGGAACCTGGCGATGCTTTGGACAATGCAATGAGGGTGGCGATATTTTCAAGTTTGTAATGAAAAAAGAGGGGTGGGATTTTCCCCAGACGCTGCAGTACCTGGCACAACGCACCGGAGTGGTGCTGGAACCATTGACTCCCCAGAAAAAAGAACATGAAGACAGGCTGGATACCCTGCGAGGTATCCTGGAACAGGCGGTAGTCTTTTATCAGCATCATCTCACCCAAACACCGGCAGGAAAACCCGCCCTGGATTATTTGCACAAGCGAGGACTGACTGACCAGACCATTGCATCATTTGGGTTGGGATATGCCCCGGCTGGTTGGGATGCTGCGATGAATCACTTCACTGCGAAAGGGTATAAACCTGATGACCTGCTGGAAGTAGGGCTGGTCACCGAGCGTGGTGAGGGTGAAGGATTCTACGATCGTTTTCGCAATCGCATTCTCTTTCCCATTCAAGATGCCAACGGGCGTATGGCTGGATTTGGAGCTCGCATTCTTGACCCAAACGATGTGCCAAAATTTCTCAACTCGCCCCAAACGGCGTTATTCGATAAGGGACGGCTGCTTTATGGAATGGATAAAGCCCGGAAAGCCATCCGCACCACCAGCCAGGCTGTGATCGTCGAAGGATACCTGGATGTGATTCTGCTTCATCAAGCAGGGTTTACCAACACCGTTTCACCAATGGGTACTGCATTGACTGAAGATCAGATGCGTATGCTCAAAAAATTCGCACGGCAGATCGTGTTGGCGTTAGATGCAGATGCCGCCGGTCAAAAAGCCACCCTGCGCGGATTGGAGGTTGCGCGCCAGGCTTTGGATCGCACTGCTGAGATCAGCAGTGATTCCAGCGGGATATTCGACGCACGCGGATTGGTGCGAACAGAAGCGCGTCTACAGGCTGACCTACGTGTAACCACCATCCCCGAGGGTATGGATCCGGATGAAGTAGTGCTGCGCAACCCTAAAGAGTGGTCAGATATTCTGGTAAAAGCCCAGCCAATCGTGGTACATGTGATGGAAGCCCTGGCAGCCAACCGTAATCTGGATGATGCGAAAACCAAAGCAGAAATTGCTGGTGAGGTCATGCCGCTCATCGAAGATGTTCCCAATCCCATTGAACGTGATACCTACCGTCAGCGTTTAGCGCGTATGCTGCGGGTGGATGAAAGTGCTTTATTGGGTGGTACAGGTGCTCCCCGGCGAGTGGTACGCCCGCGCCAGCGTACCGAAGTACAACAGGCACCCGCTACAACTGAACTGGCGGGAAAACCTCAAACACTGGTGAGCAAACTCGAAAGGCATATCCTCGCCATGCTGGTGAATAATCCCAATGCGATGTACCTGCTCAATCGCATGCTGCAGAAATATGGTCTGCAGCCTCTTGACCCTGCCGAATTGGAACTGGCAGAGCACCAGGTGCTGGGAAAGTTGATCTATGATGCTCTCGAGCAAGTCAACCTGGAACCGGGCGAATTTATCCTCCAGCAGACACCAGGTGAGCTGGAAGAACTGGTTTCAGAAATGAAAGCAAAACTCAACCTGGAAAATCTACCGGAAAACAGGCAAATGGAAGACCTTTTTCGCACAGTATTACGGTTGCGCCATGAACAGATAAACCAGGAAATGAATCAACTTCGCTTTTTACAGCAGGAAGATCAGGAAACGGAATCTCAGGAACAAGAGAATTACAATGAACGCATTATGCAAAGTGCACAAACCCTGGCTCGCATCAACCGCGCTTTCCACGACCCTTTCATCCCGGATTAAACGATTAACGATTATAAAGAATCAGGCTTCTAGGATTATGGTATAGTTGAGCATATGGTACGTCAAAAAACTTCCCTTCCATCCAAGGTAGTTCCCATCAAAACCAAAAAACATGTCTCCAGACCCGCTAAAAATAATTCTTCGGGTATGGAAACGGACGACTCGATCCAAGATGCTGATAATAATCAGGATGAAGAATTTCTCCCCACATTAGAAACGTCTGATGTCGAAAAAGATGATACAGATGATCAACAGGTTCAAATATCTGATGAAGATCCTGATGTCATTCTAGAAGACCCCCTTGAAATTCTTGAAGATCCAACCATTGCCATAGAATTATCTGAAGATCCCGTTCGCCTGTATCTGAAAGAAATCGGTCAGATTGGTTTGCTGGATGCCGACAGCGAATTTCGATTGGCGATCCGCATCAAGGCACAGCAATTCATTAAACGGTTGGGAAAGACCGTCCGGCATGAACAGGGGCAACCTGGTTATAACCGTGAAGTATTCGTTGCTGTCTGCAATGAGATCATCACTGCATGGGCAAGATTACAGGAAGACCTGGAGCGGTTGCATCAGGGCACACCGCCAGACCTGCAACTGGTTTTGGCTGAAGCTCAAGAATTACGGTATTACTGGCAATCTCAAAATGTATCGTATTTACGAAATTACCTGGATAATGACGGGCGTTGGGGAAAGGATGCTATCTGGGACGAACCTGTCCGGCAGGCATTCATCCTCTTTGAAGGGTTTTACCTGCTGCCTACCGATATTGCCATTAAATTAAATAATTATCTGGCAAAAGAGGGCGATCTGCCCAAGCTACCCTATTTCCGAAAGAATCTTCCAACCGACGCCACATTAGAAGTGGAAATGGAAGGAATCAGCCGGCGGGCAACAGAAGCCAATCAAACCCTCATTCGTGCCAATCTGCGCCTGGTGGTCAGTATTGCAAAACGCTATCTGGGTCGGGGTATTTCCTTCCTCGACCTGATTCAAGAGGGCAATTTGGGATTGTTGCGGGCAGTCACCAAATTTGACTCTACCCGTGGGTTTAAATTCAGCACATATGCCACCTGGTGGATCAGACAATCGATTTCGAGATATATTGCTGAACAGGCACGTACCATCCGCATTCCAGTCCATCTTTTTGAAGCGATCACCCGATTACTTCGTGTGCAACGTGACCTGGTGCAAAAATTAGGGCGTGAGCCTGCGCTCGAAGAGCTGACCCTCAATGCTGGTATCCTTTCAGAGGAAGATGAAGCTGCGATCAAGCAATTGCGCAAAGATAACCTTGAGCTTGACCCCGAGTTACAGCGTCGCCTGACCTGGGGTATTCAAAAAGTACAGCGCATCCTGCAATCTGCAGAAGAACCTGTTTCATTGGAACGACCCGTGGGAGACGAAGACAGCAGCCAGCTCGGTGATTTCATCGAAGATGATGACGCTCTCGAACCGATGGACGCAGCCGCACGTGAAATGCTGCGCGAGCAGGTGCAAAACGCACTGGCAAACCTCTCTGAACGCGAGCGCCAGGTGTTGGAATTGCGCTTTGGCTTGATCGACGGGAAAGATCACACACTGGAAGAGGTGAGCCGGTACTTCAATGTAACGCGCGAGCGCATCAGGCAGATCGAAGCCAAAGCCCTGCGCAAATTGCGCCATCCCACCCGAAGCAGGCATTTGAGAGAATATCTGTCGTAGGGATCATTCTTTTAACCCCCATACTTCCACCACCCCATCCCATTCCACGGTATAGAGCAGCGCACCATCTTCGCTGAAATACACGTGCGCATACGGGATGCTGGCAGGGATTTCAGCGAGCTTTTTCCCATCCGGCAGCCGGTAAAACGCAAGACTTTTTCCACTCACTGCTACCAGGCTTTCATCCGGAGAGAGGGCAAATTCTCCACCAGGCGCATCAAGCTGGAAAAGGACTTCATCCGTTGAAAGATTCAGCGCGGTGATGGGACTGCCATCTTCGTTATATCCCCGGTAAACCAGTACATCCTCATCGAGAAATTTCGGTGCATATCCCTGTATGGTTTTTCCTAAAATCCAGCCTTGTGCAATATCTTGCTGGAAAACCTGGATGGTACCCCTTCCTGAGGCTGCCAGTTGATCCCCTGAAGGTGATACGACCAGTTGTGCAATTGGCATCCCCGGGGAAGGCAGTTCTATTTGCCCGCCTGTTGCCAGCTCGATGATCCATAGTTTACTGGCTGAATTCGCCGCTGCCAGCCATTTCAACCCGGGATCGAAGGCTAAAGCGGTAATAGGGCTGCGCACTCGGTCGAGTTGGATGGTATTTACAGGCTGCGACGGTGTCTCTGATTTCCAAAGGGTTACTATCCCATCTATGGAGCCAGCAGCCTGCCATTGCCCATCCAGACTGGTGGCTGAAGTATTCCAGGCTGAACCTGGATAGGGGATCGTGTTTAAATTTCCATCTTGTAGAAAGACCTGCTGGGAGGTTCCATTGACAAATCCGCGGTTCAAGAAGTTCAACGAGGGAAGAATTTCTTGATCAACCACAATTCCCGGGGTGAAAGTGGTTCCCTGCATGGCGGTAAACTCGCCTGTTTCCAGGTCGAGAATTTCCATTGCCGGGCTGCCTAATAAGAGCTGTGAGCCATCAGGAGAAAACGAAATGGTATCGGATGCAGGTACAATTTCTTGCTCCATAACCAGGCTGGTTTTGACATTTTCAATTTTCCAGACTGACAGGCGCGAGCCAGCCACCACTGCGATCTGGCTGGTATCAGTGTTCATGGCAACAGCAGTTACCCGATCAGGAAAATCGGACAGCAACAAAAGGGTGGTATCTTTTTTCGTGTCCTTGATACACACCAGGTTGTTTTGAGCAGCAGCAAAGTAGGTAGTATCTCCTGCGAATGCGCCAGCCAGCGCTGCATTGCCCAGCGAATCTCTCCCGATATACAGCTCTTTTTCCTGTTTGCCTTTTGTCAGATTCCAACGTTTTACCTGCTCGAGGGGTGAAAAAGAAAACAAAATATTGCCATCCTGGCTGAACTGCAGGATCGTGGGAGCGGATAAATGCCCCTGCAAGGTATAAGTTTTCTGCCATGCCGATGTATTCCAGACCTGGATCGTATGATCCCATGTGCTGGCTGCCAGGGCTGAATTATCGGGATTGAAAGCCAGAGCCACCACTGCCTGATCACTGGCATGTAGAGTATTCACCACTGTGGCATCTGAAGTTTGCCAGAGGATGATTTTCCCGTCCACACCCCCTCCAGCCAGTAAAGTGCCATCTGGGCTATATGCCAGGCAGCGTAACATGATGATAGAAGGGATCAGTTCCTTGAATCTAAAATCCACTGCAGAAAAGAGCGCAATCCCGTGGCTGGTGGCTGCCGCAATCTCACTGCTATCCGGTGACCAGACCATCTGGCTGATGAAACCACTGCCATAGCTTGCCAGCAGGGTAATATGATCGACATTTTCCGCCGTAAGGACGTTCTCTGGTTGAAAATGAGGGGTTCCCTCTCGGCCAGGGATCAATTGTGTGGGTGTTGGTGGAACAGGTGTGAGGGTAACCGTTAGCGTGGCAGCGGGCGCGGAAGGAATCATGCTGGTAGCTGTTCCCTGGGCAGGTTGAAACGTCCCTGGTGTACAGCCAGCAAAAAATCCTATGCTAATCAAAAAGAGGAAGGAAACAAGACGCTTCATTTCTACGCCGCTCAAAGTCTCCTGTTCCTTCCCAGTATATCATGCAGAAAGCATGAAAAAAGATGGCAGCTTCTTCAGCCGCCATCTTTTTCGTTTCTATGTTGGCTGGTCCAGTACCAGCCGATTCTTTTGCCTGAATCCTACGGGTAAGACAACATGTAGGCAATGGCTGCATCAGCCGTTGTAAGCCCTGCGCCGGTAGCATCATCACCCCAACAAATAGTTGTTGGGCCAACGTTGGGATCAACAATATCGCGGCAACCTGCAGGCAGGTATATGGCTGAACCTTCCAGAATATTCTCGACATCATCTGCTGTCAAACCCGGGCGTGCCTGCATAAGTAGAGCTGCAATGCCAGCTACATGCGGGCTTGCCATGGAAGTACCACCCAGGTAGTAATAGGATAGTTGACCACTATTTACCTGATAAGGACCAACCACCCAGGAACCAGGAGCGGCTACATCCAGATCCTGATCAGGAAGTTCTCGGCTGGAGAAGTCGGTGATGTAGAACTGGTTGACATCGGTTGGATCAGGAACATTCAGTGAATACCACCATTTTGCAGCAGTCCACTCGCCAACCCATCCGCTGGCAGCAACGGAGATGACAGGTTCATACGCACCGGGGTACCCCATGCCTGCTTCGCCCTCATTGCCTGCTGAAGCTACGATGATCACTCCCTGTTCGATGGCGTAATCAATGGCAGCTTTTTCCATCGCGTCCAGGTCAGGACCGCCCAGGCTCATATTGATCACAACCGGGTAATCTTTCAATGAGCCTGCTTTCAGGTCACCCACATAGGTAATTCCACGAGCGACAACTGATGACCAGCCGGAACCATTCTGATTGAGCACTTTCACAGGAATGACGGTAGCCATGGGAGCTACACCATTGACAGGGGTTCCACTCAAGCTGAAACCTAATATCGTGCTGGTGACATGGGTACCATGCGAATTCTGGTCGTGTTCCCATTTATTGGGTTGAGAAGAAACATTCCCCTTCTCTCCGCCACCGCCACCAAATGCAATGGCATATTCTTCAGCGATGCGTTCCTCGGGGAAGTACTGCCGCCAGGAATCCAGCAAACCAGTATCCAGAACCGCAACATACACCCCTGTACCATCCTGTGCCACCTGCCGGTTATCCCAGCCGAAATCGGTGACATTAATGGCATCCATGTCCCAGGTGCTGAGTCCATCGGTAAAGTCTGTCACCGCAACTGTATCCACTGGCGAACCATTACGAACAGCGTCGGGTGATACGGCCTCCACAAACGGGAGTGCTTTGATGGCTTCCAATTTGTTGGTGAGAGCTTTCATGGTGATGGCATCGATCTCGACGACCTGATCGAGGACAGAGCCATATTTCCCCAGGGTAGTCACAATTGCAGGTGTGATGTCAGTATTCAACACCACATTAACAGCTGTGTACCGCGGTGCTGCCTGGACTGAACTCACCCCTACCAGAGGGATGATCAGAACCAGGATGAATAAGGCGGTAAAGATACGAAAAATATTACTTTTCATGCGCAACCTCCTTTGATAAATTGGGAACAAGTACGGGAAAATAAAAAACCGTACATAAGAATGCACGGCCGGTTACGCCATTCGCTCCCCTCAACCACAGGCGTCCATATTACGGCTGAGGATCATTGCTTCCGCTCAATATATTCATTATAGAGAAATTATATTAGTAGTCAATAGAAAATTTGTCAGATATTAGGAAAATTTTTGAAAATCAACCAAATGATTTCAGCATGAATGGCAGTAAACCGCCAGCATGGAAAACAGCGATTTCACTTTCCGAATCCAGCCTGGCTTGCACATAAAAAGTTGAAATTTTTCCGGTGGGATATTCAACCTGGACTTCCAACACTTCACTCGGCTTTTTCAAGGTACTCACCCCACGGATAGTGAAGAGTTCCTCTCCAGTAAGCTGTAAGGTAGACGCGTTTTGCCCGGGAAGGAATTGCAATGGCAACACGCCCATACCAGCCAGATTGGAACGGTGAATGCGTTCAAACGATTCTGCAATAACCGCTCTGACACCAAGCTGCTGCACCCCTTTAGCAGCCCAATCGCGGCTGGATCCGGTGCCGTACTCTTTTCCTGCCAGGATGATCAGCGGAATTCCTTCATGCCTGTACTTCACTGCGGCATCAAAGATGGTCATGAACTCATTTTCAGGAAGGAAAGTGGTAAAGCCGCCTTCTTTACCTTCAGCCAGCTTGTTTTTCAAACGGACATTTGCCAGCGTCCCCCGGGTAAGCACCCGGTCATTGGCGCGACGTGAGCCATAAGAATTGAAATCTTCCGGCTTAACACCCTGCTCCTGCAGATATTGCCCGGCAGGGCTGGCGGGAGGAATGGAACCCGCTGGCGAAATGTGGTCGGTGGTGATGGAATCACCCAGGAAAGCCAGAACCCTTGCCTTTTCAATATCTCCAACAGAAGACGGCATCTCAAAGAAGGGCGGCTCTTGAAGGTATGTCGAGTTTTTGTCCCAGGAAAACAGGATTCCAGTATTTCCATTTAATTCCTTCCATGCAGGAGTACCAACAAAGAGTTCCTGATTGTTCATTGCAAACAATTCTGGTTGGACAATTCTTTCAACAACTTCTTCAATCTGTTTGTTTGTAGGCCACAGATCTTTCAAGTATACGGGGTTGTGGGAAGAATCCCATCCCAGGGGATCACGGGTCAGGTTAATATCAACCCTGCCTGCCAGGGCGTATGCCACCACCATAGGAGGGCTTGCCAGGTAATTTGCCTGAATCAGGCTGTTCACCCGCCCTTCGAAGTTGCGATTACCGGATAGAACCGCAGCAGTGATCAGCTTTTTCTCTTTGATGGCAGCACTGATCTCGGGTGAAAGCGAACCAGAATTTCCAATGCAGGTCATGCAGCCATACCCCGCCAGAGAAAATCCCAATGCTTCGAGAGGTTCCAGCAAACCAGCATCACGTAAATAGCGGGTTACCACACGAGAACCGGGAGATAAACTTGCTTTCACCCAGGGATGAGGCGTAAGTCCATGCGCCAGTGCATTCTTTGCAAGCAGCCCTGCCGCGACCAACACTGAAGGGTTGGAGGTGTTGGTGCATGAGGTAATTGCTGCCAGGACAAGCGCACCATGCCCAATTTCTATCCTGTTTCCATTAAGCTCAACGGATGCTTTTTCAGAACGCTCCTGTTCGGGTACACCGTATCCACCTTCAGCTTTGCTTCTGTCAAGAGCATTTTTAAAATTATCTTTTACCCGGCTCAAGATGATGCGATCCTGCGGTCGTTTTGGACCTGCCAGAGACGGTTCAATTGTCGCCAAATCCAACGTTAATTTACGGCTGTATACCGGATGAGGTGCGTCAGAGTAAAGAAACAAATGCTGGGCTTTCAGATACGCAGCTACCTTTTCGATCTGGTCGTCTCCACGACCAGTAAGGTGTAAATAATCCAGTGTGATTTCATCTACAGGGAAGAAGATCATCGTGGCGCCGGTTTCTGGCGTCATGTTTGCGATCATTGCCCGGTCAGACAGAGATAATTGTTGACTACCGCTGCCGGTTACTTCAATAAAAGAATTGACTACCCCCGTTTTTCGCAGCAGTTGGACGATCGTTAAAGTCAGGTCGGTAGGCGTCACCCCTTCCGGCAGCTTTCCAGTCAATTCCAGGTTTAAAACGTCCGGCGCAGGAAATTCTAGAGGCTGCCCCAACATGGCTGCCAATGCTTCGATCCCTCCGACTCCCCAACCCATCACGCCCAATCCATTGATCATAGTGGTGTGCGAATCGGTACCGACCAGCGTCTCTGCTTGCAGAAGTTCTCCATCTTGATAGGGAGTAGTGATCACAACCCTGCCCAGGGTTTCGAGGTTCACCTGATGGATGATCCCCGATCCGGGCGGGATCACCCTTATCTGCTTAAATGCCTGCTGAGCCCATTTCAAAAACTGGTAACGTTCTTTATTTCGTTCCATCTCCAGTTCCTGATTACGCTGAAGGGCATCGGGTATACCCGTAAAATCTACCTGGATGGAATGATCTACCACAACATCCACCGGAATGAGGGGTTCAGCGATTGATGGGTCAACCCCACACCGTGCCAGGGCAGAGCGAAGTGCAGCAAGGTCATTCAGCACAGGTATGCCAGTAAAATCCTGCATGATCACCCTGCCAGGGGTGAATTTAATAAGCGGTCTATCCTGCCCTTCAGGTTCCCAGCCTGCCAGGTTAAAAATGTCTTCTTTCTTCACTTTCTTGCCATCGCAGTGAAACAGCATGTTTTCCATCAGCAGGCGAATGACAAAGGGGAGCTTTTCGATTTGCTGCAAGGTCATGCCAGCAATCTTATCCAGAGCAAAAAGTGAATATTGCTTATCCCTGATCACCAGGGTGGAAAGGGTATTCAACGGATCAGAAATTGTCTTCATGATGAAAATTTCGCCATTTGATTGATCACAGTTTGAGCAAATTCGGATGTGTTGACTGACCTGTTCGCTATCTGAGGAGCAACAAAGTCTTGAGTAAAAATCCCCGCCTTGAAAGTTGCCTCCAAAGCCTTTTCGATCAAGATGGCAGCTTCCTTCCAGCCCAGATAGTTCAGCATCATTTGCCCTGAAAGGATAAGCGAGGTTGGATTGGCTATATTCTTTCCGGCTATGGTTGGGGCGGTGCCGTGTGTAGCTTCGAAAATGGCTGCCCCGGTTTCAAAATTAATATTCGCCCCGGGTGCAATACCCAGCCCGCCCACCTGCGCAGCAAGTGCGTCGGAGAGATAATCGCCATTCAAATTAGTGGTAGCCAAAACGTCGAACTCTTCCGGATGGGTAAGAGTACGTTCAAATGCAGCATCGGTAATGATGTCGTTGATAAAGATCTTTCCACTATCCAGTTCCTGTTTCTTTTCGATGGATGCGGTTTCTTCACCATACTGCGAAAGAGTCTCTTCCCATTGTTGCTGGGTGTAGGTATAGGTGTCGAATTCGCGCCTTGCAACTTCATACCCCCACTGCCTGAACGCACCTTCAGTGTATTTCATAATGTTCCCTTTATGGACAAGGGTAACTCTTTGAAGTTGGTTAACCTTCGCCCAGCGAATGGCAGCTCGCACCAGCCGGGTGCTCCCTTCACGCGAGATGGGCTTTAAGCCCAATCCTACTTCGTCAGAAAAGCGTAATCGTTGGAATTCTTCGGGGTAATTCGCCTTCAGCCAGGTTAACATGTCAATGCTCTTTGACGTGCCAGCTGGGAATTCGATCCCGCTGTACAGGTCTTCAGTATTTTCGCGAAAAATAATGAAATTTGCTCTCTCCGGATGGCAAGTGGGGGCTGGCACACCTTCAAACCAGCGTACAGGTCGGATGCATGCGTATAAGTCTAAAGCTTTTCGCAATGCAACATTGAATGACCTGCTTCCACCACCTACCGGAGTTGTGAGGGGCCCTTTGATACCCACTCGGAATTTTTTTAATTGAAATAACGTTTCTTCTGGTAAAGACTCTCCGGTCAAACGTTGGCTTTTTTCTCCAGCAAGGACTTCCAACCATACTATCTGCCTCTGACCTTGATACGCAATCTGGATGGCTGATTCCATGACCATTCTGGCTGCAGGCCAGATATCTACTCCACACCCATCCCCTTCAATGAATGGAATGATGGGATGGGTCGGAACGCTAATGATGCCCGATTCGATTTGAATGGGGTTCCCTTTCTGGTTAGAAAATTCCGGAGAGGTTTTCATTGATACCTGAAATATGCTGAGGAAAATATTCCCTCTTGACTCTTTTTCTGTATTTTGCTACAATTTTATCATAGAATACGGGACGTTGTCCAGATTATAGGGACATTATGAGCGAAATACCTACCTCGACTCTCGAAAAAGCAGTACTCATCCTGGATTGTTTTACCCAGGAAAATACTGAACTCGGTGTGCGCGAAACAGCCCGTCTGGTTGGACTTTCGAGCAGCGCAACCGGCAGGATCATGAACACCATGCGTGATCTGGGGCTGCTTTCGCAAAATCCTCGCACCCGGCTGTATACCATGGGCACACGAGTTTTAGCCTGGGCAGGCACTTATCTGGCAGCATCAGATATTGATGTTGTCGCACATCCCTTTATGCAAGAATTGAATCGCATCACCCGCGAAACAGTCAGTTTGTATGTATTGGAAGGCAATGAACGGGTATGTATCGAGCGTCTGGAAAGCCCACAGAGTGTTCGTTTTGCTGTTAGAGTAGGAAAACGATTACCACTGTATGCTGGTGCTGCAGGCAAAGTCATGCTGGCATTCCTGCCTTCCCATCGCTGTAATGAAATCCTTGAATCTGAGAAACTGGTCGCATTTACTGAATCAACCATCATCGAATGGGTAGCCCTGCAAAAAGATCTTGCATTGACAAGAGAGAGGGGATATGCGGTCAGCAAAGGTGAATGGACTCAAGGAGCAACTGGTGTAGCTGCACCTATTTTTGACCGAACTAACGAAGTGGTCGGTGCTCTTAACATCTCTGGACCATCCGCACGGTTTACCGATGATGTAATCATCGAATATGCCATCCAGGTTTGCCAGGTGGCAGCGAAAATTTCCAAAGCTTTGGGATCTCGCCATCCCGTCCCACCCCTGCCGGCTCAGCCGGCTCATCGACATTAATACTGGCAGAAACCGGAAATAGAATTTTATCCCTGGTCTGTCCAGGGATATTTTGTAATTCAAGGAGGAATGCATGATCATTCATGATCGAATTGCAGAGCAGTTGCCGGATTGGCGAGACAGAGTAGCCACGCTGACCGGAAAATTTGGAAAATTCAAGATCTGTAATGTTACAGTAGAACAGATCTATGGTGGTATTCGAGGAGTGCAAATCCAGGTAACCGATATTTCTTACTTAAATCCATTCGAGGGTATCTACCTGCGTGGGTATTCCATCAAGGATGTGCTAGATTTTCTGCCACGCTCGAAAGGTGCTGAATATCCCATGTGCGGTGGATTGTACTATCTACTTATGGTGGGAAGCCTGCCAACCGAAGAAGAAGCCCGGGAAGTGGAAGATATCTGGCGACAGAATTGCCAGGTACCTCAATACGTCTGGGATGTGATCAATGCACTTCCTCCTGAAACTCATCCGATGACCCTTCTTTCAACCGCGATCACTGCTTTACAGCCACAGGCTGTTTTCCCACCTCATTATGGGAATGGCACCCCTAAAACTGATTATTGGAAATATTTTGTAGATGACAGTATGAACCTGGTCAGTAAATTAATGGTCATTGCTGCATACATTTATAACAAGAAATACCAGAATGGTTTGTTCATTTCTCCTGATCCGGATCTGGATTGGGCAGCGAACTTTGCTCACATGATCGGCAAGGGAGACAGCGAAGAATATAAAGAACTTTGCAGATTGTTCTTCTTGATCCATTCAGACCATGAAGGCGGAAATGTCAGCGCACACACCGGTCACCTGGTTTGTTCTGCATTATCTGATGTTTATCTTACCAGCGCAGCGGCTATGAATGGGCTAGCAGGTCCTTTACATGGTCTGGCGAACCAGGAATGCCTGCGATGGCTGCTGGGAGTCTATGACCATTTTGGCGCACTGCCCACAGAAAGTGAACTAGAGAGCTTCCTTGAAGGGGAACTTCTAAAAGGAATTATGATTCCTGGGTATGGTCATGCAGTTTTGCGTACCACCGATCCGCGCTTTACCGTACAGGCTGAATTCGGTCAAAAATACATGCCGGACGATGAGATCTACCAACTGGTACAGCTTGTTTACAAAGTACTCCCTCCTCTCCTGAAAAAGCAGGGTAAGGTGAAGAATCCGTGGCCGAATGTCGATGCCATCAATGGTGCTCTGCAGTATCATTATGGTGTTAGCCAGTATGATTTCTATACAGTACTGTTCGGGGTAAGCCGAATTCTGGGTATTACGGCACATGCCGTTTGGGCACGTGCCCTGGGGAAACCTATCGAGCGTCCCAAATCCCTTACCACCCGCATGCTCGAGGAAATGGTTGGACTGCCACCCGGTGCATGATCCAGCCAGTATCCCTTTTTATCCGCCTGTTTTCTGGTATCATCCATGTTTTGTGGGTTTCCAGCAGCAGGCGGATTATTTTCGCACAATGCTTGCAACGAATGGATCACCCATAAAGTTTGATAGGTTTTGACACTGTTTCACGGATAAAGTTGAAAAAATGAGTGAACCAAAATTTTACGACCTGAATCCGGATGACCGGCTGGCAGTAATCGCGCATCAGGCAGGGTTATCTGCAGAAGAAATGCAGATCCTCTCAGGGGAGGCGGGGCTATCCCTGGAGCAGGCTGACCACATGGTCGAAAATGTCGTCGGGCGATACACCCTTCCGCTGGGCATCGCTCGTAATTTTGTGATTAACGGTCGCGAAGTACCCGTACCCATGATGATTGAAGAGCCATCGGTGGTGGCGGGTGCTTCTTTTATGGCGAAACTGGCACAGGCAGGGGGTGGATTTCATGCTGAAGCAGATGAGCCTGTGATGATCGGTCAGATCCAGGTGCTCGACCTGCCGGATGTACAGGCTGCCCGCAAGGCGTTGGAAGTGAATAAATTCCTCCTGTTGCAGGCTGTCGAAGGTCTGGACCCGATGCTGGAAAAATATGGCGGTGGATCGCGTGGAATAGAGATCCGGGTGATCGAAGAAAGCCCAATTGGACAATTCATCGTGGTGCACCTGTTGTACGATGTGCGCGATGCGATGGGTGCCAATGCCGTGAATACTGCCGTCGAAAAGCTTGCTCCCCTGGTGGAAGATATCAGCGGTGGCAGGGTTCTACTGCGCATCCTTTCCAACCTGGCGGATAAACGGCTGGCACGCGCGCATGTGACCATCCCGCTGGAAAAGCTGGCATTTGAGTCATATACACCTGAGATGGTGCGTGATGGCATCATTGCTGCCTGGGCATTTGCCGCAGCTGACCCTTACCGGGCGGCAACCCACAACAAAGGCATTATGAATGGTGTGGATGCAGTGGTGATCGCCACAGGCAATGATTGGCGAGCCATCGAAGCGGGTGCGCATGCCTATGCAGCTCGCAGTGGCAGATACACCAGTTTGAGTAAATGGGGTAAAGACGACGCCGGCAACCTGGTGGGCGACCTTGAAATGCCCATGGCGGTGGGGATCATCGGTGGGGCTACACGTGTTCATCCCACTGCGAAAGTAAACTTGAAACTAATGGGGGTAAAAACCGCAACAGAACTGGCAGAGATCATTGTCTCTGTTGGGTTGGCGCAAAACCTGGCTGCGCTGCGCGCCCTTGCCACCGAAGGGATTCAAAGAGGGCATATGGGGCTGCACGCTCGCCAGATCGCTGTGGCGGCTGGTGCTCGACCCGACCAGGTGGAAGAGCTGGCTCAGAAAATGGTAAGAGAGAAAAATATACGCATTGATCGTGCGATGGAATTATTAAAGGAGATGAAATAATATGGAAGCTGCACCCAAAGCTGCTCCTGATTTATTAATGAAGCCTGTACATCCAGTAGGGATCATCGGGTATGGCGCATATATACCGCGCTATCGTATCCCTGCAGCAGAAATTGCCCGCATCTGGAAGGGTTCGGAGGGCGGTTTACCTGTAAAGGAAAAAGCAGTGCCCGGATTGGATGAGGACGTGATCACTATGTCCATCGAAGCATCACGCAACGCACTGGCAAGAGCAGGGATTGACCCTGAAGAACTTCGCGCAGTATGGGTTGGTTCAGAATCGCATCCTTATGCAGTCAAACCTAGCGGCACTGTGGTAGCAGAAGCAATCGGAGCATCCGTGAATATCCAATCGGGAGATTGGGAATTTGCATGCAAAGCTGGAACGGAAGCCTTTGTTGCAGCGATAGGGTTGGTTGGTTCCGGAATGGGAAAGTACGCCCTGGCAGTGGGCATGGATACTGCCCAGGGTAGACCGGGCGATGCATTGGAATTTACCGCTGCTGCAGGTGGAGCCGCATTTATCCTTGGTCCAGCCGCAGAAGCATTGGCTGAAATTGAAGGTACCTATTCTTTCGTCACCGATACCCCAGATTTCTGGCGGCGCGAGGGGAAGAAATACCCTGAGCATGGTCAACGTTTTACCGGTGAACCGGCTTACTTCAAGCATATCACCTCGGCTGCCACCGCTTATTTAGAAGCCAGCAACACCCAGCCCGAAGATTACACTTTTGCGGTATTCCACCAACCTAATGCCAAATTCCCACAACGGGCTGCCAAGTTATTGGGCTTCAAACCAGAACAAATCAAAGATGGGCTGTTGGTGCCCGTGATCGGTAACACCTATGCCGGTTCCTCCCTGATCGGCTTATCGGCAATATTGGATATTGCTAAACCTGGCGACCGGATCCTGGTTGTCTCGTATGGCTCCGGTTCAGGCTCAGATGCTTTTGGGTTGAAGATCACAGATGCCATCACTGAACGCCAGAAAAAAGCAGCCACAACCCAGGATTACATCTCCCGGCGAACGCAGATCGATTATGCCCAATATGTGCGCATGCGCCGCAAGATCACCATGGAGTAAACCATGACAGATGTTGTGATTGCTGGCATTGGAATGACCCCCGTTGGCGAGCATTGGGATGTTTCGCTGCGTTCTCTGGCATCCAGGGCGATCCTGGCTGCTGAAAAAGACAGCGGCGGGATGAAACCCCAGGCACTCTATATTGGTAATTTTCTCGGTTCGATGATCAGCCACCAGGCGAACCTGGGTGCTCTGGTTACGGATAATACCGGGTTGACGGGTATTGAATCCTACACGGTCGAAGCTGCTGAAGCTTCCGGTGCGGCTGCGTTCCGCATGGCATACCTGGCGGTTACTTCAGGTTATGTAGATGTTGCGATGGCGCTCGGCGTGGAGAAGATCACCGATGTGACCGATGGTATCGAAAAGATCATGGCGACCGCGCTGGACTTCGATTATGAGGGGTTTCAAGGAGTCACCCCTGCTGCACAGGCTGCTTTGCTGATGCAGCGCTATATGTACCAATATGGCGTAACGCACGATGCTTTCACCTGGTTGCCCTTGCTGGCTCATGCCAATGCAGTGCATAATCCGAATGCCATGTACCGCAAAGCGGTCAAACCAGAGGTGGTACAGCAGTCAGATGTGGTGACCGACCCCTTGACAATGTATGATATTGCCCCTTATGCCGATGGTGCCGCAGCGGTCATTCTCACTCGTTCCGGATTACTCCCCAAAAATCCTGCACAGAAGCCTGTTCGGGTAATGGGCTCGAGCTTGATCACAGACAGCCTGGCTCTGTATGATCGCACCGACCCCCTGAATTTCGATGCTGCCAGGCTTTCCGTCGAACAAGCCTGCCGCCAGGCGGGGATCCTCCCCACGGATGTGGACCTGTTCGAAATGGATGATTTCACCAGCATCTATGCGGTACTCGCTATGGAAGCCGCCGGTTTTGCTCGCCCTGGCGAAGGCTGGAAGCTGGGAGAGAACAGGCATGTTCCGATGCTGACCCTGGGTGGTTCGAAAGCGCGCGGCTTCCCGGTAGGCGCCACAGGGATCTATCAAATTGGTGAAGCCGTAACACAACTGCGCGGGCAGGCTGGCGCAGTCCAGGTACCTGATGCCCGGCTGGCAATGGTGCAATCCCTGGGTGGCCCGGCTTCCACCGCCGTCACGCACATATTAAAGGTGTAAGGTCAATTTGATAGGTTTTGAGAGTCATCATTAAGTAGACTCTATCCTGCAACAAGGAGAAAAAATGGAAATACCTCGTCATTGGAGATTACAAAAACAACGCTACGCCCTGGTGGGTGAAATCTGCCCCCATTGTGAAGCGAAGATCTTCCCACCGCGCGATGTATGCCCCTATTGCAGCGGCGAAGCTAAAACCTCTTATCAGTTCAGCGGGCAGGGTGAAGTGTATTCTTATACCGTAATGAGCGATGCCCCCGCCGGGTTTGAAGAAAATGCTCCCTATACGGTGGCGGTGGTCAAACTGGCTGAAGGACCTATGGTCACAGCTCAATTGACCGATTTGGGCGAGGAACCTGTCAAGATCGGCATGCCGGTGGAGATGGTCACACGCCGCATTCGCTCCGATGGCAACGACCGGGGGATGTTGATATACGGATATAAGTTCCGACCTGTGGGACTTGGTCCGCACTAGGTCGTTGCCGAATCATCTGGAGGAGATTTAAACGGATCGTAACCTCTAAAGACCGATCCTTGT
>DAOUFE010000044.1:0-101076 GCA_034430215.1 Anaerolineaceae bacterium | reverse complement strand
TGGGCTCACCTCATGGTATTTTGTTCGGGAAAACAAGCTTACCACGGTTTGGGCCCATTCTATTTGGTCCGCCCCCGATCAGTTAGCGAAAACTAAAGTTTAAATATATCTTCATAATGATGATAGAAGGTTGTTCGGAATATTCCAGCCCGTTCTGCAATTTCTGTGACCGTAATGGATTCAATTGGTTTAATTAAGCTAAGACTTTTAAAAGCTTCTTTTATTTCACGTTTAACACGATTTGATTTTTGAGTGGACATTGCGGAAACAAATTCCTTTCTTTGTCGCTTTAAAAACAAAAACAATAATCTGTTTCTTGTGTCACCTCCGGATCATATCTATTATAGCAATAGATTGATTTGTGCATTTATTAGGAAAGGTGGTGATTCAGTTTTACTTTATTCTTGTTAGGATTCGTAATTCAATGTTTTTCATCCAACATGCTTAAGCAAAAACGGAGGATATTATGGGCTTGGTTTTTGATCCTGAAATGTATCGTTCACCAGAAAAACAATGGGGTTACCACCCGGTCAAATATACCTCAAGCGGTACGCAGTGGTGGTATGCAGACGCCGTTTACGATAATGGGTATGCCTCCTCGATCATGTGGGTTGAGTATAACTACATCATCCTATGGCTTGGAATCAATGTCATAGATCCAACCGGAAAAAGAATCATTGACTCCATGGATGTACATTCACCAGATGAATTGATTGCTTCTAGAGAAGGCATTGATCTACAGTTGGGCGAAAACTATTATCGAGGTCAGTTCCCCCGGTACGAGCATCACGTGCGGGATGAAAATGGCAATGGTCTCGACCTCGTCTATGATGCGATTACCGTGCCCACCATGTCAGAATGGCCAGAGGGTATACAAATCGGACGAGAGACTACACCAGACACCCCGATGTTCATGAGTTGGTTCATCCGGCCGAAAAATAAAGTCACAGGCAAGATCATTGTCGATGGTCAGGAGATTCCGGTAACCGGCCATGGGTATTCTGACCACCAGTATGCCAATATTGCATATCCAGATGTTTTCCAATATTGGTATTGGGGTACTTTCCATGCCGGAGAGCATACGTTTGTATTCCTTGAAGGAAAAGGAACAGAAAAGTTTGGTTTTCAGCCATTCAAATATCTTTGGGACTGGAAAGGTGACAAGCTTTTCGCATATTATCGGGATTGCAATTACTACATAAAAGCGGAAGATCTCGATACTTATAAAACCGAATCTGGTTTGGATAAAGTCTATCCTCGCAAGTTGGTCCTTATGTTTGAGGATAATCGACTCAAGGGCACCGTAACGTTTAACCACAGAGGGCTTTTGACACAATTCTATTCACCAGACAAGGCTCCAGATCAAAGGGACATCTTGTACAGCCGGATTGTATTTGACACCGATGCCAAAATGGAAATTGATGGTGAGAAAGTCGAGACAAAATCCTCTGGAGTTATTGAGGTGGAAATTTAGGTATACCATACGGCTGATCTCACCATTATTGAGTACGCAGATGCTGTTCCCGAAAAACCATCTATGGTGGGGAACAACACCTGGTATAGAGATCCATCAGGAAATTGGTCTATACAGGCATCAATCAGTGGAAGGTAATCATGGCAACTCCAATAAAAGGTTATATAGGGTTTACTGCTCCGGAGATATCGGTATGTTCAGACTGCGGAACTTGCGAGCTGGTTTGCGCGACCTATCATGAGGGTGCAACCAGCCCTGCCCTACGCAGAATATGGCTGCAGCGTAACCCTTTCAAATCTGAATACATCATCCTGGCTTGTAAACAATGTAACCCAGCTCCATGCATGGCGGCTTGTCCAGTGGAAGCCATCTCTGAAGATAAAACCACAGGTGCAAAGATCATCGACGAATCTTTATGCATCGGTTGTGAGGAATGTACCAAAGCTTGCCCCCTTGAGCCTAAGAGGATTAGTTTCAATCGTGAGAAAAACGTCGCCATCAAGTGTGACCTTTGCGATGGTAGGGCAGAAGGACCAGCATGCATTCAATTCTGTCCGAACATGTGCCTGGAATTGAAGCATTAGGAGAACTACAGCCATGAATCAACTTTATGGATGGGCTGGCAAAATATTGAGAGTCAATCTCACCACGGGAACATTCTCGATCATTAACACATCAACGTATGTTCCCAAGTATATTGGAGGTATCGGTATCAGCCATAGGATTGCATGGGATGAGATACCCAAGGGTACAGGAGCTTTTGACCCGGAGAACAGGCTGATCTGCATGACCGGCCCTTTAACGGGAACAGCCGCTCCCTGCTCTTCCAGAACGGAGTTTTCTGGCGTGGCTCCGCAGGGGTTCCCTGAGCAGTATGCGGTGTCCAGTATGGGTGGGTGGTTTGCAGCGAAGTTAAAATGGGCTGGGTATGACGGCATTGTTTTTCAGGGTAAAGCTCCGGTTCCATCTTATCTTCTGATCGGAGATGGAGATCCGCAGATCTTACCAGCTGACAACCTATGGGGTTTGGATACCTTCACCACTCAAATGGAGTTGAGAAGGTTATATGGAGATTATACGGAATCAGCCGTGATCGGTCCGGCTGGAGAGCATCTGGTCCGTATTGCAACCATTCATACCAATCTTGGCAACGCTGCCGCTCAAGGTGGCTTCGGCGGTGTCGCCGGGTCCAAAAACCTGAAAGCCATTTGCATAACCAAACGAGATTATCAACTTAAGGTTGCCAACCCGAATGAACTCTTGAGACTCAGACAGTTCTACCATCCCATCAGAATTCCATCCCCTCAGCAAACCGTTGATGTACAAGAGAGCCCTTGGAGATATTTATTCGATGAAGCCCTGGGGTCATTGGTGGCTGATGCTCCTGTCCTAACTGCGCCGTATCCATGGAAAAGAAAATCATGCAGCAATGGCTGTTTCAATAGCTGCTACTTCTACGATTTCAAGGATGTGCCCCTATTAACACGCCCCGGAACAGTAACTACTGAATTGGGCTGTGTGGGGGGTAGGTTTGCGCAGGCATTGCATAAGAACCCGAAACCCTTGAATGCCAGAGCCTCTTTGGAAGTCAACGCATTGTCCGACCAGCTCGGATTGAACCAGATGGAGTTGCATCATGGTCTGATCCCATGGATGGACCGGGCAAGGCAAATGGGCCTTGATATCGAAAGCCACCTTGGGATGCTCGTCGAAGTTGAGAAACCTGAATTCTGGGTAAAAGTAATGAACATGATCGCCTACCGGCAGGGTTTTGGCGACCAAATGGCTGAAGGAACAGCGCGCACAGTCCGCAAACTTGGCAAAGAGGAATACGGCGACCCCATTTTCACCGGAGAGGATCCGATTACAGGGGGGCCTCTACCTGTAAATCTGGATGGCTTGGGAGGGTGGGGCTATCCTACCCGAAGCTTCTTGTACGAAGTTCCAATTCCCTGGTCTGCGCCTATGGCATTATGCTGGATGGCAGACACCCGAGATCCGCATCATTCCAAATGGCCTGATTTTGCAGCAAAAGGATACATGGAATGGGCTTTGAGTGAGACAGAAGACCCCCTCACCGGTCCAACAGGTGTTCGGATGGCTTACTTCAGCACCATTCGCGGCAACCTGATTGACATGTTAACCATGTGCTGGGCTTTTCCAATTCGAGAAGGCCTGGGTACGAAGTGGGAACCATACCGTGGGACGGATACCGATGCGACAAAGGCGGAATCTGAGTTCCTATCGGCAGTGACTGGGATCAATGTATCTGAGGTTGAGCTTGATAAAGCAGCCAAAATGGTCACAACTCTCCACAGGGCTATCGCAGTACGCAACTACGATCGAAATGCTGACATGGACTGGAATGAGATTGCGATTCGCCTGATAAACACCTGTTTCGTCGAAGAAGATAAGTTCAAGATTATGGTCTGCAATTTCTACGAAAAACTTGGCTGGGATCGAGAGACGGGCAGACCGACGAGAGCTACCCTTGAAGAACTCGGACTAAAAGATGTTGCTGATGAGCTGGAAAGCCTGGGAAAACTACCGCAAGTTTCTCGCGAGATTGATCACACAGATGTGTAGTCAGTCGCGAGCGCCGGTATATCGTGCGTTCGCGGTTTTTTCCGCGAAACAACCCTGTTCAGGGTATCTGGAAGAGACGGCTGACTGAAAGAGCTGGGTACGAACAATAAAGGAGATAAAAATGTCACTCTCAATGGATTCAAAAATTCGCGACATTATGGCTAATCCGAAGGGGAAGGAAATCCTCGATAAGTACCTCCCCGGCATGACAGATGATAAGAATTTTAAAATGGCTTATCCAATGGTTCTTAAAGCCATCAAACCAATGTCCAAAGGAATCGTAACCGACGAGATACTGAAGAAGATTGATGAGGAACTAAAGCAATTGTAGGTTTGATCCTGCACCATTTCGTTCGCTAGGCAACGTACCCAGTTCTTTTTTCTCCAGACATTTCTCGCGAAGGGTCATTTCGCTATCACAATGACCAGTAGAAGAAAACCAAGACAGACTATGTCATCAAATAGGTTGGCATCAACTTCTTATGTCATGGTTGAAAACAACGCATTCACGCAGATCTCAGGTCAAGTGATCGGTGAAAATCATTTGTGTATAAATATCAACGGAAAAGAACTCGCCACATTAATATGCACACCTGATCATTTTGAAGATCTCGCGATGGGATTCCTGCGTTCAGAAGAGATTATCAAATCACTTGATGATATTGCCGTTCTGAGTCTTTCTACCGACCGAAACTGCATAGATATATGGCTTAAGAGCAACATACAGAAAATGCCAGCCCGGCACATCTATACTTCTGGTTGTGGAGGTGGTTTTACTTTTGATGACCTGGTCAAAGAGCGTTCCCCCTTGACAATATCGACTCAAATTGATCCTACACAAGTTGGGAGATTAATGTACCAGCTCTACCAGTATGCGGAGCTTTACAAAGAAGTACGGGGAGTACATACATCAGCATTGTGCAATGGACAAAATGCGGAACTTGTAGCCGAAGATATCGGACGGCATAATACAATCGACCGGTTGTGGGGTCAGGCGATGCGCCAGAACATATCAACAGAAGGGAAAATTTTAGTGTGCACCGGCAGGATTAGTTCAGAGATGTTGGGAAAAGCAGCTAAAATGGGTGTGCCGATCGTTATTTCTCGCACATCTCCTACAAGTCTCTCTGTAGATTTGGCACATGCCTGGAACATGACGGTGATCGGTTATGCCCGCAGGGATAGTTTCCGTATTTATTCCGCCCCACATCGGATAGTTGGTTTCAATGACTGACATAAAGAGTGGTACGTAGTTTGAAGGTAGATCAGTACCAACAGCGGTGATAGTACTCCCATTGATTCCACCATTCATTGGTGCAGTTATACCTTCTACCTCTCAATAACTGGATCAATTACTGGGGCAGGTTAATTTGTAACTCGTGATTTCTTAGTCACTCATCCTGAGCAATTTGCCTACATACCTGTTCCTTTCCTTAATGAACATTCTAGCTTTGGATTAACAATCGCAAAAAAGTCCTTAGCAAACCCATAAAAAACTGTTGCTATACGAATATCGATTAGCTATATCAACCCCTTGTGGGACCGTAGCGTGCCCGGCAAGCTGGAAGCAGAGTATTGTGGGGTGGCTGACACCTGCCCTCCCTGGCATCGCCCGTAAGAGCAGGTGGGCAGCAGGTGCCAGGATTTGCAAAACCCGCCCAGGCAAACACCGAAAAGTTGGTGCGATGTGACATGGATTCGGGATTTTAAATTCCCACTGTGCTGGATGCTGGTGTAACCCAGGGGTTGTTGATACGAATCCAACTCCCCGCTGCTGTTATTCAGACGACCAGAAATGTTTGTAATGATTTACATAAAACCATCACTAAATTTTGATTTATAAAGAATAACCTTTTTTGACGTATGTCCAGGTGGATAGAGTAAAATAGGTTGAGCACATAAACTTCCTTTACGTAAATGAATTAAATAGGATTCTTGGCTTCATCAACGTCATCTTATGAAATAAAGGGGTTATTCTTCGATGAAAAAGACACATAGTATATTGCTGACTGCCTTGCTGGTTAATGGACTTGTAGCCTGTAGCACACCTGCCGAGACACCGACTCCGTCGTTCGTGGCTACAGAGGTACCCATCGTCGTAAAATTTGTTGACCCGGTGCTGGAAGAGATGGTACGCGGGGCGATGGGAAAAACAGAAAGCGACATTACTCAGGCTGAGGCACAGGCAGTGACGAGGATGAATCTCAGCAATGAATTACAAAGCTACATTTCAGAAGAGATACCGATCAATGATCTCAGCGGGCTGGAGAACTTCACCAACCTTGAAACCCTCGACCTGTCTCAAAACTCTGTGTCCGACATCTCCCCTCTGGCTGGGCTCACCAAACTGACTGCCTTATCCCTGGCTGGTAACCCCGTCGCGGATGTTTCGCCCCTCGCCGGATTGACCAACCTCAAGCTCTTGATCCTTTCAGGCAGCCAGGCGCAAGACTACAGCGCGCTTGCGAACCTGGTCACTTTGGAAGTCCTCATGCTCGACAATTCAGCGATCACTGACCTCTCTCCGCTTGTCGCGCTGACCAACCTGCGGCAGCTCTATCTGGCTAAAACTTCCGTGGAGGACTTGTCACCTCTCGAAACCATCTACCCCAACCTTGAGCAGAAGGATTTCATCATACCGTCTACGCTGGCTGAGCTTGGATTCCGCATGGATGATAACAGCCACCAGGCGTACTACGACGGCGAGGGTGTCTCCTTCGCCATCCACCATACAGCATGGGGACCTCCTCCCTTTGAATGGGATGAGAATATCATCCGAATTTCAATGGTTCTGGAGGGTGATTACAAGTTGTCGGTTGGATATTATGGAGTTCACAAGGTCTACGTCTGCCAAATGGATAAGGGAGGTGAACAACTTATGAACTATATTTACGACACCAACGACAGCAGCAATTACCTCGATCCAGCAATTCGCCCGAGTGTGGAACAGGCAATACGAGCAGCTATGGACGTTCTGGAAGGCGAAGACGCGCTGTTTGCACCTGTGCGAATTTTTAACGAGACTCTTAAGAGCACCTTCAACATGACCCCTGAAAAATTGTTTGCACTGCCATATGAGCCGCCGTCTCTTAAGAACCTGGGTTTTGTTCTGGATGAGGCCACGGGAAATTTTATATATGAGCAGCACGAAAAGCTTTATACGAACATCTTGATCAACCGCACAGAAGGGATTGAGAAGGAGTTCGACATTGCCTTTTTTCAACCGATAAGTGATGAATTTCGTGTTAATGTAACTTATCATGTGGCTAATAAGAAGTTTTATGTTAAAGCAGATGATAATTATGGGGGTGGCGCGAGTTTTGAATACTTTATAGATACCGCTGAACATATTGATGAATGGTGCAGCGACCCTGACAAGACCGTTGAAGAATACTTCATCAAAGCCTACAACGATCCCGCGATCGAGGATATTTACCAGCATTCCGTGTATCTGATGGTGCAATATGTCCGTGATACCTTTGGGATGACTATTGATGAGTTGTACTCACTACCTACAGGCGAATAAGGAATTAATAATGGCAACGAAATCTGTATGGTAGGAGGTCCACCTCCCGCAATTCGAATTAAACCAGAGCCAACAAGTACTCTACTAGTTTTTTAAAACCCGGCATGAATGAAAAATTTTTTGCTTGGGGCAGCACCGTTTAACTTGGTTACTTCCCCATCAGCTTTTTAGCCTGCACAGCTGCCTGGCTTGCATCAGACGCAAACCCATCAGCACCGATTTCTTCAGCGTAAGCCTGTGTCAATGGAGCACCTCCGACAATGATCCTGACATTCTTTCTGACGCCTTTTTCTTTCAAGAATTTGATGATCGTTTCCATATTATTCATGGTAGTCGTTAAAAGAGCAGACATGCCCACAATATCAGGTTTATGCTGGATAATAGCCTCAAGAAATTTTTCCTGAGAAACATCCGTCCCGAGATCAACGATCTGAAATCCCGCACCTTCCAGCATCATACCAACAAGGTTTTTACCAATATCATGCAAGTCGCCCTTAACTGTGCCAATGACAACCTTGCCAATTGGTTTAATATCCTGCTCTACCAGGATGGGGCGCAGAATACCCATGCCTGCCTGCATAGCGCGAGCCGAGATCAGCATTTCGGGCACAAAGTATTCACCTTCTTCAAATAATCGACCAACTTCTTTCATCGAAGCGATTAAACCATCATTCAATAAAGTTTCAGGGTTGACGCCATCTGCAAGTGCCGATTCAACACTTTGCATCACACAATTCGTATCCCCATTGACTACGGCTTCGTAAATTTCTTTGATCCTATTTTCCATTAACTTTCTCCAGAATAATTTGATGAGTTTCTTTGCCAGGGAAACAGAAATTCAAGCGCTTGAGGAAGAATATTCCGCCAGGTAGTGTAATTATGCCCACCATTGACTTCCTCGTATTTGACACAGTAGCCCTTTTCTATCAAAAGCTGGTGCATTCGTTGATTTATGGAATAGAGAAAATCGTATTTCCCAATATCCATCCAGATTTGAATTTGAGGAATTTGCTCCCGATCTACGAGATCAAATATAGAAAAATCTTCTTCATACATTCGAAATGCCCCCGATTGACAGATCACCTTACCAAAGATTTTTGGAGCCCGAATGGATGAGTAAAGAGCCATCATTCCACCCATTGAAGCTCCAAGGATGCAATACGCACCGGGATGATCATGAATATCGATCAGATTCAAGGTTTTCTGGGCAAGAGGGATTACTTTGTTCAAAACAAACGAGACTGTACTGTCATTGCCAGCATATTCCACAAATCTCGCTCGTGTGCTGGGAACAAGTGCCAACGCCAGTGGTTGGATCTTTTCTTCTTTCACCATGTTTTCGATGATCGAAATGATATGGCCACGCTTTAAATAGTCATTGCCATCATATGCAACCAATAAAGGGCAGGGATTTTTCGTTTTGGGTTGATAAAGGTAGATCTTTCTGCTTGAGTCGAGCAGCCGGATATCATCCACAATCTGATGTTCGGTCAGGATTCCATCAAAAGATGTGTTGATTGCATACTCTGATGGCTTTGCCTCAGGCATGTAGAAGAAATTGTTGATATCGCCTGTCCCATTATCTGTTTTTTGATGATTTTTTGGATCCAATACACGTTTTCCGTTAACCAAAAAAGAATATTCCATATAAGCATCTATGGGAAACTCAAGCTCTGTTTTCCACATACCAGGAGCATATTGATCCAGACCAATCCCATGAGAGAAATCCCAATTATTAAAATCACCAATTAATACAGGTTGCTGTTTACTACGAATAATAAAGGTAACTTTATTTCCTTCGATCACCGGAGTTTTTGTGGGGATGGTTTCACGTATACGCGTTTTCATGCTGTCTCCGTCTTATGGTTCAACGCAAGATCAAACCCGATACCGGTGCAAGATCAATCTGGTTTTTCATCTGTTTCTCTCCAATGCAATCTCTTTGTGTAGAGAAAACAACGGTAGACCATGAAAAAGGGACTTCCATCTGTTGTGATGTTTCAGAAGTATTAAATAAACAGAATAATTTTGATCCCGCATCCTGTCTTGAATAACAAAAACATTCCTTGTTCTCCAAAACAAGTTCCCAATCGCCATAACGCAACGGAGATTCATTCTTTCGCAAAGAGATAAGTGACCTGTAAAAATCAAGCAGCTCTGCGTCTTGAGACTCATCCCAGGGCATGGGCAGGCGAGCTTCTTCTAGTACTCCAAAACCACCACGATATTCACGAGTTCCTTTGTTTTGAGTAAGTCCTACCTCAGTGCCGTAATAGATCATCGGGCAATTCCATAATGTGAACTGGCATAGAGCTGCCAGTTTCAATGCCTGTTTGTTATTTCCAGCGCCCCACAAGAAACGATCCATATCATGATTATCAAGAAAACACGGTCGCGAGAAATCCCTATGGAACATTGCTTGATGCCCTCGTAAAAACGAAGTGAATTTTTCTACTGACCAACAACGGGTGGCAAAGGTCTGCCGGAGGGCTTCGAGAAGGACAAAGTCAAGGCAGCCATCCAGCAATCCTTCAAAAGTTGCCTGGGCGTTGATTGAGTCAACAACTTCTCCAATAGTCCAGCAATCAGGGTTTACTTTACGAGTAGCAAGTCGAAAATCTGCCCAAAAATCTGGAGTTGGCCCGATGGCATAATCCAGTCTCAATCCATCAACACCAAACTCAAGCCAGTAGCAAGCAGAATCAATGATGTGCTTGCGTGCACCAGCATTGCGCAAGTTGATTTTCGGCATCACGCCGATATCAAAGAATCGATCATATTGATCTGGATAATGGGAGAATGTATACCAATCGCGATATGGACTTTCAGGGTCTGAAATCGCATGTTGAAAAGTTGGATGCTGGTCTGACCAATGGTTGGGAACAAAATCAAGGATCAAACGCATACCACGGCTGTGAACATCATCCAGCAGGTTCTTAAAATCCTTTTTCGAACCAATCACAGGGTCAATTTCGAAATAATCTGTGGCGTTATACCGGTGATGGTTGTCTGCAGGAAAAATTGGACTTAAATAGAGTACGTTTATTCCCAGATTCTCCAGGTAATCCAAACGGCTTTGTATTCCCTGTAAATTTCCTCCATATACATCCTGAATACTACCTACCTTATTCCATTCCCTTCCTGGTTGGGTGGCAAAACGATCGATCATGATGTGATAGATCACAGCATCTTTTACCCAGAGAGGTTCTGAATATTCATCTACTGCATAGGCATAATAAGTGCCTTTGTCAGCATAGATCAGGTCACCTGAGAATGTTTTACAGCATATCCGGTACCGGACAACAGTCTGATCGGGCTGCCCCGGAATGGTACAGGTAAATGTGTGAACATATCCCCATGTCAAATCATCCCATTCGACTTTCGCCCAATGCATAGGTTCTACAAAACCATGAATAATATTTCCTTCGCAGCCTTCCGGGTCTTGCCCATCTGTAGAGTAATACACCCAGGCATCCCTCACATCCTGGTCTTGTCCAACGGTAATTGTTAGTGTTACCGCTTCGCCTGGGCGCGGATCTAACGGGAATCGGTTTGATTGATGAGAGATTTCAAGATGGGTTTGCTTATAGTGTTTTAAGCGCAATGAATCTGTATCCATCGTGCCGAAGATAAAATCATCCATTACTTCACCTTCCCTCTCACCCATTCAACCAGTTCTTTGCCTTCTTTGGCATCAGAAACCTCACAAGTAAAAGTTATATTGCATTCCGCAACAATTGACTCAAAACTTTTAATCAATTCGTCTGGAGTGCATCCTATAGTCAATGGAATTCCGCTTACACGTGGTAATAGCCATTCCAGTCTATCAAAGCCGCGTGGAATATTTGGATCATCAGAAATTTGTATCCCAAGCAATTTCTCTAATTTGGCTATCTCTGGGATACTTCTGTACCCTAGAGAGTGGGTATGAATCTGTCCATAGCCAAAAGCATGGATCACCTTCTGAGTATATGGGCGGGCAAATTCAGCATATGTTTTTGGTGAGACAAGACAGGCAATATCTTCGGACATGCAGATTGTGCCAGGTTTCAACCACGCCCCAGCAATATTGCCGCCAAAATTTACTCCTGTTATCTTCCGTAAGATCGAGCCGATCCAGATGATCGCATCAGCGCAAAAATCCATGAACTGGTGAACCTGTTCGGGTGACTCTTTAAAATCGATGAATAAAGCTTCACCACGTAGTGAATGAGCCAGATCAAGCGGTGAGTAGAATCCACGGATGATCGGAATTGGACCGGAAGCTGTCTGTTTTACTAAATATGACAGTGCCCTCTCCATTATTTTTACCCAATAAGCATCCCTATGCAATGAAAATCCTTTCATATCTTCCAGTGACTTCATTACAGGTGCTGCCCATGAAGTATCTTCTGTGAATATCACTTCTCCTGCAATGAAAGCGCTGTAATCTCCAATCCCAAAATTCGGTCCGAAAGTAGGGATCAAATCATCACGAATATCGATCATATTTTCAAGAGCAATTGCATAATTGCGCAGGCAAATATCCAGATATTCTTCCATTTGGGTATCTAAATCGATTTTATTTAAGGCTGGAACTGGTTCAGAATTTGTAAAAGGGGGCATGGCATAGATCATCGCATGACCTGGGCTTTTTGCTTCATAAAGCGCCTGGTATCGGGAGATGACATCCTCAAGGTTGGGTTTGTAATAGTGGATCTCTTTAAACACTCTTCCTCCAATCAACTATGAATTCTTTATCGAAATGGCTTCATCTACCATAGCCAGGTAATTTTCAATGGGGACATAATCGGGGATCGAATTTCCAGATCCAATCGCAAATCTACCGCGCGATGTACAAACCTCAAGGATATTTCGTACACGAGTCCGGATTTGATCTTGCGTTGCCTTCGCCAGGAGATTCACATCCACACCCCCCAATACAGCAATTTTATCGATGAATATCTCCTGGAATTTCTCAACGGGAATAATCGCATCCTCAAACGAATGCTTGCCATCAACGCCCACGGTTTCAATCAAATCAGGCATGATTTTCATTACATTACCGCACGAATGAAGGAAATAAGGTACACCCCGGGCATGAGCCATACCAGCAATCTGCCTGTGAAAAGGAAGAAAATATTTCCGTAAATCATTGGGAGAAATAATGGTTGCGCTTCGGAACCCCATATCATCACCAGGAAAAATTGCCGCAAGGCGATCAAAATCCATTATATTGCGGTAGAAAGCCGATTGAATTTCTCTGATCTTTTCCGTTACTGCTTCAACCAGGTCTGGCTGATCATAGAGAAGGTAGCAAAGTTTTTCAATGGAAAAGATCCATGAGACACGTTCAAACAATCCTCCTCCATGCGCCAATGCCAACCCCATTCCTTCTGGAAGATGATCATTGAGATATTCAAAAGCAAAAAAGTCAACTTCTTCCACTTTTGGGAATCTATATGTTTCGAAATCCGCCCATGTGGTAATTGCTCCAATGCTTTCTTCTGCCCAGGATCGGGTGGCGTTTGAATCTTTTACCGTATTCGAAGTTATCCGTGCAGATCCTGGATAATCGGGGGCTGCCTCAAAACGCATCATGTCATACCCCATGCGATGCCAAAAAAAGATCAGGTTATCCAGATATTTCTTTTGAGACTCACGATCATAACCCGGATCCACCCACTCCCTCTGGAACACGTCAGTAATGATCTTCTTGATCACCGGTTCATCTATAATGAACTCCACCATAGGCGCAGGACAGCTATTGGTTTTTCCGAGCAGATAATCTATAAAACGGTATATATCTGGATTTGGTGTAAATGACTTGATATGAGGAAATATTGAGAGCATAAGATCATCCTTTGATCGCACCATTAACCAATCCCTGCACCAGGTATTTTTGTAATGCATAAAATATGATCATAATTGGAATGCAAGCCAGAATGGCTCCTGCAGCAAACATTGACCAGTTCGCAGCATATGCCTGCGTAAAAAAGCGCATACCAAGAGCTACAGTGTAATGCTCATTGCCACTCATAACGATGGAAACGAGTAAATAATCATTGAAGAAGCTGATTATATTGAATATGAAAACAACCACAACCATTGGCATTGCTAGCGGCAAAGCGATTTTAATAAAAGTCTGCCACTCATTGGCTCCATCAATGTAGGCTGATTCATCGAGATCGCGCGGAATTGAGTCAAAATAACCGCGCATCAACCAGGCATTGAAGGGAATGGAAAATCCGCCATACACCAGGATCAACCCAACCAATTTATTGATTAGTTGGAGATGCTGCAACACCTGGTATATTGCCACAATTGTGGCAGTTGCAGGTAGCATCTGAATAAGGATGAGAGCCAAAAGTCCATAGCGCCTTCCAGAGAATTTGAAGCGAGAAAAAGCATAAGCCATTGTTATGGTAAAGAATAATGAAAGCAAGCTACCCCCAAAACATGCGATGGCACTGTTCTTCATCCAAATAATGAAATCAGTATTTACGAGTAAATTTTTAAAATTCACCAACGTAACCGAAGTAGGTATGAGAGAGGTGGAGAATAAAGAAGCACTTTTTCCGAAAGAAGCAGTCACAATCCAATAAATCGGGAAAAGTATGACCAGACAGGCAATGATCAACGCCAGCCTGCATATGGTGGTGGTGATAAAAGTGGATGTTTTTCTTGACAGAGGTTTCATACATCCGCCTCCTTGAACGCACCAGTGAGTTTTGTGTTGATCAAAGTAAGCGTACCTACAATCATGAACAGGATCAAACCACAGGCTGCAGCCATGCCATAGTCAAAACTGGCGCTGGCAAAAGCCATTTTATACATATAGGTTGATAGCAGGTCGGTCGAACCCACCAGGGTTGAGGTTTTAACAAAGGGTCCACCTTCGGTAAGCAGATAGATCACACCGAAGTTTCCGAATTGCATGGCAAAACCTGAAATGATTAATGGAAGAGTGGCAGACTTTAATAACGGGAAGGTAATATTCCAGAATGACTGCCAATAGTTTGCGCCATCTACCTTCCCTGCATCGTATAGTTCATCCGGGATACTTTGCAAAGCTCCCAGGCAGGTGATCATCATAAACGGAAATGCAATCCAGATATTCACGATAAGACAGGTTATTCTTGCGGTCAAAGGCTCAGTAAGCCAGGGTACGGCAGTAATATTGAAAACGGCAAGAAATCGATTGATCGGTCCAAAAGAAGAATTAAGTAAGCCTTTCCAGGTCAACACAGTCAGTGTGGATGGAAGTGCCCAGGGGAGGATGAGCAACATCCGATAAAAATTTCTCTCTCGGATGTTTTTATTCGTTAATAAGAGAGCCAGAATTAAACCAATGGAAAACGACAAAAAAGTTGAAAGAATTGCCCAGATAGTGGTCCAAGAAAGGACACCCAGAAACTCACCCTGTGCACTACCAATAAAGATACGGCGAAAGTTGAGCAATCCGCTGAACTTATAATCTGCCAGGTGAGTAAGGGAATAATTGGTGAAAGCAAAATAGATTGTAAGAATTCCTGGCAAAACAACAGCCAATAACATGGCAATCAATCCCGGTGAAATGAACAAATAGGGAATTGCCTTCCTTTTGCTTGCCTTCTTTTGGATTGCAGAGACCATGTTTTCCTCCTCATTGAAAAACCTGGAGGGGATATTCATTCCCCTCCAGGTTCGAACAGAGAGAAAATCGATTATTTATTTTCTTCGATGGTTTGTAAGATCAATGCTTGCGCGTCTGTAAGTGCCTGTTCAACAGTTGCATCACCATGAACTGCTGCCTGGAATGCTGCAGTGGCAGGAGCCCAGACAAAATTCATCTCGTTAATACTAGGCAAAACTTCACTATTATTCAATTGGGATACCCAGCCATTAAATTCTGGAGTAGCCTTCAATGCAGGATCATCCGCAACAGGGGCATAAACAGGGATATTGCCATTGTTCGCTTGAAAGAGAGGTAATGGCAGATTTTTGCCCATGTAGATGGCGAGATCGGCTGCTACATCCTGATTCTTTGACTGGCTGCTGACGGAGAAACCAGTGAAAGTGGCAAAAGGTTTGGGAGCTTGCCCATTAGGGGTGGTTGGGATGGGTGCTACACCAACATCAATACCTGCGGTCTTGTAGGAAGGAACCATTGCCGGATTGGTAATAATCATGCCAACCTTGCCTTCAGAAAAGAGGCTGTTCATAACATCAGCAGTGGTGTCGGCAGGCATTAATTTTTCTTTATTCACTAAATCTGTTACATAGGTTAGTCCTTCGATAGCACCTTCATTAGAAAGTCCGATGTCAGCTACATCGTACCCGGTTCCAGTCCATTTGAAGATATAACCACCATATGCTGCGATAAAGGGATAGCTGTAATAGAAGGAGTCAACCTGATAGAGGAAACCATATTGATCACCCGTAGTCAATGACTTGGCCATGCTGATCAACTCATCCATGGTGGTTGGAGCAGATGATACCAATGCTTTGTTGTAGACAAGAGCCATCGTATCTCCCGCAAACGGGATACCCAACAGATGTCCATCCAAGGTAAAGGAATCGAGAGAATTTTGGCTGTATTTGGCTCTTTCCTCATCAGTGAGGTAGCTTTCCAATGGGACGATCAATTGACCTGAATAATGACCACCAATGTAATTGTTGATGTTCATAAAAATATCAGGCCCTTCGCCAGCCGGGATTGCCTGGGGGATCTTGTTAAGCATTTCAAACTGGTTTCCTTCAGTGACAACAACCGTGTTACCGGTTTCTGCAGCCCACTGTTCTGCGACGGCTTTCACTGTTTCCATGGCATCCATGCCAACTCGATCGATGATCCAAAGATTGATCGTTACCGGGTCTTTGGCTACTTCGGTGGCGGCTTCGACAGGAGCTTCCGTTGCTTCAGCCGTTACTTCAGCCACTGCTTCAGTGCTAGCCACGGGGGTAGCTTTAGGAGAACAAGATGCAAACAAACTGGCAATCATCACCAGGGTTAGAAAAACTATACAGGATTGCTTGAATTTCTTAGACATATCTCTCCTCCAGAAGGAATTATTTTTGATGGTCGATACTGAAAGCGATTGCAATCTGGTTGTTTTCTTTGATCAGCGCCCTCCTTTATATGTGTTTACTTTTTAGTTGATGCGGTGGAATCACGTTCAATCAGTTGCGATGGAAGAATGATCTGCTTTACAGCAGTATCTTCTCCGCCGAGGGTTGAAAGTAGAATTTCGGCAGAGCTTTTCCCAAGTTCAAATGCACTTCCAAATACAGCACTACAAGGTGGAGACATAAATGGATAAATTGGACTGTCAGCGTAACCAATGACTGCCAGATCTTGCGGTATTTTCAAATGAAGATCGAAAGCCGCATTGTATACTCCTAACACCGCCAGATCGGATACGGCAAAGAAAGCGGTAGGTCTATCCGGTCGAGATAGATGACTGGTTATCACCTGCTTAACATCTACGGGATCATCAGAAAACTCAATACAATAATTCGGGTTATAGGGAAGATTATGCCTGACGATACTTCGTTCGAAGCCCTGGATCAGCTGATTGGTTATGTTCGCCTCACCACGCTCGCCCATCATCCCAATATAACGATGTCCTTTACTGATCAAATGAGTGACGCACGTTTCAATGGCTGCTTCGATATCAGCGTCCACCCAGGAAATATCAGTAAATTCTTCGCTTCGACCAATCAGTACGAATGGAATCTTGTTCTGCCTCAACAAACTAACACGTGGATCGTGAGGAGCTACATGCATAAGTATGACACCATCCATCTGCTGGCTGCGGATTGCAGCTTCGATTTCTTGCAGAGAACCAGGTCGGTTTAAAGTTGGATGGATATACAAGCGATAATCCGTCGACTCAAGCACACGACCGATACCATTTATCAGGCTATAAAGAGAAGCTTGATGCCGATAAATCGAAAGTGGAGCGATGAGCGTAATGGTAAGTGTTCGCCCCCTGGCAAGAGCTTGAGCAGACGCCCTGGGTTGATAATTCAGGTCTTTGATCGCTTTCATAACCCGTTCAGTGGTCTCTTGACTGACTCGATTACTCTTGTTCAGAACATAAGATACGGTAGCGATAGAAGTACCTGCAGCTTTTGCTACATCATATATTGAAGCCATGAAAACCCTCTATTGTTAAGCGCTTAAACTTCACATGAATAAAAAAAGCAAAAATTGCTTAAGCGCTTAACATTATAGCAAGAATGATTTCTAATTACAAGCACCATTTTCGTCGTTTTCTATCATAGTTATGGATGATTCATTTTATTGTCACCAAAAAAGAATCTTTGAGAAAGGATTTCAGATATATACTAAAACGCAAGAAGTCTTTCCTGATAGGAGATGGTAATGACAAGGAATAGGGAAGATATCCTTCCGGAACTATGGAATGTTTGGAAATCGATTCCGAGAGTAAACACAAACCGGCTGACTCTTCCATTGGTCAGGTTGTTTATGAAGCTTATGCCAAAACCTGTAATTCCCAGTGACATCAGTCTCAAGCAAATTCATATTGATACGAAGGATGGATATCACCTGCCAATTCGCATTTATAAACCCGCATCAATTGAAAAGGAACTAACGGTGCTTGTCTGGATACACGGGGGAGGTTTTGTTTTTGGAAGCGCTGATATGAATGATACCAGTTTGTTCAACCTTGTCCGTGAAATGGGAATCATGATCGTTTCGGTAGATTATCGCCTGGCTCCAAAATACGCTTTCCCCACACCACTCGAAGATTGCTATACTGCCCTGGAGTGGGTGTTTGATCATGCAGAAGAACTAGGCGTTGATCCCACCCGAATCGCGATTGGTGGTGCCAGCGCGGGTGGAGGATTGGCTGCTTGTCTTGCTCAGCTTTCCTGTGATCGGGTAAAAGTTATTCCGGTTTTCCAGCTATTGGTCTACCCAATGCTGGATGACCGAACAGCTTTTAAGAAAGAAATTCAGCACGAACTTGTTTTGACCTGGAGCAATGCAAGCAACTACTTTGGATGGAAATCATATTTAGGGGATAAATTTGGTTCAGAAAATACATTGCCATATTCAGTCGCTGCAAGGCGAGAATACCTTACGGGTTTGCCCCCCGCCTGGATTGGTATTGGCACGCTCGATCTTTTCTATGAAGAAAATATTGCTTATGCAGAAAGACTAAAGCAAAGTGGCGTTGATTGTGAACTGGTGGTTCTTCCTGGCGTATTTCATGGATTCGATACTATGCACCCTGAAATCCCTATCACAAAAAGTTTCCAACAATCACAAATTGATGCATTACGTAAGTACCTGTTTTTATTGGAGAAGTGAGTTTTTATAACGAACTGGTGAAAGCTATCTAATAATTTTGTTTTATCAAAAGATCTATAAATTATCAAAGGCGCGTCAGTGACGCGCCTTGATGATTATAAAAGTAAGTTTTGGTGGATTGTTGTAATAAAGAAATTAGCACTCAAAAACAATTATTTCTAAATGTCAATTCTCCTTTTGTTCTCTAAAGAATAGCTATCGCTTCAATCTCAACCAGGGCATTTTTGGGTAAAGCAGCCACCTGAACCGCTGAACGGGCTGGAGGATTTTCTGTAAAGAATTCGGCATACACCGCATTTACTTTTACAAAATCAGCCATATCCTTGAGAAACACAGTAGTCTTAACTACATTCCCAAGACTGGAACCAGCAGCTTCCAGGATCCCTTTCAGGTTGGTCAATGCACGTCTTGCTTCTGCTTCCACTCCACCTTCCACCATTTGTCCACTCTTCGGGTCTAGCCCGATCTGCCCGGCAGTGAAAATGAACGTGCCTGCTGCTACTCCGGCAGAATAGGGACCGATGGCAGCAGGTGCGTTATCTGTTTTGATGATCATTTTTTCAAGTTTACTCATTTTTACTCCTTATTTTCTCATTTTTTTGTTGGTCTTCCAGGATAAATAAATGTAATGACCTGACCTAATTCCAAACCTTTTTCTTCTCCTGTGAAAAGATCAGAGTCTGTCTTGATCACAATATTCATATGGTTCGGAAAGTGGGTCATATCATACCCGGCAAGTGTACCTATCTCAGTGTCACCGATCAAAACTTTATCTCCCACCCAAATGACACCACTATCCAACACTTCAAAATATCCCAAATACGAAATATTATTAACCACTGCACCTGGTTCAGCAGTCTTTTCCGAAGTGAGGATAAGTTCATGGATTTCATTTTTTAATACCGCACGGGAAGGGTATTGAACCAGTTCAAGGGCTCGATTCTGTGCCCGTGCATCGAGAATGACACACAATTTGCCGATAACATTGTTTTTACGTGCGCATGGATACTTTGTATCAAGTTTTTTGGCAGAATACGGATCAGGACTCATAGGGTTTCTTTCCTTTTATGATCGAGATTACATAACTCAAGCAGGTCTGGATAGGGTGGTTGGAAAATATCTATAACCAGGGTGCCTTTTACACTTTCTTTGACTGAGGAGAGCAATTCCTTTTTGTCGACATATTCAGCAATATAGTTGGCAGTTTTTTGCAGATATTTTGGATAGAATGGATTAACCGTCATAAAGTTTAAATGACTCAATGATTGATAAAACACCTGCGCGTTTTTACTCGCTATATAAGAAAAGCTTTCCTTCCACAATTCCGGCTGACCGGTAGCAAGCAGGTGCAACGGATTGCGAAAAACGAACTGCTTCCCTTGCAATCGGTCATCCAGGTTTTGACACATTTCATAAAACAATGCGGGAGCAAAGGTGCCGGGAACGTAGCATAAACTATCACCCTCATTTGACAGCCAACCTGCCAGTAATTCAGCAGCGTTGGCATCAAATATCGAGCTATAAGGCAGCTCAAATCTTTCATTTTTCTTGTTGACGCAGAGAACATGGTTATCATTAGAGAGGGGTGTACTCTCAAACTTTGGAAAGTGAAAAAGTGATTCAAGGGCTTGAGCATGGCGGGCAATAATAGGAATTCGCTGATCATACGCAGCGCCAGTCGAGAGGATCAAGCCATCCGCTTCTGTCATGGCAGCCAGGCGATTGAGAGCTCCGTCCAGAAACGTTACTTGCATTTCCCTTTCTGCTAATTGGCTCACTAATCGGGAAACATCCATCTTACGATTGGGACCTGCCAGAACCACATTACCAGGTGAAACAATCGTAACGATCATGATTTCACCGAGGATGGTCTTTATACCTGTTGGTTGAGGTTTAGAGTAACCAGCAGATCCATAATTCAGGCAACCTTCTGCGGTGGCAATAACCGTTCCCGGTTCAACAAAATACCTGGGTTTCGGCAACCCGGTAATATGGTCTGTACTTTCACCATCATAGCCAATGCTGGTCAGGGCTATTCTATAACCGCTGGCATAAATCAGACTCATCATATGCAGAGCAGTGGTAGTTTTACCAGTGTTTTTTGCGGTACCAACAAATCCCAAAGTAATCATAACTGTTCAACGACTATTCAATGACTGTTCCGCTACCCACGCGACCCGGGTATAGTCCATCTTCCTGGCTTCCCAATAAACCTTCATAGATAGAAGCGGTCAGATCACCTCGTTGAGCCACTACTGCAAGTGTCTCAGTAATTTTCTCATGGATCTCTTCCTTGAGTATTTCTGCAGTCGATGTTAGAGACGCCTTAACGCTTCCCTGGAATCGAAGTTGATCTTTTACAGCCCGTAAAGTATCCACACGAGCCTGCACTGAGATCGGACCCTTGGAATATGCTTCGTCAGATGAAGCGATTGTAACAGCATCCACTCCCATGGTCGAAGCAAGCGTGGCATGCAGTGAGGTTTGAAGTGCCGATTGAACACGATCGGGGGTATGTGTCATAAACCCTACCGGTTCTCCCGGCCAGATCGGAGTATCGACAATATCACGCCAGACAGCCAGTTTCGCAAGGTTCATCTCAATCATATTGTCATCCATTTTGCCATGAATTGTCATATACGGCGAATAGCAAAGGAGAGGTTTTGGAATGGGGCGGGCACCTAACTTTAAACCAAGCGCCATCATGATCAACAGACCAGCAAAAGTTTTGTGTGGCGGTACACCACTTAATTCATCATTCCCAGGGATGTCATAGGGGATGCCAAATTGAGCAGCCAGCATAAGTGAATATATCCCATCCACCATCAATCTCTTGGGATCTGTCCCACCACCGGTACTACCATATGGGATGTTGATCTTGAAGAGATCTGCTCCTGCAGCATGCCCCAATACTTGCGTTTCGGGTGTATTGAGTCCACGATGACCACGGACATTCCAAAGAGTATAGGGTTCCATGTAATGCCGGATCAGTTTTAGATTTTCCAGAGTAATGATCGTTCCATCGTGTTCATGAGTAAGGCATCCCTGAAGCAAACCTTCTTTTTGGGCGTTCCAGGAAGGGTCAAAATGGAACACTCCGTCAATTCCCCAGGCCTCTGCCACTTTAATATGATAGATATCCATGATGGGGCAGCCTGTTCCATATTGCGAGAAGAACAAAGGCTTCGAATTGGTATGTCGGAGTCCAACAAATTCAGCGTGAGGTGTGTCAAACAAATTCGCCACCCGGTCTATCTCGGTCTTTTCGAGCCAGCGTACCCCAGTAGGAAGTTGTTTGGATTGATAGAAAGCCTGAATTTCAGGGTCGCAGGCAGCAACATACCTTCTTAAGAGGTCATCACGAGTTGTTGAGCTGACACCTCCTTCACCAAGTTCATTTTCGCATTCCAGAATTTCACTCCTGATTTTGGCTCGTTCAATCCCTTTGGTGGTCTTATTCTGAACCCATAACAAAACCTGCTCTACAATCTGATTCAGATATCCTTCAATGACAGGATCATAGAACTTATATGAATAAGGTGCAGTGATGTCTGGTTTCTTTCTAATCGATTCGCCACTTCGCAGTACCTCACCAGAGGTAACCCGATCTTCGATGAAATCGATGAGTTCATTCATTTTCAATTCACCAACAAAGCAGCCATCAAAGCCCAATTCAGCTCCTGCTTCTTTAGTGATTGCCATCCCCCCCACCCCGATACGGGTATGATCTCGAATTCCTGCCGCGTCTGCCAGATCAACCAATTGACTGAGGATCTCAGCGACTTTATATCCAAGTGTGCGGCTGACGAGGATGACAGAGGGTTTTATCTCGAGTGCTTTTTGGATTACTTCCTCAGGTGATGTGCCAGGCGGCATGGATACCGCATCGTATCCAGCTTCAGCGAGTTTTCGCTTGATCAATTTGATCGCATTATCATGGACAGGATCCAATGGTGCCAGCAATACGGTTTTCATGCTTCACCTGCCTTTTCCATCCAACGATAATGATCTCCAGGATGATGAATATAGCTTCGGAGACGCACACGAGCTCCCCAGGCTTTGAACTCCAGGAAAACAATATCCCCATGAGGAAGACCCAATTCGATGCAAAGAGATTCCGCTAATTGCTTGGCTTCATCTTCAGATTTACAAAATAAAAAGGTTTCAATATCGATTGCGTCAACGACCTGGTCTATCGCTTTAGTCATACTCCCACCCTTTCCCAATCCGATCATTACTCATTAAAGAAAAAGGGTAAGACTTTGTGAGATATCGGATTGACAGGGGTAATATCCAATCACTCAGTCCTACCCTTTTTGTGAGGGAAGAAAGAACGTTCCCTGCTCGGTAAAGGAACTAAATCAATCCCGCATAGCGGCTGATCACTTCTACTGATTTCATTGCTGCCTTTACTGAAAGCCGTGTAGGAAGTTCCATGAGCCTTCCATCTTCATCAAGATTACCGATGCCATTGGAGATGTAGATGTTGCCATCGTATGCAATGGTTGGAACCAAACCCATTTGGGACATGCAGTTCTGTAATACATGGCTGCCGGCATACATATCTTCCATTGAAAATACTGGGATACCAAATTCACCATTGCGCCAGGTATCACCATAGTTCATTTCCACAGCAAGTGAATTTGTTGATTTAGTGATAGTCCAACCTTTTTTCAGAGAGGCTGGAAGGAGTTCAAATTCCTCGAGACAGATCTTGTATAGTCCGTCAAGAGCTGCAAGGGAGATTTCAGGATGTTCTTTCAGAATTTTCATTGCAGCGTAAGCACCAGCAAGAGCTTCTTTTCCAGGATCAAATCCTACATGAGCTGCCTTGCCATGAGAAGAAAGAGTGCCCCAACGACCACCATGGATACCCAGGCAACGTCGAATGGCGACCATCGGTTCTTCTTTTCCAATGATCAATCCACAGGTGGGAGCTCCAGATGCCTTATCCATACTGTACAGGATGATATCGCTGCCAATCTTGCGAATATCAGCGCCAATAAAAGGAACACCCCAGGCATTGTCCATAATATAGGGAACATCATATTTTGCAGCTAATTTGGCAAGTCCTGTTTGTAGTACGGGAACGCCATCCTGCTTCTCACCATACCCATAACCAGGAGTGTCGTAGGCGAGAGAGGCAACACCACAGAACGTATCTTCATGCCGGGCAGCAATTTCCTCAAATTTTTTAACGGTCGCTTTCGCATCCACATGGAGTAAATCTGGGCATGGGCAATACTTGATCCCATGGCAATCATATTCTGCACCAACCGGTTTCACGAATACCGTATCAACATTGTAAGCACGTTTATTTTGAACGCCGTATTCTCCTGCAGCTTCACCACGTTCAGCAACAACCTCTTTGTAACGTGGAGGGAATGGCTTTCCATAGGCGCCCTGATGATGCATGTGTCGCTCGTACGGTGCAAGATAACGAGCCCGGTAATCATCCCCTTTCCCCAGGGTTGGAGGAACAAATAGTGCATCATACGAAACAACCAATCCAGCCTCACACGTACTGATCAGGGCTGCATCATATTCATCGCCATAATAGGATTTTACAAGATCACGGATTTTTTCATCAAATACGGCTGAGGGGATCACTTTTCTAGCCACATCGGTCATTGCTTTATCAACTTCGCGGCTTAACAGACCATGGCAACCTGAGACTGCACCGGTTAAACCAATGTTGCCTTTCATCTCTGGAGTAATTCCAATCTCTTCAGCGATTTTTCTTACTTCAGCGTAAATGGCGGGCTGGTTGGCTTGCAAGTGTTTATAAACCTGATACTTATAGTCAAATTTATTTGCCATATGCTCAACTCCTTTTCGAGATTCCTAATTTGTATATCTTATAACATATATCATATATCATTGTAGCGTGGTTTTAGATATTGTCAATATGATTCCCTATTGACTTTAATTATTTCTTGGACTTTTCATTCCTTTTCCGTAAAAACGCCTTGGTAACCTCAGCAGCGATGGATGGTAGCAGGATCAGTGGCAGGATCTTTTCCCATTCTGTAAATCCCAGGGGAACAGTTTTGAAGATCGTATTCAAGAATGGTACATACAAAACTAGTAAGATCAAGATTAGTGATGAACCCACCGCATAATTCATAAACTTGTTCTTAAAAACACCGATTTTTAACAGAGGGAAATATTCTGAGCGTGCTGTATACGCTCGTAAAAGCTCTGAAACCGATAGAGTGATGAATGCCATCGTCTGAGCATAGACTTCATTGTGAGCCAATCCAATAAAGTATGCTAATAAAGTTGCAGTTGTTATAAAGATCGCTTGAATTGCGACACCTATCTGCATGTGCTTATTGATAATGGGCTCATTGAACGGGCGGGGTTTTTGCTGCATGATGTCTGGATCACCCTTCTCAGTTCCAAGAGCCAGCGCTGGAGCGCCATCCGTGACCAGATTCAACCATAGCAGTTGTATTGCCTGTAAAGGTGATCCTTTACCCAATATGGTGGGCAAAAAGATCACAAATATTTCAGCCATGTTACATGAGATCAGGTAGTAGACAAATTTTCGAATGTTACTGTAGATTATCCTGCCTTGCTCTACTGCCGAGACGATACTGGCATAATTATCATCTGTTAGCACCATGTCAGCAGTTTCTTTTGCCACATCGGTGCCAGTGATGCCCATGGCAACACCAATATCAGCCAGTTTGATCGCTGGAGCGTCATTCACCCCATCACCGGTCATCGCCACAACTTGATTGTTAGCCTGGAGCGCTTTTACGATCCTCATCTTATGTTCCGGTGAAACACGAGCAAAGACATTGGTTGTGGTAACTGCTTCTTTCAGTTGGGCATCAGACATTTCATCCAACTGTTTTCCAGAAATTGCAGAATTGCCCGGTTCAACCAGTGTGATCTTTTCTGCAATGGCACAGGCAGTATTGGGATAATCCCCCGTTATCATGATAGTCCGTATCCCAGCTTCTCTTGCTTCCTGTAGGGCAGGTGTAACTTCTGGTCGTGCAGGGTCAATCATTCCAACAAGCCCGGCGAATACCAGGTTCTCTTCCAGTTCTTTTTCGGTATAACTGGCAGGCTTGCTACTCACAAGTTTATACGCCAGACCCAGAACCCTTAATGCCTGATTCGTCATATTATCGTTCGCTGAAAGGATTTCTTGCCTGACTTCAGGAGTCAATGGTTTTGGCGCTGAATCATCCATCGGATGATATGCTGTACATAAATTTAGAACAACATCAGGCGCACCTTTGATTGCAATCACATATTGACTTTTTGGTGATGAATCTTTGAATAAAGAAATATCTTCATAACAGGGCTTGAAAACCTTGTGCACTGTAACCATTCGTTTACGAGTGCTGTCAAAGGGGATCTCTCCATCTCGGGGATATGCACTATTAATCACATGGGGGATAGCCCCCGCTTTGGCAGCTGCCACCAGGATCGACCCTTCTGTGGGATCGCCAACCATGCGGAGAAAATGCCCTTCATGATCATATTCGAGTTCGGCATCGTTATTGATGGCACCGATCCACAGTGAAGTCAGCATACCCTGATAATCGCGTGGATCGATTTTCTTTCCATCGATCAGAAAATCTCCTTCAGGCTGGTAACCTGTACCAGATACATCAAAGAATTGATGATCAGTCCAAATACGAGTTACGGTCATCTCATTTTGTGTGAGTGTGCCTGTTTTATCCGAGCAAATCACCGTAGCTGAGCCGAGGGTTTCTACAGATGCAAGGTGACGGATCAAAGCATGTCTGCGCACCATTTCACGCATGCCCAATGCCAGGCTGATGGTCACAATTGCGGGCAATCCTTCAGGCACTGCAGCAATAGCCAGGCTCACTGCCACCATGAACATTTCGAGTGGCTGTCCTCCGCGAATCCATCCAACAGCAAAAACGATCGCACAGATTGCCAGACAAGCCCAACCCAGGGTTTTCCCAAGCTGTTCCAGTTTCTTTTGCAGTGGAGTTTCTTCAGTCTCAACCGATTGCAGCATCGTTGCAATCAAACCCAATTGGGTATGCATCCCTGTACTGACAACAATACCCTTACCACGACCGTAGGTTACCGTTGTTCCCATGAATGCGGTATTTTTTCTATCACCAATGGGAGAATCAGCGGCGATCACATCTGCCATATTCTTTTGCACCGGCACGGATTCGCCCGTTAAAGCCGCTTCATCTATGCGCAAATTTACCGCTTCCACCAGACGTACATCCGCCGGGATAAAGTTACCCGCTTCAAGAAACACCACATCTCCCGGCACAAGCTCACTGGCAGGAACGGTTTTTTTGTGCCCATCTCTCAAAACAAGAGCCTCAGGTGCTGCCAGTTTTTTCAGCGCAGCCAGCGCTTGTTCCGCTTTACTCTCCTGGATGACGCCAAGCACCGTATTAAGGATCACGATGGCAATAATCGCTGAAGCATCCACCCATTCTCCAAGAATGGCAGAAACGATCGAAGCACCAATTAACAAGAGAACTACAAAGCTTTTTAGTTGATCCAAAACCATCATTATGAAAGAGGGACGTGGGGCTTCTACTAACTGGTTCAATCCAAACTTATCAAGACGATCCTTTGCTTCAACAGAGGTAAGTCCCTCATAAATAGTTGTCACCAGGGTCTTTAGAACATCCTCAATTTTTAGCGCATGCCAGGAAACAGTAACTTCCTTCTCGTTCTTTAAAGCACTTATATTATTTTTGGTCATAGTCACATCCTTTATAATCTACACTCGTTTTGAACGAATTCCTAATTGAAACGGCGAGGTTCCTAGATTTCTCTGCAAAGAGTTAATTCATTATTTAGTGTAACTAGATTAATTTTTCAGATATAGCATCTCCAGTAACCGAACATCTGGTGGCACATAAATACCCTGCTTCAAAGATGTTATTATCTCCCAAAACCATATCACCAGAAGGACCCACTTGAGATTGCACATCTTGCGATACAAGCAATTCTAGAGCTACCATTTTCTTTTAGGAAGCCAATGCTTCCACGGTGATTCTTTTGGGATGAAGACATTTCTGTGCCTTTTCATATCGCGGAAATCTAAATCAACAGCAATCTAAATCAATACTTTTTCAAACATTCTATGAAATGTAGAAGATCGAATATATGCTGAAACACCAGATCTAGTGAATATTCTCCTCAAGTAGAAACTCAATCATGAAAATCCTTTCTCCAGTTAGAACATTATTCTAATGCAAAATGTTTACTCGGAAATCTGCTTATTCATAATCTGCAGTTCTTGAAATTTCTATAATTACTTCCTTTCTCTAATTCTTACGTTTCAATGACAACATTACTGTCCAATTGAGTAACTCGATTTGAATTTATCCATAAAGTTATGGGAAGGGTAATACATGATAAGACAATTGTTAATATGAACGTGTAATAAAAACCTGCTGATCCATTCTGAGGATTGACTTCGAGAATAATACCGAATATTGTCGAACCTAAAGAAGCGCTCAAAAAGCGTATCATATGGAAGAAGCCAGTTGCTGCACCGACCATTTCTTTGGAAACTGCCCGTAGAGCTGCAACAGTAGATCCTGACTGAATTGTTCCAAAAGCTGTGCCAAATATAACCAAACTAATAATCAGTGTGATCCATCCCTTTGTTGCCAATGTTTCGGATTTGAAAATGAACATGACCAACGCGCCAAATAAAGTTAACAGAGTCCCAATAAAACAAACCCACTTGCTTGACCATTTATCAGTAATTCTCCCCGCAATTGGGCTGACGATTGCCATCATTACAGTCATTGCCATGATGATCAAACCCGCAAGTTGTTTTTCTACCCCATTTATATTGATCAAAAAAACAGGTAGAGAAACAAGGAGACCAAATTGGGTAAATGCCTGTAAAGATATAGGCGCAATGGATGAAATATAACTCTTCTTCTTGAACAGGTTCAGATTGACGAATGGATTGTCGATTCTCGACTCACGGACCAATAACAATGCCAGAAGAATTAAGGCGATAAAAAGCAAAATAAAAATGATATATTTTTCACTTTGAAATTCAGAGAGCTTTGAGATGCCCATCATCGCGAAGAAAACACCTGCGGTCATCAGAGCAGCACCACACCAATCAAACCAACGATTTGGTTCACGATGGTCTTTGGGAAAAACCCTGATCGCAATTAAGATGCTAATAACTGCAAGAGGAATGTTAATCCAGAAAATTGATTGCCATGAAAAATGATTGAGTAAATAACCTCCTATCGAAGGTCCAATAGCATGCCCAAGACTGTTTATCAATGCCCAATACCCCGTTGCTTTACCTTGAATTTCAACAGGAAAATAAAACGAAATCACACCCATGATCGTGGGCAAGACTGTTGCTACCCCAACTCCAATACAAACGCGAGAGATCAGGAAAATTGTAAAATTTGGCGCGAAAATACACAACAGCGAACTGATAGTAACAAGAACCATCCCGGAAACAAACAATGTAAGAAAGCCGATATCTCGACTCAGGCTTCCAAAAACAGGAATTAAAACTGAAAAAGTAAGTGTATAAAGCGTTATTGACAGAACAGTCTGGGATAAAGAGATTGAATAATAATCCTTCAAAGAAGGTAATGCGACAGATACAATACTATTACCCATTGTACCAATTAAAGTACCAATAAGGAGAGCAGAAAGCATTCCCCAAAGTCTACTTTGTCGAAGAGATCGAATATTGTTCATTGAATATTTTAAAGAATTCTCCTTTTTAGATAAAAGAGGCGCTTCAAATTTTAAGAAGTGCCTCTTTCACACTACCAGTTTTCTTTTAGACTGCTACATCAAAATGATGGCAAGGATTGTGGCAGCAAGAACACCACCCATGCATGGCCAAAAATTCTTTCGGGCAAGGTCCATGGCTGGAACACCAGTGATTGCAGAGACTGGGAGTAAAGCCCATGGGATGATCGTTCCTCCACCAATCCAGATCATCGAAATTTGTCCTAATGCAGCCAGGTAAGCAGTCTTCAAACCTAGTGCACTACTCCAACTCTGAGCAAGAGCACCCATTAATGGCAAGTCATTGAACCCCGATCCATCCAGACCAGTTAGACCAGATAGAATTGTATGCATTATTCCCACAACAACTTTATTCATTGGGATTACATTCGATAGTGCTTTGATGATGTCAAGAATCAATGGTTGAGCATTTGCGCCTAAGATCGCAGTCGCATGGTCAGGAACACCGCATAGATAAAATCCCGCAACGAGAAAAACAGGTGAGAAGACTTTCATTCCAAATTGAAAACCTTCGCGAACATTTTCTGTTATTCGTTCCATGCCGTCAGCAAAATTTTTCTTGCAATCCATTAAGCTATAGAGAGCCAAAAGAATGAGTGAAATTCCACCAAGGACCGCAGTGGCGTCTCCACCTCGAATTTTGAGAATGATAAACAGTACTACTGCAAGGACAAATACTATAGGTGTTAATACAGCAGCAATCCGTGCAGTTTTACTGTATTCTCTCTTTGAGTCAGCTTCTTCATCCGCTTTAAATTTCAAGTATTCTGTCTCTGATACAGTGTGATTTTTTATATCCTTTTTGACAATGAAAAACCAGGCAATTATCAATGCGACAACACCCGCTACAATATCTAGTGGAACTGACGCATTTACAACATCACCGACGGGAATGCCTGCAGCTTCAGCAGTCAATTTCGGTGCAGCTTGAATTACAAAGTCACCTGATAGTCCAATACCATGACCAAAAAGGTTCATTGCCATAGCTGTGGAAATTGCCGGTAAACCAATAGCGGTTGCAGCTGGGAAGAGTACAGAGCCAATTAGGGCGGTTGCAGGCGACGGCCAGATGAACAAGGCGAAAATGAGCATTACAACACCAACTACCCAGAATGCAACCTTTGGCCCACGCATTAACTTCTTGAAGGGTGACACCATCATCTTTAGAGCGCCCATTTTTTCAAGGCTTTTTGACAAAGCAACAACAACAGAGATGATGAAGACAACATCCAGAAGCACTGTTCCAGCCCGTACCATGCCATTGAATATTGCTTGAAGGCCACCAATTGGAGAGCCTAAAGTTATCCATCCAACGATGAATAACCCAATTATGGCGATGATTGACGTATCTTTTTTCAATGCCAAGAATACGAAAATCAAAATTACGAATGCGGCGTATACCCAATGCGCTGCAGTTAGTGTAACAGTTTCCATCAATTCCTCCTTTAACCATACAAAATTTGATGAAAATTATTTTTAAACGTTGAAACAGAACTGATAATTTCTCTCTGCCACCTCCTCCCAAATTTTTTCATCTCACTAAAGAATTGCGTTAGCGAAGAAGTTGGACATTCCTGCTTTTTCTACACGAGCTTGAATGGCAGGTATATCTGTAGAGTAAAGCTGCAATTCCTGCATTCTCTTAAAGTATTGAGCACCCGAGAAGGTGTATTTCAGCCCCATTCCTTCTTCAGTATCCATTTGTTCACGTACATGTTTGACCGCATCTCCGATACTGATACTGGTAGGAATAGTGGCAAGCGGTTTTCCCAAAGCCCATCTGACAGCATTGTTACCAGCCAACACACCGGTTACGATCGCTTCAGTATGTCCAACTAGCAAACCAGCTTTTTCACCTGCACAGAACAGGTTTTCGGCGCCAATAACCTTGAGTGTGTCATCTCGAGGTGACATTGCCAGGTAGCGCATTGAATTGCCTTTTCCACCTGAGTATGGATCTTCATAGCGAGAATTTTCCATTCCAGGGATCTTGCGCAGGTCAGCAACCGGGAAGAAGGAGGTCATCAGTTTAGCGTGACCGGTATCCAGCAATATCAGGTTTTCAGCAAATTCAGGGAGAGCATATTGCTGGCAGGCTTTTGCAGCGAGTTTTTCCGAATGAATCAGATCCTTTGGCACAGGTACGATCGCAACACCAGTTCTATTTAATTCATTAACAATGCTTTTTTCAATTGAGTCTTTATGCAACTTGCATGAACCACTCATTGCACCAATGGAGCCATCTTTTTTCTTACCCATTTTTTCGACGATTCCCAATTTCCCCGCAATGCTGATCCGGCCACCCCAGCTTGGGCAGCGTAGTACGCACATGGCACAACCATTGCCATATTTTGTGCAATTCGCCTGCGGCCCCGCTGTACCGGTAGCTTCGACATACACATCACCTTCAACAACATCATCTTTTTCCAGGACTATCCCATTGATCTTTCCACCTGAATGAACCACATCCGTTGCACGGCTGATCAACCTTATATCTATACCCTTTTCTATCATGTACCGTCGAACCATAGGCTCCATCAGGCTCACATCGTAAAGGCTTGCATGATGATGCCCTGGAAACTCCACATTTTTGTGACGCGCCGCCTGATCCATCAAGTGGAACAGGTCACCACCACCCATGGCAATCATTTCTTCTGCTGCGGTAAAACGACCGTTGTTACGAAAAATTCCACCCACCAGCCCTGTTCCAAGCAGGCAATCCGTGCGTTCAAGTACGACAACATCTGCTCCAGCAGCTTTCGCAGATATTGCAGCAGCGCAACCAGCCCATCCACCACCAATTACGACGACTTTTGGCATGCTTCCTCCTTGAAAATATATTTTGTTTTAAATAGCAATACGGGATAACAGTAAATATATTATATGTTATATAATATATATTACATAACTAAAATGCATTTGTCAACTAGGATTTTTTGATTTTAACAAATGAAAAAGCAGTCTTTCGACTGCTTTCTAGAAAACGAATTATTTTTTTACAACTTTTGAAACTAGAAGTTCCAGTTCAGAGAAATCTTGTTTATATAAATCTTTCATTGCACTTTGCAGGTGCTCTTTCATCGCCATTTCTGCTTTCAATGGATCATGCTCTTTCAATGCTGCCACGATTGCCTTGTGTTCCGGTACAGATTTTTCAAGGCGTACTCCTTGAACAATGGATAGCAAACGGTATCGCTTAAGAAGATCATCCAGGTCCTCAAGGTTTTTGATCAGGCGTTGATTGTTACATTTACGAAGAATGATTCCATGAAATTCTGCATTGATCTTCGCAACCCCAGAAAAATCCTTTTGACTCAATGCAATGGCGTGTTGATTCGTAAGCTCATCCAATCTTTCGATTTCTTCAGGTGTTATGAACTCAGTAGCGAGTCGGATTGCCAATCCTTCCAGTACAGCTCGAATTGTATAAATGTCAGCCATATCCTGGTTGTTGATATCCGATACATAAGTTCCCTTGAAAGGAATACGGGATACTAATCCTTCTCGTTCCAGACGCATTAACGCATCTCGAACAGGAGTTTTGCTGATACCTAACTGCAATGCCAGGTCACCTTCGACAAGTGCTTGATTAGGCATAAAACCGAAAGTTAAAATGGCATCCTTGATTCGATCATAAGCCAGTTTTTCTAAAGATACAGTTTCATGTAGTGGCTTTAAGACTCCCATGATTCCTCCTTACAATAAGAAATCTATCAATGAATTCTAACAACATTTCCTTAATAATATATGATATTCTTGATGTGATGTATAAATCAATAAATTATTGTATATGTTATACTATATACAATATATTTCTCAAATGTCAACTATCAAAGTTTTTATTAAGAGAGGATTACCTACATGAAAACTCAATTCATCACGGTAGATGCCAATGAAGCTGCTGCGAATGCAGCATACAGATTGAATGAAGTAATTGCAATATACCCTATTACTCCTTCATCGGGTATGGGAGAACTTTCGGATGAATGGGCATCGTTGGGCAAAAAGAACCTTTGGGGAACCGTCCCCCTGGTCGCAGAAATGCAATCGGAAGGCGGGGCAGCGGGAGCTGTTCATGGTTCTCTCCAGGCAGGAGCATTAACCACTACTTTCACCGCATCTCAGGGATTACTCTTAATGATCCCAAATATGTTCAAAATCGCAGGTGAATTGACCTCGACGGTTTTCCACGTTTCAGCCAGGGCTTTATCCTATCAATCAATTTCCATCTATGGCGATCATTCAGATGTCATGTCAACCCGTACCACGGGTTTTGCGTTAATGCCTTCCTGCTCAGTGCAGGAAGCGCACGATATGGCAGTAATTGCACAGGCAGCCACCCTTGAATCTCGTGTACCCTTCTTGCACTTCTTTGATGGCTTCAGAACCTCTCATGAGGTCAATAAAATTGAATATCTAAGCGATGAGCAATTACGGAAAATCGTCTCTCAGGATGCCGTTTTTGCCCATCGAAACAGGGGTCTAAATCCAGAAAAACCCTTTATCCGCGGCACATTACAAAATTGGGATGTTTATTTTCAAGGTCGGGAAGTCGTCAACCCCTACTATCAGAATTGCCCAAGAATTGTTGAAAGTATCATGGCGAGATTCAAGGAAGTTGTTGGCCGTGAGTATCACCTGTTTGATTATGCAGGCGCAGAAGATGCCGAAAATATCATCGTGATCATGGGCTCCGGAGCTGAGACTGCACGCGAAAACGCCCGATACCTGTGTAAACAGGGAGAAAAAGTAGGCGTGATCACAGTACGATTGTATCGTCCATTTTCAGCCGAACACCTTTTGCAGGCTCTTCCGACAACAGTCAAATCCATCGCAGTCTTAGACCGGACTAAAGAAGCCGGGTCTTTGGGAGAACCTCTCTTCCTGGACGTGGTTGCAACGATCAATGATGGAATGGGGAAATTCAAGCAGACACCTCGCATCATTGGTGGCAGATACGGTTTGGCATCCAAAGAGTTCTCACCAGCAATGGTTAAAGCCATCTTTGTTGAATTAACAAAAGAGAATCCCAAGAAGCATTTTACGATCGGTATAGAAGACGACGTAACCCATACAAGCCTGGATTACGATCCTGGTTTTTCGATCCTGCCTGAGAAGACTGTCGAGTGTGTATTCTTTGGTCTTGGTGCGGATGGTACAGTAGGGGCAAATAAAAATTCGATCAAAATCATCGGAGAAGACACCGACAATTTTGCCCAGGGCTATTTTGTTTACGACTCAAAGAAATCGGGTTCCATTACCATTTCCCACTTGCGTTTTGGTCCAGAACCCATAAATGCGCCTTATCTTATTGGAGATGGACAGGCTTCCTTTGTAGCAATACATCAATTCTCCTTCCTGGAAAGGTTGGATATGCTACGCTTTGCCAAACAAGGAGGAACAGTTCTCATCAATAGTTTATACAGCAAAGACGAAGTCTGGAGTCACCTGCCGATTGAAGTGCAAAAGCAGATCATCTCAAAGAAACTCAAACTCTACAATATTAATGCCTATGAAGTAGCAAAAAAGGCAGGGATGGGAGAAAGAGTAAACACCATCATGCAGACCTGCTTCTTCGCGATCAGTAACATCCTGCCAAGAGAAGAAGCCATTGCCCAGATCAAGAAAGCCATCAAGAAAACCTATGGAAAACGGGGCGAGGCTGTGGTTGAGAAGAATTACAAGGCAGTGGATGAAACCCTCGAAAATCTTTATCAGGTTGTTGTACCCTCAGAAGCGGATAGTAAAGTCACCATGCGTACAGGTATGCCCGAAGATGCTCCTGATTACGTAAAAACTGTAGTAGATCGCATTCTGGTATTTGATGGCGATTCACTTCCGGTCAGCGCCTTATCAAAGGACGGTACTTATCCATCTGGAACAGCCAAATGGGAAAAGCGGAACATCGCACTGGAAATTCCCGTATGGGATCCCAATGTCTGCATCCAATGTGGTAAATGCGTTCTGGTTTGCCCGCATGCAGCTATTCGTATGAAAGTGTACGACCCAGAACTAGCAAAGAAAGCACCCACAACCTTTAAGAGTACCCTGGCAAAATTCCCAGAACTCCCAGGAAAATCCTTTACCATTCAGGTAGCTCCGGAAGATTGCACTGGTTGTGGCTTATGTGTTTCTAACTGCCCCGCAAAAGATAAATCTGTATCCAACCGTAAAGCCATCAACATGGCACCACAGCCGCCATTACGCGAACAGGAAAAACAAAACTGGAATTATTTCCTGGATATCCCGGATGTGGATAGAGGAGCTATTTCCATAACAACTGTAAAGAACTCTCAACTTCTCCAACCTTTATTCGAATTTTCTGGTGCATGCTCCGGCTGTGGTGAAACTCCGTACGTTAAGCTGGTATCGCAGTTATTTGGCGATCATGCCATCATTGCCAATGCCACCGGGTGCTCCTCAGTTTATGGAGGAAGTCTGCCCACAACTCCCTGGTCAGTGAATAATGAAGGACACGGACCTGCATGGTCGAATTCCCTGTTTGAAGACAATGCTGAATTCGGTATGGGAATGAGACTGGCAGCAGATAAAAAATATGAATATGCCTGTGAATTACTGAAACAGAACATCGATCTGCTCGGAGAAACCCTGGTGGACGAAACCCTCAAGGCGGATCAGGGAAATGAAACCGGGATCCGTAAACAAAGAGAACGTGTAGAGCAGATCAAGCAAAGATTATCTGGAAGTAAAAAAGAAGAAGCGCTTTCGTTGCTAAACATGGCAGACGACCTGATCCGCAAGAGTGTTTGGATCATTGGCGGTGATGGGTGGGCTTATGATATCGGCTATGGTGGATTGGATCATGTTCTGGCAAGTGGCAAGAACGTGAATGTTCTTGTGCTGGATACAGAAGTCTATTCAAACACGGGAGGTCAGGCTTCAAAAGCCACCCCACGGGCAGCAGTAGCAAAATTTGCAGCCAATGGCAAAGGACTTGCGAAAAAAGACCTTGGTTTGATCGCCATGTCTTATGGGAATATTTATGTTGCCCGTGTCGCTATGGGATATTCAGATGCTCAAGTATTAAAGGCGTTTATTGAAGCAGAAGCTTACCCTGGATCTTCGCTTATCATTGCTTACAGCCACTGTATTGCACATGGGATTCCCATGCATAAAGGTCTGGAGCAGCAGAAACTGGCGGTTCAATCCGGCGCATGGTCGCTTTATCGGTACAATCCCCAGCTTGCGCTAGAAGGGAAAAATCCATTGACTGTTGATTCAAAAGAACCCAGTATTTCCATCAGTGACTATGCCTATAACGAGACTCGTTACCGAATGCTTGTGAATAAGGATGAAAGCCGGGCAGAACAATTAATAAAAGAAGCAGATCAAGATGCGAAATTGCGATGGTCACGCCTTCAACGATTGGCAGACCTGGAAGGTGAATTACACAAACATCAGTAAAATAATCTATTGCCAACGAATAAAAAGGAATTCATTATTGCAAATTTGCTAAATAATCCGGGAGGATGAATGAAATTCTTTGAACAATTCATCAAATATTTATGTATCACTGGTGTAGCATTTGCAGTTCTATATGCAATTTTCCCGGGGTTTACTGATAAATTAGTGAATTCTTATGGAATGATATTCGGCCCAATAGTTGTTATTCTTTTACTTGCTCTCTCCATCTTCAAAAAGCAAAAAAAATCGTAGCCGATCATCGCCCTGAAATAACCTGGCTTATTGCCAGGTTATTTCTTATCCAGGGTTTATTGCTGGAGCGTAGAATGTTACAGAATCGATCAACCATTTGCCATCAATTTTACGAATATCATACCCATCCACTGAACCTTCTGTAGCAATCTGCTGCCCATTTTGATAACCAAAAGACCACTTTTCGAAGGTAAAAGACTGTATCCTTTGTTGATCAGCAGATAACGTAAAGGATAAAAACTGGTAAGAAAGCAAACTTAACTTGATGATTCCCTGGTTTTTCCAGTTTATATGTTTTTCTTTGAATCTTTCCAGTCCTTTTTCAGTAGTATAGTCTTTTAAAAATGCAGGGTCCCCAGTAGTTGACATTTTTTCAACACCAAGATTAAAACCAATGATCAAATCCTGGATATTCCGATCGATTTCACGTAGAAACTGGTAATCACGCAAATTTTGATCATCTATACATTGGATCATTCGATTGGTACTGGTTGTTAAATATTTATCGTTCATTGCTCCCTCAAATTTTTCGAACTGTTCATTTCCCATAAATCAAAATCAGTGAAAAATCCGGATGTCCAAATTTTTCTAGTCTCTTGCATTTTTTTTGTAAATTAACTTACAAAAAGGAACAGATATATGCAGCGATTGAAAAATCGTATGTAAATGATTATACCTTCTCACAAGGTGAATACTCACAAAGTATCAACGACTGCAGTGAATACAAGACTTGCAATAAAAAAATTTAAGTGAATAAAAGGCATCGGGAGGATGATCGAACGGGCAGAGAGTGATTATCATACAAAAAGAGCCGCAAAAGATTGCGGCTCTTTGGGGTTTTAATAATTCAACAAAACAGAGATTTATTCTGGTAGATCAAATTGAACATGCCAGGGTCCATGAAGGATCAGACTATAAGCGGAAATTTGGAGATTGTAGATATTGTCATTTGTTTTTAACAACCCGGCATCACTCTTTACGCAGTGGTCAAACATTTCACTACAAGCTTCTTCAGAGCCACCCCAGCCTTCAGGCAATTCTGCCTGTCTTTCTTCCGGCACTATCTGAGTTAAGGTGATCCCTTCAAATCCAGCAGCTTCCAGATAAAATGATCCGCTGAAAAATGAGTTTTGCGGTCCGTCATATTTGCCCTGGTTATAGTCATTGAAATATGTGGCGTCAAAATACTTCAATGTAAAAGGGTGCTCCGGGATCAATTCAACAGTTTGATCGATTGTCCATTGATCTTTTTCCACCGGAAAGCCTGCATCAAACAAAACGGTAAAAGCCATATCAGATTGCTCTGCCAGATTAACTTCCTGAACCAGGTTGACCATTTCGAGTGTCAACGGCTCTACGATCTCGCTCTGGAGAATATGTAAAACGCGCGGGTCAATTATCCCTTCACCTAATGGATTTTCAACATACATATTCAACTCGCCCGGATCAACTTCATTAAATTCCACGGCAGTTCCGTTACCATCCAATAAACGAATGTCCTCCTTGATATGTGTATGAGGGTATTGATAACTTTCCGGAAATCCATAATTGATCATGGCATCAGGAGTATAGACAAACCCCAGCACAAGATAATACCCTTCTTTATCTTTAACTATTTTTCCTTTGAGAGATGAAATTGGATCATCTTCTGCCGTTGAAGTAGCATCTGTGGCTTCGACAGGTATACTTGTTTCAAATAAATCTACGCTTTCTTTTTCTGGATCAAGCTGAACAGCCTCCTGGTTGTCAACAGCATTTTTTTGCACACAAGCCGACAATAGAATTGTTGCAAGCAATAACGTACATAAACTCTTCTTTACCATGATGTTTCCTCTTTATTCATTATCTTTTTCAACCTTCACGGTTGGAACTACAGGGGTGAATTGCATTTCGTATATTTCCAGTGCAGTTCCCGGCGGTGGAGTGACAAATTTCAGCGGGATCTCAATTCGCTGATCCTCATCCATGCATCTGCAGCTAACATCTGTGGGACAATCTGGAACTGCTTTATGGGTATAGATGATGAGGATTGCATCATCTATATCTGGTGGAACCGGTTGATAACCACCATTATGATCCCATTCCAATTCATGACCATCAGGTAACACTAATTTTCCCAGAGCTAACGTTTGAATTTCCTGGTTTGTTTCGGGCGAATAGATCAGCCAGTTTTGACAAATCCTGGTATCACTTTCTTCAGGATATGCAATAACGGTTTTCTCTTCAGTGGTGTATGCCCAACGAACGGATACTTCTACTCCATCGCTTTTTACACTCGCAGGTGATTCAAGAATCCGCACCGTACCGGAATCCTCTATAAAGCCAATCCCTGGAAAATACTGTCCCAGCCATTGACGCACTGCTGCCACTACATTTTGTGGTCCAATGGCAAAGAACGTAAAACTCATGACCAACCCCAGAACTAATGCAACCCTCCAAACAAGTGGACACCGCCAATGACTGGATTTTTGAGGATTCAATACTTTTCGCCGAAGGGATTGAACAAATTCAGGTGAAGCATCACTCAACCCCATAGCTTTTTCCAACTCCAATTCAAAAGCATCCAAACACAAATTATCCAAAATTTCCCTCCACTCTGGCTTTTATTCGTTCCAGAAGACGATAATAGGCTTTCTTTACACCATCTTCGCTTTTGTGCAAGTAATCGCCCATTTCTGTAAAACTCATTCGAGCCGCAAGACGTAAATTCAACAATTCACGATCTTTTTCCGGTAGTTCTGATAGTATCTGCCTAAGTGCATCGTGATGTTCTTGTACTATGAGGTTATTCACCAAATCCTGTTGGTTTTCTGCAATATTTTCATCCAACTCTAGTACGCTTTGCCATCGGCGCTTGCGGTAATGATCAATCTGCTTGTTTCGAGCAATACTGATCAGCCATGATAAAAAGTGTCCGGTAGGACGGTAAGACTGCAGTTTCTCCATAGCTGTTAAGAAAGTCTGCGATGTCAGGTCTTCAGCTTCTGCTACATTTGCAGTTCGAGCCAACAGAAAACGATACACCGGTTGAACGTAGCGATCATATAGAACAGCAAATTGATGGATTTCTTTCTGTGCGCGCTGAATCTGTTTAACTTCATCAGCTTTTTCATATACGTTGTCGAACAAAATGAGCTCCTGTGTCACGAATATCGATCTTTGTCCTTTCTATTTTGTAAAAATTGAATGCCAGTTTCTTCTGGTAGACCATTCAATTAATTAATCGTTCAACAAAGGTAAAAAGGACATAGAGATAAGGTCTCTTTAGAATAATTTTTGCCTATGCTTTACAGTCTGATCTACTCTATTTTTACATTCAACCAATACAGCACCGTTACAAAAACGTTACCCATAGATCAAAATCTTCTTCTCCTCTGATAAATAGAAATATTGATGATCTTTAGCAAAGAAACACGTCTTCGAGGTAGTGTAAACATTCTTCTTTTGCTATTTATGTTCCAGGTATAAATTCGATCAAAATAAACATCTGGTAATACAACGAAATCTTCTATCTAACCCACCTCCACTAAATAATCCTGAAAAACACGTTCGTTATGAAGTTTTTTCTCTATGCGATTTATTTGGCTAACCAGGAATTGAACTGCTCACTTCATATCAATTAGTGATCAGATGAAAATGAATTATATCTACTCAAGAACAGTTCCCAGCTTAGTTGTAGTCTGTTTTTACGAATAAAACAATCGCCAAATAACTACCTGGTAACTGATCTTTCGATAGTCGACGCCTTTGCGTGTAAGGATTACGATAGTATCGAGTTCGAGTTTTTATATTTTTTGAAGAAACCATTGATTATTGAAAATTTTGAACCAATGAGGAGTTTTTAAAGAGATGAATTATAGATTAAAGATTTCAGCCGGATTACTTCTTTTATTTTCTTTGTTTTTAGCAAGTTGCTCAGAAAAATCTCGGGGTGTGAAATTTACACCTGAAGAAACCGCTGTGCAATTTGTAAAAGAGATAAGAACAGGAGGCTTTACGATCAATGACAATTCCGTGGAGGCAATTCAAACAACCACAGTGAATGACATGGTTCTGGTTCTTGTACAGTACAGCGGGAAAAATATTGAAGGTGGCGTGGAGACTTGCGAGGTTGCTCTTGAAATCGAAAAATCAAGGATCAATGGTTGGAAAGCAAAAAACAGTGCGGGGTTATGCCATAAGGTAAACGATCCAACGAACTCAGTACCTATTACCGTAGTGGGAAGTTGGGGAAATACAACCTTTCTAAAACAAGATTACTCAACAACTTTCGGATTTATCCGCGATTCGCAGATTACCAAAATTGTGATCACCTGGGAAGACGATCAGGTTCAGCGTGCTGAAATTCATGAAAACACGTACCTGGTGGCGCGTGAAGGTAGATTCAACATGGAGAAAATTGAGGCTTTTAACGATCAGAATGAGATCATCTTCACGAATGATTTAAGCCAAGGAAATAAAGAAAAATGAGGCTATTCTGGATTTGCAGCTCAGAAGGAGATCTTTCTGTTTTGCAACAGGATATAAACCCTGTTGGTTCAATTCTTTCACTGGATCAAGAAGAATCCTGGGCTGCATTTTACCTGGATGATTTGAAATGCAACATTGAGCTGGATATTGATTTCGGAGAAAGAGGGTATCAAATTCAAATAAATGTAGAAACGAGTGAATTAAATTGAAGCGCAAAATTAATCGAATGCTGCAACCTGATTTGCAGAAAAGCGTATGCTAGATGGATTTCTTATTCAGAATCTATCTTCACAAGAAAAAGAGAAAGAGAGTCACCAATGAATTCAAAAACGCAAACAAATCAAACCAAATCGAAAAAAGGAGCAAAAATGCTATTAAAGATCCTGGCAGTATTTGCTATAGTAATTGCTGTATTTCTGCTTTCTGGAACAATCCTTCACGCCACATACTTCAAGGAAAAAAAGGAACAGATAAAACCATATGGACAACTCATTAACGTGGATGATGGACAAATGCATGTTTTTTCAATGGGAAATGGCGAGAAAACAGTTGTATTACTTCCAGGGTTGGGCGTAGCCCTTCCATCTGCAGATTTTTCTCCACTCATGCGAAAGCTTAGCGAAAATTACACGGTAGTGTGTGTTGAATATTTTGGAATCGGCTTTAGTAGTGAGACATCAAAACCTCGAACCGTCGAAAACTATGTCGAAGAAACAAGGGCTGCATTAACGAAGGCTGGGTTTACACCTCCATTTGTTTTAATGCCACATTCAATTTCTGGTGTTTATAGCGAATATTACGCTGCAAAGTACCCCGAAGAAGTAGAAGCAATCATCGCCCTCGATAGTACCTCTACTGCATACTATGAAGAAATGCCCGCTTTTGTGAAATCGATGCTCCCTATTGCAAAAGTTCAACAGGCGTTAGGTATCACTTCTCTGCTTGGCCCAGTTTCAGTAAATAAACAGGATCTGCTTTCCAATGGATACACAGATAAAGAGATCAATGATTCACTGGTATATGCCGGCTTTACCATGAATGACAACATTTTTGAGCAGCTTTCGAATTCAGCAGAATTCATAAAGCAAACCATGGATCTTCCTTTTCCGAAATCTATACCGTATTTCAAAATTATTTCCAAACAAACCTTTGAAACAACAAACGCACAGCTTAAGAAGGCAAATCTGACCCCTCAACAATATCAATACAACCACCTTGCACGAATCGGTGAACAAGCAAAATATGAAGTAGTGGATGGCAGCCACTTTATTTATATTACCCAGGTGAACCGGATCGTCGAGATCACAAATGCTGTTTTGCTAGGAAAGAATTGAGAGGAATTAAATATAAAGGAAACTAGCAAGGCATTACTGGAATCCAATTTCTTTATAGATTCAGGTCATGCGAGTGACGTCTATGGGAGAGTTCGGTAGGCATGTCTGGACGAAATATGGCTGTTTTTGTAGCTTCAGGCATCTGCATAGAAGTTTTTAGACGAGTAAAGAAGTTCAGCACCTTTCAATGAAAACATGATGCCCAACGAAAAGCCAGGCATGAACAGAAGAAAACAAACCATCGGCGACTTTGTATCACTGCAGAAAGCTATCCATAGGTCGCCTCTTCAGTGCTGAAGTTATTTGAGTATGAAAGAAAATCCCGCTGAAGGAATCATGGTCTTTGGCTTTCCTCTGGAACACCGTTACGCGATCCGCTCCAATCACAGCCTGGAGCGGATCAACGAAATGATCCACCAGTTGATCCACATTTTGGAGAACTTTTCAAAACGAGATTCCCATATCTCCAATCTGCAATATCTTATAAATCCTGTCATCGTTTGTTTTTTACGCAGAGAAAGAAGATGATTATTTTATTTACACTCGGAGTTTTTATGATGGCAAGTATTAAATCGAAAAGACTATTTCATCCATCTGTCGTACGAAAGGGAGGGTATATTATGTGGATACCTTTTATTCTTGTTCTGGCTTGTTTGATTATTTCCACAGGGATCTTGCTGGTATTAAGCCCAGGAAAAATTGAACCATTCGTCGATGATGCTGGAAATATTCTTTCTGGAAGTCTTTCGGAAAAGGTCTTCGTCACCATCAATGGCGTAGAACAGGGTATGTTCATTCAGAGTAAAAACGTATCCAATCCTGTATTGTTATACCTGCATGGTGGAATGCCGGATTTTTTCTTGACAAAGAAATACCCAACCGGATTGGAAGAGTTATTCACGATTGTCTGGTGGGAGCAACGTGGCTCCGGCATGTCTTACAGCCCTGATATTCCTCGTGAGTCAATGACCATGGATCAGTTGATTTCAGACACATTGGTTTTAACGAATTACCTGCGCGACCGCTTCAAGAAAGACAAGATTTACATCATGGGTCATTCTGGAGGAACCTTTATCGGTATTCAAGCTGCTGCGCGGGCGCCAGATCTTTACTACGCTTATCTTGGTGAAGCACAGATGTCTTTCCAATTGAGATCAGAGCAACTGGCTTATGAGTACATGCTGCAACAATTTAAAATAAATGGTAACCAACGAATGGTGCAAAAACTTGAAGCAGCACCCGTCACAATGGCTGAAGGTACGCCAGATGGCTACATTAAGTTACGTGACCCTGCCATGCATCTCCTGGGGATTGGTACCACTCATGATATGGATTCTGTTTTCACCGGGATATTTTTTCCATCACTGGCTATCCGGGAATACACCTTGAAGGAGAAAATCAACATGTGGCGTGCCAAATCCCAGGCGGGGGTGAGCATTGTCTGGAATGAAATGTTGATCACAGATTTGTCTTTAAAAGTGCCTGAGTTGGATATTCCTGTCTACTTTTTTCACGGCATATATGACTACACCTGTTCTTATCCATTGGCAAAAGAGTACTTCGAAAAACTCCAAGCACCAGTGAAAGGGTTCTATACTTTTGAAAATTCTGCCCATAGCCCCATGTTTGAGGAACCGGAAAAATTACAACAGATAATCCTGGAAGATGTATTAGCTGGTACCAATTTACTCTCTGATGGTAATTGAGTCGATCAGGCTTCCATTGAAATATTAATCCTTGACGACAAAAAAGAAGTAGTGATAAAATTTTGATGCTGAAAAGCTAGAACAAGGAACGGTGTTTTTGGTATTTAGCCAAGTTGTAATCCATTTGCAAATAGACGTTGTGTGGAAGAACTTCCGAAACTACGCCTGATTTTGGTTTAAATCATCAATATCAGGTCACGGAGTTTTCCTCACTCCGTGGCTTTTTTGTTTTAAATTGGCTTCTGCTTTTACCGAAATCTAAAATTTTCTCTGTTCTATAATGCGGAAACCATCGAACCACCCACCAGCCACGGAAACCCCGGGCTGGTTTTTGTTTAAGGATTACAACAATGAAACTAACAAATATATCCCCTCTTAATCAGGGGGTTTTGATCAAAAAAAATCCACCTATCTACACCGTTTGGGAAGATGGAGAATATTTAAACTGTACTTTACCTTCCAGCTTTCATGGTGACCTTGCAGTTGGAGATAAAATCGTCTACTTTCGTTATTCCAAAGGGGGAGAGATCATCGAGCGGCTCGAACGCCAGAATGTTCTGGTTCGCAGAGCAGCTCGCTCCAAACCTTCAGGATACGATCAACCCCAGTTTTTAGCTGCCAACCTGGATCTGCTGGTACCGGTACTGGCTGCTCGTGAACCTGCTCCAAAATGGAACTGGTTGGATCGGTGTCTGGTTTCAGCAGAAGCTTCAGACATCCCTGTCTTGATCTGCATTAACAAAATAGATCAAATGGAGCAAGAATGCAGAAATACTCATCGTGATCTAAAGGAAGTGTTGGATGAATACCGCAAGGTTGGCTATCCCGTGATTGAGATCAGCACTCTTACCGGTCAAGGCATGGAGAACCTCCAGGCAATGTTGACCGGCAAAATTGCTGCCCTATCAGGGCAATCTGGAACTGGAAAAAGCTCGATCCTTAATTCGCTCCAACCAGCACTCCATATCCGAACTGGTAGAGTCAGCGAATATACCGGCAAAGGACGCCATACCACAACCGGTTCAGAGTTATTCCCTATGCTCGGGGGTGGAATGTTGATGGATACTCCTGGCTTAAGGGAGTTTGGTCTTTGGGGTTTTGAAGGAGAAGACCTTGCCCGGTATTTTCCGGAAATGCGCCCCTATCTGGGTACCTGTCGTTTTGGACTCAGTTGCCATCATGATGAAGAGCCGGGCTGCGCCGTACGCCAGGCTGTTACGTGCGGTGAAATCAGCCCATATCGTTACCGAAGTTTTTTATATCTGACAAAAGAGAATTGATCATGAAAGCTTGCGTTGAACATCAAAAGAATAGCTTCTTTCGAAAGCATAAACTTTACCCGCTTAACTACGATTTTTCCTGTATGCATTGCCATCTACCGGTTTCAGCTTCTGCATTGATCAGCAGAGTTCAAAACCGGAATCATTGTCCCTATTGTCTGTGGTCTCGTCATCTCGATCTTTTCGAACCCGGTGATCGCTTATCCGCTTGCAAAGCTGGGATGCATCCCATAGGGATCACTTTCAAACGCGCAAGGAACCGTTACGCACCCTCACAGGGTGAGCTGATGATCGTACACCAATGTTTAGAATGCGGTAAATTTTCCTTGAACCGCAGTGCCGCGGATGATGATCCAGAAATGATCCTTACAATCGTGGAATTTTCAAACACTTTGACATCAGAAATTCTTGCCAACTTAAAACAAAAAGGTATCGAACTGATATATTCCGACAGGGTTGCTGAGGTGCAGAAACAGCTTGCAGGAATTTTCTAAGGTAGTGTAGAGCTTATGCCTTTTTTGAACTCACAAGGAAAATTTTTATGATTCCCTGAATGTAATCGGGTAATGATCCAACCAGTATCAGGATGAATATATCTGGCATACCTTTGGGCATGTAAGCCAGACTGGTAATTAAATTAAACCGATCACCATAAAAATTGCTTACCTGCCAAAAAACAACGATCATAATAACCGTTGGGATGATGAAGCTGATCGCAACATCCCATGTTTTTTTTACAGATGAAAAATTTTGTATCCGTTCTTTCCAATGTCGTAGAGCGAGAAAATTCCGGGTTTCAAGGATGAGGAGCGCAAGGACAATAATCCCCAATCCCCATCCTACCCATTTTACCGACCAACCTTGAGAAACCGGTGATGGAGTGTTTCCCAATATGACCGCTTCTACACTGGAGGTCAGTTGCCCTGCGGATAGAAAATGGTCAACCTGGTAACCTTCATTACTAAGCAAAACAAATGCTCGTTCTCTATTTGGATAAATATTGACTTCGGTGCGAAAGGTCTGGTTTGCACCGCCATGAATTATTTTGTTGCCACTATCGAAGATGTACCAACCCATTCCATACGAACCTGATCCAGGTGTTAAAATGCGGTTCATCATTTCGGTTGAAACCAACCCTGAATCTTCATTAAGGAAAACGGCAGCATACTTTGCCATATCCTCCACAGTGGAGATGATGAACCCTTCACCTGCCCCATAACTTGGGATATCCTCCGACATTGGCATGGGAAAACTAAACACACGGGTGAACCCTCGTGGAATATCGCTGTAAGCTGTTGTATCAGCGATGGATGAATTCATACCTAGCGGAAGCAGAATATTTTCCCGAACATATTCAGCATAGGTTTTACCACTGGCAATTTCCACAAGATATGAAAGTACACTGTACCCCATATTGAAGTACTGATGCTTCACACCCACTGGCGCAGTAAGTCTGGCTTTTGCTAGCGAACGCACCGCCTGTTCAAGCGTTGCGCCATTAGGAACAAGAACACCAAACCCCGAGTCAGAAAGACCACTGGTATGGTGCAAAAGGTGGTTAATCGTAATCTGGGAGGAAGCCGTTTCATCCGCTACCCGAAACCAGGGAATGTAAGTTTGTACAGTTGCATCCAGATCAAGCTTGCCCTGTTCTACCAGTTGAGCAATTGCCAATGCAGTAAAAGATTTACTTTGTGAGCCGATCAACATTTGCGTCTGCGGTGTGATCGGATCACCATTGCCATCCACACCATACCCTTTTAGATAAACCACCTGATCTTTTTCGATTACTGCAACTGCCACACCTGGTAGTGAATGCTTTGCCATTTGAGCTTCGATCACAGAATCCAACGCGTCAAAATCTATCTCTTTGGATGGGGCAGTGGCTGCGTTTGTAGGATTAAGAAGAAAAGTTAGAAAAAGAAAAATGATTATTAGTACTGACATCAGTGATTTATTCACAGAATTTTCCTCCTGATACAGCCATTATATATGGTAAAGAAAAAGCGGGTTTAATATGAAAAGCTTTACGGGAAATTTATGTGAATTTGAATATTTTTATGATAATGTTTAATTGTTGTAAACCCTAATTCTTCAGAAAGACACCTTTTATCAGTAAATTATCTGAAGTGCTAATTCCCCCCTCATGAAAGATATCTATACATCTAAAATATTTTATTGGTTTATTCATATTTTTTGCGTAATGATTTTGATTGCATCAGCTTATTTTGCTTTGAATACTTTTGAAATAGATAGAAAAAATGAAATTCAACAGATTCAAAATCGGGGATTGAAAATAGCTGCATCTTTTGATCATGAATTGAATGTGCAGACAATAAGCTTGAAAATATTGGCAGCTGAAGCGCAAAGCGTTATTGATGGTGACATTATCCCGAATGAAATAACCACTTCTGATCTCATTCCAGTCCAACAATACGGAGGGTTTTCATTAAGTCTTCCCGAAGGGAAAAGTGAAGAGCAAATCGGAAATCTTACAGGTTTTGGAGAAATCCCTATCCCAGGAACTCCCCTTGCCAGGGAAATGGATATGGCACTGAGTTTATCCCCCGCATTTGAGCAAATAATAAAAAACAACAGAACTTTACCATGGGTCTACTATACTTCAGCGCATAAATTCATCTATATGTACCCTCGTGTTCCGATCAATGAGTTCTTTTATAAAGATGTTCTTCATGAAACTGAATACTTTACCATAGCATTGCCAGAAAATGATCCGGAAAGAAAGCTGGTCTGGTCGTCGCTTTATGAGGATCAAGCGGGAGCTGGCAGTATGGTAACAGTCAGCATCCCTATATATGAGGATGATCATTTTCTAGGAGTGTTAAGTATTGACATCCTGTCATCAGATCTTCAATGGATTTTAAAAAGTGGCACTTCGCAAAATACTATCTCTTATCTGGTTGACTCTACTGGGAAAAGCATTGCGAGCTCAATCGATAAAGAATTTTCTCTCGATATTTCCAGGTTCCAACCCGGTGAACTATCAATAATTGATGGAAAGTATTATGCAATTTTCCCCCTCAGTGAAGTAAATTGGAATGTAATTCTTGAAGTTGATGAATCACAGATAAGACTAAATGCAGCAAAAGCGTCTGCCGATGAAATCATTATTTTTCTTTTTGTGTTTTTCTGTATCCATTTGATCATCATCACCTATCAAAACATGCGTTCTGCAAGGTTCATGGCTATCCATGACAATTTGACAGGAATGCTGAATCGCCGCAGTTTTGATGAACTATCTCCAGCAATGTTACAAAAGAATGCTCCAGAAAATGCATTTCTTGGTGTTGCGGTAATTGATATCGATCATTTTAAGCAATATAACGATTTATATGGTCATCTGGCAGGCGATGAAATTCTTCGTCAAGTCGCTGCCGTTTTAAAGAACTGCCTGAGAAATTCTACTGATCTGCTGTTTCGTGTGGGTGGAGAGGAATTTGTCATCATGCTGATCTTGACTTCTCCGGATGATTTACAACAAGTGCTTGAACGGCTTGTCAATGAAGTAAGTGCTTTAGGTTTAACTCATGCCAACAGCTCATTTGGGCATGTCACCATATCATCAGGCGGGATTGTGACGAAAATTAATTCTGTTGTTACTATAGAAGAAGTGTATAAACGAGCAGATATGGCTCTCTATATCTCCAAAGAATCAGGTCGAAACTGCTGGATAATTAGCTGAGCAAAAATATATATATTCCAGAATTGCGTAAAGCGATGAAATTCTTTGTTCTTAATGCTTGATTGGATCGACTATCTCCCCCACCTGGATTACAAGCGTTTTAAAATTATCGTATTCTTTTCTGAAATGATACAATAATTTATCCTGACTTCTTGTGATGAGCAATGAAAATTAAAAAGTTAATTCATTTTCTCAACAGATATATTTTAATTAACATGAAATTTTTTCGTGCTCATACATTAAACCTCAATCACCTTGGTCCGGGACTCGCGGATCGCAAGAATACCAGTCTAATTTCTAACCACGAAAGAGAAGTTATTCAAAGGATCATAGACTCTTATCTTTATGCCGAAGTAGATGCGCCTTCTGCACCCCAGGCGTACCAACCTGGGCATAAATGGAAGCCTCAGATTCTGGAGAAAAGAAAAGAGTTCATCGAAGCAGCTCATCAGAAAGATATTGACACATTGGCGCAACTGTTAAGGAACTTCTTCAGGAATAATGGAGCATTATCCATCCTCAAGGCAAATATGTTTCATGAGGTTTCAACCAGGAATGCTATCCTTCGCAATATGTATAAAAAAGAACTGGCATATGCTGTTCACACAGATTTAGAAGTCTGGAAATCTACCTTCCCAGGAGAATCTCTTCAATCCCTGAAGCTTTCAGGTGTGGGTAACCCTTTTGGTTGTGAAGAAGATGGGGTGATCATTACCGGGTCATCCTGTAGTTTGAATTATTACGCGGATAAAGTCAACAAACTCATCCAGGGCATTGAGAAGCCAGTTGTTGCAGAAATCGGCGGAGGGTTTGGAGGACTGCTTTATTACCTGATGACATCCAACCCCGATGTGCATTGTATCAATTTCGACCTTCCCGAAGTGCTCATGATCGCACAATACTATCTTATGATGTCTTTCCCTGAGAAACGGTTCTTATTATATGATGAAACCCGCCAAAAAGATCTAATCAGATCAGGTGACATCAGTATATATGATTTCATCCTTTTGCCTAATTTTTGTTTGCCCAAACTGGAAGATCTTTCGGTAGATGTGTTTGTGAATACCCACAGCTTATCCGAAATGAGCTATCCAACAGTAGAAGAATACATCAAGCAAATCAGCCGGGTGACAAAGAAATATTTTTATCACGAGAACAGTGAAGTCAAGCGAGAAATTGGTTACGGGTACAAAGAAACGACATCTTCGGAATTTCCTATCTCACCTGACCAGTTCCATCTTGAATATAAAACCAAAGCCATCTGGAACGAACCTCGCTATTATGAATTCCTTTACCAAAAGCTTTAGAAACGCGTCTCACATTCAATATGGAAGATATTTTCCTTAATTTTTTTTCAATCGTTGATGATCCAAATTCGTTTGTTTTTCACCATGCAAACATGGTGAAAATTTTTTATGATGAATACACAACAATCCTGAAGAAAAAGACTGAACCGGTTTACCGTAAAGATCTGCGAAACAAATACAGTTTACAGGCTTTGATCCGGTATCTTTCTCCGGCAAGATTATTCAAAGCATGGTCATTCATATTGAAAGAAAGTCGGCAACCTGATGGCAAGGTATTCTGGTATGGCCTCACGGACCGATATGTAACAGTCGAGAATGAAGTATATGATGTCTACAACTATAACATTCTTAAAACATTAGGGCGCGAGAATGTGATTTGTATGCAAGACACGCGCGATAAACAATCAAAAAAATATCTGCCTGACATCTACCTTGAAGATTTCGCCCTACCGGTTTTCTTCCTTCAGGTTTATCTGACTGTTATCTGGAATAGAAAGATCAATCGGTTTGCCAAGAACCTGGTTCAGAAATATCCCAAGCTGGGATTTTCATCTAAACAGGTCAAGAGGATCGTTGTAAAATTCTGGGCTAAATATTTTCTCTTCCGATCGATCCTGAAGAAGCTGAAGAGTAAATCAGTAGTCAACCTTTGCCATTACTCCAAACATTCCTTTAACCTTGCATGTCGGCATCTGGGCATTCCAAACCTGGAATTAATGCATGGGCACATCATGCGTACCCACCCTTATTACAATATCCCAAACCTTCCCCCTGGTTTTTTCCTGCCAATGCGTGAACTGTTGCCAGATACCATTGGTGTATATGGACAATACTGGAAAGATAACCTGATCGAAGGGAAACAATTTTCCTGTGAACAGGTTAAAGTAGCCGGATATTATTTACATAATGGCGGTATTCATAAATCGAAACAAGATGAGCGAACAACTATACTCATCACCACCCAACCCTATGTGCAAAAAGAGATCATCGAGTACGTTTCATTTCTCAAAAGTCATCTCAATGCAAGTACCACAAAGGTGATCATAAAACCTCATCCCGCAGAAGATATTTCGAATTATCTTGCAATTCAAGACAGTCAACTTGTTTATGTCATTACCGGTGATGTTTACACATTACTTCAAACGGCGGATATTCATATCAGTGTGTTTTCGACAGTACTATTCGAAGCAATCCGATATGACCTGGCAAATTATGTGCTGTTTGTAAACAGGTTTGCCCGTGAGTGCAATGATATTATTGATAGTGGTGTGGCAGAAAGACTCAATCTTGATGAGATACCCGCTCTCAATCCTGTTATTTCGAAGAATGCCCGATACTATTTCGATGACTTTGACATTCAAAGATTTCACGATATGATCATCGAGAAACCCCTAACATGAATTATTCTATGGTATACTTGCTCCGCTTAAAAGTTCACACGCTTCTGCATTTACCCTGGCGTGCTGGCCTATCGTGGACAGTTCAGGGCAGCAAGACAGAAGCGGAGGATAAAAACGCAAAGGAGAATATATGGCATCTGTAATTTCCATGAAAGCCCTGTTGGAAAGTGGTGTTCATTTCGGACACCGTACTAACAAGTGGAACCCGTTGATGAAGCCCTACATCTTCACCGAACGGAATGGCATCCACATTATTGACCTCCAGCAAACTGTAAAGTGCATCAATACTGCATACAACCTCGTTCGTGACACAGTCATGAACGGTGGGAATGTGATGTTTGTTGGAACCAAACGTCAGGCACAGGATACCGTACGTGAAGAAGCAATTCGCTGCGGTATGCCCTACGTTACTGATCGCTGGCTGGGTGGTATGCTCACCAACTGGTCAACAATCTACCAGCGAATTATGGAGCTGGAACGCCTGGAAAAACTGCGCGACAGTGGTGAGATCAACCGCCTGACGAAAAAAGAAGGTTTGCTCATCGAACGCGAGATCAAACGGCTTGAAACTCGTTTGAGTGGTGTCCGCAATATTTCACGCTTACCTGAATTGCTTTTCATTGTTGATGTAACTCGCGAAGCAACTGCTGTGCATGAAGCCAATCTGAAAAACATCCCCGTCATCGCCCTGGTAGATACCAACTGTGATCCACGTGGTGTCGATTATGTTATCCCATCGAACGATGATGCCATCCGCGCCATTAAACTGCTGGTAGCAAAAATTGCTGATGCAGCTATCGAAGGGAAAGCCATGCATAAGGATGAAGACTTTGGCGCAGAAGCTGCTCCTGTTGAAAAACCATCTGTTTATGCCGAAGTAGGCAGTGCACACGTTGAAGCAGAGTTGGAACTTGGCGATGATGAATTACTGGGTTCATCTACCCTGGCAAAGATCACCGGTGGAAAATCCATTGAAGACGATGATATGGATCTGCTGAATTTGGATGAAGAAGAATAATAATAATCGTGTACACTATATATAAGGATAAGAAATGGCAATCTCAACTGATTTGATCAAACAACTTCGCGAATCAACAGGTGCCGGCATTTCTGATTGCAAGAATGCACTGGTTGAATCCAATGGCGACTTGAATAAAGCACTTGACTATTTGCGCGAAAAAGGGTTGGCAATGGCTGCCAAACGGTCTGAGCGCAAAGCTGCTGATGGCACAGTGGAAATCTACTCACATGGTAATGGCAGAGTTGGTGTGATGGTAGAAGTCAACTGTGAAACCGATTTTGTTGCCCGTTCAGAAGCATTTCGCACATTTGCGCACGAAATTGCTTTGCAAATTGCTGCTACTTCTCCTCTCTATGTAAAGGAAGAAGATATTCCTGCTGATGTGTTGGAGCATGAAAAAGAAATTGCCACAGTAAAAGCACGCGAAGAAGGAAAACCCGAAGCAGTAATTCCCCGTATCGTTGATGGATATCTTGCCAAATATAAAGACGAAACAGTTTTGCTTCGCCAGGCATACATTCGTGATGAAGAAATTACGATCGAAAAATTGCTTAATCAGAATGTAGCAGCTCTGGGTGAAAATATCATCATCCGACGGTTTATCCGTTGGGCTTTGGGTGAAAGCACCGAAGAAGAATAGTTATAAAGAAAGCCAACCGAAAGGTTGGCTTTTTCTTAAATGCTCGGAGGATTATGGACGAACTTAAATATCATCGCATTTTGCTGAAACTCAGTGGTGAATCACTTGGCAGCTCTGCCGGAAGCGGTATTGACCCAACCCAGGCTGTACATATTGCTCATATGGTTGCAGATGTTCGCCAGATGGGGGTTGATGTTGCCATTGTGATCGGTGCGGGTAACCTTTGGCGCGGGAAAGTCGGGCTCAACTCCGGAATGGATCGCGCCACTGCGGATTATATGGGGATGTTGGCAACAGTGATGAATGCCCTGGCGCTGATGGATGCACTGGAAAGCATTGATGTTGTCACCCGCGTACAGACCGCTATCGAAATGCACACTGTGGCAGAACCTTACATCCGCCGTCGAGCTATTCGGCATCTTGAAAAAGGACGCGTGGTGATCTTTGGCGGGGGAACAGGGAACCCATATTTTTCAACAGATACCGCTGCCGCCTTACGCGCCATGGAAATTGGTGCCGATGTGCTCATCAAAGCCACCAAAGTAGATGGAGTGTACGACTCAGATCCAAAGCAGAACCCGAAAGCAAAGAAATTCGACAAACTCACTTATATCGAGACCTTGAATCGAAAGCTTGAAGTGATGGATAGTACTGCCGTTTCTTTGTGCATGGAAAATAAATTGCCTATCCTTGTTCTCAACCTGTGGGACCATGATTCTCTACGAAAAGCGCTGCTTGGCAAATCCGTTGGCACGCTTGTATCAGATTAACAGATTTAAATAAATATTGAGTCCTTCTCTGGTGAGCAATTGCCAGAGAGGTCTCCGTCTTTTGTACTTGACAATTCGGAGTGTTCAGCGATAATTAGTCCATAGATTGTAATAAGCGATGACAGAGGAAAGTACTCTGACAAGAGATCGACAGGGAAGCTGGGGCATAGACTGAAACCCCCGCCCGATGGATGTCAGATGAAGTTCCCTCTCGAGCTTCTCAGGTGAACCCTGTAAGGTAGTAGTTTGGGACGCAGGCGCAGCGTTACTGGCGCAGCTAATCGCAAGATGCTGTTAGCATGAGTGGGCTGGAAATTCCAGCCAAGTTGGGTGGTACCACGGTCATCCCGTCCCTTCATGGATGGGATGATTTTTATTTTTGGAGGAAGAATGCCAGAAGAGAACAGTATTCAACAAGAGATGGAGAGCATCCAGCAGGCTGCGTTATCAGCTTTACAGCAGGCAAAGGATGAAGCCAGCCTGCAGCAGTGGCGTATCGCATATTTAGGAAAATCTGCACCTGTGATGAAGGTATTTTCTAAAATTGGTCAGTATGCCCCAGAAGACCGTCCTAAAGTAGGTCAGGCAGCTAATCAAGTGAAGAATGCATTGGAAGAAGCCTTTTCTCAGCGACAGCAGAGCATTCAGCAAGCTGATCTAAACCATACTTTACAGACCGAACGCCTGGATGTCACCCTACCAGGCAGAATACCATTACGGGGTCGTTATCATGTACAAACCCAAACAATGCGCGAGATTTTTCGCATCTTTGGAGAAATGGGCTTTCAGACATATCGCGCCCGCGATGTTGAAACGGATGAATACAACTTCGAACTACTGAATATCCCCGCCTACCACCCTGCCCGTGATATGTGGGATACCTATTACACCACCAAACCAGGTGTAATCCTGCGTACTCATACCTCTCCAGGTCAGATCCACGCCATGCGCGAACATACCCCCGAACCAATTCGCGTTATTTTGCCCGGCATGTGCTATCGCTACGAGCAAATGGATGCCCGGCATGAGATCCAATTCACCCAGGTAGAAGTAGTGGCAGTGGATAAAGGCATTACTTTTGGTGATCTGAAAGGCACACTGGATAGGTTCGCCCGTCGGATGTTTGGAGAGAATGTTCGCACCCGCTTACGCCCTTCCTACTTCCCATTTACCGAACCCAGCGGAGAGCTGGATATTGAATGTTTCGTTTGTGGCGGTAAAGGTTGTGGTGTCTGTAAAGGAGCTGGCTGGCTAGAAATATTGGGCTGCGGCATGATGCACCCGACCGTACTTAAAAATGGTGGCTACGATCCCCGTGTCTATAGTGGATTTGCTGCAGGTATGGGTCCAGAACGCATTTCCATGTTGCGCCACAAGATCGATGATATCCGCTATTTTTGGGGTAACGATATCCGCTTTTTAGAACAGTTCTAAAAGGCAGTTTGACCTATGCGAACTATTGCTGATCAGGAAGGTATGCTATGAAATTACCGCTAAGTTGGTTGAAAGAATATGTTGATATAGACTTGTCTTTGGAGCAGCTTGCCCGCTCGCTCACCATGGCAGGTCTTGAAGTGGAAGAGATCACGCTGGTTGGCTTGCCCATGCCTGCAGAGGAACATCTAGAGTTCAAATATAGTGGACTCACCTGGGAACGGGATAAATTTGTTGTTGCGCAGATCAATGAGGTTATGCCTCATCCTAATGCCGATCGGCTGGTCTTATGTAAATTGGATGATGGAAATGGCGAATTGATCATTTTGACTGGCGCCCCCAACCTTTATCCGTATAAAGGCACCGGTCCCCTGGAAAAACCCATCAAGGTTGCTTATGCGCGAGAAGGTGCTAAATTATACGACGGGCATCAATCAGGGCAAGTTGTGACCACACTAAAGAGAACAAAGATTCGAGGGGTTGAATCATTCTCGATGGTTTGCTCTGAAAAAGAGCTGGGAATCTCTGATGAGCATGAGGGAATCATTCTTCTAGATGACGACGCACCCACTGGTATGCCCCTGGTAGATTACATGGGAGATGCAGTGCTGGAAATATCCATTCTGCCAAACATGGTTCGGAACTCTTGCGTGATTGGTATAGCAAGAGAAGTTGCAGCCATCACGGGAAAACCTTTGAAAATGCCCCAGCGTCCGATTGTAGCTACAGGAGAAAGCATCGAGGGAAAAGTCCAGATCAACATTACCAATCCAATCTTGAATCCCCGGTTTGTGGTTGGTTTGATTAGAGGTGTCAAGCCCAATCCCAGCCTATATTGGGTGCAGCGCCGATTGCGATTGGCTGGTATGCGACCCATTAATAGCATTGTTGACGCAACAAACTATGTCATGCTGGAATTAGGCGAACCGCTGCATGCATTTGATTATGACATACTGGTTAAACGTGCCAATGGGAAAACCCCAACGATCATCACCCGACCTGCTGAAGAAGGCGAAAAGCTCACCACTCTGGACGGAGTAGACCGAACACTCTCTTCTTTCACAATCATGGTTGCAGACACTGCTGGTTCGCTATCTCTGGCGGGCGTAATGGGTGGTATGGAAAGTGAAGTAACGGAAAACACACGAAACGTTCTGCTGGAAGGTGCATCCTGGAATTTTGTGAATATCCGCCGGACAGTGACTGCACAAAAGCTGCCTTCCGAAGCTGCATATCGCTTTTCACGAGGTGTGCACCCTGCTTTAGCCATGGATGGCGTGTTGCTAGGGTTGCAGCGTATGGCTGCCTGGGGGGGTGGAGAAATAGCGAAAGGTGTCGTGGATTCATATCCACAACCCTATATTGATCCCCAGATCACTATATCGACAGGTTCAGTCAAACGCCTGCTGGGCATTGATCTTACCCCAACACAAATTGCTGACCTTCTTACACGCCTTGAGTTTGGCTGTGAGGTAAAGGGTGACACTGTTATTGTTCAATCTCCATCTCATCGGACAGATATTGGAGCCGGTGTGGTTGGCGAAGCAGACTTGATGGAAGAGATTGCCCGGTTATACGGGTATGATAACTTCCCGGTAACCGGTTTACGGGGTGAAATTCCTCCAGCCTTCAGTGACCGTACGCTTCGACTCGAAGATACAATACGCGACCATCTCGTCGAGTCTGGGTTACAGGAGATCATTACCTATCGTTTTACTTCTCCTGAGCGTGAAGCTCGCATTCTTCCTGCCGGATCAAAACCCGAAGATCAGGAATATGTGCGACTACAGAATCCCATTTCTCCTGATCGCGTGGTGATGCGGCGAAACCAGATGGCAGCCATGCTCGAAGTAATGGAGAAAAATGCCCGGTTATCTCAAAGGTTGGCATTTTTTGAGATTGGTCAAGTATTTCTCCCGCAGCCGGATCAACAATTACCTTTGGAACAGACAAGATTATCCATTGCAATTACCGGCTTACAACAGGAACCTGCCTGGGATCGACCCGGCGGTAAGAATATGGATTTCTATGATCTGAAAGGCATCATCGAATCTCTTCTCGACAATCTCCACATGGAAGGCATTGTGTACCAGCCGATTGAGCGAATGCCCTACCATCCCGGGAAATGTGCTTTGATCTTGAAAGATGATCAAGAATTAGGAATTCTTGGCGAACTGCATCCTTTAGTTAAACAAAACTATGATCTCAGTGCTGCACCGGTATTAGCAGCGGAACTGCAACTTGATGCAGTCATGCAACATGTTCCGGAAAGGTATGAAACCGAAGCGGTGCCTTCTCATCCCCCTGTGCTGGAAGACTTAGCCATCATCGTAGATGAAGAAATACCTGCGGTTAAAGTAGCAGAAACGATCACACTAGGTGGCGGAAACCTGCTGAAGGGCGTCAGATTATTTGATGTTTTTCGTGGTGAGCAAATAGGAGCAGGCAAGAAAAGCCTGGCATATTCTCTCACTTACCAGGCTGCAGATCGTACTCTCACGGATAAAGATGCAACCCAAATACGCCAACGGATTATCCGGCGTCTTGAGCACGAGTTGAATGCAAAAATAAGAAGCTAACCAACAGTTGGTTTGTTTTATTATTGACAGTTAACCAGACTCCCGAAATCTAAAAGATTTCGGGAGTATTTGCCTGTAATCGCTATATTTTCCTTACTTTCGGAAAGATTTAACTTTATCCATGAACTTCTTCACACGGGCAACATCCACAGCGTTTTCGAAAATACCATCCTTCTTGAAAGTTGTGCCTACCACTGCTCCGTCTGCAATGCTCAATTGATTCTCAACATTTTCCAATCGTACACCGGTGTTGGCAAAAACAACAGTGTTGGGAACTGCATTCTTCACTTTCTGCAAAATCTGCGAATCAGTTTCAGTGCCGGCAGTCAACCCTGAAACACACAGAGCATCGGGCTTATTATTAAACACGGTGCTGCGTGCAATGCTGACAATATCACGATCAGCCAGGTAACGGGCTGCTTCTGGAACAATGTTATACAGCAATTTCACGTTTTCCGCGCCAATCGCATACTGATGACGGACCGTCTCACCCACATTGGTATTCCATAAACCAAAATCGCTGGCATACACTCCCGTGATGATCTCACGAATGAATTTTGCTCCTGTTGCCACTGCCAGGCTTAAGGATTGCTTTGGATCCCACAAAACATTCACACCAAAGGGGATGCTGATCTCGGGCATTAACTCACCAATAACACGTGCCATAGCCGCTACCGTCTCAGTTTTTACGGAAGTCAGATAAGGCAGGCTGAATTCATTCGAGAACATCACAGCATCCACTTCACCTTCCTGTAAAGCCAACAGATCATGCCGGGCAGCTTCCAGTATTTTCTTCATTCCGCCAACTTTATCATACCCCGGATCACCAGGCATAGCCTGCATGTGACACATTGCAATAATAGGTTTATCCGTTCCAAATACCTCTTTTGTCCAGTAACTCATTTCTAACTCCTTCAAATCATAATTAAATATATTTAACGTCGAAATACTTACCTCTTAAACCAGCTCGGTTTTTACCTGCCATTCTTTCAATCGGATTTGCCAATCTGGAGTTAAACCCACATCTGTAATGACAAGATCGATTTTTTTGAGATCACACACATTAGCAAAACCTGTTTTAAGAAATTTTGACGAATCAGCCAACAAAATCACCTCCCCTGCTGCAGCGATCATTGCCTGCTTGATTGCTATTTCTTCCATGTTGACATTTGAAATAGTCCCGTCTGTATGGATTGCGTCAGCGGCCAGGAAAGTTTTCTTAACCCGGATATTACGTAAGAATTGCTCTGTTTGTGAACCTAGCAGAGTATACACGTTAGCTCTTGCGGTTCCACCACTACAGATCATCGTGATCGAGGGATTAACCGCCAACAAACAGGCAATTTTTATATCATTGGTTACAACGGTGAGCCGGTGCTGTGTTACCAATTGTTCTGCTAATTTATACATGGTCGAACCGGAATCAAGGATGATGATATCGCCGTCATCAACAAACTTCATAGCCGCCCGAGAAATTCGTAGCTTTTCTTCAACATGCTGCCTGGCTTTGATTTCATAGGGCAATTCCGGTACAGCGCCCTCACCTACCTGAATTGCACCGCCACGGGTTCGAACACATCTTCCTTGCTCCTCCAGATTAAGTAAATCTCTGCGGATGGTAATTGGATTTACTCCCAATTGTTGCGCCAGTGCACTTACCTGGATGAATCCTTTCAGGTGCAGTTCGTTCAATATTGCAGCGCGTCTTTCTTCGGTTAACATATTATGTGTCATTTAAAAACATTTTTATGTTCTATATTGTTCTTATTTGTGCATTATAGATGGAACTTTCCCATCTGTCAATCCGCCATAAACACAATCTTCCAACAGGTTACTTATTGAATCCCCTAATGACGTGTGCTAATATTTATTTGAAGAACTACTCGCAGGTCGTTTGAACATCCATAAGAATATTTCAACAGCATTCCAATCCTACACGACTCCATAGTAATGGAGTTGTTATCTTTAAATAACCAAATAGAGTACCAATATTTAAAGAAAAGAGGATATTATGAACAAGATCCATAAATCCATTACCATTCAAGCTCCGGTGGAAAAAGTATACAAATTCATGACCAATCCCAACAATCTACTCGAAATCTGGCCCAGTATGGTCGAAGTTCACAAAGTGGAAATGAAACCTGATGGATGGCATCGTTTTGATTGGGTATACAAAATGGGCGGATTAAAATTCTCTGGTTGGGGCGAAGCAACAGAAGTGAAGACCAACCAATTTGTTCAGGTGACAAATAGAAGTGGTATCCCCAGCAAGTTTGAATGGCTGTATGAGAAAGTGGGAGAAGATACCAAAATCACCGTGGATATTGAATATACAGTGCCAGTACCTCTGGTCAATAAATTGGCAGAATCAATCATAGTCAAAATGAACGAAAAAGAAGCTGAAATCCTGCTATCGAATTTAAAAACTCGCATGGAGGAAGGAGAGAATGATTGAGAATGATGATGCATTTTCTTGCTACTAAATATCCTTTCATTCTCAACGTAAATAGTTGACTTAACATTTAGCATATACCACTATGATTTCGTTCTACTTCACAATCTCATTATTCCACATTCCAACCAATTTGAAGTACCTCTGATACACATCATCCCTCAGGGAAATGTGAACGATACGGTATAGCAAGTAATTTCTATGCCCGCCGGTGCGTTAAGGAAATTTTCTCCGTTTTATCACGGAGAAAATTTCCTTTGTATTTATTCCTTGTATTACGGAAGGATTTTAAAAGAATTCTTTGTTTTAAATCATCAGGTTATGCCATTCATTAGCTTTCGAAAGGTGTGCATGTGTGGCTTCTACGTATAAATATGAAAGACCTAACGAGCCAGTTTTGCCGAAGCACCATAAAAATTCGGAAAACTGGCGGGATGTGGGTTGACATCGAATCTCATAACTGATGAAGTACCTCCGTCTTGCCTTCCTCTTGGACCAAATAATAAACTGGTATTTGCACCAGGTTTTACCACAGGAACTACTGCTTCTACTACTTCCAATATTTCAATTGATGCGAAATCTCTTCTAGCTGGAGGTATCAAAGAGGCTAATGCTGGAACCAGTTGAGCACCATTTTCAGTAAAAATGCAGATAAGAGCGCTCAATATCGAAGGTCAGTCCGAGATGAAAGGAAAATATTGGGGGACATTGATTTGTTGGGATAAAAATACGGGAAAGTGACAAGTAGATTGGTTTGATGCTTCTGAATATGCCGGGCAGGATCTATACAGAACTTTCCCCAGAATATATGAAAATTCCAAGATCACCGCATTCAATTTGTAGTGTTGGCGTGGCAGGTAAATTTGGTTATGCTAATTCAGACATTGTCTTTAATGACATGTCTCAACGCCCCTGTCGTTATGATAGGCATGGTGGGCTTGGCACAGTGATGGCTAGCAAAGGATTGAAATTCATCATTCCGGATGACCGGCAATCTTTCGGGGTTACTATCATTAACTAAGCTTTGTTCGAATCAGGCTGCGTGAAAATGAATGAGGCACTTCAGACGCATGAAATTACCAAACCCAAAGGGGCTTTAAATTCCTTAGGCACTGCCGTGCTCATAAACATCTTGAATGAAGCAGGTCGATTGCTTACCTGAAATTCCTCGAGTGGACAATTCAAGGGAGATGCAAAAATTATAAGTTAAGTAATTTTTGAAAATAATAAACAACAGATATGAGACGAAATTTACAATCATCCATGCAGTCCAGGTTGCATTATTAAAATGTTCCAATACCTGGTATGGGCAAAATAAAAAAGAAATTACCTCTTGCATTAAAGATGAACTTGATTGGGCTTTGGGTGCCAATTATGGTCTTGATGACCTTGATGTAATTGCAAAGTTGTTACAACTATGTGATGCTTATGGTCTGGATACGATTGAAACAGGTGACACCCTGGCAGTCGCAATGGAAGCGGGTGTGTTGCCCTTTGCTGATAGGAAATGTGCAGTCGATATTGTTCACAAGCGACAAACAAGATCCCCTTTCACCCGAAGGAAAAGCAGCTCTCAGTCGCGCATTCCAGGCAACCACAGCATTTATTAATTCCAGCGGTCATTGCCTTTTCATTGCTTTTTCTATCTTGGATATTGCCAGCGATTTGGAAGGGGTGATCGAAGATGATCGAAGAAGTAAATGGCATTTTAGGTACCAGTTGGACGGCAGCCGATATTGTAAAACATGGCAGTGAAATCCTCAAAGTAGAACGAAAATTCGTCTAAGACCCCACTTATGTCCTGAAAGAAAACGAAAATCGGATAGCCTTCTTTCACCTGCGTGACATGCGGTCTTTCCAATACCGGCATGGAACTGCGATAATTGAAGAAATGCAGCATGCCATGCTCGATGGTAAAAATCAAGGAGTGCATCACGCCTATAACAGCAAAGAAACAAAAGAATAATTACCGAAGTTTTTTCTCCAAATATTTCTTGGTTTAGGTAAAATTTTTCTCTCTTGAGTGAATCGCCACTTCTATATTAAAATGAGAAACGTGCAAATGATGGGACGAAGTCATTCCATCCAGGTCTTTTATTCCTATATACAGGTGAATCGAATGGAAAAAATTGCTTTTCTCGGTCTTGGTATTATGGGTCACAACATTGCTGCAAACCTTTTAAAGGCAGAATACCCGCTTACCGTTTATAACCGTACTGCATCCAAAGCAACATTATTGATCGCTGAAGGTGCCAGGTTTGCTGCTACCCCCCTTGAGGCCATTGAAGGTGCAGATGTAATCATGATCATGGTAAATGACGATAAAGGGATTGAGGATGTTTTCTTTGGCACCAATGGCATTAGCAAAGGTCTGAAAGCAGGTCAGATCGTCATCGACCTGACAACCTGCATGCCAAAAACATCTCTGCGTGAGGCTGCTGCCTGCCAGGAAAAAGGTGCCCACTTTTTGGATGCACCAGTTTTTGGGAGTAAAGGAGAATCCCGTGATGCAGGCTTATGGATCGTAGTGGGTGGCGAAAAGGCAATTTTTAATCAAGTTTTGCCCATCTTCAAACACATCAGCGCCACCCAGCATTACATGGGGGAAAATGGTAAAGGCTCATCCATGAAACTGGTAGGCAATCTCGTGGTTGCCTTACAGATCGAAGCTCTCGGTGAAGCTATGACCCTCGCCACCAAGGCTGGTTTGAATCCCAAAGACGTGTTGGGTGTACTTCATGTCACTGATTTCAAATCACCAATTTTTGATGGTGTGGGCGATGCTCTTTGCCGTCGTGATTTTTCGCCCTCCTTCTATTTGAAATTAATGCTGAAAGATGCCAACCTGATCGCTTCATTTTCGCAGGAGTTGAATGTTTCAACCCCCGCATCGGCTGCCACACGTGAAGTGATCAAAGCAGCAGTAAACAAAGGCTGGGGTGAAGAAAACGCTTCAGCATTTATTAAAGTTCTGGAAGAAATGTCCAAAGTGGAAGTTAAGTACTAAAATACTTGTTGTCTCAATAATACTTATTCAGAGGATCCCATGAAAAAAATTATTAATCAACCGAAAGATTTTGTTCCTGAAATGTTGGACGGTTTGGTAAAAGCTTACCCCACCCAACTTGCATATACCGAAGATGTTCATTGCATCGTTCGGGCTGATTCTCCTGTCAAGGGGAAAGTAGGTCTGGCAACTGGTGGTGGTTCCGGTCACTTGCCTGTTTTCTTGGGATATGTTGGAAAAGGCATGTTGGATGGCTGCGCAGTTGGAGATGTCTTCTCCTCCCCCAGTGCTGAACAAATGCTGGCAATAACGAAAAAAATTGATGGCGGAAAAGGTGTTGTCTATATCTATGGAAACTATGGCGGTGATGTCATGAATTTTGACATGGCAGCCGAATTAGCTGATATGGACAATATCAAGGTTCGCACCGTATTGGTCAAAGATGATGTTGCCTCTGCACCTCCTGCGGAAGCTCATCGCCGTCGTGGTGTAGCCGGCATGGTGTTCGCTTTCAAGATAGCTGGAGCAAAGGCTGACAAAGGTGGCAGTTTAGATGAAGTTGCTGCAGTTGCTGAAAAAGCTTTGGCAAACATCCGGACAATGGGTGTGGCACTGTCTCCATGCACAGTTCCAATGGCTGGCAAACCCACGTTTACAATCGCTGAAGATGAGATGGAAATCGGCATGGGTATCCATGGCGAACCGGGTATGAAACGCGAAAAACTGCAAACTGCCGATCAAATCGCGGAACGCATGGCTACCGCTATTCTCGATGACTACCCGCCAAAGGCTGGTCAACGCGTGGCTGTCATGGTCAACGGACTTGGCGCCACACCCCCAGAAGAACTATATGTTATTTATCGCAAGGTACATGAGATATTAACCGGGAAAAAACTGATCATTCATCGTGCATACGTGGGTGAATTTGCCACTTCCATGGAAATGGCTGGTGCTTCTCTCACTTTCATGTATCTGGATGACGAATTGACCGAACTTCTTGACGCCCCAGCCAACACACCATTCTTCAAGCAGTTCTAGCAGAGTGAAAGGATAACGATGGAAGAAAAGATACAGGGGCAAGTAATTGTAAAAGCGTTTGAACGAGTTTGTTTAGCGCTGAATGCTGGCGGCGAATATCTCACCTCTCTTGATCAGGCGATGGGGGATGGTGATATGGGCATCAACATGGAACGAATTGGCACTGCCCTTTTGGAATATACGCGCGTTACTGAGATTAGCGACATTGGTAAATACTTTGTTGGTGCAGGTATGGCAACCAACCGGGCTGCCCCTTCTACCATGGGTACCTTGCTCGCTACTGGATTGATGCGAGCTGGAAAAGAGGTATTGGGCAAAACTGAGGTTACACCCATGGACCTGGCAGCGATGTTCAAAGCATCTTTCCAGGGTATACAGGAACGTGGAAAAGCACAGTTGGGAAATAAAACCATCTTGGATGCGCTTTACCCGGCAAGTGAAGCTTTTAGTAATGCTGTTAATGAAGGAAAAAGCCTTCAAGAAGCAGGCGCATTGTCCCTTAAAGCAGCAGAAGAAGGACGCGATAAAGTCACACCCCTGCGCAGCCAGATTGGCCGTGCTGGTTGGGTGGGAGAACGCACTGAAGGGCAAATTGACCCCGGATGCGCAGCACTTGTAACAATCCTTACAGCCATTAATAGTAAATGACATTTATTGATCAGGAGGAACCATGAGTGTACTTTCAGATTTACAGAAAATAAATCCTCACATCCAAATCCTTACGGTTGCCGATCCCAGCTTTACAAGATACGGCAGGGTACTTACAGATGTAAAAGCAGATGAAGCTATCAAGGCAGCACGAAGATTATGGGTGCTGAAAGATGGTTTTGCCGCAGCAACTTCAGTTCCTGAATTTGAAGCAGATAAAGACCTTCAATCAACAATCGCCAACCGTATCTACGGTGAAATGCCAGTTGAGGTCGGTTGGGTATATGGAAGAAACAATACCCTCAACGCGCTGGAATTCCATCAGGGAAGTGAAGTCCATATTTCATTGGAAGATACAATCTTTCTGGTTGCCCATTATGAAGAAATCGAATGGCGACCAGAACCATATCTGGACACCAATAAGGTAAAAGCCTATTTTGCAACCAAAGGCAGCATTACCGAGCTTTATACCTGGGGGCTGCACTTTGTTCCCATCAATGCCAGTGTAAAAGCTGGTTTTTGCGATATCTTCACCCTTCCACGAGGAACAGGGAATCCCCTCACCCTTCCCAAGCCAAATACACCCGATGGAAAGATCCTCATCGCCAGAAATCAATGGCTGTTCTGCCACCCCGAAGCGAAAGATATGGTTGCTGGTGGTAACTTCCCAGGATTATATGGTCCAAACGTTGTGATCAATCAACTACCATAAATAACCTGTTTTAAAACAAGACCACCCCGAATATCTATTATTCGGGGTGTTTTTTTATTAAAGTATTTCTCTACACCAGCTCGTACAGTTGGTGCATCAAATCTTTGTTCCGTTCATACAATTCAAGGTATATCTTGTAATATTTTTCATAAATCAGATGGTTTTGTTTATCGGGTGTCACAGTTTTGACATAATTCATCCATTGCTTGATATCATGGTATGTGTGGGATACACCAGCCCCCATGCCTGCCAGGAAACAATCACCATAAGAAGCGCCAACCGTCACAGAAGGTACCCGTTGGACAACATTGCAGGTATCGCTGACAGCCTGCAGCCAGAGCTGGTTCTTCGTTCCACCACCCACTGCTACGATCTCTCTTGGTTCGGCATCATGCTCACGCATGATTTCAAAATGATGGTTCACGCCATACGCTATTCCTTCTAAAGCTGCCCGGAATAAATGAGCCCGGGTATGTGCTAACGTCAAGCCAAAATACACGCCACGAGCTCGCGGATCGTTGATAGGGGTTCGTTCGCCGCTAAAATAGGGTAAAACCACCAAGCCTTCAGAGCCTGCGGGGATCTCACCCGCTTGTTTGACTAAAATCCCATAGGCATTTTCACCTGTCTGCTCTTCATGTTTTACCAGGTCTGGAGCCAGCTTATCTCTGAACCATCGAGTTAATGCGCCGCTGGTTGCCATCCCGGCTGCGTTGGCAGTAGTGCCATCAAACACGTACCTGCAAGCCCATAAGCGGTCATCGATGACTGGCTTATCTTGAATAATATACATGAATATTGTTGACCCGTACATTAACATCATTTGCCCTGGACTGACCACACCTACGCTGACAGCTTCGGCAGCAGCATCTACCGTACCCACCATTACAGGCGTGCCCTCTGCCAGTCCAGTTTGTTCAGCAGCGGCATGGGTCACTTTACCAATAAAATCGGGTCCCCAACCCAGTTCTGGAAGCCTTTCAGGTTCAATGATCCCTTTGCAATATTCCTTACTCCAGCAACAATTTTTATAATCGTAAAGAGGATTGTAAAAGGATGCGGTCAGGTGATCCATGACATATCTTCCGGTCAGCCTGCCTGTCATGAAAGTCGTTGCAGGGATGATCTTGTATGCTTTCTTGTATATTTCAGGTTCATTATGTTTAAGCCACAGGATCTTTGGACCTACTGCTTGAGAAGATAATTCATTGCCTGTTTGCTCAAACAGGGTTTTCTTTCCGTATTTTTCTTCCAACTCAGAAATTTCTGAAGTTGCCCTGGTATCCACTCCATAGAGCACCCCCATCCTCAAGGGATTTCCTTCTTTATCAATAGGCAGCATGCAGGGACCAATTGCACTGCATGCAACTGCCAGGATTTCTTTAGGGTCAATACCGGTAGCTTGCAGTAATGCCTTTGTTAAAAAACAATAATCACCCCACCAATCCTTTTCGGGATCGTGTTCTGCCCATCCTTGCCTGGGGATTTGCATAGTGTGCGGATGCACTTGAATATTAACGACTTCTCCCTCGAGTGTCGTGATCACACCTTTTGATTCATACGTACCAATATCAACTCCGAGAAGAAAACCTTTTGCCATAATTACCTCCATGTTTAGTTATGAAGTGGTAGCTTTCATTCTAACATATGGTTTTAAGCCAACCGCCTGGATATTGTGAAATATTCCAGGCGGCATAATTATCCAATCAGAAAGCGGCAAAGATCATGCTGCTTTAGGCTTTTTTACTGCCCGTTGCTTACGCTGATAACTGAGGTAATTGATAATCATGAATAAAATGATCAACAAACCCCATGAGAACATTTTGAAGAAGTTAGCTCCTGAGTATTTGAACAAAAGCATATTCAAACCAGTGGAAAGGATCTGCAGTGAAATTACTGCCAGAACAAGCCCAGAGACTTTTCCATATCCACCATTTACATCAACACCACCCAATACTGAAATTAGTAAAGCCTGGGTTACATAAGAAGTACCATAATCAGGATTGGCAGAATTGGTTCGCCCTAAAATAACCAGACCCGCTAAAGCAGACAACATACCACTAAGAGCATATGTTCGGAGAAGAACTGCTTTATTATTGATACCTGAAAATTTCGAAGCTTTAGGGTTTGAACCTACCAGATATACTCTTAAACCAAAAGCAGAATTATTCATTACCACTGCCATTAGAATGGACACAACAGCAAAGATGATCAGCGGTACAGGAATTCCAACTATCTCTCCGTTACCAATAAACTGAAATGCTTCAATACCAAAGAAACCAGTTCCTTTAGTAATAACGAATGCAAAACCAGTGAACAATGTCATCGTGCCCAATGTGGCTAATATTGCTGGAATAGTTATGTACGAGACAAGGAATCCATTGAGCAAACCACATAGAATTCCAACGATCAAACCAACCACAATTGCTAAGACCATTGCGAGTGCTACCTGAGGATTTTGAATTTCCGGTCCAGCTAATTTATTCAAAATGAGCGAGGCAATAATGCCCGTCAGGTTTGCAGTTGCATTAATGGAGAGGTCAATGCCACCTGTGATCATAGTTAGCGCAATGGCAATACCCATAATTCCGATTTCCGAAAGTTGAAAACCCATTGAACGGAAGTTTTTTAATGTCGGAAATTTTTCAGGCATAAGCACTGACATTAAGATAAACAGTGCAACTGTGATGATGAATAACCGCAACAGGTTCCAATCCTGTATCTTAAAATATTTATCTAGCGAAAATTTATTGCCCGAAGAAGTTTCTACTTCTTTTTGAATATTATTCGTATTATTAGTCATGCTACTCTCTACTCCCTAATCACATCATTCGGACAGATTTGCTTTCAGTCGTTTTTCAGCCATCATATTCTTGTATGCGGGCACACCAGCGCCTATGATCAGGATGACACCTAAAACAACCTTCTGCCATTCAGAAGGAACACCAATCAATACCAGGCTATTATTGATAACCACGACTAATGAAACACCTAGAATTGTGCCAATAACAGTGCCCCTACCACCAGTGATTAAAGCACCACCCAGAACCACAGCAGCAATAGTATTTAGTTCCGTTCCTACCAGGTCAAATGGATTTGCCTGTTTATAATGACTTCCAAAGACTGCACCACCAATACCTGCCAGAACACCAACGAACGCATATATGAAGAATTGTAAAGCTATTACATTAAACCCTGCTCGTTCAGAAGCCTCACGCGAACCACCCAGGGCATAAATACCACGCCCGATCATTGTAAATCTTAGAATAAACCAGACCAGGAGGCTGACACCAACCAGGATCAATATGCCAGCTTGAAGACCAGTAATGGCGCCTGTTGGGGTGGTTGTTGTGACCAGGTTTGTTCTCGCAAAGCGAAGCATACCTTCAGGCACATTATTGATGTACTTGCTTCCAATAAAGAAGAGAAGAAAGCCTTGAAATAAACTTTGCGTACCTAATGTAGCAATCAGGGTGGGGATTTTAAAGAACGCAATAATTGCTGCGTTAATTAAACCCATAATGAGTCCAATGAAAGCTGATAACACAATTGCAACTACTACTGTCCCAGTAAAATTGAAAGCCAGCAATATTTTTACCGTTATATACATGGCAGAAATAGCAATTGCCGTAAATGAAACATCCACACCACCAGAGATAATCACAATGAGCGCACCCATTGCGAAGATACCCATTACTGTTGCGCTCCTGCAGAGGTCAAAAAAATTCTGGAGTGTAAAAAATGCCGGGTTCAAGATCCCAATTAAAAGACATAATGCTATCAGGATCATTGCCACAAAAAATTCGTTTGTTTTTATAATCTTTTTCAGCATGGCACAATACCTTAATGCGAGATAATTTCTGAAAGGTGTAAGATTCTCATCCTTCAGCCAGCTTTACTGCTAATTCATCTTCGTTAATTTCTGATGCACAGAATTCGTCAACAATTTTTCCTTCTCGCATCAAAAGAATTCGGTTACAAACATGTAACAATTCTGGAATATCGTCTGATACAACAATCACACCCAAACCATCTCTTGCCAGGGTCTTGATCGTTTCGTGTAATTCGGTTTTTGATCCGATATCTACGCCAACTGTTGGACCATTGAGGATCAAAATGCGGGGATTACTGGCGAGCCATTTTGCTAATACTACCCGCTGCTGATTTCCTCCGGAGAGACTTTTTACTGGATTATGAGCAGAGTTGGTTTTAATGACCAATCCATCAATCCAATTTTTGATTTCCTTTTCCATCTTCCGCTGGTTGATGAGGCGAATTTTATTCAACAATTTATCAATCGTTGTTGCAATAATATTTTGACCTATCGGTCTTTCCAGGAATAATCCTTCCGTTAACCTATCTTCAGGAACATATCCAATACCACATTTTAGAGCATCACTGGCACTATTAATTCGTACTTTCTTACCATCGATAATGATATCGCCACTTTCAGCCGGGTTGATACCAAACAATGCAAGTGCTAATTCCGTTCGCCCTGAACCTAACAGACCAGTGATCCCTACGATTTCTTTCGGATATAGATCAAAAGAGATATCACGGAAATTTCCTGATGAGTTAAGGTCTTTTACAGAAAGCAATGGATTACCTTCGTAACTTTCCTTACCACATTCATAACCTTCTTCCGCAATATTGTGACCTGTCATGTAATAGACCATCTTTGCCTGGGTAAATTCCTTCGCCTCTGCATCGATAACCTTCACACCATTGCGGAATACCATAGTACGATCAGCGATTTCCAACACTTCATTTAGTTTGTGGCTGACAAACATGGTGGAAATGCCTTTGTCTTTTAGGCTATTAATAACCTTGAACAAAGATTTCACTTCACGGTTGGTTAATGCTGTGGTCGGTTCATCCATGATGATTAGTTTGGCGTTCTGCAATAAAGCTCGAGAAATCGCGATCAACTGCTTATCTGCAACAGACATTTGACCCACAAGCATATCCAGGTCCATTGTAACGTCGATACTTTCCAAAGCTTCCCGGGCAATCCTGCGAACTGCGCGCATATCCACCAGTTTTTTATTTTCTGAAAGCTGGCTATTGAGCGCGATATTTTCAGCTACAGTAAAGTTGGGAAAAAGAGAAAAATCTTGATAAATGATCTGGATACCTTCACGTATTGTGTCAATTGGGTGTAAACGTTTGTATTTTTTACCCGCAATAATGATCTCGCCCTCGTCAGGTTCATAAACACCTGCAATGATCTTGATCATTGTAGATTTCCCTGAACCATTTTCGCCGATCAAACAATGAATTTCCCCTGCATTGATTGTAAAACTTACATTTTGCAGAGCGTGAACCCCTGCAAATGACTTGCTAATATTATTGACCTTTAAAAATTCTTCAGCCATTATCCATCCCTTACACAGGAATTTTCTTTTAATCTTTGCTTGTGTAAACTGGAGCGGCTATCCAAAAAGTTTAGCCGCTCCAACTTTTAATAATTTACTAAACCACTAGACGACTAGAAGTCCCATTGATCTACAGTATCAGCGGTTACATCAATCCATGCCTGACCGTAGAAGACTTTGCCGACGAGTTTGAGGCTGTTGTAGCCTTCAATCCCAAGATCCATACCATCGGTGGGGGTTTCGCCATTGAGGATCATGAGAGCGAGTTTGTTCATACCATAACCAGCCAGGGCGGGATCCCAGAAACCGATTGAGTCAACTGCACCGGTTTTGAGGTATTTACCAGCCATTGAAGGAAGGCTAGTACCAACAACTGCGATCTGATCCTGCAAGCCAGCTTCTTCAACTGCCATACCGAAACCGACTACGTCATTGGCGGAGGAACCCTGCATACCCTTGAGGTTCGGGTAGGCTTTGAGAACTTCTTTAGCCTTTTCGTATGCTTTCTGGGCATCATCATAGGATTCGTTCTTATCGCCTACGAGGGTCATGTTCGGGTATTTTTCCTTCTGGTATTCGATAGCTGCATCAACCCATTCATTGTGGGTCTTTGAAGTCAGGCTACCAACGAAGACAACATATTCACCTTCTTCGCCCATTAATGCAGCGAGTTGGTCCATGAAGTGACGACCATAGGCAGCGTTGTCAAATGCTTCGAGGTCGAAGTTGACGTTCTGTTGGTTGGAAGCTTCGTGGCTGATGACTACGATACCCTGGTCCATTGCTTTCTTGAGGACTGGTTCGAGGCTATCGGGTTGGAAAGGAACTACACAAATTGCGTTCACGTTCTGGGCAATCAAATCTTCGATTACCTGAACCTGCTGGGCAGCGTCAGCTTCGGCAGGACCCTGCTGGAAGGCTGTTACGCCTGGGTTGTCCTCACCAAATTGCTTGACACCTTTTTCCATCCGGTCAAACCAGCCTACACCAGTCAATTTAACAACGGTTGCAATAGTGTATTCAGGAGCTGCTGCTTCGGTAGCTGCTTCGGTAGCTGCTTCGGTTGCTGCTTCGGTTGCAGCTGCTTCAGTTGCTGCGGGGGCTTCAGTAGCCTTGGGGTCGCAGCCGACAAGCATGGAGAGAATTACCAATGCTGTCACAACAAATAATAGACTTTTCTTCATTTTACTCCTCACTAAAATCAGAATTTGTAAATCTCTGTAGTACTTAAGCTCAATGTTTCTTTTTTACTACCCGACTTTGCCTCACCTCCTTCTATTGATAAAAATATCTTATAGGTTTGTTCAAAGTATCAGGCGAAAAATACATTTACGATAATGTTACTAACATATATTTTCTAGCAATGAAGTGAAAGAGCAAGCTATCTGTATCAGCGCAATAACCGGCACATCAACTTGTGACGATTCTACAACATGACTAATCAAGTGTCAATAAAAAAAGCCAAAAAGAGTATAATTTGTGAGCATTGCATCACTTTTTTGCAACTTTTTGCATCATCGAATATTGACAAGCCTAAACGGATATGCTATACTCACATAAGTGAATTTTATTTCACATAATTGACTTCTGGACCTTTATGACAGAAAACTCAAACCCCCTTGATAGAGCCAGTTTACTTGCTAACGTAGCTGAAATGTACTACATCGAAGGGAAGGACCAATCAGTGATCGCGGATGAAATTGGTGTCTCACGTTCGATGATCTCTCGAATGTTGACGGATGCCCGCAATCGGGGAATCGTCGAAATTCGTATCCATCGCCCCATTCAAACAGAACGAACTCTGGGAGAACAGCTGAAAAACCTCTTCAACCTCCAGTCAGTTCTTGTAATTTCGCTCAGAACATATGATGACCATAAGCGGATGCTTGCTGACCTCGGTCGAGCTGGAGCGTCGATGTTATTACCATTGCTGGAACCAAAAAAGATCGTTGGACTGGCGTGGGGTACTTCGATCAGTGCGACGGTTGATGCTGTAGAAATTTCATATTCAATACCAGTAAAAGTAGTCCAATTGATTGGAGCATTCGGCGCTCGCACCCAGGAATACGATGGGCATGCTCTGGTACAACGTTTTGCAGAAAAAGTTGGGGGTGAAGCGTATTTCATCAATGCTCCTTATCTTTGTCAAACCCCCGAGATCGCCAAGGCATTCATAGATACACCTGGAATACGGGAGACAATCGAACTTGGAAAGCAAGTGGATATTGCCCTATTGGGTATTGGCACAACGGAATTACAGTATTCAAGCTACTACCTATCAGGGTATGTACAGGTCGAAGAACTTCAACGATTACACGATGCCGGCGCTGTTGGCGATATTGCCGGTAACCATTTTGATATCAATGGTGTATTCGTAAAGGATGATTTCTTGCAGAGACAGATAACGATTCAAAGTGAAGACCTCTTACGCATTCCTAATCGAATATGTGTTGCAGGTGGTCCTGGAAAAGTCAATGCCATTATTGGTGCTTTACGTACTGGAGTTGTTAACATGTTGGTAACAGATAGTATTACTGCAGCAAAAATTTTAACCACGATAAACCAAACCAATCTTTAGGAGGTATAAATGCCAAAAGTAAAAAATGATGAGACATTTACTGACAAAATAGCCCGTTTGGGGCTATCAAATGAAATGCTGATTGATATGCTACGGACAATGTATTTGATCCGCCAATTTGAATATATGGCTGATCGTCTTTATGCTTTGGGAAAAGTACATGGCACCATGCACCTTTCTGCGGGACAAGAAGCAGTTGCTGTTGGCATCAGTAAATGCATGAAAAAAGAAGATTATCTGATCAACACTCATCGTGGTCATGGTCACTTCATTGCCAAAGGTGCTGACATCAATTTGATGATGGCAGAATTCCTGGGAAAAGAAAATGGCTACTGCAAGGGTCGTGGTGGTTCTATGCACATTGCAGATTTCACCACACATAACCTGGGTGCAAATGGCATCGTAGGCGGTGGTATTCCTCATTCTTTGGGTGTCGGCCTGGCAATTCAGATGATGAAATTGGGTGATGCAATGGTTGTTACCATGTTCGGTGATGGCGCCGCCAATGAAGGAACTTTTCACGAGACAATGAACATGGCAGCTCTATGGAAACTTCCAGCTTTATACATTTGTGAAAACAATAAATATGGCATGTCTATGGATGTGGCGCGCGCGACAGCAAAATTACCTATCGCTCAACGTGCAGAAGGTTATGGAATTCCGTGGTATGTAGTGGATGGAAATGACCTTCTTCTGGTTTATGAAACCGGAAAGAAAGCTGCAGAGTATATTCGCGCTGGCAATGGTCCAGTGCTAATAGAAACACAAACTTATCGTTACTTTGGTCACTCAAAAAGCGATCGGAACCTCTATCGAAGTAAAGAGGAAATTGAAGATTGGCGAGAACATAAAGATCCCATCAAACGGTTCCGTACTCAACTCGTTGATGCCAAGATCATAACTGATGAAGCTGCTGACCAACTTGAAAAAGAAGCCCTAAAAATTAACGAAGATGCTGTAGCCTTTGCTGAAGCATCTCCGTATCCAGATCCAAGTACTGTTACGGAGTATGTCTATGCCTGAGATTTCTTATTCTGAAGCAATCCGCCAAGCCATGTGGCAGGAAATGAAACGTGATGAACGAGTATTCCTCATGGGTGAGGATATCGGTAGATATGGTGGCGCATTTGGCGTCTCTCATGGCATGTTGGATGAATTTGGACCAGAACGCATTCGCGAAACCCCTATTTCTGAGCCTTCTTTTGTTGGTGCAGGTATTGGTGCGGCGTTGTTAGGTATGCGCCCCATTGTCGAGATCATGTTCATGGATTTCACACTGTTGACCCTGGACCAAATTGCTAACCAGGCTGCAAAAATGCACTATATGTTCGGCGGTAAGGCTACCGTTCCAATGGTGATCCGTATGCCGGGTGGTTCTGGTACTGGTGCCGCTGCACAGCACTCACAATCGCTTGAAACTCTATTAATGCACATCCCCGGTTTGAAAGTCGCAGTTCCTTCTACGCCATATGACGCAAAAGGGATGCTTCTTTCTGCCATTCGCGATCCTAATCCAGTTGCCTTTGTAGAACACAAACTGCTTTATAAAACCAAAGGCGAGGTTCCAGAGGGCGACTATACCGTTCCATTGGGTGTAGCTGATATCAAGCGGAAAGGGAAAGATCTGACAATCGTAACCAGTGGCATCATGGTTATGAAATCATTAGCGGTTGCAGATCGATTGGCTGGTGAAGGGATCGATGTCGAAGTACTCGATGTGCGCTCGTTACGCCCATTGGATAATGACGCCATCATCGCCTCTGTTACAAAAACTGGTAAATTATTGGTAGTTCACGAAGCCTGCCAGACTGCTGGTTGGGCTGGTGAGATCATGGCTGTAGTATCTGGAAGTCCTGCCTTTGATTATCTGGATGCTCCAATGCGCCGATTGGCTGGCACGGATACCCCCATACCTTATAGTCGAGGGCTTGAGCGTGCAGCAGTACCACAAGAAGAAGATATTGAACGCGAAATTCGTGCAATATTGAAAGGGAAATACTAATGCCTACTCCATTTATCATGCCGAAAGTCGACATGGATCAGGAGAAAGCCACCATTATCTCCTGGAACAAGTCCGAAGGTGATGAGGTTAAGCAAGATGAAACCGTATTGGTGGTTGAAACTGAAAAAGTTGCTATTGATGTTCCCGCCCCTGCTACAGGCACACTGGTAGATATCCGCTATAAGGCAGGCGATGTTGTCCCGATCGCCACCACAATCGCATACATTCTTGGCAAGGGTGAAACAATCAATGATATTCCTGGAAGAACAGCATCGCCCGCTGCTCCTTCCGCAAAAACAGCAGAAATACCTCCTACAGAGGCATCCAGACCCGCTGCAACACCAACACCTGTTGCTCTGCGTGCAGCACAGGAACTGGGTGTAAATATTAACGATGTTCCTGCTCATGGTGGTCGCATCAGCCGTGAAGATGTAGAGGCTTATGCAAAGAGTTTACAGGAGAAAGCCGCATCTCCAGAAGCTGGAAAAATTGCTGCCACTCCTGCAGCCCGCCGTCTGGCACACGAAGCTGGAATTGCATTGGAAAGCCTGACCGGTAGTGGGCCACGTGGACGCATTCAAGCGCAGGATGTTGCATTAAAAACTGCTGCCCAGCCCGTAACTCAACCTGCTGCGACACCTGTTGTTCCAACAGCAACAACCAGTGTTGGTGAACGATCAGCAAAAGTAATTCCTATGACGAATATGCGGCAGAAGATCGCTGAACGTCTGCAAGCCAGTTTCCGTGATGTGCCCCACATTTTCTTGACTGCTGAAGCGGATGTTACCCGGCTTGAAGAAGCTCGCAAACGTCTGAATGATATTGCTGTCAAACAATCTGGCAGTAAAGTCAGCCTCACCGCAATGCTGGTGAAAGTGATCGCCTGGGCATTGGAACGCAATCCATATCTGAATGCATCTTTGATTGATCAGAATGTTTACCTGTGGGAAGATATCAATATTGGCGTTGCCACTGCCCTGGATGAAGGATTGATCGTTCCAGTAATTCGGAATGCTAATCATTTATCCATCGGGCAGATCTCTGAAAAGATCATTGATCTGAGCAAACGTGCTCGAGAAGGTAAACTCACTTTGAGTGAGGTAAAGGGTGGCACCTTTACAATCTCCAATCTGGGCATGTTTGGTATCCCCCAATTCAATGCTGTGATCAACCCACCCGAAAGCGGCATTTTGGCTACAGGTGCAGTAGTTCGCAAGCCTGTTGTTGTTGATGAAACCGATACGGTTGAAGTTCGCCCGATCATAACGATGACACTTTCCGGTGATCATCGAGTAGTAGATGGAGCTGTTGCAGCTCGCTTCTTGCGAGACCTTGTACAAGCCATTGAATGCCCGGAAATAATGTTATAAGTCTACGGTACATTCATACTATCTTATCTGCCATATCCTAAAATCTGGCGCCAGTTGCATCATTACAGTTTCATCGAAATAGCAACTGGCGCAGTTTTTTAAAGTTATAAGTTTAGGTACAATTAAAATATGAAACATTCAGGAGTAACAAAATGGAATGGAACAGCCGATTACGTGTAGTAGCTGCCATTGAGCATCTGGAACCTGATCGAGTACCATCTGACCTGGAGCCATTGTACGATTTTTATCTCAACCTGAAACAATACCTTGGCTTAAATATCAAAGAGGAAGTAAAACCCAACCTGGCGATGGAAGTCATTCCCCACCCTGATGTGGTTAAGGCTGTAGGCGCTGATATGATATCTGTCAAGTTGGGTAGTGGGAAAGCCCCAAAGAAACCCGCACGTGCAGATGACCTGGTAGAAGATGCCTGGGGTGTTCTGTATCGCAAGGTAAACCAGACCAGTGGAAGTTATTGGGAAACCGCATATTCTCCTCTGGCTGATGCAACGCTGGATGATTTAAAACACTATCCCTGGCCTGATCCAAACATCCCTGGAAGATATGAGGAGACAGCAGAGAATGCAAAAAATCTCTTCGAGAATACCGACCTCGCCTTGATGGGAAGATTTGGCAGTCCCATCATCGAAACAGCAGTTTATTTGATGGGATTTGAAAAATGGCTGCTCTGTCTGGCTGAAGCACCTGAGGTAGCAGGATATTTACTGGATCGCATTACTGATGTGGTGATCGATATGGATCGCATCGGATTGGAAGCCAGTGCTCCTTACCTGCAGATACTAAAAGTCAGTGGAGAAGATCTGGGGACTCAGCGAGGTTTACTATACTCGCCGCGTATGCTGCGGTCATTGATTCTTCCACGTCTGCAGCGACGCTGGCAGGCTGCACGTGATTATCTAAACACCGTCAATCCCGGTTGTCAGATCATGCTGCATTCCTGCGGGAGTGTACGCAGAATAATCCCAGATTTGATCGCTGCTGGTATTCAAATCCTTGATCCTATCCAGCCCAAAGCAGCCGAAATGGATTCTGCAGCATTGAAACATGAATTTGGCAAGCAACTATCTTTTCACGGTGGGGTAGATATTCAAGAAGTGTTGCCATTTGGTACCAAAGAGGAAGTAGAACAAGAGGTTTATACTCGTATTCAGGCATTAGGGCATGGCGGAGGATATATTCTCTCTTCTTCGCATTTCATTCAGGCAGATACTCCACCTGCAAATGTTGTTACCATGTTCGAAGCTGCACAAAAATATGGTAAATATCCATTGAAGAAAACAGCCCTGTTGTAAAGAAGAATACGTAGCTTTCACAAAGGAGCAAGGAGGTTCCGAAAACTTCTTGCTCCTTTTTATTCAGGAATCATCGTTTGATAAAGCAAGCTTACAAATCAAAGAAGCGAAGTTTCTAAATGCTCGAGAAACTTCGCTTCTATTAATATTTAGCCTTTATTCATTTTAATCGTTGCTTAAATAGAACAGATCGTGCATGAGATCTTTGTTTCGTTTGTACAGTTCCAGGTAGATCTGATAGTACTTGTTATATAGATCGTACTTCTCTGGATCAGGTTTGATCGAACCATTGTACTTCACCCATTTTTCAATATCATTGCAAGATGAGAACACACCAGCTCCCAGACCAGCAATGAATGCATCGCCATAAGAAGCACCAGTGATCACAGCTGGAATGCGTTGAGGAACACCACAGATATCTGAAACCGCCTGTAGCCAGACTTTATTTTTAGTACCGCCACCAACAGCGATCACCTCATCGAGCTGGGCGCCTACGCTCTTCATGACATCTAGATTATGGCGAACGCTGAAGCTGATACCCTCCAAGGTTGCTTTATAAAGATGGGCGCGAGTGTGAGCCAGAGTCAGTCCAAAGTAAGTACCACGAGCACGAGGATCGTTCAAGGGAGTTCGTTCACCACTGAAATATGGCAGAACAACCAAACCTTCAGAACCTGCTGGAATACTTTCTGCTTCTTTCACCAGCTCACCATAAGCATTTGGCCCGCCATTCTGTTCAGCAGCTACCAGGTCTTGAGAGATTTTATCTCTGAACCAGCGCGTAAGTGCACCACTGGTTGCCATACCACCGATCATTCCATAAGTACCTTTGAAGGCATAAGGCTGCCCCCATAAGGTGCGCTCTGTCATATATTTATCCATAACTTCGAGCATGATGATGGTCGAACCATACATGATCATCATTTGCCGGGGTTTGACCACACCCACACTGACCGATTCTGAAACTGCGTCTACAGCACCGACTACTACGGGTGTTCCTTCAGCCAGTCCTGTCTGTTCTGCAGCAGCTCGTGTGACGTGACCCGCAATTTCGTCAGACCAGCGCAGTTCGGGTAACCGGTCAACTTCCACAATACCTTCGCTCATCTCTTCACTCCACGCACCTTTTTTGTAGTCGTACATGGGCATGAAGAATGAACCGGTCATGTGGTCGATGACAAATTTTCCCGTCAGGCGGGCTACCAGGTAGGTGGTGGCGGTAACGAATTTATAGGCTTTCTTGTATACTTCGGGCTCATTCTTTTTCACCCACAAGATTTTTGGACCAACCATCTGGGTCGCCAGTTCCATTCCACCGCGCTCGAAAATTTTATCTTTCCCAAATTTTTCTTCGAGTTCGGTGATTTCATTCATATTCCGTGTATCTACACCATACAGGATCGCCATGCGGAGTTGGTTGCAATCCTTATCCACTGGCAGACAATCGGAGCCAATTGCACTACAGCCAACGGATATGATCTGCTTGGGATCAATTCCTGTTTCTTTCAAAAGGTTTCTTGTAATAAAACAGAAATCACCCCACCAATCTTTTTCAGGGTCATGTTCAGCCCAACCCTGTCGAGGAATAGATAAAGTGTGCGGATGAACCTGAGTGCATAATACCTTGCCACTCAGATCGGTGATAACACCCTTTGATTCATAAGTTCCAATATCAATTCCAAGTAAATATCCTTTTTCCATAACGCTCTCCTGTTACAAAGAATTTCAAATTAAATCAAAAGCTCTACCCTACAATAATTTTACCTGTCAACTTTTAGCAAACATCTCAATGGTTGCTATGTAAAATTAGCTCATTGAAGCAGATAAGTTTGTCAATGTACAAAGAAAGAGAAAAACGCTCTTCCTAGATTAATATTTTGCCATTTTCGAAAATGGTTTTACCATCCAGGGTAATGCAGCTATCCGTACGGGTATCTTTTACAATATCCCAATGAATTGCAGATTTATTCGTTCCGCCGCACTCGGCATAGGCTCTGCCAAGAGCCGTATGGATGGTACCACCAATCTTTTCATCAATTAATATGTCCGTTGTAAAACGATCTACATACGGATTGACACCAAAAGCAAATTCTCCAATGTTACTGGAACCAGCATCAGAAGCCAGAATTTGATGGAGAAAATCTTGATTCTTACTTGAGGTTGCTTCCACAAGTTTCCCCTTTTTCCAGGTAAGCCGAATATCTGGCACCTGTCTTCCCCCCAGCACACCAGGAAACTCAAAGGAAATTGTTCCATCTAAAGTTTCATGAACCGGTGCAGTGTAAATCTCACCATCAGGCATATTGATTCTGCCATCCCCCACCAGCCACTTTCTACCAGCTACAGAGAATTTCAGGTCAGTTCCTTTTCCAAGAACATGCATTTCACCACCTTGTTCCAGAATGGCAGCAATCCTTGCCCACTCTTTTGAGATGGCTTTCCAATCCAACAAGCTGGAATTAAAAAACATTTCCGTTATGGTTTCAAGGTCGGTTTCAGCCTGCTGAGCAAATGAATCGTTAGGTACACGAACCAACGTCCAACGGGTTTTCTCCCATCGCATGGTTGAAATTTTCCCATTGGCTTTCTGACTTAATGACAGACGTTCTGGTGAAATGTCAGCAAATTCATACAGGTTGTGACCACCACGCAATCCAAAATACACATCCGCCCATTCCATGCCATAGGCTTCGATATCTGGTATCCACCCTATCTGTTCAGGTGTTCCATATTTCAATAAAGAGTGACGTAAATACTCGGAAAGAAATTGTACCTGTACCAGTGCACCTGCTTTTACGGCTTCCTCATATACCGCCTGTACCAGCGGAAAAGTTTCGACTTCTTGCATGGCGATCATTACTTTTTGCCCGGGCTTTACTTCGGCAGAATGCTTCACCATGATCTCCCCTAATTGTTTCCAGCGTTTATCCATTAAAACCTCCAATAATATTGAATTAGGGTATATTTTCGGGCCTTTGGTGTCAGTAAATTTATTTTCACACCAGATTAAAATTATACCTCTGATATAAATCAAACGAGTAGACGATTCACGAGATGAATGTCATTATTTTATGATGGAAGAGATACCAGCTATCCAATAACAAAAAGCTGCCTCAATCGAAAAAGGCAGCTCCTGGTTTAAAAACCTTCGTATCTTAAGAGAAGTATTGCTGTAATTCAGGGGGAAGGTATCGCCAAAAATCAGATGATCCTGCCAAGGCTCCAATAGCTCCAAAAATTGCATTGATCAAGCAAAGAATCAATCCAATTCCAGCCATAACCAAACCTGCTATTGCCATTCCTTTATTGGATTCCTTCAATCCTAAAATTCCTAAAACAATCCCTGCAATAGAGATGGGAAATCCACAAATCGGTAATAACCAGGCACATAAACTTAAAATCCCTAAAACCAATGAAGCAATCCCTAATCCTGGTTTGCTAGATTTTACAGGTTCTGGTGCATAAGGTGAGGGAGAACCGTAATCCATTTATATCTCCTTTAACTGTGTACAAAGAATTTTTTCAATCGCATCTAAAATATTATCGGTTAGTTTTTCAGCTACTTCAGCCGCTCCGAGATTATCATCCAGTTGCTCGATACGTGTTGCACCGGTGATCACACTACTGACTTCTTTCCGATGCAGGATCCAAGCAAGAGCTAATTGGGCTGTAGTTGCTCCAATTTCGCCAGCAATAGCTGTCAATTGGCGCACTTTTTCTATTCTTTCTGGTGTGATCTGATCACGTATCCAACCCATTTCAGACATCGATGCCCGGCTGCCTTCTGGAATACCATCATTATATTTTCCGGTCAGGATCCCGTAATACAGTGGACTCCAGGTAGTGAACCCAATTCCGAATTCTCGAGCTAATGGCAATAGCTGATTTTCGAATCGTTCTCGATGGAACATGTTGTATTGGGGTTGTTCCATGGTTGGAGGAACCAAACCATACTGCCTTGCAACCGCAAGCGCTTGAACGATCTGAGAGGCTTCCCATTCGCTGGTACCCCAATAGAGAATTTTTCCCTGATGCACCAGATCATCCATTGTACGCACCACTTCTTCAACAGGTGTATCGGGGTCAAAACGATGGCAGAAATACAGGTCAACATAATCCACCTGCAATCTCTTTAATGAAGCATGAATGGATTCTGTGATATGTTTCCGTGACAATCCCCGCCCATTGGGTCCCGGCATGGTTGGCCAAAATACTTTGCTGGAAATCACCAGGGCCTCACGAGGAAGGTCCTGGATGGCTTTACCCATCACGGTTTCTGCTGCTCCATTGGCATAGGCATCTGCATTGTCGAAATAATTAACACCCTGCTCATATGCTGCGTGAATGATTTCACTGGCACGTTTTTCATCCACCTGGTTTCCAAACGTGATCCAGGCGCCTAAGCCCAATTCACTTACCTTTAAACCCGATCTTCCTAATCGTCGATAGTGCATTTTTTACTCCTGAATAAACTAATGTCCTGGTCCAATTCCTAAAGGTTTCCATTTATCTTCATCTGCGCGCAACCGGTGTACTTCACCACCCCGGTTATGCAATTCATCAAATCCTTCTGGTTTAATCGAAAAATTCACACCATCCAAAAGTCCTGAAACACCTTCTTGACCAGGTTCTCTCCGTTTAGCCTGGCAATAAGCACAGGTTTCAGGGTTATGTGTTTTATATTCTTGAGGCTCTTCGTAGGTGGTTATGAAACCTTCAAAATTACGTAAGATCACTTTATGATCGGATGCACTGAGCGAATAATTTGGCATCAAGGGAATTTTCCCTCCACCACCTGGGGCATCGACAACATAGGTTGGAACAGCAAATCCCGATGTATGTCCGCGTAATCCTTCAATAATCTCAAGCCCCTTTGCAACCGGTGTACGGAAGTGACCAGCTCCATCAACCAGGTCACACTGATACAGGTAATATGGGCGAACACGCATTTTTACCAGATCCTGAACCAGTTTTCGCTGGATGTGAACACAATCATTGACCCCTGCTAACAGAACAGATTGATTTCCTAGAGGAATTCCAGCCCGTGATAATTTATCACAGGCAGTTGCCAGTTCTTGTGTTATTTCATTGGGATGATTGACATGGATATTCATCCACAAGGGATGGTATTGTTGTAGCATGTCACACAATTCATCGGTCACCCGCATGGGCATGAATACCGGTACGCGGCTGCCAATTCGAATGATCTCAACGTGAGGTATTTCACGTAATCTCCTTAACAGTTCATCCAGCACCCGTGGTGCCAAGGTCAGGGGATCACCTCCGGAAAGCAATACATCACGCACCTGAGGTGTGCGTTTGATGTAGTCAATCTGTTGGTCAAAATCTCCCCGATTGAAGTTAGCAGAAGGATCACCCACAATCCGGCTACGCGTACAATAGCGGCAATAAGAAGCACATTGAGTGGTTACCAGCATCAGTACGCGGTCGGGATAACGATGAACAAGCCCGGGCACCGGAGAATGCTTGTCTTCGGCCAGGCTATCTTCCATCATACCAGTAAACGGAACGATCTCTTCAGCTCGAGGTATGATCTGCCTTCGGATGGGATCATCTGGGTTATCAGGATCAATTAAAGAGGCAAAGTAGGGGGTTATATCTACACGGAATAGACCTTGTGTTGTTAAGGCTTTCTTTTCTGAAATCGTTAATGTGAAAATGGTTTCGAAATCTTCTACACTATTCAGTCGGTGGCTCAATTGCCATCGCCAATCATTCCATTGGGTTTCAGGGATATCTTTAAAAATGGGAGCACGCTTGGATGGAAAGCTTATTGTAGACATAGGATCTCCAAATATTCATTCCTTAAAGATTCAGTCCGATTCTCATGCTTCTGAGTGAATACGCACGAATTGTTAACAATATTTTGGGGGATCATGATCAGTGCGAAAGTTTCCTATGGTGAGGACTTGATGCTTCCATGTTTTCATGTTTCTATTGTAATTAATTCGACAAGAATGGTCAACTAAACCCGGATATGGTATTTTTACTACTTGACACTGAACGTTTGTTCTGTTATTATATTCTTAGCACAAATGACCAATGATTATTGAAAGGAATGAAAAATGGCCAGAAAAAGTGCAGGGATAAGCGATAGACATCGAAAGATCATGGATTTTCTCATAAAGTTTCAGGATGAAAACGGGTACAGCCCTTCTATCCGTGAAATTGGTGAGTATATTGGAGTCACTTCCACTTCTCTGGTTGATTACTACCTTCGCCAATTGGAGGATAAGGAATATATCGAGCGCGACCAACATATCTCTCGCAGCATTCGAATTATTCGTCCCTTGAATTCATCCATCGGGAGCACAGTGAAACAGACCATCAATCGTGTCACAGACGCCGTTCACGAGCTCCTGGACATCCCTATCCTTGGTCGTGTTGTAGCTGGTGAGCCTATTCCTGTACCGGGATCAGATGTTCGTTATTTTGATCCTGAAAGCAGTGTGGCGGTTGCGCGCAGTATGTTAAGCACTCGTGAAAATATCAACGACCTTTTTGCATTGGAAGTCCAGGGAGATTCCATGATCGATGCCATGATCAATGATGGTGATATTGTAATCATGAAACCTGCCAAGGAAGCTAACAATGGTGAGATGGTTGCGGTTTGGTTGGATGATAAAGATGAGACAACCCTGAAGTATTTTTATAAAGAAAGCAATCGCATCCGGCTTCAGCCTGCCAATCCAACGATGAAACCGATTTATATAAACGATCAGCGTCACTTGCGCATCATGGGAAAAGTTGTTCTTGTCATTCGACAGGTTCACAGCCAATAAACCAGAAATTACGCAATAAATGAATTAGAAAAAAGAGCCTTTTCAAAGGCTCTTTTTCTTCACTGACAATTATCATTTTAAGTAAAGGGACAATTATTTTTTTCGTTTATATTCCCAAATACGCTGATTTCACTTGCGGATTCTCTGCTACTTCCTTTGCATTCCCAGAGAGCACAACCCGCCCCGTTTCCAATACATACGCCCGGTGAGAGATGGAGAGTGCCATTAGTGCGTTCTGTTCTACCAGCAAAATTGTTGTACCTTGCTTATTGATCTCTTGGATGATGCGGAAGATTTCTTCCACCAGGATTGGACTCAGTCCCATGGAGGGTTCATCCAGTAATAGGAGAGATGGTTTGCTCATTAAGCCACGACCCGTTGCTAACATTTGCTGCTCGCCACCAGAAAGTGTTCCTCCCAGTTGATCAATACGCTCTTTCAAACGGGGGAAACTGGCAAATACTCGAGACATCGATTGTTCGATCTCATTCTTATCTTCTCGAGTATAGGCACCCATTATCAGGTTTTCTCGAACGGTCAACGGGGCAAAAATTTTACGCCCTTCGGGCACCTGGCTGATACCCAATCGAACGATCTGCTCCGCGGGGGTTGTGGTAATATCCTTTCCCTTGAATTTTACAGAGCCAGTTCGTGGTTGCAATAAACCAGAGATCGTCCTTAATGTTGTAGATTTACCTGCGCCATTTGCCCCAATCAGGGTTACAATCTCACCCTCTTCTACCTGGAACGAGACACCATGCAAAGCATGGATAGCGCCATAATATACATTGAGATTTTCGACTTCAAGAAACATTGGCGGCTCCTTTTCCCAGGTAAGCTTCAACGACACGTGGGTTATCCTGGATCTCCTTTGGGGTGCCTCTGGCGATCACTTCTCCAAAATCCATCACGGATATGTGCTGGCAAATACCCATCACCACCCGCATTTGATGTTCAATTAGCAGGATTGTCAGATCAAAACGGTCATGGATGAAATGGATCAGATCCATCAAGTTGATGATCTCACGGGGGTTCATTCCTGCAGCCGGCTCATCGAGCAGCAGTACATGCGGATTGCATGCTAAAGCACGTGCGATTTCTACCCTGCGCTGCTCGCCGTAAGGTAGATTCTTTGCCAGTTCATCCTGGATCCCTTCCAATTGGAATATTCCAAGGAATTCTCGCGCTCGCTCAACCAGAGCTTTCTCCTCTTTGTTATATCTGGCAGTTCGGAAAATGCTGTCAGCGAAACTGTACCCAATATGTGCATGGTATGCTATGCGCACATTATCCAATACCGTCAGGTTTGGAAACAGACGAATATTTTGAAATGTACGGGCTATACCCATTTGCGTGATCTCAAAAGGTTCGAAACCTACAATGCTTTCATTATTCAACCTGATTTGGCCTTCGGTAGGCACATATAAACCGGTGATCAGGTTAAAAACGGTGGTTTTTCCAGCACCATTAGGACCAATAAGTCCAGCCAGATCACCTTTGTTCAAAGTCAAGTCAAATGACTTTACCGCACAAAGACCACCAAAATATTTTGTTAGTTTCTCAATTTGAAGTATAGCGGAGGTATTATTTGTTTTTTCCATAGTTTCCTCCACCTTATGAGCTCGCTGCCGGGGCGTTAGTGGTAGGTTTTGGTTCATTCTTTTTGCCAAGCCCAAATTTTTCAGCTTTTAAGAATCCCCATTCCACTGTACCCAACAACCCCTGAGGGCGAATAAGCATCAACATCAGCAATGTGATCGGGTAAAGAACATACCGCCAGGTTGGAGCTTCAGTGCCCATCTGACTTAATAACACGCGAAGCAGTCCTTCAAGGAAAAAGATCCATCCGAAGGAAGCGGTAATGGTACCTGTCATACTACCCAAACCACCAAATACCACAATGATCAGCGGGTTGAATCCAACCAGAAAATCGAACGTACCTGGGCTGAGAAAACCGATATAGTGCGCGTACACTGCTCCACCAACTCCAGCGAAAAAGCTGCCGATGACAAATGAAAGCAGTTTATTACTAGCAACATCGATTCCCATGGCTTTGGCTGCTGTTTCATCTTCACGCACCGACATAATGGCACGACCTGTACTTGACCGGATGAGGTTACGCAGGATGATGATCACTAACACCATGAAGAAAAATGCCCAGAACCAGGTGGTCAGTTTTGGTATACCGATCATTCCGCGCCCCCCTTTCATTTCAGGGAATGGAAGAATGGTATCTGAGTTGACCATGAGAGTATTTACCACAATCGTGAAACCCAGGGTTGCAATACCAAAGTAATCACTACCCAACGTGAGCACTGGTAAGCCAAACAAGAAGCTGACTTCAGCGGCAAAAACACCCGCAAAGATCACTGCAAAGAAGAATACCACTTGAATGGCTACTTTGGAATTCAAGATACCTGGCGCACTAATGGTTCCTAACAACGGCGACAGAAGCGGATTGATGAGATTACCAATCAGGACTGCCAGTGCACCTGCTGCCACTACACCAATAATATAAAAGGTGAATGCTGAAAGGACCGGAATGCCTCTCAGTCGTTTCAAGAATTTTCCTATTCCCCAGATAGCCAGCCCTGCTAAAATGGTGCCCAAACCAACCACCAGCAGACCACGTGCATCACCATTCGTCCAGCGGAAGGTGATATCCGCCGCACAGTAAGCACCAATGCCATAAAAACCCCATTGACCAAGACTGAATTGACCATTGAAGCCATAGATCAAATTCAAACCCAGAGCAACCATGGTCATGGTACAGGCCTGGAACAAGAGACCCTGGTCAAAGTTGTTGAGGAGCTGAAACTCTCCAAATTTTGTAAGAGCTAATTGGACTATACCAAACGCTGCAATTACACCAACAATTTTTACCCACTTTTTTGAATGCCCCATAACCCATAACAAGCCATACAGGTATCCGAGCAGCACTCCAATCTTGACTAACGACCCGAGAATAAATTCGATTCCCATAATATCTCCTATGCCTTTTCTTTCTCAGGTTCACCAAATAGACCAGTTGGGCGGATCAGTAGAACAATGATTAAAATCGTGAAAGCAACTGCATCACGCATCGGTGTCGAAATGTATCCCATTGTCATTGCTTCAGCCTGACCCATAATCAAGGCTCCCACAAAAGCACCAGGTATGCTTCCAATCCCTCCCAATACCGCTGCCACAAAGGCTTTCAAGCCCGGTAAAATACCAAGCTGAGTCCAAATGGAGCTATAAGCGATGGCATAAAGCACACCGCCCAGCCCAGCAAAAGCAGCACCAATTGCGAATGTGAAGGAAATGATCCCATCTACATTGATACCCATTAACCTGGCAGTTGGTTTATCAAAGGAGGTTGCCCGCATGGCAACACCAATTTTTGTTCTATGAACCAAAAACTGTAAGAATATCTGCACAAGTATTGAAGCTGCAACAATGATAATAAAAATGTTGGAAAAGGTAATGCTACCTACAGGTGCTTCTACACCTGGTTTTAAGAGATGTACCCCATCTTTGATGTACCATGCAACTACCTCGAAAGGTCGTTCATAAGGAATGAATCGGGGCGAATATACAAAATTAAGGGCACCAAAGAATTCCAGGAAGAATGATATACCAATTGCAGTGATTAAAGCAGCAATTCTAGGTGCATCGCGTAATGGCTTATAAGCAACACGCTCAATGGTTATTGCCAATAATGTACAAACCAACATGGATAAAAGAATGACTGTGATCGAACCGATGATTTCTACCAATGACCTTGGCATATTCGGGAAAACCGACATTGGCCATAAATGAAGATTAAATCTGGTAACGGCATAGAAGCTTGTAAAGGCACCAACCATGAACACATCACCATGTGCAAAATTGATGAGTTTTACTATGCCATAAACCATGGTGTAACCTAAAGCAATAAGAGCGTAGACAAAACCAAGCTGCAACCCACTTAAAATTATTTGAATAAACAAGCTGGGATCATCAATAAGGTTCTTGATGAGAATATAGGCGACTGCTATGGTAAGAATAAGTAAAAAGCCTTTCCCCACCCAATCGAGTGGTGGCTTTTTACTTTTGATCGGTTTGCTTGTTGGACTTAAAGAAAGTTTTCGCATATTTTTTCCTGAAAATGAAAAGATAAATAATCATGGAGGATGACAATGTCATCCTCCATGTTCAAAATTATATGGAAAACCTATGGGACGATCTGTTTGAAGAACTCGACCTGTCCATTAGTTACATGATTGATAAAGACAGGTTTTACTGGAGTATGGAAAGCATCGAAGGTGATCGTACCAGATACAACTTCGAAAGTACCAGAAGCCATTGCATCTTTTACTTTCGCGGGATCATCTACACCAGCTTTTTCAATTGAGTCAAACAGAATATTTGCAGCGTCATAAGCCAGAGCAGCTAAAGCATCAGGTGGGCGTGGGTTGCCTTTGTCATCTTTGTACTTTTCGCTATAGGTCGTTACGAAGTTCTGCACAATTGCACGATCTTCTGCTGGAGAATAGTGGTTGGTAAAGAAACCACCATCTGCCGCTGCGGGGTCAAGATCTGGGGAGTCCCAGCCATCTCCACCCATGAACGGGGCGGTAATGCCCTTTTCTTTCGCTTGTTTCGTTACCAGGTTGACGATGTTGTAATAGTCAGGGAGGTAAACCATATCGGGCTTTGCATCAGCAACTTTCGCAAGGATAGCTGAAAAATCTGTGTCTTTTGCTGTGTAAGTTTCTTTGCCAACGATGGTTCCGCCGCCTTCAACAAAATACTTTTCAAAGTATTCTGACAGACCTTTCACGTAGTCATTTGATTGGTCAAACAGGATAAAAGCGGTTTTTGCTTTCAGATCATTTAGCGCAAATTGCGCACCTACTTTACCCTGAGTGTCATCGTTAAAGCATGCCACAAAAGAATAGGGTTTGACATTACCGGTAGCATCTCTTACAACACTTGGATTTGTTGAAGTAGGGCTGATCTGCAGAACACCTTTTGCGTTAGCAATTTCAGAAACAGGGATGGAGGCTTTTGAGCAAACTTCTCCAATGATGTAGTGAACACCATCCTGATCAATTACCTTGTTGGCAGCGTTTAATGCAGGGTCGGGGGTGCATTGGCTATCTTCAACAATTGGAACGATCTTCATCCCAAGCACACCACCCTTGGCATTCCGTTCTTCAATTGCCTGAAGTGCACCATCACGTGTTGATACACCGAAAGTTGGCACTGGACCCGACAAAGGAGCAAGAATTGCGATTTTCAATTCTTTCTGCGCCTCTGTGGTCGTCTCGCCTGAAGGTTTACAGGCAGTCAACAGTATGATAGCGATGATCACTATCGATACTAATCTTAACTTTTTCATCGTAGATCTCCTCCGATTTTTAGTTTGGCGAATGTGTTGAAACTTCTGGTAAGCTACGGTTGCTCATTCCGGCTTACAATTTTAAAAATATATAATTAAAGGACCACCTCCTTTATCCCAAAAATGGATTTCACTAATAAATAGTTTGATAAAGATAGTGAAAAGGGTAAATATTCTTGATGAAAGGTAAAATGTTGAATTAATTTGTTACTATACTGGAAAGAAAAGGAACTGTCAAGTATTTAATAAAGGTAAATTTCTTGACAATTATGAAATTTATATAGTAACATTATTATTTAATATCCAGAAACCACAGTTCAAGGAGGCAGTCTTGCGCCGACTTTTTTCAAATTCAAAAGTCGTAACAATTGTATTAATTCTTCAGTTTATTCCACTGCTCATGCTGCCCCCATCGTCTTACTCCTTTTCAACACAAGAATGGTGGTTGCCATTATTGTTGGCAGTATTTGCGTTAGTGGCGGTGATCCAGGTTACTATCCGACATAGTCAGGCATTATGGCCATGGTATCTCATTTCCTTTTCTCAGGGATTCAATATCATCAGCCGTCTTATGCTGTTAATGCCTCACGCCACTTACAACTCAAACGGTGTTCAAGTATTCAACACTCTTTATTTTTGCCTGTCTGTCGCATCGATGCTATTGTCTGCTTTGATCATTTGGATGTGCGATCTCCCTGAAGTAAGAAATACCTACCTCCGGACACAAACTTCGTAATACATTAATCAGCGAGGATATCCTCGCTGAATTGCTTTTTACTCATTTTTGCATGACAATTCATTAACCAATAAATAATCTGGTGGTTCAACCAAGATTTATATATCATTGTTCTGGAGGTACCCAATGGCTCGATCTTTCAATGCAGATGTGCTGATTGTGGGTGCAGGTCCTACAGGTTCATACCTGGGATGGCAACTGGCACAATCTGGTTGTGATGTCCTGCTGCTTGAAGCTTTGCCTTTAAAAAAGGTAGGCACCCATATCGAGGTCGTTCATGTTGACCAGATCCGTTTCGATGAGTTTCAAATTCCCCATCCAATTCCTCCCGAAAAAATCCATTTGGTGCCTGCTAACAAAGTCTGGTCGGTTGATGGCAGCAGCTATTTTAGTGTGCAATACCCATTTTATATTGTTAACATGCCTGCTTTTGTGCAGCGCTTACATGGGTATATTCTTCAATCGGGGGGCAGGATTGTTGAAAATGCTCGAGTAAATGACACTATTATAAAAGAAGGTTTCTGTTGCGGAGTCAGTGGAATCTGTGCGGGTGAACCTTTTGAAGCACATGCAAAAATTACCATTGATGCTTCAGGAATTTCCGGTGCTGTGCGAACACATTTACCAGATGATTTTGGTGTGGAGAATTGTCCAGTTCCACCAGAGCAAACTTTCTTTTGTACTCTAGAATTGCGGGATCAAATCCCTTCAGGTTTTCCAACGGATAATAATACCTTTCTTGGCGCACCAGGCTTTTGGAACAAGTCCTATGGAGATGGCGTCATCCTTGGCATCATTGCGCCCGGCAGTGTAGAAACCGCCTGGAATGCACTAACTCAGTGGCGGGAATCAACCTACGGCGACCCAGGCAGATTGGTTGCAAAAAGGGCAGGATGTTCACCTTACCGGCGTGCTCCAGTCTCTTATGTGGGCAATGGTTTTGCTGGTGTAGGTGATAGCGTTTACCAAAATAAAGCCTTCTCTGGTGAAGGCATCACCAGCGGATTCACAGCATGTAAAATTGCCAAAGAAGTTATTGTAGAAGCCCTCAAGAAAAATGATGTAAGCGCAAAAGGACTATGGGATTACAACATACGTTATTTCCACGGGCAGGGAGCTAAATTTGCAGGGGTAATGGGTTTCTTGTTTCCGGTAAATGGTCTACCAAAAAATGAAATTGATTATCTATATCAGCACAAGATTATCTTTTGTGCAGAAGACTATGAATATCTTAACCTGAATTATGAGTTGAATCTCCCTCCTGAACGATGGGAAGCTATTTGCCAGCAATTGAAGCAAGGCATACAAGAGGGGAAATTTTCGGAGAACAGCTATCAATTACTGAATAATCTTTACATGTATTCAACCCAACTTAAATCACATTACCTTGCCTACCCTGACACTCCCGAAGAGTTGCCTGCATGGAGTGCAATTACCAGGAATTTATGGGGATACTAGGGATCATAATGGCTGACTCCTATCGAATTACCGTCTTAGATGTCAGTGAAATGTCTTATGCAGATCGGGTAACAGCTGCTACCCTGCAGGGATTGGCAAACCGTGAAAAACCTTCGATGTTTCTCGATAATGGGGTTTATGATGATCCTGAATCTCGAAAAACTAATGAAGATTTTATCCCCGAGGATCTGTGGAGAGAAAAATTCAGGAATTTTCTCGGCAGGCATGACCGGCATAATTTGGATGCTTATAAAAAAATATACCCTATCGAGGAAAACAATGCGCACGACCTTGAGCAAGTTATAAAACAATTTTTACCGATCATTAAAGGATTTGTTGTATGGGATCCTGATCTGGAAGACAGCATCAATATCGCGATCATGCTTTCCAGTCTGGAGGATTTGCTTCCTATCAGTCCAGAACATCTTGATCGAGTGAAACAATGCGGGTTGCCCATTCAATATGACCTTCGTGGTCGTTGGAATGATCGCATTGCGGCGTATTCTTGGGCAATGGAGAATCTTTTTCCTCGATGCGCACCTGGGAAAGCGGCTTGCATCGAACCTGGTTGGCATCGTGCAGAGTTTTTAGATTATGTAGTAAAAGAAAGAATATTCACATATAGCCTTTCCAGCAAAGGTAATGGCAAGGCATATAAAATTGGCTGGAATCTCTTACTGCTTTGTTTGGGTGGACCTGACTGGCTAAGAAATATTATTTACGATACCGATCTTTTTCATTGGTTAAAAAAAATAGCTATCCAGAAAATGGCAGCAGACCCAGAAGTAAACCTGACGATCACCATACAAAAGAAAACCTCTCTTCAGCCTGGAGCAATCATTTTTGGCTGGCACACTGTTCGAGATGATGAATTTTCCTTTATGATTTTATTAAGTGCCAATGGACTGCGGTTGGTACCATCACATCTTGCTGCCAATTTTTCATTTCACAGTGCATTGCCTGCTTCAATACCTCTAAAGCAATATCATGTTCAAGAATCTGATGTCAAGCTTGAATCAGAAAAAATCTACCTCACATTCACATATTCAGATGGTGACCAGTTGATGCTGATGAACACAGCGCAAATTGGCGGTTGGCGTAGACCTGAACGCGGTCAGTTACCTTTCAATTGGGAGATGCAACCTCTTTTAGTTGAGTTAGCACCTGCCCTATTGGGGCTTTTCTACCGCACCCTGACGCCAAACGATTGCCTTATCGCTGGTCCATCTGGAGCAGGGTATATAATCCCGCCTTTGCATGATAACCTGCCCAATTACCTGATTCAATCTGCACAAATTTGTGAAAAAGCAGATATCAATGTGATCACTTCTTATTATCCCGATCCACCCGAAAAGATCATCAGGCAGCACCTCCAGGCTCCAAAAACTATTCTCGGTTTTCTTTCGGGATACTTCTTTCTAAAATCCAGACCTGTTCGATGGGGGTTTGGTAAAGTGTTTCTGTGTAATGCCTGGCCACATGTTTCTCATATTCCTGATGCGAGTGAAGAGGTACTATCCGGTGTGAAAGAACTGATCAATTCAACCGTACAGACCCCGCGATTCATCGGAGTCCATCTATTTGCATACCGTACAACAATTACAGATGTATATAACTTTGTTCAAACATTGGATCCTGCGAAAGTAAAAGTCGTTCGTGCAGATGAATTTCTCCTATTAGCGAAAAAGGTTTACGAAAATAAACGGTGAGTGCACCATCTATCTTGTTTTTCATCTCAAACTATCAGTAAAGGAAAAACACTATGACAGAAAAAGTATCCGGACGCACCAAGTTTCTTTATGGCATCGCTGATTCGGGTGTGGCGATGCTCACATCTATCGTTCAATTTTTTCTGCTTTTCTACTATACCGATATTGCGCTTTTGGATCCGGGATTGGTAGGCACTGCGTTGATGGTCGGGAAGTTAACCTGGGATGCTTTCAATGATGTGCTTTTTGGTTACCTTTCTGATCGCACCAGATCTCGCTGGGGTCGCCGAAGACCTTATCTACTTTTTCTGGCAATTCCTCTCGCATTAGCCACCTGGTTATTGTTCTCCATTCCAAGCCAAATGACCGGCTTTGTTGCGTTTATTGTAGTTTTATTAACTTTCCTCCTGTTCGACACCCTTCATACCTTTGTAGCAGTAGCATACACAGCAATGACGCCTGAATTAACCTATGATTATGATGAGCGTACCTCTGTTACAACCGTACGAGAAATTTTTACTGTCGTTGGATATATTCTTGGTGCTGCCCTAACCACAGTGGTCGCCGATATTTATCAAAAGAATTTTGGATTTTCTCCCCATGCCAGTTATAGTGCGATGGGGTTGACATTCGGTATTTACGCAGCGATAGTCGTATTGATCACTGCGTTTGGAGTGAAAGAAAGACCTTCAACAGAAGTGCAACCTTCAAAAATGCCAGCGATAAAAGCATTCCTCCAGACTTTCAAGAATCGACCCTTCATGCAACTGGTGGGATCTTTTCTCATTACGAATGTCAGTTTTACCCTCCTCACAACCTTATTACCATATTACCTGAAATACCAGGTTCATATGGAAGATCAAATGTCATTTGTTATGTTAGCACTTCTGGCAACAATCGGTTTGTTCCTTTATCCCATGAAGATGGTCGCAGATCGAATTGGGAAAGGAAAAGCGTATGCACTGGGGCTGGCAGTAGCTGCAGTGGCAGTTCTTGCTCTATTCTTCTTCCCGAAAGGACCTACACCTTTTGTGTATGTAGCTGCCATCGTTGCTGGCATGGGTTTATCATCTCAATGGGTATGCCCATGGAGCATGATGCCAGATGTGATCGAGATCGATGAGGCAGCCACTGGCGAACGCCGCGAAGGGATTTATTATGGCATGTGGAATTTCATTACGAAATTTGCGAACGCATTTGCAATTGCGGCTGCAGGATGGATGTTGACCGGTTTCGGCTATGTACCTGATATTCCTCAATCCGATTTTACGCTCTTAGGAATCCGGATTCTGTTCTGTCTGGTACCTGTTGCAATGTTTATATTAACTATGCCGCTTTTAATCAAATACCCAATCACACGTGAAACCCATGCCAGGTTGGTTGCAGAGTTGCGAGCGAAAATGATTGTGGATAAATAACAAGTTTCAACAGAACGTTTTTCTGTTGCAATTTCTTTTAATAACAAAAAGACGGGTTGGATTACCCGTCTTTTTGTTATTCTAGTTTGAGAAATTATGCAATTTCTGATACGGCACCGGCTGCATCCAGTTTGGATTTTGCATCGGCGGCAACTTCTTTGCTCACAGCGCTGAGAACTTTAGCACCTGCGGTCTCAGCCATAGTCTTGGCTTCAACAAGACCCAGATTGGTGAGCTGGCGAATGACTTTGATGGTTTCGATTTTCTTGGGACCAGCGTCCTTGAGAACAACATCGAACTCAGTCTTTTCTTCTACTGGCTCGGCAGCGGCTGCAGGGCTTGCAGCGGCAGCGGCAACTGCAACAGGTGCAGCGGCGGAAACGCCCCATTTTTCTTCCAACATTTTAACCAGTTCAGCAGCTTCCAAAACAGACAGGCTGCTCAGCTCTTCAATCAACTTTTCCATATTAGCCATTTTAAAATCTCCTTACAATTCTTTCTTTCAAAAATATTCCGTATTTTACGGTTAGTATTCGGTCAACCTAAACATCGAGAAAACACATTTGCTTTCTCGCATATTTATGCGGGTTGAGCAGCACCCTTTTCTGAGAATGCTTTGATCACTGCTGCCAAAGAGCGGGCTGGTTCGGCAAGCGTGCGAACCAACTGGCTGGCTGGAGCGTTCAATACGCCAAGAATACGTGCGCGCATGACTGGCAGTGGTGGCAAGTCAGCCAACATCTTGATTTCATTGGGGCTAACCCACTTCCCATCAAGAAAACCACCCTTCAATTTGAAGAGGTCGCTTTTTGATGCTTCAACAAACACTTTTGCCAATGCAGGAGCATCAGTTGCAGTAAAACCAGCCAGAGTTGTTCCGGTAATTTCTTCACTTGCGAAATTGCATTCTTTCAATGCCAATTCCATAAGTGTATTCTTCACAACATTTGCCCGGCTACCAGTTTCACGCACTTTTGCGCGTAAAGCATCTACATCCTTCATACCCATTTTGGAGTACTCAAGCAAGAAAACAGCCTGACTTTCTTTCAATAGACGGGTATATTCTGCCAACATTTCAGTTTTACGTTCTTTTGTATATGCCAACGAAAATCACCTCCTTCCGACATAAAAAATAAAAGTCTTTGCCTTGATACTGCCAGGCAAAGACTTCCATCGTTTTGAACTCACGAACAAATATATTGTTCAGATGGCAATCTTCACCTCAGCAGGATATTGAGCCTTTACGGCACCGGCTATCTCGGGTGAGACAAACCAATATTATACTCGATTTTTATTCTGCTACGTTCATTGATTGTGCCAGGTTTGTGTCCACTTTGATACCAGGACCCATGGTGGCACTCAATGTAATGCGGCGGATATATGTACCTTTTGCAGCACTTGGCTTTGCTTTTCGAATTGCTTCCATCAGGGCAGCTAAATTTTCATATAGCTGATCTTCAGTGAAGGATACCTTGCCAAGTGGGCAATGGATATTGGCGGTTTTATCCAGACGGAATTCAACACGGCCTGCTTTTGCTTCTTTGATAACCCGAGGAAGGTCTTCTGCGTTGACAACAGTGCCAGCTTTCGGGTTTGGCATCAAACCACGAGGACCCAAAACACGACCTAACTTGCCTGCTTTTGCCATCATATCTGGGGTTGCAATTGCTACATCGAATTCAGTCCAACCGGATTGGATCTTTGTGATCCATTCATCGCTGTCTGCTACGACATCTGCGCCAGCATTCTGCGCAATGGCAGAACCTTCGCCCTGGGTGAAAACCAACACGCGCACAGTTTTTCCCAATCCATTCGGAAGCACAACAACATCACGTACCTGCTGATCTGCCTGACGGGGATCCAAACCCATGCGCAGGTGAACTTCAACAGTTCCGTCAAATTTTGTAATGCTGGTATCTTTTACCAGTTTCAACGCCTCACGAGGTTCGTAGAATTGATCCTTGTTTACTTTTGCCTGTGCGGCAGCAAATTTCTTTCCAACTTTCGGCATGATTACTCCTTTGTGGTACTGACGGGTAAGAATTTCTTACCCTCCCACGAACTTAATCAACCACCTGGAGACCCATGTTCCGGGCGGTTCCTTCAATTTGGCGCATGGCGCTCTCAATATCAACAGAGTTCATATCTTTCAATTTTAACTGTGCAATTTCTCGGATTTGTGCGCGGGTCACTTTACCAACTTTATTTCTATTTGGCTGGTCAGAACCCTTTGGAATTCCTGCTGCCTTGCGCAGTAATACACCTGCTGGAGGTGATTTCAAAATGAAAGTGAACGATCCGTCAGTGTAGACGGTGATTTCTGCAGGGATAATCTCGCCCGGTTGATTCTGGGTACGAGCGTTGTATTCTTTGCAGAATGCCATAATATTGATTCCATGACCTGCCAGAGCAGGACCAATGGGTGGAGCTGGATTTGCTTTACCAGCTTCAATTTGCAAACGTACGATTGCTTTTAATTTCTTTGCCACAGCTTTACTCCTTGGTGGTAATAGCGGGTGAATTTGGGAGCACCCTCCCACAAACTTTCGCCCAACTTTCGGCTTTCATTCGCAACAGCCTTACGGCTGGCGGAATTTCCTTATGCTTTCTCGACTTGTAAAAAGTCCAATTCTACTGGTGTTTCTCGACCAAAGAAATTCACCATCACTCTGACTTTACTGCGGTCTGCCTCGATTTCTGATACAGTACCACGAAAATCATTGAAAGGCCCATCGATAATTCTGACACGCTCTCCAACCTTGAATGTCACTTTTACATGAGGCGCTTCAGCTTCCATGCGCCGTAAGATGGATGACACTTCTTCGGGTCGAAGTGGAGCAGGCTCAGTACCCATTCCAACAAATCCGGTAACACCTGGGGTATTACGAACCACAAACCAGGATTCATTGGAATAGATCATGTTAACCAGCACATATCCTGGGAAAACATGGCGTTCGACGACACGACGTTTCCCATCTTTGACTTCGATCTCTTCTTGTGTTGGAATGACTACATCAAATATTTGATCGCGCATTCCCATTGTTTCAATGCGTTGTTCAAGGTTATGCCGAACTTTATTCTCATAACCAGAATAGCAATGGATCACATACCATGCGCGTTCATCGCGTTTTTCTCCAGAAGTAGTTTCGGGAGCTATTTCAGATGACTCCGAAGCGGCTGCTGGCATGTCTGAACGAACTTCTGGTTCATTCTCAGAAGTTTCGTCATACATCTCTTCACCTTCGTCTTGATAAAATTCCTTATCCGCTTCCATCTCTATATTTCCTCATTGGTCACGAGAAACGATCTTGCCAGATGCTTTATACCAACAACAATGTAACCAGTTTTGCAAAAATGAAGTCCATTATGCCCAATAAAACGCTCATAAATATCATAACCAGGAGTACAACCCGGGTTAATTTCCAGGCTTCGCGTGGAGTCGGCCAGGATACTTTCTTTAACTCACCAATTGTTTCGCGCCATAAACGCTTTATTCCAGCTGGTTTCTTTTCAGGTTTCGCGTTCTTTGCTGCTGCAGCTGGAGTTACTGCTTTTTCCTTCTTATTCACTTTTTTATCAGCATCTTTTTTTTGTAACACTGGTTTATCCATTTTTTTAACCACGCGACACTCCTTTACGGCTAAAACGCCGTCTCCTTATCTACCCTGTCTCCAAGAAGGAAGACGGCGTCGCCAATCTGATACAGGCCAGGCAGGAATTGAACCCACAACCTCCTGTTTTGGAGACAGGCGCTCTGCCAATTGAGCTACTGGCCTACGCAGAATTGTGGCAGACTATAAAAGTCTCCACAATTCTGTCAGCCTACTTTGTCTCCCGATGCAATGTGTGCTTTCTGCATCGTGGGCAATATTTCTTCAATTCCATCCGCCCCGGATCATTGCGGCGGTTTTTTTCACTTGTGTAATTACGCTCTTTGCATTCACTGCACGCAAATGTAATTACGGGACGAATATCTTTCTTTTTTGAAGCCATTCTCTTCCCTATGCGATGATCTTGGTGATCACACCGGAACCAACCGTCAGACCACCTTCACGAATTGCAAATTTTGAGCCCTGCTCTAATGCTACAGGGACAATCAATTCCACGGATAAT
>DAOUFE010000043.1:0-47421 GCA_034430215.1 Anaerolineaceae bacterium | reverse complement strand
CGCCCTGAAACAAAAAATGGGCTCAATTGGTAAGATGTTCTGGGCTTCCGGGTTTCACCCCGGTCGTTTGGTTATTCGCTTTTAGCGGAAAGTAAAGTTAAACTATTAAATGATTGTGTTTATGAAGGTATTTCATTCTATGGAGAACCTGGAAAAAGAGAAAACATTGTCGATTTTCTTATATATCGAATGACAAAGAGCATGTTCTTTTATTCAAAGTACCCAAATATATGTGTGACGACATTGAAGTTGTTTAGTTCCTCACCCTACTTTATGGAATTCTATGAAGCCAGTACTCGAGGAATTTTATTGTTAATGGATGCGTTGGAAACTGAAAAATCTGAATACTACGTGCCAAGGGAAGTTCTAGCTCATTTCTGTCTGGGAGGTATTTCACAAATGGTTCTAGGATGGGTACAAAAAGGCATGGTAGAGTCCTATCTAGATATGACAAAATACTTGGTATATGCATTAATTCTGACCATAAATGCGAATACCGGTACTACTTCCCTCCCAAAAGTAATCAATGAATTTATTGATAATCGAGATTTCAAATCCTTGCCTCCATATATAATGGATGCCCGAAAGAGTAAAAGTATTAATTCAAAATCGGCAGAAGAGGATTGTCTAATTAGGTGGTAATTCTATAGAGTAGATGCTTCATTTGCAATTCTAAAGATTCTCCCCCTGTATCCCTAAATAGCGCGATTAGTGAACCCCCCTATTTTAAAAGATGAAGGATTGCTCTACTGTTTTTTCTTCAGTATCCAAATCACCAAAACCAGTACTATCACTATCGCCAGGGTGATCAGACACCCATAGATTTGAGTACCTGGGCTTTTTCTGGCAAACTCAGGCGGTACCAGACTGTTGAGCTCATAGGCACCGCGATCCACCACTGCATGACCAATGCTTTTAGCATCCCAAAGGCGGTTTTTCTTATCCAGGTCCAAAGTACCAACATCCACTGTAGAGGAATCACCTGAATCAATACCAGGGGAGTCAGGCTGCAAATGGTAATTCCCTGAAGCAGGGTCAACAAATATGGGGTTTTGGTAGAAATTGCCATTGCCCTGGAAGCGTTCATCATTCAGGATAGAGTTGATAACACTGGCTGGCGCCAGAGAGCCCTGGATTGTGTCTTTGCCGTCATTATTCCACAGGATGGTGTTAGCAATAATGACCCCAGTGATGGTATTGCTGATATCCAGAGAGTTGATATTGATCCCGCCTGCCCAACCACTATTAATCCCGTTCATAACCAGGGTCAGATTGGTGATTGTGACATTATTTATGGCATTATACTGGCTGGTGTCATCATCACCATGTAACAGGACGCCCGCTCCAGAGCATTTTGTGATTAATGAATTCCGTAATATGACGTTCTCAAGTAGATTATGATGAGATCCACCGGTACCAGCGTACAAAGAGACTCCATTGTCACATTCAGAGATTTCATTGCGATCAATCAGTACCCTTGAGATGACATTGTCGTGAGCATCGGTGCCTGTCGCCCCGCTGAACTGGATACCGCCGCCAGTCAGTATATTATCGGTAATGATCACATCCGTTAACACGTTTCTTGCAGCGTTTGCGCCTAGGCCCACACTAAGTAGCTCCATAGTCACCGGTGTGCCATCAATCTGGTTTTCTGTGATCGTAATATTGCTTATAACGTTATCGTTGCTATTTGGTGAATTGGCTGCAGAAATCAGGATAGGGGGATTGGCATGGTCATGAATGTGGTTGTTGCTAATCTGGATATCCTTGATCTTATTGTGAGATATATTTTCACCCGCCGTGGCTGTGATAAAAATATCAGCCGAAAAACCCGCGGCTGCAAGCGTATTTGAGATGATGGAAACGCTCGAAATTTCATTGTCGCTTTCGTTCTCAGTAAATCCACCAGTGAGTTTAATCCCAAAATGATTGTTTTGAAACGTATTCTCCATAATCTCGATATCGCGAATCACAGCGTGATCTTGGTGATGAACGATATCAATCGCACCAGAGTTACAATTGGTGAAGGTGTTGTGGCGCAGCGATATATCTTCCATAAGGTGTACATCTTGCTGGGGGATAGTACTGATTTCAATTTCAGGTGCACCGAAGTTGCTAAAATGGAGGCCCTCAATAACCACGTGAGACGCTCCTTGAATTTGAAGAGCCTGGAAATTTTTTCCCTCCCCTTCGAGAGTGATATCTGGAACACCGTCACCATCGATGTCGCCATTTATGGTCAGTCCATCACGCATTATTGCAGGCAAAGTCTGCGTTAGATTAATAATTGATCCGCGTAAGGTGGGGTTAAAGACAATAATAGCATTGGTGTTGGTATTTTCTACGGCTAAGATGGCTTCGGGTAGAGAGATACCATCTACACCTGGATTGGCAAGGAGTGTGGCTGTATTGGAAGTGTCGCCGTTGATATCATCATTGGCATTGGTCACAGTGATGGTTTGCGTAAGCGTATTTGTATTTTGAACGCTGACTATCCCACCGCTTCCCAACATTGAAGTTAAAAGTGGTAAAGCAATCAAACTTACCAGGTTGAGCATCCAAAAGGAACCCTTACCCAATTAATTTTCATCCTTCCTGGCGCACAAAAAACTTACAAGGAAATCTTTACTCCTTCAATACCAATGTATGATTAATCTGTAAATCCACACTTGATTTTTCCACCTTTTTCATCCTAAAAGGTGATGGTTTTGGCTGTACATATTTAATATTAGCATCATTGCTTTCATTTTTCATCCTTTTATGTTATTCATAGTAGCACTATTGGGCTGGATGCAAGTTGGAAGAGACAAGAAGTAATGCCAATGAGAGCGTTTGACTGCGTTTCGCTTGACTTTCTCCTCACATTTCAATTCATAATGTAGTATTTCTCATAGATTTTCCCGGTTACTAAATAATTTCCTTAAGTCTTTCATCTTTACTTCCGTATAACCTCAGGGGGAAATTTTATTATCTTCAACACCGCTGAGCAATCCTATGAAAAATAAATCTGTTATTTTCTAATTGATTACTGAAATGATGATATTACTTATTGCTGGTTGCGCCAAAACGTCAACAGCTACACCTTATGTGTCTGGTATTGAAGAGACTCCAGTTTCGCAAGGAATACCTATTGAAACCATGACGATAGAGGAAAGCGTAATTCCCACTCCATGCCCCGAACTCATTCCCTGCACAATCGCCTTTGATACTGACGTGGACGGTAATCGAGAAATATACAGCATGGCTAGTGATGGCTCCAGCCAGGTTAATCTCAGCAACAATCCAGCTGACGACTTTGATCCAGCCTGGTCACCGGATGGCAGCCAGATCGCTTTCGTTTCCAATCGTGAAAACGAAGATCCTGGGCAGTATATTTATGTTTTGAAGGCTGATGGCAGTAACGTGTGGCAACTGACTTATGAAGGTGGCAGTGATTTTCCGGACTGGTCACATGATGGTAGTGCACTTACGTATACCAGTAATAAGGAGCTTATACTGATCATCCCCGACGCGATGAATAATCGTGAGGTGATCAGGCAGGCAATTCAGGATTGTGACGGGGTTCTCACCGTGTTGGTTCTATGGGGCACTCAACATTACTCGACAGGCACAGCCCAGGCGGTACTCGACTATGCTAAGCCCGGAGCGCGGCTTAGCTTTTCCTGCGGTTGGCATATCACACATGAGTACAATGACGTACTCACGCCATCCATAAAAAGAGAGAGGAAGATTATGTGCTGGCTTAAACGGATTATCCCCTTTGTGGAAATTGACGACCAGATCAAAGCATGTCAGCGAATTTTTACGAGTGAAACCCGATGGATGGTTGTGCTGGGTAGTGATCTTGAAGAGGGGGGAGCCAGGGCTTGCCTGTGTGGAGTCAACATGTAGGCGATCCCGTTAATAAACTATCTCTCTTCTCAATTGAGTAAGAGGTAGAGTTCACCACTAAATTAGCCTTTGATGAGGAAAATTGAATAATTAAAATTGATAAAAAAGTATCAAAAAAGCCGGGTTAAATATCCCGGCTTTTTTCTATTCTTTAAGATTAGAGATTATGAGTTTTCGTAAATTAATATCAGCAATTAATGCGTTTCTGTGCTGGTATTAATCCACTGACCTTCACCGCCGTGGCTTTCAAGGCGCGTCCTCAATTCCACGATCACACCATCCAGATTGCGGGAGGTATCAAAATATGCCCACCTGGACCCAACATGCACACCTGTGCCGCTGGAAATATTCTGGATGCCCTGGTTTACCATTGCCTCCACGCTTTTTTCAAAAGCGGGAACGCTCAACCGGAAGTGATGCAGTCCAGGTCCGTGATCTCGGAGGAAATCGCTGTAGATATTATCGCCTTCCAGCGGTTGAACAACTTCGATCTGGATCTTGCCAACTGTCGCAAACGCTAAACGCATGCGGAAATTGCCAGGTTCACCATGGTATGTAGCCTGCGGGTCTATCCCTTCCACCGGCCATTCCATTACACGGAAAGGACCTATCCCAAATAACCTTGTCAATTCTTTCGTGAAAGATTCGAGGTCATTGACTACGATGCCGATCTGGTCCAGTTCAACGTCGCTGATCAAGGGAGAATCTTCAGTCATGCAAAACCTCAATTTGTTCCACTACAGCTTCGCCCGAATTTCATCGGTGACATAATCGATCGGGATCCCTTTTTCTTTCTTCTCAATGAAGTTGAGGACAACTTTTCTGACTGCATTAGCGATGTCATCAAGGTCCTCTTTTTCGAGAAGTGGATGTACACTGGCAAGCCAGAAAACTTCCTCACACGCTTTTTCCGAGACCGGGCACAGGCCTTTGTAATACTCAACCTTGCCTTCATACCAGGGACATTCAAACGGACATTTCGTACCACCATACCCTGTCTTGTTAAGGAATAATGGTTCAAGGTGTTGCGGGATCATCCAGCGGGTGGTGCTGAGGTAATTCAGGTTATAGGTACCCTCTGCAGCCAGCGCTATTGCCATATTCAACATATCTGCCCCGATGATCTCCGGATTGATCCTGATCACATAGTAGAAGAACACCCGCTCGCCATAGGGAACTTCCGGAGGTAGGGTTACGCCCGGCAGATCTTTAAGTTTCTCATTCAAATAGTGGGCATTTTCTGTACGTTTCTTTTTCAGGTAATCCAGGCGGTTGATTTGCTGAATACCTACAGCAGATTGAAACTCCGTGATACGATAGTTCGTGCAAGGCAGGCTCCAGTGGTACTTGGAGGCAGGCCCCTGCGATTTCTTCCGTCCAAAATCCATAAAGCCCCACATTTTTTCATACAGGTCATCATCGTTTGTCGTAACAAATCCGCCTTCACCAGTAGATATGATCTTTCCCGTTACTGTGCTGAATGACCCAATGTGACCAACCGTGCCAACGTATTTCCCCTCATACCGGCCATGGTAGTAAGCCCCGAGAGATTGGGCAGCATCTTCAACCACGTAAAGGTTATATTTCTTGGCAATATCCATAATCGGTTCAATGTTGATGGGCGTGCCGGTAATAGATACGGGAATGATAGCTTTTGTTCGCTTTGTCACCTTCCGTTCCACATCAACTGGATCTAACGTTAAGGTGACAGGATCCACATCTGCGAAAATAGGAATGGCGTTCTGTTCCAACACACAGGTGTCTGATGCAACAAATGTGTAGGGGGTAACAATCACCTCATCGCCAGGGCCGATCCCCAGTGCTGCCATGGCGATATGCAGAGTGGTTGTTCCGCTTGTAACCGCAATCGCATGTTTGACATGCAGTTTTTCCGCAATGAGTTTTTCGTATTCAAGGGTTACTGAACCGCGGCGGATCTTATTCGACTTCATTACCGCTACTACGGCATCAAGCTCTTCATCAGTGAAAAAATCTGTTTCCACAATTGGATTCTTTGTCCGGATTGGAGTCCCGCCGTCAATAGCCAGTTTTTCCATGATTCACGCTCCTGTCGTTGGTCAAATATAATTCGCAAGATGTATGAAGATAGAATACATCTCTTTGGATACCATCAGTATAACAACTTCAATATTGCCTGTCAAGCCCATAAAAAGGCCATTTTTACCAGAAAATTGTGTTCTTTTTGCCAAAATATTGACAAAGTAATAGTTTGTTGCTATTATATTCTTAACAGTTGTCATACCTCTAACAGGTGAATAAATGGACTTTTCAGCTATATTTTCACCCTTCCAACAATGGAATAAAAGTGCACCAGAAGGAATGCAGCTGGCACAACGGGTAACAGAATACCTGCGTACTAAAATTATGGATGGAGAACTGACTCCGGAAACTCAGCTCCCTAATGAACCTGATCTTGCTTCATATCTCAATATCAGCCGTTCTACAGTCCGTTCGGCTCTGGCGATTCTAGAGCAGGGCGGTTTTATTCAGCGCCGCTGGGGGGTAGGTACATTTGTTGCTAAAAACCCACCTACTTACAATAACTTGAGCCTGAACTCCGGGGTTACGCAATTGATCCGGTCGTCTGGGGCAAATCCGGGCAGCGCCGAGATCCTGATGGCTGTAAGGCCGGCAAGCGAACGTGTTTCCAATCAGCTTGCAATTGAAATTGAGGTGCCAATTCTGGTTGTTGAGAGGGTCAGGTTGGCGAATGACCGCCGTGTGGTTTTTACTGTGGATTCCCTTCCCCTGGCTTTGTTTCACGCACCCAATGTCGATGTCTCCCTTGATGAATTCCGCAAAGCCATAGAGGAGCAGCAATCGATTTACAGTTTTATTCGCCAGCGGCTAAACCTGGATGTCCATCATGGTATTGCCTGGATACGCCCGATTTCTGCAGAAGAGTATATTGCAGACAAACTCCAGGTGCGAGTAGGCAGCAACCTTCTGCACATAGAACAGGTTGATTATGATTTAAGCGGCGAACCGATCGCCCTTTCCGATGAGTATTACGTAGCCGACGCGTTTCGGTTCTATATCTACAGATCGAGTCAAGGAGATTATCGATGAATGTGAATTCCAGTACAAAAGAAGGTGAGCTTACTGGTAAAGTGTGCCTGATCACTGGTGCAGCATCCGGCATTGGGCTGGCGATCACCCGCAGGTTCATTAAGGAAAAAGCGCTGGTGGCAATGATGGACATCAACGAGGAAAGATTGACTGAGTCCATAAAGGAATTAAAAGAGATGGATCCCTCTGCCCAGATCCTCCCTGTGAAAGTTGATATTACCAGCGAAGAGGATGTGGTCAGAGCAGTCAAGGTTATTGTTGACCACTTCGGCAGGTTAAATGTTGCCGTCAATAATGCGGGTGTTTCAGTGAGTGTCCCGTCAGAAGAATGCACCCTGGCTCAATGGAACTGGGTGATGAGCATTAACCTTACCGGAAGCTTCCTGGTTTCGCGCGAAGCCATTAAAGTGTTTATGAAACAGCCGGATGGCGGCGCCCTGGTTTACATCAATAGCGATGATGCCCTCAAACCCAGCAGGCATTTCCTGGCCTACAATTCCTCGAAAGCCGGTCTGTTACAAATGGCTCGCACAATCGCCAATGAGTTTGGAAAATACAAAATCCGCGCTAACAGTGTCCTGCCGGGTGCAGTTTTCGGTGGCAGCAAGATGTGGACGCCAGAATTGCGGGAAGCCCGTGCGAAGATCCACGGTTTTGATCCGGCAATGCTGGAAGAAGAATACAAGAAGAATAATGCCCTGGGTGTGATTATCGATCCAGATGAAATTGCGGAGGTTGTTGTATTTCTTGCCAGCGACCGTTCAGCCAAAATGACTGGTGGGGCGCTGGTTATTGATGGCGGAGGCCTTGGCGGTTATGTCCGCTAAACTTGCTTCCAGAAATAAGTACTACAGATTCGTTAAAAAGGACAAAAAACATAATGCTTGAAAAGTTACGCCAGGAAGTATTTGAATCATTAATTGAATTACCTAAGAACCGTCTGGTAACAATGCATAGCGGAACGGTCAGTGGCCGTGATCCTGAAACCGGCAACATTGTGATTAAACCCACCGGTTTTCGCTACGATCGGCTTACACCAGAGGACCTGCTGGTGATAGATAGCAAGGGAAATATACTCGAAGGGTCCCTACGCCCATCCAGCGATACGGAAACCCACCTCTACCTTTACGAACACCGCCCAGATATTTTCGGGATCGTCCATACGCATTCGCCTTATGCCTGCATCTTTGCTGCACTCGGGAAACCAATCCCAGCAGTGATGACTTCCGCAGCCATGCTGGGGGGTGAGATACCTATCGGCGGTTATGCGGCTGTGGGCGGTGAAGATATCGGTTCTGAGATCATCCGCAAAATAGGCAAGTGTTCTGCCATCATAATGCAAAACCATGGTGTCTATACCATATCTTCAACAGTATGGCAGGCCACGATTGACGCTGTGGAAGTGGAAGACCTGGCAAAGATCGCATTGTTTGCATCGCTGCTTGGTGATCCGATAAAAATGACCTCAGCGCAAATTGAGGAATTCCAAAATATTTACCATACCCTTTACGGGCAGAAGAAGTAACAGCCGCTGTATCCCTGACCTCGGATTTCGCGACGGGCTTTTAAGAAATACAACCATCAAGATGAAGATTAACCTGTGAAGGAAGGATATCCAAGACGGTAAGCAAATGTTTTCCTTACAAAAGAATCCTGTAGGTGTTTACGAGAAAGCCTTCCCTGAAGAATATACCTGGGAGCAAATCCTGGTTTCTGCCAGGCAAGCCGGATATGACTTTGTGGAAATGTCAATTGATGAAAGTACTCTTCGCCTCGACCGGTTGAAGTGGTCGCCTTCAGAAAGGGCAGCGCTACGCCAGGCAATCCATAATACTGGGGTTCCAATATGGGGAATGGGCATCAGCGCCCACCGCAAATTTCCAATGGGCAGCGCTTCTGCGGTTTTACGGCAGCAAGGCCTGGACATCCTTTACAAGTCGATCGAACTGGCAGTTGACCTTGGGGTGCGGGTCATCCAGGTAATGGGTTATGATGCCTTTTACGAACCTAGTAATGCGGATACAGAAGCCAGGTACCTGGAAGGATTGAGTACCGGAGTGCGCTGGGCGAGCGCAGCCGGGGTGCTTTTAGGCCTGGAAAATGGCGATTCTGAACTGGTTAATTCTGCATCCAAGATCATGCGGATTGTGAAACTGATCAATTCGCCCTGGCTCCAGGCTTATCCAGATATCGGTAATATGACCGCATTTGGTTATGATCCCCTGGAGCAACTTCCCCAAACAATCGGCCACCTTGCCGGGGTGCATGTCAAAGACACTCGAAAGGGCGAGCTGCGCGGTGTAACACTGGGGGAAGGAATTGTCCAGTTTGAAGCTGTTTTCCAGTTATTAGCCCGCCTAGGCTATTCCGGGCCCCTGGTGATGGAAATGTGGTCTGGCATGAATAAGAACAATGACCCTATTGGTTCAGTAACGAATGCCCGGCAGAGACTGTCCCAATGGATAGATAAGGCATGGAGCAGCACGCAAAAGGAATTAAGAACAGCAATGTAGAGTATTGACCAATACTATTCAAATGGAGGTAATGAAAATGAGAGTATTAGCATTTGGTGCACATCCTGATGATATTGAATTCCGGATGGCTGGTACCCTGGCAAAGTATGCAGCACGAGGTGATGAGGTTTACATGTGTGTGGCAACAAACGGTGAGATTGGCTCATATGGAATGTCACGCGCTGAGATTGCAGCCATGCGGCATAAAGAAGCACAGGCTTCCGCCGATGTCATTGGGGCTCATCTGATCTGGCTTGGTTATGAAGATGAGATGCTTTTTGACAACAGGGAGACAAGGATGGCTTTTATTGAGGCTGTTCGGACTGCCCGGCCTGATATCATCTTCGCCCCTCCCAAATTCAGTGATTACAACCAGGATCACGATATTTGCGGTTACCTGGCATTTGAAGCTCGCGTTTTGGCAACTGTTAAGCTGATAGAAACAGAACATCCTGTCATTGATCACCTGCCTCCACTCTTCTTCTGCACAGCACATGGAGGTTTAAGCTCAAAAACCAATCCACAGTATTTCGTTGATATCACGGATACTTTTGAAACAAAGATGAAAATGTTTAAATGTCACGCCTCTCAGGATGGTCCATGGTCCAAAGCAGCTTTTGGCGTCCTTTATTCAGATATGCTGGTTAATGAAAACAAATTCTATGCCTCTGCTTGCGGCACGGCAGGTGTTGAGTATGTTGAAGCATACACGCTCTGCACTGACTGGCCAGCTATAGCTGGTGCACATAAGCTATTGCCATAAGGAACTGAACCTGCTAAGGAGGTTCTTATGTCCAGGAAATTGACTGTTTTATGTGCTTCAGCTCATCCTGATGATATTGAACTGCAATGTGCCGGTACCCTCATCAGGTACGTAAAAGAAGGACACAAGGTGTTTATGGCAATTGCCTGTACTGGTAATGTGGGTTCAAAACAGCACACAGGTTCAGAGATTGAAGCCATTCGGGCAGAAGAAGCAAAGAGAGGCGCCGAAGTGATCGGTGCAGAACTGATCCATATGGATTACAAAGATGCGGATGTTTGGCTTGACCATCCCCATTGGACTCGATATGTTGACCTCGTACGCCAAACGAATCCCGATGTGATCCTCACCCACGACCGCGATGATTATGTCCATGACCATTCCAATGTGGGTGAATTGGTTTATAGAGCTGCAATCTGGGCAAGCACAGCCAATATTCCCGAATGCAAGCTCCCGCCTATTGACCACATTCCAACGGTATTCTATTTTGAGACGGTAGGAACCCATCGCGTTGCCCCGCCGGACCACTATGTGGACATTTCAGAAGAATTCGAACAAAAGCTTCACGCATTCTCCCAGCATGAATCCCAGCATGGTGATTTTCTGGAGAAGCAGTTCGGGGTAAAGGATTGGAACGATTACATGATGACCGTGAACAAATTGCGCGGATTTCAGTGCGGCTGTAAATATGCCGAAGCGTTCCGGGTAGTACAGACCTGGCCAAACCATAAAGCTTACCGCTTGCTACCGCCTGTCCAGTTTAGCTCACGGTAACGTCAATAAGAAACCTGGCGAATATGTCAAAGAAACTTACGGTTTTGGCAGCTACTACCCATCCTGACGATGTTGAAGTGGATTGCGCGGGAACCCTTATCCGGTACGTAAAAGAAGGGCATAAAGTCTATATCGCAATTGCCTGTACTGGCAATGTTGGCTCGAAGCTTCACACCGGTCCTGAAATCGAAGCCATTCGTGCGGTTGAAGCCCAGAAAGGCGCAGCTGTAATTGGCGCAGAGTTGATTCATTGGGATTTTAAAGACGCAGCAGTCTGGCAGAATGATAGTACCTGGAAAAGGTATGTTGACCTGATCCGGATGACCAACCCTGATGTGATCATTACAATGGAGCAGGATGAATACGTCCATGACCACACCAATGTTGGTGAACTGGCGTACCGGGCGGCGATCTGGGCTAGCACAGCTAATATCCCCGGAACTGAATATCCGCCGATTGACCATATTCCCACTGTGTTCCGCATGGAGACAACTGGCACATACCGAAATGCCCCACCCGATTACTATGTGGATATCACCAATGAGTTTGACCAAAAAATCGAAGCGTTCAAGCAGCATGCAAGCCAGCATGGTGATTTCCTGGAAAAACAGTTTGGGGTGAAGGACTGGTATGAGTACGTAGCCACTGTCAATAAGTGGCGTGGGTTCCAATGTGGTTGTAAATATGCTGAGGCTTTCCGTATTGTGAATGCCTGGCCGAACCAAAAAGCTTACCGGTTGTTGCCGCCAGTCCAGTACGGAACTGATTGATGGGTAATAGTGGAGGGATGAGTTTCATGCGACAACACATGCAATTTTATCCCTCCTCAAACTTGCTTGAGCTCCTCAGACCAGATATTTATTTATGGAAAAGAGTGAAGCGGAGAAATTATTTTCATTCATTAACTAAAATTTGTTCAATACAATCAATGCCTGGTATTCAAGGAAATATTAGAAATCTATCCGCGAGTTGTGTTTGTGTACACTGACGCTCTGGATTTGAGATACTACCTTTAGGAGGATTTTGTGAGTCCGGATGAGTATGTCCTCGAATTAAAAAATATCAGCAAGACTTTTCCTGGCGTTGTCGCCTTGAAAAATGTAAGTATGAATGTAAAGAAGGGAGAGGTTCACGCTTTACTGGGAGAAAACGGTGCTGGGAAATCCACGCTGATCAAGATCCTCAGCGGATACCATCAACCGGACAAAGGCGGTGAAATCCTGATCAATGGGAAACCGGTTTCGTTCAAAGAACCCAGGGATGCAATTAAATCTGCCATTGTCACCATCTACCAGGAATTAACCCTTTGTCCGGATATGACTGTGGCTGAAAATATCGTCCTGGATAAGCAGAATGAGTTCAAGGGGTTCCTTCTGCGCCAAAGCGATTACCTGGATATTGCCAATCGTGTTTTATCTGCTTTAGGGCAGAATGAAATAGACCCAAACAAGTCAGTCAGGTCCCTATCAATTGCCCAGCAACAAGTTGTTGAAATTGCAAAAGCAGTGACGTCCAAAGCGCAAATCGTGCTGATGGATGAACCAACCTCGTCTATTTCAGAAAGTGATAGCAAGAAATTGATGGATATCATCCGAAACCTCAAGGCAAATGGTGTTGCAGTGATTTACATTTCCCACAGGTTGCATGAAATTAATGGTATTGCTGACCGAATCACAGTTCTTCGTGATGGAGAGCTGGTTGGTACCGTGAATAATGCGGATGTCACAGAACAGGACCTGATCCAGATGATGGTCGGGCGAGAACTGAATAACGTCTATCCAAAACGGAATGTACAAATTGGGGAGACAGTATTGAAGGTTGAGAATCTGGTCAGTGGGGAACTGGTCAAAGGGATCTCATTTGAGGTCCACGAAGGTGAGATCCTGGGTATTGGTGGTCTGGTTGGTTCAAGGCGTACTGAGATGCTCGAAGCCCTTTTTGGCTTACGTCCGATTACGGAAGGGAAGATATACCTCAATAATGAAGAAATTCACCCCCAGAACCCGAGGCAGGCAATCAAGCATAGAATTGCTTTTGTCACAGAAGACAGGAAGAAAACCGGTCTTGTAGCATGCCTTCCGGTTTATGAAAATATTAACATGCTCAATGCCCAGCGCCCATCATTCGCTGGATACCTGAACTGGAAGCAGCTAAAGGAAATTGCCCAAAGGCACCGAAAAACTCTGGATATTCGGGTAAGCAAAATTGAACAGATCATGGGCTCCCTTTCTGGGGGCAATCAGCAAAAAGTAGCCCTAGCGAAGTGGCTTGACTTCTCGCCGCAGGTGATCATTTTCGATGAACCTACCCGCGGTATAGATATTGGTGCCAAGACTGAGATCTACCTGATCATGGGTGAACTTGCTGCCAAGGGAACTGCAATCCTGATGGTTTCATCTGAACTGCCTGAGTTGATTAGCGTGGCAGACAGGATTTTGGTAATGCAGGAAGGCCACATGAAGGGGATTGTAGAAAAAGAACAAATGACCCAGGAGTATGTGATGAGCCTGGCTACCCAGAAAATGCAAAATCTGCCTGTAAATTCTCCAATGAAGGGATTATTGACTGATGCACGCTAAAGCTGATTCCACACCGAAATCAAGAACAACCTTTATGAAGCTACTGATCCGGTATCGGACATTGGTAATCCTTATCGTCCTTATGGCTGTATTCTCATTACTGAGACCCGTGTTCATAAACCCAGCAAACCTACTCGCAATCCTGAAAAACATGAGTTATGTGCTTATTGTTGGATTGGGAATGACATTTATCATCACATTGGGGGGGTTGGATCTTTCGGTTGGATCCATAGCCGCCGTTGTCGGTGTGACCTTTGCATTGCTGGTTAGGGGTGGTCTGGTGCCTGCTATACCAGCATTGCTAATCGTCATGGTCCTCTCGATGCTTCTGGGTTTCTTAAATGGATTTATCTCCGTCAAGGGAAAGATTGAACCTTTCCTGGTGACCCTGGCAACAATGAACATCTACAGGGGTCTTGCCCTTACACTTACAAGCGGGAAACCCGTACCCATCGTAATACCCCATTTTGCTGATATTTTTGGAAATGGGCGCTTGTTTAATATCATCCCTACCCCTGTGATCATTTCATTGATCTTATTTGCAATTTCGTGGTTTGTTTTCACACAAACCAAATTTGGATTCTTTGTGCGAAGTATCGGGGGAAACCAGGAAGCATCACGAGTAGCTGGAATTGAGATCAGCAAAGTCAAGCTTGCAGCTTACACAATGAGTGGATTGTATGCTTTCATTTCTGGTCTTGTTCTCGCAGCATTAATGAATTCCGGTCTTCCTGATGCAGGGAAGGACCTAGCGCTGGATGCCATCTCCGGCGTTATTCTTGGTGGAACTGCGCTGTTAGGCGGAGTTGGTACGATGTGGGGCACATTAGGAGGCTGCATGATCATTGCATCGCTTAATAATGGTATGTCCTTGCTTGGAGCCCAATACCATGTTCAAATCCTGGTTAAAGGTCTTGTCATCATCTTTGCTGTTCTGATGGATAATGCATTCAAGTCCAGACAAAGATGAATTCTCACCTATTGACAAGGAAACGACAAGGAGGAACACAGGAGAAAGGAGGAACACAAATTAACCCTGTTTGTAGTATGTCAGTGAGGATTGACCAACGCAACCATGTAAACATATTCAAAGGAGAAAAGTAAATGAGAAAAATTACTCTGATTGCATCGCTCTTTCTGATTTTGACGCTTATCCTGACAGCCTGTGCACCGGCTGTTGCACCTACTGAAGCTCCGGTAGTGGAAGAAGAAACTGCAGCTCCAGTGGTTGAAGAAACCGCTGTTGAAGCAACCGAAACATCTGAGCCGGAAGCTGTTGTGAATCCCAACGCGGCTGATTTTACATATGTTGGGGATCCGGACACGGTATTTGATCTTAACAAGTGGTATGGAGATGTTGGTGTTGAAGCCGATGTGACGATCAGGTCAGCAGGCGCAGCAAAGGTACCCGATGTGATGACAACTGCGATGCCAAAGGCGAAAGAAAAGTACACCATTGGCTTCTCTGTATACTATACCGTGGATGAGGTTGGTTCCATGATCCTTGAGAGCATGAAAGCTGCAGCCGAAGAAGCTGGCGTTGAATTGTTGATCAACGATGCAAACTACGATCAGAACGCCCAGAACCAGGCTATTGAACAATGGATCCTGCAGGATGTTGATGGCGTTATCCTTGCTCCGTGTGATTTCACCGGTGTAAAGACTGCCCTCGATGCCCTTGAAGCAGCTGGTATTCCTGTGGTTACCCTGAACGCTCCGTTAGCTGGATCAGTTGACTCTCTGGTCATTGGAGATACTGTAGAACAAGGTGCAATCGCTGGTGCACTTCTGGAAAAAGCTCTGCTGGATTCAGGCAAGGAAATGAAAGGCACTATTGTTTATCAGACACTGCCTTTTGTCCACCCCAACGCCGCTACCCGCGCCAAGGGTTTTGTTGATACCTTCACCAAATACCCAGACATCAAGATCGTTGAATTGACTGGTATTTCGCCAGAAGAGCACTACACTGCCTTTGACGGCGCCCTCAAAGCATATCCTGATATGATTGGTGCATGGGGCCTGTATTCATCAGCCACCATCGGAATGATGAATGCCAAGACTGCTAACAACAGTGATATCCTGCTCTCCTCTGTCGACCAGGATAAGCCTATCCTCAAGGGTATCTATGATGGCATTATCGTCGGCACTGCTGCCTACTCATCCATCGCTCCTGCCAGATGGTGCATGAGCCAGATGGTCAACCTGCTCAATGGCGCTCCCATTCCCGGTGTTCTGTTCTATGCCACCAAGGAAATCACCCCCGATAACGTTGTTGATATGTTCGAATACTACTACCCTGGAAAGACCCTCCAAGATTATATTGAGGGTAAAGTCCAGTAACATTTCTATGTAAGTGAAGTAATTCCGAGGCGGACTGCGGATGTCCGTAGTCCGCCTCAAAATTATAGATATATATTTTGAATTCCTGGTCTTGGAATTCATCCAATATGAATAGCCTGGCCTTACCCGATTCAAGTATCCTGGTTTTCCCTTTACAGAAGGTCACCAGGAGCCGGTTTATGAAAACACCTCATTAGGTTTTCTAAGGAGATAAACATGTACAACGGCAGCACCCATTTAAAAACAAAGCAATTTGGTAATACAGACATGCAAATCACACCGGTAGGATTTGGTGCTTGGGCTCTCGGTGGTGGAGATTGGATTTATGCTTGGGGTCCGCAAGATGATAAAGAGTCTGTAGCTGCAATCCATCATGCGCTTGACCTGGGCATCAATTGGATCGATACCGCTGCTGGCTACGGGCTTGGCCACTCAGAAGAGGTGGTGGGCCAAACTCTGAAGGGCATGTCTTCACGGCCTTATGTTTTTACCAAGTGTTCAATGGTCTGGAATGAGAAGGGCGAATTCACCTTCAACCTATCGCGGGATTCAGTCCGGCGTGAATGTGAAAACAGCCTGCGCCGCCTTCAAATGGATTATATTGACCTTTACCAGATCCACTGGCCTAACCCCGATCCTGACATCGAAGAAGGTTGGGCGACGCTGGCTGAATTGCAGAAAGAAGGCAAGGTGCGCTGGATAGGGGTCTCGAATTTCAGCGTAGAGCAGATGAAGAGGGTGCAATCTATTGCCCCCATCAATTCATTACAGCCCCCCTACTCACTAATCCGCCCTGAAGTTGAAAAGGAGATCCTCCCATTCTGCCAGGAGAATAATATTGGGGTCATTGTCTATTCACCTATGTATTCCGGATTGCTAACTGGTAAGATGACGCCGGAACGAATAAAGAATATGCCCCCGGATGACTGGCGGCAGCGCGACCCTGAATTTCAAATGCCCAAGCTTGAGAAGAACCTCAAACTGGTAGAAGCCTTGTCTGAAATTGGTAAGCAACATGGCGTAGAACCCGGCGTGGTAGCCATTGCCTGGACCTTGCGGGTTCCTGCTGTGACAGCTGCAATCGTTGGTATGCGCCGCCCAAGCCAGGTGGATGGGATCTTCCCTGCCATGGATTTCCGGCTTACAACCCAAGAAGCCGATTGGTTGAACGAAGTTGCTGGTATAGCTTAAGTTAATATTCATTCCTGAGTTCAAAGGGAATTGACTGATTCAGTCTGCACGCCAACCAGGATGCTGAAAAGGTTTAGTGCAGCTGCAAAGAAGCGTGGATCACTTTGGACCTGTTGAATGGAGTATGGAGGAAGTAAATGGATTGCCTGCTTGGTATTGATGTCGGCTCGACAAGTATGAAAGCCCTGGTTTATGACCTGGATGGCAACGTCATCTCACAAGGAAGCCGGCCGACGGTAAGTGTTGGTGATAACCCGGATAACCCGAACTGGCAGGTGTATATGCCGGACCATATCTGGGATGGGATATCCTCAGCCATCCGCGACGCTACGGGTCAGCTAAGTCCCCAACACTGCATCCTTGCAGCTGCGGTTACCGGCCTCGGTGCGGATGCTGTTCCGTTAGATGAAACCGGCACGCCGGTTTACCCTTTTATTAATTGGATTTGCACGCGGACGACTGCCCAATTCGAATGGTGGCTGAAGAATATCGGGTTAGAGAAGACCTTTCAGATAAGCGGCTGGCAGCCATTTATATGGAGCACGGTTTTAAGGTTCATGTGGTTAATGGAGAATGAACCGGAGCTGGCTCGCAGGGTACATAAATGGTTGATCGTAGAGGATTTTGTAAATTACCAGCTGACCGGAAAATATTCCACCGATTTTACCGATGCGTCTCCCACGTTATTATTGGACCAACATACATTGCAGTGGTCAGATGAGTTATTGAATAAGGTGGGGCTAAACAAGGATCTTCTCCCTGTACCCCAGCGTAGCGGCCAGTTCATAGGTGAAGTTACCTCTCAAGCGGCAGAAAAGACCGGTTTACCTGCTGGAACACCGGTTTACCAGGGAGGTCATGACTATCTTGTTGGCGCACTAGCTGCTGGAGCGATCTCTCCCGGTATGTTCCTGGATGTAACTGGTACCTGGGAACTTGTTATTACACCTGTTGCTGCTCCACAGTGGACGCCTGAAATCAGGGAACTTGGTTTGACAATTGAAGCACATGCAGCACCGGATATGTACTGTATTTGGGGTGGAGGGACTGCGGCAAGCATGCTTGAATGGTATAAAGATCAGCTTGGTTCAGAAGCCCAGCTTAAAGCCCGATCCGGTGGAGGAAATGTGTGGTTAAACCTGATGGATGAAGCATCCGCTTCATCCCCCGGTGCAAATGGTGTCTTTTTCCTGCCCCATTTCAATGGAACAACCTGCCCGAACCTGGATCCGAGATCCCTGGGTGCGTTTTTAGGCTTGAATGATAATTCAAAAAGGGAAGACATGATCCGGGCTGTGGTCGAGGGTTTGAATTATGGCTCCCTGGATATGCTGAAAGCTCTCGAAGCAGGGGCAGGCCAAAAAGCTGAAAAGATCACTGCTATTGGAGGCGGCACCCGCAATGCATTCTGGATGCAGAACAAAGCCGATATGTCGGGTTGTCCTGTGGCAACCCTGGATATTGAGGAAGCTACTGCAATGGGAGCAGCAATGCTGGCAGGTGTTGGTGTTGGTGTTTACAAAGACCTGTCCGAAGCAGCCATGCGCGTCCAACACCCAGGCAAGACCTATGAACCGAATATGAAACTGGTACCCCTGTACGCTGAGCTGTTCGAGATCTACAAGGATATTTACCCTGCCTTGAGTTCGATCAATACACGGATTTACAACCGCTTCCGGGTGTGACCGCACCCTTCTTTGGGTAAAAGACTGGTGTGAGGTCATCGAAAGCATTTGTGAAAAACTATCTTCATGAAACCAACCAGGAACTTTGAAGCCTGGACGGCTTTCAGATGACATCCTGAAAAGGTTACAATATAAAAACTTCCGCATCATTGATGCGGAAGTTTTATTTAACTGCTTGGCTCAGCAATAAATTTTGGGTCTCTAATTGACTGATGGCTCCAACAGGGTAAGGATCCACAACAGCAGGGAAAGAAGAAAGCCATTTCCTCCCACCAGGAACAGTAAAGCAGAATTAACCCATACCAGGGTTAGATCCCAGCCGAAATAATCAGTTAAACTGTGGTAAAAAACCACCATAGACACGCCATCTACGAGTTATTTCATACCCAGACCATGGCGGATTACAAAGCGGTTTCCATGAACTTAATGCACGACAGTATCGAGATCACTAACAATACTTACATTCCTATACTTTCTTCTTATGTTCAAGATCGTCTCACCGGTCTGTCAGGCAAGGCGATGTCTACGCCGGGTGATGAGCTTGAGGTATTCCTTAGTACGAATGATCGAGAAAACCAGAAAACGACATTGATGTTTATCTTATGAAAGTTGGTTCTATGAAGACTATTTGGTTTTACATGCATGTCGTCGGCTAGACAGGCTTTAAGAAGCGCTTCCTCCACATCCACTTCGGTTATATGGGCATAGTGGCGGATCATGTTATGAAATTATCATTCGATCTTGATTATGTTTATACAAATACCTGATTTTTGGTTCAATTCACTATTTTAAGTATACTTTAAGAAACTATTGGTTAATTATTACTTAGTGTTGATAAAGAATTGAAAGGATTTCTAATGAATTCTTTACTTGATAAACACTGGCATCATCTTCCTGCTGATGAAGTACTAGACCTTTTAAATACAAATATTGAGCAGGGGTTGGATATCTTTGAGGTGAAACACCGTCAACAGCGATTTGGATATAACGTGCTGACACCCAAGAGAGCCCAAAGTCCAATTCTGCGCTTTCTTCTTCAATTTAACAATCCACTGATCATTATCTTGTTGGTAGCCAGTCTGGTGACTGCGATTCTAAAAGACCTCACTGACGCAGCCGTGATCTTTGGAGTGGTTCTTATCAACGCGATCATTGGGTTTATTCAGGAATCTCGTGCTGAACAGGCTATTTTAGCGTTGGCAAAAACAATGACAACCGAAGCAATAGTCATTCGTAGTGGCAAAGTGGTTCGCCTTCCCGCTGAGGAACTAGTGATTGGCGATATTGTCCAGTTGTTGTCCGGGGTGCGTGTTCCGGCTGATCTGCGCCTTTTAATTTCACGTGATCTAAAGGTGACCGAAGCAACCCTAACTGGCGAGTCACTCCCAGTAGAAAAAGACGCCACCCTCTTGGTATCTCATGATATTATCTTGGCTGAACGCCGTAATATGGCTTATGCCTCCACCCTTGTCACGTATGGAGTTGCTACAGGTGTGGTTGTTGCCACTGGTGATGATACCGAGATAGGCCAAATCTCACAGTTAATAGCCAGTTCGGTAAAGTTGGAAACCCCGCTGACAAGCAAAATTAGTCAGTTTAGCCGCACGTTGCTAATCGCCATTCTGGGTTTATCAACAGTAACATTTGGCGTCGGCCTTCTACGCGGACAGGCGGTAGTAGATACTCTCATGGTAGCAATCGCCCTGGCCGTGGGTACCATTCCGGAGGGACTGCCCGCAGCGTTAACTGTGACGCTTGCGATTGGCGTCTCGCGAATGGCTCGCCGTCGAGCAATCATCCGAAACCTGCCAGCGGTCGAAACCCTTGGCTCTACCACTGTCATCTGTTCTGATAAGACCGGGACCCTCACTCAAAATCAAATGACGGTACAACAAATCCAGACACTTGGAGGCATTTACACTGTCAGCGGTGTTGGGTATCAACCGGAGGGGGAGATTTCGGGAGTTTGGGGCAATGACGCGGCAGTGATCGAAACGCTCAAAGCCGGGTTGCTGTGCAATGATAGCCAGCTAATCTATTCAGATGGGGTATGGAGCGTGCAGGGTGATCCAACTGAAGGCGCGCTGCTTGCCTCAGCCCGTAAAGCCTCTCTGGATCCGGATCTGGCTGCTTATCCTGCCAGATTGGATTCGATACCTTTTGATTCACAACACCAGTATATGGCCACCCTGTATGCCGGAGGAAAAATCTATGTCAAAGGCGCCCCCGAAGTACTTTTAGATTATTGCGCTGGTGCACTTGATCCTTCCGGTCAGGTTACAGCTTGTATGGGTGAGAAATTTCGTCCGGCAATGGAACAGATGGCTTCCCAGGGTCTACGCATACTCGCCTTTGCTTACCTTGAGAAGCCTGGAGCGCAATCTATTTCTTTTGATGATATTCACGAACTGACGTTTTTAGGCTTACAAGGTATGATTGATCCGCCCCGCCAGGAGGTAATAAGCGCCATCCAAGCTTGCCATAAGGCAGGAATAACGGTCAAAATGATCACCGGCGACCATGCGCTTACCGCTGCTGCTATCGGTCGACAGATTGGGTTATGCCAGGACGACTGCGCGATTGTAATGACCGGGTCTGAGCTGGCGAAACTATCTGACAGCGAACTCATCGAACAGGCTGAAAAGGTAAATGTGTTTGCTCGTATTGCCCCTGAACAAAAGCTGCGCCTGGTGGAAGCGTTGCAAGCCCGTGGACATGTGGTTGCAATGACCGGAGACGGGGTCAACGATGCCCCAGCCCTCAAACAGGCTAATATTGGCGTGGCGATGGGAATTACTGGCACAGATGTTTCAAAAGAAGCGGCCGATATGATCCTCACTGATGATAATTTCGCATCGATCGAAGCGGCCATTGAGGAGGGACGAGGTGTATTTGATAACCTGACCAAATTCATTGCCTGGACACTGCCCACCAACATGGGTGAAGGTCTGGTGCTGTTGGCGGCAATCGTTTCTGGTGCCATGTTGCCTATTCTCCCCATCCAGCTATTATGGATCAACATGGTAACAGCTGCGTTTTTAGGGTTTGCGGTATCACTGGAGCCCAAAGAACCTGGACTCATGCAGCGCCCGCCTCGCAACCCCAAGGCGCCCATTCTGAGCGGGACATTGCTCTGGCGAATAGCATTGGTAAGTGTCATTATTTTAGCGGGGGCTTTTGGACTATTTGAATATGAACTGGCCCGGGGTGTATCGCTGGAAGAAGCTCGCACAGTCGCTGTAAATGTGGTTATTTTCGTAGAAATCTTCTATTTATTCAACGGCCGCTCGCTGACCCGCTCCGTTTTCCAATTGGGATTTTTCTCCAACCCATGGGCGGTGGGCGGAGCGATCCTTATGGCTCTCATCCAACTGTTGTTTACTTATGTCCCATTTATGAATACGATCTTTGGCAGCGCACCGATCTCACTTGTGCTCTGGTTAGATGTACTGGCAGTTGGTTTGATTGCTTATGTAGTCATCGAATTCGAAAAATGGCTACGCCGAAAGTTGAGCGTGACGAAAAAATAATTAGAGCGATCCATCTGGTCTTTGAGAAAAATTTGTGTCTTAGAATCGATTGTCGATTTGTTTACAATCACAAGCAGGTTACCCTATAAATTATTGTTAAGCAGAATTATATGAATTAAATACGACAGCTTCTCAAAAAAAAGGGGATAACGTGATTGGATGATTTAAAAGAGATTGACAGTTTAAAAAAGCTTGAGATTAATGGCTGAGCAGCAAATTGGCTCGCTTGTGGTCATCGGGGAAGGTGAGATTATCGGAATTCTTACCGCGTGTGATTATGCAAGTAAGGTTGGTCCTAACCAAAATTATTCTTTAGATACATGTATTGAGGATGTCATTACAATAAATTTGATTATTAACACCCAGACCAATTGGGAAAATAGTGCATGGTCCTTATGATGGACGATCAGATTCGACACTTGCAAGTAATGGACGAAGGAAGACTTGTTGGTATGACCTCAATTGGCGATGCGGTCAAAGATATGTTTGAAGAATTGGAATTTCATATAGAGCAGATCACTGGTTATATCACTGGGCTTAGATAATTACTGGAAAACAATTTGTAAAAAAAATGACATCCACAAAAACCATAGCTATTCGTTTTTCGTTACTTGACTGATTCCTTTTCTTCATCGCTTATTCTCTTCTCGGGAGAAAATTCGCGCCGGTTGCGAATCTGCTTTTGCAGGTAATAAGCTCCTGCCAACGACACGACAATTGCCGCTATTGCCAGGAGGGCTTCAGGAGAATATTCCTTTACATCGATAATAACGACCTTACGGGCAACCGCAATTAATGCTACTTCGAGCACGATCTCGACATGAACCTCATGTTCGTTGAGATAGGCGCGAATCGTCTCGAGAAGCTCAACACCAATGAGTATCAGCATGAAGAAACCAAACACATCCAGGAGTTCATTGATTTCCAGCAGGTAAGATGGCGGGCTAATGATATCCAACACCAGGATACGCCCTAATTCAATGGTGGATAACAGTATGACAACAATCATCATAAGGATCAAGCTACCCACAATCAAGCGTTCAAATATATTAAGAAACCTTCCAATTTTTTTCACCATTTTTTCCTTTTTCTAAATTTATCTCCAGACATAGAAATTAGTGTGTGATTAGCTTGCCAAAGATTTATGAACTCTGCTGAACAATTGCAAAGATAATCGCAATAATAATCACAATTAATCCAATTGAAATTGCCAACCAGGTCGCGGCTCGCTGACGCATGAGTCCTCCTTATACTAGATCAAATCGCTCAGAATGAAAATCTCCCAATGGGACGCCAATTTCTATTAGGGTTTTTTCCACAGCGTTCATCATTGGAGCCGGTCCGCAAATAAAGATTTCAACCCTGTTTGGTCTGAGATTTGTAGGCAAATATTGCCTTAAAATATTGGCGTTCACGAAACCTTTTTCACCAGTCCAATTTTCCGGTGGTGATTCCAACACGTGTACAACTTTTAGGTTTAACATTAATTTTAATTTTTCGATTTCTTCCAGGAAAGTAACTGCTTCGAGCGTTTTATTCGCGTAGATCAGAATCAGCGGACGGGAATCTCCCCTGTCTGCAAGAGTACGGAGCATTGACATCATTGGAGTTATACCGATACCCCCTGCAATGAAAACAAACGCTTCTGAATTTGGATGGCGATCAATACTGAAAGATCCATAAGGACCGTCGATATAAACATGTTGACCTTTGGATAAATTCTTGATCGATGCAGTAAAATCACCCAATTCTTTTATTGTAAAAGATAGCAGAGTAGTCTCCTTTGCACTGCTAGAAAATGAAAATGGATGTTCGTGATCGCGAAATGGACTATCCCAAGCGGTGATCCATGCAAACTGACCGGGTTGAAATCGTATTCCATTGTGGTTGATTGCTCGAAGCACAATTGTCCAGGCATTACCTCGTTCAGGAATAACACTTTCAACAGCATAGGGTTTTCTAATTAGTAAGATTGGCTTAATAACCCGTACCCATGCTAACAGACCGACCCAAAAAATGCCATATATTCCCCAAAATAATTGTTTCCAAAGAGTATTTAAGTAGTAACCTCTCAATTCTACGTGTGCCAACGCCAAAGCCATCACTGACATGGCAAGGATTCCGTGCCATATTCTCCAACGATCGTATTCGATCTTCCATTTTTTACGGTAAACAGACAAACTAATAAGTGCCAAAAGAGAAATTATAGCTACAACCCCAAAACGTGCTGCCCATGGTGCTGTGACCAAGTTAAGGAGGTTAAGATGTCGAGGATCAAAAACGAATAAAATCAGAGGATGGATTGCAATCAACACGAATGTGACTATTGAAATTTGCCGGTGAAAAAAGTATACGATATCGCTTCCGTAAGGAGCTTTGAGAACCTTAAACCGAGCTGTTAACACAAACTGTAACCCCACCATTGACAATCCGCAATATCCCAAACCAACGGACAGGTCTCGCCAAAATTCACGTCCCTCGGGTCTTGGGCCAGCAAGTAAGATCAACACCGGAGCAAGGGCGATTAATATATAGAGACTAATCCATAAAACTCCCTGTAAGATTCGCTTTTTCATATAGACTCATCCTTATATTTGATGAAATTACATTTACCTTTGTAAACCGAAAAAATGCATTTCATTCTTTCTAAAAACACTATCCCTGCTGACTCGTTGAAAAGTTTGCCAACCAGATGCTCGATTTTTTGATTTAGGCTTGGTAAACATTTTAAAAATTTTGAGTTTGCCCGTCTTGCAATCGATTATCTTTTTATTTCTTATCTATACTATCTTCTCATACGGGTTACCGACTTAAAAGGGTGATGACACATTTGGATTTTGACTATGCAGATTCCGGCTTGACTGGGGTGATAAATCCATTGGGTTTAATAGTCAGGACTGAACAATTTACCTGGCGCAACACTTTTTCGGCTGTGTTGCCAATGAGTAAACCTGAAAGTCCTCCACGACTGACTGTTCCCATCACAACGAGGTCGACTGACTTTGCCCGGACAAGTTCATTGATTACATCCCCCGCATCACCTTTTAACAAGTACACTTCGGATACTATGTCATCCAAAGGGTATTGTTGTAAAAGTTTGTATATCCATTGTAAATGGGTGTCATGGGTTTCTTGTAGCAATTTATTTATGGAATCTTCTGATATTCCAGCCCTTCCTCGTAATACGGATTCTCCATACATACTCCAGGCATGAAGGATTAGTAGTTCACTTTGGTATGACCTGGCAAGTGAAGTAGCCAGGTCCATTATCTTTTTAACTAAATCTGCTGGTTCATTATCTTCCTGAACCATATTAACAGCAGCTAGAATACGGTTGAATTTTCTCGGCTGGCCTGGCTTGATTACCCATACTGGGCATGGGCATTTGCGCATTAGGTGCATAGTAGTATTACCAAATAATACTTCCATAACCCCCTCTCTGCCTTCGGCAGTCACCATGACCAAATCATATTGGTCGCGCAACACTTCTTGAATGATTTTGATGAAAGGTATTCCATAAACTGTCTTACTGTTAACCCGGATTCCAGCGTGCTGAAATTCAGATACAAACATCTGTAGATTGCGTTGTTCAACTTGTGTGATGAATTCTTTTACATTGATTGATGGTTCTTCTGTTGTCCTAACTACACCTGCTCCATTTTCCCCCGGAAAATCAAATGCTGGGGGTGAAGGAATTTCTATTGGAAAATCTTCAATAATATGGATCTTTGGTTTCTTTGCATCATTCGCCAATTCTTGGTTAATTGGTTTCGCCGGAATTTGGGGTGTTTCCTCAATGACATCGATTACCATCAAGAAGGCATTATTTTTTTGTGCTAAATCAACCGCTTGATAAAATAGTGCTTGATTGTCTGTTTTACTATCAAAGACAACCAAAATATTTTTAAAGCGTTTCATGTCTTTTTCTCCTTCTCAGGGTGGTAAAAATAATAAGGAGGTGTAATTGTATATTTACTAGTAATTGTTGTTTGACATCAAGTTTTCTTGATCACTGTGCTTTTTGTTTCTAATAGTACGTTTTATGCCCTCCAAATAAATCTTGAGGAGTTAGTTAACTATATTCAATTTAAAAGGAGTCATTAGTGATTTTGCTTCGGTGATCTAAAGATGACGCAGAGAGGGTTTTAAGCCAATGTAAGAATATCTGTGCCATTATTTCTTTGAATTTGGTTTCATGGAGACCGATTTGTCGTCTATGGCACTTAAGGATATTTTAATTTTATTATATATGATGTCCGAAAAACATACGACACGAGGGGATGCAAAAAAACGAAAAATAATGAATTCAAACCCCTGAGCAGAAGGTTGTAAGCCTGAATCCTGAAACTGAGTACATAATTAAAAAATTTCTACATGTAATTTTTTAACGAAGACTCGTCTTTTTCATTCATCAAGTCTGGGATGAACTGCCGCTACTAAGACATGACCAGGGACATTGGATTTTTTATGATAAATGAACTAAATTTTAGAAACCTATCGAAACTGATAGATTTTCAAGTTAAGAACCTACCCATAGTGATCTATTGCAGAGAAGTTATTGACAGGATTGCCTTGATGTATCTCATGAAGAAAACCGCTTAGTCGTCAACAAATAGCCTCTCTTCTCAACTAAAGAGTTCAAGGAATCAATGCATGTATAAACCAAAAATGCCCCAAATAGGGTGCCTGGAAAATAGTGGTATGGGGTGGATTCGCCTGCCCTGGTGTCCAGACGAGGGAACCACTGACCAGTCAGGTATGGTTCAATTTCTGCATCGGTGAACACGCTATGGATGACAGCATGTCCATCTTCTACCAGGGCATATTCACCCGGGCGCACCTGCTCTCCCTCGATAGGTTATGTACCAGCAGACATAAAACCTGCAAAGCAGAGTCCCCCCGGCTTTAACACCCTGTTCATTTTTACTGAAGTGGTGGCAATATCCGCATGGCTGAGATGCACCAGCGAATAGAATTCATACACCAGGTCAAATGTCTGATCAACAAAAAGGGAGTTGGCGCATATCTCCCTTCTGCAAATGGAAATGCATGCCATTTGCTGTTTCAAAGATTCGTGTGTGTTCTAATGCCTCCTCCGACAGGTCAATTCCCCAGGTATTAAACCCATATTCATAAAAAAACCCAATGGAGGTACCCATCCACCAGCGGCACAGTCGAGAATTTTTAGTCTGAAATATCCCTCGGGAAGACTAACGAAACATTGGTAGAACCCAAGAAAAAGATATACAAGCGAACGGTAGATCGAGCTTCTTATCCTTTCTAGGATGAGTAAAAACGCCAGAATAAAAATTCTGCATAAAATTTTTTACCATTATTTTCACCCTTGAAGGGTGATGATTGTGGTAACAAATTTTTAGCCAGGCAAGCTTGGGCTGTATTCACCTTTTTCTACATTCCGTCCTTTGCGAACCAGATTTTGAGGTCCCCAGTATATCGTCACAGCTATTGCCACCAGTATCCAAAGAATTATGTAAAACAAATTTGCCCGGGGTGTTAACTCAAACAGCTCTCCAACAAAATTCACCGAAAAATGAAATAATACGGCTGATAAAGTGCTCCGCCGATTATTGTTGTACACCCATGTCATGAGTATTGATAGAGGAATCTTGTCTACCATGAATAACCAAAAATTTAAGGTGCCCAACCCCAATCCTTGCTGATAACTTCCCGGAATGAAGAACAACGGAATGTGCCAAATTGTCCACATTGCTCCCAGGAACAGACTCGAGGACAAAGCACTCCATCTTTTTTGCAACTGATCAAGAGCATATCCTCGCCAGGCTAATTCTTCTGGCAATGGGCCGAACAGAAGCATGAAGATCGCAAATGGCACTATAGCGAGAGGATTAGAAGCAAAACGAGCTGCTGCTTCTGGTACCGCACCTTTCCCTCCGGCAACTACATCCAATAAAACGCTTAGTCCAGCAAGCGCAGGAGCTGTGAGAAAAATGACAGCGTACCACTTAATTCCAATCCGTTTGAATCCAATTGCCCGTTGCCAATATTCTCGCTGCTCTTCTGGGGTATGTCGCCAATAGATCAATAGGATCGCCATTAGTGGGGGGATTACTCCACCAATATAATGGAACACCAGAACAGGTGTTGTAGGCTCTGATTCATACAACAATACTCCGATTATCCAGAACAGCCATGAGAATATAAAAGTCAAAATAAAGAACAACCATAGGCTCTGAATTCGTGGTGTTGGCTTTTTTGTAGGGATCATCAATCTACGACCTTTCTGTGAGTTAGCCAAGCTGATTTATTCGCTATGACAATGATAGCTGCTACAATCCACAGCAAGTCAACAGCTATCCACAATGGACGTAAATCACCTCCCGTGTCCATAGGTAGAATTGGCAACACTCCTATTGTTGTATTGCTTGCCGCATGAAACAGGTTCACGATCAACAGACTTTTCTTTGTGCTGTTGTAAAGCCATGTTAAAACAATGGATAGTGCAATATCCTGCAACAGAAACAAGATAAAAGGTATCTGACGGTGAAAGTTATTTTCTATCAAAAACTCCGGCAGATGCCACATTCCCCACATTACTCCAATGATTAAACTAGCGACAAGTGCACCATACTTGTGTTGTAATCTGGGCAAAACATATCCTCGCCATCCTATCTCTTCGCCTAATACGCTAAGAAATAGAACATATGCAAAAACAGGTATTACCAGGTATATTTGTCTGGGGTCATTGAATTGTGGAACTGCGCCTCCCATTGCCACATGGATACCAATTGAAGCCATTACTACCAACATCGTTGCAAAAAAGCTGAACAGATACCAAAAAATGTTTACTCGCCAGATTAATAAACGCCTAAGAAGTTCCTTCAAGCCATTCCACCCCTTATTTAACCCGGTCAGCAAAAGCGCTACTGATGTTGGTCCAAAGGTTCCTGCTATTAAAAGCAGACGGCTTTCTTGATTAGCAAGTACCATTGGCATCCAAATTAGCCACGAGAAGCTATAAGTCAATACGAAAAAAATGATTACAGAGTGGTTTTCAAGCAGGCTTTGTCTCTTCATTGGCTAGCTCCCAAATCTCATTGGCGTATTTGTGACAATTTTACTAATAAATCTAGGACCTAAAAAAGAAGTGAGTAAACAGTGTTCGTAAGGTAACCAAACCAATATAGGAGAACAATATGGCTCACCATACCGATTATAGCCTTTCCCTCGAAGTAGTAATTGAGACTTCAGACGGTCATCTGATAATTCGCTTTTGATTATGATTATCGGATTGTCATTTGCTATAAAAGATCGGGCGTTAAAATGCCTGAAGCTGGAGATTATCTTCTTTCTGTATTGGATAATTGAAAAATCCTCTTACACGAAGTGCACCTTTGGTGAAGGAGGATTTTTCGTAACTATCGACTCTAAGGCTTTCGTGATGTGCCTCTTTGGTATAGTCCCAGGGACTATGGTTCTTGTTAGTAGTGGGTGGGATTCACCTGCCCTGGCGTCCAGACGAGGAAACCACTGACCTCCGGGTTATGAGAGATTTTCCTGGTTTCGGAATGTTTTTCACTCAGGCTCTGCATTTTAACCTGTCTTGTGTGACGCTCTTCTGAAGAAGCCGGAGGATCTTTGGTTTCATGTTATTAGTCGTATGAACGCGACTTTTTGTGACAGGGTCAAGAAGTAGTTTATTCGCGACCCGGAGGACGATGGTTGTGAATTAGTGGATTAATTGAATTATGATATTTGTCCATGATGCAGATCCTCTAGAGGATACACTCTTATATTAGCTATTTCCAGATAATGCCTCTTTAACCTGGTCAAACGAAGGTATTTTCCCGGCAAATCGAACCTCGTCACCTAGGAATAATGCGGGGGTAAACCTTGTGTTATACGTCCGGAAAAGAGCCAGGATTTGCTGATGCTGTTTTGGGGTGAGATGATCGCTGCTATGTAACGCATGGCTCAGAGATACTTTTTGTATTTCAACGGTCAGGTTTAAATCTTTAATTGCCTCACTTAAAACTTTTTCGAGCATTTGATCCTGGCGAATCAAATTTGGACTGCAGCAAGCTCCAGAGACAATCAGAATTTGTAGAGAGGGTTTGGATTCCATTTATTTTCTCCTTGGTAAGTGATCAGGCAAGCCAATTGAGTAGGTAACCGGTGAGGATAGCGCCAATAATCATCGCAATCGTAAAAGCAAACACATATTTCTTTTTGAATAAAGCAGATAACATGAAAAGTTCGGGTGGGCTGATCGTTGTTGCAGTGATTAAAAAGGCAAGCACCGCGCCTTCGCTCATCCCTTTCAGCGAAAGGGAATATATGATGGGAATGACTGCGGCTACATTCACATACAAGGGCACTCCAATTAATGCTGCAATGGGAACGACAAATAAACCAACCCCTCCAGCGTACTTTAGAATGAATTCTTCAGGGATGAAACCGTAAATTAATGCACCTGCCGCGCTACTGATCACGATAATCAATAAAAGTTTTTTAGCAAAACCGATTGTATAATCCCAAGCACGCTTGCATTTTGCTTTAAAACTTTCATCAATATCGATTAAGGGTAAATCAAAAGTGTTTGAAACGGATTGAGAAGTACCGGGATTTTCCCCACATCAATTTTCGCTTGATCCTGCCATCCAAGCTTTTGGACCAGGAATCCACCTGCAAGAGCCATGATTCCACCTACAAACAAGAATGCCAGTGCGACAGGAAGGCCAAATAAAGGTGCTAAGATTGGTATTGCTATCTCAACGGGGTAGGGAGAGGCGTATAAAAACGTGGTCATGATTCCTATGGGTATACCAGCTTTAACCATACCGGCAAGGACAGGAACCGTTGAACAGGAACAAAAAGGGGTAACCCAACCCAATATCATTGAAATGAATTGCCCCCATATTCCTTTACGCCCGCTTAACTTCTCTCGCAATTTTTCCGGGGAAATATATTCCAATGCCAAACCTGAAAGAAAAGTAACAAGCAAAAATAATGGAATCAATTCCGCAAGTATTAATAAAAAGAACTTTCCCGCTTTTATCAGCATTTCTTCCATGTTATCTCTCCTATTTGTAATTTCCTGACCGGGTATCTAGTGTTTAATTACTTCAACGAGCATTGAAATATAAGGGTAAAAAAATTAGCTGCGAGTCATTCTCAATAAACTCTCACGCTGCTCTTCAGTAATCTGGGGACCACAGGCGGCTCCTCTTGGCTGAATGCGATCTTTGTTAAAAAATTCAGAAAAAAATGCTTGTAAATCATCCATCATGGTTGGATTAATTGAGTAATATATCCAGCGATTATCAACCGGATCTCTTTCAGCGGTTATCAAACCAGCTTCTCGCAAAATTGAAAGATGGTGAGAGATCAAGTTGGGTGCCATCTGCAAGGCATCACCCAATTCGCAATTACATTGAACCCCCTCAATAATTTTTTCAAGTAATAATAGCCGGTTAGGCTCACAAATAATTTTGAGCCACTGTGCGCTTCTGATCAGGTCATCGCTTGAGAATGTTTTTGCATCCACAATTAAATATTATACTTCAATCACGGTTGAAGTATATAGTCGAAAATCCAATTTAAGAATTACGTTTGTCACTCATGAAAATGCTGGTGATTGGTTACTGTTGCTCAACCTGGTTCAACAGATGATTTACTCGGGAAATTATATCGTCCCTGACGGAGCGGAAAACGGCCATCACCTGTTCTTCATTTCCCATTGCTTTGGACGGATCCGGAAATCCCACGTGTACTCGTTTCCCTTTTCCAAGCCATACAGGGCAGTTTTCAGCGGCATCATCACAGACAGTGACAACCAGGTCAAAATCAACTCCTCGAAATTCATCTGCTGATTTAGATGTCCCTTTATGCTGAATTCCAATTTCTTCTAATGCTTTGATCGCGTAGGGGTGGACATATCCGGCAGGTTGGGTGCCAGCGCTGAATGCCTGCCAAGTATCACCCAACTTTGTATTGACGATTGCCTCGGCCATTTGGGATCGGTAGGAATTGCCAGTGCATAAAAAAAGGACTTTTCTTTTTGGATAATTCATAAGTTAATTCAACCCAATACGTCTGGTTTTCACCAATCCTTCTTTGATTCCTTTTTTCTGCCTGCAGGCGATAATTTCTGCCAGAATCGCTACCGCGATTTCCTGCGGGCTGGTTCCGCCCAGGTCGAATCCAATTGGGGCATAGATCCGCTCCAACTCGTTTTCGGTAAGGCCATCCGCCTTTAGATGGTCTAAAATGGTTCTACATTTAGCTAAGCTGCCGATCATGCCAATATATGGTGCTGGAGTTTTAATCGCAATGCGTAGAGCAGCCTCATCGGAGATATGGTCAGTGGTAATTAAGACCACATAACTATCCTCTGTAAGCGCAACCTGCTCCAATTCAGGAACCTGATCTTTACCCGCGGCCACATCCACAACGATCACATCAAAACCTGCCGCCTCCCCCATGACTTTTAGCGGACGACCGATGTGCCCTCCGCCCACAATTACCAATTGAGGTAGGGGAAAGTAAGCCTGGACGAAAACCGTCACCTCCCCGCCACACAAGGTACCAATTGAATCCGGACCTTCTTCTCTTAATGCAAGATGATGTAATCCAGGCATTTTTGTTTCAAGCACTTGCCTGGCAATCTTGATAATTTCAGATTCTAATTTACCGCCACCTACTGTCCCAACCGTCTCTCCATCAGACAACATAACAAGTTGAGCGCCGACTTTTGCCGGCGAAGCGCCTTTCACATCCACAATCGTCGCCAATACAATTGGAACCTTGTTATGAATAGCTTGGGCTAACGCTTGAATAACGTCTGACATTGGATCCTTCCATCTTTGTAGATTTACGGCTGGTCAAGCCAAGGCCACATACGGGCTTCCTGACTGTTCGGATATTGTTCAATGATCTCAGTCATCGCATCCCGAAATGCACTTTTCTCTTTTCCCAATAAATATTCAGCCATTCCGCGCGTGAACAATAATGTTGCGGCCCTTGGATTATCCGGGAACAGCGCTAATCCATTATCCATTAAGTCAATTACATCGAAGTATTTTCCACGTGGAATATCAAGGGCGGCTTTTCCAAGACGCAGCAGTATACGGAAATCTTCCGGGTTGAGGTATCCATTTTGTTGATATTGTACAATGCCGTGGGTATTTAAAAAGTAAAACGATGGTGTCCAATAGGCTGAAAACTGAGATCGAACTGCACGATCTTTAAGGATATCCATTCGGACCGGAATAAACCAGGCAAACAATTCTTTTTGTACCTCTGCATCTGGATAAGTGCTAGCATACATTTTCTTACAGCCGGCACATTCATCTCGATGAAACTGGAGCAAGATCCCTTTTCTCTCCAGTCTGGCCTGATTCAATGCCTCTGCCAGATCCGAGGACCACCGCAATTCATTTTCCATAAAATATCTCCTACACAGTCCCTTCAAGAGAAAGAAGATCGAGTGGCGTAGTATCAGATTGTAATCCTTTTTGATTGTAAAGAATCTTTTCCTCTTGATCAATAATCAATAAAGCCGGCGCCCGAATGATGTGAAATTGCTTACCCAGGTCCGGCCGACGATCCAGATTGATTTGGATGATTGGAATTCCACGGTGGTCTTCCGCAGCCCATCGTTCGGTAATTTGTTTTTTCGCGGCGGTGTAAACTACCATTTCACACTCGCAACCTTTATGACGGTTGAAAAATAGGATGAGCGGTGCATTTGTCGAAACCAGTGACTCCTTCGGGATCAACCAACCTTCATGGACCGCTTTATATATCATGACCGCAGTAATGATCAAGATCACAATGAAAAGCATGATCCACCGGGAGGTTTTACGAGAAGTAATTCCGATTATGTGATCCATAGAAAATTAAAAACAACCAGAAGGATGATGACCCCACTGGCTTTTTCAAACCAGTCAGACCATTTACCAAAGGAGCGCAGACCTTTAAGCACGCCGGTAAATGATCTCACCAAAAGGATAGGGACATCTCTGCCCACGACAGCGAATTTTTGTGGTGAAGATAATAAGTCTGCAATCAGGCTCATCAGTCTTTTCCTTTCGCTTGTTGCGATTTCGATAAATGTAATTCAAATTCACTACCTATATAGATACCCAATTTGGGAAGGATGAGGCGATGAACCAACAGTATAAGTGCAGTGATACCGAAAGCTGCCCCAAAGATGATCAAAGAACTGCTTAATTCGTTCATCAGGCTGGGTTTTATGAGCATCACTCCAGCCAGGGTGAGCATTAGTATCCCGCCTACCAGTTTGAGAATACGCCCTTGCTTCTCTTCCAGCCGACTGGCACGCATGGAAAAAACAGCAATTAAGAAAATACCCAGTTCATCCAATTGATAAATCAACAAATATATGAGCAAGAGGACAACAAACAAAGCCACCGGAATGCTTTGGGAGACAAGTAAATTGGACCAAAGTACCGGAAAACCTGCTGTGCAGGAGAATTCTACCAATGATACCCCTGCTGCAAGAACAACAGTTCCCCCAACCAGCCCCCAGAATGATTGCCCTGCATCCATTAATTTTCGAATACGCTGATAAATCCCCGGTTTCTTTTTATCAGAGATTGTAAAAGAAACCCCCTCTTTGTACCAAAAATAATCCTTGATATTGACCAGGGCAAAGAAGAGCGCAACGATTGCGACAATAAATTGGATCCATCCTGAAAAACTGACGATCGTCAGCATCGAGAATAAACCCGTAATGAATAGCCCATAGACCGCTGCTGTAACGGTTAAAAATATTAGGCCTATCAGCAGTACCTTCTTCCTTGAACCGGTATGCAAAGTCAGCGCTAACAACATTGTCAGTACCCATACTGAGCAGGGATTAAAACCATCCACAAAGGAGATCAACAATGTGCTGACCAGTAAGGATTGAGAAGAAAGGTCGATTGATCCAATAATTGGCAGAGTGATAGATTTCGATTCACTTTCATCTGGTCCTGGATTTTGAGTTTTTTCAGGGGGGTCCGCAATCGGAATTGTGTCATTTAGTACCCCTGCACCCGCATCAGGGCATCCAATTTGCAAACACCCATCAACAACAGACTGGATCTCCGCTTCTATTTGATCGTTATATCCTTGCCAGTACCGGTCGCCAATGAAAATGGTTGGCACATACTGAGGTTCAAAGCCATGAGCTTGAGCCATTTTCATAAAAAGGTTTTGGTTTTCCTCTACATACCAAACCTCATATTTTTGCAACTCAATTTGATCCGATGAGGCATCCAATCGCTCAAGAAATGGTTTGGCAACCGCGCAGTGAGGGCAGCCATCTCCCCAGAAAAGGTAGATGATCACTTTTTTTTGGTCCTGGAGTAGACTTTTTTGATCCCGTATAGATGAATCTGCACTCACCTGAGAAGAAGGGCTCAGAATCAAAGTTGCAAAGATGAATATTGGGATGAGAAACAAGGATATATTTTTTCGAGAAGTCAAATTCATGTTTAGGTTGTTCCTTTAGTCCGTTGGATGATATTCTCGTACATCTTCTTTGACCGCGAATTGGGAATAGCTTTTTGGGATAGATTTTCAAGCGCCTTCACCATATCAGATAAATACCCAACCGGAAAGCCAATCACGGTCTCATTTGGTGAAAGGTCTGTTGCCTCTCGGCAGCCATAGCAGCCAAACCCAAAGTTGAGTCGCTTTTCCAGGTAGGGAATGATCGTGGAATCAACACAGGTTGCCTGCAATATGGCGGTGCTACCTGTTAATCGTTGCCCACCGGTTACATTCAAATAGGCCAGGTTGAGCCACATCAGCTTTTCCACTTCATCTTCAACGATAATAACATCCGGAATACGATGTGCCTGTTCTAGCGGGAATAATTTAAGATGGGTCAATTTTCCTTGAGGCAGATGCGGCATGTTTTCGAACATCTTCCGCCCTACCTCTGGATCTGAAACGATGCCAAAACCTACCAATCCTTGCCCGGATTTCAGCCCTTCTGGCAATGGTCGGAAACCAAATGCGGCTGCGGCGGCCGGACAGGCAATTCCGCTTGCATCCAGAAGGACCGTTTCGCCATGTCTCGCTTTCATCAAAGCCTGGCAATACCGGTGCTGTTGCAAACGCACCCCACCGCCATCCTGCGATTCAGGCGCAAGTACCAGACAAACGCCAACAGGGGATGTGTGCAAGCCAAGGATTGTGGTTATTTGTCGAGCTTGACCTTGGATTGTTTCTATTGAGGTTTCCATTTTCAGTCTTCTTGCTTTGAATCGGATGAAAAGATAGCTTTTACAATCGCATCCGTGGCCGGTTGCATTTCTGCAGGGTTAAATTGGGAAGAAGGCTTCTTTTGAATGCCGCAATCCGTCACCAGGTTGATGGTTACGGCGGGGGTAAAGCCGGCCTGTTCTACAATCTTTCGAGAGCAATTGAGCGGGCAGCCATCCACCGTGATGATCCGTTTGACTGCTCGGGTTTTCTCAAGCACACTGGGGGCCTGCGTAGGCAGTCCGCCCAGGCAAAAAATGCCGGCTTTTCCCGGTTCAACCTGTTTAACCGCTTCAATGGCAGCCAAACCGGTCATCATGCCCACGTTGGACATAGCTCCAAAACAAACGAATAATGCATTTTCGGGAACATTATTTTCAGCCATTTCCAATCTCCTTATATCTCTGTGTGTTGTTGGTTAAAGTTATTAGTCAATACAAATTTCAGAGCATCTATCCTACTCAATTGTTACCGCCTGACCACAACAGGCAGTAACACAAGCGCCGCAATTATTGCACTTTTCCAGGTTGATAACAATTCGTCCGCCTAGCGGCTCATTTTCATCTGCCATGTAGAAAATTGCAGTATTTGGGCAAGCAGCGATAATCTTGCAGAATTTCTCTTGCGCTGGGCATTTGCGTTTGGTAATAATAGGTTTCATAAATCACTCCTTGGCTTTCTATGGATTAAAAAGGTCATTAATCTTGGAAGTGGTATCTCTTTCTTGGCAATAATTTGCGCATATAAATTAAATAGTTGTGTAGTTAATCGCATATTTGATTAAGAGATTGTTCTTAAGCTTCTCCATGACCAACCCGGTTACCCAGACTTTGGTTTCCCAGAACTGCATATGTGCCAAGTGCAATATGACCAGAGTTAATAGCTCAGGAACCGAAAATAAACCTTACAAGAAAAATCAATCCTGTTAGCGCTGAGTGCTACATCTTTTCGGCACAAGGCATACAAACCACTTTACCGTTTTTCACACGGGCATAACGCTCTACCATCACCTCACCGCATTCCTCGCAAATATGCGTGTTGAAATCGTGTGGGCGTCCGGGGGTGAGTTTGATCTCCTGTACCGGGTCAATCTTGAAGAGATTCTCATTTGATTCAGCCAGGATGAAATCGACCGCGGGGTCGATCAAGGCAGTATCGATTTTGGAAGCCGGAACGCCTTTCTTGCGGAATTGGATAAATTCCGATTCCTGGTTGCGTTTGATGACTTCATTACGGGTAGCCACGCGTACACTGCGTCCCGTCTTGTTATCGATCAGGGTCAGCACGAATTTTCCGTACCCCAGCTTACGAATGTTGCCTTTACCAAAAGTGCAGCCAGTAGCCATCATCACACCATCTGCGTAACAGGTGGCGCAGTGGTCGCTGTCGATTTCCACCAGCGCGGTGAGCTGGCCATCCATAGCCCGTTCAACGCCTAATGCTTGAAGAGCAGCCTGACCGGCGCGTAAGCCCATTGGCATTGCAGGGCATTTATGTCCGTGCAGGAGTAATCCCGCTTTATACAACTCGTCATTTCTATCCATTTTTCACTCCATTTATAAAGTTTTATTCAATAATCTCTTTATGTTTTGCCAAAAGAGACGAAAATGCTCCAACAATAATTGGTTTTAACGCGATAAAAGCAGCCATCATTGCAGAATATAAGGGAGATGCTATCATTCCAGATGTAAAAAGAAGGTTCTCACTTATCACGCTCGTGCTGAATTTGGCTGTCAGCCCAATACCCATGACAAGTGATTGGCGTTTACCCAGAATTCCACGAAATAAGATGTAGGATAAAATCACCCGAACACTGATCGAAATCGCCATAATTGCGATAACCAATAGCGGATAATTAATGAGCGCTTCGAGAGACATTTTTCCACCAAGACTAAGGAAGAAAAAAGGTCCTAGAAACATGTTGGCAAAAAAGAAGATCGGCTTTTTGTACTGTTCTAGTGATTTTTCTGGGATAACCTGTTGAACCGCTACGCCACTGAATATCGCTGCAATCACACCAAGGTTTTCATTTCCAGTTGAGGTAAAGTAGATAAAAGCAAACACGATCATAAAAATAAAAAAGGGAATTACAAAAGAGTTTGCCTTCACTTTTTCAAGAAAACTGCGAATATACTTTCCCACAGCAAAAAGTATGCTGGTAGTGAGCAGAACCAAAAATAGGGTAATTACCAGGGATAATGAAGAGGTCGTTGAAGAATTCATCGATGCTTGAGATTTAAGGGCTGGCAGAGAAACAATTGCTGCCAGTGCCAGAATTTCAAAAATATCATCGAAGACACCAATCCCCAAAGCCAATTGGCCAAATCGCGTTTTCTCCAATCCAAATTCCTTTAGCAAGGCGAGAAGAATCACTTCTCCTACTGTCCCAAAGGCTACTCCGGCGAGAAATGCAATTCCAAAAGAATGGTTCACAAAATCTGGAAAAACAAAGAAAAAGAATAAACCGAGCAGCAACCCCTCGAGCATGGTCAATAATATATCGCCAATAATGATATGCTTTCCCAACTTTCGGATTTGATTAAAGTCGAGGTCAACCCCGATAGTAAAGAGGAAAAATAACATTCCCAATCGTGCAAGGAATTGGAAGTTTTCACTTTGAAGAACGTCCGTAAACCAACCCAAAACTGAGAATGTCATCCCAAGGATGACAACCGTGAACATCCAGGGTATGCGTAAATATTTATTAATTACAAACCCTATCGTTATAACAACGAGACAGGTTACAGCAGCAAGAAGGAAGATTTCCATAAATACTTTTGTGCTTTCTTTACTTCAACAAATCAAAAATCATTTTGGCGGCGATAAAGAACAATAACACCCCAATGATCTTTTTCAATTGAGAGTTTGAAACTTTCGTTTTCATCAACTGCGACCCTACAATCGACCCACCGGCCGCCATGACCGCCATGACACCGACAAACAATGGATCCAGCCCACCCATCGTGGCATGACCCAAAAAACCAGAAAGAGAGGAGAAAACTACCACGAGCGCAGTTGTCCCAGCAGCCACTTTGGCATCCAACCCCAGCCAGTTGAGCACTGGCAAGATGAAGTTGCCGCCACCAACGCCAAGCAAACCGCCTAAAAAGCCTGCCACTGTGCCTACACTGGTACCAGCAGCAACCTCAACCGGACGGCTGAGTGCCTGCTCACGGGTTTTCGCTTTATAGAAGAGCATCATAATCCCGGCAAAAACCAGAAAGGCGGCAAACATGCCAAGCAGCAAAGTCTTATTCACCGATGCGGTCAATCTGGCACCAATTGGGGATAGTACAACAGCGGCGATCAACACTGGTAAACCCACCCGCCAATTGATCAGTTTTCCGCGCCAGTAATTGATGGCCGCCAATAAAAGACTAACCACATTCAGCAACAAAGCCGTGGGGGTTGCCTCAGCCAGAGGCACCCCCAGGTAATAGAAGAGCGGCACAAACAGGAACGCTGCACCCAGACCAGCCATCGCCAATAGACCGGAAAACACAAAGACCAATACAGCGCTTACTATGTATACGGTGATTGACACTCCAGCCTTCTTTAACGGTCGTAGCCCGAGCAGGGAATGCAGACGTGTTGTGTGCCATCCACGCGCAGATAGGCGCGGGCGGTCAGTTCACCGCACCGATCACATGGCTTGAAACCCATTACTTCCGGCAGCCAATTCCCCGGATACTCAAACACTTCACCAACCTTGAGCACCTCTTCCGCAGGTGCATTCCATACCAGGTCGACCAGTTCCATCTGATCTTCCAATGGAATCGCGTCTGGTGAAATGCCGGCCGCTCGCTGCTGCATAAACCTGGATGCGGCAATTTGCTTTTGCAGTTTACTGGTAAAGACGACCCGAACTGCGCGGTTGGTATCTTTTTCGATCAGGGTAAACCCAAGTTTTCCGATAGGATTTTTCCGGATATTACCTTTACCGAAGGTGCAGCCGGTGGCATATTGGACACCGTCACCGAAGCACATTCCTCCGTGTTCTTCGCCAATTTCAACGATGCCATAGAGCTGTGTACCACCCGATCGTTTTACGCCCAGCTTCTCAAGCGCAGCCAGCCCCACGCGAACTCCAGCCACGCTTGCCCAGCAGCGGTGGCCATGAAACTCCAATGCTTTTTCTAAAACCGTTCGAGGATCCATTTTTATCTCTCCTTATTAACCAGCAGCCAGAACCAAACCAAAGATATATCCAGCCAGAGTGCTGAATACAGCCACTAGAGACACATAGATTGCAGTCTTCTTTTTGCCCATCACGCCGTTTAAGACCAGGATGGATTGCAGCGAGAGTTCCGGATCGGAGAGCAGGTAAGCCAGTAACGGTCCGCGCGCCATGCCCAGGTCCAGAAACATCTTCGCGATGGGAACTTCAACCAGGGTGGGGAAGTACATAAACACACCAAACAAGACGCCCACCAGGTTGGCCCAAATGGTATTCTGACCAGCGATGGTACGAACCCACGCTTCTGGAATAATCACCTTGACGATGCCAGCGGCAAACACACCGACGATCAAGAGCGGGAAAATTTGCTTGACAAATTTCCAGGTTTCCCAAACCCAACCACTGAGTTCATCCTTGGTGAATGAACGGCTGGCCACGATTGCAACACTTGCGAGCAGAATAACTTCTCCGATCAGGCGGCCGTTAATCCCGATAACCAGCGAACCTACGGCTTCTTTTGGAGCTGCGATGAGGATGGTAAGCGCAATGAAGGCAAAAGCGGCATAGGTCCAGCCAGTGAAGCCATCGAAGATTTTTTCAAAACCTTTCCAGGCTGTGATACCAATCACCACCAGCATCAAAATCAATAGGGCGCCCTGAATGGTCAGGTTCATGGTGGACAGGAAAGAACCAACCCCATTTGCCCAATCAAAGGGTAGATGGATACTGGCGTATACATTCGTCAATAGACCAATCTGCAAAGTGCCAACGATCAACACTGCCACCAACAAAATGAAGAGCACCCAGACCGCGGGTCTGACTTTTGCAGTTTGATCAAACACACCATTGGCGGCTATCTCGGTTTCACGAGCTCTCTCTTCTTTTCGGAAAATCCAGGCCATGATCAAACCGATGCCAATACCAAACAGAATTGAAAGCACCAGTCGTGAAATGGCAATATCCATCCCGATGGTCGCTCCGGTGTAGGTGATGGCCAGAATGTTGATTGCCGGACCTACAAACAGGAAAGTGATAGCCGGGCCAAGCCCTGCACCGCGTTTCCAAATACCAGCAAAGAGCGGCAAGATGGTGCACGAACACACAGCCAGAATAAAACCACCAAAAGCAGACGCAGGATAACTGATCCACTTGGATGCTTTTGGCCCAAGATAACGGGTAATTGCCTCTTTTGGAATCATCGAACTCATAAAGCCAGCAATCACAAAAGCAGGCACCAGGCACAAAAGAACATGTGCCGCCAGGTAATCCAGAAGTCCTGTCCAGCCAGACCATAACAAGGTACTGATGTAACTTAAAACCGAATCCATAACGCTTTCCTTCTCGATTTAATAATATTCAAGGCATTGAATGTAATTTGCCGAAAATAATAGGCAGATAGACCTGCCCATTATTTACATAAACCTATGCTTTCAACCAGCCAGCAATTTCTGATTCGCTGGGAATGCGTCCTGCTGAGACCAACTTATTATTGACAACCAGGCCTGGTGTTGAAAGGATCGGCCACTTCATAATTTCATTCATGTCAGTCACCTTCTCAAATTCAGCATCTAATCCCAGATCATTTACAACCTTTCGGGCAACAGCTTCCAGCCGTTTACAGTTTGCGCAACCCGATCCAAGAATCTTGATATTCAACATATTTACTCCTTAATATTCAAAAGTTTGCATGTATTATTTCAAAAAAAAGAGCTAAACGCTGTCCCTTTTAGCAAGACAAGCAGGACAATTACAATTCACCGATGATTCATGAGTATCATCCGGTTCCATTCCAACGAATTTCTGGACTGCATCCAAAACAGTGTAGATATTTGGATTGACTACCCGATAAAAAATATTCCAGCCATCACGTCGGTCTTGAATCAAACCAGCTTCACGCAATACAGCTAATTGCTGGGAGATGTACGACTGCCTGAAGCCAAGATAAGCTTCCATGTGGCATACACAATGCTCACCGTCCCGCAGGATATTGAGGATCGCAATCCTGGCCGGGTGAGTAAGGATTTTGAACACCTGCGTTTGCGCATCAAGTGCTTGATTATCCAGTTTTGTTTCTTCAATCATATTCAATATCATGAATGTTATTATAGCCCTATACACTTTTATGTCAAGAGTTTGTTGGAAGGGATGAGCGGGAATATGTATTATTCATTAAAATTAGGAATAAATGATCCACCTCGGTGCGCGTACAGAGCAGAGGAGTGGTATGTATTGTTGGGTTGATTATATCCAGGTTGACCTATAAAGACCCTTTTGGTAACTTCCTCACAATTAAAACCCGAAAAAGGTCATTTTGTATCTGGAATTAACTTAAATTCAATCTCAAGAAGAGGCCCTTTTAGTAAGCAGCAAATAATATCTCTTCACTATTAAAAAAGTTCAAGGAATCAACGCAAGTTTAAACTTAAAACGACCATCGCTGGTTTTCTGGATAATAGTAGCGGGGAGTGGATTCGCCTGCCCTGGTGTCCAGACCAGGGAACTACTGACCTCTGGGTTATGAGTCAAAATCCTGAATCCGTGCCACATCGCACCATCTTTTCGGTGTTTGCCTGGGCGGATTCTGCAAACCCTGGCACCTGCTGCCCACCTGCCCTGACGGGCAGTGCCGGGGAGGGCAGGTGTCAGCCGACTCGGCGGACTCTGGTCCACACTTGCCGGGCACGCTGCGGTAGCTAATTGATGTTCGTATAGTTTCTGTTTAACGTGGGTTCGTCAAGTACTTTTTTGACTTGACAGCCTTGTCTTGCTGACAGTTCCTAATTCGTTAAATTCTCAAACTCATTAATACTAATAAAAATTGATGACAGACTGAAACATTTCCGAGCAACTCAATTGGCAACGAGTTGCTCGGCCATCAGTGTTTTTCTACTTTTCTTCCAGATCCTTCAGGCGTTGGGTAATTGCAGCCAATTGGGTTTCCAGCCAGCTTTTCTGCTGTGCCAGCAAGTCTTTTTGGTCATCTACGGAAGCTGGGTAAGCTCTCGTACTCCAGAAAAAATCATAGCGGCCAAAACCACGTCCTCTTCCTCGCGCTTGGCCTCCTCCGCAAGGCCCCAATCCTCTACCGATTGGTCCCGTACCCATTGGACCTAGCCCATCAAGTCTTGGCATAGTATCCTCCTTTCGAATGTCGTGAATTATTTTATATTGATCCGATTTGCGCGCCTGCGGCCAAATAAACGGCCGAATGTAAAATCCCACACCCGGCTTCCCCAGTGATACGACTGGTTCGAAATAGGTGCCGTGGTCGAAACCTGCCCCTTATTTACACCCACAGATCCACAATTCCCCATTCCTCGACCGGTACGGGATCCCTGGCCTAAAGGTCCAGTTCCATCTCTTGCTGGCATAAATTATCTCCTTTCATACGATTCAATTCTTCTCAACAGATCGGAAATCAAATTTTGGTTTTTTTTCAGTTCATGCTGCCAATTTTGCAAGGCTTCTTCACCTTGACCCGTCAAACGATAGATCCTTCTGGGGGGGCCCTGAGTCTGATCGGTATCCCAATCCGATTGGATCCATTCCAACCTCTCCATCTCGCGTAAGGTTCGATAGACGACACTGGGATGAATCGTAGTCATTCCCAACGTTTCTATATCACCAAGCAAGGTATAGCCGTGCCGCGGCTGCTCTTTTAGCAAGATAAGCAGTGTCGGTTCGAGCAGTGAAATCGCAAGTGGAGAATGACGATCTTCACAATAAGAGCCACCGCTCATTGCCCAACCTCTTCTATGTCTTGGCATAAATCTTTCTCCTCCAATCCTATTCTGTAACCTATTTAAAAGCATAGCATACTATTCTATATTTGTCAATAGGTATTTATAGAATATTCTATTAAATATTCTCCCCTTGATCAAAAAAGACCAAGGGGAAATTTTCTACCAGACTTTTATTCCAAAGAAAGCGGTAATAAACTTCACTGACATGTAAAGGAAGTAAAGACCGAAGATCAATTTGAGCGTGGTAGGTTTGAACCGTTTGATCACTGCCGCGCCTACCTGTGCACCAATAACGGTCCCGGTAGCTAACAACAGTCCGGCTGCCAGGTCCACATATCCACCAGCCAGTTTGAGTCCCCCTCCGACCACTGCAAGAGGGATCATGGTGGCGAGGGAAGTGCCCATGGTGATATACACCGGCGCGCCAAAAAGATAGATCAGTCCTGGAACAAGGGCATAACCGCCGCCCAGCCCAGCCACTCCTGTGGCCAATCCCACCACCAAACCAAAAGTTCCTAATCCGGCGGCTGAAGCGTTGATCTTATTCCCTTCTTTCTGAGGAAGACCAGAATGGCGGATCCCTTCCCAGATCATACGCAGCGCAGGCCAAAGGAATAACAACCCAAGGATCAAACCCAGTAAAGCGGATTGGTTTGAAAGTTTTGTGAATAACCATGAACCAATCAACACCCCGACAATTCCGATTCCGCCCAACCACGCTACAGCGCGCTTATCCAAATTGTGCCGAACAAGATGGCCATAGCCGCCTGAGATGGCAGTAAAAATGACCGCAAACAAGGTGGTGCCCACAGCAATTGGAGCAGGATATCCCAACCAGAAATGCAACACCGGCAACATGACACTGCAGCCACCTGTGCCAATAATTCCCCCTAAAACTCCAGCCAGAAAACCGACCACGATTAAAATGATCAAACGAGATGTGGTTAGTTCAGGTACTCCTGCGGGAACAGTATTATGTCCCAGTCCAAAATATAACCCAGCTACCAGAGCTATCACGAGCAAAATCACCGCAGTTGGAATCTGCGTTTTTAACCAGCTTTTCATTTTAGCCTCCTGTTAATGTGAATTTATCAGTATGAAATTTTGAAAAAGGTAGGGGGAGATAAATCCACGCAAGGAGGGCGTTTGCATTTACTCAAGCACACACACAGCCTTTTTGAATGTCTATTCATTTTCTTCATACTAAAAAGAGTTGAATAACTCATCTCCATTCTGCCAGTTCTTCTGTAAACAAAGAAGGTAGTTCTTTACACTTGGGGAAGGAATGAAATAATATTTATTCCAGCCCTCGCGCTGAGCACTTACAAACCCTGCTTGCCGCAAACGCATCAGGTGTTGTGAAATACAAGGCTGGCGGTGATTTAATTTACTCGAAAGTTCGCAAACACAGCAGGGCTGTTCAACCAAACAAAACAAAATCTCCAGGCGCAGCGGATTCCCAATAATCTGCAAGAATCTCGCTATGTTGGCTATGTTTAGAATGGAAGATGGATTTTGCTGCATACGCTACCTCAAGCGATTTAAATCCAAAACACATTCAATACTTTGCATCTTTTTACATGATACATCTTTACCATATTCTACAAAGTGAATAACGGTACGTCCGAAAGGTGATTCATATTATTATTTTAGGTGTTTTATTGTTATATCGAATATTTTGTACTATAATTTTAGCATATTTATTATAAAGAGGAACCTTATGACAATTAAAACTGTAAGTGTTGATGCTATTCAAGTTGATGGATTCAAAATAGAAACGAAATCAAGACAGCACGTTGCATTTGTAGACCAACCAGTAGCAGGGGGGGGGCACAGATGCAGGACCGACACCGCTTGAGTACCTGTTTGTTTCATTGGCTGGTTGCATTGTGACTATAGGCCATATCGTAGCCAAGCAGAAGCGCCTTGCGATACGTAAGATCGAGGTACATGTTGAAGGCGAACTGGATACTGATGTCTTAATGGGTAAAAATACAGAGGTAAGAGCGGGCTTCTCTGGAATTCGTGTTCGTACCAAAATTGATGCCGATATGAGTCTACAGGAAAAGGAGCAATTTCTCCGCGAGGTTGATGCGCGTTGCCCGATTTCGGACAACATTCACAATCTGACTCCAATTGAGTTTGTAGTGGAGTAGAAGAATGGAAATTACTTCTGCAGATTCGACCAATTCCAAGTACCAGACGCCCGCTGAAGTGTTGGTTGGACACAAGTTGCGAGAATTGCGCATAAGGCGAGGTTTTTCTCTGCGAGGATTGGCGGACCGCAGCGGGTTGAATGTCAATACCCTCAGCCTGGTAGAAAATGGTAAATCATCTCCTTCGGTAAGCACGCTTCAGCAGTTAGCCCAAGCGCTGGAAGTACCCATTGCCACTTTCTTTGAATCAGAACCAGTGGAAAAACGGGTTGTTTTCACACCCGCAGATCAACGTCCTCTGGCTACCTTTGGAAGAACGCAGATGCAAAACTTGGGCAAAGACCTGGCAGACAGTGCTGTTCAACCTTTTATTGTCACCTTGAAACCAGGTACGGGCAGCGGTGATCGGATGATCGTTCATACCGGGCATGAGTTTGTCTACTGCCTGGATGGAAACATTCGATATCAAATTAAACAAGATGAGTACATTTTAAAACCTGGAGACAGCCTGGTTTTTGAAGCGCACCTACCGCATTGTTGGGAAAACAACAACGATGATACTGCTCAAATTTTACTTATTCTTTACCCATCAGATGCACGCGAAGAGCCTGGTGGGCAGCATTTTTCAATTGAGATCTAGCCACCTGACAGTTTGTCATAGACAGGGATAAAAGCAAGCGAGAATTGGGACGAGTTAGATAAATGACGATCACGCATATACAAACCAATGCGA
>DAOUFE010000042.1:0-6991 GCA_034430215.1 Anaerolineaceae bacterium | reverse complement strand
CGCCCTGAAACAAAAAATGGGCTCAATTGGTAAGATGTTCTGGGCTTCCGGGTTTCACCCCGGTCGTTTGGTTATTCGCTTTTAGCGGAAAGTAAAGTTTTGAACATTCATATGAGATGAAAACGGCTGGAGCACATTGTTTATTTCGGGTTGTTGAGTTTTATATGATTCCATAATATTCATCGGGTAAAAAAATCACATTTCTCAAATTATCGGGATGCTGATCATTGATATTTTCTCGTCTGATACCAGCCGGTTTTTGTTACCTCGAAAACATCAAAATTCGGTATATAAGGCTTAATATCCAGAAGAGGTGTTTCATCTATCATATCTGCACCAAGAAAGAATAGCCGGTTATTTTCCCTTCGAAGCAACCGGACGATGGATAACCCAATTGCATTTGGACGGTATGGGTGGCGGGTTGCAAAAACGCCGTAATTTTGGTCATCCAAAAACGGTTTTACATGCAGCGATACTGGTTGGTCGGATTTATTTAAATGATAAAGCAGGTAGATGTGGGAAAATCCCTCAATACCATCCAATCCCTCTATGAAATCCGGGAATACCTCAACTTCACCATTAATCTCAGACCTCGCAGATTGAATAGGGGCGGCTTCTTTTACCATGATTGGAGTATGAATTAAGCCTATTGGATTGAAAATGATACTCATTCCACTAAATTCCTTTTGTCATTGTAAAAAGTCTGGTGCCTTTTACTTGCGGGAAACTTGCCCCCTCTTGAATTGTTGTAATTGCTGCTTCTTCGTCTATAACCCTGGAACCTGAAAGAAAAGAAATTCCATGATCAAATAAAAGTGGAGTCATGGGAGTTGATGGGCCCAACACCATAACCATTGATTTGGAAGGACAAAGCGAGAGTAAATTCTCAATGGTGTGGTTGATGAACGCAGTACCGGTAATGGCAATTATGTCTGCCTGCGGGATGAATTCCCTGGATTTTTCTTCCGGGAAATCATCACCAAATGGTCTTTTTTCGATTACCCAACAATTTCTGGCGATGGTTTTCATTTTTTCGACAAACGGAAAATGACCCACCACTACCAAATTTTTGTTCTTGCATTCTCGGCTAATCACTTCAGCAGCATTTATTTCTTGTAATGATTGCTCATCTAGTTCTATCAATGAATTAATAGCTGCCATTCCGATACTGGCTTCCAGAAGATTGTCCGAAAGAGCCCAGCCTGCTAGCTCTTGGGCACTTTTTTCGGTGAGGGTGCCTACATCTCTTACCTGTGAATGACCATGCTGTTCTTGCATCACCATGGTAGAAGCAAGTCCACAATATTTGCTTGCCACCAGTGTCCAGTGAACCCCAATGATTACTTTTCTAACTGGTATTTGTTTTTGGGGAAGCGTAAATAAGATGTCTTCAAGCAATTTCATATCGTGTCCTTATTTTTTATGCAATTTACAAAGCTATACACCAAGTATTCCTGATAGGATAAAGACAAAAAGCGATCCCAGAATGATTCCAATTGCTACAAAGTGCTCGTGGCCAAATTCTCTCGCTGTTGGAATGAGTTCATCCAGGGTAATAAAAACCATTACACCACCTGCGAAAGCCAGAGCACCGGGCACCAGCTTTTGAAACGTAACCAGGAAAAGGCTGGCGATAAGCGCCCCAACCGGTTCTGCCAATCCAGACAAAAAAGCCACCCGAAACGCATCCCATCGGCAAACACCCCCTTTACAAAGGGGCAATGCAGTCGCTATTCCTTCGGGGATATTGTGCAGCATGATAGCCAATGCGATGAACAAGCCAAATTGTGGATTATGCAGGTAGCCTGCACCTACGGCGATTCCTTCAGGTAAATTGTGCAATGTTATGCCAACCGCTAAAAGGAGCCCCGTATTGACCAATCTCAAATCAAGGTTTTGACCTTCCCACCGTCTGCGGCCAAATCGCCTTCTGCCAAAATAGGGCTGCCCTGTAGGGATGTTTTGAGAGATTGGTTGTTTGCTTCGCACTTCTCTTTCTGAAAAACGAATGTGTGGCGCAAAATGATCCAGGAAAAACATAAAGGTTGCCCCGATGGCAAACCCAATTGTCGCTGTCCAGGGTCCGGCAAGACTCCATGCCTCAGTGACCAAATCTAAAAATGAAAGGCATATCATGACACCTGCGGTGATTCCCATTAATAAGCCGTACATTCTTTTACCTGGCCTGCGGATGACAGCTATCAATCCACCCAATCCGGTGCCCAGGCTGGCCACCAGACTGAGCAATACGATATTAACTAAAGGGGATATATCAGGAATCATAATGAAAGTTTATTGCTCCTCATTGGTAACTTTTTGAAATGACGTAAGAAGTATCTTTCATTTCGGTAATCGATGGAGGAGATCTCATTAGTTGTTAATAATTCTTCAACAACACTCCATGTACCCCCAGCCATCGAGACCATTGTTCTTAAGGCTTCTTCACGCAAGGGGTGGACAGCGGTAATGCTGAGGATATCTTCCGCAAGATCGCCTGTGGAAATAAACTCCCCCACTTCAGTCTCAAAAAGCAAATCCATAAATGGAATTTGAACTGAACAGATATTGATTATCTGCTGAAGTGAATCGGGAGAAGGGGGAGTTATTCCAGGTTCGGCAGGCGGGCGGATGGGAATGGATAGGTAGGATTTAGAAGGGTGCAGGTTCAGCAGAAATACACACAACTGTTGGGTAGCGGTTGCATTATCATTCAAGCCATTTACCAGCATCGTTTCTGTGACCAGCTCACCACTATAGTTCTTGCGAAAAGTAAATATCCCATCGAGAATTTTTGGCAAAGATATCTTACGGTGAGGCCTGTTTATCTTTTTCCATATGTTCTCATCTACAGAATCCACTTTTAAGGAGACCCAATCTGCCTGTGAAAGTTCTTCCTGAACATCCAATCGGTCGATCAGCGAGGAGTTTGAAATTACTGCAATGGGAATTTTGAATTGCTTAAGACCCCCGATAATTTTGCCAAGGTTTGAATCCAGGGTCGGTTCACCATCTGGAACGAGCGTCAAGTAATCGATTTCTTTCCCCAGCTGGACACATTCCACAATTTTTTTCTCAACATCAGCAAGTATTTGTTCAACCGGGTAGAATTCCATGCGTTCAATTCGCATATGTGTTGTTCTACCTACCTGGCAATAAACACAGGAATAGGTACAGTGTTTGGCAATAACATGATTGATACCAAGACTATAACCCAGACGACGAGAAGGAACAGGACCGAATGCGATCATTTCATAAATCTCTAGTTATAAGCCTTCCGCATTGCTTCACATGCAAATGTAGCAGAAAGGCGCGGTTTCCAATTCGGATCATCCCAACTGCCAAGCTGTGTGTGCATATCTAGATATTTCTGTGGAATTGGATGGGTGCCTATAACAACTTTAACTGCGTATTTTTTCTCAAGAAAATCCTTGAATGTATCGATATACGGGCAGGGTGGATACCCCACCAACATACCGGTAGCCAAATGAATCACCTGCGCTCCATTTTTGACCATTTCTTCGCCAGTGTATTCAATATTTCCCCCCGGGCAGCCGTCACAGGTGGTGTAACCCACTAATTCAACGTCAGTGTCAGCATAAATGCTGAAGGCGCCTTCTCGATTTCGCATCGCTCTCAGGCATTTTCCACCTACGCAAGTGCGATATCGGTCACAGATAATGATTCCTATCCTTGTTTTTGATTCCACTAAGTCTCCAATCCTTATTGAGTTAGAGTAATGAGAGCATCAATTAGGTTAATAGATTGCTGATCATTTCTCCACCTGTCCAGAAAGTTTTAAGACTTTCAGGACACGTTCTGGGGTGCATGGCAATTCTCGTATCCACACACCTGTCGCATCATGAATTGCACTCACGAGCGCCGGGGCAACCCCATCTATGGATATTTCGGCTACCGATTTCGCACCAAAAGGACCACTCTTTTCATCGGTTTGCACAAAGATCACATCAGTCGCCGGCATTTCTTCTGCGCGAGGAATTTTATATGTTTTCAGATTGGGATTAAGAGGTTGTCCATCTGTATTAAAGAGCATTTCTTCTGTCAGGGCAAAACCCAGCGCTTGTGACATGCCACCTTCCACCTGTCCGGCTGCGGTAAGCGGGTTGATGACTCGCCCACAGTCCACCACCATTAACATTCGTTCTACATTTACTTTGCCGGTCCTGGTATCCATTTCTATTTCCACAAATTGAGCGGCGGTGGGAGGAGGACTTACCTGACTGACATGTGATGCAGTTGCCATGATCTGATGTTGTTCTTGCTGATGCAATGAATTAAGAGCTACCTCTTGCAGGGAAACTACCTTCCCATCAGGAGAAATTACCTTTCTATTTTCGAGTCTAAAACCATCAGGATTTGATATGCCTAGCATCAATGCCGCATGTCTGATGATTTGCTCTTTAATTTCTAACGCTGCTTTACGCACAGCGCTACCAGAGACATAGGTAGTGCCGCTGGCATAGGCGCCTTTATCGAAGGGCGTGAAATCGGTATCCGATGAATAGACAATTACATCTTCCAATGGAATGCCTAATACTTCAGCCGCCATCTGTGCAAGAATTGTGTCTGATCCGGTACCCAGATCCGTGGCACCAATTAATAAATTAAATGAGCCATCATCGTTCATTTTCAGGGTTGCGGAAGCCATATCCAGACCCGCTATTCCACTACCGTGGATCGCCACAGACATACCAATTCCACGTGGCAGGTATCCACTTTGTTGGCGATTCGCCTGACTTTTTGTATAGAAATCTGTAGCCTTCAGCCCGATCTCAACACATTGTTCCATGGCACTACTCGTCAAGAATTGCTCGGTGCCTTCACGTCCTTCACCTAAAGCTCTAGAAAGATGCATGTTTTCGCCAAGCTTGATCCAGTTATTGCGTTTGAACTCAACTTCATCCAGCCCAAGCTTTTCGGCAATTTCAGCCATCAGCACTTCGATACCGTACTGGCATTGCATAGCTCCATACCCCCTGAAAGCTCCCGCAGGGGGAGTATTGGTATATACCACATCACATTTAAAACGCGCATTCGGAGGATTATAAAGAGTCAACCCTTTAAACCCTCCCACCATATTTACTGTCAAACCGTGACAACCATAAGCTCCTGTGTCTCCAATAAGATACAGGTTGGCAGCGATCACTTTTTTGTCTTTGATCCCTACTTTATATCGAATGATATTGGCATGGCGGCTGCGCGAACTGGTGAATTCTTGTTCGCGCGTATATTCCATACGCACCGGGCGACCAGTAGCCAGGGTCAAATGTGCACAAAGATCTTCCAAAATCATTTCTTGTTTGTTACCAAAACCACCACCAATGCGCGGTTTTATAACTCGGATCTTTTTCACCGGTAAATTGATAAGCGGGGAAAGCATTCGCCGAATATGAAAAGGTACCTGTGTGCTGGTGCGAACAACTAAGCAGTCATCTTCATCCAAATACGTGATGCACACATGGGGTTCCAAATGTACGTGTTGCTGTTTAGGAGTACGGTACTCTCCTTCAAAAACCGCATCCGATTCGGCAAATGCGTTTTCTACATCGCCTACTTCAGCTTCAATATGACAAACAATATTGCGAGTCGGATCATAAATTCCCTTAGTGTCCGCTTCATCATGGATAACAGGCGCACCTTTCTGCATCGCTTGTTCCGGGTCAACAATTGCCGGGAGAATTTCATAATCAACATCAATTAACTCCAATGCTTTTTGGGCGATCTCTGGCGTCTCGGCTGCCACAATCGCAACTCGGTCACCTACATGACGCACCTTATTATCCAGGCTCACTTGATCATACGGTAGTGGTTGGGGGTAACTCTGTCCTCCTGAGGCATACTTGATCCTCGGAATATCTTGATAAGTCAATACGGCATGTACGCCTGGCAGTTGCCGTGCTTTTCCGGAATCAATTTTTCGAATGAAAGCATGGGCGTGTGGGCTGGTAAGTAACGCACCATAAAGCATGCCCTCTGGGCGGAAATCGTCTGTAAAAACCGGGCGGCCTTGAGCCAATTTTTTCGCATCGACTTTGGCTTCTGATTTTCCAACGACATGGGTCTTTACCATTTCTTCAGGTGTGTAAACCAGCGGCGGCAGTGGGTTTCGTTTACCATCCCGTCTAAAATATTCTTCAGGTAATGTAATCTGACTTATATCTTTGGGTAAAGTAAGTTCTTTATGAGAGTATGGAGACACTTTTTCGCCGCGTAAAATAGCAGCAGCTCGTTGAACTGCATCGACCCCGCGAACATAACCAGTACAACGACAGAGGATTGGATTCAACGCCTGCCGAATTTGATCATCTGTTGGATTGAGAGTTTTATCCAGAAGCGATTTAGCAGAAAGAATTTGAGCAGGGGTACAAAATCCACATTGAATCGCCCCTGTTTCTATAAATGCTTCTTGAATTGGGTCCACATTATTATTCTGACTTAGACCCTCTAGGGTAGTGATTTCTGCTCCATTGACATCCGCAGCTTTGATTTTGCAGCTACGTATTGGTTTCCCATTGAGAAGGACAGTGCAAACCCCACAGGTGCCATCCTCGCAGCCATGTTTAACACTAAAGTAGGAAGCCCTGCGCAGCGCATCCAACAGGCTTTCATTTTGCCCAACTAAAAGTGTTTGCTGGAGGTTGTTAATGGTCACATTAATTTCAATTTTTGAAATTTGTAAACCAGTTGTCTTTCTTATTCTTTTCATTTGAACACCTCATTCTCTTACTGTTTAGATTGAACATAAGCAATCTGGGAGCCGAAGCAGATATTTTCAGTCTGCGCAAGTGCAATATCGATAACAAATGATGAAGCCGATTTCTTTTCACCCATTTTCAAGCTCACGTTATCTTTTGGAATTGCTGGATTTTCGATGTTTCTCTTATATCCATCGTCTGACATCTTTCTTGTATTTCATCCACATTGAAGAAAATTTATGCTCCAGATTTTTCTCTTCAACGGCAATGAACATGCG
>DAOUFE010000041.1:0-1738 GCA_034430215.1 Anaerolineaceae bacterium | reverse complement strand
GACCTGCCGGACGTTGGCATGGATGATCTCCAGTCCGGAATAAACACCGATCAACATCCCCATGGGATGGGCGCGTTGTAAAACAGATTGTGTAAAGTGAGTGGGCATTTTCTCCTCATCGATTTTCATTTTATGAAAGTTGGTGTGTCAAAATAATTTCGAAACCTTATAAGCCGTTCCTGCCCTTCAATGAATGTCTTTGGATGCTTTTCAAGAATTCTAACACACCCAAATATTCTTCTTCGGGATAACTGAAATGGAACCGGTCCGCGACCTGAAGTGCCGTCGTTTGGAAAAGTTCGGCCATAGTGTAAAGTGCTTCCCAGTTGTGGTCGATATCTGCATCGGCATAGGTTTTCAGCAGCGAATCCCATTCTGTGGCAGAAAGAAACGTCTGGAAGTATTTTCCCTGTTTGCCTGGGTTGTGGTGAAAATTCGTCTGCATGCCAATATACCAAATGAGCAGCTTCATGAGCTGTGCACGCACGATCTCATCCAGCATGAATTTGGCATAGGTGATTTCATTTCGCCACAGACCCTTGGCAACATAGATGCTTATCCACCAAAACTCGTTGCAGCAATCGGAGAATGTTTTGGCTGTGGGCGGTTTTGGGTAATAATCGCTCTTATCTGCCGCAGAAAAGTTTTCAAACCTGTGGTCTTTATCGAGCAGCAGCACGCTCAAGCTGTCCCTGCCTCGCACCCGGTAAACTTCAAGAGTATAGAAACTGAGGTCAATGCGCGTACCATCGCGAAACTGCATCAGATATGTGAAGTGCCCACCCAAGGAGGACGGTGGATCCTGCATGGTATCTGGCATCTGCATGATAAGCAGTTCCCCAAAGCGTTCTGCCCAGGATGGGTCATTCACAAAGGGTGCCAGTTCTTCCACAATATACACAATGTCATAATCCTGCAGGATATCGCGGGGAGAGTTGGAATTGGCGCGTGAACCTTCCAGAATAACAGCTCGAATGCGCTTGTCTTTTTGAGCAGTCTGTAGAATCAGGTCAAACATTTCCTTTTCGGTACGCATGTATTTATACAAGCTCTCCAAATTTGATCAAAACCACTGTAAGATAACATTGATTTTATCTGATATGTAAGTTTTCACCCTATCAACACATGAAACCGTTTTCTCGGTTTTTACTTAACCGGACAGTTCCTAATCGAAAAAGCCTACCTTCGCTAAATTGATGGGCTGGAGTTTTTGCCCGAATTAAGAAAATGCTATTACCGCTTTTCGTCAAGTCACGGTAATAGCATTCGTAAAGATACAAAAAATGTTTATTTCGTATTTCTTCAAAAATAGAATTCCATCTTTTGAATGGATTATCAGAGGTCGTTAATGTTTAACTGCTTCGATTTCTTTTATCTTTTCGGAGAAGTTTGGTAGATACTTTTTATTCGCCACAAGCATTTCATCAAGCATTTTGATTGCGGCACTGCCACTGATAATAATTGGACAAAGAATAAACGCTTGAACTAATTTTTCATAGTTACCTTCTAGCGCAGCTTCAACGGTCAGTATTTCCATTGCCTTGAGATTCTGTAGCAGTCCTTTAGCAAGTGGGGCAAATGTGCCCCATGAAACAGGTTCGGGGCCATGAGAAGTAATCACACTGGTTATTTCTACTATTGCATCGTAATCCAAATCAGTTATTGAGCCCTTATTTTTCGTATTAACTGAAACAAGTTCTCGTGAATCATTCAAGATTGACGCAATGACTTCACAAGC
>DAOUFE010000040.1:0-60821 GCA_034430215.1 Anaerolineaceae bacterium | reverse complement strand
ATTGGTTTGTATATGCGTGATCGTCATTTATCTAACTCGTCCCAATTCTCGCTTGCTTTTATCCCTGTCTATGACAAACTGTCAGGTGGCTAGTAAATTCTTTATTATTATATCCTGCCAGAAGAATGAATAAAAAGATTGCTATATAAAAATCCCGGCGATGGTTCTCCGGGATTTCGTAAGAATGCCATGCCGCTTTACTTCACCGCAACAAGAACGGCTTTTATGACTATGCGCCAATTATATTCACCATTTTTTTCGTTATATCCCTGGCAGGTGATCAATATCAACCACGGCTCATCTTCACGGGCAAATGCTGTTTTACTGTGAGAATCCACAAAGGTATTTCCTTTGCTTATTTCGAAAATATATTTTTACCCATTAAGGTGAACAATGATCTGGTCACCATACTTGAGTTCTCCCAACCTGGCAAATATACTGCGATTCCCATCAGCATCGACTACATGCCCGGTCAATACTCTGATGCCATTCCAGATTGGGGATGCGGTAGAGTTAAGCCATCCAATCTGATCTCCCAACCAGGAGATATCCCAGCCACCTGCAGAAGGATAAATGCCTATAATGCTTCCTGCCACACTCAGCCTGGGGATCTCCAGCCATAATCCATCAAACTGCTCGAATTTCTCATTCGTTTCTGGTTCGGACCGAATTGTAATGTCACCTGGAGCAAAGCCAGACTCTGGTATCTCTGTAGATTCTCTTGGCGTGAAAAGTTCATACAGGCTCAAATGATTGGTTCATGTACTTCGATTGTTAATTGCTGCCTGAATGGAACTTATCGCAGAACATCTATTATCCCTCAGGATCAATGCGCGATATGTGGCAAACTCTGCCTGAGTTTTTGCCGCCCACTGATCTGCGGAAACAATTTCAACGGAATACCCAAGCATTGCAACCTGAACAGCCTCTATGGAGCTTGTACTTCCGGACACAGATGTACCCAGGATCAGCGCAGTATGATCATCAGCAGCTCCAGCGTACGGACGGGCTGCAAAAACCGATCTTGTTGTTCCGCCGCTAAAAACGGACATACTTAATACAATTGCAATGATTAAACAAAGGACGAATCGACCAGGCTGTCGAACAAGCAAATAATGCTTCCGCAGTGATAACCCCATAATGTTTTCCGTGATGCTGTAATGGATATAATTTTTTGAAAATCAAGTAAGATTAATTAGATGGTAAATTTAAATAACCACTCTCTATTTTTACTGTGATGTAAATATTGTTTTATTTATATATTAATTTCATAGAAAGGTTAAAAATAATGAAAATCCTTGTTTATGGTGCCGGCGTTTTGGGCAGTTTATATGCTGCAAAACTGGCGCAAGCAGGGGAAGATGTAACCATCCTTGCCAGAGGGGAACGATTGGAACAGATACAGCATCATGGAATAGTATTGGCGCGCCTTCCTGATAACAACCTGAGCGTTACGAATATTAAAACCACATCTACCCTGGAACCAGATGACTCTTACGATCTTGTAATTGTTTTCGTTCGGCGAGATCAGCTTGATTCCGTTCTCCCACTATTGGCGATCAACCATGGCACACCCAATGTTCTCTTTATGGTTAATAACGCGGCAGGGCCTGACGTTCTAATCAATGCACTTGGAAAAGAAAGAATACTGCTTGGATTTCCAGGCGCCAGCGGCGTTCGTGGAAAATTCATTGTTCGATACCAGATGGTTCCAGGTATTCTACAGCCTACCACTCTGGGAGAACTGGATGGCCATGTTACGCCAAGACTGGTTAAAATTTCCAATACGTTCCGTAAGGCAGGTTTCGATGTTGCCATATGCAATAATATGGATGCATGGTTAAAATCCCATGTGGCGCTCGTGAGTCCAATAGCGAATGCGATCTATCTCGCAGGGGGAAGCACTTCCCGGTTATCCAAAACACAGGATGGTTTAGTTTTAATGGTACGTGCCATACGTGAAGGAATACAGGTTCTCCGAAAATTAGGGTATCCTATTTATCCCTGGTATGCCTGGCTTGCAATCCTTTGCCCAGAACCTTTATTGGTGCTGCTTTTTCATTTTGCGATGTCAACTCGCAGCGCAGACATTTTACTTGCCAATCATGCAAATGCTGCCCGAATTGAAATGCTTGTGTTGGCAAATGAATTTCGAAATCTTGCCAGGCAGGCGAATATTCCTACTCCCGCAATGGCTGAACTTTATACATATATCGATCCCAATAACCCAATTGTAGTAGAGGGAAGTGCATCAATAAAACTACGTTGGCGAGGTATGGCTATCCTTGGCGTCAGCCTGCTCAGTGGATTGCTTGGTCTGGTGATGTTAAGCCAAAAGAAAAATAAGAAATAAGAAGAAAAGATCAGAATCGGGTTAATGACCCATCTGATTACAAAAATATCACTATCAATACTATTTTGTTCAAAAAAACCAAAGCCAGTGCAATTAAAAGCTTTGGTTTTTATTTTCGATTCTTTTATTCGCGCTGGTTGCCTGGTGGTATGTGCGATAAACAAATGAAAGTACATGAGCAACCAATGTGTACAGTTCAGGTGGTATCTCTTCTCCAGGATTTACTTCCGCTAATGCTGACGCCAGGACAGGGTCATCATAAATTGGGATCCCATTTTCCCGTCCCAGCTCAATGATCTTCTCTGCGATTTTACCTTTACCCCCCGCCAGCACTTCAGGAGCATTATCTTTTTCGCCATCATACCGGATGGCTGCAGCAGTTAATCGTTGATTTTCCTCTGGCGCGGTTGCTTTGATATTTCGATATCTTCGCTGCATCTTACACCTCAATATTCAGATGCCCATCTGTGAAGTATTCCCCTGAAGTCCCTATAAAAGCATCCTTTTTACCTTTCAGCCTCACTGAAGATTGAACAACATCGTATCCTAGGGAATTCAAAAGATCAGAGAATTCCGACTCTGATCTCTGAAATATTTCCGTCAACAATGGATCAGAAGAGGTAATTTCAGCGGTTACTTTTTTTTGATAGAGAGACAGATTGAAAGCTACTTCTTTTCCAGATTCCAGGTCTATCTGAAGAACCAAGTTGGTAAATTCTGGATCGATCACACTGGAACGTCTCTCTTGCCTGTAAGACACTCTGACCTTCGCATCACAGGTTTGATAGCTTGCAGACTCTGGCCACTTTACAATGAAGTTCACTTCACTCCATTGACCCTTGGCAGGCATCTCCTCAGGCTTGATATTCGCAAATTGGCTTTGTCGTACTTGCTCAAGGAAACGGCTCACGTTATCTGCAGCTTTTGTAAGTCCACTCTCGCGCAGGTTTTTCGCCAACTGAACCAGATCAAGTAGATTGAAAGAACTTTCATTGTTTTCATTTTGGGTGCCTATTTGCTCACTGAGCGATTTTTCATAAGATTTCCCAAGCACCCGTAACAGATCCTGAAGGCTGTTGTTGATTTTTTCTTCACTCGCAGACAAATCTGGGACAATTGTTTCTAACTGGCTGAGAGTATTTTGGATTTGCCTGGCGATAGCAGAATTTTTATCCGCCTGGTTTACTGCATCATTCAGATCCGCAACCATTGAAGAAAACACTTCAGAAATGGGTATTTCGCTGAATTGATGTACAAGTTGTAAACTGGTTGAAGTCACTGGAAGCCCTGCAGTCTTTAACTTTACAGCCAGCAATATTCCTTCACTTGTTTCAATACCTGAACCATACACAGCCTCCAGAAGTTGATTGACTAATTCTTTGGTGATGGGCAAATGCTCCTTGAGGGCCGCCCGAATGAGTGAGGTTTCATTCTCATTCCCTTGCAACCCAATGTTTCTGGAAAGCTCCTTTACCAGGTCTTGCATTTCTCCTTGAATAGATTTGTTTTCAACTTTTCCTTCATTATTTATGAACTTAAGTGTAATTTTCTCTGAAGATAATTGCGTAATAATAAAATCAGCAGACCGGCGTGAGAGCAATTCAGATGCTTGATCTTTCGAGGTTAGCCTGGCTACCACCGGGTAACCATTGATCTCAAGAACAGCCTGAGTGCCAGTTACTTTCATCACCTGAGCTGTGATTCGCTCATAAAGGTGAAAGGGCAACTCCTGCGATGAGGTTGGTTGCACTTGATTGACGGGAAAAGGTCCTGAAAGACTCATAAGCCAGTCTATTAAAAGATTGGCCGGTTGGGTAAATTCAACCGGCCAAAACCTGCATTAATCCTTATCTCTTTAGATTTACAAGTTCTTGCATGATCTCATCTGAAGTGGTGATAACCCGGGAAGATGCCTGGAAACCACGCTGTGCCAGGATCATGTTCGTAAATTCGCGTGCCATATCCACATTGGATGCTTCCAGATAACCAGATGTGATCGTTCCACGACCACCAGTATTGGCAGTACCTAATTCAGGATCACCAGAATTCAACCCTTGCTTGAACATGGTATCGCCGGCACTGATCAAACCTGTCGGGTTCGAGAAACGCGCCAGTGCCAGTTGAGCGATCTGTTGTCTATACCCATTTGAAAATACGAGAAATACAGTGCCGTCATTCGGAGTGATATATAGCCCTGTCACATTCCCTGCAGGAAGACCATCCTGGCTGGTTACTGTAACGCCATCATTCATAGAAAGCATGGTCAGACTGGTCAGATCAAAAGTCATGCTTACAGTGGCTTCGGCGCCATCACTACCGGGGATTGTGACCGAATCTTCACCTGTGATCACCGGATTTTGACCTTCGGTAAAGGTGATTGTCCCACTACCATTAGCATCCGCAGGGTCAACATCTACGTCATCGATTTTTGTTACAGACCAATCCCACTCGGTATCACTGGTACGGGTGAAAGTGACTTCAGCGGTATGTAAGACCCCCAAAGAGTCGTAAACACCCATTGTGGTTGTTACATTATCTCCTATCGCCTTGGTAGAATCAAGGTTTCCACCAAAGATCACTTTACTTGTAGCGGCTGCTACAGCCTTGTCTGTATCAATATCAATCTGTGCTGGAGGAAGGTTGGTATTAACGCTACCGTCTGTTTGCACCATCCAGCCTTGAACTTTCAAACCAGTTGCAGAGTTAACCAATACACCATCTGAATCAAGAGAGAGGGAACCTTCGCGTGAATAGCGACGTGCAGCGCCCTGATCATATACAAAGAAGCCATCACCCTGAATAGCCAGGTCCAAAGTTCTTCCCGTACTTTCCAACATGCCCTGTGTGAAATCAGAAGAAATGAAGCCTAATTTTACGCCTAAACCAATTTGCGTCGGATTGATACCGCCCAGACTTGTGCTGGGACCAGCCCCAGGGCTGATCAACTGTGAATATTGATCATGGAACATGACACGAGAAGATTTATAACCCGTAGTATTTGCATTTGCGAGGTTGTTGGCGACGACATCCAGATAGCTCTGATGTAAATTTAAAGAGCTGACAGCAGTAAACATTGAACGTAACATTTTAAATTCTCCTGAAGGTAGATTCTACAGGCTTCCTCCAAGAGGGCCGGCCTGCAGATAATAACATTTCATTATGCTTTGATATTTACACCTGGATGATTTTCCAGATGTGATGGTTCAGCAAGAACCACTGAATCTATTTGTGTGAAAACTCCTTCACCATGGTTGTTTGTGTCAACAGCAGTCACAACTAATCGTTCAGGAACATTGACTAAGAACGCAAGGTCATCCATTAATACCAGTGAGGTCTGGCTGCCTCGCTTCTCCACCCGATCAACCGCATCAGCAAGACGAGAAACATCGTCTGCATCGAGGTTGATCTGTCGGCTTTGCAGGCGTTTCTGGGCGTGATTCGAAAAACGTACGTCTTGAACCTGAGCAAGGGTTTCCTTGAAGCTTACTTCGCCCTGTTGTTTATTATTCTGGCGAACTTCAGAGACATTAGTACGGGTCGCAAGGATCGACTGCTCTTGTTGAACACGTAAAGTATCATTCATTGAGTGAGTCCTCCCATACCTGAATCACATCTCCGAGTGAATAACTTTTGTTATCAACTTGAACATAAATCTCACTGTTCTCTATTGAAAAACCAGTCACAACACCCACTTTTGGAATGCCATCAGTCTGGTTAATGGATACATTTTTTCCGATCAGACTGGCTGCATAAATAGATTGGTTGCCAACCATAACCTTCTGCAACGAGGACGCCATCTTTTGAATTTCTTGCAGTGAATTTAGCTGTGTGAATTGGCTCATCATTTCGGAATCATCCATTGGTTGCAGTGGATTCTGATTTGATAATTGAGCCAGCAGCAATTGCATAAAATCGCTGGATGTGTATTCTGTTGATCCGGTTTTTGTTGAACTTCCTGATTGAACAGAAGTCGTTTGATTGATGGAATCTATTACTGAATTTACCTGCATATTCTCTCCTTTCTTTTAGATTCGATAATCTATCGAAGTAAGTTGAAGCGACATCCGCTGTGGAGTATCACTATACTTTTCAGTTTCGCTTTCACGCCACGGTTTCTGTAACCAGCTTTGACTTACATTCAATGGATTATTCTGATAGAACTGTCGTTCATTTTGTCCTTCCTGTCCCTTCATGCCAAAATTCATATGAGACAGATGTAATCCAGCATTGTCCAGGGATTGCCTTAAGATTTCTACCTGGCTTTCAAGTAGCTGTTTGGTACTGGCATTTTCTGCCATTATATTGATGCCTAAACCGCTGGCATCACTTGATAACCGGATATCGATCTTTCCCAAATTTTCGGGATGCAATTGGATGCGGATTACGTTCTTCCCAGCCTGTAAACTTTGATCTACTTCATTCACGATTTGCTGAATGTGAAGGGTAGATACCTCAGAAGTATTTCTTGTCGATGAGAACAGATTGACATTTTGTGTCATGAATGAGGTGAAAACTTCAGTATCCATCATTCCTGTTTCTTTGTTTCCTGTCTGATCTTGAACTTTAGTTGGCTGGGTTGAAATGACTATTTTCTCTTTTCCGGGATTCTGCGAAGCCTGGATATTCCCGTTCAGATCCTGATGCAGTTTTCCACCTTCTTGCAAAGAGAACTGCACGGTATCGTTTCCCTTGGTTTCACTGTCATATTGTGCATATACTGCAGCAACACCTTCGGATTTCTCTTTCATTGGCGTTGCTGGTATGCTGGTTGTGATGTTCAGTTCTTCCAGAGGAATACCGGTTTTGCTTTTCTCTACTGCATTATTCAATCCATTGGGAGAAGAACTTTTCTGAGCTGGCTTCTTGATCTCTTCATTCCCAACGGTTGCAGCCACCTCTGATTTAACTTGCTGCTCAGAATCTATAGAGACCATCTGTGCCATTTCGTTTTGAGAGACTACTTTTTCCTTTTGGGAAAGTTCCGATCTTTGCGTTATGCTCACCTCGTTAGTCTGCTCAGTTTCAACTTCACCCCAAAAAGGTTCGCTCTTCACATCAGGTACTGGCTCAGCCTTATTCTCAGTAATTGTTACCAGCATTTGCTCAGTGTTATCTGATCCCGTGGCGGCTTCAACTGTTGCTCTTACTTGAGCGGATTGAACAGTGTTATTATTATTCTCCCATCCCATATTGAGGGATCCATCCTTCGTAGCTTGCTTACCCTGTGTATTTACTTGCATATCGGCTTGACCTGCATCAGCAGCTTTTTCGGTAGTTTTTTCCACCGTCTTCTGCAGATCGACCACAGGAAGATTCTGTTCGGACTTTTTATGCTCGGCAATGACAGAAGCTTTTGCTTCACTTACGAATTCACTGGAATTAGTGGGCTGTTGCTGTACAACAAAAGATTGCTCAGATGTAGAATTTGCCTTTATTGGATCAGAATTTTTTGAGGTCTTCGCATTAGTGGATTCTGCAACCTGTGAAGATTTCCGAACTTCGCTTCCATGTGACGAATCCATCGGGATTTGCTGTGTCTCAACCGGTTCAGGCTTTCCTTCTTGTTGAGCTTGCACAATTGGGATGGTAGTCTGAAATATTTCTGCTCGATTGCCAGTATACGGCGATCCGTCGACCTTTTCAGATTCATAATCGATACTGATCGCAATTCCGCTCTGAAATTCCACCGTTCTGGTAGGTGTCACCGACCCGGCAGAGTCACTCGAAGCAGTGGTCATGTCGATCGGAGTTCCTTCCTCCGGTTCAATATTGACTGGCATTTGCTTCAAAGTTGGCACAGCTTGTTGAGTCATAGCTTCATCCTGGGATATCATTCCAGGTTGAGTAAATGGCAGTTGAATCTGTTGGTCCTGTCCGGTAGGAGCAGATTCAATCGTTAAAGGATTGGTTGAATCCTGGTTACTTACTACTTCAACGGATTTGGCCATATCCCTATTTGTTGCGTTATTGGCAATCATCCCTGCTACATCACCATTGTCTGGGGTATCACTTTCCTCTACCGCGAGAAAAGTTGCGCTTACATCCGGCACAATTCCCTGAAGGGCGTCGGAGACACTTTCAACAAGGTTTAACATGTGCTGTGTTTCATTTACTGGCATTGCTGCCATACTGTTCCCTGCCAATACTGCAGCTTCAGCATCAGGGTCTACATCATCTTTGGATTTCTCTTTCCTCAACACCTCCTTAAATTCATTTTCAGCATTACCTGGTTGGAGATTACATCCTACCGGCTTCCCCGATCCATCTACAATCGGGGGTGATTGGCAATTTGCTTGTGCAATTTGGATCATTGTCACCTCGATTGTGCAATTGCCTTAAGAAGCTGTAACTTAAGGCTGACTGCCTGGGATAATGCCTGATATTCGATACCTGTTTCAGACATATCCGTCAGCTCCACATCGATATCCACATCATTTCCATCCGCCCTTTCTGTGCCACCCGGACGTTTGGTTTCAAAAAAGCGAACAGAATTATCTGTGGTAGATGTCAAGTGAAGTGGGTTAGTGGTTTTCATAACAATCTGTTCATTTTGGTTAGTCACACGTTTAAGAACGCTCTTGAAATCCACTGTTTGTGCATGATAGCCAGGGGTGTCAACATTGGCGATGTTATTGCTGATCGCCATCTGCCTTTGACTCAACCCATCTAATGCCAGTTTTGCGATGGAATAAGAATAATCGCTAAATAATGAGTCTGTCATTTCAAGTCCCTTTCCTATCCGGTCAAAGCTTATATCCTTGCCAGCTCACTTTGCAGCACTTTCATGCTTCTTGCTGGCGATTTTTATATGCGAGTGAAATATACATATCATCTTGTTGTTTGTTTTCAATGCGCTTTATTTCTTCTTTAAATCTTTCAATCTGTTTCTCTTTTAAAATTTCGAGTGTTTCTTCTTCTTGTTTGGCTGCTACCAGGTTCTTTTGGATCTGTGCTATCTTCTTTTGTGTTTCTTCGATATCTGTTTGAACCTGTTTTGTGCAAGTATCAATAGCCGAAACATTTGATCGTAGAATGTCCAATTGAAAAACATTGATCTCGCCTTGCATTCGCAAGTACATTTCTTTCAAATTTCGGTCTTTCATGCTCAGGAGCATTGCTTTCCGATCTTGAAGAGTTAATAATTGCTGCTGGGTTCTTCCAAGCTGAATTTCAATCGCTTCCACCTTGCTATGGCGAATATCTAATACGTTTTGCAAAGGAAAAATTGGTGGCATTGATTCACTCCTGCTTGCTGTCAGTCTGAGCTGAAGTACTGATCTGATCCATCATTTTCAACGTTGACGAAAAATCAGTAACCTCATCCTTACCCTGCTGCAAGAATGCATTAATGTCAGGCATTACCTGCAGAGCCGCGTCGATTTCTGGATCTGAGCCGCTGACATATGCACCAATATTGATCAAGTCTCGTGATTTTTCGTATGTTGCCATGTTTTTTCGTATCCAGGCAGCTTTTTGCACATGAGCAGATGATGTTACTGCTGGCATGACACGACTGACACTGTTAAGCACATCGATAGAAGGATAATGGTTTCGGGCAGCCAGGGTTCTACTGAGGATGATGTGCCCATCTAAAATACCGCGTACTGCATCACTAATAGGCTCATTAAAATCATCACCTTCTACCAATACAGTGAAATAACCTGTGATCGATCCCTTATCACTACGACCTGCTCTTTCCAACAACTTTGGTAAAAGAGCAAACACGGAAGGTGTGTATCCTTTAGAAGCGGGTGGCTCACCAATCGAAAGCCCAATTTCACGCTGAGCCATTGCAAAACGGGTAACTGAATCCATCAGGAAGGTAACATCTTTTCCATTATCTCTGAAGTATTCAGCGATAGACATGGCACCCAAAGCAGCTTTCAACCTCATCAGAGCCGGCTGATCCGATGTCGACACTACTACGACAGAACGAGACAGTCCTTCTGGTCCCAGGTCACGATCGATGAATTCACGTACTTCCCTGCCGCGCTCACCTATGAGGGCAACAACGCTGATGTCACTTTTCGAATTTCTGGCAATCGATCCCAATAAAGTGCTTTTACCCACACCACTACCAGCAAAGATGCCCATACGCTGACCTTTTCCACAGGTCAACATGCCATCGATTACCCTCACACCAGTTTCCAAAGGCTTATCAATGGGCGGGCGCTGCATGGGTGAAGGTGGCGTCTGAGATGTAGAAGTCCAGGTCATTCTTTCAATGGGACCTTTGCCATCAATCGGCTGTCCCAGACTATCAACAACCCTACCCAGCAAAGAATCTCCGACCGGGATCATCAAAGAGTCTTCTATCTTTGTCACAATACTTCCCGGTTTTAAACCATCCATCGAACCAATAGCCATCAGCAATAATTTATCGTTTCGAAAACCGGTTACTTCAGCCAATAAAGGTTCGTCGGTATCAGTATCTATCTCACAAATGCTGCCAATCTGGCAATTCAACCCTACTACTTCGATCACCAGACCAACAACACCCACTACCCTGCCAGAAACCTGAATGGTATTCAAAGATTCCAATGCAGAATGAACCCATGTCAATTCAGGAAGAGATTCACTCATAAAGAGATCTCCTTCTCTTTTTTGGCATCGGGTTGCAATGCTTCCATTACAGCGTTCAATTGAGTTTCAACCCTGGCGTCCACCGCACCCATTTCACCCTGAATAAAACAACCACCTGGCAGTATTTTTTCAGAAGGGATGATCTGTATCTTCTTTCCTGAAAGAGCTTCCTGGAATTTTCTCCATTCTGGGTCCAGATTTCGCACATCTTGTTGGTTTAAATAGATTTTTATATCCCCTAAAGACTCGGTCATTCTCATTACTCTGTTTAAACCAACCTGAAGCACTTCATTTTCTAAAACCAAACCTTCACTAAATAATAAATGGCTTATCTTTTGTACCATTTTGATAATCAGAGGTTCATTGCTTTGAATGGTTTCCTTATACCAGGCATTCAACTGATCAAAGATGAGCTGCGCATTTTTTGCCGTCTGTCCTAATTCAGCAATGACCTGTTCCCATCCAGACTCATACGCCTCCTGCTTGATCTGTTCGACCTGTTGTCTGGCGTTGTTCAGGGTTTCATTGGCAACTTTTTGTGCCTGCTGGATAATAGCCTCTGCCTGGCGTCTGGCTTCAGCGATCATCCGCTGGTTTTCATCCTTTGCAATCCGAACTGGTATTCCATCAATACCCGGAATACTATTACCAGAGTCAAAATCACTTGCAGAGACATTTTCAAGCGCTGACAAATTCCATTTTGTTACCAACGGTTGATTACTGCAGGGAGTATCGTCATAAGTCAATGGTTCCAATACATTCTCTGACTTGTTACCATTCTTTGTTGGTTGGAATAGTCGTAATACGTCATCCATGACTGAACTTGTTTCCTCAATAGTCAGAGAAGGAAAAATATCATCTGGTTTCCAGGATTGAACCATCTTCCCATCGCGAAGATTCCAGGATTTGCTAGACGATGACTTCATACTCATCTCCACCGCCATTGCTGATAACGATTTCGCCAGCTTCTTCCAGTGCACGAACCGCATCGACAATCTTGCGCTGAGAAGCATAAACATTCTTCGCCAGTTGTGGCCCAAGAATTTCAATTTCCTCTTTCAGGTTTTCCCGTGCACGTTCTGAAAGATTCGTGAATACTTTGTCACGTAAACGCTCTGATGCAGCCTTTAATGCCAGTGCCAGGTCAGATTTATTGATATCACGCAAAACCCGCTGCATGGTACGATCATCCAATTTGATCAGATCATCAAATGTGAACATGTTGGCGCGAATCTCTTCAACCAACTTAGGATTTGTTGTCTCTAAAGCTTCAAAAATTGTCTTTTGAACCCCTCTATCCACCTGATTCAGCATTTTCACTAAAAATGACACACCACCAGTTGCCCGGAAATCTGCTTCGCTGATTACCCCAGACAACTTATTCTTCAGGCTTCTCTCTACAACCTGCACTACCTGGGGTGACACCCTGTCCATTACTGCCAGGCGCAATGTCACATCGATTTGAAGCTCTTTTGGCAGACTGGTTAAGATATCGGCTGCTACTTTTGCTTCAAGGTAAGATAGAACCAATGCAATGGTTTGGGGCATTTCTTCCGCAAGTAATGTTGCCACTTCTTGCGGATTGGCATTCTTTAACATTTCAAAAGAAGAAAGCTGTTGATGAACAGAGATCCTTTCCATGATCTCTGCTCCCCGGCGAGGTCCAACAGTTCTTGATAGCAATTGCCGACTGTATTCAAGACCACCACCCCTGATGGCAGAATCTGCGGTGCTGAAATCGCAGGCTTCTTCCAGGGCAATATGACGTACATCTGCAGAGATCTGGGTAACTTTACCAAGAGCCAGCAAGACACGCTCCATATCGCCTTCATTCAGGTATTGAAGCACCTTGGATGATAACTCCACGCCCAATCCAATCAATAGAGCTGAAGCTTTTTCAAGACCTGTAGGAGCAACTGTTGTCTCAGCCACGGTTCTTTTCGTCCTCACTTAGCCATATCTGAATGATCTCTGCAATAGTTGCAGGATTCTCTTCAGTTAATTTCGATATAGTGCGAGCACGTTGCTCATCTTCAGGGTAGCTCTTGGCTCCTTGTGCAATATGGCTGTTATTTTCGATCATCTCGATTTTTGGGGGAACTTCTTTTGGCAGCGTCTGTGCGGGTGTAGTACTAGCACCTATTGCAGCTTGTTTTGCCACAGGAGTCTGATTTCCTTGCTGCCCTTGTTGCAAAGCAGCCACCGCCACTGGAGCAAGAATTGGTTTCCAGGCAGCCTTTGAAGACATACGCAATTTTTTCATTACCTTAGAGAAATAACCGAAAAGGAGGAACAAGACTAATGCTGACCCAATCCCAATACCAATCTTCATATAGAGATCATTTTTGGCATCTTTCTCCATCGTGTCTGCCTGCTCCTGGAAATAAGTACGGTCAAATTCCATTGTATTTACAGAAACAGTATCTCCACGGCTCAAGTCAATGCCAGCTGCCGCTATTACTGCTGATTTGATCATTTCGAGCTGAGCGTTGTCACTGACCTGATCTACCATTACCGCCAAAGAGATTTTTTCGATCTCTCCTGGTGAATAGATTTCATGAGTATTTGTTTGAGAAATCTCATAATTGATTGTCTCTTCGGTACGGTTGTAATCCCCCGAGGTGGTTTCTGCTGCTATTGTTGCCACAGGAGTTGGCAAATTGGATTCAGCCCCGGGCACACCGCTCGCCTGTTCTCCTGTTCCAAGGTAATCTTCGGATATTTTTTCTGAACTGCGTACAGCTACCTGTGTTGGGTCATACACGCTCGAAGTAACCTCTTTTTGCGACCAATCCATCGTGACATTCGCCTGAACCGCTGCCCGATTAGGACCCAGGATCGCATCCAACATGGTCTGCACCTTATTGCGAATTTCTTTCGCTGCAGCTATTTCTGCTGAACGCTGACTGTCAGATTGGATGACTGAATCACCAGCATATTCACTTGCCTGAGTGGTTAATAAATTTCCATTGGAATCAACTACCACTACATTCTCGGGTTTCAAACCTTCCACACTATTTGCAACCAGGTTGGTAATGGCTTTAACCTGACCAGCATCCAGGTATCCTTCGGATTTTTCTTTTATTACAACAGAGGCTGTGGTTGGAGCTTGATCGCTCGACAGCAAACTTTTTTCAGGTGTTACCACATTTACGCTAACCGAATCTACCGCGTCCAGACTGGCGATAGTCCGCTCAAGTTCACCTTCCAAAGCACGTTGATAATTAACTTTTTGGCTGAATTCAGTCATTCCCAATGTATTCTGACTGAATAATTCATAACCTGCTGCACTACTTTGAGGTAACCCCTCAGATGCCATCGCCAACCGAACTTCATAGACCTGATCAGAAGGAACAAGAATAGTACCAGTTCCTTTTAACTGGTAGCTAATTCCCTTTTCATCCATTTTTCCGATGATCTGGCTTGCATCTTCATCGCTTAACCCCGAATAGGCAACGGCATAAGATGGTTTTTGAGCCCATCCTACCAGTACCGTTGTAATAACGATCGCAGCAACGATTAAGGCTATCAGCGTAATGCGCTGTGCTACAGAGGTTTTTTTCCATACAACGGATATTTGTTCCTGGAGCTGATTTGCCATACTGATCGAATCCAATGGGTAAAATTAAACTAAACCTGCATCCTCATTATTTCTTGATAAGCGTCGACCAATTTATCCCGTATTGACAGAGCCACTTTAAAATTGATGTCATTTTCTTCCAGGGCAATCATCACATCATGTAGATCCACATCTTCGCCCAAAGCCATTTTATTAACAAGATCATCAGATTTCAGTTGGGATTCATTCAAACTATTCAGAAGATCTTCAAACGTACTCCCAACAGCGTCGACACCGCTGCTGACTGGTTTGATTGCTGCATTAACGGATTGTGCTTCGCTTGTCTTGCCGAGTGTGTTTAATAAAATAGGTGAAATCTCCATAATCAACTCACTATATCTAGGGCTTTTAACGCCATTCGCTTAACTGCTTCGATTACAGACAAATTGGCTTCATAAGAACGGGTGGCTGAAAGCATATTCGTCATTTCAACCACAGGATCCACATTGGGGTAAAGTACATACCCTTCCTCATCGGCATCGGGATGAGTTGGATCATATACTTTTGATCCCTCACTCGTATCTGTAAAGATTTCCGATACCGTCACACCACCATTCTTTACACTTCCATTTTTATCCAGCGCAGCAAGAAAAGCTGGGCGAAAGGAATCTTGCCCCTCTGCAGTAAAGACAACATCCTGCCGCTTGTAGGGTCCACCTTCAGCGGTTCGCGTTGTCTGTGCATTGGCGATATTATTTGAAATAATATCAAGCCGTAATCGTTGAGCAGTTAGCCCAGAGGCACTGATTTTTAACGCTTCCCAAAAGCTCATGGTAATTTGCTCCTTTGCTCTTGAGGGATATTAACATATTCAAGATGTTGGAACTATAAAGGGAGTGTGAAGATGAAATAAATTCTGTGTGAATAGTAAATAAACGCCAATCCCCCATCCATTGGAGTTTGTGTTCGAATTATTAAAAAGCGTAAAGGTATTTCAATCTACTACTTAAATTGATCGTCCCATTCCTGCATACTCTGGCATATAAGCAGGAATCATTTCTTTCTCAGGCTGAGCCAGATTCTTTTCGGATTCCTTCCAGGCTGCTCTCAACTCCTGTAATGTTTTTGAAGCAGACTGATAATCACCGCTGCGGATGCAATCCAGGCACCATTGATACAACCGGTATAATCCCAAAGAAATTTCTGGATAATCAAAATTCAATGCATCGCGTAAACCACCAATCGTTTTTACTGCTTTCTCAAAATCTTTGCGCTCACATGCACGAATCGCCAGATCATAAGCCATATCAATCAACCGCATTGGGCTGGCTCCCATCACATCCTGTTGCCGATATTCTTGATTTCGATAGTAGGTTGATTGAAACATGGTTAGCTCCTTTACTTCATTGATACTGTTTTTACCAATATTAATATCTTCGACGAAAAATTTTTTCTCTGCATAAAATCGACATAAATAATCGATTTTTCAGGCAGCAATCTCAAGCAAGTCTCCTGCGTTCAGCTTTTCTAATTCTTCGGGTGGGATAGTGCGCAATACACTTTTATTTGTTTTATCCACAACAAAGATCGTTAACTCGTCAGTGTTATTATCCACCTCAAACTTCAGTGCAACATCTTTCAACGAATATCCACGCTGGATGTTGCGTTCAACTTGTTGAGGTTCGCTAATTTCAGATGCCTGTTGTTCTGCTGCTTTTTCTGCAACAAGTTCAGCATCAGGTTGTACAACATTGACTTGTTCAATGTTTTTTTCTACTCCGGATACTGGTGCGATATTCATTTTGTCCATTTTTACCTCCATTCAAACTCAAGGTTCGCTTATTAATTTCACTTTATGAGTATTGATCAAGAATTCCGTAAATGGTTGACATTTGCGATTGTTGATAAGACATCAATTGGAGCTGCGCCTGAATTTCTGCATAACGAGTACGCAGCGATTCTTCTTTCTTTGTTAAATATTCATTCTTAGTGGTTATCTGATCATTGGTTAAATCAAGCTGGCTGGTCAAAGCATTCGAAGCTGTAGTAACGTAACCTTTGGCTCCTACGTAGCGCGAAAGTTTTGCTTGGAGTTTTGACATAATACCATTGATCAAAGTTGTAACATCTTGCTTATTCTCCGAGAGCGCTTTTTCAAGTTTCGTACTATCGGTAATGCTCAAAGAGAAACTGTCTGACATACCGATCCCAATATCACTTAGCCTGCCGTATTCACCATCGTTTGTATACGCACCGCTAACATCCCGGATCAAATCCAGGCGTAAAGCCATTAACATTGAATCACCAGAAAGAGCACCCCGTTTGTAAGTACCATCAGATTGTTTCAATACAGAGATCTTGCCACTCAAATAAGATTGAAGGCTATTGAATTTACTGATGAAGGTATTCAATGTTGATTTTTCGTTGGTGGAATCATATTTAACGTTGATTGTGCCACTTTTTCCTTCAGCATCAGAAGCTAGATTCAAAGTGACGCCCTGGATCACATCGGTAAGGTTAATATTTTCAGAACGGGTAACAGAAATACCATTTACTGAAAAAACTGCATTTGTGGGTGCCTGCATAACATTTTTGAATGCACTTCCATTCAAAATACCCAGGTTAGCTAAAATACTTCCTTCCTGATCATGAACTACCAGAGTATGGTCAGTACCACTGCTCTTTCTTGAAAGAATGAGTTGATTATCCACAATGTTTGCAATTACTTCGTCACCTGTTTCATAGGTAGCATTGTTAATCGCATATGCGATATCAACCAGGCTATCATCAGAAGAAACGGCTATCTCTGTTCCCTTTGCCTGGAATACTATCTGAGCGGTGCCTGCTGCATATTGACCCGAATCAGAGCCAAAAGTCAACTGGATACCGCGCCCGGTATCATGCACTCCAGAGGTAATCGATTGCCAATCGCTAGAATAACTCCCATCTTCCTTGCGGATGCTGATTGCATTGTTTGAGGAGTCCGTCAATCGAAATTGCCAGCCTTCAATGTCATCATATCTGGTCTCAACCAAATAATTGCCACTTTCTAATTGATGCTGCCCATTTTCAATAGTAGCCCCATCTGCACCTGAAACAGTATTCATTAAACTTTCGGATACCGATAGAGTTGCAGTAGAGATCGTATTACCCTGTAACAGGAAGGAGCCAGTATACCCTAATGAATCACTGGCAGATGTTTGACGGTCAGAACGTACCCGGTGTTCTTTTGCCAAACTTGTTACAGCTAACTGATATTGCCCCAGCAAAGCTTTTGAAGAAGCGCTGGCGGTCACAACTGTGTAACCAGAAGCTACATCACTTACTGTAGCTTTACGTTGTGAAGAGAAGGAATAACTGGGCTCTGCGGAATCCAAAGCATTTACCGCACTTTGAAATTCTGTGAGCATTTTACTCAGGTCAGTGTACACAGCTTGTTGAATGGTGATCGTTTCCTTTTTCTCAGTTAGTTTCGTGAGGGGTTGTCGTTCGATCTCCATTAAACTTGTGACCAAATTAGTAAATGTTGCGCTCAGAGTAGTAGTTGTTGAAGTTGTCATCGCTATTTCCTTCTCGGATTTGCATTTTCATTTTACTTGCTGAGCGGGGTGCACCCGTTTGGGTGCCCCCGCTTCACTACCATCTGCGGAAAGATGATGGTCTACTGGAATAGTGACAGTAAGAATTGTGGTGCTGCGTTCGCCTGGGCTAACATAGCTGTGGCTGTTTGCTGCAAGATTTGATACTTGCTGGCTTCCACCTGTTCTTCAGCCATATCAGCGTTCATAATACGGTTGTAAGCAGCTTCAATGTTGATCTGGGCTGCAGAAACCTGGTCTTCCTTGAAGGAAAGACGACCAGTCAATGCACCGATTGAAGACATTTTTTGGTTGACATTATCAATTGCAGTCTGAACGGTATCCATGAAGGCAGCATAGTCAGCTGCTTTGCCATCACCAAGTTTCAGAGATAATGTTCCTGCTTTGTTGTATTCAATTGTTGAGAGATTGGTTGCAGCAATATCAACCAAGGATTGAACAAAGGTCAGTTTCAGACCATTGCCTACATTGATGGAACCACCCTCCGCACCAGAAAGGTCGCAAGCAACAGTGGCTGAACCAGTGGTGGAAAATTCGGTTCCTTCCAGACCATCAGAATCTATTTCAACAGGATCACCGGTAGTTGCATTTCTGAGCTGATAGGTAACAGTCTTGGCTGTTGAATCATAAGAGTAAGACAGCTTGTAAGTACCGGTTTCCAACTCATCCATCCAACTGAATTTTGCAGCTGCATCGAAAGATGCTGTGACATTGGCATCGTGATCGATACCACCAGTTGTAGTGACGTTACTGGTATCCAATTTGGTGGCAATGTTGATCACAGGGCCATCAATTGTCATGTTGCCAATATTTTCAAGTGTGGTTGAATCTGAGGAATCTACACCAGTTTGAAGACGTAATGAAGACATTGAGCCGTCAAGAAGGACAATCTTGTTCCATTTTGTCTGTCGAGCCAGGTCATTAATTTGGGCAGCATAAGCGTCAAGTTGTGTTTTAATCGCAAGACGTTCTTCATCACCCATGGTGTCACTTGCACCGGTTTCTGCTTTGTTGCGCATCTGAACCAAAATGTCGTTGATACGCCCCATACCTGATTCAGCAACTGCCAACAGGTTCTTTGCATCACCAATATTCGAAAGGGCAACTTTTAAACCTTCAGAACGAGAAAGCATTTTTGTTGCAATGCTTAAGCCAGCTGGATCATCTGCTGCGCTGTTGATGCGTTTACCGGAGGACAGTCGGGTCTGGTGGATTGCCAACTGTTTGTTGATCCCTTTCAACGCATTTAGTGCATTCATAGCACCAATATTACCTGCAATACGAGTTACATCAATTTCTGCCATTTCAAACCTCCATGTTTGTTTTTTTCAGGGGATCCTTCCCCATATTGACTTTCAAAGTTTTTCTAACCAACCTGGTTACAACAAATCCAGTAACCTTCCTTCCGCTGAACAAGTAGTAAACCTTTTCCTTTCAATCGTTCCCTATCATTACCTCCATCTATTATCAATTTGGTCTATTGATAATTTCGTCAATCTTGCGTCTGGCTTTAGGATGGAGGAGATAAATTTTGCGTAAATATTCTAGTAAATTAAAAGCAGGTACTATATAATCTAGTTGTTCCCAATTTGCTTCAATGAAATGGGTCTTTTCTTATGACCAGTCAAATGAATCGCAAGAAATTCCTCGACATTGTCATCATCTTTCTATTTATCCTTGTCGGTTTTCTTTTGCTGCTTGTGCTTGGAACATTTAAAACCCCAAGCTCTTCACATAAAGTGCTTTTTCAGGTGAAAGCCTCTGGTGGGTATGCAATGGTAACTCTTAAAACATCTGATGAAACCCTTGTCTCAAGCACAATTGTTACAACCCCCTGGCGAAAAGAAATGAGACTTCCTCAGGGAACTGAAGTTTACCTGACTGCTTCCAATCCCTCTCAGACAGGTGAACTGGAGTGTTTAATTTCGCTTGACAATAAAATCTGGAAATCGATGAAAAAAGAAGCCCCTGAGAATGGCGTTGCCTGTGCAGGGATCGTTCCCTGATATCATTCCTGCATTTTCAAGAAAACGTCGGTTATTTGTGGGTCGAAAAAGATACCTTTGTTTTCCTTGATATATTGAAGAACCTTTTCTTTTGGCCAACCCTTTCGATAAGGCCGGTCAGATAACAATGCATCCCAGACATCAATGATCGTGAAAATCCTTGATTCCAGGGGTATCTCTTCGCCTTTTAGCCCTGTTGGGTATCCTGTGCCATCCCACTTTTCATGATGATAATACGGAATGGTGATCGCAGATTCCAGAAATTTGATCTCAGAAAGCATGTCTCTTGCGTAAATGGGATGCATTTTCATGATCTTCCATTCATCAGCATCAAGCGGACCTGGTTTCAAAAGGATGGAATCAGGAATTGCCATCTTCCCTATGTCATGTAGCATTGCCCCATACCGGATATTTTTTATACTTTCGACAGATACATTTAACATCAAAGCCAATTGAACCGTTCCTTCAGCGACTCTTTTTGTATGTCCTTCTGTTTCGTGATCACGCAATTCCAACGCTCTCCCCCATCCCTCCAATGTATCGCGGTATGCATCTCCCATTTCAATATTTGCCTGGATCAAGTATCTTTGTGCTTTGTTCCAATCCGAAATATCGCGTATATAAATATGGGTTAAGTCTTTTATATGATCTGTAACCTTTGCGATCCATACACATACTGATATTGGTTGATCACCATTTCTGCAAATTTCGACTTCGATTGGTTGAGTAGGTGTATTGGTAATATCAAATAATTCCAACATTGATAAAACAGTTTCCTTGAAAGTCTCGGTAAAAATTTCAAGAAACTGTCTCCCGATTACTAAACTGGGATCTGTTATGCCGTAAATTGCCAGGAAAGAGGGATTTGCGAAACAAATTTTCTTATTAGCATCAATGAGCAAAATACCATCATAAGAACTGGTAAATAGCGGGTGACTGGCATAATTCTTTACTAAGACAGACTTCGCATTTCTTTTCCTTTTTAAAACCTGAAAACTTGCCCATCGTTGATAATTGTTCATTACACATTGCTTTCTTTAATGAAAAAATTTCCTAGATTAACAATACTTTATTCGATATTCCTTCCTGAAAAACAATTTCCACTAACATTTTTTCTGGCGCCAATATTTCTACTGGCGCCAATTTACACAGCCTATCTTTCTACAACGTTTTCATTGATGACATTTTCTACAATGTAATTATTGATGATGCTTTCTTCAATGCTTTTATAATGCTGCAGATAGGCGCTCGTAATCATCGACAGTCAGAACTTTTTTCAGGTCCAGCAGGATGATGAGCATCTCATCCAGTTTGGCAATTCCCTTGATAAATGCAGAATTTACTGTCATTGCCATCTGAGGCGGTGGATCGATGGATTCGGCAGCTATTCGCACAACCTGCGTGACAGAATCCACTACCATTCCCACATTTGTATTGTTCATGTTCACGATCATAATACGGGTATCCCGAGTTGCCTCGCTTGCCTCCAACCCAAATCTCTTCCGCAGATCAAGAATAGGGACTACTGCACCACGCAAATTGGTGATCCCTTCTACAAACTCAGGTGCATGAGGAAGTCGGGTAATTTCCTGCATTTTAATGATACTTTCAACTGCATCCACATCAACACCATAAAATTCGTTGCCAATACTAAACACTACCAGTTGATTTTGCATCTTATGTACCTTTCTATATAAAAATAATATCTCTTGCGATCTAACTACATTCCTTGCGGTGAAGGAGGGACTTGCAATTGAGATGTTTTCAAACCTGTTCGTAAACCCTGGCGTAATGCCAGATGGATCATGAAACTTCCCTCAGATGTTTTCAATGGCACGATGATCCGTGGAAAATCCAATGTCGAGATGGTAGCTCCTTTACCTAAAATTAGTGAAGGGGGAGAAATCGTTGCTTCAAATCCTGCTTCAGACAGCTTCATACTTGCCCTTCCCGTAATAACATTTCCCAATTCTGCAATTCCGCTTTGTGCAAGGCTATCGAAGTCAAGTAATTTTTCACACATCATCCGAGACGCCAGATGTTTGGCAGTTTCTTGTGACATGCTATAGAAAACGTTTCCCTCAACAGCTCCCACAAGTGCAATGATCACAGTCACATCATCTGATACATAATGATTTTTATCCAGAGTCAGTTCTCCACGCTGGATTTCTGTGCCAGTTTCCTTTGCAAGAACTTCATAAGCGGCGTCTACAAATGGATTAAGAAACTTTACATTCATTGACCTATCCTTTCAAATCCTCTTCTACTTTTAAGATGCTTTCGGAGAAATAAGAGGAATAAAGTCATCTGAACCAGACAATTGCCCTTGCTTGTTTTCTCTTACTGCCAAATGGATCTCCATCATTCCTAAATCCGTTTTCAAAGGGACAACAATTCTTGAAAAATCTAATGTCGATATCTTTACTGCTTTCCCAGTGATTACAGTGGGTGGTGAAATATCCACGCGATACCCTGCGTTAAAAAGTTTGACGATTGCTTTTCCAGTGATCACATTACCCAGCTCAGCGATACCACTTTGTGCCATAGAATCAAATTCGGTAAACTCCTGCTCAATAATACGTGATACCATCTTCAACGCAATAGTTTCTGATAAGCAGTACAAAACTGCTCCATATACTTCACCAACAAGATTCAAGAGAACCGTTACATCATCTGTGGTTAATGCTGATTTTTGAAGGGTCAGGTTACCTTTTTCTACGGCAGTTTTTATTTCAAACTCGAGAACTTCCGCAGCACCTTCGACAAAAGGTTTGAGAATTTCAACATTCATACAGCCAAGACCTCCTCCAAGAAATCATACAGAAAATCCTTATTTTAACTTTTGGTATAAAAAGACATCCAGTGACTGACAAAACCATACTCAGATGGACGAGGTAACAACTCCGTTCCACCAACAAACAATATTCCGCCGGGCTGCAAGGCATTTCTAAATTTCATATACAGCATGTCTTTTGCTTCCTTTGTGAAATAAATGACGACATTTCGGCAGACAATAAGATCAAATCCACCTGTAAATTCATCCATCAATAGATCTTGCTCAAAAAAGCGGATCGGATGGGTATATTGCTCTTTGAAATAAAATTTTCCTTCAATTTCTTCCATGTACTTGATCTTTTGTTCAGCTGAGAGATTTCGTATCTCTTCTGCCGTATAAGGTCCTCTGCTTTTTGCTTTTTGTAAAGCTCCGCGGTCCACATCTGAAGCAAAAATTTCATATCCGGTATGTGGCGCAATTTTATCTATCGCCATCACCAGGGTATATGCTTCAACTCCCACTGAACAACCTGCACTCCAGAGCTTTAATTTTGATTTCCGTTCATTTGCCTGCTTAATGAGCACAGGGAGTACCTTTTCTTCTAATGTTTTCCAATGATGCGGGTCACGGTAGAATTCGGTAACATTGATCGTTAAGAAATCTCTGAAACGTGACAATTCGGTTGCATTACTGGTTACTTTATCGAAATAGACATTCCAATTTGGCATATTATTTCGCAGCAGCCAGGAATCTAATCTTCGTTTGACCTGTTCTTCTTTGTAATAATTCAGGTCAATGTTCAAGATTTTCTTGACGGAATATTTCACATGAGCAAAAGTTTCCGCATCCAAACTAGCGATCCTTTTCCAGCATTCTTTTCATTCTTTTTGCCTGCAAATAAATTGTTCCAGCTATGCCATCCAGTGGAGTAATCTCATCCGCCACACCAGCTTCAACTACACTTCTAGGCATTCCATACACAACACAGGTAGATTCATTTTCTGCAATAACCGTTCCGCCAATACCATGCAGTAGTTTTGCGCCATTCGTTCCGTCATTTCCCATACCAGTCAAAATGGCAGCCATAACATTTTTTCCAAAACTTTGAACCAGTGAGATCAATGTCACATCTACTGCGGGTCGAACACCATGCACAGTCGGATTCTGATTAAGAGAGACAATACCCTTTTCATTGAACATCATGTGATACCCACCTGGAGCAAGGAGTACTTTCCCGACCTCGAGGCAGTCGCCATCTCTGGCTTCCTTTACCAATAATGATGATTGTGAATTCAGCCTTTCAGCTAATGAATAAGTAAACCCAACAGGCATGTGTTGAACTATTGCCACTGCTGCCGGTAAATCGCCAGGGATATTCGCGAGAACGGTATGCAGAGCCCGCGGTCCGCCTGTTGATGAACCAATCAACACAATTGGGTCATCCAGATTCAACTTTTTTACGACAGATTTTGGCTTATTTGCCTGTGTAGCTTGCATCTCTTTGCTAGTGAATAACGCTGGTTTAACTCGAATTGTTGCCGCCCGAATTATTTTTGCAGTTACTTCACTCATCACTTCATTAATGCTGGCTTTTTGAGTAGGTTTTGGCACAAAATCAACCGCCCCAATAGTCAGGGCTGTGATTGTTGCCTCTGCACCTTCCTGTGTCAAACTGCTGAGCATGATTACAGGACGTGGAAAACGTTTCATGATCTCGCGCAGCGCTGAAATTCCATCCATCTTTGGCATCTCGATATCCATCGTGATGACATCAGGATTCAAGTTGGGGATCAAATCCAACGCTTCAGCCCCATTTCGTGCTGTTCCTACTACCTGGATCGAGGCATTCCCCTCAAAATGATGGGAGATCGCGTAACGCATAAACGCTGAATCGTCCACGATCAACAATTTGATGATAGATGCTGGAGCTGTAGAAGGAGTCTGGCTATCCGGATTAGTGATCATTGTTGCTCTTTTGCTTTATGCCAGGATCTTCTTAATAGCACCCATTACCCGTTCTTGTTCGAATGGTTTCACAATAAAGTCTTTAGCGCCTGATTTTATTGCATCCAAAACCACCGATTCTTGCCCCAATGCGGTCAGCATGATCACACGAGCCTGTGCATCCATGTCACGGATCGCCTTAAGAGCAGTCAACCCATCCATTTCGGGCATTGTTACATCCATCAATACCAGGTCAGGGTGGATTTCTTTGTATTTTTCCAATGCGCAGGCGCCATTTTCAGCTTCGACTACTTCAAAACCCTCACCCGTAAGCATTTTGGAGATTCGTACACGAAGAAATTCTGCGTCGTCGACAATTAATACTTTTGCCATGATAATTCTCTCCACTTAAACCTAAAGATTCGTTTCCTCACCACCGATCATTCGTACAGTCAATTGACCGGAGTCAACAAAAAAACGTACAGTTCTACCCATATTCCCGCCAACACTTTCACTTTTCAGTGGTAGCATCAGTTTTTCAAGCGTTTTATGTGCAGCTTGAATATTTCGGGTACCAATATCAAAAGACTTGGAGAAACCAGGGGCGGTTATCATGTTCGCCCCACCCGCTATACGGACGATCAGGTGATTTCGATGTGCACCTGCTTTCTCCATCGACTTTAACAACTCCTCGATTCCAGTATCTACATACTTTGTTTTAGTATCCGATCCATTTGAATCTTCAGGCAGCACTGCATGCAACAACCCACATACTTTCTCATGTGGGTCGTACATGCTGACAGCCACACAGGATCCTAATCCGTATGCAACAAGAACATCACCATCCTTCTTGCTCACCACACTCTCACCTAATCCAACGCTAATAGGATCGCCCATACCGCCTCAAACTTCTGCTGATAGAATATCCAGAGTATGTTGATCGGGTACAACCCAAAAGCTGGTTTCAATGCTTCGCTGTTTACACATAAAAGTAGTTTGCATCAAAAGAACATAATCGCTACTTCCTCCACAGGTAGCAATGATGATATCCATGATGGCTCCAACCATATCTACCATCACTGCAGGAGGAGAGGGTCTGGTAGAAATACCTGTAAGCTGCGAAATTGAATTGAGGAAAAATGAGGCAGTCAAGTTTCCAACTTCACCTAATGCAGACCTCTCAAGAGTACCTAATTCTGTTGTTGTGCCGGGCTCCAGATCCATCAACATATCGGATAAATCAAATGCGCGCTGCAAGGGGATCACGAGCATGATCTGACCTGACATATCACCTTCAGCCCGCAAGTAAATTCCCACCGCTTCTGTTTCTGGTCCACCCAATAACTTCGGTATTTCTCCTATAGCAACCTGGCGGAATGAAGGTTCTTTGACCACCAGATTTTCTCCAAGCATTGTTGAAAATCCTTTTGCAGCGTTCCTGATTCCTTCTGATGCATATTGCTGAAAACTATTTATCCATTTGACAGTAAGAGAAGAATTTTGCATCATTCTAGATCCTCAATACCCTTTAATGAATTCCAGATAACTGCAAAAGTCCAGGTACATCAATGATCAAAGCTACATGACCATCGCCGAGTATGGCAGCACTTGATATTCCCTGGATATCTCCGATCAATGCCCCAAGGGATTTCACTACTACCTCTTCTTGACCCAACAGACGGTCAACAATAATACCTGCAGTTAGTTTTCCATAATGAACAACAACCACATAATTCCAATCTTTTTTCTTTTGTTGGGGATCAGAGATTTCGAAAACTTCACTCAAGCCAACTAATGGCAAAACGGAATCACGCAGCATTGTGACTGGTTTTCCACGGATATATTGAATATCCTTGTTCTCCAGGCGCAGGATCGAAGCAACCATCACCAGCGGAAATGCATAGGTAGTTCCACTCAACTCGACTAACATGGTGGGTACAATGGCTAGGGTGAGCGGTAAAATGATCTGAAATTTTGACCCAACACCAGTCTTTGTTTCCACAGAAATCGTGCCATTGATACGCTGAATGTTATTGCGAACGATATCCATCCCAACGCCACGCCCAGAAATATCAGTAACCTTTGAGGAGGTAGATAAACCAGATAAGAAGATCAGGTTTACTGCTTCTTCTTCACTCATGTGGTCTGCGTCATCTTGAGTGATCAACCCTTTACTGACAGCGCTCTTCTTTAATTTAGTGGTGTCAATTCCCTTCCCATCATCTTCCACCGTAATAATAATGTGCCCCTGTTCATGCTGAGCAGAAAGTGTTATGGTGCCTACCTCAGGTTTATTTGCTGCCTTTCGCGTCTCTGGGTCTTCAATTCCATGATCGATGGAATTCCTCAACATATGGATGATCGGATCGTTGATCTCTTCAAATACTGAGCGATCCAATTCTGTATCTTCGCCGTGGATCACCAACTCAATCTTCTTGTTCACTTTATGAGATAGATCGCGAACCATTCGCGGATATTTATCGAACACATTGCTGATGGGAAGCATACGGATGCTCAGCACTTCCTCTTGCAACTGATCAGTAATTCTGCCGAGATGTGCGACCGTTTGCGCGAGTTCCTCTACATCTCTATGCTGTTTGCTTTCAGCTTCAAATCGTGATCGAAGTTGATAAAGATGATTACGATCAGTGATAAGTTCTCCCACCATATTCATTAAAGCATTGAGATGTCCCACTGTGGTTCTGACCGTCATTTCTGAGCCATTGTTCTTATGCTCAGAAACTTTATTACTTGTGTTTGTCGCAACTTTCTGCTCCAGGATCATCCGGCCTATTTCGTCATCCAATTGCGCCTGGCTTAATATTCCATTTTCAACTAATAACTGACCAAGTAACTTCTTATTGTTTTCTTTCTTTTGAAGGAATAACATGGATTGCAATTGATCAGGCGTGATGACCAACCGCCTTACCAAATAATCTCCCAGCATGTCATATCCATCTTTGGATGCGGGAGGTACAGACACTGAAGTGCTTTTCGTCGAATTAAAACTATTGATTATTTCTTCTTTTCCGATAACTAGACGATCGATTTCAGAAATGAGTTCCAACCGTTTTCGGATTTCTTCTAAGGGAACACTGGTTTTAACCCTTGCCACTAAACGGGGTACCGGTAAAGCTGAATCAATCACGTCCATCGAAGGTTCTTGATAAGTGATCTCACCAATTTCTTGTAAGGCAAGAATTATTTGAAATGCCCGTGCTGCAGAAGCTACACTTTTTGGTGAAATATCAGCAGATACCGGCAAATCACCATCATTCCCTTGAAGGAAAGCAGGAGCATTTGTAACCAGCTCTGATGTTTTGGCTACTGCTTGAACAGGTTTGTCATCAGGTAAATTGCCAGCAGTGGTATCCAATTTTGTCTGCAGTAAGGTCGCCCGCCCTTGATGCAGCAGCCCTTCGAGACGGTTGACCAATGCATCAACATCTAAATCATATGATTGAGATGTCTCTACTTCTTCACTCAGTTTTCGTAAACTATCCACCGTATCCAGGCAAGCATCAATGATTTGTGAGTCAATGTCCAGACTCTTTTTCCGTAAAGCATCAAAAATGGTTTCCAAGGCATGCGTTACAGCAACCATCCGCTCATGGTTGATCATTCCTGCCATCCCTTTCAGGGTATGTGCAGCCCGAAAGGCTGTTTGCAGGTCTTCTTCATTCCCATGATTCTTTTCCAGAAGCAATAAAGTTTTATCCAGAGCCTGAAGGTTCTCATCAGATTCTGCTACAAATATTGGTATCTCATCCGGACTTATGTCATAATCCGCCATAATCACGTGTCCTCATTTTGAAACGATTTCGACGTTTCATTATTCGTTCTTTACCTTTTGAATACAATATCATTCTCCAAGGCTCGAACCTGTAAACCCACCGTAAAAACATGCGAAATATTTCATGAATTTATCGCAATTATTTCGTTATTTTTAATATTGAAAGGAAAAATGAGTAGGTAAACTATGAGGGGGTATTTCCAGCATCTTGTTCACATTTTTGAACAGGTGCATCAGTTTCTTCTGTCATTTCAACCAATACGCGCCGCAATTCTTCAAATGAATTATCAACAGGTTCTTTCATCATTTTTTGCTGAATCTTTACCTGATCCAGCAAGGCATCCCGAATTTCTCCACGTAAAATGGATATTTCCCGGGGAGCCTGAATGCCCACCTTTACCCGGTCACCATCTATACTAAGAATCGTAACGATGATCGAATCTCCAATGGCGATGCTTTCATCCACATTCCGATTCAGGACTAGCATTCTTCCCCCTGGTAAGAATATGGATTTTTCGTGGTTTCCATAGTCATTTCCTGTCGATCAACGATTAATTTAAATAATCAAATAAGTTTAGAGCCGATAATGTGCGACTCCCAATTTCCAATACAGCCTGATACGTACTTTCCTGACTTGCTAAAAGAGAATATGCCTCAGCGATACTTGTATCTTCTTTCTTGCTGAGAATTGAACGAATAGCAATTTCTGATTTTTCCATATTGCTGATGCTATTTTCAATTTGTCTCATCCGCGTACCATTTTCAGTACGTGAAGCAGTAATAGTTTCAAGAGCTGTTTTCAAACTATCAAGTGAACCAGGAAGATTTGAAGTGTCATTATTCGTCAGGTAATTTCTCGCGTCAATCAATGCCTGGATCAAAGGTTTTATGGTTTCATTGCCGTCAATGTTCATAGTAACTTTGCTGTTTTGACCGATACTACGCACCATTTCTTTACTGATGCCATTATATGTAATTGTGTTTTCGTCACTCATGATAAAAGCGGGTTGATCAACCCGTACTCCGGCGAATATATAACTGCCCTGGAATGAAGAATTCCCAATATCCACTGCTTTATGGATCATTTCATTCAGTTCAGTTGCCAGTGAAGATTTTCGTTCATCGGCATCGACGGTATCATTTAATACGCTCAACACAATATTGTATGCTTTTGTGGCGATTTCGGATAATTGTTCAAGACTGAAGTCAGTGGTTGACATCCAATCGCTGATAGTATTTGCAGTATTCCGGTAACCCTCAGAGATGCTCAAAGATGATTTTAACTGGAGACACATGGATGAAGTAGTTGGATCATCAGAAGGAGTCTGAAATTTCTTTGTACTGGCGATTTGCTCCTGGGTAATATTGATCTTATTCTTGATATCATCAATATACTGGATGACATTATTTACCATCATCTGATTTGTTACTCGCATAACTCACTCCTATCTCCCTACCAGACCCATCTGGTTGATAACCAGATCCAACAGTTCGTCATATGCATTCATAACCCGAGCAGCAGCCTGGTATGCTTTTTGTGATTTTGCAAGATTGGCAGCTTCTTCGTCGAGCACAACCCCCGAAACGGATTCACGTTGTTCGTTAAGTGCCTGCAAAACAATTGTATGTTGTAGGTTGTTATCCTTCGCCTGTTTAACCGTCGTTGCCAGGTCTGACATCATTCCATTGCAATATTCATTGAAAGTTTGATCATTTAAACCTGCAATTTTTTGATGACGCAAAGCAACCATTAATTCTGCATTTTCACTATTGCCAACTTCCACTTCGCCTACTACATCTGGAGCTCCAGCAGCAGCGATTTTACTTGGCTCCAGGCTATCCGATAACCCAATTTCTAACGCAGTCACACCGTCTGGATCAAAGAAATCCCCGCCTTTAGAACCATCAAGACAGTATCCTTGCGAATGGATTTTGTTTACTTCAGTGACAAGATTTTTAGCCATATTATTAAGAATAGTAAGTTGGTGGGGAATATATTCATCTCTTACTTTTAAAATCCCTTCCAATTCACCACCATTTGTGTTGAACTCACTTGAGTCTTTCTCCCAAACAATACGGTCAACACCACTGTTTGCTGGATTTGGATCAGGTTCAGCTTTGATTGACAAAGAATCATGCCCGGTAACCAACACATGCCCGCCGATTGAAACAATCACTTCACCATTCGCCTGTATTGAAGATACAGCACCTGTCAATTCTGCCAGGCGATCCAATGCCAAATCCCGCTGGTCCAGTAGATCATTTGGTTGTTGATTCACTCCCATCACTCTGGAAATTTCTGCATTCAGACTGGCAATGGATTTTGCCAATGAATTGATCTCATCTACTCGGTTTTCAAGGGTTAAATTCTGATCCTGTCGTAAAACGATCAACTGCTGCGCATTACGGTTCAATTTTTCACATAAAGAAGCAGCATCGTTCATTACCTCTGTCCGCATAGTACTGTTGGTTGGATCAGAAGCGAGATTTTGCCAGGAAAGCCAAAACTGATCTAATTTTGGAGAAAGCCCATCATCCGTCAGGTCAGAATAAGTAGACTCAATTTGCGAAAGAATTTCACTTTGATATTCCCAGCTTTTTGTTTCAGCAGAGACCGTACGATATCTTCCATCAAAGAAATCCAACGAAAAACGCTGGATGCGATCAACAGAAACCCCCGCTCCCATCTGACCAGCACTGTATCCCAGGTCATAGGATGCCGATGGATTGGATACCCGGGCAACCAGGGAAGCTTTTTGGCGGTGATATCCCTTAGTATCTACATTTGCAACATTATGCTCAGTGATTTCAATGGATTGTGATTGAGATAAAATCGCCTGAAGAGCAATATTGATACCAGCAGATAAAGTTGGCATGAATTATCTCCTACGCTCTAAATTCCATTGCCGAAACAGTTGAATTTCGGTTTGAGCCTTCAAACATCGGTAGAGTGTACCCATCTTCTTGATGGATCAGCGAAACGAGAAAAGCCTGAGTAATTTTTAACCAATCCATTCTTGTTGTCACAAGCGCCTGGTTTCCCGTGTTCAACTGCCTGGCAGTCCGTACCAAAATATTGATCCCATCTAATAACCGATTTATCCTTGCTGCGTCCTCTTCATTCAAATAAGGTAAAACATCTTGGATACTTGTACGTTCAGCGTGAATGTTCAATTTAAGCAGCATTTTCTGGATAATAGTTCGAGAATCCTCTTCCAATAAGCTAAATTTATCAAGAACAGCTTCCTTTTCTTCAGTATTAGTCATCAGAAGCTCTGTAGAATTTTTTAAAATGAGCTCTCGTTCTTTTTTTGAAATCTCAACCAGTGTCTCTAAAACACGAAATTGTTTTACCAGGGTATTTTCATAACCAGATAACTCGATATCGACATTAATATCATTACCCATTCCATCAACTCCCAGGAAAAAATTTAGATCTTGTAGAACCGCTCTATTAGAATATTCGCTAATTTACTGATAGGCACCTGATAAGTACCTTCTTGAACCTGTTGGGTGATCTGAGCAATTCTTTCATCCTCTATTGCTGAGGAATCATTTAGCGCAGAGGTAGCTTTTGATAACAACTTGGCTTTATCAGAAAGCTCCACTTTATCCTGTTTCTTTTCCAGTGGTTGTTGATCCACAATACGCATTTTTTTGTCGGCTGGTTGAATTTCATCAGCAGATTTTGGAGATATCGATGAGATGGGATTATTTTCGATCATAACAGCATGAACTCCTGGTGAGAAATACATTCTTATATATAGTTATCATCGGCATCCTTCATGAATTCTTTACACTTTGCGGATGTGAATTGCTTCACTGATCATCGTATCTGTTTGCTGAAAAACCTTAGAGGTCACCTGAAAGTCACGCTGCACCTGGATGAGATGCGTCATTTCATCAGCAAGGTTGATATTTGACATTTCATAAGCACCAGAGAGAATGATCCCGCAGCCACTTGTTCCAGGTGAGGCCATTTGTGCTTTTCCTGATGCTTCACTTGGGATCCAGACATTATTCCCAGCATTGATCAATGCGGTTGGATTAGCAAATGAAGCCAATTGAACTTTTCCAATAGACTTCAAAGTTCCATCACTTAAACTAGCAATTACTTCGCCCGAATTTTCAATGCTGATGCTTGTGGCTTCCTTAGGAATTTGTCCATCCCATTTTAAAAGATAACCACTTGAATTGACCAATTGTCTTTTTGAGTCCAATTGAAACATCCCATCACGGGTATACCCAAATTCGCCGTTGGGTAATTTGACTACAAAAAAACCATTTCCCTGGATCGCCCAATCCAAAGGATTATCCGTTCTGGTAATGACACCCTGGTTGTTACTGACTTGCGTGTTGATTAGAGTATTCCCTTCAAGTTTTTGTTCAGAAAGAAGCTCCTGAAAATTCATCCGGCTTCCTCGAAATCCAACCGTGTTGACATTAGCCAAATTATTGGCAATCGTATCCAGATCCATCATCCGGTTCAACATATCCTGGCAGGAAATATTCAAGGTGTGATATAAAGAATATGCCATTGGGTGATCCTTTCTTATCCAATTCTTCCTAGTGAAGAAATGGTCTTTCCTAATAATTCATCCTGGTTTTGAACCATTTGCTGTGCAGCTTCGTATGCACGTAAAATTTCGATCATCTGCGTCATTACCTGGGCAGCATTCACGTTAGAAGTCTCCAATGCGCCCTGGATGATGGTTGAATTTTTTGCTGCGGTTGGCTTGGTGTCAGTTATGAACAAGTTCCCCTGATCATGCTGTAAAGTCTCTTCTGGTTTTTCAAACTCTACCAGATCTAACTGTGAAGTCGATACTCCATCGATGATGACCTCACCGGCAGAACCGATTTCGACTGTACCATCGGCAATTTTAATGGGTTGTCCATTCTTTCCCAGCACCTGATATCCTTCTGAAGTAATCAACATGCCAGAGGCATCACGCATGAACCTTCCATCACGGGTGTACCTTTCTCCTTCGGGAGTTTTGATATGGAAAAAGCCTGTACCCTGGATCGCAAGGTCATAAGTATTGTTTGTAGTTTGAATGCCACCCTGCGAAAAATCGATCACTTCTTGGCCATTTTTTACACCCAATCCCAGTAAACCTACTGCTCTTGGAGAATCTTTGTCTTCCAGAATGTCCAAAGGATCTAATACAGTAGTCTGCATATAATCTTCAGCAGTCGAAAGGATTTGCTTAAATCCTGGTACATCCATATTTGAGACGTTATGCGAAAGAAGTTGCTGTCGGTTGGCGTTCATTACCATCGCAGAAACTGCAGAATAAAGACCTTTGATCATTTACAAACTCTCCTTTCCATCTTTTCCTCGCCCATTGATCTTCAAGACAAGATTGACTTCTTCCCTGGTAATTTCCATCTGTCGAGCAATCTCCAGATCGGTCATGTTTGCTGCTGACATAGCCAGTATCATTTGATTTCTATCTGCAACACTTTGAGAAAAATCTACTGACTGTGAAACAGGCTGTGATTGGGCAACTGCCAACAGGCATTTGAAGTCATCCTGTCCCATTACCCCTGCATTCGTTTGAGAATCTGCTGACGTTTTTCTGGTTTGATAAACCAAATTACGAATCTCGTTAACCAAAGGTCGAAATCGATCAGCTTGTTCAACGTTTCCTTGTGACAGGGCAGTTTCACGCGCAAGTTGAATAACATTAAGAGTGTCTACAAGAGAAATGCGAGGAATTTCATTCATCTTTCATCAATGCCTTGATATTGATAATGGCACGCGAATGAATTTGACAAACGCGTGATTCAGATATTCCAAGTGCTTTTCCAATTTCTTTATAGGTAAATTCTTCGACATAATAAAGTGACAATACCTGTTGTTCACGTTCGGGCAATTGAAGGAGCGCATGAATCATCTGTTCTTTTAGATCACCATCTGAGAAAACTTCAGCGGGATCAGGTTGATTATCATCTTTGATCTCTTCATATGCATCACCTTCACTCTCCCGTTTATCAGTTTGCTCATAAAAACTATCCAGCGACACAAAAATTCTTCGCGAATCGTCCAGTCCTTCCTTTACTTCTTCAATAGCCAGGTTTAACCGTTGAGCAATTTCAGCATCCGTAGGTTCGCGCTGTTGCTCAGCCCAAAATTCTGTAACAACTCTGCGAATCTCACGCACACGTTTTCGTGCAGAGCGTGTCATCCAATCAGAAGAACGCATATGGTCAAGGATTTTTCCACGGATTCGCAGGCTGGCATACGTTGAAAATTGCGTTTCATAAGATGGATCAAAGTGATCTACCGCTTCGATCAATCCCAATAACCCTTGATTTGCCAGATCAGCGTACTCATCACTTCCTTGATAATTCAATCCCAGGCGGTTCAAAATATAATGAACCAGAGGAACAGATTGAAGAACCAGTTTTTCTCGCAAATCTGGTGACTTTGTGGAAAGATATTGCTTCCAAAGATCAAGTTCTTCAATCATTTGATTCATTTACAAATACCCAAATTCACAAGTACTGTTTATCCTTGCTCATCAATGGTAGGCGTTGTGGTAGCTTCTTCAACCATCTGGCTGGTTACTTCGATTGAAGCACTTACAATTTTCTTGGTAATAACATACAAGAGAAAACCCACTGTGATCAGTGTAACGCCCGTTCTGATAGCGATATCAACAAAAGTAGCTCCTGAAATATAAGAGACAATAGCTACCGTCATTGCTATAACGATCATGATCAAATTTGATAAGTCAAAAATAATATCCAATAAAACTGGCAGTTTTCCAGTAGAAATTGGTTTTGATACAACCTGTACTCTGCGTTGAGAAATTGGTGTTGCTTCTTGTTTGTCAGCCATTTATTACCACCTTCCTCTGAATAATGCGTCTATCAGTAGATCTGCGTCTGCAACCTTCAAGCCAGTTGTAACTTGTCGGCTACTGGTAAAGTAACTTATGGGCAGGTGGCTCTTCCTGGTGAAATCAAATAAAGACCCATAAGAAGATGTCTCATCCATCTTGGAAAGCACACTTCCCTTTACAGTGAAATATTTCACCGCATCATAACAATGCAAAGCATCAGCTTCCTTTGCTGTAGCAGACGTAACCAATAAAATTTCAGCTTCAGGGATTTCCATTAAGTAAGATCCTAATTCCACTTCCTGTTCTTCTGCTGAGGGGTTAAAGCCGGGAGTATCTATCAGGATCAGGTCTGTATTGTTGTACTTCTCAACTACTGTTTTTAATTCTTTTGCGGTATAGACCAATTCCATTGGAACACCAATGGCATCTACATACGTGCGTGCTTCAGTGATCGCTCCAGTTCTGATGGTATCTGCACAGACCCAAACTACCTTTTTCTTTAAAACGCTGCTATAGAAGACTGCTATTTTAGCCAGAGAATTGGTTTTGCCACATCCGCTTAAGCCCACAAAAACCAATACTCTCCCTGGTACTTCAGTACTCGGCCAACGATTAACAACAATATTAGCTGCCATGTAATTTGCGAGAAATTCCTTTACTCTGGCATCATTTTCAAGAAGTGCAGAACTACAATTCTTTAACGTCAGTTCTCTTAAATGGGAAAGAAAATCCTGTTCGATTCCTTGAGCCGTCAATTTATCAAGCAAACGTTGAAGCGATTTCGGGCAATTTTCTTCACGGGTGTGCATCTTTGTTCTGTTACTGATACCCGTTTGCGGTTGGATCAAAACCCCATTACTTGCTTTGGTTTCGTATGTTACATGAGGCCGGCTGGCAAGGATCTGATTCATCGCCTGCACATCTTCTTTATGAAGATAACGCGGCTTCCAGAGATTTCTTATCTCATGGAAATGCGGAAGCTCATGTTGGGGAACTGTATTTGTATTGATTGGTTCAGGTTGATTATATGAGCTAATATGCGAATCCATATCCCATTCAATAGAGGGCTGCTCTTCAATAAACTCAACCCCATTTCCATGTCTATCAGGACGAATGATCCTGGAAGGTTGCTTTCCATTCTTATTAATATTCTTTATATTTTGGATCTCATCTGGAGAAACCGAAATCACTTCTACGCCAGGTTTCCGCCAGACCTGCCATGCAGGTCCCATAGGAATATCCCGCGCTGAAATCACTACCGCATCTGGTCCCATTTCCTGCTGAACCAGTTGCAATGCTTCTGTCATAGTTTCAGCCTGAAAAGTTCTTGTTGTCATACAATTTCCTGATTATTAACCATGCCATGTGCTTTAACTCTGGTTCCTTGACTGACTTCAGAGAATGCCAATACAACTAGAGAGGGGAAACTTTGTTCAGTCAACCGCTTGAAAGCAAATCGCAGTTCGCGGGGACAAAGTAGAACAGGTAAATAGCCTTGTTTTGCCATGTTTTCCATTTGCTCTCCTGTGCTCGCCAGAATGCGTTGTGCCATTTTTGCATCGATTTGGAATCCCATGCGATTATCATTATTCACCAATGAATTCCTCAATTGATTTTCCAATGAAGGCGAAAGCGTTATCACATGAAGTGTGTACGAACTATCTCTGTATTGATTGGAAATGGTTACTGCCATTGACTGGCGTACTACTTCTGAAAGCACATTGGGATCTCGCGTTACTTGTGCATTCACTGCCAGCACTTCCAAAATTCCACTCAGGTCACGGATAGATACCCGTTCATGCAGCAAATTCCGGAGCACATTCTGGAGGTCTCCCAGGCTTAATAGCTCAGGAATAACACCATCCACGGATGCTGGTGATTTTTGCCGAATCTGATTTATCATCTCCTGTACCGCCTGCCGGCTAAGCAGTTCTGGAGCATGAGCTCTGACTACCTCAGTAAGATGCGTGCAAACTACCGATATCGGAGTTACAACCGTATAGCCTTTCATCTCTGCTTGATGGCGGTCATTCTCACTGATCCATTTCGCAGGTAACCCAAAAGCTGGCTCGTTGGCGGTAATGCCAGGAAGATCACCTTCAACACTGTCACTTGGTATCGCCATCAGATGATCCAACATGATCTGGTAATTTGAGATCTCCTGGCCGCGAATCTTTATCCGGTATTCATTCGGTTGAAGGCGTAAATTATCCCGTATCCTGACTACCGGCAGAATCAACCCCAGTTCTGACATAATTTGCCTTCGAATACCCGTAATCCTGTGCAGAAGATTCTCCTGTGCCTGATCATCAATCAACGGAATCAAACTATATCCAATTTCGATTTCAATCGGATCCACCATGACCATTTCCAGCATTTGTTCGGGTGTTTCCGGTTCAGTTGGACCAGGTTCAGGAGGTCTTAACAATGCTTTTTCTTCTTCTGTTTTTATTTTTTGTGTAAAGTACGCTGCCACTCCCAACCCGATGCTGACAAGCGCAAATGGAATTTTCGGAAGACCAGGGATCAGCATCATCAATCCAACAATAATGGCTGCCACCGCTAAAACATTGAATTTACTCAACTGACCGAATAATTCTGTTCCAAGTGAAGATTCAGAAGTTGAACGGGTAACGATCAAGCCTGCAGCCGAAGAGACCAGTAACGCGGGGATTTGTATCGCCAGACCAGCCCCAATAGTCAAAAGAACGTAATTAGAGAGAGCAGTTGTAATATCCATCTGTTTTTGAAGCATGCCAATGACGATGCCCCCCAGTGCGTTGATCAGCATGATTATGATGGAAGCTACTGCATCACCGCGAACAAATTTACTGGCGCCATCCATTGCCCCATAAAAATCTGCTTCCTTTTCTACTGCTTTACGGCGTCTCCGCGACTCATTTTCATCGATCAGCCCTGCGTTTAAATCTGCATCAATGGCAAGCTGCTTTCCAGGCATTGCGTCCAATGTAAAACGTGCTGCTACTTCTGCTACACGCCCGGCACCACTGTTAATGACCATAAACTGAATGATCATCAACATCAAGAAAATAACGAAACCGACCACATAATTGCCGCCCACCATCAAATTGCCAAAGGTATCAACAATTTTTCCAGCCGAGCCATCCAACAGGATCAACCGGGTAACTGAAATATTGATACCCAACCTGAGTAAGGTCATGAGCAACAATACTGTTGGAAATGATGAAAATTCAAGGGATTCTTTGATATACATGGTCAGCAGCAAGATACCTACTGCCATTGCAATATTAAGAGCCAGAAGAAAATCAACTAAGAAGGAGGGAAGAGGAACAACAAGCAAGATAACCAGGAGCACAATACCAAAAGCCATCAGCATGTCTTTCGAGCGGAATAGCTTTAGCAACGAATTAGTCATAGTTGATGTTGAACCAGTAGTTGTTGTCACTTATTTATCTTCCATTTGTTTAACTTCTTCGCCATCGCCGGTTTTGTTCTGAACAACGGACGGAGACGTGTGATTCTTAGTTCTGTAAACAAAAGCCAGAACTTCAGCCATTGCTTTATAAAGATCAGGAGAAATTTCCTGATCAATATCAATCGTTTTATATATTGCCCAGGCAAGAGGAATATTTTGAACGATTGGAATGTTATGTTCTTTGGCAATTGCCACAATACGTTCAGCAATTCTGTATGCCCCTTTTGCCAGGATTTTTGGAGCATGCATTTCATTTCGGTATTCAACAGCGATGGCAAGGTGAGTAGGGTTGGTAACGATTACTGTTGCATTGGGCACATTTGCCATCATCCTCTTCCGAGCCATGCGGCGCTGCTGAGCACGAATCCTGCTTTTTAAGAGTGGATCACCCTCTGACCTTTTCATTTCCTCTTTGATCTCTTGTTTTGTCATCCGCAGATTACGCATATAATCCCAGCGTTGATAGGCATAATCTGCTGCTGCAAGGACAAAATAAACTAAACTTACCCTCAACATCAAAGAGAAGAAGATTTGCGCTGCCATCCTGATGGCTTCTCTGAGATCTAGAGAAGCTAACCCTACCAGTTGCATGTAATTAGATTGAAGAAAACTGTAGGTGATCCATCCAATGATGAGCAGTTTTGCCAGTGTTTTAACCAATTCAAAAAGTGAATTCCGTGAAAATAATCGTTTAAACCCATTGATCGGATTTATTCGATTGAAATCCATCCATTGCCGCTTGCTTGACCATAGGAAACGAGTCTGACCAAGCGTGACCAACGTTCCGGCAATCATAATTCCCAGAATGATCAGCCCTAGAGATGGAAGAATCCGGAAGACATTATTCAAGGTTGTTTCCTGTAACCATGCACCGGTGATTTCAGTTCCCGGCAATTCTTGAATAGTCTGTTCGACCATTTCTGAAAAAGCGGTCATCATACTTCTTCCAGGACCCTGCAGAAGAGCAACGCTCAAGAGAAGAGCCACGGCTGCATTTACTTCACGGCTGTTAACAACCTGACCTTGTTCACGAGCTTCGGCTATTCTTCTAGGAGTCGGTGCCTCTGTCTTATCTGACATCTCGTTATCTTTCCAATAACATCAACATTTTTGTTCCTAAATCATTGTAGATATTCCCGATCATGGGAAGAACCATCACTAGAACCAATCCCATTCCCAAAAGAGATACTCCAATTTTTAAGGGCAATCCCAGGAAATAAACCTGGATTTGAGGAGTGATCCGTGCCAGCAAACCAAGCGAAAGATCCGTAAGCAACAAAGCAGCAATGAGGGGCAATGCCAGGTGGATCCCCGCCTGTATCATCTGCGAGGTCATTTGTAAAACTACAGCGGGGTCAGAAAACGGTATCACTCCACGAAGCGGAATGATCTCAAACATTTTTTGTAGAGCCATGATCACCACATGATGCCCATCAATCACTAAAAAATACATGGTAGCGGTCAAGATGAATAATTGATCCAAAGCAGAACCTGCTTCTCCCATTGCAGGATTGAATACTCTACTTGAACTGAACCCACTTCCATATCCCATCGATTCACCAGCTATCTGTAAAATTCCAAAGACAAGATCAGCCGCAAAACCTGCAACTGTTCCAATGATTAGCTCTTTCCCGATTTCGATCATAAAAGCCACCAACCCAAGAGAAGTCTCTGCCACTGGGAGGTTCTGCCAGGGTATAAGAAACAGGGTCAACATGAGCCCCAACCCTATCTTGACCTGATTTGGAATCATCCTGCCACCTAACACCGGAATATGAACGATGGTTGCCATGATCCGTGTGAGTGCCAAAAAGAATAACTGGGCTTGAGCTAATGAAATAGACAATCTACCTCCGGTAAGGGAGTTTCTTTCAGGATAAATTAAGTTGTGGTCTATGTCCGTAAAGGATTGGTGAAGGTGAAATTAAATCTGGATAAATTTCTTTAGGATGGATTACTTTTCTATAAAGAATTTACAGGAGCCGCCGATAATGTATTTTTAATGGAATTTTTTGAATGAAGGGCGATTTTTGAAACAAGGGTTTCAACATCAAGGGGCTTAACCAGAAACTCATCAGCGCCTGCTGCTTTTGCCTGTTTTACAATACTTGGAAATCCCAACGCAGAGAGGATCACGACATATCTGCCTTCAAGTAAACCTTTCTCTTTTATTTCATGTAAAAGATCAAAAGCATTAAGACGTGGAAGGCAGGTATCGATGATCATGATTTCTGGTTGAAATTCTTCAATTTCATCTATGGCAAATACTGGATCATCACAGATAATCGGATAATATCCATTTCGTTGTAAGGATAATTTAAGCAGATCTCCTAGAACTGCATCGTATTCCAAAAGGAGAATGCGAATTGCTTCCATGGTACTACCTCACACTACCTTGCAACTGATAGTTCGAAAATGTTATCAATCGAATCAGATAAAAATGCCATATCTTCCTGTTCAAGATTGAGGATTTTCATTGTATCGGGATGGAGATCATTGCTGAACATTTCATTTTCGAGTTCACTGCTTTGAGTAGCCAATAAATTTGCCAGATTCACAATAGCTGGCAATATCTGATTTTCCTTTGCCGATGATGGAGTATGATGATATCGTATCCCTTCCATGAGTGAATTTGGGAAATTCCACCGTGCAGCCATCATCCCTCCCAGGTTGGCATGGTCGATCCCAATCAACATTTCTTCCACTTTCCAGATTGGAAATTGATAACTTTTTACTTGATCAATAAATTTCTCATAATCTTCCACGACAAATTGATCCAATAGAAGTTTACCTATATCGTGCAGCAATCCAACGATATATGCTTCTTCTGGTTCGGAATAATGTAAAGTTCTTGCCAGCCATTCAGAAGCAGTCGCAATTCTCAAAGAATGCTCCCATAATTGCCCTCCACCTAACCGGTACCCACTTAATTTTCCTGTCATCGGACCTATTGCATTGATAGCAAATAGAATTGCCTTAATTCTTTTGAAGCCAATTCTCATTACTGCAACCCTGATCGAAGAACATCTGCTTCTATACCCCAATGCAACAGAGTTAGCTGTCTTTATGACCATTGCAGTTAATGCCTGATCCATTCCAATATATTTCGAAATAGTGGATATCGTTGTGTCTGGTCGATCGATCTCTCGTAGAATACGCGTTATACTCGACGGAATTGGACGTAAATTATCGATGGTATCAAGAACGAGATCGACTTTTCGCGGCAGCATGACATAGCCCTCAATGAACCAGATTGGGTAAATTGTTAAAAATCGCAGCAGTAAATGCGACGATTTTCTGAAGCATCCATGATCCAAGGATGATCAGGATTAAAATGATCCCAACCATTTTGGGAACGAACGTGAGGGTAACTTCATTGATCTGCGTAGCAGCTTGAACAATGCTGATCAAACTTCCAATGAGTAAGCTTGCCAGAAGAACAGGTCCAGCAAGCATAAGAGCAATAAAAATGGCATCTTGTGCCAGTGTTAATACATAAGCTTCAGACAATTTTTGCTCCTCCTTACCCCCCACCAAAGCTTAAAACCAGGCTTCGGGTGATTAAAAACCATCCATCTACCATGACAAACAGCAATAGCTTAAAGGGCAATGACACGAGAGAGGGTGGCAGCATCATCATACCCATGGACAAAAGAACGCTCGAAATAACAAGATCAATGATCAAGAAGGGAATATAGATCACAAACCCCATGGTGAATGCTACTCGAAGCTCGCTAATGACAAAAGCAGGTAAAAGCACAACTGTCTTGATGTCATTTAATGTAGCGGGCTTTGGTTCATGACCTAACTCAAGGAACAACTCGATATCTTTTTCACGGGTTTGCTTGAACATAAACTGTCTGACAGGTTCCATCCCACTAGAGAAAGCGGTCTTTTGATCCATCTGACCTTGCAGATATGGTTGTATGGCTTGTTGATCTACCTGCTGATATACCGGCGCCATTATAAAGAAAGTAAGGATCAAAGATAAACCAATGATGACCTGATTTGGTGGAATGGTCGGAGTGCCTATAGCCCCGCGCAGCATAGATAAGACAATAACTATCCGCGTGAAGGATGTGAAGAGAATGATAATAGACGGAGCTAATGAGAGAATTGTTAACAGCACAAGAAGCTGAACTCCGCTGGTTACCTCGGTTGGGTTGCCATCCTGAGTAACAGATAGAGTGATGCCGCTTGCATTAAGATTGGGATCTCCCGAACAACCCGCCATTAAACCTGCAAGGATTACCAGTAAAACTACTAAAAAAAGTTTTTTGCTTAATCTAGGCTTAATCATTAAAACAATTCTTAACATCTTTCTACTACCGGTTGATCTTCCAATTCAGCAGCTTTCACCAGGAATGATTCAAAGGATTGCTGCTTTATGGGGGTAATCTCTTTTTTCTCGTCCTTTTCTTTGTGCAGATCAACCTGTGATAGCAAATTCACATTCTGGTCTGTAGCACCAACCAGAAAGTATTCCTCACCCACGCGCACGATATGCAATGCCTGTTTAGGAGACAATCGAACGGACTCCATTACCGTCAATGCGCGTTCTGAATGAATTCCCGCTTGTTTCTTTTGCATTCGTTTGAGAACGATGGCTCCCCCGACAATAAGCAGTAATACCCCCACTGTTTTTGCGACAACGCCCATGTAATATAGGGGACTGTTCATTTCATCGATATAGCTCGTTGAATCTACCGAACGTGTTTGATAAGAACTGGAAAAAATAAAGAATAATATCGTACAAATGAGCCCAAATGCCAGTATTCCACCAGACCAACGTTTTTTCGGAGTTGCTTCCTTCCACCAATTTTGAAGTTTCTTTAGCAAGATTTCCATTACCAAATTACCCTTTGTTTCCACCAGCATGTGAAACCAGCTCAGTGATCCTTACCCCGAATTTATCATCCACCACAACTACCTCACCGTGTGCAATCAAACGATCATTAATAAAAACATCCACCGGATCACCTGCCAACCTGTCTAACTCCACTACCGAACCATTTTGCAGTTCAAGCACCTGATGTAGCGTCATGCGGGTACGTCCTAATTCGACAGTCACCCTGAGAGAAATATCCATCAGTAAATCCATGTTTGCGATTTCACGATCTGGCTGAGCAGAATTTACTGATTGAGTAGGTGATACCGCTCTATTTTCTTCTGCGGGTTGTAAAGCTTCGTCATTTGCTGCCATATTTCATCCTCATTATGAGTATTCGGATTTCTGTTCATTTAGAACTGCACTACTGATTTGAACCCCTAAGCGGTTCCCAACTTTTCCTACTCTGGTAAGGTATAGCCTTTGATCAGAAATTTGCATCAGTAATGGTTGGTTAATAGATGTCCCCAATTGAAGGATATCACCCACAGAAATATGAATTACATCTTTTACTGTGAGATTGATCTCACCCAAAATGACTTTAACGTCAAGCGGAACGCCTTCCAGATTTTTTCGATTTTGCTTCAAGAAGGATTGATCCTGTTTCTGCTCTCTTCTTCCAGAAATCCAGATATGGGGATTCAACACGTTCATAATTGGTTTCAGAGTACTGAAAGGAATAAAGAAAGACATAGTGCCACTATGCCCTTGAATGGTTATCTCATAGGTGAGCATCATTACCCGTTCATTGCCAATGACCATCTGCACCCAGTGCTGGTTGACAGTGCTATCTTCCAACGCTGGCTCGATATTGACAACTTTGTTCCAGGCGGCTTTAATATCTCCCAACATATGTTCGATCAATCCGCGTAAAAGAGACTGATCGATATCAGTTGGCAGATGATCCCCACATTTTCTTTCAACCTTACCCCCTAACCGCTGTTCAAGAATCAAGGTGCTGATATCAGGGCTCAATGTCAATACTGTTTGCCCAGGCAAAGGGGATAGAACAACGATATGAAAAAGGGTACTTTCAGGAAAATCAGCCAAGAAATCGTTAAATCGTCCCTGCTCTGTATGAACCAGGCGTGGGCGGATATTCGTTCTCAAAAATGTTGGCATGGAAGTGGTTAACCTTTCAGCAAGGTCCTCGTGGATCAATTCCACTGCACGCATTTGTTCTTTTGAGAACCGGTCTGGCGACCAGAAATTGTAGGCTTGAATTTTCTTTTTCTTCCCCGCATCTGCTTCCTGATGTTCTGCAGATGGGTTCATTAAATCAGCCAGGTTAACACCCTGCGCGCCATCTTTTCCTTCAATATCGATGGTACCCGCCAGTAAAGCATCAATTTCAGATTGAGTCAACATAGTCTACTGCACCACAAATTCTGTAAAGTAAACCGATATGACACGGAACTCAGGAAGTTTTGTATTGATGGCATCCAGAATTTCTTTCCGAAGAGTTTCTTTGCCATCTGCGGTATACAACTCCTCATAAGTTTTCGTCGACAATAATGTGATCACTACATCATCCATCAAAGGCATTCGATTGGCAATTTCAGTTTTTAGTGCCTCATTAGGATCAACTTCTCCCTCAGAATTTTTGGGTTCATCAGTTGCGCCTGGTTCAGGCGCAAATTCCAATACGACTGTAAGGCGGATGTATCGCCGCCCTGTGGTATCTGCCAGGTTGATGATCTTGGTGCTCATATCTACCATCACACCTTCTCCTGGTAAAACTACCGGAGTAGGCACCGCAGTGGGAACAAGAATTGGTTCATCCTTTTGTTTACCAATATCACCCAAAAGACTGCTTGCAGGAGTAATTGGCGTTGCGTAAACCAGGGTAAAAGGCTTTGGCATATCATCTGGAGCAAACATGATATATGCCACAGCAATGGTCAGCAATCCAATAATCAAAAATAGAATAATGGTGATTGCCTTAAACATAACATTTAGTATTTTTGTTATCGTCTGCATAGATCAATTCCCTGTTGGTTATGGTGCAATGTTTATGGTGTCAATGCCAATTACACTGCTCTCAACATTATAAATAATGACAATTTCTACTCTTCCATTCAAAGCCCGATGTTCGGGGGTATCGTTTTCAAAGATGGGTTGATATTGACCTCTTCCCGAAACAATGATTCTTTCAGGATCAATGCCTTTATTAATCAGATAATCAGCCACAACCATAGCTCTCGTCACAGACAATTCCATATTATTGGCAAATTGAGAGTCTCTGGGAGGTTGATTATCTGTGTAGCCAACCAGACGAATGGAATTATCAATCGGTTTTAGCATATCCACGATGATATCCAGCACTGGATATACATCAGAAGGCAGTTTTGCGGTACCGGGCTCAAAAACCAGTTTTTCACTTAATGAAATAAGAACCCCTTCTACATTTGTCTGCACACTTACTTCGTTTCCAAGGTTATTCGATGCAAGCATTTGAGTTAATTCATTCGCCACTTCTTCCGATTTTGGAGGTTCACTCGGGATACCAGGCACTACAATGGGTTTTGCCTGCCCATCTTCAAGACTGCCACCAGCTTCATTGATCTTAGAGTCGATCACTTCTACAGGTCCTCCAAAGGAGAATGCAGATTTCAAACTCTCAGCAAGCTGTTTATATTTAGCCACGTCGGTCTGTCCCATAGAATACAGCACCACAAAGATCACCATTAAAAGCGTAATAAAATCGGAGTAACTGACAAGCCAGCGCTCCGAACCACCACTTTCGCCTTCTTCTTCCTGCTTACGCGCCATTTGCTACACCCTTTTCAGAAACAGCCGGAGCTGCCTTTTTCCCTTTTGCATCTTCTGGTTTCGCCTTTTCGCCTGCTCTGAGATCTGCCGGTGAGAGGTAAGCATTTAATTTTTCTCTCACCACGCGTGGATTTTCTCCCGCCTGTACAGCCAGGATTCCATCCAGTTGCAAATAACGCAAATGAACTTCTTCTTCACTTTTTGCTTTGAGTTTTCCACTAATTGGGAGGTAAATCACATTAGCCACCAACAAGCCCCAAAGAGTAGCCAGAAACGCGCTTGCAATGGACCTGGTAAATGAGCTTGGATCATCCAATGTCTTTAAAACACTGATCAAACCCATAACCGTACCGATAATACCAAAAGTAGGAGCGAACCCACCTGCTGCCGCGAAAAAGCCAATGCCTACTTTATGCCGGCTGCGTGTTTGTTCTATCGTGATCTCCAGAATTTCACGGATCTCCGAAGAATCCGTACCATCCACAACCATCATGATCCCTTTTTGCATAAATGGATCTTTGATCTGTTTGCAATCCTCTTCGAGGGCAAGTAACCCATCGCGACGTGCCCGATCAGCCATTTTTACCAATAATTCAATGGATTCTCGGACATCGAATTTATTCGTGGTCATGGCTTGTTTAATATAAATGGGGAGTTTCGTTATAGTTTTCACGGAAACAGTAACCGTAGTTGCTGCCAAAGACCCACCAATGATCAACAGGATAGCTGAAGGGTGAGACAACAGATCAAGAGGCGATCCTCCATCCATAATCATTACAACAGAAATCACCAACAAGGCTGCTATTAATCCACCAATCGTTGCTAAATCCATGATTTTACGAAACCTCCAATAATCAAGAACCTGAAGTTCTTTCTACCTGAAAAGGTTGGTTTACCTTTTGCTTATATTGCACATACTTATCTGCTACAGTTGCTGCCGATTCGTTCACTATAAATCTGGTATGGTCAAGAAGCGTGATGACAGTATTGGGAGTTTCCTCCACAGTCTGGATCAGATCTGCGTTAATGTAAAATTGTGTGCCATTAAATCTCGTCAATAAGATCATAGTAACGCTTCACCTGATTGGGGAATATGGTCACTACCAGCGATGGTGTTCACCCATCAGGAATTACTTTACCCTATCAATGCACAAAGAAAAATAAATCAGACGTGAAAGGAATATAAAATCCTAATTAATAATCCTTCAGGTTCTTTACGCGGTTTTTATGGCATATTGAAAACATTCTCACTATTCTTTAATATAGATAGTCGTAGTTTTCTGGGTCAGTTTTAATTGCAATAGATTTATTGGCATCCTACTTGCATTACCTTTATATCGACTTAACAAGCAATTAACAATATTTTATAAAAGGGGCTCAGATAAGCTATCTTTTTCACATTATTGGTAGAATAATCGCACCCCAGATAGGTTTTTATATGTATACAACCGGCATGAATAGTAGCAGTAGAGATACACAAATCTTGATTCTCACATCTCGCGACCTCCTAAGGAAGAAGCTGGTAGATTATCTATCGCTGATTCCAGACATTAAAATCATCTATCCTGAATCTACTGACCAAATCCACGAATATATCTCTTCCATGAAATTTGATCTTCTTTTCCTGGATGAAGATATTAACGTTTTTTATGGCGAAAACCAATTTAGCCAGATCATAAAGAAAATTACCGCTATTCCCTTTGTCCTTTTCATACAGAAAAAGGATGTTCAAAATCCGATAAGCGGGTTTTCTGGTGTTGTTGGCAATTTACAGATGGATGACATTTCTTTTCAAAAGATAGATGACTTTATCCAAAAAGCAAAAGCGCTCAGACAATTAGGCGTTTATCAGTATGATCCTTCACCCGATCATTCCATAGTGTTCCGAAATTTTCTTCAGAAAAAAGAAGAAGCTGATCGTTCATTCTTTGAGTTAATTATAGAAACCACTCCAAATATCATCTTTGTCTGGGATATTAAGAGATGTTGTATTTCTTTTGTTAACAATGCAGTCAAAAATATCCTCGGATTCTCACCAGAAGAAGTCATTGAGAAGAAACATAATGAGTTGATAGCATTATTGGCTTTAGATGATCTACCAGGAGTACTGGAACACTTTTCAAATATTAAGAAACTAAAGAGGAATAAAGTACTCGAACATGAATTTCATCTACGCAGTAAAAACCGTAAATGGTGTTGGTTAAAAGGTCAAGAAACGGTGATCTTTGGTGAAGACAACAATACCCCTATTGCAATTGTTGGCTCATTGCAAAATATAACCACCTACAAATTAATGCAACAAAAATTAACAAAGCATTTAAAACGAGAAGAATTCTTCAGTCGTCTTCTTCAAGATATCATTTATCACTCTCCAAATGAATACCATCAAATAATTCAAGTGTCTTTAGAAAAATTGCGACAATTGATCACCCCCTGTTTATTATTGATCTATAAAAATGAAGGAGAGTGTTTTATTAAAAGTCATGAGGTGCTTTCCAGCAGAACAAACATTTCATTTCCCGATCTTCTGGAAACAAATAGCATTAATCACCTTCATGAAACCATTCTTCTTAATAAACATATCCTGTTTAATAAATACTTAGATTCCGAATCCGCGCCCACCGATTGCTTTTACAGCCTTTTTAATGATCAGGTTGAAAATGGGGGAATATTTCCAATAATTTCAGACAACGATATTTTTGGAATTATGGTTCTTATTCCAAATGATAATCGTGTTCGATTTACGAGCTTTGATTTCAGCGTCGCAAAAACTGTGACAAGTATTCTCTCTGTTGTTTTTCAAAATCAACATAGGCTAAATAATCCTGAGAATTATAAAAAATGGTCAGTAGATGCCATTGAAAAGAACGAGGAATTAATGATCGTTCAATTCGACACAAACGGCGTCATTACCTATGCGAATGATCTTTATTGCGAATATTTTGAATCCAATCGAAAAGATATCATTGGCAAACATTTCCTTGAAGGTGCTGTTCACCCAGCCAGAGAAACCAGACAATCGATCCTTAAATTATTTGATCAAAACCATGTTTTTCACACTATTGAAAATTGCACGCGCACACAATCGAATGATTTTCGATGGCAAAAATGGGTTTGCAGAGCAATTTTAGATGAAACTGGAACAATCAAAGAATTTCAATCCATTGGACAGGACATAACATGCAGGAAAAAACTTGAGAACCAACTGGCCAACTCATTAGGCAGTATGCCCGAATTAAAATTATCGTCGCTTGGAGAGTTTGCATCAGGTATTGCACAACAGATCAGTAATCCATTAACAACCATCATTGCCGACTCTCAAATCCTAATTCAAATTCTGGAGGAGAACAATCCTGCAAGAGATTCAGCGGAAGCAATATTAAAAGCTGGACAGCAGGTAAACAATGTAGTTCAAGAGCTAAATAAAATACCTCTTACCGGTACTTTACAAACTGTAACCATCGATGTAGATGAATCGTTTAAGCTGTGACTGTATTTGGCGTATTTGAATTCAAGTAATAAATCGCTCAGCAAGAAACCTCACAACTTGCGAACATTCTTTATAGCTTGATGGCAAACCCAAAGCGATTAGCTTTTTGTATTCTTGAACGCGCCTATCTACATATTTAAGGGTTAATAATTACTGGTAAAACTTTTTATTGATATATATTGAACAGATTTTTTAGCACTTTTTATTTTTATAAACATTTTTTGAAAGGATTATTTGAAATGGTATCGAAATTGATTCAAGTTTGTGAAGACGATGAGATTGTCGCAAGCACTATCGAAAGAGTGCTTCGCAGCAAAGAATTTCGAGTAAAAGTGGTCAACTCGGGAGTGAATTGTCTTCAAACAGCCAGACGCGAAATCCCCGACCTTGTTCTTCTTGATGTGGTTATGCCAGGTATGGATGGTTATACCGTCTGCCAGGAAATGCGCAATGATTCTCTGCTCTGTAATGTACCTGTGCTTTTCTTGACAGCAAAAACTCGTGAAGAAGATAAACTCAATGGATTTATGTCTGGTGCAGATGATTATCTTGGTAAACCATTTAATATAAATGAACTAATTTTCCGTATTCATGCGATTCTTCGCCGTACTCAATATAACAACCCTCCACAAACCTCAGACGTTATCCTAGGACTTTCAACCTTAAGAGAAGATCAAAAAGAGAACGACAAAAATGGGAAGAGAATTGTTTCAGTTGGACCTTACTCGTTGAATACCCGCACTTACGAATTCTCAGCTCCCAATGCACCTAAAAAACGCCTTACTCCAGTACAATATGATCTACTTTATTATTTAATGAGCCACCCAGGGGAGATTTTTTCACCCTCCAGATTACTTGACGAAGTATGGGATTATCCAAGTGATACAGGTAGTTCAGATCTTGTCAGAGTCCACATCCGCAATTTACGGGAAAGAATTGAAGAGGATCCTCGCAACCCGGTCATTATTAAAACTGTTACTGGGTATGGCTATACCATAGAGAATTATAATTCTGATCCAACACTATCATGAACAACCCGGATAACAGTAGCTTTAACTCTAAAGTAGATCAGGCAATTGATCATTTTTATGATTTCTTGCTTCAATCTGAGGACCTGTTTCACGTTATCAACATGGGCATAAAATGGATATCTTCATGCCTGAATCGCGATGGAGCAGCAATCTATCTGATCAATCCATCTCTCGGGTTTAATTCTGAATGGATCAAATACAACGTCCCAGAGATCTGGAACCTTCAGTTTGGTAATCCTAACAGCCAATTATTCAATGATGTCATTAATGTTTACGGCTCTCAAGAACCGGCTGGTGAAAATCCTCTTCTGCAAGTTGCAGCGATCCTTCCTATGTCTTCTCATGGTAAAACAATTGGTGTCATCATTATCCGTGGAAGAGGGTTAGATCAAAATGAACTTGCCTTTGCAACAAAGTTGGTTTACGCTTTTTCAAGATCATTGATAGCTCAAGTGCATGTATCTATTACCTGGCGAGAAGAACGAGAAAAAGCGATTCTCCACATGGTCAGTTTATCGGTAAATGAAAGCGTCAAAGACCCTGATCTGACCCTTTATAATTTGGTAAAAGGAATTCGAAGCTATTTTAACGCTGAGTATCTGTTTTTTCTCCTTATAGATCAAGAAATTCCAGATCTGATCATAAAAAAGTTATTAAATTCTGAAGATGAGTGGGTTTATCAAAGCAGTCAGCATATCTGTCCTGATCTGCTTGATAAAGCGACTGAACATCATGCGTCAAATGATGTTGATTATCTTTCGATCAACAATGAAGCCCTGTATGAGATCCTTGATTACCCCATCACATCAATACGCACTATGATGCACTCACACATAACTGCCAAAAATGGGAAGCTCCTTGGATCCATGTTCCTTATCAACCCACATAATCCTATCGGCTTGAATGGTAAAGAAATATTTTTGCAATATTCTAGTTTTCTCGCCGAAGTCATGGAAAATCTCAATTATCTTCAAGGTATGAAGATCGCGCTTGCCCAATTGGAATCCAAGCGGGCTGAAATCACCAATTCAAGAGATATTCTGAGAGAGCTGTTCGATAATATTCCCATTTCAATGTACATAATCGACAACTCATTTACGGTTTTGGCAGCCAATAAAGCTTGTGCCGCCCGAACATCTCTATCGCCAAATTTTTTGGTGGGTAAAACTTGTTATGAGTCAATTGCTGGTCGTAATTCTCCCTGCCCTGCATGCAGGGTCAGTGAAACATTGACCCAGGGGAAAAATACCACACGCTTTTGGAGAGAATGGACAAATTCGGAAACGCATATTGAATGGGAGATCAGCACACATCCAATTTTTAATGAAATGCACGTTCCCGTCCATGCAATTATTCAAGAAGTAGATATTACAGAAAAACGCAACCTTGAAGCCAATCTGATCCAATCTGAAAAGCTTGCTACAGTTGGTCAACTTGCAGCAGGGATTGCTCATGAGATCAACAATCCACTTTCGGCAATAATCGCCAATGCACAAATACTACTTCAAGAAACCAAAAATGACGATCCAGAGAAGATCGAGTCATTGAAATTAATAGAAACCGCTGGGATTCGTGCTTCCCATGTTGTACGCAATCTATTGGGCATTTCTCATAAAGATAATTTAGATTTTGAACCTACTGATATCAATAAAACTATTCAAAATGCCCTCATGTTGACCCACCATGAGCTTCATTCACTCCCCATTACCGTTGAATTAGATCTATGTAATTCAATGCCCCCTGTTCTGGCACAGCAAGATCATCTTCAGGGTGTCTGGATCAACCTGATAATTAATGCGATTGATGCCATCATGTCGACAAACCGGCAGGACGGGATCATTCAAATTAAATCGAGTTTTAATGAAACCGAATATCAGATCACTATATCAGATAATGGAAAAGGGATCGAACCAGAGAAGATCCAAAAATTATTTGAACCATTTTATACAACCAAAGCTGTTGGTCATGGTACAGGGCTGGGATTATCCGTTTGCTTGAGAACGATCAAAGAACATGAAGGAAATATTACCGTTGAAAGCCAATTAGGGAAGGGAACCTGTTTTAAAATAACGCTTCCTTATAGAAAGATAGAAAACAATTATTACGAAGACATTCCGGATTAATACTCATTTTCTTATGAGTCACATGCAAGACGAAATCCAATAGAATCAGAGCATTGCTCAGAATTCATGCCTTCACGACAGGCACATCGTGCCAATTTACGACTGTAATACCATGCACCACCTCGAATGACATAGCGTTCATTCGAGTTTTGATTTTCTCTCCCATCATCAGCCCGGTATGGATATGGTTTGAGGATAGTGCTTGTCCACTCCCATACATTTCCTACCATATCTGCGGCACCATAAACGCTATCGCCACCAGGTGAATATAATCCTACGGGAGTTGTACCTTTTTTCATACTCTCTGATGTGTTGCAACGCCAGGGATCAAATGTATTTCCCCAGGGATATATTCTGCCGTCAGTCCCTCTCGAAGCCAATTCCCATTCCGCTTCCGTTGGCAGACGAAAATTCATCCGAAGCCTGGAGTTAATCCATTTGATGTATGCTTCTGCATCTTTTTTCGTAACACCTGTGACTGGGTGGTTTCCTTCTTCCTGTGGATAAGTAAAGCTTTGCCAGCCTTTTGGTAAACGGTAACCAGTATCCCAAACAAAGGTATGATATTCTTCATTAGTTATAGGAAACTGGGATATCTTAAAAGGTTTTAACTTCACGATATGTTGCGGTTGTTCATTTAAAAAGAGATCATTATCATACCAATCGTATGCCCAATCTGACTCTTTCAATTGTAAATGAGTTACATCTACATCACCCGTGCCCATGAGAAATTCTCCCCCAGGAATTACCAGTAAATTAGGAAACCTGATACGAGGAGTCTCTTCACTGTTTTTATCTTTCTCATCCGTCTTGTCTAGTTTACGGTATATCATCTTAAGGCTCCATACTACTTCTCATTAAGAATAAATTCATAAACCTTCATTATTTTATAGATATTCTCATCAATATCTTGACTTACAGCATAGACATAAGAGTTGCTTTCAGCTTTTTTCCTTAATGCTGGTAGAGAATCGATTGCCATCATCAGACCCTGATACCAGGCATCTTTTTTATTTTCAACCAACAATCCAAAACTGTTCAGGTCTCGATATGGAAGGTGGTCGCTAGCAATCCAGGGAATACGAGTTGCCAGATATTCCAATACCCGATTTCTGCTGAACCTGAGGTCATATTCACTATATGCCAGAGCTAAACCAATATCGAGGTCTGAAATGTGGAATACCCAATCCTCAGGCGGGAGCCAAGAATAAGTTACCTTTTTCTGGTTGGGTATATCAATCTCCTGGAACAACTCAGCCGGCATGTTTCCTAAAAAGAGGTGCACTTGAGGGTTTTTCTGGCAGACTTTTACCAATGCATCAATCATTCCACTTTGTGTAAATGCTTTTGGAGATATTGGACTTCCGCCCATGCCAATCCAGATTTCATCACGTTCCCGGTGTTTTACGGTTAAGTATTGGTCAAAATTAATATAATCTGGAATTTCCCAGATTCTTCCATATTCTTCCCAATCACCAGCAAGACGATGGGATGAAACAGTGATCGCATCGACAAGCGTCGCAGCCCATGAAAGTTGCTTTATCGGTGGGGGACTGATCTTTTTGTTTGGATTGGATGGAGCAAAAAAGTAAGGCGATAAATCACCATAATTCCAAAACTGGTATTGTCCCATTTCCTCAGGGATCAGGTTAACAGCTTCATCCATGTCCAATACTAATTTCTTATTTTGGTTCTTCCAATTTAACGCCATTCTGAGAACTGAATCAACACAATATCGATGAATTACGATCATGTCTGATTCGCTGCAAGCTGTATAGCTATTTTCATTATTCGCTACGAAATCGGGGATCTCCACAAATGTTGCATGATGCAATCCAGTTTTCTCGATTGCCCTTGCAATATTTTTACAACGCCATAGGACTTGATACTGATCTTGTGGACTTTTACTGTGGACAAAAACAATGTTCACTGAAAATTCACTCCGTAGCTAAAACTTTTATCAATTCTTTTTCTGAGCTTGAACAAGTTTAAACGCTTTGAACCATTGCTGAACATGAACAAGCATTTCACGCCGCGCAGCTTTCTGAAAACCTTCGTAACCCAAGGATTCTCGTAAAGTTCGATCAAGGATCAAGCAGCGAAGACTGGTATGCCATTCTTCCAGAGTTGTACACATTACGCCACCTTTTTCCCAATTCTTTACCATTGAGAATGGAGAAGCCACCCAGGGTATTTTCTTGATTCCTGCGTACATCAACATCTCATCTGATCGCATAGTGTTTTTCATTGTCTTTCGCAATGGCATAAGGACAATATCCATTTGGTTGATGATATACGGCAATTCATCTTTTACAAGGCAAGGAATGAAAGTTTTTAATTCAGCGGGTACATGATCGAACATGCGAAATGCATCTTGATCTCCTACAATGATTAAACGAACCTTATCCACAAATTCACTGAGAAGACGGATCAAGGGTCGTCGGATAATTGCTAGATCTTCCAGATTACCAGAATTTCCAAACCAACCCATTTGTAGTGTCACACCCGTTTTATTGTTGATTGCCCAATAAGGATTCTTTACCGTCCATCCAGTGGGAATGTGCATTGCGGGATTCCCTGACATTCTCAGGCTCTCCGCAAAAGATTCTGAGTTTACTGTGATCAGATCAGCTAAAATGAGGGAGGAAACGTACGAACGATCATAAATATGAGTGATGACATGATTCTTTGCCATACGGGTTTCTGGCATATAAGTCTGTTCATAGGCTGGATTTAAATCCAGGATGACTGGCACTTTGGCAGTGGAAAGTTTCGCCATCCGCTCCATGAGGAGTGGATCGAGAAATGGATTACTGAAAACTGCAATATCAGGAAGAACTCCAGAATTTTCATCGTCATCTATCAGACAATTATTGGTTTTTAGCGATGAACTTAACAACTGAATGCGGTCATTGTCTTCATCACAATTATTAACTGGTTGATAAACTGCCACTTTTCCAGTAAATTGCACTCGATTAATTTCTTCGCTACCGGTGTCAAGACAAAGAGTTTGAATTCGATTTTCGTAGATTGATTTTTGAAGTGTGATGTTAGTTTTCAAGTTAGTTAACCCTGCTGCAAGGTCAGATCGACCATCATTCTTTGCTTGTTGAATATTGAGATCGATCAAGGCTGGTAATAGGTTATCGATTTCGTTTAAATGCCTGGCAACTTCAGCAGCGGGACTGGAACTATGTGTAATCTCATTCAATAGTTTCGCTGCTTTTGATAATTCTTCTTTACTGATTGATTGCTCACGATGTGTAAGCGATTGTAATAATCTCCGTAATGCTTCCGGTGAAGTTGGGATAGTCTCCTGATTGGCTTCTTTTTGGGAATTAACACCCGCTTTTTTCATTTGTAGAAGAAGAGATTTATCCTCGGGATGTTTTTGCAGTACTGTAGAGAATACTTTCTCAGCCGTCTTATTATTCCCTGCTGCAAGATACAACTCACCGATCATTTTCAACACTTCCGGTTCATCGGGATTTGAATGCAGTATTTGTAGATAGATATCCAAAGCTTCTTCAAGGCGGTTTTCACCTATACACAGCTTTGCCATTTTTTTTTGAATATCGATAGATTGATTTTGATCTATATTCAACAATTTGAATCACCTACAGAAACCATGGCTCAAAATGGTATCAGTAAATTTAGTTTAATAATGTCACATTCCTCTTTATGTAAACACCATCTGAATTCTCTGTAAAAGCAAAGTAAATGTTCATCACGATTTTCAACAAAATCGTAATGTGTAATTTATGAAATCTTTATGTGCTTCATAGAATTCGATCACTATACTTAAGACATGAACGATCTATCTATCTCTAATTATTTGACTGATTCCCTCACTAGCAACCTCTCTTCGAACCGTATTGCGAACAAAATACAAGCAGAGACCACATCTTTTCAGCAGCTTTTTTCCTATATGCTGCTCTCTACTCTTAATTCCGCGTTGAATTCCGATACAGATCAGAATGATGATATTGGTAGCATGCTTCCTTCATTATTTTCTATTCTCGATCAATTTCAATCACAGCAACTATCAACCCAATTTCAATCCTCCATTCAAGGATCAACAACGGAACCGCAGATGCTTCCCTCAACAGCCTTTGCCTCTTTTTATGTTGAAAATCCTGTTCAGGCCAAATTAAACTATTTGAAATATGGAATTCAAGCAGCTGATCTTCCCATTCAGGCTAAAGTAGACTACTCGCAGTACGGAATTCAATCCTCCGATTTACCTGTTCAGGGTCGCCTGACACAGGGCTATACCTCTACTCACCATGGCCTGGATTTTGGGGTAGTTGTGGGCACACCAGTGCGTTCCACGATTGAAGGAACCGTTGCATTTGCTGGTTGGAGTGAAGCAGGATATGGCAACCTGGTAATTGTGGAAAATGGCCCTTATAAAACCTACTATGGTCATCTTTCTGACATCCCCGTGACCGTTGGTCAAACGGTCCAAAAAGGTGAGGTCATTGGTCTTTCTGGAAATACCGGTAAATCCTCTGGACCCCATGTTCATTACGAGATCCGTAGAAATCATGTACAGATAGATCCAAATACCTTCGATCCCACCAACCTTACAATAAAAGAGTGAAAGATTTTTCCGTTTTCTAATCAAAGTAAATCTTATTTGATAAAATACTCTAGATCCCATTCTTGCACATTGAGAATGGGATCTTTCTGTTTGTTAATAGATTTATGCTATCATGATAAAAAAATGGGCTGTTCAGATTGAACAGCCCTTTCAAGTTCATTGAAATCTACCTATATTTTAAATATACTGACGATTTCATTTAGTTTCTGTGCCATCTCTGCGAGAGATTGAGCTGAGGCTGTTACTTCCTCTACCTGTGCACTCATCTCTTCTGCTGAGGCTGAAACTTCTTCTACCGCAGCACTGTTTTCCTCGCTCACACTGGCGATATTCTCAATTGCTTTCCCCATTTCATTCGAGCTGGCAGCCATTTCCTCAGTAGCGGCGGTATTCTCTTCCACTACCGCTGAGACTGAATCCATAGCGGTGACCAACTCATTGGCAGCCATGCTCATCTTTTCAGCTGCTTCAGTTGCCTGTTTGGACTGTTTATTGACAGTCTCCACAAGCTCGAGGATGTTCTGGAGAACAGCGCCTGATTGGTTGGCTCGCTGCACTCCAATTTCAACCTCACGTGAACTCTCATCCATTGCAGATACTGCTTCAGAAACAGTCTTTTGAATACCACGAACAAGATTTCCAATTTCTCTTGTTGCTGATGCAGACCGTTCCGCAAGTTTACGAACTTCATCTGCTACAACTGCGAAACCTTTTCCATTTTCTCCTGCGCGAGCAGCTTCAATTGCGGCATTCAACGCCAGGAGGTTGGTTTGAGAGGCAATATCTTCGATGGTTTCCACGATCATACCAATCTGCTCAGACCGGGTACCCATATCCTGAACTTTTTCTGCAGAAACCTCAACTTTGCCTTTGATAACTTCCATACCCATCAAAGTTTCTTCAACAGATTTGGTGCCTTCTTTAGCTGAAATGGCAGCAGCATCTGAATCGCTGCTTGTTTTTTCAATATTTTTCGTGAAGATACTGATCGATTCATTGATCTGCGAAGTGATCGTAGAGGCTTTTGCTACAGCATTTGCCTGTTCCTGGGCACCTTGAGCCACACCTTCGATCGCACGAGAGACCTGCTCTACTGAACTGGCTGTAACAGCTGCACTCTGCGATTGCTGGGTAGTACCACTGGCAACTTGTTGAATGGTTGCAGCGATTTGTGCGGTTGCCTGACCAGCCTGATTGGCAGCAGATGCCAATTGTTCTGAAGATGCACCTAATGCTCCTGCGCTATCAATGATTTGAGTGATCATCGAATGCATTGCCTGAAGCATCTTTTTCAAAGCATTGCCAAGCTTATCTTTCTCGCTTTTTGGCTGGATCTCAATGGTGAGATCACCATTGGCAATAGCATCAGCATCGTTAGCTGAAAGGGTAAGATATTGACGTAAAGCGCCAAAGCTAATCGAGATCTCAGCCAGTTCATCTTTACGACTGCGAATCTTTTCGATTACAGATTCGTTAACATCCACCGTGATGTCACCCTGAGCAAGTTTGTGAGCAGATGTTGATATCACGTTCAATCCAGATGTTATCTTTGAGATTTCGATAACAGGAAGAATCAGTGAAACAGCCAGAACAATGAGTGCCAAAATGATCAACTGCAATACAGTTCTGTTTGCTTCACGGGTTGTCTCACTGGTTGGCACTGAGATTACGACAGACCAGGGAGTAGTTGTTTTCCCTACAGAAATAGGTGCAAAAGCTAAAATGTCACCACCAGATTCAGATGTAAAAACCTCACCTTTCTGAATGCCTGACAGGATATCTGTTACATCAGTAGAGTAATTTTTAATGGATTGTCCGATGATATCAGGAGTGCCTTTTGAAGCTGCAATGATCCCTTTATTGGAAAAAATGCTGAAACTGGCTGTTCCATTATAAAGATTAAAATTATCAGCTGCTTCTTGTAAATAATCCAATGCTATATCAACACCAGCAATACCAACAAATTTATCATTAATGATGATCGGTACAATCAGTGAAGTCATCAGCACTTCTTTTCCTTTGACTTCATAAGCAAAGGGTTCGATGATTACTTCTTCCTTCAGGCTTTTAGGAACCTGGTAATAACTCCCATCATCTTCATATCCGGTTAATGCTAAAAGGGAGATTTCACCGCTTTCATCGCGAACCCAGTATGGAATAAATCGCCCGGTTTCATCATGACCTTTGGTATTAGCGTACTCGCTATCCAAACCGTCAAATGCGTTAGGTTCCCATGCAGTGTACACCCCCAGGAAATCGGGGTTTTCTAAGAGGACCTGCTCGAGCATATTATTCACTTGTGATCGAGAAAGTTCGGAATTCCCCTTCTTCATGGCTTTCAATGATGCCGCCAATGTGCGTGCAGCATCCATTGCGTAATCCATTTTCGTCTCGATTTTTGCGCCTTCGTTTTGTGCAGTCAACGATAACTCGTGAGTGGAATCTTTAATTTGAGTATTTCGTAAAATTACAGTGGAAAAGACAGTCAACGAGACAGCCATGATAATTAGCGCAATTGAAATAATTGCCAGCATTGTTACTTTAATGGAATGCTTATTGCTTTTATTCTTCATTGTTTTTTCTACCTCCAAATATTTTCGCAACAATAATGTTACGGATTGATAAGATTTCTCTTTCAAGAAATCATTAATGAATAAAGCACTTCTATCAATACATATTTCATTATTGTTATTTAATATGGAAAAAGCATTAACAATGAATAAATTGCCAATAAAACATGGGTAAAAATTGTTCTTAAGATCATGATTCAGGTTTTTTAAACAAAATCTAATAACCAAAAAAATATTGATCCTGAGCATGGAAACTTTTGGAACATTCTATTTCTCACTGTATTCCTTGACTTGTCACCTTATCAGGGGTAAAATGAATCTTCTTGATGCGGGGTAGAGCAGTGGCAGCTCGTCGGGCTCATAACCCGGAGGTCAGTGGTTCGAATCCACTCCCCGCTACTAACGAGAACCGTAGTCCCTGGG
>DAOUFE010000039.1:0-37006 GCA_034430215.1 Anaerolineaceae bacterium | reverse complement strand
GTTAGAGTCGTTTTTCCATGGTCAATGTGTCCCATGGTCCCAATATTCAGATGTGGCTTTGTCCTCTCAAATTTCTGCTTCGCCATGTTCCTTCTCCTTCGAAATTCCAGACAAATAACTGATTACTTATTCAAAATCTTTTCTGCAACTGCGCTTGACACAGGGGCGTAATGATCAAATTCCATGGTAAAAATACCACGTCCTTGAGTAATGGAACGTAATTCGGTGGCATAACCAAACATTTCTGCCATAGGCACAAATGCACGAACAGACTGAGCATTTCCATGCCGCATTTCAGTACCTGTGATCATTCCTCTGCGAGAGCTTAGTTGACCTAAAACGTCTCCTAGATATTCTTCAGGGACATTAATTTCTACTTTCATAATGGGCTCAAGCAATACTGGCGCTCCTTTTTCTACGCCTTCTTTAAAAGCAAAAATTGCAGCCATCTTGAATGCCAGTTCGCTTGAATCAACTTCATGATAAGAACCGTCAATAAGGGTTACCTTAATATCGGTCATCGGATATCCAGCCAGAACACCGCTTTCAGACGCTTCCATTACACCTTTTTCTACGGCTGGAATATATTCTTTTGGAACAGATCCCCCAATAACCTTGCTTTGAAAAACAATACCACTTCCGCGTTCCAGAGGTTCAATATTAAATACCACATGACCATACTGTCCATGACCACCGGTTTGGCGAACATATTTGTAGGAATATTCATTGACTGCTTTGGTGACGGTTTCATGGTAAGCCACACGTGGTTTACCTACATTTGCCTGTACTCTGAACTCACGTAGCATTCGGTCAACGATCACATCCAGGTGCAGTTCACCCATTCCAGAAATGAGCGTTTGACCAGTTATTTCATCTGTTCTTACTTTAAAAGTTGGATCTTCTTCAGACAACTTCTTTAAAGCTTCGGCCATCTTATCTTGATCTTGGGTTGTCTTTGGCTCAATTGCGATCGAAATAACAGGTTCAGGAAAACTAATGTTCTCAAGAATAACAGGATGTGCAATATCGCACAAAGTATCACCCGTAAAACTTTCTTTCAATCCAAGAGTTGCCGCGATATCACCCGCATATACTTCATCTACATCTTCTCGCCGATCAGCATACATACGAAGTAGGCGACCAATACGCTCACGTTTCCTTTTCCCAGGATTGTAAACCATCTCACCCTGTTTCACCATTCCCGAATAAACTCGGAAATAAGCTAATCGGCCAACATATGGATCTGTTACAATCTTAAATACCAGTGCGCTCAACGGAGCCGTATCTTCAACTGGAAGATCGATCTCCTTTTCAGTTTCAGGATGCGTACCTTTAGCGTGAGGTATGTCCAGGGGTGATGGCAAATAATCGATCACTGCATCCAGAACGGGCTGCACACCTTTATTCTTTAAAGAACTACCACAAAATACTGGTGTACCAATATTTTGAATGACGATTTTCCGAAGAGCTGTCTTTAACTCAGGAACACTGATCTCTCTATCTTCAAGAAATTTTACCGTCAGCGCATCGTCAAGTTCAGCAATCTGTTCGACCATGATCGCTCTACGCTCTTCCACCAGGTCTTTCATATCGTAGGGAATTTCGACTGTGTTATAGTCTTTCCCTTGTTCGTCTTCCCAAATGAAAGCCTGCCGCGTTAATAGATCAATTACACCACGAAATTCACTTTCGGTGCCAATGGGAATTTGCATGGCGATAGGATTCGCGCCAAGACGTTGTCTAATCGATTGGATAGATTCTTCATACGATGCACCAATACGATCCATTTTATTGATAAAGCAGATTCGCGGTACACCATAACGGTCTGCTTGACGCCAAACGGTCTCACTTTGAGGTTCTACACCCTGTGTGGCATCAAACACAACTACACCACCATCCAGCACACGTAGTGATCGCTGTACTTCTGCAGTAAAATCTATGTGTCCAGGTGTATCAATAACATTGATTTGATACCCTTTCCACTCTGCTGTAACTGCAGCTGAAACAATGGTGATCCCACGTTCTCTTTCCTGTGCCATCCAGTCAGTTACTGTGGTTCCATCATCTACAGAACCTAATCGGTAGGTCTTACCAGTGTAAAATAAAATTCTTTCAGTAGTCGTAGTTTTACCAGCATCAATATGAGCAATGATGCCAATATTACGATACTTTTCCATAGCAAACTGACGAGGCATATTTACCAACTCTTATTACAAATTCTATATCCCTACATTACATGCGGTAATGCGAGAATGCACGGTTGGCTTCAGCCATCTTGTGAGTTTCTTCGCGTTTGCGTACTGCAGCACCCTGGTTGGATGCAGCATCCAGAATTTCACCACTTAATTTTTCAGCGTATGATTTCCCAGTTCGGGCACGAGAAGCCGCGATGATCCATCGCATTGCCAGCGTAAGACGTCGTTCAGGAGCTACTTCGATTGGAACCTGATAGGTTGCACCACCCACACGACGTGGGCGAACTTCCATCAGCGGACCAACATTCTTGATCGCGGTATCTAAAACTTCCATAGGTTCGCGACCAGATTTTTCTTTTATGATATCCATAGCATCATAGAATTGCGCGGTTGCTGTGCTTTTCTTCCCACGGGAAAAAATTCGATTGATGAAATGCTGCACAATTTCACTGTTATAACGTACATCGGGAGTTACTTCCCGCTTTTCAGGACTAATACGTCTCATGTTCTGTCTTTCTCCACATTCTAGCTGCTAATTAAGCCTTTGGTCGTTTTGAACCATATTTTGAACGGCCCTGGCTGCGTTTTGCTACACCTGTGGTATCCAGGGTCCCACGCACGATATGATAACGAACACCAGGTAGGTCTTTAACACGACCACCACGAACCAACACTACTGAGTGCTCCTGCAACGAATGACCTTCACCAGGAATGTACGCAGTAACTTCTATGCCATTGGAAAGACGCACACGGGCGATTTTCCGAAGGGCTGAGTTAGGTTTCTTAGGAGTCATAGTACGTACAACGGTACATACACCACGTTTCTGCGGCGATCCTTCCGCCTGACGGGTTCGGCGGTGATTCATGGTATTGAAGGTATATTGCAAAGCTGGGCTTTTGCTTTTTGCCTTCTTATTCTGGCGACCCTTGCGGATCATTTGATTGATGGTTGGCACCTTTTTCCTCCGAAATTCTTGCGGCAATTACGCCTTCTATTTTTTCATTAAACGAGGCCATCTGTTTCATTGATGGCCTCGCCGCATTTCCTACGCACTGGGATAAAAATCCCATAACTGAGACAACGGTAGCCGATTATAACACGAGCAAAATCGCCCGTCAAGAAAACTTATAATAAGCCACCTTCCTCGTAATCCATACCTAAACCTAGTAAACCTGTTCCTACTTTTGGTGGATGAATACGTTCTTCATCTTTTCCAAATCGAATGACCTCACCGTTATCCATAACAGCTTCAACAGCCAAACCCAGGCTTTGCAGCTCTTTTACTAGAACTCTGAATGAAGCAGGCAGACTCGGTTCTTCGATGGTTTCACCTTTTACAATAGCTTCATAAGTGTTGACACGTCCCTGAACATCATCTGATTTAACCGTCAACATCTCCTGCAGTGTGTATGCAGCACCATAAGCTTCAAGTGCCCACACTTCCATTTCACCAAACCGTTGACCACCAAATTGAGCTTTACCGCCTAAAGGCTGTTGAGTAACCAGACTGTAAGGACCAGTTGAGCGAGCATGTACTTTATCTTCAACCAGGTGGTGTAATTTCAACATTGTTACTACACCCACCGTCACTGGTTGATCGTAAGGAGTTCCATCTTTTCCATCTCGAAGGATCTGTTTTCCAAGAATAGGTAATGGTTCTCCGGTCTTTTTCATAAGATCTTCTGCAATTGTCCGAACTTCAGCATCTTGCTTTTGACTGCAGTCAATGTCATGTTGACTCAACCATATCCTCAAACAGACAGCAATCGCTTTTTGGTCAATACTTCGATCAAAATCAGATCCACTCGGAACGTCTTTGAATTCCAGGAATTCTTCAGGGTTATACCCCTGATTCTTCAACCAGAGTTTTAAAGTTTCGCGGCGGGTATACAACGGATCATCCATGTATTTACTGAAATCAACACCCTTCTCGGACAGGGTTTCTTCCAAGTAGAGCATCCGCACTTCATCGTCGTCTTTGATCTGCTCGGGTTGTAGATCAGTTCCTTTGATCCATTCCCAGGCTTTTTCTCCAGCTTCTTTCCATGCCTGTTCCATTAACCAGCCACGAGCTAATTCTGCTTCGATCTCGTTTTCATTTGCGCCATCAAATACGGGTGTAATCGCGCGAAAACCTAGTTCTTTTGCAGCCCAACCAAGGTGCGTTTCAAGTACCTGACCGATGTTCATACGACCAGGAACACCCAATGGATTGAGGATAATGTCAACAGGAGTCCCATCTTCCAGGAAAGGCATATCTTCTACAGGCACAACACGAGAGACAACACCTTTATTTCCGTGACGTCCAGCCATCTTGTCACCAGCGGTGAGCTTCCTACGCTGTGCCACCGAAACGCGTACCATAGTCTCAACGCCAGCAGAGAGATCATCACTATCTTCTCTGGTAAACACCCTTACATCCACTACCTTCCCGCGTTCACCATGAGGCATTCGCAAGGATGTATCTTTTACATCGCGTGATTTTTCACCAAAAATTGCACGCAGCAGGCGCTCTTCTGGGGTCAGTTCTTTTTCACCTTTTGGTGTTATCTTGCCTACCAGAATGTCGTTAGGTCCAACTTCAGCACCTATGCGAATGATACCTTTTTCATCCAGGTCTTTAATTGCTTCATCACCCACATTGGGGATGTCACGGGTGATCTCTTCAGGACCTAATTTGGTATCGCGAGCTTCCACTTCGTATTTTTCAATATGAATGGAAGTAAATTTATCTTCCTGCACCATCCGTTCAGAGATCAAGATAGCGTCTTCGAAGTTGCCACCTTCCCAGGATAGGAATGCAGCAACCACGTTTTGACCCAATGCCAGTTCACCATTTACTGTGGATGAGCTGTCAGCAAGGACTTCACCATGTTTCACACGTTGTCCCTTGGTTACAGCAGGTCGTTGATCGATGCAGGTGCTTTGGTTTGATCGCTGGTATTTTCGAAGGTTGTATTCATGTAATTGCCCTTCATTATTTCTTACAACGATCTTTGAACCAGAAACGGAGACGATCTCTCCATCATCATCCGCAGTGACCACCTGCCCTGAATCTATGGCAGCGTATTTCTCCATTCCAGTTGAGATCAAAGGAATATCAGGATTGATCAATGGAACAGCTTGCGCCTGCATGTTCGAACCCATCAAAGCACGGTTGGCATCATCATGCTCAAGGAAGGGAATAAGCGATGCGCTTACACCCACAACTTGGTGAGGTGCAATATCCATATAATCCACTTCATTCGGATCAACTATGATGAAATCAGAGTAATAACGTGCTGATATCCGATTCTCAGCGAATTCGTTGAACTCAGTCAATATTGAGTTCGCTTGAGCGATCTTGTATTTATCTTCTGCATCCGCAGAAAGGTAATCTACATCTTCAGTTACAAAAGGCTCGATGAATACAGTAGTATTTTTTGATTTCTTTATCGCTGGCAAAATATCCTTTGAAATGCGTTCACCTTTTGCGATAATCACCTCACCCGTTTCAGGGTCAGTAAAATCTACAGCTACTTTACGTCCTAACAACCGCTTATCATTCTGATTCAATTGGCGTACAACCCGGCGATACGGCGTTTCGATGAAGCCATATTCGTTTACGCGTGCATAAGAAGCCAAACGACCGATCAAACCAATGTTTGGACCTTCAGGGGTTTCAATTGGGCAGATACGACCGTAATGCGAGTGGTGTACATCACGAACATCAAAACCAGCACGTTCACGTCGTAAACCACCTGGACCCAAGGCAGAAAGGGTTCGTTTATGGCGAAGTTCTGCCAATGGATTGGTTTGATCCATAAATTGCGATAACTGGCTTGAACCGAAGAACTCACGAAGTGCTGCCACCACAGGTCGAATATTCACAAGGCTTACCGGAGATAATGCTTCTTGATCACGGATGGACATACGTTCTTTGATCACTCGCTCCATCCGGCGTAAACCAATGCGGAGTTTGTTCTGGATCAACTCCCCTACTGTCTTTACACGGCGGTTTCCCAAATGGTCAATATCATCTTTATCTTTTACTTCATTGTTGATCTCGATCATCCGGCGAACAAGATAAACGATATCCCACTTGGTGATTGTGCGATGCGAAACTGGAATGCGATCTGTCAGATCAAGTTTCTGATTGAGTTTATAACGTCCAACCTTTTCCAGGTCGTAATGCCTTTGATCAAAAAGCTGTTCCTCAAGGAATTGGCGGGCATTATCCACGGTGACTGGGTCACCTGGGCGCATCCGTTTGAAGAATTCAAGTAATGCAGCTTCAGCTACGGTGATACCTGAGCTTAGGTCCCATTCGGGTTCCTGTTTTAAAGTAGACGGGATGAATAAACGATCTAAGTTGTTATCTACATCTTTGAAAAGATCGATTAACTCTTCATCTGTTCCGGTTTTTAATGGAGAATCGATAAGACCATCATCAACGGCAGCTAAGGCACGTAAGAAAATGGTAATTGGCACAACACGTTTTCGATTGAATTTGAGGATGATGTAATCGTTCTTTCTTGTCTCAAATTCCATCCAGGCGCCACGATCCGGAATCAATTTACCAGTAGCCAGACGATACCCAGTAGCCCGATCAATAGGAGCTTCAAAATATACACCAGGAGACCGGATCAGCTGAGACACAACCACACGTTCGGTACCGTTGATAATAAAGGTGCCTTTATCAGTCATTTCCGGGAAATCGCCCAGGAAAATATCCTGCTTGATTGGCTCAGGTACTTCACTGCCCATTAATAGTACAGAAACATATAAGGGGCTTGAATAAGTGAAATCTCTCTCAATACACTCTTCGATTGTATGTTTGGGTTCACCAAACCTGAATTTTAGATCGAATTCACGCGATTCATCCGTTCGACTGGGAAAAACCAGTTTCATCCCTTTGTTATAGGATTCGATTGGCGATATCTCATGAAATAGATCCGCTAAACCTTCGGTTTTAAGTCTCCGAAAAGAGTCTAGTTGGACTTCAATTAGATTTGGGAGGGGAAATATATCGGGAATTCGCGCGTATGACTTTACGGGCAAAGTTGAAGCCATTCGTTCTCTCCTAAGCTGTTAAACCTGATCATTATCGATACCAGGCAATGAATATATAAGTTCGTTACAATAAGCTGACATGCAAACCGTGATTATAACAATTATCTATGTCATGGTCAAGCATATTTAGAAATTGTTAATATTTCTTAAGGTTTCTTTTTCTCCCAATCTCTTCCAATTTTCTTCCAGCCTGAAAGGTTCTGGAATCCTGCATCAATTCTCTTATCAGGATAAACAGTGACCACCCCGTACGAAAGAACTCCACTATCAAAAGCAGATTTTGTTGGGGATCCAGGATTAAAGAACACTTGATCGCCTATCTTTTGATTCCGTTTTATGTGTGTATGACCATAAATGATCATTTGTGATGAATTAAAATTGTGCTCTAACCAGGGTAGTGTGAATCGTTGTTGCCGTCCAGTGAACATGAAATATGCTTTATCAACCAGATAATAGAGCGGCCTCCCATGTCCGTGAAGGCAGGTAATCTTCACGCCGTTCAAAGAAAAACTAACCTCGGTTGGTAAGAGATTCGCCAATAGCAGGTCTCTATTTCCTCTCACTGCCAACACCGGGGCTATTTGGCTCAACATATCTAAAACTTCAAGCTGGCAAATGTCTCCAGTATGAATGATCCCATCGGGCTGTTGATTGCGAATAGAACTTATAAGTTCAGGATGTAAAACGCGAATTCTATCGGGAATATGTGTATCTCCAACAACGATCATCCTAAATGGACGCGAGTCCCATTCCTCTACCAGATCAAGAAAGGCTTTGTTCAACTTCATACACTTTTTCTTTTCCACTGATATTTTCTTCACTGTTATGGAAGAATTTCCAGGTAATAAAGCATCCCAGACTATATAAGATGGTAGTGGTTATAAATAATGGTCGAAAACCTGCAACATCTTGAACCATACCAGATATTAAGGGTCCAACTGCCCAACCTAAAGTCCATGAGATATTCAACATGCTGTTAAAAGTACCTTGCGATTCGGGTGCTGTCATTTCCATGGCAAAAGCTGAATAAAACGGAGTGGCAATGTTCATCAAAACACCACGAGCCAGGTAACTTACCTGTGCTACCCATTTTATTGGAACAAAACCTAAAAATATAAGGAATATCAAACTGCTGGCTTGAGTTAAAACAACGGTTTTTATCTTACCATGAATTTTTCTTTCAATGATAGGACCGACGATTATCCCTGCACCCATAAGCAAGGATGAAAGGCTAAAAAGCACACCTATCTCATTTTCAGGCATCGAAAATGTATACGCAAAAAAGAGGTTCATATACGGAATCAGGATCGCTGCGCCAAAGCCGATGATCAAATTGGGAGCTAAAAGCTTCCAGGTAAGAACATGTTTTATTATCCCTACCAATTGATGCAAGTTTTCGCTGCGAGTTTTTGGTGCCTCAATTCTGTCAGGTTCTTTGATCAAGAAAATTGGAAGCAAAGAAAAAGCACCGAGGAATACCGCACTCAACAAAATGGTTTGGTAAACAGCCGTACTGCCTACCTCTGCATGGATTAATGGTGCCACTACTGCTGGGAGTTGACCTGCAAATAGGCTCCCTGCAGCACCTGAAAGAGTGGATAAACCAGAATTCAAACTGAATAGCAAGCCACGATTGTCTCTGTTTGTCATTGCCATCATAAAAGGAGCATGACTGAGAACATATAGATTGTTGCCCGATCCGTAAATGATGCTTCCGAGGATCAATAACCATTTTGAATGAGCCAAAAGGGTTAAAGTCATGCCACACACCTGGAAAAACAATCCAGTAAGCATTGCTTTCCGCCTGCCTAGCTTATCTGACAGCATACCCATTGGGATTCCAAGGAACAGAGCAGCAAAGGAGGGGATGGAATTCATCACACCCAGGAATTCACGATCAAATCCTCGCGAGAGAATGAAAAAATTATAAAATAGCTGTAATGTACTATAGATGACGCCATCGATGATTGTTGCGGTAAGAAAAAGCTTTGTATTTTTATTAAAACTACCGAATGGTAAATATTTTGAAAACCAATTGCTCATCCTCACCCCCCCAACGATAAAGGCTTATATTTTTCTGGTTGATTTAAATAATTTTTCAACAAATGGGAGAAACCAGAATTCCCCTTGCAGATGATGATCTCTTTGTATTCTCTCATGATTCACCTGATTACCTTTGCTTGTTTGAGTATATCATTCCCCCAGATCAAGCAAAGGTTTTTCTCACTTTTTCTTTATGTAGAATAAACTGGGTGAATGAAAGATTTCATTCACCCAGTTTATTACGTATTACATCGTACTTACCTACTCATTTTGATTAATGCCATTTGTTGTACCAACTCCATTCGCTAATCCCGCAGATTCAATTTTCTTTCTTTCGTTCGGTGTTATCTTGAATTTGAACCAGACAGGGATGATAGTCAATATCGATACGACAGCAGTTATATAGAACGGCACTTTCGGGCTTGATTTCTCATAAATCTGCCCACCAATCGCAGGTGCAGGTAATGAGAACAAACCTAAGCTGGTGCTCATCAATCCAAATGCGGTACCTCGAACTTTTTCAGGTACTGCTTTACTGATAAGCGATTGATATGCTGGTCCCATCATTCCATCACCCAACCCAAAGAGGATCCAACATACACAGTAGCCCCAGAAACTTTCTGCTTCCAGGAATACAACAAGCGCAGCAAAGGTAAGTAGATAGCCAAGTGCAATTCCGGCTCGCTCACCTTTTTTGTCTGCAAACCAACCACCTGGGACATTCATGATCATAGTGGCAACGCCATAGAAAGATATCAGCCATCCTATTTGTTGAATCGACATTCCTCCAATGTCTTCCAGATAGAGTGGCATCAAATTGAAGGACATCGAAAAAGCAATATCCCGAGATCCGTCTGTGATGACCAGCCAGGTGATCAAACCACCAGCAAACATTAGTCCAATCATGGTGCCCAGGTTCGTCTTCAGACTTGAGATAGTTAACTTTGTAGGATTTGCTTCATGCCCGCGTGATGCTGTCTTCGCCATAATCACTCTGATTACAGTAGCTGCTGTATACAGGATCAAGGCAATGAGAAGCATGAAACGGAAACCATATACATCAGCCAACCACCCGCCTAATGGAGGTCCAACGATAACCACAATTTGATATATGGATTGGCTGATACCAAACACCTTTGCCCGATTTTCTTCCGAAGATTGTTCAGCGATAAAAGCATTGAAACTCGGTCCTACCAACGATCGAGTGACTGAACCAAACCCTTCACCCAGCAATACCCACTGCCAGGTCGGAGCAAACAGGATTCCAAGATATGAAAGGATGCCTGCGACACTACCTATTGCGATACTTCGAAGGCGTCCCAAATTATCAGAAAGCCAACCGCCCAAAATTTGCATTGCAAGCGGGATGATCTGTGATAATGTAAAAAATAATCCTACCTGTGCAACGGATGCGTTCAACTCTTTCAGGTAGAGAGGCAGCAAAGTACTATACATGTTTCCGGCAATATTTGCCAGGATCATAGCCACCATGAACAGCTTCAGCATACTATTAAGCAGCGGTTGACGTTTTACTATTACGTTCTCTGTTGTTATGTTTTCCATGGTTCTTCTTATTCCTGATGTATCTTTTCTTAATGGATGCTGCTTATTAAGAAATAACTAATTATTCACTATGCACATCTGCTTACTGGAAGTATTGCAGTGATTTTCTATTGTAATGGTCGCAAATTTGTTGCGAGAAGGTAGAAAACTCATATTTTTGTTTTCCGATATGCCATCCATCAGATCTTCTTTCTGATAAACCAAAACTTTTTTAAACATACCGTTTTCGATATCGTAGAATAGTTGCCGCCGCCCAGGACGATCCAGATCAGCCATGCTGGCAACATCTATATATACGGCAATGAGCTTTTCAAGTTGCATTGTGCATGTTATCCACTGTAGACCTGCCAAAAGATGATGGCGTGCTTCGAAAGAATAACGCTGATTGTCTAGTATTCTTCCGCATACATAAAAACCAAAAGCATCATCTTCACCAATTGCAGAGTGGTTCAAATAAACTACTCTATGCCCACCAGACTGCATCATAATTTCAAACATGACTGACCTCCAAACAAACTACAAACAAAAAGACTACGATGTCCCGTAGCCTCTTGTAAATTAAAACAATCAGGCCACGGGTTTGGAGTGTCCCGTGGCCGCGATGATCAAAAAATCAATTGATTAACCGCAAACAGGCGCACTCCGAGAAGGTATTAAAACACCGACGCCGGCGTTTTCCGGAGAGAATGTGTTAGCAAGAAATACCATAACTCGTCGCTTCCTTTCTTAAGAATAAATTAACGTTGAAATTTTATCATGGATATTTTCCATCTGTCAAGGAATTTGCAAAGCAATATGGAGAAAATTGTCCAATTTCGAAGATTCTTTGTTATTCTTGCCACCTTTTTGCTAATGAATAATACTTTATCATAAAAATGGATCTAATTCTCCATTATTTTAATACTTCCCCCAAATTCATCCCATTAAATATTCGTCCTTATATTAAATTCTCTAGGTATAATACCTTTATGAATCGTGTCCTTGAATTCGCCCGCACCAAACTGAATATCCCATTCTCTACCCGTCAGGTAGAATCATGCAAAATTTATGAACAACTACTTCTAGAGTGGAATGAACGCATCAATCTGACAGCCATTCGCAGCCATGATGAAATTGTTACCAAACATTTCATTGATTCACTTTATTGCCTGGAAGTCATGACAAATCCCTTTCCAACCAGTCTGATAGATATTGGCACAGGTGCTGGTTTTCCAGGATTGGTTTTAAAAATCGCAATCCCCTCTCTTTCTCTAGTTCTTGTTGATTCTGTAGGAAAGAAAACTGCATTCTGCCAGCATGTAGTAAATACTTTGAAATTAGATAATGTTACTGTAATTCAAGCAAGAGCCGAAGAAGCAGGTCAGGACCCCAGATTCCGTGAACGATTCGACTGGGCTGTTGCACGGGCAGTAGCAAATCTGCCTATCTTAAGTGAATATCTGCTTCCACTTGTTCGTGTAAAAGGTTGTATGCTTGCGCAAAAAGGCGAAAGTGGGCCTTTGGAAACCCAACAAGCGGCGTTTGCAATTAGTAAACTAGGTGGAAGATTGCGAATTGTGCATCCTGTTACACTACCCAGTGTGGCTGAGCAAAGATACCTGATCGTTGTTGAAAAAAAGCACACCACACCGCCTGAATATCCCCGCAAAGTGGGAATTCCTACCAAGAAACCTATTCTTTAGTTACCCTCCCCCCTTGAATATTCCACACTGTATTCGGATGGATAAAATCATCCCGGAATTGACTCTTATCTGCAGTTGTCAGAATGGCCTGTTCGCTACTTTCAAGAAAACCTAATAGATCGTGTCGCCTGTTCTGATCCAGTTCAGCCAATGTTTCATCCAGCAACAGCACAGGACAGGTACCACATTTTTCTTTTAGCCACTGTACTTCAGCAAGTTTCAGGGATAATAAAGCTGTTCGTACCTGCCCACGGGAGCCAAAATCACTCAAGTCGATACGATTGCTTAATATCCGCATCTCATCACGATGCGGTCCGATGGTAGTAGTACCACGAAATATCTCCTCGCGCCGCACATTCTTAAATCTTGCAAGCATACCATTCATGATATCTGTCTGGCTGTATGCATTACGTTTCACATCTACCTGCATGGGTAATGCAGCCTGGTTTTGTTGAGGAACTGCTGGCTCATACGCTGGTTGATAAACCAAACGCAATACTTCTTCATTGCGAGTAAGCTGTTGATGGATCCTGGAAGCGATCAGTTCAACCTCATTTATGGCTGCAATGCGAGCATGCATAATCTGAGATCCACGTTTTGCCACAATCTCATCCCAAAAAAGAAGTTGATCTGCATCTCCTCCTTTTTCAGCTATTTGCTTCAATAAGGCATTGCGCTGTGTGACTGCCTGGCTATATTCGCCAAGAGCTTGAGCGTATCCGGGTATTGCTTGTGAGATCATCAGATTCAGGTATCTGCGTCTTTCTTCTGGTCCACCTTCCAATATTTTCATCATTTGGGGAAGCAGTAGGACGGAGTTAAATAAACCAATGCTCTCATGCGCAGATCGCTTGATATTGTTGAGCAGGATCTCCTTCCGGGTTCGCATCCCCCCATTCCCATTTGCTTCTTTTATGATGCGGATTTCTAATTTATATTGTTGCCCCTCTCGGTTGAATTCAGCAACGATTCTGGCAACTGCAAGAGGTTCTTCACATGCGATGAAATTGATCAACTGTCGATCGTTGGCAGCCTGTAAAGAGGTAAACGTCGAGAGGAAATATACTGCCTCAAGAACAGTAGTTTTTCCCTGTGCATTATCTCCCACCAGCAAAATGACCCGCCTTGGTACATCAATATCCAGGCGGGAAAAGATACGAAAGCTGGTTAGAGAAAGATGGGTAAGATACATTTCAATCGCGAATTTCTTCGGTTTCCTCTGGGCGGGCTTGCCAGACTTTTACTGCTTTATCGGTGAACAAAATGCCATCTAGATGGTCATATTCATGCTGAAATATGCGGGCTAACCAACCATCAAACCTATATTTTACGACTTTCCCTTGCTTGTTCTGACCCTTCACTACAAGCCATGTGTGACGTTCTACATTTCCTGCCAAATCAGGAACGGATAGACAGGCTTCAGTACCAATAACCTTCTCTTCCGAAGCCTGAATAATTTCTGGATTGGCGAATACATAGAGCTTTTTCGGGATATTCTCATCTTCCTCATCCCCATACTCCATCACAAACAACCTCATTGAAATGCCAATTTGAGGTGCTGCCAGGCCAACACCTGGAGCATCTCGCAATGTTTCAACCATATCGTTAACAAGGGTTTGAAAATCTTTATTAAAATCTGTTACTTTATGTGCTTTTCTCCGTAACACAGGTTCTGGTACGGAAACAATTTTTCTCAATACCATGATTTGCCTCTAAATAATATTATCCCGTGAATTTTCCTGGGCTATTGTACCTTGATTTTCATGATTTTGTTCATCTTGAATGACTTGTGTTTCCTGATTTTCAATATCCAAACTTTCTTCTTGATTTGTAACCTGTTCGTTCTCAAAATCAACCAGTACTTTGTTATATGCTTCTATCCATTCGCGAATTCGTAGTTGCTCGGCTTTCTCTTCTTCCAATTTACTTTTATATTCACGAGCATACAATCGATGAAATATCTCCCGTTGAACTTCAGAAGGGTTAAAAACATTATTGAACGTCAACTGGCTATCACCAATTAAAATATATACCGTTCCAAAATTCAAAAGAATCCCCAAAAAACCGTTCCTTTTAAAATTAATACTCTGAATGTTTTTCAATGGTGCGGCTCGTTTATCTTCAGTCCCTAACGGTCGTTTGTAAACATCAATGATCTGATCATCGGTAACTACATAGTAATCATTCTGCCAATCCATAAACTGATACGCCCACCAAATGAGGTCTGCAATATCGAGCATGCCTAACACAATCACTGTACTGGTCAGAGAAAATATATTTATCACTCCAACGACTCTAGCGAGTAGGACGAGCTGCAGGAAGAGGAAAATTAAGAGTGGGAAGAATGTTTTTCGAAACAGAATAATCCAATGAGTACGATAGGTAATGGCACCGTTTTGTTCAAATCGCAGCATGAAAAGATTTGCCAGCCATTGACTGAAACTCTTCCTTTGGGTTTGCTCTTTCTCTGGTGAGAAAGTTTTTCCTATCGGTTCACCCATTAATTGGCTTTTTAAAGCCGCTGCCATTTGCTCTACTCTTTCACGTCTGCCAATTGGCATCATAGGTTGACGTTGTAGAAAAGAAATTGCACCTGCAACCAATTCAGGCTTGCGGATGGCGGGTAGAGTGATCACACCAGTATACGTGCGTACAGAAAGTTCACCAAATTGAAATATCCTGCCGATCTGTGTTGAATCTCGACCAACGGAGAGCACCGCATTGATAGGTGCTTCTTGACGGCTATCGTATAGCATAATGATACGTTCCTGAAACAGCACTCTCCGGTTGGTAACAATCGAATAATCGTTTCCCCAATCAATCCACAGCAAAATACCCCATATACCCACGACAAATGTAAGCCCACCAGCCAACCCCCATGCAAGCAGATTTCCGGGACTTGTACTTGATAAAAAGAGAAGAATCGCCATCATACCGGTCATCCAGACGGCAATGGGTGTGATCAATGACCACAATAATATCGCCGGGTGACGATGATCAGCAAAATAGAATGTCTCATCCACCTCTTTCCATGGATAGTGTGTCTGATGAGCAATTTTTGCAGCTTGAAAGAAAGATTCCAATGGCTCAATTAAAATCGGATATTGATGTAAAAGGGATTGAATATGTTTGATATTGAAACTGATCACAATTACAGCTTCATCAGCAGTCGCTGTTGACCATCTGCGTAGTGCATCAGTTCCTTCCATGCCAAATAACGTACCTGGATGAATTTTTTCAATTGATGTGATCTTCCCTGCTTTATTGCTGCTTGTCAAAGTCACATTGCCATGTGCTAAAACAAAAACTCTGTTTGCTAGCTGTTTTTGTTGATAGATGGTTTGCCCGATCTCATACTGGTAAACCGCTGCGTGTTTAAACACTTCTTCAACATCAACGGGTTCCAACAAATGAAAGGGATAGGTCGCTTGTAAAACAGAGATGAGTTCTTGAGAATCCAGCAGCATGGTATTAGTATATCAGACCAGTTAATAAAGAAAAAACGGGGCAGTAAAATTGCTGCCCCGTCTGTTTGGGTTATTTTTGTTCTCTTTTCGTGAAAATCAATTGTTTTTCTGCGTTTACAGTCACTTCGATAACATCACCACTGACGTATTCGCCACTCAGCAGTTTGATCGATAGTGGACTTTCGATTTGTTTTTGAAGTACTCTGCGTAATGGTCGGGCTCCAAAGGCAGGGTCATATCCAATTTCAGCCATGTAATCAAGCACTTCATCGCTTAACTCAACTGCTAAGCCGTGCTCGGCAAGACGAGTTTGAATTTCTTTCATCTGTAGCTTCACTATTTCTCGCATTTGCTCTAATGTGAGTGGTGAGAAAATGATGATTTCATCTACCCGGTTTAAAAATTCAGGTCTGAAAGTGCTCTTCAGGGCTTTATCGATCTTGTCGTGTTCCTGCCGTTCTTCACTGTTGCTGGAAGACTGCAAGAAACCTAATGTTCCACCTTTTCGAACAAATTCTGTACCCAGGTTGCTTGTCATGATCAGCACAGTATTGCGGAAATCAACAACCTGTCCCTGACCATCTGTTAAACGGCCATCATCCAAGATTTGTAACAACGCATTCCATACTTCGGGATGTGCCTTTTCAATTTCATCAAAAAGGATTACACGATATGGGCGGCGACGTACTGCTTCTGTCAATTGCCCGCCCTCTTCATATCCCACATATCCAGGAGGTGCACCAAAAAGCCGGCTGACTGTGTGTTGTTCACGATATTCACTCATATCAAGTCGCACAAGAGCATCTTCATCATCAAACAGGAATTCAGCCAGAGCTTTGGCAAGTTCTGTCTTTCCTACACCCGATGGGCCAATAAAAATGAATGAACCGATTGGGCGGTGCGGGTCTTTCAATCCAGACCGGGCACGGCGGATGGCATCAGCAATCGCAGTTATGGGTTCTTCCTGACCAATGATACGTTCATGTAAACGATCCTCCATGTGGAGCAATCGTTCGGTTTCTGATTCCATCATCTGGGTTACAGGGATGCCTGTCCATTGAGCGATCACCTGGGCAATATCATCTACATCCACTACTTCATCCAGCTTATGTTCCTCTTCCCATTTGTCACGTTTAATATTGAATTGTTCTTCCAGGCGCAACCGTTCTGCTTTTTTGCGAGCAGCCCTTTCATAATCGCGTTCGTTTCCTGCCTGCTCTTCTTCTGCAACGAGCCTATCCAGCTCACTTTTCATCTGTTTTAAGTCATCAGGCAAAGAATATAGAGCTACGCGTAGCTTCGCTGCTGCTTCATCCATCAAGTCGATAGCTTTATCAGGTAAATGACGATCAGTCACATATCGTGCAGACAACTGTGCCGCGGCTGTAAGAGCTTCATCAGAAAAATGCACTTTATGATGTGCTTCATACCTATCCCGAATGCCATGTAGCATCTTGATAGTATCTTCTACTGATGGCTCGTCTACAAACACAGGCGCAAACCTGCGTTCGAGTGCAGTGTCTTTTTCAATGTATTTATGGTATTCATCCAACGTTGTTGCACCAACACATTGCAGCTCACCGCGAGCTAATGCGGGTTTTAACATATTGGATGCATCCATCGCCCCCTGTGCAGCTCCTGCACCTACTACAGTGTGCAATTCATCGATGAATAGAATGATCTCACCGGCTGCCTTTTGAACTTCCTGTATGGCAGCTTTCAATCGCTCTTCAAACTCGCCACGGAACCGAGTACCTGCAATCATAGCACCCAGATCCAAAGAGATCACTTTCTTCCCGCTTAATATTTCTGGAACATCGTTCTTGGCAATCTTTTGTGCTAATCCTTCAATGATGGCGGTTTTTCCTACACCTGCTTCTCCGATCAAGACAGGGTTGTTTTTTGTTCGGCGCGAAAGCACCTGCATCACACGCCTGATTTCATTATCCCTGCCAATAACTGGATCCAGCTTCCCTTCACGTGCCATCGCAGTCAGGTCATGAGAGTATTTTTCCAGTGTTCGGTACCGCACTTCAGATTGTGGGTCAGTAATCCGCTGCCCGCCACGCAACTGCAAAATCGCATCGTTGACTCTTTCGCGAGTAAGTCCAGCTCCTTCCAGTAAACGAGCAGAAGGTGTATTTTTTTCATTCAAAATTGCCAGAAATATATGCTCAGTAGAAATGTATTCATCTTTTAAACGGCTTGCCTCTTCATTCGCCTGATCAATAATTCGCTTTACACCAGGTGTGATAAAGATCTGTCCTGATCCGCTTCCATAGATTCCAGCTTTTGGGCTGGTTCGTAAAATGTAATCAAGGCGTTCTACCAGTGCTGATGCATCTACTTTTAATATCTCAAGGATCTGCGAAACCATCCCTTGAGGTTGTTCGATCAGTGCTAAAAGAATATGCTCCGTATCTATCTGATTGTGTCCATATCGCTGTATGATCTCTGCTGCACGTTGTGCAGCTTCTTGGGCACGTTCGGTAAAACGATCAAATCGCATCATAGGTTGTGTTCCTCATTGCAATTATTTTTGCTTCTTAATTCTTATAATCTAATTCTTAAAAATTATAGCATGCTGCGCATTAATAAACCAAAATTTTCATGTAAGAGTTATATAAGAGTAAAATATCTTTGTGACCAAAGAAAGTTTATACCCTGTTACTCATATCCGAGAGCTTTACTCGCCTCAAGATTTGCTTCCCGTTGCAGATGTGATTGAACAATGCTTTAAAGCTACTCTGGATGAAGATGGAAGAGATTTCATCCGTCAATTGCGAAAAGCAGGTAGAACCGCATTATCTGAAGAAAGAAAACCGTATATCAGGGAGCAAGAAGTATACCCTTTACGAGGTTTTGTCTGGCTTGATCATGATCAAATTGTTGGCAATTTATCACTCATTCCCTTCGTTTTTCGTGATCAGACATATCACTTGATTGCTAATGTTGCTGTCCTTCCGCAATATCGAAATCAAGGGATCGGGCGAGCACTCACGCAACATGCCATCGATCATATTCGTAAACTCGGAAGTAGCGAAATATGGCTGCAGGTGAGGGAAGATAACCCAGTTGCACAACATCTATATCAAACATTGGGATTTCAAGAACGCTGCCGCCGTGATACCTGGCTTTTGGATGCACATCAACCATTATTGAGCATGAAAACATCAAACCTGGTAATTACCACGCGTCGCTCATCTGATTGGAAAAGTCAACTTAAGTGGTTGAAGGATACCTACCCAGAGGATGTAACCTGGAACTTTCACCTGGAAGAATCACGCTTCGAACCAGGATTTTGGAATGGTTTACAAAATTTAATCAAAGCAAATGTATTGCATCATTGGGCTGCCAGGAGAGATGACCGCTTGCTGGGGTTGGCTACCTGGGAAGCCACAAGACATTATGCTGATGTCTTATGGTTGAGTGTAGATCCAGAGGTAAGGGAAATTGCCATTGATGCCTTATTACAATACTTTCGCTGTGATTTCTTTTCAATACGACCAATACAGATCAATTACCCTGCAAATGAAGCCCGTCAGGCTTTTTTCGATAATGCATTTAAGTTACAGCACACCCTTATCTGGATGAAGCTCGCCTCACAGGCTTAATATCCTAGAAATTCTGGGGTATATCTCTTTCATTGATGGCATAATGAATATGGAGGTTAAAATGAAAAGATTCCTTATCCGCCTTGCCATAAATGCTGTTGCTCTTTACATAGCTTTGACGATCATGAAAGGTCATGGGATTACTCTAACCACGGATAATTGGGCAAATATCATAATTCTGGCGTTGATCTTTGGGGTGATCAATGCAACGATCAAACCCTTGCTTATAGTTCTGGGTTGCCCTTTCATCATCCTTACATTAGGTTTAGGAACGTTGCTCATCAATACTGGTCTATTCGTGTTGGCTGGTGAAATAGGGAAACTTTTTGAGGTTGGCTTTACCGTTACAGGATTTTGGCCAGCTTTTCTCGGCGCACTGATTGTCTCAGTTGTTAGTTTCCTACTGGGGTTGTTTTTCAAGAAAGCATAGCAATAAATAAAAAGGAGCCTGATTCTTTCAGGCTCCTTTTGCATGAGCAACTATTTTGCTGTAATCGGGGGAGCAAATCTTAGTATACGGTTGTTTCCCGAATCAACAACCCAAATTTTTCCATCTGGAGCTACTTCGATCCCACCCACAAGCGCAAAACCATCCATTCCGGTGGAATATTCTCCCCATCCATATTTGAAAATACCTTCTCCAGTGAAGACCAGTACCCGATAACCCTCAGGGTCAGCCACATAAAGATTACCATCCTGATCAACAGAGATATATGGTTTATTTTCTGTTGATTCACCATACCATCCAGCGATCTCCCATTCTCGGGTTGAGACATAAGTTGTCTTGGTCGCATCAGGAGAAAATTCCTGGATTCGTTGGTTCCATGTATCAGCTACATATACATTACCGTTTTTATCTACAGCAATACCCACCGGTTCATCCAACATTCCTGTTTCCATACCGGCGGTGCCGAATTTCGTGATGTAGTTTCCATCCAAGTCAAAGATCACAATCCGTTTATTTCCAGTATCGGATACATAAACGCGTCCATCTTCATCAACAGCTACATCGCGAGGTCCCCAGAAAGCATCTGGGGTACCTTCCTGTCCAAAGTAACCCCAAGAATTTAGATACTTCCCTTTCGCTGTGAATCGCTGAATACGATGATTCCAGGTATCAGCTACCAGTACGCTGCCATCCGGTGCAACTGCGATTCCCCAGGGTTCATTGAAGGTTCCAGGTGCAGCATCTGACCCGGATAATGTTCCCCATTTTTGCAGGAGGTTTCCTTCAGCATCAAAGTGCAGAATACGGTGGTTTTTTGTATCAGCCAGGTAAAGCGTACCATCTTCTGCAAAAGCTATGCCATGAGGTTCATTGAATGGGCCTGCTTCCGTGACTGCACCATCAAGAACAAAATCTGGTTGTAATTGCATAATACCGTTCACATAAGGATCGGTCTCAACCTCTGTGTACGTAACAGGAGCAGCACCATAATCCCATATCTGTGCAATAATATCTTTCCGAATATACATGCGGATGTGGTTGGAAGGCTGCCAGGTTGACAGTGTCAGGTTATTTCTACCCTCCAGTTTCGCATATGGCTCATAATTTCTGTTTAACCATATCTGGAAAATGGCTGCCCGCATGGCTGGATTCTTAAGATCTTCCCACACCTTTTGTTTACTTAGATTGGAGTAGTCTTCCATTGGCCACCAAAGACGGGTATAGTCATAGTACACATATTGATCGCGGACGATCGAATCCAATTTACTATAATTTGCAGCTCCTACTAGAATAATCGGCGCGTCTTTTAGATCTCGGGTGGGTGTTTCTCCAAAATATTGAATGTTTGGATACCTGCGTAAATACCACCAGTAAGGGTACAAAGATTCATTGTCATAAGCGACTTTCAGGTCAAGACCACCTGTAAGTCTCTGTGAAATTTCTTCAACTTGAGATAGTATTTGCTTTGGTCCTGTACCTGCATGTGCATAAACCAGATATTCTGTTGCATATTCATAGTTTATATACGACGCTCGATAAGCTGCCCTACCAGTAAGTACTGCTAAAAATACAAAGAAAACTAACACCACCAACCTGAAGAGATTATTCCAGTGCCAGTTACGAAGCAAATAAACCAGTCCTGCAGAACTTCCCGCCAATCCAAGCAAAGAGAGGAGGAAATTCGCTGTCGCTTCAAGTTGCGTCAGGCTTTGCCCAGCAAAAGGTGGCTGATCGCCCAGGAGACTGCCCAGTGTTCCAGAAAGGCTGATAATCAAGAGCACCGCCATCAATACGCTCAATATCGCCCGGTTTCTTTTCAGATCCTTCCAGGGGGTCGAATCGATCAGATAACCCAAACCCCAGCCAGCTGCCAATAACATAGGTAAAGCAATATGGACCGTTAACCAGGGCATTTTTTCACCAGCAAGCGTGAATGCTGCCAGACTGGAAATTGACCAGAACACCAATAGATATAAGACCGGTATCCTTCTTGATTCTTCTGGTTGGCTCACCTCGTCCGTTACCACTTCGGTTGGCGTAATTTGATCTTCTGGTTGAGCTTCCTGTATTATGGGCTTTCCCGGTTCTGCGTCAGCAGGTTGTAGATCAGGGAGCTGAGTGAATTTCTTATATCGAATACCAAAATATACTGCCAACACAGTACCCGAAACAGCGAGAAACTCATATATGGGTAATTGGACAAATGTATAGTAATACCAGGGCTGAGAACCACGGTTTACACCTTGCTGTTCCAGCCAGTATCCCAGCGAACCGATCAAGCCAGTGAAGAAACCTACTCCATTAGTAAATAATGTGGTGTAAAGGACCGTGAAAACACCGTAGAACAGAACAGCATTAGCAATCCACAAATTCCGATTCCACCATAAACCAATAGCAATAGCTAATGCAAAGAATATCGCAATTACGATACCAGACCGGATCAAACCCTGGCTTTGGTAATCCAGCGGATCAAAACCCATTATCTTTATCGGGAAAGCGCTGAGTAATGGAAGAACTAATGTTCCTAACAAGATCAACAGATCGAAAGAACGCATAGAGCGGATCGACTTCCATCCCAGGCTTCGTACCAGGATCACCATAGCAAAAATACCCAATATCGCTACCAATGCCAGTGCAATGATCTCTCCTGAAGCAACAAGGTTAAAAGCAGGTGCTGTGGTTTCTACTACTGCTGCAGTTTTTCCAGAAGTACCTGCGTTTGCGACAGCAAAACCAAGCGCTGCGATCAGACAGATTAATGCAGCAAGCATAAGGGTAATAAAAAGATTCTTCTTTTTACTGCTGTTCCATCGAATGCGAGTGATATCTTCGAGAAAAAGGAGCCCGATAAATAATAAAGCCTGAGCTGTATAAATATACGCAGTCTCCTTTACAGCGAAGTGCATTACAGTTGCACCTGTAACCAGAAACAATGAAAGGCGATCACCTTTATCCAGGTAACGAAGAATTCCATACAGTAAAACCACACCAAAAAGTTCTATGAATGCTTCATTCCGTGTATAACGACCATAGAACAGCATATAGGGAGAAATGAGAAATAACAGTCCACCAACCAATGAGCCAGTATTGCCCAGGTATTTACGAAACCCGATCATAACAAAAGCAATTGCAGCTACACTGAAAATTGCTGCAGGAACGCGTGATGTGAAATCGCTATCTCCAAAAAGAAAATAAGTTAATGCAATGATGTGGAATTGAAATGGTCCATGTGTGATCGGATCATGCCGGTATCCTTTTCCTTGAAAAAGATCATAGGATGGAACAACATGATTAACCTCATCATGACTCATCGTTCGTGCACCCAGCATGGCAAAACGGCTGATCACCGCGAGAACCAGGATGACAAGGATGATCAGTGTTCTTAAATTCCAACGAGGGAGTATGGAGGATAAAGAACGGTCCAGCCAGCTTTCATGGTTTGGGGTTAAATTTTCCATAGTTATTAATCAACACTTGGTCTATTGAACTATAAAAGAAAAATACACTTCGCCGCCTGGTATTTTCGCGCCTTGGGCGTTATATAACCAGAAACGAGAAATGTATTTTCCTGGATCAAGCGGGGTTTTGGCAGCAATATAGAAATCGCAAGTTTCCATTGGCTTTGTGGTTTCGCGGCTGCATGGAATTTGTGAAATAGCAGATAAGGGTGTGCCACTCTGAAAGACCATCTTGTAATCTGAAGTCCAGGTTGTAGTTCCGTTATTGATCATGTTGATAACTAATGTGAATTCTTCATCTCTACCAAAAGTACTGTTATCTGCAGGAGATTGTGTACCATAAGCAGCTGAATCGCCAGTTTTTTGAGACACTGAAGTACTGGTGGGATATACTGATCCAATTGTAGCTGTTGCTACTGTCGTTGGTACACCAGATTCGCCAGTGATGGTTAATGCAGGTAATGTTGGCGATGGTGGCAGCATAGTTTCTGTAGCAGTTGGCTCTGGTGTATTGGTAGGCAAGGGTGTTTCTGTTGCAGTGGGCATCATAGCTGCCGTTCCAGTTAATTGTGCAGCTACTGTTTGTTGCGCTTGAGTATAGATCAGCATAGGATCTTCAGTGGATTTAGCAGTTCCAAAACTACAGCTTGCCAGCAAACTTACGACAATCATCATAAAAAATAAACCAATGAATGGTTTCCTAAATTTCATTATGGACCTCCGCGTACATGTAGAGAACAATTTCTCTAATAGAATTTCTCTTTGCGTTTTTCCAATTATACTTGATGCAATAATTTTCCTATCGTGCAATCATCCCCCTGTCAATTATCCTTTATGCATTAGGGGTATTTCAAAAAGGGCTTTTCTTAGCATGTTTATTGTACTTGCTTTCAAACAAAATATTCAGACAGATCGAATTTGAACCTGATAAGGAATATCAGCGTCCCTTTAAGCTTATAGATAACTCAGTTTTATTCATTGGGTATGTTGAAATAGTTATAGATCGCCCGGCTGATATCTGCCAGCATCAGGTTATCTGGATCAAACAATATTTGAACTGGGTGGTATTGAAAAACAGCCAACACATAATTTCCACCCGGAGAATATACGATTCCCACATCTCCAACCTGCTTGATCACATAATCGGGTGGAGGGCTTGTCCAACCATGTTTGTGAGCAAATTTCGTTCCATCTGGGAGCCCAGCCTGAAGTAATACACCTATACGATCCCGGTTCATGGTTTCTATCATGGCACGGCATTCACCCTGCGTGATAGATCCATCATAGGCAGCTATCAAGGTTCCACCGCCCAATTCTGCGCATTGATAAATATCAGCGAGCAGCATCCCCATATCTAATGCGGTTGTTTGGTTATAAACATCTGGTTCAGTTGTGTAATCGGTTCGAGAATTTGCAGGTGTGACGATCCTTTGAAGTAGCGGCGCACCATCATAGAAATACCCGGCCATAAAAGTAGACTGCAGCCCAATCTCTTGCATATCTTCTGTTACTTGCAGCGGACCAAGATTGTAATCCATGACAGTCTGCATCAATTGATCGGCTGGATCATTGTAGGAGCGAACGATCATTAATTCAAGCAGATCAGCAATATCTTGCGGAATTGGTTCAGATACTCGCTTATACACTGAAACCATGATAGGAATCTTAATAGTACTGGCAGCTGTGAAAGCAGCACCAGGTGTTGTTTCTTCGCCATTTTCATACCCAAAATATAACTCTTGATCGTTTGAAAGATCAAGCAAATAAATTTCTGTCAAACCATCATAACCAGCAGCATCGATTATCTGCTCGAGTAATATCTTCAGATTCTCCATTGTGGGACGGGGAGCGCTTACTTGTTTATAGGTCAATGTCACTATACGCGAATTGGGGGATTTAAGCGCATCTTCAATCAAGGGAATCGACCGTTCGACATCCAATACCAATCCGGGTTGACCAGCCTCAAAAGAAGAGGAACCTGGGATGGGAACAGCAGCAGTAGGGGGAACATCATACCGTGCAGCCACCTCGTTCTGAAGATAGGCGCGTAATTGATCTTCATTGACCGCTGCCAAAAGTGGCACATCGGTTGGTTCAGGTAGTCTATCCCATAAATAATCCCAGAATCCAGACCAGAATGGCTGGTTAACTCGTTGCAAATCAGCAGCAGCCAACATTCCTGGGATATTCATTTGAAAACCAACCATATTGGGTTTGATCTGAATTATCGCCCCATTATAGTGAATTTCTATCGGGATTCCATATGCCTGATTGATACGATCAGAAGCCTGTTGTTGTGTTAATCCACCTACGGGTACGCCCCCTATTTCCAATCCCGATGGAAAGCGCTCTCGAAAACGGCTGTAACTGACCAGTTGAATCACCAGTAGAATCACACCAAAAAAAATAAGAACTAGAGCCAGCCAGCGTAATATGGAAAATGACGAAGATTTTCTCATTGTGAATTTCACCTATGTATGCGCGATTCTACCAGATTTTACACCTATCCCCATCCAATAAACAGGATATGGATTATGGCATTCATCTAGTAGCTTATATAAAAGCAAACAGGATGTGTCCCTAATAGCGGGATAACCTCAAAAATTTTCTTGACATATTATTATCAGGGGAGTATATTTGCGCCCAATATGTTCAGTACCGTCATTATTTATTGGCACCTTATTTATCTTCCCCAACAACCCCTGGCGGCAGATTAATGGTACCTGGAAATTCCTGAACCAATCCACTTACAAGAAAAACTCTCCGCCAACCTGACGGAGAGTTTTTTTATCAAATCAATAAAAGGATGAGATATGGAAGCAAGTAGTTCGGTTGGAAAAGAAGTAGAAGCAAGTAGTAGTAGTAAAACCAGTTTTAAACTGCGGGATGGATTTTCAACCCGACTGGGTGTTCTACTGGCAACCCTGGGCTCAGCGGTCGGCCTGGGGAATATATGGAAGTTCCCTTATTTAACTGGAACAGGTGGTGGTGCTGTCTTTATTATCATTTATATGATTAGTGTTCTACTCATTGGAATTCCAGTTTTAGTCAGTGAACATGCGATTGGTCGCACTGCACGCTCGAACGCGATTGATTCAATGCGGAAAGTTTCGCCAAACAAGGCACCCTGGTGGCTGATTGGCGCGCTTGGTATTGTTTCAGCATTTTTTATTATGGCTTTCTACTCAGAAGTAGCAGGCTGGGTATTGGCATATATTCCTAAGGCATTTTCAAGCTCTATTCTATCCACTGACTCAAATGTAACAACACAGGCATTTGGTTCTCTGGTTAGTAGCCCGGGTCTTTCAATTCTTTGGCAAGCAATAGATTTATTGATTGTTGGTGGTATCTTGATGTTTGGTGTCTCCAAAGGAATTGAACGTGTAACAAAGAGACTCCTTCCCCTGCTCGCAATTTTGCTCGTTGTAGTAGCTGTACGCAGCCTAACTCTTCCTGGCGCGAGTCAAGGTCTAGAATTTCTTTTCAAACCCGATTTCAGTAAAGTGACTGCGGCTACTATTCTGGCAGGAGTTGGCTTGGCATTTTTCAAACTTTCCGTTGGAATGGGCACAATGATCACCTACGGGTCTTACTTCCGTTCAGATCAGAATATTCCAACAACAGCGGTCCGTGTGGCATTGGCTGATATGTCCATCGCTTTGTTGGCTGGGATTGCCATATTCCCAGCAGTATTTGCGTATGGCTTTCAGCCAAATGCCGGTCCGTCGTTGTTATTCCTAACCATCCCCTCGGTGTTCGCCTCGATGCCTGCAGGAAATGTATTTATGGTGATCTTCTTCATTCTCACCTTTATCGCTTCCGTCGGGGCTCAGGTTTCCCTCCTTGAAGTACCGATTTCACTGATCAATGAAAAGTTCAATTTATCACGAAAGCTCAGCACTGGACTGGCAACAGTAGCCTTATTCCTGGTAGGAATACTGCCTGCTTTATCAAACAGTCTATTGGCGAACGTGAAGATCTTTGGATTGACGTTCTTTGACCTGTTCGACTATGCAACCTCCAACATCTTCTTGCCAGTAGGTGGATTCTTTATTTGTATTTTTGTAGGTTGGATATGGGGCAGGAAGAACTTCTTTGCTGCTATGACCAATAATGGAGAATTGCATAACGAGAAGTTCGTCAGCGTCATATTCTTCCTGATCCGCTTTGTATCACCTGTTCTTGTACTGCTTGTTTTATTGAACGGGTTGGGTGTATTTAGCAAATAGTTTAATTGAAATGGTGCGGTCACCCGAAAGACCGCACCATTCTACTTTACGAAAAGGATATTCATATCCTTTTTTTACGCAAGTTTATCTTCAAACCTATTCTTTTCTCACCACCAACCCCTTTAGATACTCTCCCTCAGGGAAATTCAGTGCAACGGGATGATCTTCTCCCTGCGCTAGACGTTCAAGTACAACCGCATGTACCCCTGCATCTAACGCTGCCCCTGCGATGATTTTCCGGAAAAGATCGGTACTTACACCTCCCGAACAAGAATAGGTCATAAGCAATCCCCCTGGCACAAGCAGTTTGAATGCCAGTAGATTGATGTCTTTATACCCTCTGGCGGCATGTTCCACCTGGGCAGCCGTAGGTGCAAATTTTGGTGGATCCAATACAATCATATCGAACTGCCGGGCTTGATCGCGATATTTGCGTAGTATTTGAAAAACATCCCCTTCCACCCATTCATTGGGTGTGGTAAATCCATTCAACTGCATGTTTTTTTCACCTAGTTGAAGGGCTTCAGCAGAGCTATCGATCGAAGTGATCTCCACCGCTTCTCCGATTGCTGCAGAAAGCGTAAATCCACCGGTATAACAAAAACAATTCAGTATGCGTTTCCCTTTTGCCAGCATTTTCATGCGTGCCCGATTGTTACGCTGATCCAGGTAAAAACCGGTCTTGTGACCATGAACAATATCCACCTGGTAAAACAAACCGTTTTCTTTAATGGTGATCAAATCTGGCGGCACCTCTTCTGATAATGACCCTGTTCTCTCGGGCAAACCTTCCAAAGTGCGTACCTCAACATCAGAACGCTCATAAATCTTATCCATTCCAGTAACTTTTTTTAGCAGGGTTACTATTGAATTCTTCCAATATTCTGCACCTGATGACAGTACCTGTATCACCAGCCAATCGTTATATCTATCCACGATTAATCCGGGGAATTCATCCGATTCAGCATGGATGACCCGGTAAGCTGTCGAATCAGGATTATTATGCAGGTCTGTCCGCGCTTTCCATGCATTAACAATCTTTTTTTCCAAATAACTTTCGTCGATAGGAGTTGTTATATCCCAATTCCAGAAGCGGGCAGCAATACTTGAGTGAGCTGACCAGGCAGCATACCCTAAAGGTTCTTTTTTCGAACTGAGAACCTGTACTGTTTGTCCATTTTGGGGGTCACCAGAAATAGTCTCAACTGCGCCAGAGAATATCCATGGGTGTTGCAGCAAAGCAGATTTTTCTCGTCCAGGTTTCAGTATCAATATTGGTTCAGACATCTATTCACCTGCCAGTTTCATTAATTCAGCCTGGTTTAAAACAGGCACACCCAAGGCATGCGCTTTATCAAGCTTAGATCCAGCGTTTTCTCCCGCTACCAGGTATGAAGTATTTTTGCTTACACTATCAGTAACTTTTCCACCACGTGCTTGTATCCATTCCTTGATCTCATCCCTGCTGAAATCTGGAAGCGTACCCGTGACCACAAACACCAGACCAGCCAGTTTTCCCTCTCCTACCACTTTTGTTCCACCATTTTGCGGCCATACACCACTTTCTTTGAGTTTCTTCAAAACTTTCTGGTTGGCTGGGCGGCTAAACCAATCCACAATTGCCATAGCGATGTTTGGCCCCACCCCTTCGATCATCTGCAATTCCAAAGGTGTTGCTTTCGCCAGGTTATCCAAATCCATGAATACACGAGCGAGATCACCCGCCATTACTTCTCCTACTCCACGGATTCCCAAAGCATTGATAAGCCGTTCCAGGGATCTGGTTCGTGATTGATCAATGGCAGCCAATAAATTTTCAACCTTCTTTTGTGCAAAACCTTCCAAACCGTACAGGTTGATTGCTTGCAATCGGTACAGGTCTGCTACATCTTTCACTAGTCCTGCTTCCACCAGTTGCTCAACAATGCGAATACCCAGTCCGACTATATCCATTGCACCGCGAGAGACAAAATGCTCGATATTCCTAATTAATTGAGCCGGACAGGCAGAGTTCACACAATACCATGCCACTTCACCTTCATAATGCTCTACTGCCTGACCACAAGCTGGACAGTTTTTCGGCGGTTCATACACCTGTTCAGAACCTGTGCGCGCGTCCATTACTGGACCAATTACATACGGGATCACATCTCCCGCCCGTTTCAATAAGATTCGGTCACCTATACGTATATCCTTTTCCTTAATATAGTCAAAATTATGCAAAGTTGCCTGTTTAACGATCACTCCACCTACTTCAACCGGTTCCATGATCGCATAAGGAGTCAGAACGCCCGTTCGCCCTACATTCACCCCGATGTCATTTAAACGGGTGGTTACTTCTCTTGCAGGGAATTTCAACGCTAAAGCTCCTCGAGGATCCTTTCCTACAATCCCTAAATCAGCAGCCAATCGCAGATCATCCAATTTGATGACCACCCCATCCACCTCGAATGGGAATCTATCACGGCTTTCAAGCCAGCGCTCACAGGCTTTCAGCATTGATTCTAGGTCTTGATATCGTTCTGCATCAGGAGTGACGGGAAAACCCATATCTCGTAAATATTGTAGTGTATCCCATTGGGTAGCAGGTGATTCTTTTCCTTCGATGGTCACAATCTGATAGACCAACATTGTTAAAGGACGCTGTGCAGTGATCCCAGAATCTAACTGACGCAAAGAACCTGCGGCAGTATTGCGCGGATTGAGATAAGTCTTTTCTCCCGCTTCTTCAAGCCTTTGGTTTAATAATTCAAAATCACGAATGTTAATAAATGCTTCCCCTCTTACTACGATGTATTCTGGAGCTGCTCCTGACTTGTCTTCAACAGGAATATGCAGGGGGATACTTTTCACCGTACGCATATTGGAAGTGATATCTTCACCAATTTCTCCATCACCCCGGGTGGCACCTAATTCCAGAGTCCCGTTCCTGTAATGTAGCACTACTGATAAGCCATCGATTTTCGGTTCGAGCACAAATCCTGAAGAAGCTACCCGCTTATCCAGTTTTAGAATTCGGTCGTACCATGCCCTCACATCATCCAGGTTAAAAGCGTTAGCCAGGCTTAGAATTGGTCCCGGATGGCGTACTTTTACAAATTTTTCAGATACCTGACCACTCATGCGTTGGGTCGGGCTATCGGGTGTGATCCACTCCGGGTGTTCTGCTTCGATCTCCCTCAGTCGCATCATCATCCGGTCATATTCCACATCACTGATCACAGGAGCATCCAGTACATGGTAGCGGTAGTTATGATAATGGATCTGTTCGCGCAGGTTTTTCAGTTCTTGTAAAAGGAGTTCTTCAGTCATATTAGCTCCTTATCAGGTTGGGATATGATTGTATTATACAGCCTGAGAATATCCCCAGAAAATCTCAACTTGTGTAAAAGTGGTATGTTATACTTTTATTATGTTCACGTTAGTCTAATAATTCCCCCTGCTTGATATTTTACAACGGAGGTACTCATGAAAGCATTAAGAATCGTTGCGTATGTTGCTGCTGCAATTCTCATTCTCTTTGGCGTATTATTTTTACTGGCAGCCTTTGGTCCAAAGTTTTCAAGTGGCTGGCTGATAACTGGTTTGATCATGGTGGGTATCGGGTTTGCCCTTATCATTGTTGCTGCCACCTTGATGAAACCAAAAGTTGTTGTCAATGAACAGCAGAATGTGACCGTTAACATTGATCTTCCTGGTCAGGTTAGCCTGGATAAGATGAAATGCAAATCCTGCGGCGGAGAACTAAGTTCGAAGAATATCACCTTGGTGGCAGGTGCTCCTACGGTTACATGTCCTTATTGCAATTCTGTCTATCAACTCACCGAAGAACCCAAGTGGTAAAAAAGCTATTTTTCAGGCGAGGAGAAGTCTCATGAAAAAACGAATTTTCAGCATACTTGTGCTGGTTATTTTGTTGGGAAGCATTTTTACCACAGCATCAGCACAGAACTACAATATTAAAGTACCAGAAACAGATGTTATTGTTGCTGTTAATGAAGATGGCACAGCTACGATAGAGTACTTCATCAAGATCACCGTTCAGTCAGGCGCAGACCCCCAGGATTTTCTTGATATTGGCATGCCCAATGGATCGTATCAGCTTCGTAATGTAGTAGCTGATGTTGATGGTAAAGAGATCAAGAATATCGAGAGTTCGCCTTATGTAACCAACGGTGTCGCATTAGGGTTGGGAAATAATGCTATCCAGCCTGGTCAAACGGGTACTGTTCACATGGTTGTCTATTACCTTGAAGATTTTCTCTACCCTGCTACCAGTGAAGAAAGTGAACCTTACGTCAGCTTTCAATTCATGCCTAATTACTTTGATCCATCGGTCGTGAGCGGAAAAACTGACCTGACCGTCACTTTTTACTTCCCCCCCAATTTAAAAGAAGAAGAACCGCGTTACTTCAAACCTCAAGGGTGGCCTGGTGCTGATGAACCTGTCACGGGGAAAGAATCGAACGGATTGATTTATTACGAATGGAACAGCCCTGATGCTGATAGTGAATCAAAATATATTTTTGGCGCATCTTTCCCAGCTCGTCTGATACCTGAATCTGCAATCGTTACAGAACCTACACCCGATACATCTACAGTTGGCAGTGGTACTACTGGCTCGGGGTTCTGGAGTTCCATTTTCGGTAATTTATGCTGTTTTGGTGGGATAGGCGGTTTTATCGCTTTATTCGTCTGGGGCATCATTGCTTCTAACAAGGCAGCAAAAAAAACGAAGATGGCTTACCTGCCGCCGAAGATCGCCATCGAAGGACATGGCATCAAACGTGGCTTGACCGCAGTGGAAGCTGCAATCTTGATGGAAACACCCATGGAAAAAGTGATGACCATGATCCTGTTTTCAGCTATCAAAAAGAACGCAGCTACTGTCTCTACTCGTGATCCGCTTGCGATTGAATTAACCAGCCCGCTGCCTACTGAGTTACATGATTATGAAAGAGAATTCCTGCAGGCATTTGTCATCAAAGAACCTGCAACGAAGAAGAAAGCCTTACAGGAAATGATGATCAATCTGGTTAAAAGCGTTACTCAAAAAATGAAGGGCTTCAGCCTGAAAGAAACCAAAGAGTATTATCAAGACATCATGCGACGTGCCTGGGAACAGGTTGAAACAGCAGATACGCCCGAGGTGAAGATGCAGCGCTTTGATGATTACATGGGCTGGACAATGCTGGATAAAGATTTCGATGACCGCACTAATCGCACCTTTGGCACCGGTCCAGTCATCGTACCCATGTGGTGGGGTCGCTATGACCCTGTTTATCGCACTTCTACAGTCGGTGGCGGGCATGTGGCTGCTCCAGTGGCATCCTCCGGTGGTTCATCGGCAAGTTCAGGGAAGTCAGTATCTATGCCAACTCTTCCTGGTTCTGCTTTTGCTGGTTCGATTGTTGGTGGTATTCAGGGATTTGCTACCAGTGTAGTTGGTGATATCCAGGGCTTCACCAGTGGTATTACACGCATTACTAATCCGCCACCACCTCCTTCCACCTATCGCTCTGGCGGTGGTGGTGGGCATCATACCGGTGGCGGTTGTGCCTGTGCCTGTGCGTGCGCTGGTTGTGCCTGCGCCTGTGCAGGTGGTGGACGTTGATCTAGAGATCCAGGAATATCTATGGCAGAAAATTTCCTGTACAAGCTTGGACTGAATAAGAACAAGACCTTTCAATCGCCTGCACCGGGTGTATATCACTTTATGCGGGAAAATGAAGAAGAGCGGGTTCGGATTCATTTACGAGTTGATGAGGATAAAAGTGGATTGCTCATCATCAATGGTGCCCAGATTCTTCACCTTAACCCAACTGCGCTTTACATGGCCTGGCTGTACCTGAAAGAGATTCCAGAAAAGGTTGCCATCCATTACATCCAACAAAGTTTCCAGGTGAACAACACACTCGCAAAATCCGATTATGCACAGTTTACTTCACAGATCGAGCAGGTGATCCATCCCAATGGCGCCTGCCCAATCTGCGATTTGAATTTTGAGACCATTCTACCTTTCTCCACGAATCCTTCCGCACCTTACCGCATGGACCTGGCGATCACTTATCACTGTAATAACAACTGCAGCCATTGTTATAACGCTCGCAGCCGAAACTTTCCAGAATTAGATACTAACGCCTGGAAACAGGTGTTGGAAAAGATCTGGAATGCAGGAATTCCCCATGTGGTGTTTACCGGTGGCGAACCCACCCTGCGAAATGATCTACCTGAATTGATCGCTTATGCCAGTGAAATAGGAATGATCAGTGGCATCAATACCAATGGTCGCAGGTTGAAAGACTCAGCATTTGTCGAATCATTGATAAAAGCTGGTCTTGATCATGTACAAATAACTCTTGAATCACATGATCCTGCCATCCATGATGAAATGGTGGCAGCAACTGGCGCCTGGCAGGATACAACTGCTGGACTTCGCACCGTTCTGCGTTACCCGCAGTTGTACGTTATGACTAATACCACTCTGCTGAAAACAAACAGCCTATATTTAAAACAGACAATGGGTTTCCTGCAAGAATTAGGTGTTCCTACCATGGGGATCAATGCCCTTATCTATTCAGGGAGTGGCGCAACAGTGAAAAGTGGGTTGCCTGAAAAAGACCTCCCCGGTTTGTTGACAATGGCTCGCGAATTCACTGCACATAGCGGACAACGGTTGATCTGGTATACCCCTACCCAATACTGTCATTTTGATCCAACCCAACTCGAGCTGGGTGTCAAAGGCTGCACTGCCGCACTGTACAATATGTGCGTGGAGCCTGATGGGAGCGTCATCCCCTGTCAATCGTACTATCAATCCCTGGGAAATATCCTTTCCGATCCCTGGGATTCTATTTGGAATCATGATCTGGCAATTATTTTACGAAAGCGTCTGAATGTACCAGATGCCTGTAAAAGGTGTGATCTTTTACACGAGTGCGGTGGAGGATGTCCGCTGGCTCGTGAGCACTGCAACACGTATGAACCCATTCCATTGCATGCCCTGCAATTTTGAACCTAGGAGGAGACTATGAATACCTTTCAAAAAATTTGGCTAAAATTTTTTCCAAAACCAGCTGAACCGCTTCCTGCTGGAACATATCATTTTCAAGCTCCTCCAGATGCACCCATACTCTACCGGATGCATTTGCGATTGGAAAAAGATGGTACCGGCATCCTCATCTTGAATGCATCGACAATGCTTCATCTTAATCAATCCGCTGCGGAGTATATCTATTATCTCATCCAATCAAAATCCGCTGTTGAAGTTGCACAACTTGTCAGCGATCGTTATCATATCTCCCTTGAACAAGCACAACAGGACTACCAGGATATTTGCGAACGATTGAATACACTTATCCAGACTCCTGATCTTGACCCTGTTACCTTCCTCGATATGGAACGGCTTGAGCCTTATTCAGCAGAACTATCCGCTCCCTATCGGTTGGATTGTGCATTGACCTATAAAGTCAACCAGGAAGCACCTCATGCTGCACCGGTTGAGAGAGTAAAACGAGAACTCCTTACCAAAGAATGGTGCACTATCTTGAATAAAGCCTGGGAAGCAGGAATTCCTCACATCATCTTTACCGGTGGCGAGCCAACCCTGCGTAATGATTTGCATGAAATGATCGCCCATGCTGAAATGAATGGTCAGGTCACCGGTTTATTGACTGATGGTTTACGACTTGCAGATAGCGAGTACCTGCATGAATTACTGGAGAAAGGTCTCGACCATGTCATGATCATCCTGGATACCCATGATGAACAATCCTGGGAAGGGCTGCGAGACGTACTGGCTGAAGATATCGCAGTTACCGTTCATGTGACAATCATGCCCGGAAATGGATTGCGTATTCCTGAGATCTTGGAAAAACTATCAGAGATGGGCGTGACCCATATTTCGCTTAGTGCCAGTGAAAAAGGTTTGAAAGATGTATTGGCTGCGGCTCAGCAGAAAGTCGCTGACCTACACATGACGTTGGTCTGGGATCTTCCCGTACCCTACTCAGCTTTTAATCCCGTTGCGATGGAAACGGAAGAAGCTGAAACAATCGCACAGGGTGCAGGCAAAGCCTGGCTTTATGTCGAGCCTGATGGTGATGTTTTGCCCGCACAAGGTGACACAAAGGTTCTGGGTAACCTTTTAACTGATCCCTGGGAGAAGATTTGGTCAAATCGTTAAACAAACCAATGTCTGCAAAAACCCCACAAACCTACCATGATAGATACGTAGAACAGGCAATTTGGAGTTCTCCTTTGCGCCAGTATCTACTGCAAAAAACTGGATTGCAGAAAGATGCGAGAATTTTAGAAGTGGGGTGTGGAACGGGTGCGGTTCTACAATCATTGATCAAAGAGACGGATATGGACTGCATGGGAGTGGATATTTCGTTATCCGATCTACGTTATTGCCGTCAAACACTTCCCGGAATTCCCATTGCGGCTGGCGATGCGTATGCACTTCCTTTCAAGGATAACTGCCTGGATGCTGTGGTCTGTCATTTCTTGTTGCTCTGGTTATCTGAACCTGTCATGGCATTAAAACAAATGGTACGTGTCACCCGGCCAGAGGGTTGGCTCATGGCTTTTGCCGAACCGGATTATGGCGGTCGGATCGATCATCCAGAAACTCTGATCGAACCGGGGAATTTGCAGGCACATGCGTTAGAACGCCAAGGCGCTAACCCTACTTCAGGCAGATTTCTTCCTGATTGGTTTGAGCAGATCGGATTGGAGGACATCTCATGTGGAGTGATGGGTGCGGAATGGAAGCTGGGTCAGATTCGCACTGATCTGGAAACAGAATCCACCACCCTTGAACAGGACCTGAAAGGTTTTGTCTCTACAGATACGTTTGACCGATGGCAAAAAGAAGATAAAAAAGCTCAGGAACGTGGCGTTCGAGTTCTCTATGTACCCACATTTTGGGCAATTGGGAAAAAACCTGGTTAAATGTATTGCAAGGAGAGAGATAAAGCGCTATAATAGCGGTCACAAATCGGGGCGTGGCGCAGTCCGGCTAGCGCGCTTGCATGGGGTGCAAGAGGTCGGAGGTTCAAATCCTCTCGCCCCGACAAAACATCCGCTGAAAGGCGGATTTTTCTTTAAGGTCGTTGGTCCCCATCGAGGGACACGTCAAATCCTCTCGCCCCGACAAAACATCCGCTGAAAAGCGGATTTTTCTTTAAGGTCGTTGGTCCCCATCGAGGGACACGTCAAATCCTCTCGCCCCGACAAAACATCCGCTGAAA
>DAOUFE010000038.1:0-8144 GCA_034430215.1 Anaerolineaceae bacterium | reverse complement strand
ATTGCTTTTGTTGCCTAACGCAAAATCACCCAGGTGCAGAACAATTTCGTCTGGGGAAACAAGATCATTCCAATTCTTGATAATCAATTCCTGCCAGTTTTGGGGGCGATTGCAGTATCTTCCGATGTTCTCATGAAAGAAGTGGGTGTCGGAAATGATCCAGGTATTTAGGGTGAGGTTGAGAATGTTGTCGGGAGCCATCCTATAATAATCGTGCCTGATTGCTAACAATTTTATCTTATCCAGGAATTAAGGGCTAAGAACTGACCGATCGTTCTCTCCAAGACATTCCCGTAGTGACTTAAGAGGGAACGGGAGAACAGCGTGGTAATTGTTTTTATAATACTAACTTTGCTGGCTTTTCTGTTTTATACAACCAGGTGTCAGAACTAGTGCTGCACATCACTAATTTTCCCCGATTAATTTCGATGACTGTGTTAGTGCGAAGCGAACCTCCACACCTGGGGCAATAGATTAATCCCTCATCATCAGGTTCTGTAAGAATGCCAAGAATTTTTTTGGGCTGTTCCTTGTACATTTCAAATTCGGTAACTAAATTTGCCTTTTTTATCTGATCGATGATTTCTGATTGTTTAGTTTGGTCATTGTTATTTTCAATCCACTCAAATAATAGAGATAGTCTTTCTCTTGCAGGGGGAAGATATTCCATGATGCTTGAGAAAGTACGGATACATTCATCCCAATTTACTTTTTGTATTCCAAAACTTATTGGATTGGTTAATTCATTAACGTTAAAGGGTAGGTAAGAATTTACTTTAAGCAGCATTTTATTAATTGCTAAAAACTTTGAAACTACTTTTGGCATATGTAGTCCGGATGACCAAGAAGGTGGTTGACCCATTGCCATACTGGTCATGACAACCAAGAGAGGAAAGATATCCATTCTATTCAATGTTTCTATTAAATTGGTTTTCATTCCTCTATCTTCAAATAATTGCCAGGTTGATTTTTCATCTATTCCAACAATGGATGGGGAAAATAGAGGTGCCCAAATTAACCAGGTGCAGCGTGCAAAATCATCTGGCCCGAATTCGATTATATGACTGTTGAACTCAAGTAATACTCGAGATAAGGTTAGGTGGTTGTCCAGTAAGATTTCGGGAGTGATTTTCTCAATAAAATCAATATTGCAAAGACGTTTTGAATATCTTTTACAGTAATCAATTAAATAGCTACATAATCGTTGGCGGGCATTGATTTGGCCTTCTTCAGTCTCTGTACCCTCAGGATTTATTTCTTTTCCTTGGCTTCCTTCACTATCTTCATCCACTTTCGTCTCAGTTGAATTTATGGGGGTTGAAGTGAGTCTCAAAAGAACAATGGAAAGAAGATCGCGTAAGCTTCGAATATTACGGCTATACGGGAGCCGAGTATACTTTCCAATCTGGAATAATCCTGATGGATCTCGTTCAGGAACTACAAATCGTTCGATATCCGGAGCAGAGGATGAATCACCGGTTTCCTCGTCATCCGAATTATCACCTTTTGGTTTTTGTGATGAGCGACGATAATTTTGTGACAAAGGTTGATCTGGAATAGCACGATCAAATAAAAATTCCATAAGCTCGTGGAATAAAGTTTCTGCTCCAACAACTGTATCTAGTTTAGCTTGAATCCGTTCATGATAGGAACGGGATCCATATTCCTGAAGAACTGCCGGAATATCAATCCAACATGGTAGGGATTCAATTCCTCCTCCGCGGACAAATGCAGATTCACTCGTTCGAATTTCGTCCGCGAATGGAATTTGAAAACGCAAATCTCTATCAATTTGAGTAGAATATTTCAGACCTGATCTTAGAAATATCAGTTCCACGTTTTCATCATCAATAACCGGCCATTGACTTAACCTACCACTTAGAATTTTATTGTTGAGGATAAGTTCCGTAATCAGGACGGTTTCTTCAGTTACTCTTCTTGGGTTTTCTGAATTAGTTGTGAGCTGAGAATTATTAAGAGAATTGATCGCAATGGGTGTAATCGATATCGGATCTTCGAACAGATAATTAAAAGCGGCCGGATCAGGCGACCAACGAAAAGTTACCATTTCCAGATTAGACCCATTTTGCCAGGAATTTTCGAAAGCGGCGCGGGTCATATTTGCACTGCCAGCAATACACCAAGAACCAGCCTCCTCAATTCCAACGATCAGCTTTCCGTGCAAAAGGCGTTGGCTTTGATTAGCCCTCGATTCTCTGATGTCAGATAACTGAGGATCCGGAAAATCCTTTGGCCAATTACCAAGCAGTGCTTGACCATTCAACGTAGTATTCTCACGACTTACATAGAGATTCACTTCATTTGGTAGAAAAGTCTCCGAAAATCTGCGCAGCATTCCAGAGTCCTGGTCATAATAAGGTGAAAAAATCTTCAGTGCTTTTACTGGAGAATTTTGCAGACCTGATTTTTCTCTCCAATCGATGACTTGTGACCAAATAGATGAATGAAAATTGTTCCAAACATAGAAGGAATCAGAAGTAGGGGTTTGATCGAGGAGCCAACTTGCATTTGCGGAAATTACATCTAATTGACGTTGAGCTGAAGGAGAAAATTTCTCGTTTTGCGAGAGATCCCGCAATAAGTCCCATACAGAATGAAAAGCCTGTTTTGCTTCTGGATCTGGATTTTTGGGATCAAATTCAAAGCGGGAGAATATTTCTAAATTACGGCTATATCCGTGTAAAGTTAAGTTCCCACTGCCAATTAATAATCTTCCTTGATTTGCACCAGCCATCAAGAGTATTTTGGCATGTTGGACACCATACCCTTTACGAGGAAGTGGTGTGCAGACATACCGTAAACCAGCATAAACGACATTTCTCAGACCCATCTCCATAGCTTCAGCGTAGCCATCTGGATCGGTAATTATCAAAACGTTTGAACAGCCAGCTCGCTCAAGCGCAGGAGCGATGATTTGCTCAAAAAAACCCAGATTAAGCGTATAAGTTAAAAAGACAGCGCCTGAAAAACCTTCGGTTTTTACTGCCGATTCATCTTCTATAAATGATTTAAGATTAATCGGCATTTCTTAACCCCTCTAATATTTTTTCGCGATAAACTTCACCTTCTGACGACAGTGATAAAAGCCCCAAGTCACCTTGAAGGATTAGTCCAAGATCAACCAACATCGTAATACAGTTGTTCAATCGATTCCCAGCTAAGCGAATTGGTTCTTGGTATGGGGTTTTCCCTGTAGGCCAGTGAAATATTCCATCTTCGTAATAAAACTTGAAAGTGTCATATTCCTGGTAACGGAACTTCTCTAAAGCGATCATTTCATGTTGTTCAAAAATGTACTCTTGATAGATCCAGGGCCCCCATTCCATTACTGACCATTTAAAGTCTTTAAGTTTTCCATCCATGGAATGGAAATAGTCAACTAAAGGTAAGCGAGGTTTATCCGCCATTTCTTTCCAGATTGGATCCTGGTTGTGGTATTCGGGAAAATATCGCAGAAAAAGTTGAAGAAGTATCCGGATGCCAGTTTTGACAAGGATAACAGGATTGGTTTGGTTGCGGGATGCGTTAACATACAAAGAGTACTCATCCAGGCCAGATCCCATACCAAAATCTTTTTTGGCACGGCTCAACAGGGTGCCATAATCACCTGATAATCCAGCTTCTGCGCAAAATTTTTCAGCAAGTTGCGGTACAGAAAGATTCCACTCAGACTCAATAAATTGATTTTGAACCCAATTCTTCCAATCGTCTTTCTTAATGTCAGTTTTTGAGCGTAATTCGAGTAAAAATGCAGCCCATAAGCATTGAAGACCAAATGTGAACATATGTCGAACTTCTACCATTTTCCAGCGCTGCACCCAATTTGTTAAGTCATTGGCAGGCAAATAATGAATGCCTGGTGAGTATTCCCCGATATACAAAGCTGGACGAAGTTGATCGCGATGGAATTGTCCTTTTGCCTGATAGACAATATCCAATGCAACACCGAGCGAATTACGCCGGCGCACATGGGGATTATTGTAATTTGGGGGTTCATCAAGTCGGAAAAATGTGTCAAGTAATAATTTGCGGTCTTGTCCGTGATTAATTGCTTCGGGGCATAAACATCCCACCTGAGCATATTCTTCCGCATCTTGTTTACTGATTTGTGAGATTTGCCCGTGGGTTTCCAGATTTTGAAAATATTTTGTATCTGAAATTGATGCTTGATAAGCTTCTGCCAATGCTTTACCACGTTCCGTCAACCGATAGACGAGACGTGGCTCTTCCTGCTCTTCGATAATCCCCATCGCCATCATCGCTGTTCGATAGTATTGGCCAAATCCCCCCTCTTTATTTTGGAAATAGTCCTGATCCAATGAAACAGGATCGGCTGTACCCCAAAACCGTTTTACTTTGACATTATTGGTTCCACTGCCAACAATACCTGAAAATGGATTGCCATTGCTGTGATGCAAATATCCAGAAAGAATTAACGCCATCTCGTGGTGTTTGAAGAAGGCTCCACGGAAATCCTTAATGAGCCTTTTTGATTCTTTTCCGAATATAAAGCGATATAGGATCCAGGCATAGAAGCTGTAATACCGGGCATGGTCTGTAACGGTGATAATACCCGGCAGAATTTCCTGCTGGTAGCTCTGGGCAGCTCCCTCGATTCCCAGTTGGTCTTCACCAGCCACCGTATTTTCAATGATTTCGGCAGTCCATTGGGGATATAAATCATTCATAAATAATAATCCAACAACAAAACCCTTGATCGATTCTATTTGGATTGTAAATCACTAACAATCCTTCGGTATTATTCTAAACATTAGGATTTGCGTAGTTTACCGATCTTTTCCAGTTTCCCGGTCTCTGGGTCCTTGAAATGCCAAAAGTCCCAGCCATTCACGGATTTCCAATCCACCGCAACAGCTTTTGCTGCACTGGAGGGGGTTTCAAAATCTTGCCCATTCCATCGCACAACGCCTTTCAGATTCATGAGCTGCGCTTGATAAATGTGATCTCTGTGACTGGCTTGAATATTGACTGGAAAGGCTATTTGTACCTGAACGGGCGCTTTCTCCTTCTTTGGACTCTTCACAGGAGGTTCAAGTTCAACGAGTGCGACACCTAAAACTTCTGTCCAATACTCGTTGTCGATGGTCGGCACGACATATTCTTCTTTTTTGACACCGACATTGTATTGAATCAATAGGTCCACCAGTTGATTTCCGTTAATCAGGCGGATCGGCGTTTTCCCGCTGGCCTGCGCTTCTTCTTTCGCACCGGTAGAAAAATCGCTGGGAGTGATGATTAATCCTTGTTCTGAATCCGCTACTTTAAGCGAACCCCGCAAATCGCGAACTACACCAGCACCGACATTCGCCGTCCATCGTTTCGCCTGGATTGCCACTTTGACGACACTCAGTGGATTCGAACGCAATACACCGCGCACGTCCACGCCTTTGTCGTTGTGATAAGGAGTTGTCTTCGTCTCTTCAAAACCCATTTGCTCTAAAAGTAAGCGGATCAACTCTTCAAACTTTTGTGGGTGCATGTTCAATAATTGCTTGCGAAGATCTTTTTGAAACTGTAATTGGATGTTTTCTATTTGCTGTTGAATGTTGCTGGAAACCATTATTTTTAATGCAAATGTGCCCCGCTCGTCACCACGTCGAAAGCGCGAGTCCGGATTGATGGTATCAGTATAAAGTAAGGAGCCCATAGTAGCTTCGGGTGTACGTCCCAGTGTTTCGAGCAACCCTGCTTCCATAGCTCTGGCGGCAATTTCTTTATAGTGTAGGGGTTGTCCGGCTTTCTTTAGTATTATGTACGCGGCGTCTTTGAATTGCATTTTAAACCTCTCGATCCATTCATCTGCCAACAGTGGATTTCTGTCGTATCACATATAAAACCGGTATTTCGGTTGCACAATCCCGTTTTCAGGGATGTGTTTCATAATCTCTCCCACCATTCTTGAAAAGGATAAGGTAATGGGGGATCCATCAGCGAACGCACAATTGTTTACATTCATTTTGGTTAAAGCGAGTATTTCTTTAAAGAGGTCTTCCGGAGAACTTCCCCCGATGTGTTGCATAATCTGCCAAGGCTCTGGTACATAAGGTTTTGGAAAAGTTTCCAGGAATGGAATGTAACCCATTGTAAAGAGTAAGTGATAGGCGTTATTGATTGAAAAGTAAGTTCCTCGAAGAGGTGGGTATTTACCTTCTCGGAATAACCTGACTCCAGATTGCGCAAGGGAAACCAAATCGATTTCACAACGACCGAACACCTCGTTTATTCCATTTTGAAATCCATCAAGTTCATTGAAATCAATATGTTCTTTTCCCCAAAATTCGGAGGTCTTATGAATTACCACTCTTCTAGGTGGGTAACCCTTTAAGCGGATATATTCATTCAAAGTATCTTTAACAAGTTTTTTCGCTCCGTCGTATGTGAGATGGGGTGTTTTTCCCAACCGTTGGACGTCCCAATTAAAATAGTCGCCCCTTAAAATCAAACCTTGCCCCATAAAATCAAAAGCTTGAGCTACGCTTGATCTCATTGTCACAATATCGGACAGATCCTTGGCGATAAAAAAGCTCACGCCGATAAAACAAGTAGCTTCATCAAGGGATGTAATTCGCCAAGGAACCCCATTGGCTTTGTAATATTGTGCAGTACAAAAATTCCAGGCTCGAGTCGCTACATCTTGCACATTTTTTCCTTCGCCGGTTACTGTACTTTTAGTGATCAGCTGTAAAGGAATATTCCATTTCATCGAACGAGCTTTGATTGCCCGGCGAAAGTTGAGAAAATAGTTACCTGAGATGCGCACACTATGTGCCTTATTTTCGATTTCAGGGGGAAGCGCCAAAATGATAATATCTGGAGTGGGATCATTCGCGGCGATATTCGCAATGTTTTCATCAAAAAGATTGACCATCTTCCAAATAATATCTGTCTTGTTATCAAGAGCAAGGATTTCTATCAATTCTCGAGGTTGAATATATCGCACCCAACGATCATTTGTTTGAAAACTGCAGTTAAATGCGGAATCATTGTTAAATCCGATAAAATCAGGGGTTAATATTTTTTCCAAACGGTTTAGGGTTTGTGGACTATCGAAGAGGGCTTCGGTATCAAATAGTTGACCTTCAATACTTTGGGAAGTTGATGGTTTATTTCTCTTTATGTTTTCGCTTTCGATGTACTCACCACACCGCTCGATCCATTCCTGAGCCCATGACACAGTCTCTCTTGTACCAATAAAACCAAGATTTATTTCTGTAGGATGCAATCCTGGGATATTTTTCCCAAAGGGGCCAAATTCTGACAGTCCGGTTTTGGCGTCCTGGTGTTCAAAATACCCACCAAACTGAAGAGCTGGCTCCTGCAGATATTTAATTTTGATCATCTTCAGCCCCCTCTGGCTCTTCTTCAATAAAATCGTCATCCTCGTTATTTAATATATAGCTGAACAAATTGGGCTGAAGCACTTCTGGGGGTTCTTCATAGATTGCCGGATCATCCGTAATTGCAAAATCAGCAATTCCTGTTTGAGGCATTTTTTCTATAACCATGATTGGTTTGTAATCAAGTTCCACTTGAACTCTGCTTTTTCCTTGGGACAAATAATCTGCCCAGAAAAGAATGTGATTCAATACATGAGGATTTCGTTCTCTGGATTTTTGCCGGGTAGTATAGGATCCGACCTTTTCAGTGTCCCATATATTAATTCCATCAACTGTAAAGAGATATTTGGGTATGATCTGCAAAAACCAGGAATTGCCAATATTTTTAAAAGTCATATCTGCAGCTAAATGCCGCCAAAAATAATCGTGACCATAGTGGTAATATGCCGCCACAGTTCGGGTTGCGTGAGATTTTGTTCTTTGATTTACCCAAGCCACTTTTACTGAATCAGAAGTGTCATCCATACGCGGAAAATAAAACCGCCTGAATTGTTGGTTGTATTTAATCCCACACCGGTTAGTGTGCATTCTCAACAGTCGATTTAGCATCGAAACATAAGATCGGTTTAGATCTGGATTTGCCCACCAAGGTTGAGCATTTTCTATCAGAATATTTGAAGTATCACAAAATTCCCGCAAAGCGCATCCAGGATCAGATAAATCGCTGAGAGTGAAGACTCGTCCACGATTGACGCAAAATGGAGG
>DAOUFE010000037.1:0-92442 GCA_034430215.1 Anaerolineaceae bacterium | reverse complement strand
CGCATTGGTTTGTATATGCGTGATCGTCATTTATCTAACTCGTCCCAATTCTCGCTTGCTTTTATCCCTGTCTATGACAAACTGTCAGGTGGCTAGATTGCCAATCATAAAGGCTCTATTTTGCTTGATAAAGTGACTGCTTATGGTCTAACAAATGGAGCTTACCTGAACAATTATTATTGGAATGGCACTACTTATGTTAATGTCGGAGGAATTACAGTAACCAACAGTAAATTCTCATTGAATGGATATCCTGCAGGTTCAAATACTTATGGTCTTTGTGCCTTTTCTAAAGGTGCCATTTTGATCAATGGGGTCACATCCAATGGGAATAATGGTAATGGGCTTTACCTTGGTGCCTATGGGACCTCTGTTACCATCAAGAACAGTACTTTTTCGAATAATTATGCTGATGTAGATGCGGATGATCGAGGAATTGGCATTTTTGTGAACGACTACGCTACTGCAAATATCACTCTGGATAACGTTTACCTGTCAAACAATGAGAACCGTGGCGCAATCATAAACACTACAGGCAACGTCATTCTAAAGAAAGTGACTGTCTATGGCAATGGCGATGAAGGTATCATCATTACAAAGAACAACAGTGCATTTGATGTAGGCGCCAGAAACGTTACGGTAACTGACAGTACTTTTTATCGTAATGGAAAAACAAACCTGGAAATCTATGCATCGGGTTCAGTGATCATCACCAACCTGGTCAGTACAGGGAGTATAGGTGGGAGTGGTTTAGCCATTAATAATGTATACGCACCTACATCCCTGCCGGTTACTCTAACCAATGCAACTTTGACCGGGAATTCTATCGTTGGTGGTAATATCTCGACTAAAGGCACGATAACCGTGAGTGGCATCATTGCCAGTAATAATAGCTCGTTGGGATTGTACCTGGATAATGGTCTCGCTATTGCCACAGGAAGCGTCGTCATGTTGGGTACGTTGGGAACCAACAAGATTAATAACAATGGTGTCGGGCTTATGATTTATTCTCAACGAAATATCAGCCTTACATCTCTTCAAGCGAATGGTAATTCAGATATTGGTATTAATCTTATGGGGGGTGGCCCATCCAGTAATGTGATTCTTACAGGGGTTGAAAGCTCTTACAATTTGGATGATGGAATATCCATTATGGCTAATGGTATTGTTACTATTTCTAAAGTAACCGCCAATAAGAATGGAAACACTGCCTTGTTCATTGCCAATGATACAGCTACCACAGCAAAGAGTGTGCTGGTAACGAACAGTACATTCAATGATAATGTAGCACCAGGAGCTATTGGTTTATATATTGTGTCTGTGGGTTCTATTACTGTAAATAATGTAGAAGCCAGCGGGAACACTGAAGGGGGAGCACGCCTGCAAAATGGGAACATCTCCCTGCTCACCCAGATACCACAGGGTATTGTGGTTACGAAATCCACATTCAATAATACGATCAGTGGTAGGGGATTGGTAATCGAATCATTGAGAAAAATTACCCTTTCCAATATCAATGCTTCTGGAAACGGCGATGATGGTGTCTCTGCCCTCAACCTGGGTTCAACGGTAAACAGTCCGATTGTGGTGACAGGTGTGAATAGAATGTCGAATAATGCGGCAATTGGTATCGGTCTCTACAGCAATGGAACTGTCACCGCAAGTGGTTTGGTTACTATCGCTAATTCCACCCGAGGAATAGAAATTCTGTCTTTGGGATTGGTGACATTAACCAACAGCCAGGCTGTGGATAATCAATATCGTGGTATATCGATCGAATCAAATGGAAACACTATCATTAGCGGAGTTCAGACCATTCAGAATGGGGCAGGTGTAGATGGACAGGGTATCTATCTTACATTAAGTGCTGGACGTCTTTATATATCCAACAGCATTATCATGGCAAACAGTGGTCTTGGTTTGTATGCAGATGTGGTCAATCCGTCTACAGATGTTGTGATTGCATCGACTACGCTGATCATGGGGAATGATGCTGGAGAACCATACGATGATGGAGAGTATTTGATCGAGTAAGCCTATAAAAGAAGTATTTTTTGTACAGTGTTTTAACCGGTAAACCAGATTTCCGAAGTCTATTTGAGAAGGCTTCGGAAATCTAATTATCTTGTGGAGCAGCTTGTTTTTACAGAAGGTCAACAGGAGTGTTTGTTTCCTGCAGTTGCTGTGTTCAGAATGACTGACAGAGAAGCTACATCATGGATCAAGGTGTTGGATTCTCCTTGTTGACTTTCCTTTCTGCATCTCTTAAAATTACATTAGTGCTTCACCATTCAATGCACAGGAAGACCCCGGCTGTATCAGGATAAGCCCTGAGTAAACTGAGGGGGTAAGTACATCCCCATCAACGCGTCTTGTCAATTTTATACTTTGTCTTTTGGGAGGGATTATGAAAAGGCATTTGTCGCTGTACAGCGTGTTATCGCTTGCTGTCCTTTTTGCATTATTCCTGGCAGTGATAAATCCGGGGCTGGTTCTTGCGGAGGGGGAAGCCCCTGAAATGCCACCCGCTGAAATACCTGCGCCCGATACAGAATCGTCTGCTGATGCAATTATCCCTGTCGTTGAGCAGCTATCGGATGTAAATGCGGTGGTCGTTGATCAAAAAGGCGCCGTGGTACCTCTTGCTTCGCAAACAGCCCTCGATGCTTTGTGTGATCCGGATCCGTGGTTCTATGGCTCGTTATGCTCTGGCGGCATCTGCAGGGGTTTGGATCTGATACCACCCAACAATGATGGTTTTCTGACCTTGCAACTAGCATTAGATAACTGGGTAGCCAAAAAAGGGTATGGCATGATCTATTTGGAAGGGGGATATGTTGGAGGAACTACCGAAATAATTATTTATGGAAACATTCCTGGAATGAGTACCCTGAAGGGGATTGTCCGGGATACGACATCTTTTGGAGTCAAACCTGTACTGCAAGCGGGTCTCTACATCAGTCAGTTCAAAACAGGTTTTACCTTAAGTGGATTTGAAATAGTAAATCCCTCTAGTAACGGAATTTATATGTCACACAATGTCGGAACAGTTAAATTAACGGATATCCGTGTTACGAATGCATTAGGGACAGGCATATCCATTGACAACAAAGGATCGATCATCCTTGAACGTGTATCTGCTATTAGTAATAGACTTAATGGTGCATCATTGAGCAACACATATATTTCAGGTACAACCTTAATTTCTACTGGAAGTATCACCATAACCAACAGTGAATTTCTGCGTAATGGTTTGGTGGGTAATTACAACAGTTGTGGATTATTAATTTATTCGAAGAATTCCATTCTTATCAATGGAGTGACATCCTCCGGTAATAATGGCAATGGATTAATTATGGAAGTGGATGGAAATGCGATCATCAAGAACAGTGTGTTTTCTAATAACACAGCCGACCCTGATAACAGCGATTATTATGGTTTTGGAATCTTTACTTATCCAGGACATTTTGGATCTATCACCCTGGATAATGTTATTTTGATGAGCAATGAGAACGGCGGTGCATTACTCAGTACTACGGGTAATGTTATTCTTAAAAAGGTAAGTGCAATATCCAACCATCCGGGAATTAGAATTGCCACAGATGCAACAACCCAGGGAGCAGGGGCAAAAAATGTTACCATCACAGACGGTTATTATTCTCAAAATACATTAGAAAACCTGACCATTTATGCTTCAGGGAGTGTTGTCATTACCAATTTGATCAGCACCCTTTCTTCAATGGGAACAGGGGTGATCATCAATAATACTTTTGCGACAACACCCTTACCTGTGACTTTAAACAATGTTAATTTAAGTAATAATAGTAGCTGGCTGGGAGGTTATATCGAGAGTAAAGGCACCATCACTGTCAATGGTGTCATTGCTAATGGAAATGGTTTATATGGATTACAGTTGAAGAATAATGGTGCCGGAAGTTCGGGCAATATCGTAGTTGGTGGAACTCTTGGAAAGAATATATTTGATGGCAACGCAATTGGTTTATGGGTGCAAACCAATCGGAATGTCAACCTTTCCAATGTCCAGGCAATTGGAAATTCAAGTCAGGGCATCATCATTGAAGGTGCTGGAACATCCAGCAATGTCATCCTGTCGGGTGTCGAAGCTATAAACAATGGCAACCAAGGGATAAACATTTCTACGACCGGTACTGTTACTGCCAGCAAAATCACTGCATCCAGCAACAGTGACACTGGGTTGTATATTGATAATGATTCCGCGACTACAGCAAAATCCGTAGTGATCAGCAACAGTAAATTTAACAACAATACTGGTTCAGGATATGGCATCCAGATTCTATCTGTGGGAACGATCACATTGATCAGTGTAATTGCCAATGAAAACGCTTCTTCAGGAGCCTTGCTTAACAACAGTGTTACTTCTCTCATTACCCAACTTCCCCAGGCAGTCAGTGTGAGCAAGTCAACCTTCAATGGGAATTCCGGAATTGGATTACAGATTTTTTCACAACGAAAGATTACTCTATCCAATATCAATGCTATTCAAAATACCAGTTACGGAATTTATGCAGAGAATACCACTTCAACCGTAATGAGTCCCATTGCAGTTTCTGGTGTGATTCGTGTGATGGGTAATGGCGCTGGGATCTACCTGCAGAGCAATGGATTAGTCACTGCCAGTGGCATAACATCCATTGAAAATAGGAAAACTGGTATCAGCATTACTTCTGGTGGAGCCGTTACGCTCTCGTCCAGTCAGATCACAGGGAATGGTTGGTGGGGATTGCACATGACCACCAGAGGGAATACCATCCTCAACGGATTGACCGTCATGCAGAATGGTTTTGGTGGTTATGATGATTCTGGTGCAGAAATTACTGTGTTTGCAGGGAAAATATATATATATAACAGCACTATTGCTGGCAACAGTGGGTATGGATTATATGTCGATGTTGTAGATCCTGTCAGTGGCTGGTATCTGTCTCCTAATTCGATTTTCTTTGGCAACGATGCGGGTACACCCTATGACGATGGAAATTACTATATTTATTGATTGAGACCGGCAGATAACTGTCATTGCGATCCCTTATTATTCAGGGGTGACACTTGCACCGCACTGCGATTGTTGCAGTGCAGGTGAGCAATCTGATTTCAGAGATTGCCACGCTTAACAGTGACAAATTAAAAGGGACAGTTTCGCTTCGCTTGCGGCAGCATAGCACCGATTCATTCCTCTAACAGCCAACAGGCAGCCATGTGCCTGGTTGGTGCGTCTGGCAAAGAAGGTTCCTCCACCCGGCAGCGATCGAATGCCATCGGGCAGCGCGGGTGGAACCTGCAGCCAGACGGAATGTCCATGGCATTGGGTGGGTTGCCGCGTAAGATCATGCGTTCTTTACGATGGCGAGGATTGGGTACCGGAATAACAGAGATCAGTGCTTTGGTATAAGGATGCAACGGTGTATCCAGGACTTCAGCGGTGGTTCCCATCTCGACGATCTTTCCCAGGTACATGATAGCAATACGGTCTGCAAGATACGCCGATGTTGCCAGATCATGAGTGATGAGCAAGATTGAGACCCCTTTTTCACGCTGTAATTCTAGCAGTAAATTGAGGATCTCTGCCCGGATGCTCACATCCAGCATCGAGACAGGTTCATCAGCAAGTAGAAGATGAGGTTTCAGAACCAATGCACCAGCAATCACCACTCGCTGCCGCTGACCACCAGAAAGCTCATGTGGGTAGCGATTGAGGAAATGCTCCGCCGGTTTCAACCCTGCATCCTCCAGAGCCTGCACCACCAGAGGCAGCCATTCCTGAGGTGTGTGTGCCAGACCGTGTACCTGCAATGGTTCAGCCACGATCTCACCAATGCGCATCACTGGGTTGAGGGATTCATAGGGATCCTGAAAAACCATCTGGATGCGCCGGCGTAATGCTTTGACACCTTTGGGATCGAGATGGGTGATATTCTTTCCTTCAAAAATGATAGAACCGCTGGTAGGTTGCTCCAATCCCATGAGGGATAAAGCCAGGGTGGTTTTGCCACAGCCGCTTTCTCCAGCCAACACCATGACTTCACCATCGTGCATGTCAAAACTCACCCCATCCAGCGCGTGTACATCACCACCCTTGCCAGCAAAGACACCTCGTTTTCCCGCCTGGAAGATTTTTTTAAGATTGCGTACTGTGAGCATTTCTTCCATTATTTCGAAACCTCTCTATTGTCTTTAATGGATGGCTGCTTCTCCAGCGCTTCCACCAGGAAGCAAGAGGCGTAATGGTCATCCTCCACTCGATAAAGCGCAGGCATTTCGTTGCGGCAGCGGGCAAATACCTGCGGGCAGCGCGGGGCAAACCGGCACCCCTTCGGGAGGTCATCCAGGCGTGGCGGGTAGCCAGGGATGGATATTAATTCAGCTTCTAAATGGGATAAATCAGGAAAAGCTTTCAGCAGGTTTTGTGTATATGGATGTTCGGGACAGTTATATATGCTATCAACAGGTGCTCTTTCTGCAGTTACACCACCGTACATGACTAACACCGAATCACTGATCTCAGCAATTACACCCAGGTCATGAGTGATGATGATTACAGCCAGACCCAACTTATCGCGCAAGTCTTCCAGCAATTCAAGGATCTGCGCCTGGATCATCACGTCCAGGGCGGTGGTTGGTTCATCAGCGATCAGGATCTTGGGACGGCATGCCAGCGCCATGGCGATCATAGCACGCTGGCGCATCCCTCCGGAAAATTGGAAGGCATAAGCGTTTGCGCGGTCTGCTGCAATGCCGACCAGTTCAAGCAATTCTGCTACCCGATTCTTGCGGTCGATTTTCGAAAGCTGCGGTTCGTGACAGGCAATGGCTTCTTCGATTTGATCACCAATGCTACGCACTGGATTCAATGCGTTCATGGCACCTTGAAAAACGATCGCAATTTCACCCCAGCGAATGGATGCCATCTCTCGCTCTGAGAGTGAGAGTAAATCCTGCCCTTCAAAGAGCACCTCACCGGAGGTGATCTGACCGTTCACCGGTAACAGTCTAAGTAATCCGAGCATCAGCGTCGATTTACCGCAACCACTTTCGCCTACCATGCCCAGGATTTCGCCAGCATGCAGGGTAAAAGAAATATTTTGGACAGCTTTCAGACAGACATTCTTTTCTGCCAGGTAGTCAATACAGAGATTTTTTACTTCCAGTAATGGGGTTTCCTCAGTCATGATAATTCTCTTCCTTTTCGTGCGATCATCCCGCGCCCTACAGAAAGGTGATGGATTTCCAGACGAGGATTTAAAACCTGCTCTAATCCCTGCCCCAGCAGTGTACAGCCAAGAACCACCCAGACAATGCCCAATCCGGGAGCCAATAAAGCCCACCAGGCTCCCGCACTTACTCCTCCGCGACTGAAAGCGAAATTAAGCATCTGACCCCATGAAATTGTGGTCGGGTCTGCTAGACCCAGAAAAGAAAGCGTGCTTTCTTCCAAAATGGCAAGTGAAATGACGAGTACGGTATTGGCGATCATAAGCGGCAATACTAAAGGCAAGATATGCTGCCGGATAATATGAAAACCACCTGAACCGAGAGCTCGTGCCCGCAAGACAAATTTCCGTTCTTTTACCGTTAAAGTTTGCGAACGCACCAGCCTGGCAGTACCTGTCCATCCCAGTACACCGATTACGATGATGATATTAACCAGGCTGGGCTTGGTAAGCGCTACCATCACTACTGCCAGAGGTAAATTGGGGATCACAAGGATGATATCCGTAAAACGCATCAAAATGTTTTCTACCTTACCACCAAAGTACCCGGCAACAATTCCTATCGTGCCACCAATAAAAACAGAAATGAATGTGGCGAAAAAGCCAACAATAAGACTTACCCGTGAGCCATAGATGAAATTTGTTAATACATCGCCACCAGCGTCATCTGTGCCAAACCAGTGCGCTGCTGATGGTTTAGCATAAATATCTTCAATACTGACCTTCACAGTTGCGTATGGGTCATAGGGTGCTATCCATGAAGCAGTAATTGCCACGATGATCGAAATGGCTAACATTGTTAATCCAACCATTCCCAAAGCATTCTTGCGAAAAGAATGCCAGAAGCCACGAAAACCACCGAATGTCTGGATATCCATCTTAACCTGCCTGCACCCGTGGATCGAGGTAAGAATACAACAAATCAGCCAGTAAGTTAGCAAAAATGACACTGACAGCGATCAATAAAAATGCTCCTTGCAGCATAGGGTAATCACGTCTTCCTACCGCATCGAATACAGCAAAGCCCAGACCTGGCCAGGAAAAGACCGTCTCGATTTGCATGGCACCTGCCACCGTAAAACCTAAATTCATCGCGATAATGGTCACCATGGGGAGCATAGCGTTTCGCATGGCATGATCTTTAAGGATTTGAAAGTTATTCAATCCTTTGGCTTTCGCGGTCAGAATATAGTCTTCTGAAAGCACCTCTAGAACGGTGCTGCGCATGATCAGCATGTATTCACCCAATACCACGACCGTAAAAGTAATCGTTGGCAGGATGAGATGCTTAAGCAGATCGCCAGCCAGGGCTCCACCAGCCAGATGTGCACCCGGGGTTAATTTTCCACCCACAGGCAAATCCAGCCATGTGCTACCAGCGAAAAGCAACATGATGCCCAACCAAAAAGTTGGCAGGCTCCATGTTATCAAGCTGAAAATGAGGGTTGTATAATCGATCGGAGTATGAGATTTCCAGGCAGCGATCACCCCCATCGTCATTCCTATAAAAATTGATAATATTTGTGCTATCCCAATCAAGATCAAGGTGTTCACAAGATAATCACCCAGCATACTGCTCACTGGGCGATTAGTGGCATAACTGATCCCCAGGTCACCTTTCAATAAATTACCTATGTAGATAAAGAACTGGGTATCCAAAGGATTGACTGCACAACTGCCAAGCTTGATCGGGTTGAGTGATTCAAAGCAGTTAATGACCGGTTTGTCTAGCCCAAACCGGATGCGGATGGCTTCTTGTGCATCCGCAGACATGCGTGGATCTTTTACCCCCGCGCGTATTGGATCACCCGGCAACACTCTGAATAAAAAGAAGTTCAGCACGATCACAAATAGAATCGAGATAGCTGCCCACTTGATCTTATTCAGCAGATATAACCAACGTTTCAACGCACTCCTCCAAGATTTCCTGGAAAGCATCCTTCTTCTTTACCGCTTTCGGCGGAAATAACCAGAGATTTTTGATTATCTCGATGGCTGGGGTATTTATGTTCCTTATACCCCAGCCACTGGGTGTTACGATATTTTCTATTTCACAGGCTCAACATACAGCAGGGATGTTGGGTCTTCCATTGCCAGCTTTGGCTGGTCAGTTTTCCATCCTGTAAACCGGTCTGTTCGGTAAGCCTGCACTGCTTTTGCATAGAAGGGGACTACATATACGACATCATCATGCACCAGTTTCTGCATATTCCAGACAATTTCTTTTCGAGTTTCCACATCCAATGCGCGGGTTTGTTCCATATACATCTGATCATACTCCGCGTTAGAGTACCCGGTTTCGCTCATACCAGTTGGGATTTCAGCGGAGGTCATCACACTCAACAGGAAGCTTGGATCGGGATCTGAACCCCAACCCCAGATGAGGATATCGTAATCAAAAGTAGGGCAGCAAATGGAAGTGAGCGCATCTGGATCCAATGCCTGCAGCTCTACTTTTACACCGATCTGTGCCCAGGTTTTGGACACCATCTCTGCCAACCGGGGTGCAACGGTACTGTCGTTTGGCCAATTCAGGCGAAAAACCAGAGACTGACTGCCATCGGGCATCTCTCGAACGCCATCTCCATCCAGGTCTTTGTATCCTGCCGAGTCAAGGATTTCGTTGCCTTTGGTAATATCGAAAGGATAGTCTTCGATGGTATTGTTGTACCAGATACCCAGGCTGTCAGGGATCAGGGTGAGACCGGGCGTGCCCAGACCCAGCAAGATCACATCGATCAAATCTTGTTTATTGGTAGCATAAGCTATTGCTAAGCGAACCTGCTTATCGCGTAATGCTGGGTGCCCGGTGCAGGAGCCATCTTCGGGGCAGTTAGCGGGATCGACCTGATTGAAGATGATATCGGTCAGTTCAGGTGCTAATGGGGCACCCACTACCACCTCGACATTTTCCGCGTTCCTCAATGCGGCTACAGCAGTGTTGGGCATTTCGGTAATCATATCCACCTGCCCGGTTTTAATGGACTGTACCAGAGCATCTTCATTGGTGAAGGTCTGGAACACAACTTCATCAATTTTTGGCATCGTGCCATAAAAATCGGGGTTGACAGCCAGATGAACCAGTTCATTTTGCTTGTATTCCACCAGTTTAAAAGGTCCAGAGCCGATCAATTCAGCATTTTCAAACTCCGTTGCTGCTGCGCCTTCAGTGTGATCTTTCCAGATATGCTCAGGAAGGATGAAGAGGTAGTTCAATTGGCTTTCAATGTTGGAAATGGGTTCAGTCAGGGTGAGTACAACCGTGGTATCACTGGTGGCTTCAACTTTATCGAAGTAGGTTGTATACGAGTTCATGTATGGGAAATCTTCATGGTCGTGATAGAAATTGAACGAAAAGACCACATCCTTTGCGGTCAGAGGCGTTCCATCGTGAAATTTCACACCAGGTTGAAGTTCATAGGTATAAGTTAATCCATCATCTGACCTCTGAACGCTCTTCGCAAGATCAAAACTGAAAGTTCCATCCAAATTTAGCTGGTAGAGAGCGCTATAGGTTAGCTCATAGATGGACCATGCTTCACTCAAGATTGCGGCTGCCGGATTAAGCGTATCGGGTGAGCCAGCCCAACCAATGCGGAGGACGATGGGTTCGGTTTCTGGAGCGGTGGTTCCTTCTGGTGTGCCAGAAGTAGTTTCACCTTTAGGTCCACAAGCTGTGAGAGTGAATACGATCACTGCTGCTAAAAAGAAAAGCAAGCGATTCAATTTCATGGTTCCCTCCTTAGAACGATGAAAAGGTAACAAAAAAGCCCTAGGAAGGCAGAAAGATACCTGCTTTCCAGGGCATATAGAAAATTGTGGTCTGGTACCCCCAGGCCCAGGGTCGTCGGGATTCTCGCTAAATTTCAATGGTTGCCTTAAGCAATATATGTTCTTCAAAATATAGCAGCAAACGGAACATTATACAATACTTATCGTAATTATTAAGGATAAGTTTTGATTTCATAACGGGCAATTTTCCCTTTCATATTTTCAAGTTCAGATAAGAACCCGATGCTGAATAAAGATTGATAAGCGGGGTTGATCACCATTTCCACACCTTCGATGTCCAGTGTGCCTTTCCACGTTTCGCCTGGGAAGGAGCCATCAACTACCAGTTTCGTTGCATTCAGTATCAAAGTGTCGAATCGTTTCACTGCACTGGCCAGGATGACACTAGAAAAATCAGGGAATTGCTTTACAGCATCCACATCACTACCTATCACGACACAGGATCCTGTATCTTTGCAATACTGCAACACCCCGGCATTTTCTACACCCCCGATAGGAAAGATCACATCTGTATTATTTCCTTCGACAAATAATCTGGCTGTTTCATACCCCAGTTCTTTGCTAGCAAAATCATTAGTAAAATACCCAGTTTTTGCTGCTATATCCCAGCCGATAACCTGGACATTCGATCCGTGATTTTGGTTGTAATAATCAACACCCAGGGCAAAACCATGCATGTAATTTGTTACAGGTAGAATGTCCATCCCGCCAAATGCGCCTACCACTCCGGTTTTTGAATACCCAGCCGACAGATATCCAGCTAAAAATGCTGGCTGGCTTATCTCATACCAGGTATCCATCAGGTTTGGTGGTTTGTTATCTACAAAGGAATCAATTAAAACAAAGCTTCTGTCGGGTATTTTCTCTGACCATTGAGTAATTTGATCGGCGTAATAAAAATCTCCAAAGATCAGGCTGCAGTCATCAGCGACAGCCTTTTCCATCACGGGTGAAGGATCGATTGCAGTAACGTCGTCTGAAGGATAATAGGCAATGTCAACTCCCAATGTATCTTTCGCTTTTATCAATCCTTCCCAGGCAGCCTGGTTATAACTACCATCATTTATCTGGTTAGAACGTAATAAGCACACTTTGATATCCGAATGATCAATTTTTGCTCCAGGTACGGGATTGATTTCGCCCGAGATAAGACTCTTCCTGATCCCTTCCATCTTATCGAGGAGTTCTTCACTGACTTGCGACGAGTACTTTGGATTGATCACCAGATCTACGCCATTATTTTGCAGGTTCCCGATCCAAGTTCCACCAGCAAACTTATTATTCACCAGCATTTCTGTGGCATTTACAACAAAGACAGTAAAGTTTTTTACTGCACTGGCAAGGATGATATCTGCATATTCCGGGTACAATTGTGTGGCATCCATGTCACAGGCGATGATCCGGCACTTTTCCGATTCATTGCATAACTGCATGGCACCAACGTTTTCAACTCCAGCTACAGGAAAAATAATATCTGCGCCTTGATGAATATATTGCTTTGCTACTTCATATCCTTTATCTTTGTTTGAGAAATCTCCCGTGATCGTACCTTGTAAGTTTTTTGAATCCCATCCCAGAACCTTTACGCCTGCATCAGTGCTTTTATTAAATGCTTCCACCCCCAGCGCAAAGCCATTCATATAGTGGGTCACCATAGGAATATCCATTCCGCCAAAGGTTGCCACTACCCCTGTTTTTGTTTGGCTGGCTGCCAGATACCCCGCGAGAAAACCCGATTGACTGATCTCGAACCAGGAATCTAGTACATTTGAAAGGGAATGTTCAAATGAGGAATCCACCAGACCGAATAACTGGTTGGGATATTGTGGTGAAATTTTCAGGATCGCATCTGCCCAGAGGAACGAATTCCCTATGATCAAGTTGCAATCAATATCGATTGCTTTTTGCACTACCGGCCCATAAGGATCACTCTGTGAGGTGTCAGCCTGGAGGTAATCAATGGATACCTCAAATTTCTCCTGAGCAGTATGAGCTCCTTCCCAGGTTATGGAGTTGTATCCATAAATATCGGTTGACTCGTTTCCTAAAACACAAACTTTGATATCTGCGTTCTTTAAACCTGCTATCTGCGTAACCGGGGACGGAGTGGTTTCAGAAACGGGATTTCCTTTTTGGGGTCTGATTAGAAAGGATAGTACTAAGAATATAAATCCCAATACAAGAATTCCAGTTCCAATTCCAAGAGCCCAGGGAAGCGTATTTCGTTTCTTAACCTTCGCTGGAGGAACCACAACTGGCTTTGCAGGTGGAGCAGCCACATGCATGGTAGATGCCACTTGAGGGATGGAAGGACCTGGACCTGCTGTGATTACCGATTCATTTACGGGAAGAGGGACTGTGACTGGTATGGCAGCTTCTAAAGCCTTTTGAAATTCTTTGGCTGTTTGAAAACGCTGAGCTGGACGCAATTCCATTGCTTTTGAAATTACCTGGCTCAATGCTTCAGGTACTGCCGGGTTGAGAAGATGCGCTGCAGGAAGGTCATCCTGCGTGATGCGTAATACGCTTTCAACAGGCGGGGTGCCTGTCAACAGCATATATAACGTAGCACCCAGCGCATAAATATCCGTGCGGGCATCGGTAACAGCCTGACCATACTGCTCGGGTGGTGAAAATCCTGCTGTGATGGCACGCGCTCCAGCGGTTGTACGCAGGTGAGGGTCATAAATCTTTACCAGCCCAAAATCCACCAGCATGGCTCTTCCTTCAGGCGTGATCTTGATATTGGCGGGTTTGATATCGCGGTGAATGACCGGTTGTGGACGTGTATGCAAATAATTCAACGCATCTAGAACTTGGTCGATCCAATCTACCGCCTGCGCCGGATCAATGCATCCCCTATTTGCGACGATCTTCTCCAGGTCATCGCCCCTGATAAAATCCATCACCAGGTATTGCCCCTGACCTTCGATCACGAAATGGTCGTTCACCCGTGGCAGGTTGGGATGGGTTAGATTAGCCAATACAGTGGCTTCACGCAAGAATTGTCGCCGGGCTTCATCGGAGGTATCGAAATTCTCTTTGATGGCACATGGACGGCTGAGCGTGATATCCCATCCGCGGTACACCGCACCAAAACCACCTTGACCAAGAAGGGAAGCAACCCGATATCGATTAACGAGAACAGTGCCAGCTGTAAGTGTCATCCGGAAAAACCTTATTTTTAAGTAAATTAATCATTTATGAAACCGAATAGCGCTCCTGGAAAATCAAAGGTACCTGTATTGCCCGTATGGTAAGGGTTGGTCACATCCAGAGCAGCAGCAAAAGAAGCAACAACATCATTGGCATCCACGGCAAAGCCATTCTGAAAACGCACTCCTTTTTGAAGGCGAAATGTATAGACCATCATATCGTCACTGATACTATAGGAAGATGCCAATGCGGGTACCGGAGTGCCATCTTCTCCATTTTGCATTAATCCTTGCAGTATTTGGTGACAGATCGTCAGTGAAGGAGTATCACTTTCATCCATACAGTATAAGCTTTGTGGTTCTGCTTCTTGCAAGAAATTCACAGTATCACGTCCATCTCCTGGTTCGATAAGTGCCAGATCGGGAGATCCCCAGGCTGGTGGATTAACTTCTTGTAAATCGGCTGAGGCAACATAGATATTGGCTGTATATGCAACTGGGATTAATGGTACAAGTTCTTGAATACCCTTATTTATCTGGGTGTACAAATCGCCAGGGTTATTCATGGTGGAGGCAGTCTCTACGATACTGCAAAGCTCAGAATAGGGGGTGCCAAACTGCAGATTGTCACATCTGAGCAAAGAGCCTATGAAATTAGAGATATGGTTGTAATCTGCACTCCATCCGAAAAAATACATCCCGTCTAACTGCCCTTGATAAACTTTTTGAATAAAATCACCCGGTTCATTTTCCACCAGATTCACATCAATATTCAGGTTTTCCTTTAACTGGATTTGAATTTCTTTAGCAACTCCTATTGGATCCTGTAAATAAGAGCGCTGTACATTACGGAAATAGAGGTTTATGGTGAATCCATCTGGATAGCCTGCATTAGCCATCAATTCTTTTGCTTTTGCAGGGTCATAGGGATAAAACTCCTCTCCATCACAACCATGTTCTATGATACATGGTGTAAGGTGCGTTGCCAGTTTACTACCATAAGGAAGGTATTTATCAATGATCGCCTGGCGATCAAGACCCAAAGCTATTGCCTGCCGGACACCTTGAATATTCAAAGGCGAAGCTGTGTTATTCAACCCTATATAGAAAGTAGAAGAAGACGGTTGAACCAATACCTGAAGTGTGGGATCTGCCAGTGCCTGCTCAATGCTGACAGAATCAAGATTTATGGCTTCATCTGCATCACCTGCCTGAAGTTTGCGCAAACGTATCTGGCTGTCGTTATCCCAACGGATGATGGCAGTTTCCGTCAGGGATGGGTCACCTGCAAAATATGGATTCCTTTTTAAAATGATCGAATCGCCTTTTCGCCATTCAGATACATAGTAAGGACCGGTACCTATGGGTTGTTTTAGAAGGTCTCCATTCCCATTTGTCCAGGCGATCCATTCTTTGGGTTGGATGGTTATTCCCTCACAGGTCATCTTTTCTAAAAAGGCGGGATCTGGTTTACAAAGCGAGAATTGAACCGTATATTCATCCACTGCACGGATCTCTTTTATAAAATCGTATTCACCGCAATTTGAGTTAATTACTGTCAGTGGTATACCAAACGATTCCTCTATCATCCCTTCGATCACAATGGGTGGTTCTATGTCTGTTATTGGGATAGTAGTTGGCTCAATTGTTGCTTTAATGGTGTGAGGGGTTTTTGTAAATACAATGGAACTGAGAGTAGAGGTTGCTTCTTTTTTAACAAACAATTTTGGCCCTCCCAGCCCAAGGAAAACAATAATGAAAATACCTAAAATCAAAGTGGCACCCGCAATGGCAAATGCCACACTATTGTTCCAGTTTGTTTTTTGAGGTCGTGGACGAGGAATGGCAACCGGTGAGGCAGCGATATGGGCGGTGGGAAGGGCTGTAGGAGGTGTTGCTGCTGCTTGTGCTGTTGTTGGCATTCCCACCGGGATTGCTGGTTCGAAAAGTGATGGCAGCAGACTATTCTGCAGTGCTTTTTGAAAATCAGCAGCGTTCTGAAAACGCTGCCCAGGTCCAAGCTCCATAGCATGAGCGATTACCTTACTGAGTTCCAGAGGTACAGCAGGATTTCTCTCGTGCACTTTTTCCAGAGTATCCTGACCCGCCCGCAGTACACTTTCTAAAGGCGCCACGCCGGTTAGCAGCATATACATGGTAGCTCCCAGAGCATAAATATCTGTGCGAGCATCGGTGGTGCCTTGCCCGTACTGCTCGGGAGGCGAAAAACCAGCTGTAACCGCTCTGGCTCCTGCTGTAGTTTTCAAGTGGGGGTCAAATAACTTCACCAGACCGAAATCTACAAGCACTGCTTTGCCTTCAGGTGTGATCTTTATATTGGCGGGTTTGATATCTCGATGGATCACGGGAGGAATGCGTGAGTGTAGATAAACCAGCGCATCCAGCACCTGGTTGATCCAATCCAATGCCTGTTCCGGTTTGACTACTCCCCTGGTGGTGATAATCTTATCCAGATCATCACCCTCGACATAATCCATCACCAGGTATTGTCCCTGTCCTTCAACTACAAAGTGGTCAGTCACCCTTGGCAGGTTAGGATGGGTTAAATTTGCCAGAACAGTGGCTTCCCGCAAGAATTGGCGTTGGGCTTCCGGGGAAACATCAAAGTTCTCTTTAATGGCACATGGTTTACTGAGTGTGAGATCCCAGGCGCGATAAACTGCACCAAAACCGCCCTGCCCAAGCCTGGATGCAACGCGATAGCGATTAAATAATATGGTGCCAGCAGAAACAGGCATATAACCCACCCGGAATTACTTAGAGAGAAAATGGTAAACTCTATGAAATTTCTCTTAAAGTATATGCCAAAACCGGGTAAACATAAAGAAGTTTGTATTGTATACTCTTCTCAAGATTTCTTTGTTTTAATCATGGTTGCGAATATCAATATGGAAAATTTCTTCTTAAAATTCACGTTTCTCAGGTTCGAAGACTGGTTCTTCAAGCATTCTGCCGTACTGGTAAGTATCTTTATCCTCTCGTTGGACTCTAACAAACTCTTTCCTAAAGAAATCCTTGGCACCATGCTTTTCAGCATTTGTACATATTGCTATGCTTTTGGGCTTAATTATTATGTTGAGCGTGAAAGTGATAAGAAAGTGGGAAAGAACCGGGTGGATATGCTGCGACCCTGGGAAGCCTGGCTGTTGCTGGGACTTTTGACCACCGGAATCTTTACTTCAGCGCTGGTATGGAGGAACTGGCTGGTATTGGCAATAGCCGTTTTCACTTTTTTCATGGCAACAGCATATTCTCTTCCGCCTTTTTATTTCAAGCAGCGAGGTTGGTTCAGTACGGTTTCGCAAGCGATCTTCCTGGTGGTTCCCCATCTGTGGTTTTTCCTAGCGATCACAGAAGTCTCTAATCCTCTTTTAGCTGTCTATCTTTCCCTATGGTTGGTGTTGATCACGTTGAAGGGGGCAACCATTCACCAATTGGTAGATTATGTGAATGATGCACAGATCGGATGGAGGACATTTGCTGTGGTGTATGGTCTAGAAGAAACCATCCGATTCACCCGGGTGATCGTGTACATCCTCTATGGATTGGCTTTGATTGGGTTGTTCCTGTTCCGGTTTCCCATAAACTGGATTGTGGTGCTAGTTGTGGGGCTTTCCAACCCAACATATAAACCCCGAAAGAATAGCTGAAAATGAATTTTTCCGGAACTCTGGAAATCACAACCAACATAGGTTGCCCGGTACACTGCCGGTATTGTCCGCAGTCTACATTGATAAAGGCTTATCGGAGTCCTATCCGGCAAATGACATTTAAAATATTTCAGAAATGCCTGCTAAAAGTCCCAAGTGATATTCGCATAGATTTTTCTGGTATGGCTGAACCCTGGCTCAATCTGGAATGCACCCACATGATGGAATATGCTATTGACAAAGGACACCCCATTGCTGTATACACCACCCTTTTGGGAGTAAATATGGGTGATATCGATGTTTTTCAGCAACGGGATATCGATCCTTTGGTCATCCACCTTCCAGATGAAGAGGGCAACTCTCCCATTCCCCTTACCAGAACTTATCTGTCAATCTTGCGGCGATTCTTCCAGACTATACCTTATGCTCCAGGATGGCGGAATCTTCGCATTTCCTGTCATGGCACAATGCATCATGCATTGATTAAGCAATTTGGCGAGCAGATCGAATCTCAACAAATCCCCGTGGTAGATTACCTCTCTGACCGGGCGGGTAATCTTTCAGGAAAAAGAATTCCCCATCATTGGAAAGAAGGATCAATCACCTGTTCCTCTTCTGGAAGAGCGCTGAATCACAATGTCCTGTTGCCAGATGGCAGTGTCATTTTGTGCTGCATGGACTATGGAATACAGCATGTTTTGGGAAATTTGCTTACACAAGAATACGATGATCTTTTTAAGGGGCAGGAATTTCACAGACTGCAAGCAGCGTTGGATGGAAGCTCGCAAGGCATCCTATGCAGGCGATGTGTACGTGCAATACCTTTACACCAGTAATAAAACGAACAGGGTGACCGTCTCGCTGATCAATGTTACAAATCCGAGAAAATCACCATTCATTCCTTCCAATGTTCCAAGGACAATCGCCCTTAATACCCTGCCACAAACCAACCCGGAAAGAATTGCAAATAGCACCAACCAGACACCCATCTGGTTCAAGAATCCGGTCTGCCAGAAGATGATGCCAGCTGCGACAAACGCATCCAGAAGGATGAACCATTGCATGGGTCTGGATAATTGAATGCCCATCAGGTCAAAGCCACTGTCTGTACGGTATGCTGGTTTCCCGAGGTGCGCCGTAAGCATTGCCAGGCTGCCAGACGCTGCGCAGAGCGTGTAAATTGTCAGCATTTCGGTTAACGAACGATTCAATAGATGGTATAACAGCACCCATTGGCTGATTAGAAGGAGCCCAACCCACAAAAATCCAAATGCTCCACGTGCCGGATTGCGGATGATCTGCCAGGTTTTTTCCGCATCTTCATCCTGTCTGGTAAGGCGATAACTGATACCATCGCATAAATCTGCATATCCATCAATATAGCGAAGCCCTCGAAGAAGATAAAACAGAACAAGCAAACCCATGGCAGCCAGGCTGGTATCCATCCCCAGGAAAGCCAGAAAATACGCTGCGAGTAATCCGATTCCGTTGTTCACTACTCCAAGCAGGGGGGATAACCAGAAGTAAAACCTGCCAATATCCTCTAGATCAAGGACATGCGGCGAAGGGATCAAGGGGATAAAGAAAGAAAGAGTCTCCAGAAGATCCTTTTTAATTTTCATTTTCCGGTTCCCTCAAATATGTTTTCAAACGAGCAAGCCAGTATTCCTTCTGGCTTTGAAGCTGCGGGTTAGCATATTCCACCTCCATAAACGCAGCCAGCCTGCCCATCGTTTGCCCTGGCGCAGGCACAGGCCACTTTTCAGGGGGGGTGTGATCGTCTTTCACAATCTCATGCCCGTGGATGAATGCAATCGCCAGTAATAGTTTACGAACTTCCTGGAGTAGAAAAGCATTCGCTGCATTTTCGACCAACGCCAGGGCGATTTGATCGTTGGATTGAACTTTCTGTAAGGGATGGTAGGTAGATGAGGTATGCAAAATATTCTGAACCTGTTCTGCGACCTTTTCCAGCGGGGGAATAAAACCGCTGAATCTTGGATGCAATTGCACAAATAGATCGTTCCAGTTTTTTCCGGGTTTAAGATACCCAACCATAGTATTGCCAGGGAGGGTGATGGATCCCTGGCTTTCGCCCTGCGTCACAGAACAGTGACTGTATATCCACTTACTGATGCTTCCATGTACCACATTCGATTCCAGTAAAACCTTCCCTGCGGGCAGTACCTGATAAGTAGTTGGATCAAGAAAAAACATAAATGTTCCGCCGGAACTGGCATCATTCCGCCAGTACCGCCGTGCAAGCTGCCAGGTTTCTGTCTCTGTTTTTCCTGGCGAAATTTTGTTTTCTTCAATCAGACAATTAATCTCATGCCAGGCCTTGCCGGAATAAATATTACGGCTGTTGGAAGCTGGGTTGGCATATTTCCATAACGCGCTGGCTGGATTGGGTGTCAGGCAAGGTTCAGTTTCCTTTATTTCCAATCCCTTTTGGATGATGCCTTCTATGGATGCATCCAGGCATCCGTGAAAGAACCAGGAAGTCGAGGAAAGGGTATCCAGCTCTGCCAGCTCATTGGCAAGGTCATTAAAGGACATGGTAAGCCTTTAAATATGCGGTGAAATAGTTCAACCAGTAGAAGGTGCTGAAGTTGCGCCGATAAAAAGGCAAAGCTGATTCAATAAAGTTCTTTCGATCCCACTCCATGAGAGATTTCATCGCTTGCAGGATGTTCTCCTGGTTTATTTCATCCAATAAGATATCGCTGCCACCGTAAAGGATTCTGGCAATGCTCGTTTGCGAGGTACAGATGCATGGTACTCCCCAGGTGAATGCATAAAGGATCTCAGCGCCCCAATCAGAAATGGTGCCAGTACTGATAGCTACATCGGCATCTTGAATTGAATCGAGCCATTCCATCCCGTGAGGATGGGTGATCTCTTCGGTCTGGTTTGGCATACTTCCCAACCAAATGACTTTTTTAATAGGCTGTCTGCTTTTTTCCAGCCAGCGATTGACAACAATTTCTTCTGAAGAGAGCCAGGGGAATCCGGCAGGAATGCACTTCAACCCAAATGCTTCATACGCATCCACCCATAATGGCTCTGCCAGCAACACGGCATCCGTTTGTTGCAGTATCTCCAATTGTGTACGATTTTCCGATCGATCCAATCCCAGAAGGTGAGGATTGGATTCACAGACGGTAATGACGGGAAATTGAGTACTGCTGAATTTACGAAAATCCAGGCAGGCGGGGAGGTCATCAAAGGTAGTAATGATCCCTTGAGGAGGCGTGTTTTGCTGCAGCATTTCCTTTTGCGAGAGCAGCGGAGTATCAAGTGCGGCAGCCAGCGCATTCCAGGTGAACATCTCCAGCGGTTTTTCTATAACACTTCCTACCATCCAGATATCTTTTTCAAAGAGTTCATCTTTCTGGTTGTTCCTGCCGAGGGTTTTTTGATAAGTCATACTGGTCGAATGACGGTGCACCAGGTGAAGCGGTTCTGTGATCACCGGATGGTCTGGATAGCGGGCATGAAATTCACGATACAGGAATTTATCACCGCCCTGTTTAACAAAATATGGAAGATGCCGCCCTTGCCAGTCATCGAACCAGAACCCCATGCTTTCAAAATCAAAATCGCCCTGTAAGGTGCTGATCTGTCCAATCTCATCATCCATGACATTTTTTGCGCTGGTAACGAAAGGCGCGCCTGTTGCAGTCATTTTTGCCAGGTAATCTGGGTACCATTCATCATCGTCATCCAGGAAATAAAGAAAGCGATGGTCGCCAAAACGCAGGGCTTCCTGCAGAATGATATCGCGTGCCCGCATGTCGAATACCATATCCTGTTTGATATTTACAAAATGAACCGTCATATCCGTGCACAATGTGCGCACTGCTTCTATGTGAGATGGCGTGCGATGGTGGAATCCAAGGTATAAAGTCCATGTTCCTTGAAAGCTCTGCCTGCGGATGGAATCGATCGCCCTGCCCACAATTTCGGGAGGGTAAAAATTTAACATGATAATTGCAGCGTCACTTTTGTACTGCTTCATATACCTGTCCCAATGCATCGAAAAATTGAACCAGGGTATACACAATATATACTTTGCTCTTGATTTTATCTGCCTGCAGCATTTCGGGAAAATTCCGGATGGCAAAAGGTGCTTTTATCAAACTGCCAAATGCAGCCCTCAAGAGCTTTCCTCTTGATGCACCACCCCGCCTCAATATTCGGATGCGGTCACGACCTTCAATGATATTGGTGCTGAAAAGCACTCTGGCACTCCGGTTGTGATGATGACGGATGATCATCTGCGGGTTGTAGCCAATGGGAATATGAGCTTGTAACAGGCGCATTGAAAGCCAGTCATCGCTTCCCAACCGGATGGATGGGTCTATCCCTCCTATTTTTTCGAGGATTTCTCTTCGAATGGCGTAATTTCCCCCACTGATATGATTGCTTAATCCAGGTGAAGCAGTGGCAGGCAAACCAGCTTGCTGCTGAAGTTTTTGAATGTAAATCGGATCAGTATATAAACGATGGCGTTTCTCATAAATTTGCTGGCGCATGCGCGGTAATAAATGGGAAGAATCAACTGGTTCAATCCGTCCCAGCATGGCGCCAACCTCGGGATATTGCTGGAAGTAATCGAAAATGGCGTCCACCCAATGCGCATCCACTTCTGCATCGTCATCCAGGAAAGCAAAAATATCAGTAATGGCAGCTTTCACGCCGGCTGCCTGAGCTCCTGGCTGTCCCAGGTTTTGTTCCAGATAGATCCATTGAACCGGCAGTCCATCCACCTCTTTTTCGATCGTATGAGGCAATTTCCCACCATCGTCCACAACGATCACTTCAAATCTGTGCCTGCCTGTCTCCCGAACTTCTTTCAGAGAATTCAGACAGCCGATCAACAACGAATATCGCTGGTAGGTTGCAACAATTACAGATACCTGTGGCGCATCATTCATGCTGGCGTTGTTCCATGTAGCATTGGATCTTACCATCAAGCTGCTCGGGTGAGTCATCCGGCGAAACATAAATGCGTCGGATGTTTTCAGGTGCAAGATCCCAATCGAACACCCCCTGGCGAACGGTGGCAAAGCCAAAGGAATACATTTCCCGGCAAATTTGCCGGCTTCGCTCATCCCCATCGCCATAAGGGTATGAGAAGACTGCTGGAGGTTGTGAAAGAATATCAGTCAGGATGGTGTGAGATTCAGTGAATTCCCGTCTCATTTCATCTACCGACAGCTTGGATAATCGCTGGTGGGTGAGTGTGTGATTCCCAATAGCATACCCCGCACGATGAAGGGCAAGCACATCGGAGGCAGTCATGTGTGGTTCTATCGTAGGAGCTTTGTGATCCCAACGGGTATCTTTTCCCAAAAAAGCCGGGATGACAAAGAACACAGCATGTACACCTGCTTTTTCCAACAATGGCATCGCGTAGGTAAAACCATCTTTCAGTCCATCATCGAACGTGATCAATACTGGCTGGGCAGGCAGTGGGGTATTATCTTGTTTTGCATGCAAAATCGTTTGCAATGAGATTATCGAGTAATGATCGCAGAGATGCTCCAGGTGAAGCTGGAACTGCTGGCAGGTTACCCGAAGGTAATCCAGAGGTTCCGGGGCGATGGAATGATACATCAACGTTGGGATGATCATGCCTTGCTGCCCTCTTGATAAAAAGAGGCACATTGTTCCCAGTAAGGGTCAGGATTGAGTATTTTCAAGCGGTCATTCACTTCCTGCCAGGAACGATAATCCTTCAAGTCATTCAGGGATAAACCCTGTGTGCAGTGTTGAAGTAAAATGCAGGGAATCAATATCCCTTCAGCTGTAATTCCCCAAATGTTCTGACCAGCTCCACATGCGTTTTCACTTTCAGTTGCCAGAATGCGTTTGGTATTAATGATAATAGTTGGATTGTGCTTCCTTAAGTCTGATAGGTCAAGGATTAATTTTTTTCTACCTTCGAGGCTGAAGGTGAACGGATTGTCCTTTCCAGCAACCGGCATCAATCCCAGCAAAGTAACTGAATGTACCCCCAACCTTGCTAATAATTGAACCGTATTTTCTACCCCTGGAATAGTCTGGTCACACATCAGGGCAATGGTGTGGACTTCTAAACCGTTTCCCACCAGGGCTTGAATACCATGTACCGCTTTTTCCCATGTCCCCTGTCGCCCACGCATCCAGTTGTGTAAATTGGGATCTGCGGAATCCAGCGATACCGAAATTTCAGAAAGCAAACCTGCCAGCTCTCTGGCTGATGCAGCAGTGACCAGCGTTCCATTGGTACAAAGGTCCAATTGAAAATCAAGCTGCCTGGCATGATGGAGAATTTCGAAGATATCTTTTCGTAAAAGGGGTTCACCACCAGAAAATATGATCTCCTTCACTCCAAGCTTTGCCAGGGTATCCAACATCTTGCAGATTTCATCTGTTGGAAGCCCGGTTTCGGTATGCGGGCTTGCATGACAGAAACCACATTCCAGATTGCAGGTACTGTTCAATTCCCATAAAACTCTTGGTATTCCTTCAAGAGTGGAACGGCGGAAGCAACAATCACGATCAGAAGCTGTCATCATGGTGCAAAGATCAATGTGGGCAGGTACCCATCGTGAATGGTTGGGGCTGTTTGATGCCCGGCATAATATTGTAAAGGTTGCTTCTTAAGGAAAGCAAAATGCTGCAAATAGGGGCAGTATGGGTCGCCACGAGAAAGGGTTTCGAAATGTAGAACCCGCCTGTCCACCGCGCCTCCACGGCACACCTCTGCATGTTCGCATTTTTTACATTCATCTGGGATGCCAGCTTGTTGGATACGATTGAAGGTTGGACTATCTGCCAGCTTACTCAATCGTAATTCAAGATCATAGATGGTATTCCCTTTCCAGTCTTCTGTGATCAGGTAAGTAGAAGGGGTGATACTCCCATCGGGTAAGATGCGCAAGCTTGAAATTCCTGTTGCTTCTGGTTTTTGATGTTCGGGGTCAAACAGGGCACCAAATAATGGGTCGGATAATGAAACCACCTTCGCATTCTGAAGCAGCCATGTGATGCCCCAAAAAACTGTCTCGATGGATGGTGCAGCCATGCTGACCATCCGGGTTGGGCGGAGAATGTTCAGACGCAAGAATGTATGATATGTATTTGCCAGATTCAACAATGCATACAGGTTTTGAGGAGTAAGAGTTTCAGCAAATCCTACCATCACAATGGTGGGGGTGATGCCATTTTCTTCACACAATTCCAGAGTATGTAAAGCCCAGGTATACGCCTGTGGATGACCGCGCATCTGGTTATGCCGCTCAGCATCTGCAAAATCAATGGAGACATCAATTTCATCAATGTTTCCAGCCCAATTTTGATCCTGTCCAGACAATTTCTTCCCACCTGCCAGCGTGCCATTGGTGGTCAATGCCTGCCGGATATGGGGGAAATGTTCGCGAATAAATGAGATCAATTGGAACCATGCGGGTGAAAGCGTGGATTCACCTGTCCCATAATTAATGCATTCAATATCTGCTGCATTCTTTTCAACAAAATATTCTGCGACAGACAAAGGTACTTCTGACGATTGTTGCCGGGCAAACCGGCTGTAACAGAAAGGACAAGCCATATTACAGGCTGCGGTGAATCCCCACCCAATTTTCCAGTTCACTGTAGTCTCGTATTCATGCGTGATATTTTACAAAAGGATAATATCGAAAGATACGCGAAAAAACTGTATGCACATTATAGCAAAGGAACGTATATTGTTGTTTATCGAAATTTGAGGGGTTTCAAACAGATCACTCGCAAACAGGACAACTATATCGGAAAAGGGTTGCGTTGGCAAAATAGTCAATTTTTTCGAGATGGTTGGCAAAAATAGTATTGTAAGGATCGCTTTCCGTGATCATATAGGCATTTCCGAACACATAATCCAAGCCCATCTGATCGAGGAAAAATGAAGCGGTACCATTCTTCATGCTTTTAAAATACGTTACACTGTTCATCAATCCATCCAGATTGACGATTGTCCGGTCATGGATAAAGTAGGCGATATTTCCCCCGCCAGTGGATCCAATGACCGATCCTGGTTCGGTAGCTTGTTCCAACAATTGAATAGGTCCCAGATAGGCGGTTTCATTTTCTGGCAGAACAGTGGGTGGCACGAGTTTGATCACCATTTTCCCATATTGGAATAGCCACACCACCGCAAAGGCTGCCATGACCATAACAGGAACTGCAGCAGGTATTTTCCACTTCAATAACTGTTGATAAAGTAATTCGGTGAATATCCCTGCCAGCCATAAGATCATCAGCATCTGGCTGACCCAATACCAGTCGCGGGTGTTGACGTACCCGGTGCCATGATAATAGAACAATTGCAGAAGCGAACCTGCAGCCAGTGGCAGCCATACCAGCTTGTGCAAACTGTTGTTGAAAGTTTTTCGATTGAAGATTGATAACAATATAAACAGGATGATAAAAACAAGAAGAAAGCATCCCACTGTTTGGGGTATTGAATCTTTCCCAATCCAATGCCAGCGCCTTAACTGTTCAGCCAATTCATTCCATCCGCTAATACCCAGTGCCCAGGGACCACGTTTAAGTCTGGCGTCATATCCAAAGAACTCCATCAGGCTGTTGATCGGTTTTCCATAGACAGTATAAATAGTGCCCCACCAGTGCTTGATCTGTCCGCTGACAGGGGTGTACGTGCCAAACGTAAGTTTATTCCAACCCATGTACATCAACAGGGCTGTTCCAACTGGAAGGAAATATGCGCTTCCACGCAACCACCAGATATGTATCTGTTGTTGCACCTGTTGGAAAATTGATTTGGTTTTAGCTTCAGTTAGTTGAGCAGATGGAATAACATGGTGAATTAATGCTAGAAGTACTGCTCCTATAATAGTGATCAGCCAATCAATTAAAATAACGGTGCGGGGAAACCGGTCAAAGGCTCCCAGACGGTACAAGACCATCATAAATAAACCAGAAATGCCACAGGCAATACTGAATACAAGGGTTGTGGTGATGAGGTCTTTCCATACAGGTTTCTTGCGGGGAAGGGTGAATTGCCCGAAGATCGCTCCCATGACCATTTTCAATACAACCGATAATACCAACATATAGTATATGGATGTCATGTATTGTATGTATGACTCTCGAAAACCGACTCGCAGGAAAAAGCTGATGGGTACACTGGCAAATGCCAGTACGAGCATCAAGATAACAGGATAGCGTTGTTCATTCTTCTGGTAGACCAGCCATAATCCCGCCACACCCACCAGAAAGATATTATCAAGCCTGCTTAACATCACCAAAACCGCAGCCACACCCAACCAGAACAGGCGAAGCCAGGCTTGTTTTCCGGTTTCGTTTTCCCTGGGGGTAAGCTGATAATTTACCAGCAAAGCCATAAAAAGGATGGTAGAAAAAGCGTTGATCCCTGCTTCCATCCCATTATGCGAAATGACTGGCTGCACCAGGGGGGAGAAAGCCCAAAAGAAACTGATCAAGGCTGCAACCGGTCGTGATAAAACCTTGCGAAATGTGGTGAACAGCAGTACTGCGCTGGCAGCGTTGAGCAATCCGGCGATGACCGCCAGAATGCGAAGGGGAAGGATCAGATCATAGTGGGCGAGTGCAAAAACGGGAATGCAAACAAACATCCAGAGAGGGTGAAAGCCGCTGGCAGTGTTGATGCCATCGAAGGTAAAGCCGTGTCCTTCGGTGACATTTTGGGCTACTTTAAAGTAGTAGTAGGCATCATCAATGGTAAACCAGTTTACCAGGTTGTTCGCAGGAGCAATCGCTACGTAAGCATGGATGAGCAAAGCCAACAGGATGAGAATGATGGGAAGAATACGTGTAAACCGATTGCTCATATGGATGTATTTTACCAGTGAAGTTCTCTGACCGTGTGATGCATATATCTGAACAAGAAAAAATTATACAAAATTGGTTTAATTAGTTGGAAAGGTATGAATTAGCATGGTTCTTGCATTTTTAATGTAGATTGTTGTAGTTGACCTGCTTTCGGTCTGTACTATAATTAAGACTGCATTCATTTTTATGGTGTTCTGCCACATGGAGAAAACCAATTAGCTGCTGCTGGCAGCCCTTAGAAGGAGGAATTCTCGTGGATATTTTCAACCTGCTACGCATAATCATTTTCCAAGAACCAGATCCATCCATTGAACCTACAATTACTATGCAACCTACTGTTATCGCTACCCAATCAACCAGTGGGGTCATTGGTTTTCTTCAGGAAAATCTAAAACTACAACCTGCAATCATTGTCCTTGGCTTGATCGCAATTGCACTTGTCGCTTTATTGGTACTGCTTATCCTTATCTTATCCCTTTCCCGCAAATCCAGAAGAAAAAAGGGTAAACCTATGACCATGGCAAGACCTCCTATGACGAAACCCATACCAGTAGCAAATAAGCCCGCTGCGGGGCAAGAACCTGATACCACACCGCCGCAGGAAAATGTTGGTTTTGGGCTGCAAATCATCCTGCCGGATGGAAAAGTTATACCGCTTTCAGCATTGCCTGCTACCATTGGACGAGGTAACGGAAATACGGTTGTGATCAATTCTGAAGCTGTGTCTACCATTCATGCAAGCATCTATTACGATTCAACTTTACAGGCTGTGTGCATTGAAGACCAGAATTCTTTGAATGGAACCCGGGTGAATGGTAAACCCACGCGGAAGAATATTCTGAACAGTGATGACAAGATCAGTGTTGGTGATATAACCCTGACGTTCAAAGACACCGGGTACATCCCGTCATAAGGCTGCACCTTCTACAGGAGTATGACATGAGTGAATGCCCAAAATGTAAACATGTGAACAATGAAGGTGCAAAATTTTGCACCAAATGTGGCACAAAATTGGAAGAACCGCAAGCCAGACCAACCAAACGATTGGATAAGATCCCTGCTGCAACCATTCCACTTCCCGAAGCTGCAGTCGATCCTACACGGCATGGTACCCGCCCCCTTCCTCCTCTTCCTGTTCTGGAACCCAGACCAGATGGCGCAATTTTTGGTGATCGATTTGTCAACATGCGGCTGCTTTTCAGCGACAATCAGGCTCAATTTTGCTACCAGGTAAGAGAAATTGGCGTGGATCAGAAATATATGATCCGCAAGTGTCCCAGTTGTGGGGCAGTACATTCCAAATGGGAAGAAGGGGTTGAGCCTGATCAATTCTGTAGCTCATGTGGCACACAGATGGAAGCCGTTGCAATTGACCTGCAGCTATGCGAAAGCACGCAGCCATTATCAGCCAACATTGTGCAGATAGCAGAGATGGGTTTAGTACATGCCAACATTCGTGCGCCTCTGGCTGCTTTCAACGAAACTATTGGTGGGGTACCTCGTTATTGTGTTGTGACCCCACCTGTCGATACCATTCCACAACCTATGGAGCAGAATCAGGCGTTACGTTGGGTGATTGGATTGGCTCGTGCCATTGATTATCTATATCGCAATCACGTTACCTTTAATGGACAGATCGATCCAGCTTTCATTGGCTTTAGCGGTGACCGATTGGTATGGGCAAATTTCCAGAATTCTTTCATCCTTGATAATGATTCCCTTGAACAGGGAAGGTTGAATGATTTAAAAGGATTGGTTTTCTTGCTTTATCAATGGCTGACCGGGAAGACCACTATTGAACCTGATCCAAATCTCCCTGACTCCATTAATGCTATGGTAAAACAGGCATTTGGTCCGCAAGGTTTTAGAAGTGGAAAAGAGTTGGCGAATACCCTGGAAGCAATCGTCAATGATGCATTGACAGCCATTCCCATTGATCTTCATATTGGCAAGCTCACGAATGTTGGAATGGTGCGTAACTTGAATGAAGATTCCATGTTCACTGTAGCTACCACGCGATCCGTCCAATCCCATCCGCAGCCTCTAGGCGTATTTGTTGTGGCAGATGGCATGGGAGGACATTCAGCTGGTGAAGTAGCCAGCGGCACCATTGTTAATTATTTTGCACAGCGTGCTCCTGCTGACCTGGCATCTACCAAAGCCCGTACTGGTGGAATGGATTGGACCGAGTGGCTGAAAGATGCAGTAAATGGCGCCAATAAATCGGTTTATGATCTTCGTAAAGCAGCAGGAACTGATATGGGTTCCACGCTGGTGATGGCGGTAGTGGATGGGTTGAAAGTATTCTACGCCCATGTGGGTGACAGCCGAGGATATGTCATTGACCGGCAGGGAATCCGGCGCATCACGACAGATCATTCACTGATAGAACGACTGATCGCAACTGGTCAAATCCGGCGAGAAGATGCCCGAATTCACCCACAACGTAATGTCATTTACCGTACCATTGGCGATAAGAGCATGGTCGAAGTTGATGTAAATATGATCACCCTCGAACCCGGGGATAAAGTATTGCTATGCTCTGACGGATTGTGGGAAATGGTTGAAGACGATTATATATACAAACTTGTGCAGGAAAGCGTCAGCCCACAGGCAGCCTGTGAAAAATTGATAGCGGCTGCTAATGCAGCAGGCGGTGATGACAATATTACTGTTATCATTATTGAAGCCGCACAGGTTGGATAGGCAGTAAAGTCTGAACATTATTAAGCAGGTTGGAAGTTCAGACACAAATGAATAATGCTTGCATTGTGCAGGGCATAAGGTCATAATTAGATAAAATATTTGTAGCGCTATCCTTTGAGGCATTCTTCAAAAAAGGAGAAGAATCATCATGAGTGGTGAAATAGCGATTACCATCAATACTAATCGAGCTCAATATGCCAGTCTCCCCACGCCGCAGCAGGCATATTTATTGATCGAAGCCATGCCTACAGAATTGGCTCCAGCAGCACAGGCGGCTATCAATTTTTGCCTGGTATTGGATCGTTCTGGCTCGATGGCAGGAGAAAAACTGGTAAACTTAAAAACAGCAGCCAGTCTCATTGTGGATCGATTGAATCCAAACGACACCTTATCCATCGTGATCTTCGATGAACGGGCAGACATTATCATACCCTGCCAGCCAGTCGCTGACCGTGAGGATATCAAACACAGGATTGCAGGTATTCAAGAACGCGGTGGTACCCGCATGTCAGTCGGCATGCAGGCTGGCTTGAATGAATTGCAAAAAGGTGCATCAGCAGACCGTGTCAGCCGTATGCTTCTTTTAACAGATGGGCAAACCTGGGAAGATCAACCGCAATGCCAGGCAATAGCAGAGCAAGCAAGGCAATATGGTTTTCCCTTGCATGTAATGGGTATGGGTGTGGGTGATGAAAGTAACTGGGATCCAGCTTTCCTGGAAAAACTTGCTCAACAATCGGGGGGTGAATGGTACGTCATCGACACGCCTGATAAAGCAACAGCAATATTCGAAAAAACTCTTACATCCATGCAGGGGATTGCAGTTACCAATGCTCAATTAACTTTGCGGCTTGCCAGTAACGTGCTTGTGAAGAAAGCATGGCGTGTGGTTCCCCTTATCAGCCCGCTTGATCCCCGATCTATCTCAGATACAGACGTGCAGGTTTTCTTTGGGGATATTGAGCATAGCAAGGGGCAAAGTATGTTATTGGAAGTGCTGCTGCCAGTACGCCCTGCAGGTGTCTATCGGATGTTCCAGGTAGATATTACATACGATGTCCCTGCCAATCATCTTACTGGGCAACGGGTGAGCAGTGATGTTATTGTCACAGTCACCGATGATGCTGCGGCTGCCAATCAGTTGAATCCCCACGTGATGAATATTTTGGAAAGGGTTGTGGCACACAAACTACAAACCCAGGCTTTGGATGAACTGGCAGCAGGGCAAGTAGCGAATGCAACCCAACGGTTGAAAGCGACTGCCACCCGTTTGATCGAGCTTGGTCAAGACGAGCTGGCTCAGAATGTCTTGTCGCAAGCCAACCAATTGGAACAACAAGGAAAAGTGGATACCGCAGCCACACAACGACTGCGTTATGAAACAAAACGGTTAACCGAAAATTTACCTGATGAAGTCACACCACCTCCCACCCCATAGGAGCAGAAGAAAAGGGAACTTCATCTCGAAAGAAGATCTTATCTGAGGAGGAAACACATGAGTGCAGTATGTCCAGCTTGTGGTCAGCCTACAACCCCCGGTGCAGTATTTTGTGATAATTGTGGGCAAAATTTAGCCAATGCGATGCCAGGTCCTATGCCTGTACCTCAAGCAGGATCAATCCCCTGTCCATCGTGCGGTTTTGGGAATGTAGCAGGTGCTGTATTTTGTGAGAATTGTGGATCATCCCTTATGGCTGCACCTGGTCAACAGGGCTATGTTCCACAACCACCAGCACCTCCGGTATATACGCCTCCAGCACCACCTGCATACGTTCCTCCTGAACAAGCCTACCCGCCACAACCAGTTCAACCACAATGGCAGGCACCCGCCAGTTATACTGTCACAGGTTCTTTTAAGGTCGTTGCCACGGGTGCCAGTATTCCCATTCCTGTGGGAAAAACTGAGATATTAATAGGACGTGAAGATCCTGTGAGCGGAAACTTCCCAGATGTGGATCTTGATCCACATGACGGTCTAAACCAGGGTGTCAGCCGCCAACATTGCAAGCTATCGATGCAGGGCAGCCAATTAGTAGTAGAAGATCTCAATGCAGTTAATAAAACTCACCTGCGTGGGCAGCAGTTGATTCCCGGACAAAAAGTACCTCTGAATGCTGGGGATGAACTAGTATTAGGCAGATTAAGGCTGGTCTATTACAGCTAGTCTTTCTGCAAGAGTCAATCGCTTTGACGGGATCGGGTGATTCGCTATTTGCCTAATCCCGTCGCCGCTTTATAAGGGATTATTTGTGGAGAGTAAATTATGTCAGTGATTTGTCCTTGTTGCCACCAAGCCGTTGATGAAAATGCTATCTTTTGCGATATCTGTGGTGCACCCTTGAAAGAGCAGGAACAAGCTGTCCCTTGTCCAACTCCAGCAACGCCCGCACCACCTCAAGCAGTGTCGCAATCGTCAGCAAGTGCACAGGCTGCAGTTTGCCCGAATTGTGGTGCACCGTATGTGGCAGGTGAAATATTTTGTAACGACTGCGGTGTGCAGTTACCTCCTGTTGCCGTTTCCGCTCCTGTACCGCCTGTACCTGTACAACAGGGTGAAGTTCCGCCTGTTGCCAATATCCCAACTCCTCCTGTGCCAGTTCAACCTGCCGTCCCACAGGTCGAGCAACCTGTTCCAGCAACCTCTCCTGAACAAGCCCAATCCATCATAACCACACCTCAGGGACCTTTTATTATTGGATCTCTGGTTGTTCAGGGAACTTCTACTGTTATTCCATTACCCCCTGGAAAAACTGAAATTTTGATTGGTAGAGTCGATCCCATCAGCAGTATCTTCCCTGAAATCGATACCACCCTGTACGGTGGCATTGAACGCGGAGTCTCTCGCAAGCACTGCAGGTTGGTGATGGATGGCGATACAATATGTATAGAAGATTTAGGAAGTGCGAATTATACCTATGTCAATCGAGTGCGTTTACAACCAGGTCAGCATATTCCCATAAACCCTGGTGATGAAATACGTCTGGGTGGTCTTGTTTTCACTTACATGCCATGAACCAGATAATGGAATGTCCTCATTGTAAATCACCCATCCGGGCAGGGGCTCGCTTCTGTCCAACTTGCGGAAAACTGATAGTACCGCCATCACCTGCGTCTAGCCCAGCTACAACAAAAGCAAGCTCTTCTGATGTGCCGCCTGTGCAAGCACCGGCACCTAATCAACCACGTCTGATCATTCGCGAAGGACAGGTGGAAAGAACTGTCATCCTGGCACAACAACCTCTTGCCATTGGTCGCGACCCAACAGCAGATATCCAAATCGGTTTACCAAGTCAACAAAATCCTGTTGGTCTACCCGATATTTCCCGACATCATGCCAGGATCTATCCAGCCGATGGCGGGTATGTCATCGAAGACCTTGGCAGCCGGAATGGGACGTTCCTTCGAGGCCGCCAGATACCTTCAAAGGTTGCTGTTCCATTGCAGAACGGTGATGTCATCCGTATTGGTGATATCTACGGTAACTCGGTTTCACTGACATACCTTGAAACGAAGGATGTTACAGCAGCGGTCACTACTGCCTTTAATATTGATATGGCAATGATATCGAGCATGCCCGTTGCTACTATTGGGCGTGATCCGCAATCTGCTATCCCTCTTAATGCATCCATTGTTTCCTGGAAACATGCGCAATTCGTGCGTACTGCCAGCGGACACGACTTGATAGATGTTGGCTCAACCAATGGTACTTATGTGAATGGAAAACGGATCAAAAGCGTCTCGTTGAAGGTAGGTGACGTCATTCAGATCGGTCCATTCAAGATGGTATATGGTCAGGCAGCCATTGTGGCATCTGCGGGCAGCTTGCGATTGGATGGCATCAGTCTTCGCCGCGAGGTGAAAACCAATAAAGGCACCAAGGTCATCCTTAAAGATGTCTCTCTTACCATCCTTCCGCGTGAATTTGTTGCCCTCGTAGGTGGCAGCGGCGCTGGTAAATCCACACTTATGGATGCATTGAATGGTTCGCGTCGTGCTACTCAAGGACGGGTATTAATCAATGGTGATGACCTGTATCGGCACTACGATGCGTACCGGCGCGACATGGGTTATGTACCCCAGGCTGATATCTTGCATACCAGCCTGACAGTGCAAAATGCTTTGAAATACACTGCCATGCTCAGGTTACCCCCCGATACCAGTCGAAAAGAAATACAGCACCGTATTGATGATACGCTCGACATGGTTGATATGACCGAACAAAAGGATGTACAGATCAGCCAGTTAAGTGGTGGACAGCGAAAGCGTGTCAGTATTGCATCTGAAATGCTTTCAGAGCCGCGCCTTTTATTCCTGGATGAACCCACCTCGGGTTTGGATCCGGGTCTGGATAAGAAGATGATGCGTACTCTGAACAATCTGGCAGATAGTGGATGTACCGTTCTGGTAACCACTCACGCCACTTCCAATATTCTTGATTCCTGCGATCAGGTAGTTTTCCTCTCGCACGGAGAGTTGGTTTATTTTGGACCTCCACAAAAAGCGATCACCTATTTTCAAACGCCGGACTTTGCCACCATTTATGCCAAAGTCGATACCAAAAAGGAAGCAGACCAATACGCTGAAAGGTACAAGAAATCGCAGGATTTCACGCAATATATTGCCAACCGGCAGACTGATATTCCCAAGCCAACTGGGTCATCGACCAATGCAAAGCATAAGAAGCATGCCAGCCTGGCTATGAACATCCGCCAGTTCTTCATCCTCACCCGGCGATACATTGACTTGATCTTTAATGACAAAATGAGCCTTTTCATTCTTTCAGCAGTGATGCCAATTATTGGTATCTTCCTGTTGATCATTGCCGGGTCGAATGATCTGATTGGAAATTCGGAACGTGAAATCTTCCATATGATCAAGGATGAGGGTTCCTATTCAATTGCACCAGATGCACAACGCTTGTTGTTCATGTTTGCCCTTTCTGCCATTTTGTTGGGGTTATTCGCTGCCGCATATGAGGTGGTCAAGGAGCGCGTGGTCTATGAACGTGAAAGGATGATCAACCTTGGAATCATCCCATACATCCTTTCCAAATCAACAGTATTGATGGGCTTTGGTTTACTCCAGTGTGTTGCCTTATTATTCGTTGTGGGATTAAAAGTAAGCTATCCCAATGATGGAGTACTGATGCCCGCCATCCTTGAAATCTACATTACTTTGCTGCTGGCCATGTTAGCAGCGATTGGGATGGGATTGTTGATCTCCACTCTGGTAAAAAACAGCAACACAGTTATTTACGTTATCCTGGTAGTGTTGTTCATTCAGATCATCTTTTCTGGTGTGCTTTTCCCGCTGCCTAAGGTGGCTGAACCGATTTCTTATATCACTCCCACGCGATGGACGATGGAAGCCCTTGGGTCGACTGTGGATATGAATCACTTGAATAATATGGGTGGCATTCTGATCGAAGAATTCGATGAGCAGATCAAATCGAAGATGGATTTCCATATCAACTATGACCGCACATCAGATCATTTATGGTTCACCTGGGGAGTGCTGGCTGGTTTTGGCGTTATTTCTATTTTATTGTCTATGGTTGTTTTAAAAGCCCAGGATAAAAAGTGACCTGGCCTGTTGCAATTAATTTTTGAGGGAATGGAAGATGAAACTTTCAGCAGTTGCAGCAACCGATAAGGGAATGGTGCGAGATATGAACGAAGACCGTGCCTGGCAGCAGGTCTTCAACCCATCTGAAGGTGAGCCTGTTGGTCTATTCATTGTCTCTGATGGCATGGGTGGTACGATGGGTGGTGAAGTTGCCAGCCATTGGGCGGTTGAAACCATTCGCCGCGAGCTGGCGGATCTTTTTATTGATCCAGACCCGCGAAATACGGTACGGTTGACCGAAGCTGAGATTCAAAATGCGGTGAATGGTATTCTGCCTACCTATCGCCTCCCTGCGAATGTTTTGGAAGAACGAGTCCGCAATGCGGTCATCCGTGCTAACCAGGTGGTACGCTCTTACGCATACCATAAACCTGATCAAGCAGCGGATGCTGGTGCAACCCTTACGCTAGCCATGGTAAAAGGAAATACAGCAATCATTGCAAATATCGGTGACAGCCGGACTTACCTGATCCGAAAAAATGAGATACATCAGGTAACCAACGATCATTCGCTGGTGGCAACTTTGGTGGCGTCGGGGCAAATTCAACCGGAAGATGTTTACACCCACCCACAACGGAATGTTGTCTACCGTTCTTTGGGTCAAAAGGATGAAATAAAAGTAGATATTTTTCATGAAATGTTCCACCCGGGTGATATCCTCCTGTTGTGTTCTGATGGGTTGTGGGAAATGGTGCGGGACGATCAAATGCTGGCGATTATTCAATCCGTCTCTATTTTGGATCAGGCGGCTGATCGCCTGATACAGGCTGCCAACGCTGCAGGTGGTGAGGACAACATCAGTGTTGTCTTATGCAGGATGAAATAATGCAGCCAATATGGATCATCAGCGCAAATCCTCCAGAGGTATTCAGCCGGCTGAACCGCTTGTTTCCAACCCTGAAAGTCGAACTTTCTCCATGGGGAGAGCTGCTTGATAATCTCAGTGTGTGTGTATATCAAAACCTGGTGATCTCTTTTCCATCTTCGGATATTTCACCGGAGAATATCCAATGCCTTGGCGAGAAGATTCGGGCTTTTGTAAAAAAGGGTGGTTGCCTGATTGAAGTAGATGATGCTTCAGAACTTTTCACAGGAATATTTTCCAACAAATTCCCGGAAAGCAAATCGATTCAATTTGAAAAAATCTCTTTGATAGCTGAAGATCCATTGCTAGTAGACCAGGGCGGAGTTGGATTACTACGAAGTCTTGCTGGGGAAACTGCCTTGCTTTTTCAAAAACAAGCAGATATGAATCCCATTGTTCACGTTCATGAGCAAGATAACCTGCTGGCAGCATTTTCTTTTCCATTCGAAGAGGGGTTCGTGATTTTTTGGGGTCTTCCTCTTGATCTGTTAGAAGATGAACAGCAAGATAGAATTTTCTCTTATTTGATAAACAGTGGTCAGACTCAATTTTTGCAAAAACAAGCACGAGAAAGACAACACCTTGAACGTGCAGATATTGTGACACAACGGGCATTCATGATGATCGAAAATACAGCACCTGATCCAATCACCTTTTCAATTCCGTCTGAACAAAATGCGCTGGTGATGTTGGGTTGGGAAGGGGGTGCACGACTTCACGTGCATATTGAAGATGGACAACACCATATGGCTCTGGATCATTCGAGCGATAGATCACTCATCGTATGGGGTGCATCTATGCCTGGTGGAGAATGGCATTGCCAGGTATCGCTTTCTTCTTCAGAATGTGAAGCGATACCTGCTCTGTTGACGATCCTTTCCACCCCACCCTTGCTGAGGCGAAAATATCCTCAAAAGCCTGTTCCAGCGCACTCACAGGTCAAACGCTGTTGGTATTGTCACATGCCTCTTAATTCCAGTATGCTTTACTGCCCGGCATGCGGGAAAAAAGTAGTAGATAATTAATAATGGTAAGAAGAAATGGAAGCGAGCATGAATGAATTCTGCCATTTATGTGGGAAGAAGATAGAGGCCAAACCCTTTCTCTATCACCATGACCGGTGGCAGGCAGGTCAGATACTGCGTGTTTGTCGAGATTGCGTAAACCACAAACCAAGGTGCCAGATCTGTGGCATACCCATGGCAGATGGAAGCCAGCCCGTCTGCACCACCTGCCAGCAGAATTTGCTTCATTGTCTGGGGTGTGGAAAACCGATCCTTACTCCCAGGTATTATTCCATTAATGGTCAGATCCCTTACTGCCAGGCTTGCAGCATTGAACCTCCGACCTGTGATATCTGCGGGCAGCCTTTTTCTGATAAACGCTGGCAGCTATCGGATGGTAGACAATATTGTGAAAAGTGTTTCACCACTACGATCAACACTCCGGAAGAAGCTCAGATATTGTACAGTGATGTGACCCGCTGGATGGAACAGTTATTTCAAATTACTCTTAACGTGCCCACCAGTTTGTCGCTGGTAGACCGGAATCAACTGGCTCAAGTAATGGAAGCACAAAATACGGCATTGTTGGAACCACCAGAAAGAACGTTGGGAATTTACGCCAGGCGAGGTATTAAACGCGGCATATACATCCAAACTGGGCTTCCCCGGTTACTCTTCATCCAGGTCTGTTCACATGAATTGACGCACGCCTGGCAGGGAGAAAACTGTCCCTTATTGCACAATACCCTTGTGCGTGAAGGTACTGCTGAATGGGCTGCCTGGAAGGTGCTGGAAGCATTAGGTGAACGGATGCAGTCTTCTGCGATGGTATCTCGAACGGATATTTACGGTCAAGGACTACGCTGGGCATTGGATCTTGAAAAACGGGCAGGTAGTTCTGCGGTTCTTGAAGCCTGCCGTCAATCGGAATAGTGGATACTATTGGTATGAACCTGACACTCCAACATACCCTTTCTCATTCTGTTCTACCCGTCACCGGGCAGGCTTGCAGAGCGCATGTATTGATCGAAATTGGTGGAAAATCCAACAGCCAGCCGCTGCCAATGAATATCAGCCTGGTTATCGACTGCAGTGATTCGATGCGTATTCTGATGGTATCCAATGCACAGTTCAAAGATCTGGCAAAGAGTGGGAATATTGTTGAGGTGGTGACAGATGGGGTGCCAGCCTGGAAAATCCAAAATATGTCTGTCGAACAGTTGGGTGGTCTTCCCCGGCGCATTGATTATGTAGCAGAAGCTCTTCGGGTGATCAGTGACCGCATTCGTGCGATCGATTATTTTTCCCTGATTGCTTTTGCTCAACAGAGTCAGGTCATCATCCCTACTACTTCAGGAAAAGAACGGCATCGCTTGAGTCAGGCAGCCAACCAGTTGGATTTCCTTTCTTTGGGAAACGAAACGGAAATGGCACCCGCCATGGAAAGAGCTCTGGGTCAGTTCCAGCTTTCTCAGGTGCCTGGAGTGGCTAACAGGATGGTTGTACTCACAGATGGATATACAAAGAATGCCTCTCAATGTTATAAGCAGGCAAAAACTGCCCAGAAAGCAGGTGTTACGCTTACCACAATGGGAATGGGAAACGAATTCAATGAAGAACTCCTAATACCACTGGCTGATAGCACTGGAGGGCATTCTTATTTCATTGAAAAACCTGAACAGGTACTGGATGCGTTTACCAGAGAGCTTGGTTCGGCGCTTTCGGTGCATTATCGGAATATGGAAGTCAAGGTAAAACTGACACCTGGGGTGGAGCTCATTCACGCATATCATATCCTGCCCAGCCTAAGTGAGCTTGACCCAGGACCAAATGATGCTGGGAATTATTCATTTTACTTGGGAGATTTCGATCCCACTGATCCACCTTCAATCCTCCTGGAGCTGCAACTTCCCGGTTGGGGTGCAGGAGATTTCCGGGCCGCGCAATTGATGCTTACCTGTGACAACCCTGATACAAAGAAACCCCGTCTGACTGTGCGAGACGATGTGGTATTTACCATGAATCTACGTGGTGCAGAACGTTCCAATGATCGGATCGCCAGATTGATAGAGAAGGTGCATGCCGTCGAGTTAGGTACGCTTGCTTTGAAGGAAGCAGCCCAGGGGAATGCTGGAAGTGCAACCCAAAAACTGCGCCAGGCTGCCACCCGTTTGCTCGATATGGGAGAGATCGAATTAGGAAATACCATGCTTCTGCAGGCAAATATATTAGAGCAACAAGGAAGCTTGAATCCTGAAGTGACTAAACGATTGCGTTATGACACTCGCAAGATAACCCGCAGGCTGGTGGAGTGATTCGACAGGTTCAATCGAGAGATGCTATGGAATGCCCTAACTGCAACACACAACTACGATCCAATGCGCGTTTCTGCCCGAAATGTGGAACTGCCATCACAACTTCTCCGCGAACATGTCCGCACTGTGGAAAAGAACAGCGTTCGATAGCTCGCTTTTGCAGCAGTTGTGGAAAAGACTTGCAAGCCAATCCGGGTGGTCTGATATGCATTCATTGTGGTACCATCTCACCCGAAAATGCAAAGATCTGTATTCATTGTGGGAAGCCGATTTCTGGGAATGCCTGTCCTCAGTGCAAACGGGCTAATCGTCCGCAATCTGTATATTGTGCGCATTGTGGCAGCATGCTCAGTGGCAGCAAACTCGATCACCCTTATGAAACGGGCAGGCTTCCTGCCAGGGTATTGCTAAAAGAGCGGTATTACATCGTCAAACGCATTGCGCAGGGTGGAATGGGTGCCATTTATCTGGCTGCAGACACCAAGAAACCCGGAGTACGCTGGGCAATTAAAGAGATGAGCTATGCCATGCTGGATTCTCTCACTCCATCGAAACGGGACACCATTCGCGCGAACCTTGAAGAATCTTTCAAGCGAGAATTCAGTATTCTCCACCAAAGCAAGCATCCCAATCTACCCGCAACAGAAGAATATTTCGAAGAGATGGGGCGTCCTTACTTCGTGATGGAATATATTGAAGGAAAAACTCTTGAAAAGATCCTGGAAGAGGTAAAACAGGGTACTTTTCTTCCACAGGAACGGGTGATCAAATGGGCTTGCCAGATTTGCGATGTATTGCATTATCTTCATTCAAAGAATCCCCCCATCATTTATCGTGATCTAAAGCCGTCGAATGTGATGGAAGAAACAAAAACAGGCAATATAAAATTAATCGATTTCGGAATTGCCCGTTTTTATAAACCCGGGAAAAAGGGAGACACCATACGGTTTGGTACCGAAGGGTATCTGGCACCTGAAATATTGAGCAGTATCGATCAAACAAATCCTGCCACAGATATCTATTCGTTGGGTGCTTTACTGCATGAGATGTTGACCAACCGCGAACCTTCCCTTACTCCCTTCGTATTTCCTCCTGTGCGGTCTATCAATCCTGCCATCAGTCCAGAAATCGAAAAAGCTATCAGCTGGGCGGTTGAACCCAATCCAGCAAAGCGCCCGCAATCAGCCCTGGATTTGAAACAGGAATTATTATCTGCATTATCTCCTCAGGCAGTACCGCAACCTATCCCTGTGGGAGGGGTACCTAAACCAGAGGTAGCACTGCAAGCTGCACAAAATGCTCCCGCTTCTTTCCCCTCCAGAACGATCTACCTCCAACCCAATCCTATTCATATGGGCACCATTTCTGTCAACCAGACTCTACCACCTGTACCAGTTACCATTTTTGCCCCACCTGGTATCGATTTGAACTTGAATACACAGGATGATTGGGTGCAGGTGGTACCAACGACGATGCAAACCGAGATAAGTCCTGGTCAGGTCCAACTTACTTTCGATAGCCGAAAACTCAAATGGACTCGCTGGCATATTCGACCAGGATCGCCATTCAACCGGTTACCTGGTTTCTTGAAGGGATATCTGAATCTTCATTTTCAAGTCGTTCCAATGGAAAAGGTATATCAAAGTCGGGTGACGGTTGCATCCAAACTTCAAGGAACAGCAGAGGTTCCAGTCAGCGTTGTCATCGAACCTCCGATAATCCTGGTGGTACTGGGTTGGCTGCTGGCGTTTGGTTTTATATTGCTTGAAGTGTTAATATTATGTTTACCGATAGTGTTCTTGCTTTTCTATCTGATGAGTACGAACTATTTCTAAAAACGGGTGTAAAGTATGGACGAACAAGCCTGCCCAAAATGTGGATCGAGCAATCGCACAGGTGCGAAATTCTGCGCAAAATGTGGAGAAGTTTTGCAACCCCAAGGGTCTATAAACGCAGCCAACACACCTGCAGTAAATTCTCCACCAGCATCATCACAGAACCCTACCAGTCAACCTGTATCGCAGCCCTCGTTGCCAAAAACTGATGTGGTCCCAGTCTCCCCTCAATCTCGTCTGGCTTCTGCGCCATCGTCTAAACCCGTTGAACCTTCACGGACAGGTGGTTCGACTCTTTCAGGTTTTATGACCAGGCTGGATAAAGAAATCGTCTCCCCCATTGCTTCTGCGATCAGCCAGGCATTATCTTCTGAACAACCCCAAACTCCAAAACAGCCTACTTCTAACGGGCTACCAAAACCAGTAAATCCACGTTCACCTGGTGACAGTATTGGCTATTTCCGGATCCTGGAAACTATTACCAATCCACACTACCCTTATGTGGTGTACTATCGGGCTCGCAGTACAATCTGCGCGAAATGCAAGGGCACATTTTCCATGCGCGACAGCCATGATTGCCCGGTTTGTGGAGAACCTTTTACTGAGTATTTGATCCGCCATTCATCTCCCAGCTACCTGCCAGAAGATGAACCAGGACGAAAATGGTTGGTGGATTTCAGTAAGACGGGTATGCGGGGATTTTTACCCTACCAGTATCTGTTCGACCAAAACGACCAACAGTTTCTTGTAATGGAATTGCTCACATCCGGTTGGCAGCCTTTGGCATGGTTGGCGGTTCCCCAACTTGAAGACCTGGCGATCGAGATAATCACAAAACTAGGAAAGATCGTTCAATCTATTCACAACCAGAAGCTGGCGTTGTTTGGTGATGAATCAGCAGATCCCCGCTATTCCATTCTGGTTACCCATACCCAGAACATTTTTATCACAGACCTGACAGGTTGTCTGCAAACCCGTTATCCTTCCAAACTTGAACTTCTCCAGCAAAAGGATATTCGTATCCTTGCACGGATGCTTTATTATCTGACTACCGGACATGAATTGAGAACGTCCATCAAGGATGCGCCGGCAGGATTGCAGAAAGCCATCAAGCAGGCACGTGCCAACCGATATGCTCATGTGCAGGCATTTCTTGACGACCTGCATCCCACTCCTGTTTCACAAAACCTTGGACGTGGTTTACGCCAATCGGCTGGTTATGCTACTCATGATGGAATGGTGCGAGAGCATAATGAGGATTTTGTTGGTACCTACTCTTTTGCGGTGGAACAGAAACCCGGTGAAGCTCAAACAGGTTTATATATAGTAGCAGATGGCATGGGTGGTCACGAAGCGGGAGAACGTGCCAGCAAACTGGTAACACAAACCATCATGGATAAGATCCATCAGCTTCAGGCGGTGCCTTCTCTGAAAGGTTCAACCCGATTCCTGGGGCAGGCGATGAGTGCTTCAGAGATTTTGATAAATGCGGTTAAGCAGGCAAACTCTCTCTTGGTGCAAACCCGAAAATCGGCTGCCTCAGGGAATGATCGCGGCACAACTCTGACAGCCGCGCTCATTATTGGTAATTCAGCCATCGTTGTCAATGTGGGTGACAGCCGCACCTATGTTTTCCGTAATGGACAATTACAACAGGTTACAAAAGATCATTCACTGGTAGCCAGCCTGGTTTCTGCTGGTTTGATCACCCCAGAAGAAGCGCGCAGTCATCCTCAACGAAATCAGGTGTATCGTACTTTAGGAGAAAAAGAAGATCTTGAGGTAGATTCTTTCCCTCAAGTGTTATCAGCAGGTGATCTTTTGTTGCTTTGTTCGGATGGTTTGTGGGAAATGGTACGCGATGAATCGATTCAAGCGATTCTTGAACATGCGCCAAGCCCGCAGTCTGCCTGTGATGCTTTGATTCAGGCGGCTTTACAGGCTGGAGGTGAAGATAACGTTAGCGCTATTGTAGTACGTATGGAATAATTCATTGTTGGCAAAACGATTGCCATAGGAGGATATGATGTCCGATATTTTACAGCTTACCAGCTTAACAAATAAAAACTACATTCCAATACTAAATCAGCCACAACTGTTATATGTATTAACAGAAGTTACACCAGGAAATGCAGTGGCTAATGTTCGTATGCCACTTAATTTTGCCCTGGTATTGGATCGTAGTGGTTCTATGGCGGGCGAGAAAATTCGCACCATGCGTGAAGCGGTGAAGAATATTATTGACCAGCTCGAGCCAATGGATGTGCTTTCGATCATCACTTTTGAATCCACCATGCAGGTGCTTATCCCTGCTCAGGGAGTGCTCGATAAAGATGCGCTCAAGCGAAAGGTGGACAGCATCAAAGATGCAGGTGGCACCACGATGGCTCCAGCCATACGCGAAGCGATCAAGCAGGTGAACACCTACAATACCGCAGACCGCATCAGTCGTATTGTACTGTTGACCGATGGTGAAGTTACCGACAAAGAGGCGGATTCTTTCCGTGAAGCAGATAATGCTGGCGCCTACGGGTTGCCGATCATCGGGCTGGGATTGGGTAGCGATTGGAATACCGATTTTGTTCAGGAACTTTCGGATCGTAGTTTACTGGCAGCCCCAGGCAGTAGAGTAGGATATACCGATTATATTGCATCACCTGATCAAGCTTTCAGTATTTTTCAACAGGTGTTTCAGAGTATGCAGGTGGTCAGCAAAGATGTAACGGTTACTTTACGGATGGTACAGGGAGTGGAAGCCCGCCGTGTCTGGCAGGTAACCCCGATGATCAAAGATATTGGATTGAACACCATTCAGGGAAGGTCAGTAGTCATGCCCGTGGGTGACCTGGAAAAAGCAGGCGCAGCATTTCTGATCGAATTGATGCTGCCTCCCAGACCTGAAGGTGCTGTACGAGCTGCCCAGGTAGATGCCACCTATTCGACAATCAGCCAGGGACCGGGGAGAGAATCGGTTGATCTGATCGTCAACTTCACTTCAAATCCGGCATTGGCAAATCAATTAAACGGCAAGGTGATGAATATCGTTGAAAAGGTGACAGCCTTCAAGCTGCAGACCCAGGCATTGGATGAGGCTTCGATGGGCAACATCAGCGGAGCAACCCAACGGTTACGCCAGGCGGTTACCATCCTGTTGAATCAGGGTGAAACACAACTTGCGGAGCAAATGGAAAAAGAAGCCAATAACCTGGAACAAGGAAAAGGCATCTCAGAAGAGGGTTCCAAGACCATTCGCCTGACCAGCCGAAAGACTGTTCGATTGCAATGAAAGCTTCTTTCTGTCATGGTAAGTGAGGGAAGGTATGAAAAGACTGGTTCTAATTTTATTTCTTGCGTTTAGTCTCCTTTCATATGATGGCGAAGATGACTACGAAATCGAAATTGGACAGGTGGACGTATCCCAACTGCCTGAAGTGACACTGTATGTCAATGTGACCGATTCAGACGGCGAACCGGTGACCAACCTCACTAAAGATGACTTTACCGTGTATGAAGATGGGGAAAAGGCAAAGATAACTGAATTTGCCGGGATCGGAGAAAATCGACCCGTAGATATCGTCTTTGTCTTTGACACAACGGGCAGTATGGAAGTGGAGATCAATGGTGCGATCAATTCTTGTACCGAGTTTGCTGAAAATTTGGAAAAAGAAGGTCGTGATTACCGGCTGGGATTGATCACTTTTGGAGATGAAATTCGAGGTGTGTACAACTCAGATCACTCGCTGACCAGCAGTGTATCAGAATTCAAAACCTGGCTGTCTGAACTTATTGCTGAAGGTGGTGGGGATGATCCGGAAAATACCTTTGGCGCCTTGAAAGAAGCCACACAGATGAACTTTCGCGAGGATTCTCAGGTTTTATTTCTGCTCATCACGGATGACCAGATCCATTATTATGGAGACTTACCTGACGAAGGTTTTGAATTCACGGACCCTGATCTGACATACGAGAATACCCTGGCATTGTTAACATCACCGCGCCAGATCTCGGTTTATCCCATCGCGGTTTCCTGGGTACCAGAATTTCAGGAATTGGCTGATGATACGAATGGTACATTCTATGACCTGGAAGCAGGAGAGGAATTTACCAACATTATTGATAATATTGGCGCGGTTCTGGCTACACAATATAAGATCACCTATACAACCCCCCGCCCAGATTATGATGGCACGCGGCGAAATATCGAGATTGAGGTTGGGGGCAGCACTGTCAGTGCTGGATACCTGGAGCCACATTTGATCAACTTGAAATCCAATATTTGGGTGGGATTGGGTTGCCTGGCTCCTTTAGGATTGGCTCTTGTTATCCCATTTGCGATCATTCTGTTTAACCGGAAAAAATCTTCTCAAGTTTTTGAGGCACCTGTCAGTCCTCCTAAAAATCAACCGGTAATACCATCCATGCCAACCTATCCAAAAGCCGACATCTCTCCTGTACCTGGAGGGGGCATCTCCTCTATACCACCTGTAATTCCTCCTGCTCCAGTGAAAACTGTTGCAGCCGTCACTTGTGCTAAATGTGGAAATCCGCTCAAACCAGGTGCCCGGTTCTGTAATCAATGTGGGTCGGCTGTTGAAGTCAAGGAAAGTGCTTCTTCAACAATATGCCCAAAATGTGGAACCCCTCGAAAACCAGGGGCAAAGTTCTGCCCAACTTGTGGCAGCAAGCTTGAATAGATGCATGTGCACCAAAATGAACCGGAAAGGGAACTATGAATAAGACCTGGCAAATTTACTTTAATGTTGTACTCGGGTGCATCGGCGGTATTTTGGGGTGGTTGATCGTTGGACTCATTCCTATGGATGATTGGAATGTGCATCTCTCGAATGTGCTTTCTGGTATTGGCGTGGGATTATTTATTGGTGGCGCGATTGGCATGATGGAGGGTTTGCTGGTCAAGCGCTCGATCCTGAGAACCTTTTTGGGTTTAATTGGCGGTACGATCGCTGGCGCTATCAGTGGAGGTCTGGGTCTTGGATTGGGAGGTCTGGCTTTTGTTTTCATCGGAAATCTCGAAACATCTTTCCTGACGGATCCCCTTTTTGGCAGTTTTACCCTGGGAGGTTTTCTGGCGCGTATCATCGGTTGGGTTTCCTTTGGAGCATTCCTGGGGTTGGGCCTGGGAATGTTAAGTCTAAAGATCAAACGAATTGGTTTCAGCCTGTTGGGTGGTATGATCGCTGGTTTGATCGGCGGAATTATTTATGACCTGCTTACCCAGGTATTTTTACAAAACAGCGGACAGGCACAGGTATTCCTCTCAGCAGTTGGTATTGTTTTAATTGGTGCATGTCTGGGCGGCATCATTGCTGCGACGGTTGAACTGGCTAAGGATGCGATGATCAAGGTAATAGCCGGAAAACGTACAAACACTGAAATATCAGTGATTGGGAGAACAACGATCGGTTCTTCAGATGCCTGTGACGTGTACATTCCCGATGAAGGGGTGAAGAAAAATCATGCCCAGGTTCTCAAAGAGGCAAAGGGATTCATTATCCAGAATACTGCTGATAATCAACCGGTATTAGTGAACCAGACAACGCTTGCCACTGGTGCAACGTTGCCATTGAAAGATGGGGATCTCATTACCATCGGTGCTGCCAAAATGCAATTCAAATTAAGGTAATCCTTCGGAGAACATCGAATTTTTATGGCTGCCAACTCATTCGATACCCTGCGTCAAGGCACCATGCTCAGTCAACGCTATAAAATTGTGCGTAAACTGGGAGAGGGTGGTTATGGTGCTGTCTATCTGGCAGAGGATATCCGGTTGGCTAATAAGAAAGTAGCCATCAAAGAATTGATGGATGCCACACCTGAATCGCAGGCTTTGTTTGCCAACGAAGCAAAGCTGCTTGCATCCCTCAACCATCATGGGTTGGTACGCGTCTCCGATTTCTTTAGTGAGGGGCGATCTTATTACCTTGTCATGGATTATATCGAAGGGCAGGATTTGCTCGAATTTATTGCAGATGCCGAAACCAAAGGCATTATGCTTCCCTTTGACCAGGTGATGGACTGGATTACTCAATTATGTGAAGCAGTAGCCTATATTCATAAACGAACTCCACCTATCGTGCACCGCGATATCAAACCAAGTAATGTGCGCCTCAATACATCCGGTCAGGCTGTGCTGGTTGATTTTGGGATTGCCAAAGTTGATCCCAAAGCGAAAACGGTACGTATGGCAAAGGCAGTCTCATTGGGATTTTCTCCACCCGAGCAATATGGCAGTGGTAGCGGCACAGACACACGATCTGATGTATACGCCCTGGGTGCTACACTATATTGCCTGCTTACTATCCAGATACCTACTGATGCTTCTGAGCGGCTTATTCAATCAGCTGAACTGCCTCCTCCCAGTAAGTTCAATAAAAATATACCAAAAGCCCTGGATGCGATTATCCTGAAAGCCATGTCGTTGGATAGTCTGCAGAGATATCAAAATGCAACGGAACTATTGGATGCTCTTCGAGCGTTTCAGGGAAAGCAGTCGCTAACCTACGGGAACAAGCCACAACCTGCAACGCCTTCCCCGAAACCTCCTGCACCTCCACCTTCTCCCCCTCATCCGCAGGTTGTGAATACCTGCAAGGTTTGCGGTAACGCTTTACGCGCAGGTGCTAAATTCTGTTCGCGTTGTGGCGCTGACCAAACGCATGCAGCTTCAGGACAAAACCGCTGCCCAAAATGCAATAGCGTTACTCGACCAGGAGCAAAATTTTGTCCAAATTGCCAGACACCACTCCTGCCGGTTATCAACCCAATAGGAAATCCGGTAAACTCAGCCAGCCAGGTATTTGCTTCAATTCAACCACCTGCACCCGGCACACCTGCGTTTCAACAAGCTCAGGTAATCCTGACACAAGCAAAACAATCCTTTCAACAGGAGCGGTACCAACAGGCTGCTACAAGTTATGAATCGTTGTTACAAATGGGTGTCTATACCGCACAAATTTATTGCGAATTAGGATTATGCTATATTGAACTGAAGCGCCCCCTCGATACGATCAATCTTTTAGAGAAGGGAATGCAGCGATTCAGCAAAGATATTGATCTCACTTTTATCCTTGCGGTGGCTTACTGTATCGTTGGATCCATCCATCAAGCGATCAGCTTGCTGGAAACCAATTACCGTCAGGATCCGGATCATGAAAAGACCATTGATCTGCTGATCGACCTGTATCAAAAGCAAAAACGATACACCCTGGTCGTACCCATCATGCAGGCACAATTACAAAAGCATCCCTATAACAATCAAATTGCACTAAAACTGGGTTATGCCTTGCTGATGAACGGTCAATTTAAAGATGCAGAGATAATGGCAAAATCCTTACGCAGCCAGATGCCTAATGAATGTGAAACTGCTATGCTGATGGGGATGGTATATTATCGACAGCATCGTAATAAACAGGCGATAAAAGAATTCCAACAGGCGCAAAAACTCAATCCAAGAAACGCGATGGCATTTTACTTTGCAGGTGAAATCTTTATGGATCAGAAGAAATATCGCAATGCATTGGACGCTTTTCAGAAGGCTGCTTCGCTTGACCCGAATGATGCTGATATTCATGCCCGTTTATTCCTGGTGCTGGTCAATTTGAACCGTCATCAAGAGGCAATGGGAGAATTAAAGATTGCTCAGAAGATAGATCCACAAAATGCAATGGTGCAGGAGATCGTTAACAGATTGAATCCTTGAAATATGAAAAATTTGTTGATAGAAAATGGATTTGTATGGTGTACAATTTATTAGGGTAGATTCATGTGGGTTCTTATCACCCATATTCAATTTTGTTCTCATCAATTTCTTGTAGTATGGAGGTGAATGTGTCTGCAACCTGCCCAAATTGTGGAAAACCTGTTCGAATTGGAGCAAAGTTTTGTGGTAGCTGTGGCGCGGAAATCCCTGGTACAACACCACTTTCTCAAGTAAATGTACCCCAGCAAGCTCCTACACCACAGGCAGAAGTTCCTCAACCAGTTGCTTCACAACCTGAAGCAGCCCCTGCCCCGACACCTACAAACGGGGTAGTTTGTCCGCATTGCCATAAAGTAGTGCGTGAAGGTGCAAAGTTTTGCAACTTTTGTGGAAAACCTCTAACACCTGTAGCTGCGCCCGCGGCTCCTCCAGTACCCCAACCAGTTCAGAGTGAGGCACCCGTTGTAGAAACGACACCCCCTGAGGGTATTCCACCTGTACCCCCACCTCCTCCAGGCGGGAAACCTCCACGTAAGAAAAAGGGTGGCAAAAAGGGTTGGATCGTTCTGCTTGTTTTGGTTCTGCTCTTCTTATGTGCAGTTGCTATTCTGGTAGCGCTCTACTTTACCAATGTCCTTCCCAAAGACAAGATTGATGAAGTCATTGGCAAATTTATCAAAGGAACTCCCACGGTTGAAGTCACAGAAACCCCCGAAGTGACAGAAACACCGGAGATAACCGAAACTGAAGAGCCAACTCCTACCGAAACGGTGACGCCGACATTGACACTCGTCCCAACAATTATTGCCACAGAAGAGCCCATCACCAATTTGTTTAGAGATGAATTCTCAACTGATCTAGAATTGTGGACCCTCTGGGGACCAAGCCTGGCGACTTTAGATAAAGAAACAGACATGTGCACTCTCTCGAGCACTCAGCCTGGTGATTCAGGAATCACAACGAAGGAAAGCTTCACTCTTCCAGAAGATTCAGCGATCGAGTTTACTGCAACATTGTTGGAGACGGCTCCCAATAATGTGTTGGAAGTGGATTGGGCAACGACGGAAACTGCTATTTCGGAGAATTCACCTGTAAGTGGCATCCATGTAGAACTCAGTGTAGAAAAACAAACACTGGTCATTATGAACACCGATGGCGCCGAAATGGCAAACTGCACAATACAAAAAGCCATTGACACACATTCGCATACGTATTCCATTGAGATAAGTTCTGATGCTGTTGAATTATCGATGGATGAAGGGGAAGGAATTTGTGTTGTCGAATTGGCTCCGCCAGATATGGATCAACCTGGATGGTTGACCTTCTCTGGTTATGGATTGTTGGATTCGGTCGCAATTATTGAGAAGTAAGGTGTAAAAAGAAGAGCCTGAATTCTCAGGTTATAGGATCATCTCAAGGCTGTTCAAGAAGCCCTTTGTCAACCAGTTAATTCCAATCTTTGAGCTGGCAAACGGCTTTTCCAGAACAGCCTTGTTTGGAAGGAGTTATTCAATTCATTTATGAAAACCTGCCCTCATTGTGGAACTGAAAATCGCGATGTTGCCCGGTTTTGTCAGAATTGTTCGGAACCTCTTGTCTCAGAATTGATCTGTCCTTCCTGCGGAACCCCTAATCCGGTACAGGCACGTTTTTGTTTGAACTGTGCTGAACCTCTGCGCGGGCGATCTCTTCCAACTGCCAAGTCCTCTCCACAACAAGCAGCAACATATACCAACCAAACGGGATTGCTGCAACCCAATACTCTCCTGGCTTCACGGTATCTCATCGAAGGGCGACTGGGTAAAGGGGGTATGGCAGCTGTGTATAAAGTGGCTGATACACGTCTTGCTGGCAAGTATTGGGCATTGAAGGAAATGTCGGATGGTGCCATCACTGATCCAGTGGAACGCCAGCAAGCTATCGATGCCTTCAGGCATGAAGCCACCTTGCTTGCGTCTCTTAACCACCTGAACCTGACTCGTGTGGTTGATTTCTTTCAGGAGAACAACAAATATTACCTGGTAATGGACCTGGTTGAAGGAAATACCCTTGAAGAGATGCTGGAATCACGGTCCACACCTTTTCCAGAAACTACAGTGGTAGGGTGGGCGCTACAGTTGTGTGAAGTATTGGATTATCTCCATTCTCAAAATCCACCCATTGTCTTCCGCGATCTCAAACCTTCTAACATCATGTTTGATGATGAAGGGCATATCCGGCTAATCGATTTTGGAGTGGCACGATTATTTAAACCCGGAAAATCGAAAGATACTTCTTCGTTTGGAACAGCCGGGTATGCACCCCCCGAGCAGTATGGAAAAGGACAGACTGATGCCCGCTCTGATATATACGCACTGTCTGCTACCCTTCATCAGTTGCTCACCCTCCGTGATCCCGCAGATTCACCCTTTAAATTTGCTCCAGTGGATACCATCAATCCCCTGGTTTCAAAGAATATCAGTAATATCATCGCAACAGGTCTGCAGCAAGACCCGGCAGACCGCTGGCAGACTGCGACCGCCTTCGCCAACGCATTATCGGATGTGGAAGAGAAGGTACCTGTTGCAATACCTCAACCAGTTCTACCTCCACCGGAGAAAATTCCACCTTCGGTTGGAAATACCTGCCCGGTTTGCCAGTTCCCTAATCCAATAGAGCAAACCAACTGCTTGCGGTGTAATGCAGTATTGCATCCTTCTTCAGCGCAGGTGGTACAGCCATTATGGAATCAAAGCGCAGCAGCAGCTTCGGTTGCTGGTTCTTCCACAGGGATTTCAAACCAGGTTGGAGGCATTGCGCAAGCCAGTTCTTCTTCTAAGGCAGCACCTCGAACAGGATCGAAGCCAACCAACTTTTGGATGACACTCCTTTGGATAGCATTGACTTCAATAACCGCAATTATGTGTGTGAGATTAGTCGGTAGTACTACTGATGGATTGTGGTATTTGATTTCGTACATACCATTAGTTATGGCTCTTTTCGCTGCTGCAGCAACAAAAAGACCCCTGGTGTACGCGGCAGTGACAATTATTATAGGGCAATATTTGAATCCCGGACAATCCATTGTATACTCTCTAATTTCCGTTGCACCGGTGGAAATCATTTTCTTATTAACGAAGTACCGGAAATATGGTTTTTGGATGATGCTTTCAGCGGCATTCATCAGTCATTTAATTTGGTTCTTCTACCTTGAAATTCAAATTGGAGGGTACAGCATCCTGGAATTGATAAAAGACAGTATGATCTACATGTTAGGTAGTGTATTTATCGCCTGGGTGCTTGCAAAACTTACGAAAAGGATTTAGGTTATAAATATTCGCGAGAATTCAAATATTTTGTGAATTCGTTAAGCAATCGTAAACATCATATCCTATGCAGGTGTGTTATGATAACGGCACACCCTGATTTCTTACCAGAACATTGGAGTAGTTATGTCTCTTTCCCCCGGTCATCTTCTTAATAATCGTTACACAATCGAGCGACTGCTCGGTCAAGGCGGGTTTGGGGCAGTCTATAAAGCCCATGACGCCAACCTCGATAAACCTTGTGCGGTAAAAGAAAACCTGGATACTTCACAGGAAGCACAACGCCAGTTTTTACGCGAGGCTACGGTTCTGGCGAACCTTTCCCATCCCAATCTCCCTCGTGTAACTGACCATTTCATCATCCCAGACCAGGGGCAGTATCTGGTTATGGATTTTATAGAAGGTGAAGATTTGCAACACCTGGTAGAAAAATCGGGACCTCTCGAACCAGGCAGAGCAGCAGCATTGATCTCACAGGTGATGGATGCATTGGCATATATGCATAGCCGTGTGCCGCCGGTATTGCACCGTGACATCAAACCAGCCAATATCAAACTGACACCGGAAGGTAAAGCTGTGCTGGTGGATTTCGGGTTGGTCAAATTGTATGACAGCCATACGAAAACAACCATGGGCGCCCGAGCCATTACACCCGGGTATTCACCAACTGAACAATATGGTCAAGGCAGTACCGATGCCCGCACGGATGTATATGCTTTGGGAGCCACTCTCTATATGCTCGTCACGGGTATCAATCCTCCAGAGAGTGTGCAGCGCGTAGCCGGAGATACTTTACGACCTGCTCATCTGGTGAATCCGCGCGTTCCACCCTTCATGGGAATGGCGATCGCACATGCAATGGAAATGGTACCAGCTAACCGTTTTCAATCCATGATGGAGTTCAAGGCAGCGCTGACCGGCGGACAACGGGTTTCGCCTGTTCAATCCGCTTATATACAACCTGGGATGGCAACCCAATCTGTCTCTCCCGTCGCAGGCGTTCCCACCTACCCGCGTGAAGACCTTCTTCCGCCTCAGGTTCCATATGCTCCCGTAAAAAAGAAGCCGAAAACCGGTATGATCATCGGGATTGTTGGTGGAGTTATCGCGTTGGCTGTAATTGCAGTCTGTATTGCCCTCTATAGCATTGGTAACGCAGTCAATAAATCCAGCACTGCTACTGCTGAAGCACTTGCAATAGAGCAAACTGCCCAGGTACGGGCAGCAACAAAGACAGCGAAATATGAAGCTACACAGGCTGCAGAAATGATGCAGATGACTGAGACTGCACTTGCTTATCAACTTACTTCTACCGCACAGGCTATGGGTGATCAAAAGCTTATTTTTGGCCCAGAGAACGGCAGCCTGGTGCACAGCAATGATGGATATATCGCGGGGTATAGTGCAGGGGTTTATGTGCAGAATTTTATTGTAGAAGCCACCTTTTTTAATCCTTACGACACCAGCGAGGGCTCCTGGGATTATGGTTTCTTATTCCGTGATGAAGGCTCCAACATGCAATACCGGTTAATCATCTCATCTGATACACAATGGGAACTGTATAACAATACCGGAAGCAGCAATGGTGCATTGATCGCCAGCGGATATCTTAGCAATCTGGATACCAGTGCTTATGGGGCTAATACGATCAAACTGATTGCTTATTATGACGCGGGCCAGTTGTGGGTGAACGATGTTTATATCAGCGACCTGGATCTTTCTAGCCGGGTAAATTATGGAGAGATCTATGCTGCCACTGGCATGTACACAGAGGATGAAATCGAAGGCAGAACAACCGATTATTATGGCTTTTCGGTCTATGAATTGTATTAGTAAAGAAATATTGTAAACTCAACAATCGGGTCATGAAAATGACCCGATTGTTCTTTTCACGTGGTGCATAAATTATTCGCACTTTTATATGAGAGATTCTTTCTATATAATGATAACTAAAGGGATCTCTCAATGCTTAATCCTGGTACGATCTTGCAAAGCAGGTATCGGATCGTGAAAAAACTCGGTCAGGGGGGATTTGGAGCAGTATATAAGGCATGGGATCTCAACCTTTCTCGCCAATGTGCTGTCAAAGAGAATCTGGAAAGTACTCCCGAAGCGCAACGTCAATTCATGCGTGAAGCAACGGTGTTGGCGAATTTATCCCATTCCAACCTGCCTCGTGTTACAGACTACTTTATCATACCTTCGCAGGGACAATATCTCGTTATGGATTTTATTGAGGGAGAAGACCTGCAACAGAAAATCGATCAAGCTGGAAAGCTGGCAATTGCTGATATTATGATTTGGATTGACCAGGTGATGGATGCTCTGATCTATCTGCATACCCGGGTACCTCCAATAATCCACAGGGATATTAAACCAGCCAACATCAAGATCACCCCCGAAGGGAAAGCGGTATTAGTGGATTTTGGGTTGGTAAAAGTATTTGATGCAAATATAAAAACCACGACCGGAGCCCGCGCGGTATCGGTTGGGTATGCTCCTCCAGAACAGTATGGCCAGGGAGGAACTGATGTACGGTCGGATGTTTATGCCCTGGCAGCCACAATCTACACAGCATTAACAGAAGTTTTACCGCTGGAGAGTGTGCAGCGTCTATCCAACGATACTCTGATACCAGCCCATGCCCTTCGTAAAGAGGTTCCAGTGGGATTCAGTTTGGCGATCCGCAAGGCAATGGAACCTCTCCCCCAAAACCGTTTTCAAACCATACAGGAATTCAAGCAAGCTTTATTTGACCCTGCTTACCGGGATACTCCTGCGATTGGTATTTCTGCTCCTTCCACGATCCGCACTACTTCATCGGTTATCACACCACAAATTTCTGTACCTGCTCCTTCTCGCCGTACTCTGGGGGCGAAAAAGTCTGGATCGAAGTTAAAGAGCGGGTTGACTGCGTTTGGTTCCACAATTTTATGTTTCGCATTGGGTGTGATCATCATCGGTTTAATATCCAATTTGCCATCTTCAAAGGCGAAAAAAACTGAAAGTAATATGGCAACAAATGCACTCCGGGCATCGTTAACCATGGCTGCAGCAAGCTTAACCGCAGAAGCACAACAAGCGACCTGGCAAGCAGTCAAAACTCAAACTGCAATAAAACAATCTGCAATGACAGCTACTTCATTTGCCATAACTTCTACGGCAATACAAAGTCTTTCGGAAATCGATGCTTTATGGACTGATGCCACCGTGAAATTTGGTCCTACATCGGGTAATCTTCTTCATGAAGAAGATGGAATGATCGAAGAATACAGAACAAAGGTGAGTTGCCTCAATTGCATCATTCAGGCAGTTTTTATTAACCCTTACGGAGCTGGAGAAGGGCAGTGGGATTATGGTTTCTTTTTTAGAGATACCGGAATTGCGGACTCTTTCCGCCTGATCATTTTTTCTCATTCTGAATGGTATCTCAATAATTATGTGGCAAGCTCTACTGGCGTTAAAATTCAATCTGGAAAACTAACTGGTTAAAATACAGGGTCAGGCGAACAAAATTTGATTACTTTAATAACCAACGGTAATAAGGGATATTTTCTCATCAATAATCTTTTTGTATCCGATCTGGATCTTTCTTCCCGAAATGAAACTGGAGTCATTTCTTTAGGTACGGGTTTCTACGCCGATGATGAGATCAGCGGTTATAAAACAGGTTTCACCGATTTTCAAATTTGGGCTCTTCCTTAATTAAAACTTTTCATATTCTTATTAATCGTCTTATAATAATAAAATGGCATTCAATACCGGGTACATCCTCAATAGTAGATATCGCATTGTAAAACTGCTCGGTCAGGGTGGATTTGGAGCGGTTTATAAAGCCTGGGATTTAAACCTCAGTCATGCCTGTGCCGTTAAAGAAAACCTTGATGTATCAGTCGAGGCTCAAAGGCAATTCCTGCGCGAAGCAACTGTCCTTGCAAACCTTTCTCATCCCAACCTGCCTCGTGTGACGGATCACTTTATCTTGCAGGATCAAGGTCAATATTTGGTGATGGATTATATTGAGGGTGAAGACTTACATACCATGCTGGAAAAAACCGGACCATTGCCGGTTGACAAAGTCATGGTATGGATGGGTCAGGTAATGGACGCTCTGGAATATCTGCATGGGCGTGTTCCCCCCGTGCTGCACCGCGATATCAAACCAGCAAATATCAAGATCACACCCGAAGGAAAAGCCGTATTGGTGGATTTTGGTCTGGTGAAACTTTATGACAGCCACACAAAAACCACCATGGGAGCTCGCGCCATTACCCCAGGGTATTCGCCACCAGAACAGTATGGGCAGGGAAGCACGGATGCCCGCTCGGATATTTACGCTCTGGGTGCTACCATGTACACACTGGTAACAGGTATCCAGCCGCCGGAGAGTGTTCAGCGGGTAGCGTCAGATACTTTGCGTCCTGCTCAGGTAGTGAACCCGAAGGTACCTGTCAATGTGGGAAATGCGATCACTCAATGTATGGCATTATCACCCGAAAAACGGTTCCGATCAATTGTGCAGATGCGGACAGCGTTTTTTGGCAGTTATACTCCTTCAGTGCAACCTGTAGGCTCTGAGCCACTGCCACCCATGCCTTATTCTTCAGAAGGCGCATTATCTTATGCCCCACCAAAGAAAAAGAGATTGCCTGCCTGGGCGATTGTTTTGATCGCATTAGGTGCATTGGGTGTGATTGGAGGGCTTTGCGCGGTTCTTTTGAGCCTGCCAGGGATCATGCCGACTATTACTACCAGTACACCGAAAACTGTAGCAAAGATGGATACCCCGTCTCCAGTGCCAACTGATGCGCCCATGCCTACAATTACGCCTTACTTAACACGTACCCCGGTCATGATGAGCACCGAAGCTCCTGTTACAAATGGTACTTTCGATGACCTTGTTTTACTAACCGGGCCATCCGAGGGATCGATCGCGCACAATGTTGAAGATGGGCTGGTTGCTGTGATGAACTCTGGTTTGTCAGTGGCAGATTACATTGTAAAAGTAGATTTTTATAATCCCTATAGCCTTAGTACGGGAACCTGGGATTTTGGTTTGCTCTTCCGTGAAGCGGGCTTTAATGACCAGTATCGCCTGGTTGTCCTTTCGGATGGGGAGTGGGTTGTTACCGATAATGCTGGTTCAGCAGATGGAACAACCGTCGCCAGTGGCAGTTTAACTAACCTGAACACATACGCGGGAGGCTTCAATTCATTAATGCTGGTCACCTATCATGAGTATGGGTGGTTCTTCTTGAATGGTGAATTGATATCTGAGCTCGATCTCTCCAGCCGGCAATCGGATGGTTTGATCGAACTTGCAACAGGCTTATATTCTGGTAATGAGATCAATGGGTACTCAACATACTATTCCAATTTTGAGGTCTGGCGATTAGATATGACCCCGCTTTCGGGTAGCCTGGTGCATGACAATGATGAGTATATTGAGGAATTTGGTTCAGAAGATTTCATAACCGATTTCATAATGTTGGCTGATTTTACCAATCCATATAGCACCAGTGTAGGGAATTTTGATTATGGTTTCATGTTCCGCAATCAAGGAGGAAATGAACAGTTCAGAATGGTGATCTCTCAGAATCAACAGTGGGAGTTAACAAACAATTCGGGCGATTCCTCATCTCAAATTGCTTCTGCTTATATTTCCAATATGAATACCTCAGATGGCGGAACGAATGAATTTGCTTTAGTCGCATTGGGAGATAAGGGCTGGTTTTTCTCGAACCAATCCCTGATAAGCTCTCTGGATCTATCGAGTCGCATGGATGCGGGAAACAATCGGATTGCTACCGGGTTATATCTGGGTAATGAGATACCTGGTTATTCCACAGCTTTTTCGAACTTTATTGTTATACCTCTTCCGTAATTTACTGGCTTAGCTCTTTTTCATTTTTTTGTGTGAGTTAGTTTATGCCCTTATCGACTGGTTATATTCTCAACAGCCGTTACCGTATTGTCAATCTGCTTGGGCAGGGGGGCTTTGGAGCAGTTTATAAAGCCTGGGATCTAAATCTATCACGACCATGTGCACTGAAAGAGAATCTTGACACCTCTCCCGAAGCTCAAAAACAATTCAATCGAGAAGCGGTCATTCTTGCCAATCTGATCCATCCTAATTTAGCTCGGGTGACAGACTACTTTACCATCTCTGGTCAGGGGCAATACCTTGTAATGGATTATGTCGAAGGAGAGGATCTTCAGAATATTCTCGACAAGAATGGACCACAACCTGAATCTCTTGTGCTGGAATGGGTGGAGCAGATCTGTGATGCACTGGAATATTTACACACCCAACAGCCGCCCATCATTCACAGAGATATCAAGCCGGCGAATATCAAGATCACTCCTAAGGGGAAGGCGGTTTTGGTGGATTTTGGTGTAGCCAAGGTTTGGGATCCTGACTCACGTACCACCCAGGGAGCGCGGGCGATCACCCCTTGTTTTTCTCCATTTGAACAATATGGACAGGCACCTACTGATGCCCGTACGGATGTATATGCTTTGGGTGCTACGACATATTGCCTGCTCACGGGTCAACCGCCTACTGAAGCGATTATTCGAGTAGCCAATCCAAAGATCAAGGCACCTTCAGAAATAAACAAAAATATTTCGAGTGCCACCAGCCAAACTATTTTAAAGGCATTGGAATTACTGCCTGATCTGCGGTTTCAGACAGCGGATGAATTTAAGCAGGCACTGACGCAAAAATCCAGTGTATCTACTGCGCCTGTTGCTCCACCGGTGGTGAAAATTGCTCCCAAGCAATCCCAAATTCCTTTGGCGAATCCCGTGGTTGCGACAACCAGGGTTCAACCCGGAACGATATCTTCAGCAAAGGCAATTCCTATTCCACAATCAGTCCAACCGAAATCATGGAAGAAATTCGTTCTCATAGGGGGAGGGGCAATAGGAGTGATTGCAATTGCCATCATCGCGGCGGTTTTCTTGTTAGGCAATACTCAAAAAGGGGCAACCACTCCGCCTCCCGAAATCATTAAGAACACTGGCACACTTCCAGTATCAGAAACCAGTCCTACACAGGTCACGGTAGTACAACCTACTCCTGAACCTACCGCTGCATCCTACTTTGGCGAAACCACAAAGTTAGGAAATGGGATGACATATACCGGAACGTATTCTCCCGACGGAGTGTTGTATGCATTAGGCGTGGGAGATAAAGTTTTGGTGGAGCATGCTCAAACGGGAGATCTTGTTTGGGAAATTCCCTGTCAAAAAACGATTGTGACGGGGCTTGCATTTTCACCTGATAGTTCCATGCTGATCGTTGGTGAAATAAATTCTCACTTTTACCTTTATGATTTATCACATAAAAGTTTGATCAAAGAAATTGCAACGGGTTACTCTTTTTACAATTCTCATGTCGTATTCAGTCCGGATGGCTCAATGATCGCAGCTCGTACAGGGCAGGAAATATTTACCTTCGACCTGGAAACTGGCGATATGATCTATAAATTCACTGGACATACTGGAAATATCCGGGAGTTGATCTGGGATCCAGTCTTTGATCTACTGTATAGCGGCAGTATGGATGGAACGGTGAAAGTCTGGAATCCTGATACTGGTGAGCTTGTTTGGGATTTCACAAATATAACAACGGATAATAGCCCAATTATTGGGTTGGCATTGAATCATCAGGGAAAAACACTGGCGGTATTATTGCCTTTTGGACAAATCTATTTGATCGAGGCACAGACTGGCAAGCAGGAAGCAATTCTTTACAACAATGGTCTTCCAAATTATGCAGCATTTTCAAACGATGACACCATTCTATACTCTACGATGGATAATTACGTGAATAAGTTTGTGCTTCCCAATTCTCAACCAGAAGTCTCTGTCTCAGCTCCCGATTTTGCCAGCCCAAGCTCTCTTTCATTACGCCCGGGAACTGAACAAATATCAGTCACATATTTTTCAGGGGGAATGGTTCGCTTTGAAATGATCACACAAAGCACATATGCACCTCAAATAGATTCCAATTCATGGACAATGGAAGGTGGTTTCTTCAATCCAGAACTTACAGTTCTTATTGATGACAGGGGGCGGATCAGAAAAGGTCCAACAGAATTTTTCCTTACAAGTTGGGATTCTATAAACCTCAATATACCTGTATATTCCACTTCGATCGATCCCGAAAGAGGATATCTGGCGCTCGGTAAAGAAGATGGCAGTGTGGATATCTTTGACCTTAGTGCTTTCACATTGCTTTCGCAGTTACCACCTAAAGACACTCCTGCGCAAAAAGCTGCTTTCCTGCCCAATGGAGACCTGGCAGTATTGGCTGGAAACAACGTCAGTATCTGGTATCTCGGAACTACTAACATAGAGAAATATATTTTTACAACAGATGTGGTGATGGATTACATTGACTACTATCAGGAGGAAAATTACCTGATTCTGGCAAATTTTGCGGGATTAGTGGAAATTCGAGACCTGGATGATCTTGCCAGAATAGTTTCATCCTATACTGTTCCTGTGGAAAGTCTTTCTCAAATCCTTGTGGATCAAGAAAACAAGCAGTTACTTATCCTGTCAGAAAGCAATGAGGTTCAAATATTGGACCTTTTGACGGGACAAAAAACTGGTGCCATTTCACTGGGCAATACACCAACTGCAGCAGTTTTCTCGCAAGATGGCACATTTTTGGCTGTTGGTCAATCTGATGGGTCAATAACGTTACTGGATGGGAAAACCTTGACTATTCTGGAGACGAAAAATATTTCTCCTGTTTCAATCCCACAATTAAATTTCAGCCCCGATAACCAGTATTTGCTAACATCGTTTAATTATGGCTATTGGGGATTGACGCAAATACTTCCAAAACCTCTGGAGTAATTATGGTATTGAGCACTGGTACTATCATTCATCAAAGATATCGTGTAGTGAATTTGCTCGGACAGGGAGGTTTTGGAGCTGTCTATCGTGCCTGGGATTTGAACCTCTCCCGGCCTTGCGCTCTCAAAGAAAATCTTGAGACATCTCCAGAAGCACAAAAACAGTTTACCCGTGAAGCAGTTATCCTCGCAAACCTTATCCATCCTAATTTATCCCGGGTAACGGATTATTTTAGCATTCCAGACCAGGGGCAATATCTGGTGATGGATTACATCGAGGGAGAAGACTTACAGCAGATACTCGACAAGCAGGGTCCATTACCAGAAGCTCGAGTGATCCAATGGATCAGCCAGATTTGTGATGCGCTTACCTATTTGCACCAACAGACCCCCCCTGTCATACATCGTGATATCAAACCAGCCAATATTAAGATCGATAAAGAAGGAAAAGCAGTACTGGTTGATTTTGGTGTGGCAAAAATTTGGGACCCAAACCAGCGTACCACTCAGGGAGCTCGTGCTATTACACCGGGATTCTCCCCGTTTGAGCAATATGGGCAGGCACCGACCAATGCCCGCAGCGATATCTATGCTTTAGGTGCTACTGCCTATTGCCTGATCACTGGTCAACCACCCGTAGAAGCCATTGCACGTATGGCAGGAACACCATTGGAACCAGTAAGCATTTTGAGACCAGATATCAATCCTGGTTTGGCGCAGGCAATTACTCAGGCGCTGAGTGTAATGCCTGAAGCACGTTTTTCTTCAGCAAGTGCATTTAAAAATGCGCTTTCTGCCCCTGTGACCAGACCTCAGCCAAAAGAACAAAATCGAATGGATACGGTTCATGTAGCAGGGAGTTTTGCGTCATCCTCTGCAGTACAGGGGATGAGCGTAGTTGCTCCGGCTTCTTCGATCAGTGCGCCTGTTCAGCAGAAACGGAAAAAGAACATCTTGCCCATCATGGCAGGGATCATTGGTGCTTTAGTGATCATTGCAGGGTTTGCGATTGCAGCAAATATTTTAACAAAAAATAAACCCACTCCTGCAGCAGTATATGAAGAGAAAGCAACACAAGACGACACCAAATCCGAAGTGACTGAAGAGATCTCTCCTGATGAAGCCACTCCTGGAGCAGTTGAAATCATGCCCACACTCGCTCCTGGTGAAACGATAACAGTAGAACTCTGGGTAACAGGTCTTGAGGGAACATCCGATTTTACGCCACTGGTTGAAACCTACCAGCAGGAACATCCAGGGGTAACTATTCAGGTTAAAGCCATACCCGCTACAAATGATGTATTTAGCTGGCTCTCTACATCTCTAGCTGCAGGTGAAATTCCTTCAGCTTTCCTGACAGATAGCTCAGTGATGTCTTCATTACAGGAGAATAATTTGCTGAGAAATCTTGATGGTTTGTATATGACTAATGAATACCTTCCAAACACCATTGAAATGGTTTCTAAAGAAGGCTCTGTTTGGGGGGTTCCACTTTCTACCACCAGTATGCTCCTTCTGTACTATAACGAAGACCTTTTCACTGCAAATGGATTTGATCCGAATAACCCGCCAAAGAATACTGATGAATTATTGGATATTCACAAGCAATTTCTTGAAAAAACAGGTCAGGCTGGTTTAGTATATGCAAGCAATAACACTTATTGGATGCTGCCGTGGATCTATGGTTATGGTGGCAATCTTTTCGCCTCTGATGGTCGGACAATTACGCTGGGTACTGAAGCAGTACAACAGGCTATGAACTTGACTCTGCTGCTTATTACACCCGAGGAGACAGAGAACTGGATGGATTACTCTACTGCGGAAAATCTTTTTATCTCACAGGAAGCCGCTATGACCATCAATGGAACCTGGACTTATCAGAAGTATAAAGAAGCATTGGGTGACAATTTGAGAATTGCGCCTTTACCTGAAGTTGCTGAAACTGGGCTGCCATCTTCTTCACCCTTCTCTGGAATGGTTTTTTCACTTCCCGCAGGAGGTGACAAACAGGAGCAGGATTTCGCTCTCGACTTCATCCATTACGTAACAACGACAGAAAGTATGCTTACTGGCGAGACAAATTACAACATCATGCCAGCGAATGTCAGTTTAATTAATTCGCTGATGATGACAGGTGATCCCGTACGAATAGCAATGGGTGAAACTGCCATGAACGGAAGAAGCCTCCCCAATGTGCCCGAAATGAATTGTGTTTGGGATGCACTATATTTTGCTATCAATTATGTGATAAATGATGTTGACAGCTATTCTTCTTTTGCAAAGAATGCACAGGCACAGGCAGATAGTTGTATTATGGAACTAAACAAATGACCATTTTTTTTATTGAATAGAAAGGCTTCTATGCTCTCGCAAGGTCAAATGATCAATAACCATTACCGTATCGTCAGGGTGATAAACCAGAGTGATACGGGTATCGTCTATCGAGGATGGGATCTCAACCTGAACCATGCCTGTGTCATCAAAGAAATTAAAATCCTTGGTATAGAAGAGCAGCAGCAATTTCAAATAGAAGCGCAGGCACTCACAGGCTTAAGTCATCCCAATCTTCCTAAAGTTTTCGATTCTTTTACCATTCCAGACCAGGGATGCTACCTGGTAATGGAACTGGTGGAAGGGAATGATCTGCAGTCTGAAATACTAAAGACCAACAAACCTATTCATCAGCGCGAGCTTCTTCCCTGGATGATACAGATTTGCGATGCTTTGATTTATCTGCATGAGCAGGAACCTCCTGTGATTCATCGAGATATTAAACCTGCAAACATTCGCATCGATGCAGAGGGGAAGGCTTTTTTAGTAGATTACGGTGTCCACCAGGTTATTGCACCAAAACGGAAGTCAACTGAAAGCCAACCGGCCGTGCCAGAGGCTTATCTGGCATATGAAACGTGGAGTGATGGGGTTACTGATACCCAAACGGATATTTATGCTCTAGGAGCAACAATTTATACACTTCTTTGTGCAGAAGAGCCGCCAGATTGTGTAAGCAGGTTCAATGGCGCTCCGCTCCCCAATTTGCGCAGTCTGAATGACAGTATAACTCCTGAAATGGAAGAAATTCTTTCCCGCAGTATGGCGATCTTCCCAGATGGGCGATATCAGAATGTGACAGAGATGCGGGATGCTTTAAAATCGCAAGTTGGGGCAACCGTGATCTTTCCTGAATTTACAGCACCTCAAACTACTATATCCGCTCCTCTCAGGTATAATGCTGTTCCACTACAAACAACCGCGCCTACATACCGGGCATATGAACCTCCTCCACAACCTCCACAAAAATCCAAAGTGCGGTCTTGTTTCCTTTGGGGTGGAATCATTGTAGCGGTGTTGGTATTTTTGGGAATTGTTCTTGCTGTTGCCCTGGCAATTTTTGCACCATCCATTCTACCAATCTTTTCAACAAAGGAAGTCAAAGAAGCAACTCATACTCCAGAACCTGAAGTAACCAAAGTACCAACCAAAGTTCCTGCCACTGCCACTCCTCAACCCGATTTCTTCGTTCTACCAGCTTACGATGGCACTCCCAATCCACAGCAAGGTTTTGCCAATCTGGGTGATGTTTGTTCTCATGCCAGTGATCCGGTGCTTGTCCCCAAGAATTATTCATACACCTGTACAGTTCCAGCAAACATGCCCATCGTTATCAATATGGGCTGGTGTGCTTCAACTCAGGAAATCTTGGAAGAAAACTGGACATTAATGACATACACTTTAACCGTCGATGGCATTTCAATGAATATCAATGAGGTAACCGCTTTTTTAGGATATACAAACTCGCAAGGGTATTGTTATACATACCGCTCGTATATTGAAGGATTGAAATCAGGAAAACATGAAATTATATACAGCTTTTCCATTGCAGAACCCCTTAATGATGGTTTCGATGATTACCAGGCAGGAGACTATATTTTGCACCATCTGATCACTATTCCATAAGGTCACAATTTTGGAAAATAATTGGCGAAGAAGAAAAATTTGTTGTATGCAAAATAAGAAAGTGGTAAAGTAATTTCATATTATCCTGGCATAATAGTACTATTTTGGAGGAATCATGTCTGACGAACAAAACCCAATTGAGCCACCGCCTGCAACAGTTCCCGTACCCGAATCTGAATTTATACCTCCTTCAGAAGAACCACCCGTCGAGGAACCTGAACAGGAGGAAGAAGTTTCTCAGAATCCGCCGGAAAAACCTTCTTTTCTTGATAAGCTAGCCACCCGGAAAGGCATTACCATCATCGCGATAGTAACTGCGCTATTTTTAATCGTGGCAGTTGTGGTTGGTATCTATTTTTATAAGCAACAGATCCAGGCTGAACCAACAACATATCCGGCTCTCAAAAACTTCACACCACCACCATCTCTGTCTGAGTTGGCTGAAAAATATCCAAAATACGCTGATCTTTTAAAAGACCCTGATCTTGATTCAGCATATAAAGATTTTCTTATTGCCTATGAAGAAGGCGGTGTAGATGGTGCTATTGAGCTGGCGGAAAAGCGCGACATGATCAATAAACAAGGGGAATTGCTCGTAACGCTGGAATTCGATACCGAAGATACCACTGCTGCTCAGGACCAATTGAAAGAAAAGGGTATCTCTATTAAGACAGTTTATAAAAGCATAATGGATATCGGAATCCCGGTGGATATGATCAAAGAGCAACTGGAATCAGATGACCCAGGTGCCATCTTCCGAGAATTAACGGAATTGGAACATGTTACTCAGGTAAGGTTGCCCGTTAAATCCGGTCCAAATGACGGAATGAATACCAACCCCGAAGCGCCAGTTTACCAACTGGCGCTTGAATCATTACCTGTGATCAATGCTACAGCCTGGCATGAGGCGGGTTTTACTGGACAGGGAATGAGGGTTGGTATCCTTGATTTTGGTTTTGATGGGTACAGAGATGAGTTAGGACAGGAACTTCCCAATGAGGCGAGCATCACTGCTCGCTCTTTTATTGCTGGAACCGAGATCGACCAGACCGGGATTAATCATGGGACTGCGGTAGCTGAAGTGGTCCATGCTATTGCGCCCGATGCTGAACTGGTCTTCGCAGCGTATGCGTCGGATGCCGAATTTTTTGATGCGATCAACTGGTTATTAAGTCAGAATGTTTCCATCATTAACCATTCTGGTGGTGGGGCTTATGGCCCCAGGGATGGTACCGGTATGGATGCTGAGGCTATCAGCCAGGTGGTCGCCAATAACATTCTCTGGGTGAATTCATCTGGCAACAGCGGTTCCCGACATTGGCGTGGTGAATATTACGACTCAAATGGAGATGGTGTTCATGAATTTGACAATGATGGCACCATTGGATTAGGTTTTCTCCCTTTTTATGACACCGAGATCATTGTGGAATGGGATGATTGGGATGCAAAGAATCAAGATCTGGATGTTTATGTACTAGATAGCGATGGCAATGCTATCTATGCATCGCAAAACATTCAGGATGGCAGTGGTACAGACCCGGTTGAAGGTGTGTTTTACGAGTTTCCTGATTCGGGTCCATACTATCTGGCTATTGTAGGTCAAAATGTAACACGACCGGTAACGATCGATGTGTTTGCAAACTATGCAGATTTCGATCCCAGTTTGATCGTTCCATCATACAGCATCCTCAGCCCGGCAGACGCTGATGCTGCCTTCACCATTTGTGCTACTAACTGGGAATCTCAGTTGTTAACGGATTATAGCTCTCAAGGCCCAACGGTAGATGGCCGGCTAAAACCTGATATGTGTGGACCCACAGAGACATATAGTGTTGCATTTGGTGAAGAATTCGCTGGTACTTCCAACTCATCACCTCAGGTTGCTGGTGCTGCCACTTTGATACGGCAGGCGTTCCCAGAATTTACCGTCAATCAGATCAAAGCTTTTCTCCTGGAACGTGCACAGGATGGTGGACCTGATGGTCCAGACACCGGTTATGGCATGGGTACACTCTGGATGGGTGATCCGCCTGGTGAAGAAGTAGTGATCACGCCACCCCCGACCGAAGAACCTGGTTCTCCTTCAGAAACACCAATCGTAGTCTCTGAGACAGAAGAGCCTATCGTTAAAAAGGAAAAGAAATCTGAAGATAACACTTTTCTGTATGTCATAATCGCTTCACTATGCTGTGTTTCTCTGCTGTTCATATTAGGTGTGATCTTACTGATTGTGTTGCTCTCTCGTAAGAAACGGAAACCTGCCAGACCCGTTCCCCCTCGCTACCCACAGGCACGCCCACCACAGGCTGGTGGTTATCAACAACCTCGACCCGGAGCCCCAGTTCCACCAAGACCTCCTGCGGGTTATCCACCAGCACGCCCTGGCACTCCGCCTCCTGCAGCACCAGGAATGATGGTTTGTCCTCGTTGCGGAACTCCACATGCTCCTCAGGCACCTTCTTGTGCCCGATGTGGATTGCAGTTTGGTGCACCTCCACAACCACAACAACCTCCACAACTGATGACAACTTGCCGGTATTGTGGGCAACCTATCCGGCAGGGGGCAGCATTCTGTCCTAAATGCGGGCAAAAACAATAGCCTAATAAAGTAGTCCTTAACATACAGTCCGGTTGGTAGAATGATACACCGGACTGTATGAATAATTCCCATGTTCTCTATTGGGATAAAAAAGGGTGGGACATGAAAGCAGATTCCAGGAATTTTCAACATGCATATCGCTTTTGGATCGTCTTTTCTGCATTCTTGTTCGTTGTAGGGTTGGGGAATACTGTTAATAACAAGACGAGTTTTGAGGGAGATGTTGGTGAAGAAAGTTTGCCTGTGATCAATGCACTGGCATGGCATGAAGCAGGATATACCGGTAAGGGGATAAAGATTGGAATTCTGGATCAAGGATTTGAAGGTTATGAAGAACTGCTGGGAACTGAATTGCCTGAACATGTCACAATAAAAATTTTCAACAGTGATGATGGACCTCTGGGTTCAGGGGAGCATGGAACGGCAGTAACGGAAGTTGTTCACGATATTGCGCCAGATGCCGAGCTTTATCTTGCGAGTTATATAACCGGAACACAGATGGGCTCAGCGGTGGATTGGTTGATCAGCCAGGATGTGGATATTATCCAACATAGTCGAGGTTTCATTAATACTCCGATGGATGGCACCGGTTGGTTTTGCGATATTGTAGAGGAAGCTGCGAATCGGGGAATTCTATGGGTAAATTCAGCTGGTAATAATGCAGATAAGCATTATTCAGGACAATATACTGATACCGACGGTAACACGGTACACGAGTTCTTTGATGGAAGCGAATTCCTATCCTTCTATCCATTTGGAGTCACCCGGATTGGACTATCTTGGGATGATTGGGAAAGCCGGACACAGGATATTGATCTGGTTGTGGTGGATGCAGATGGGAATCTAATCATAGGATCCAGCGATATTCAAAATGGCTCTATTGAGCCAACAGAATTCATTAGTTATGAGTTTGGAGATGAAGGTCCGTATTTTCTGGCAATTATTGGCACCAATATCACCCGCAATGTGAATCTGAACTTGCAGTTCTTTTCTGCGGAACTGGATGAGGAATATATTGTCAGAGAGTATAGCCTGCTTAGCCCGGGAGATTCTCCTTATTCACTCACTGTAGGTGCAACCTATTGGCAAACCGATGAACTTGAATCATATAGTTCCTGGGGACCCAGCCTGGATGGCAGGTTAAAACCTGAAATCAGCGCTCCAACCGGGATCAGCAGCGCAGCTTTTGAGGGTGAGTTCTACGGAACATCGGCTTCTGCTCCCCATGTATCGGCTGCCAGTGCGCTGGTAATGCAGGCTTATCCAGCATTCAGCCCACAAGATGTTAGAGATTACCTGATGGCTCAATCAATTGACCTGGGGGATCCAGGGGAAGATATCTTGTATGGAGCCGGCAGGTTATGGCTGGGTGATCCTCCTCTGTATCGAGATGAGCCTCCTGTTATCGAGACTGCTGTAACAGAAGAAACAGAAGAAACAGAAGAAATTCCTGTTGAACCTTCGCAGGAAATACGGATCAGCGCAACGCCCATCCGGGTTACCCCAGAGGAGCCCAGGCATAAAGTCAGCGAAAGCTCATCAGTGAAGACGATTATACTTATCACATGCATCAGCGGATTATGCCTGCTGGCATTCATCGGCTTGGTGCTGATCGTTCTCATCGTGATACGAAACGGAAACAAGGTTACAAAGCCATCAGGGGCTAGTCAAAAGAAGCAAGCAACCTGCCCATATTGCCATGCACCTGTTGCTGTGGGAATGAAATACTGCCCGACATGTAAACGTGCTTTACAGCCAGCAGTTCAACCGTCTGCCGGGCAAGCGGTGAAATATTGCAAGAAATGTGGAACTCCTGTCAGACAAGGAGCATCATTTTGTGCAAAATGTGGAGAAAAACAGTAATTTGATTTATATCCACCGCGCAGGTGGGTCATCATGGCGTATACCTTTTTGGTAAGGGATGGCTGGTAAACCAATTGCCAGCCCGGCAAAGAGCTTATCTCGTTTTGGTATTTCAACCAACCTCGCGATGGATGGATCGCTGCGACCAGCAATCACCACAAAGCCAGTGTAAAAACATCCCAACCCCAATGTGTGGCACATCAAGGCTGCATTTTGCGCTGCCAATTGTGCATTTTCATTGGCAAATGATCCATTCTCTACCCCATGGAATAAAAGTAAAGCAGGAGCATGGTGAAGGATGGGATCACCGCCATTTTTGAATTCTGCTAATTTCTCATTGAAAACCGGACTGTATGCCATACCAATCTTTACCAGGTCTGGTTTGATGGTTTTCATCACCGCTGTCAGAAATTTATTCTTAAGAAGAGCAAGTTGATTGGCAAAGTAGAACAATGTTAATTCGCTGATCTGTCCGAGTTTCTCTGAATCCTGCACGATGGTATAGCGGGTGGTGGGAATATTACTGGCGTTTGGAGCAGAACGGGCAGCCTTCAGAATTAGCTGGATGTGTTCTTTGCGAACAGGTTCTTTGGTAAATTCCCGGATCGACCGGCGGGTTTGCATCAGCCGCAGGATATTTTGTGAATCTGGCTGTGGCATTTCATCGATTGAGAATAATGAACTGTCTGGAAAACGGCTATGTTGGATTGCATCCACCGGGCAGACTGCCACACAATGTCCACAGGCGATACAGCGCTGTTGTTGTGCTACCAGAGGTGGCATTCCTTCCTCATTTTTAAAAACATCAGAAGGACAAATACTGACACAGGATCCACATTGGATACATACATCGGGATTTATTTCAATTTTCGTAGGCATAGTGTAATTATACATAAAGCATGTTAACAAGGTGATTACCTCCAGCCTGTTTCACCAGGGCGTACATGCTATAATCTTAATAGAACGGAGGTTTGAAATGGCTGGGATTTCTGATGTCCGACCCTCGCCTATTGCAGGTACCTGGTATACCGCTGATTCAAAACGCCTGGCTCACCAGATAGATGAATATTTGACTGCTGCCAAACTGCCCGATCTTCAGGGTGATGTGATCGGGATCATCGCGCCGCACGCTGGGCATCGCTATTCAGGTCCAACAGCAGGTTATGCGTTTCGAGCTATTCAGGGGAATTCTTATGACCTGGTTGCCGTCATTTCTCCAATGCATGGATTTCACCCTGCCAATCTATTAACCACAGCACATGCCGCGTACTCCACTCCTTTGGGAAATATTCCCGTGGATGCGGAAGCGATTAAAGCATTGGCGGAGCTAATGCTTCAACAATCAGGGGCAGATCTCTTTCCAGTTGCAAATGATGGAGAGCACTCTCTTGAAATAGAGCTACCTTTCTTACAACGGGCAGTTAAAGGAGATTTTCACCTTCTACCTGTTATGGCACGAACGCAGTCTGCCAGAACGATCAAAATTTTGGGGAAATCGTTGGCAAAAGTATTGGCATCGAAAAAAAGCCTTTTAGTTGCCAGCACTGATCTATCTCACTTCTATCCCCAAGCAATGGCCCAACGATTGGATACTGGTATGTTGGAAGCATTCAGCTCATTGGATCCAATGGCAGTATTGGATGCGGAAGAAACCGGTAAAGGGTATGCCTGTGGTGCTCCCGCTGTGGCTGCAGTCATGTGGGCAGCACGTGAATTGGGAGCGAATAAGGTCGAGATTCTTCATCACAGTACTTCAGGGGATGTGACTGGCGATTACAATCAGGTTGTTGGTTACGGAGCGGCAGTTCTGCTAAAGACCGGATGATCCTCCTGAACATCATACTCATCTTTATCCTTATAGGGTTGAATGCCTTTTTTGTAGCGGTGGAATTCGCTGCGGTTTCTTCCCATGGGTCTCGCCTGGATCTTCTGTCAGAACCTAATAGCAAAGCGAATAGCCTTGTTCATGCCTGGCTGGAGCATCCGAAGGTTCGTGACAGGTTGATTGCTGCCTGCCAGTTGGGTATTACAGTTGTCAGCCTGGCGTTGGGTGTGGTTGGGGAAAAGGTATTCAAAGCCATTCTGCAGCCAGTATTTGCCAGTGAACAGCTTCCTGCCTGGTTAAAGGCGATTGATTTCTTGCTTCCTGCACTACCCATCATCCTGGTTTTGATCATCATCACTGGTTTATATATCGTATTGGGTGAACAGGTGCCAAAAGTAGTTGCATTACATGATCCAGAAAAGTTTGCTCTGTTGTCAGCACCCATCATGAATATCTTTGGCAAAGTATTCCAATGGTTGATCGATTCTATTGATTGGTGTACTCGCCAGGTACTACAGGCTTTTGATATTCCTGCCCGATCAGGGTCTGCCTTAATTACCCCTGAAGATCTGAAACAAATGGTCAGTGGTCCAGAAGTAGAAGGGGTGTTGGAAGCTCCCGAACGGGAAATGCTCTCTGCGGTGATTGACTTTGGCGAGCTGGTGGTCAAACAGATCATGATCCCGCGGTTGGAGATCATTGCATTAGATGCCAATGCTCCGCTCTATGCTGCAATCGATTTGGTATTGGAAAATAGCATCACGAAAATACCCATTTATGAAGATGACCTGGACCATATTACAGGTATTTTACATCTGCGAGATGTTGTAAGGGCACAAAAAGAAAAGATAGATCTTACTACATCTGTTGGGAAGTTAAAGCGCGAGGCACTTTTTGTTCCTGAAACTATCTCCATGAATGACCTTTTACGCGAGTTTCGAACACGCCAATCTCATATTGCCATTGTCATGGATGAATTCGGTGGTACATCAGGTTTGGTGACCCTGGAAGACTTGTTGGAAGAAATCGTGGGTGATGTACGTGATTCCTTTGAGACTAACCCACCTTCGATCGTTACGACTGCCGATGGAAAGATCATGATCGACGGACTGACTACGATTGAAGAAGTGAATGAGCATTTTGGGCTTAACCTGTCTGACCCGCATTATGATACGATAGCCGGTTTTGTGTTAGGAAGGTTGGGAAGAATGGCAAGAACCGGAGATGTGGTTTACGTAAAAAAGGAAAATATCCGGTTGAGGGTGGAACAAATGGACCATCTGCGGATCGATCAATTATGCCTGATGCATACCCATTTCCACGAAGAAGCCAGTGAAAGAGATGGAATTTCTTCGAAGGGAATTGAGAAATAAAATGTACTTGCGCGTAGCAGTCAATGTCCCAACGGTAACAGGTGTGTTTGATTATGAGGCGCCTCCTGTGCTGGAGTCAAAAATCCAGGCGGGTTCTCTCGTGATCGTACCTTTTGGGAAACAAACCGTACAGGGAATTGTTATCAGTGAAGTCGAGACACCCGCTGTAGAAGAAACAAAAGAGATCATCGATTTACTGGATAGCCAGCCAGCCCTTACCAACGCGCAATTGGAATTGGCAAAATGGATTTCTTACACCACACTTAACCCCCTGGCTGTCTGCCTGGATGCCATGCTTCCTCCTGGGATATCACAGCATGCGGATACCTGCTACACTCTGGCTAGTCCACCCCCTGATGAAAGTAATTCATTGATGGGAATAGAAAAGCGATTGGTTGACCTGTTGAAGAAGCGAGGCAACATGCGGGGCAGACAGATCAATATTGCCATACCCAAAATTGAATGGAAGCCTGCTGCAAGTCGCCTGATAGGAAAAGGGTGGCTTACCGCTTTTCCCGTTCTGCCCCCTCCAACAGTGAGACCGCGATTTGTGCGTACCGCCAGGTTAACAGCCACACCAGAGGAAATTTCACATGTGAGAGAAAGACTAGGGAAGGGTGAAGCGGCAGATCGCAGGCTGGCGATCCTGGAGTTCCTTCGTCATGAACCGCTTCCTGTAATGGTGAATTGGGTCTATGCTTCCTGCAATGCCAAACTGGAAGATCTGAAATATCTTGTTGAATTGGACCTGGTGCAATTGGGTGAAACGGAGATATTTCGCGACCCGCTGGAAAGATATGAATACTCTCCCCAGGAACCAGTTTCTCTTACACAATCACAGCAGCAGGTCTGGCATGCTATAAATCAGTTGTTGCAAATGACGCTGGCTGGAAAAGCAGTTAAGCCCTGCATGTTATATGGGGTAACCGGGTCTGGAAAAACGGAGCTTTATTTGAGAGCCGTCGAACAGGCAATTCAGGCTGGCAGGCAGGCTCTTGTATTGGTACCAGAAATATCTCTTACCCCTCAAACAGTGCAGCGTTTTGCAGGAAGATTTCCAGGTCAGGTGGGATTGATCCATTCGAAATTATCTGAAGGTGAACGGTACGATACGTGGCGCCGGGCTCGGGCTGGCTCGTTGAAGATCATTGTAGGGCCACGCAGTGCATTATTCACACCCCTGCCAGATCTGGGTTTAATCGTGATCGATGAGTTCCACGAAGAACATTATTATCAGAAGGATATTCCGCCAATATATTCTGCAGTCGAAGCAGCGAACCATTATGCCACCCAGACAAATAGTCTTTTCATATTAGGTTCTGCCACCCCCGATGTGGCGATGTTCTGGCGGGCTCAACACGAATCATGGAACATCCTGACTTTACCTGAACGTGTGATGGCACACCGGAAGGCAATAGAAAAACACTCACAACAAGTTGGCAAAAAGCCAATAACAATCGAGATTGAAGGTGATTCAGCCAGTCTGCCATTACCACCAATAACTGTGGTGGATATGCGCGAAGAATTAAAAAAAGGAAATACATCCATTTTTAGCAAAGCGCTACATTCTGCTTTGGATGAAGTATTAACTGCCAACCAGCAGGCAATCCTTTTTCTCAACCGGCGTGGAGCTGCCACGTATGTTTTCTGTCGTAAATGTGGATATGTGATGCGCTGCCCCAATTGCTCATTTCCCCTCACCGCACATGAGGGCGGAAAGCAACTGATCTGCCATACTTGCAACTATCATCGTCAAACACCTGGCAAATGTCCGCAATGTGGCAGTGGGGCTATCCGCCAGTATGGAACCGGCACAGAAAAGCTGGAGGCTGAGGTTATCAGGCAATTTCCGCAAGCTCGTGTGCTGCGTTGGGATGCCGAAACAACCCGCGTCAAGGGTGCTCATGACCTGATCATGGCTCATTTCAGCAATCACCAGGCGGATGTCCTGGTTGGCACGCAAATGCTGACGAAAGGGTTGGACCTTCCGTTGGTAACGTTGGTGGGTATTGTGCTGGCGGATGTAGGTCTATCTTTTCCCGATTATCGTACCGACGAACGAGCCTTTCAGCTACTCGCACAGGTTGCCGGTAGGGCAGGGCGTTCTCCTTTGGGTGGGAAGGTGATCTTGCAAACTTTCCAGCCTGAACAACCCGCTATTCAAGCTGCAGCAAAATATGATTTCTCCGGTTTTTACCAAAAAGAGATTGCACAGCGAAAAAGATTGGGGTATCCTCCCTTCAACCATTTAGTTCGAATGGAATATCAAAGCATAAGTGAACAAAAAGCGATCAATGAAGCGAATGAGTTGGCAGGGAAATTAAAGCATTGGATAAGAGAGGGTGATTTTCGTGCGACTGATCTGATCGGACCCGCACCGTGTTATTTTGCCCGGATGGGTGGCATGTACCGCTGGCAAATTGTGTTGCGCGGCCCCAATCCGGTGGAAATCATTCGTGATCATCCGCTGTCTGATTGGCACATCGAGGTGGATCCACCCAGCCTTCTATGATAAACCTATTGGTCACAAGCTAAGCGAAGCAGTCTTCGCAGGAGTAGATTGCTCACCTGCACTGCAACAAACGCAGTGCGGTGCAAGTGTCACCCCTAAAGAGCAGGGGTTCGCAATGACAACAACTTATCCTGCAGTGCCAGACAGCGACTGCCACGCTGCACTCGCAAGGACAACATCTGGTCATGGTGATCAATTTATGTGAGGCTTTTATGGGGTTGCTACCGGAGGTGGTTCAATATCTACTACTTTATCAAAATTCCAGAAATCCACCTGCCAGATGGTTGGTTCCGTTTTCTCCGGGCGTAGTTGCGTGATAAGAACCCTGATCACATCGAAAGAATTTGGATCTATCCAGATTTCTGCGTCCATCGTATCGGGACCCATTAACCCATAACTCATGGCATACAGGTTTTCACCCGCTATTTTGCCCTGAAGGTGATAGAGGATTTTGTCGGGAAGTTCTTCGATCTCTACCGGGTCGAGAACGGTGATATTACTTAAGTCTGATTGCAGGATAGGCTGTAATCCTACTTCAGGGTCAAAAAGGACTGCTGGATTGAATCCCATCCCTGAAGGAAGCTCTTCCCAGTTCCCTGTAAGGTAATTGGTTTCCCAATACCGGTCACCAATCCCAACAGCCTGTATTTCACCTACAACCCCTGGCGTAATGATCCTGACAGAAGCAATCGCTTTGTCAGGAGAAACAAATTCTCCTTCAGCTCTTCGAAATGCAAATTGCTCTGCTGCATCCAGATAAGCAGGTTCGCCGCTGCGATCGATAAGGAAGTGAAAACCTTTGAGCGATTTCATTCGCTCTACTGAGCGATTGATGATCTCATCAGCAGGAAGATCTGGCGGTTTATGTGGGCCACAACTGGCTGCCAGTGCTACCAGGAAAACGATTACAACCAGAGAAAGTCGATTTTTCATGGAAATACCAACGCCCTTCTTTCTAGGATTGTATTCGTGCCAATAAAGATTGTCAAATGATCGGGTTTAAATCGCCTAGCTGGAAAAAGAGCTTCACCGCAAAGGGATCAAATTGAATCCCTGAATTCATTTTGAGATATTCCAGGGCGCGCTCTTTGCTCCAGGCTGGGCGATAAGGTCTATTCGAAGTAAGAGCATCCCATACATCAATCACAGAGAATAATCTGGCGGCCAGAGGAATAGTATCACCGGATAACCCTCGCGGATATCCAGACCCATCCCACCGTTCATGATGGCAGTATGGTATATCTGTTGCCAATTGTAAATACTTTATAGGTGAAAGCATCTGGAAAGCATACACAGGATGCAGCTTCATGATCGTCCATTCCTCGTCGCTTAGCGGTCCAGGTTTCAGCAGGATAGAATCCGGCACGCCAAGTTTACCAATGTCATGGAGCAGAGCTCCCCATCGCACAAATTGGATTTCACTGTCTGGAATATTTGCCAATCGTGCAAGCTCAACAGCCATCTGTGTCACCCGCAAAGTATGTCCTTCTGTTTCTTTGTCGCGCAGGTCCATCGCTCTTGACCAACCTTCAATGGTTACATCATACGCCTCGAGTAAATCAAGGTTTGTCTGCTCAAGATTTTCCAGCAATTGACCGTTTTCAATGGCGATTGCAGCCCGTTTGGCAATCATTTCGTATAGCTCAGATCGTTCTGGGTCGTGTGGAATTGCACGGCGTAGGAAGACCTCAAGAACACCTTTTACCCGATTTTTCACCACCATAGGGTAGCTATAACAATAGGAAAAACCTTCATTTATTGGAATCGCAATGGGTTCGGCTGAAGCTGCAACGGTACCTGCAATCCCTTCTCCCAATCTAACGTGCAGGTTCTTTGGGATGGATTTACGAAAACCCTGACCACCTGCATAATCCAACAGTTGTGTTTTTTCATTCAAAATAAATATGCAGGCTGCTTCACAAAAAGACGAACTTACTAAATGGGTAATGATGGAGGCAAGGGTAAGGTTGATGTCAAAGCTGGTTGTTATAACGGAATCAATATCATTGATCAAGGACATGATCCGCATTCGTTTACGCAAGTGTGATTCAGTTTGTTTTTGCTGTGTGATATCCAGAAAAGCTCCAATTGCCCCTTTGGGTTTTCCTTGACCATCCCACAGTGGTATTACATTCCCTACTAATTCGATTTTTGAGCCATTAATAAATTCAATTGATTCCTGAAGATTCAAGAATGTACGACCTGTAGCCGCAGCTTGCTGCATAGGTAGTTTATCAAAAGGAACCACTTTCCCTTCGAATGAAAGCTTGAAATGATCCAATGATCCTGATTCTGGTCCGGTTTTTGATAGATTTGTCCCGTAGGGCATTTGAAGCATATCGTAAGCTGCCTTATTTCCAGTCATTATCTTACATTCAGAATCATACGCAATCCAGACTGCAGCGGGCGTGGAATCGAGCAAAGCCTGTAATTCATTTGCACGGTTTCGTTCACGCAATTCGCTTTCGCGCAGGGCAAGATCGGATTCTTCTCGAAGTATGGCGTTGCCAAGATTATTGGCAATTGCCAGGATGGATTCATGTTCTATTTGATCAAACGGTGTATCATCATTTTCGTCCTCGAATCCAATAAATCCCCATAACGCTTCTCCTGCAAAAATAGGAGCCACAGCCAGGTATTTTGTATTCCGGTCTTTAAAATAAGAGTATTCCGCTTCGGAAAAGTCCTCTGGTTTCCCTGTTATTAACTCGTGTGATTGCAGCTTCTTCCACCAATGTTTATAAGTATCCTTGGAAAGATTACTATTCTGAATTAATGGATACTCTGCTTGAGGAGAGACACCAGGTGCACACCATTCGTAATGCTGACTGTAAACAATGTTTTCATCTTCTAAATGTCCCTCGTAAATGAATATTCGGCTGACATTCAATGCTTTACCAAGCTGTGCTAAGATTTTTTCTACATGATTTTTCCAGGAAATCCCACTAAGTAATAAATCGCTTGAAAATCGTAAAGCATTGAGAACAGCTTCGTGGCGCAGACGCTCCTTCTCAACCTGCTTTCTGGCGGTGGTGTCGCGAGTTAAAATTCCGATCATAAACCCTTTGGAAGTTTCAATGGGATAGGAATGTACTTCTTCATATTTTTTTGTTCCATCTTTTAGCTCGATTTCAGCTTCAAAGGTCTCACGAAATACCGTACTTGTACCAGAATTCAACGCCCGTCGGATTGATTCTTCAAGCCTTTTTAATGTTTCAGGAGTACGTTCGGATTTTGGCATATACCGCCATCTTACTTCCCAGAGAGGTTTACCTATACATTCTTCAGCACTCCACCCTGTAATCTGTTCCTGGCTTTTATTCCACTCGATCACTATTCCGGTTTCATCGACAAGAATAATGCCATCGGTTGATTGTTCAACAATAAACCTGTATCTGTCTGTAAAGGTGTTTATTTGTTTGCTGGTTTTTAATTGAATAGAAGGATTTATCTGGGTATTTTGGTTGAAAACATTTTCAAGGACCATTCCTGCTATTTGCAGGAAGGAATTCACACTGCTCTTGTATTCCGCTGTCTGTTCATGATAAACTCCGCTGGCAGCAAGATATCCAAAAGTATGTTTTTGTGATTTTAATGGAAGAATTAATTCTGATGAATTCTGGGGTTGATTAAGAAATCTATACTCTACAGGTTTTCCCCATTGGTTGAGGAATTCAATAAATTGTTTCTGGATGGACACAATATCAGACAGTTCTGTTAACCCGAACAGAAGCTGGTAGCCCCCTTCGGTAAAGAACTTTGCGTTCATCCACAACCTCAAAATTAAACAACAATAATATATTTAATTATTCTGATATATTGTATAAGGTTAAACCTCATATTTCAATGCTATGAGAAACCTTTTTGATTTGCAGTTTTGAAAAGTTTTGTCAAAGAATGCAGCTTTTCACACACTGATATAATTTCTTGAATGATGGTGGACAATGAAGAAAAATTCCTTTCTCGAACAAGCTCAAAATGGACGTAATGATTTTTGGCGTTATCTTCTCGTAACCGGATTGATCATTTTTATTAGTTTCTGGATTTCACTGTTAGCCAGTGTGATCACAATTTATTTTGAAGGCACTGATCCTAATAAATATTCGGAGATCACGCTACTGCTCCTTGGATTGATCCCATTTCCTTTTTTATTATTAACCCTTTGGGCGGGAGTTCGGTTTCTACACAAGCGATCTTTTCTCAGTTTGATCACTCCCCTCAAACATATCCGGTGGGGAAGAATAATCTTCGCATTTGGGGTGTGGTTCATCCTTGCGGCTGCTTCTGACATCGTTCTTTCAATTTTTCAACCGGGTAATTACCGATGGAGTTTTGACCTTGTCCGATTCATCCCATATTGCCTCATTGCTATCATTCTTCTTCCTATACAAACTTCTACCGAGGAGTTGATTTTTCGCGGGTATTATACACAGGCGTTTTCTCGCTTATCGCCTAAAATATGGTTACCTTTGATCGTACCTTCGATCGTGTTTGGATTGCTGCATAGTTTTAATCCAGAAGTGGGCATGTATGGTTTCTTGCTTACGATCCCATATTATATTGGTTTTGGATTGATGCTGGGATGGATCACAATACAGAGCCAGTCTCTTGAGTTGAGCCTGGGAATTCACCTTGCTAATAATCTGTATGCCAGTTTTGCCGTTACTTTTCCCGGGAGTGCTTTATCATCTCCTGCGCTCTTTTCCATCCAAAAGTACGACCCGGTGGCGGCGCTAATCGTTTTTTTTGCGATGGCCGCGTTATTTATTTTGATCATGTTGACCGTTGGAAAACGCTGGTTTGTTCCTCCAACGTATGATCCGGAAGATACTCCTTTCAATCCAACCATTGAGTGATTCAGCAACTTTCTTCTTTTTTTGCCGTATATGTTTATGGAGGAAGAAATGAAAGCAATTAAATTAGCAATATTATCAGTCATCATTCTGTTGATCACCTTGGCATGTGGCTTTAGTTCTACACTTGACTTCTCGAATGAGACTATTACCGGAAATGGCAAAGTGAAAGAAAAAGTAGTTGATGTCAGTGGGTTCGACAAGGTAGAGTTGAATGGAATCGGTGATCTCATTATTGAACAGGGAAGTAAAGAAGGACTTCGTATCAAATGTGAAGAAAATTTTCTCCCCTATATAGAAGTAAGTGTAAAAGATGATACGCTTATTATTGATCTAAAACCGCACATCAGCTTTAATCCCTCATACGACATCACATATTACCTTTCTGTAAAAGACCTTTCTTCGGTAGAACTTAATGGGGTCGGTGATATAAACATTAATAAACTTGAATCAGGCACCTTGAATATAGCTACCAATGGCGTTGGAGACATCACAATTGCAGATTTACAGGCTGATACCATTGTTGCCACCCTTTCAGGGATTGGTGACATCCAGCTTGAAGGGAAGGTTATATCGCAATCGATTTCTTTGAGTGGCACAGGCGACTATAAAGGTAAACAATTGGAAAGCCAGAACGCAGAAGTTAACATTTCTGGTATGGGATCTGCGGGTATTCGAGTGAGTGATAACCTGAAAGCCACCATAAGTGGAACAGGTTCACTTGATTACATTGGAAATCCCCGGGTAGAACAAAATATCAGCGGACTGGGCGATATCAATCAGGTTGATGAATAGCATTGCCCGGAAATAAGAAAGGTTGGTTTGGTTTTAGCCAGACCAACCTTTTTTTATTCCATCTGCAGTTATGCTTTTATGCCATTAAAGAACATATGCAAACTATCCTGTGTTACTTGCCCCCAATCCACGTCTTGTGAACTGACCATCCCCTGCAATAAAATCCCAATCGCCAGTGAAACCATAGCCCGGGCAGCAACCTGAGGATCAACGGGTCGAATGCTGCCTTCATCAATTCCTTCCTGGATGACACCCGAGATCAAATCTGTAAAATGCTTGTAGGGTGCCACCGTTTCTTGCCAGATATACTTATCCCGGGATGCCCGAGAATAATATTCCAGAATGATATTCAGTCTTCCTTCTGCGTCAGAAGAAATTTCATGGATCAATCCCGCAAAATGCATAAATCGTTCTGGAACAGGAAGCGTGCTCGAAAGCAATTTTCTGGTCTCTTCTTCAACTCCAGACAACCAGAGTTTCATTAATTCCAGGAATACCGCTTGTTTGCTAGGGAAATGGTGATAAAAAGCGCCCTTAGAAACCCCAGCCTCGCTACATATTTCTGCTACGCCGGTAGCGTCATATCCGTATTTCGCGAAACAGGCAAACGCGGTGTTAATAATGCGCGTGCGGGTTTCTTCACTTCGCTGCTGTTGATTCATTCAACCTCCAGTTGAAACGCAGTCTGGAATTATCGCGCTTTCTATCTAACACCAAACTCAAATTTTTTGTTCAGGCTTGTCGTTTTTCAAATGCACGCCAGATGAGTTTTGATAACTCCACTATTACAAATACTACAACACCTAACCCAAAACTTATTAATAAATCTATCAAACTGAGTGATTTCGTGTCAAAAATCTTTTGCATGAATGGAACATAAATTACAGCTATTTGTAGTGCAATTGTAAGAATTATAGTGCCAAATAGCTGTTTGTTGGTGAACACACCAATTTCTGCCAGCAGATCACGTTCAGAACGTACTGCCACAACCTGTCCCATCTGTGCCATGGTCAAGGTTGTGAATACCATTGTATGCCATGATTCTTTCCCATTAAAGAAGGGGAAGAAACCACTTAATAACGAAATCAGACCAATGGTAACACCAATCCATAGAATGTCCAACACCATACGTTTATCAAAAAGATTCTCATCGGGTGAGCGTGGCGGGCGTTTCATAACATTTCTTTCGGCTGGTTCTTGTGCCAAAGCAAGACCTGGTAACCCATCAGTGACCAGGTTAACCCATAATATCTGCAGGGGTGTAAGTGGGATCGGCAATCCAAATAGCGGTGCAGCCAACATTACAACGATTTCACCTGCATTCGCCGGCATCATATATCGGATGAATTTTCGGATATTATCATAAATGCGTCTTCCTTCGCGTACCGCTGCAATAATGGTAGCAAAGTTGTCATCCAATAAAACCATATCAGATGCTTCTTTTGACACATCGGTACCGGTGATTCCCATTGCTACACCAATATCTGCCTTCTTCAGAGCGGGGGCATCATTCACACCATCACCTGTCATGGCAACGATATGCCCCTGGTTTTGTAAAGCGTTTACGATGCGCAGTTTATGTTCGGGTGATACCCGGGCATATACAGTAGTTTTCGATACTGTTTCTGCAAGTTGGGTATCGTTCATTTCCGCCAGTTCCTGACCTGTAATCACATTGTCATTATCTGTGATGTTAAGTTCACGGGCAATGTACAATGCGGTCAGAGGATGATCTCCGGTGATCATCATGGGACGGATGCCTGCGGAAAGTGCTTCGTTCACAGCATCTTTAACCTCAGGGCGTGCCGGGTCGATCATACCAATTAACCCTACAAAAATAAGGTTATGTTCAACGGGCATATGAATATCTTTGATGTCGCTGTTTGGACGGAACTGTACTGCCAATCCAAGTACACGCATGCCATTGCTGGCAATTTGCTCATTGGCAACTTGAATACGCTCACGCCAGGAATTATCCATTGCCACAATCTGTTCGTTTGTCCAAACGCGGTTAGAAATATTCAGCAGCCCATCAACAGATCCTTTGGTGATTGCCAGAAAATCCCATGAACTTTCGGGATGACGTGCTTCCCATAGGCTTCGAAAACTTTTATCAAGTTTATCTGGTTGGTACGCATGGATAGTTGTCATTCTTTTTCGGTCAGAATCAAAGGGGAGTTCAGATACTCTTGGCAAATCTTTTTCAAGTTTCTTTTTATCAAATCCTGCCTGTGCAGCGGCGACAACCAATGCACCTTCTGTGGGATCCCCAACTGTACGATAACTTCCTGCACTTCCGCTGTCAATTTCAAGAACCGCGTCGTTACAAAGGGTTCCTCCGATCAACAGCATTGCTTCCGCGTTGTGTTCAACAATTCGTGGTTTCTGCAGATCGTTTTCCTCAAGGGAAGGACTGTAATCGCGTAGAGTTTGTTGAAAATCGAGTTTATTTCCAGCAGTATCCAGTACTGTAACTGTCATGCGATTTTGGGTGAGTGTGCCGGTTTTGTCTGAGCAAACCACAGTAACTGAGCCCAATGTTTCCACCGCTGGTAGCTTGCGGATGAGCGCATTTCTTTTCAACATGCGCTGCGCTCCAAATGCCAATGCTATGGTTACCACGGCAGTCAATCCTTCAGGTATGGCAGCCACAGCCATACTGATCGCCGTGCGGATCATGATCAGCATATCTTCCCCTTCCAACAGTCCAAGAACGAAAACAACTGCAACGATCGCTATTGCCACCCCAGCCAGCACTTTACCCATTTGGTCAAGGCGTTTTTGCAAAGGAGTCGATTCCTGTCCTACGGACTGTAACAATTCAGCAATATGCCCAAGTTCAGAATTCATGCCCGTTTCAACTACAACTGCTATGCCTCTACCATAAGTTACTGCTGTACCCATGTAAAGCATGTTCAACCGATCGCCGATAGGCAGGTTTTCTCCAGTGAGTATTTCGGGGGCTTTTTCAACAGGGATGGATTCACCCGTCAAAACTGCTTCTTGTACGCGCAGATTTACACCTTCGATCAACCGGCAGTCTGCTGGTATCGAATTGCCTGCCTCAAGTGAGATAACATCACCAGGAACCAACTGGCTGGCGGGAATCTCATGGAGATGCCCATCACGTTTGACTCGAACCAGGGGCACCGCCATTTTCTTTAATGCCGCCATTGCTTTTTCTGCTTTGGACTCCTGGATATACCCCAGTATGGCGTTCAAAACCACAATCGCCAAAATAACAATGGCGTCAAGGTATTCATGGAGAAAAATCGAGATGATGGCTGAGATGAAAAGGATTAACACCATCATCCCTTTAAACTGGTCTAGCAGGATCTTCCACCAGGGTTTCATTCCCCTGTCTACCAATTCGTTTGGACCAAATTTCTCCAACCTCTTTTGGGCTTCATCCTGTGATAAACCATTTGTAATGTTACTCTGTAATTTTTCTACTGCATCATTACTTGAAATCAGGTGCCAGTTTTCCATCAGTTTTTTCTCCATTAATTAAAAAAAGACCACCAATATTAATAACCTGGTGGTCTTGCTATCGCATGAGGCGAAAAGACTGCCGAGAGAAAATCTCCGTGTTGACGACAGCCCACCCTTGTAGGGTAGCTACTCCCCGAACCAATCTAAATATACTTTGGAGAAAACCTGGTGTCAAGGTTAAATTATTTGTTTATCTTAATGGGGTTATTCCATGCTGTATTGCAAATATTACTAATGAAGGAAGGTCATTTACCCCAAGTTTCTTTTTGAGCCGTGTGCGATATGTTTCTACCGATTTTGGAGAAAGTGAAAGGATTACAGCAGTTTCATCTGCTGATTTTCCTTCAACGGTGAGTTGGAGAACTTCGCGCTCTCGCATGGATAGTTTATCCAGTGGGCTGCGTTCCTCGGACATCTGGTAAAGGTAATTACCGTAATCTGCTATTTTTGTGCTTACCAGTTTTTCTCCCTTGATCACACTATATACTGCCTGGATCATATCCCTCGTTTCTTCCTTAAGAAGAAAGCCCGATGCACCTGCTTGAAAAGCGCGATAAATGTGCTCTGTCGTAGAATGCATGGTGAGCACCAATATCTTCACCCGGGGTTTAACCGCTTTTATCTGACTTATCGCTTCGATACCGTTTAGTTCGGGCATCGTAATATCCATTATCACAAGATCGACTGGCATATTACATACATCATTCACTGTAGTTCTACCATCGCCTGCCATGCCCACTACTTTAATTTCAGGGTCACTTTCTAAAAGCATTTTGAAAGCATCCCGCACCATAGCGTGATCATCTACCAGGTAAACCCTGATGGTCATTGTGGTCTCTCCAATTCAACCCTGATTTGGGTTCCTTTCCCAGGTTTGCTATCAATGGTTAGAACTGCCCCAATATCTTTTGCCCGCGTGATCATGCTGGGAATTCCCCATCCATCACGGGTTTTCGGAAGCTGAACCTTGCTTGTTTCAAACCCTATACCATTGTCCAAAATCGCCAGGCTGATTCTATTATGTTTTTCCATTAGTTTAACTACTACATGGGTGGCTTTTGAATGCTTGACGATGTTGGTTAGTGCTTCTTGATAAATCCGAAAAAGGGCGATCTCATATTGGCTGGGTAATCTTGGTTCAAGTGATTTACCTTCAACAAAAATCTTGATCCCTGTGCGGTTGGTAAGTTGACTCGCTGAATTGCGGATTGCAATAAAAATGCCATAATCGTCCAGTGCTGGTGGACGGATTTCTGACATGATGTTTCTAATAGATGCCATAGTTTCTTCCACTAACTGCAAGGAGGTATCAATATCTTGCTGTGTGATGGGCTGCTTCTCTTGTCCTGCTCTTTTACTAAGGAGCGTCAAATTGAGGTTAAGAACTGTCAGGTTCTGCCCGACACGATCATGTAATTCATTTGCAATAAAATGAGATTGTTGTTCCTGCACTTCCAGCTCTTTATCCCGTAAACGGTGCTCGAATTCTTTTTTGTACCGAATATCACGAAAACTGGTAGAAAGCCGGCGTAAATTCTCTTGATCATCAAAATGTCCCAAGACGATCTGCGAAACGGGAACTTCAATCCCATTTCCATTGATTACAGCAGTTTCACCCAGCCATGACCCTTGTGTTTTTACTTCTGGAAGGACCCTCTCATGAATCATTTGAATGACCCATTCTGGAAGAAATTGGATCACATTGTATTTACTTATTTGTGCATCATTTGGCAGGTTGAAGAAAGCATATCCTGCTTTATTGAGATATTGCAATTGTAGGTTTGGGTCTGCCATTGCCACAACATCAGGAGTTGCTTCCAGAATATCGATCAGTTGTTGGTTTGTTTGTTGTGCATAATGTTGTTCCGTAATATCCCAACCAGTAGCCTGGAATTCGATAAAATTCCCTTCTTCATCGAAAATTGCCCGGTTGATCCAATGCTGCCAATATTCTTTATCATTGATAGCTTGAACAGGATGTTCTACCAGATAAATTGGATTATCGGGTGTTAACAAAAGTAGATTTCTTTCCACTTCAGCAGCATCTTCGGGCTTAAGAAACGAATAAATTGTTTTTCCAAGCATTTGAGCCTGGGTTTTATGAAAAAAATCGCATATTGCCTGATTAACAAAGGTCAGTTCACCTTTACGGTTATAGCGGTTTATAAATACCGTTTGGCTATCGATGATTGCTTTATAGTGTGCTTCGCTGGCTGATAATATTTTATTGGTTCTCCAAAGTTCTTTTTGAATGTTCGTTAAATCTGTAACATCCCGTGAGGTTCCTATCATTAACCAGGGTTTTCCTGTGTTGTCTCTCAACAACAATTTTTCGCGGTAATTCAGCCAGTTCCATTTACCGCTTGCTGCTCTTACGCAAATGGTCATTTCATAAACTTTATCTTCAATAGCGGAGATAGTTTCAGTGCAAAATTGATTGTGAATGTCGATTGAATCTGGGTGAAGGATCGAGTCATAAAAAGCATGTGAATTAGCAGAGGGATCAAGCTGATAACCAAGGATCCTGGCAGTATTGGTATTCTCCATGATCCTGCGGTTAGTGATCACGTCTCTGATGTAAACATGGTCTGGGAATGAATAGATAATCTGGTCGAATACCTGCCGGTATTTTTCAATACCGAAATTTTCACCTGTCATATTTCCACCTTATGATTTCCAGTACTATTATTTTACTGTTAAATCAGCCTGACCGCACCTGAAAATACTCTATTTACTAGATAACGAGTTGTGATATGATTTTAAACAATGCCCAGTAAGTCAGTTTCATGGAAAATTGTTCTGATCTGCCTGGTAAGCCTCATCATCGGAATAAGCATTTCATGGGGCATCTTTGATGCCGTACCTCATTTGGAGGATGAGCACGCAAATTTATATCAGGCAAAAATATTCGCCAGCGGGAAAATCGCCAACCCTGATACAGCTTTATTTTCATCCTTCTGGGTGCCATTTGTTGTAAATTACAATGGGCATCTATTTAGCAAATACACACCGGGCTATTCTCTGGTTCTGGCTCTTGGCGTTATTGCTCATATTCCCTGGTTGATCAACCCTATCCTGGCTGCAGCAGGTCTTTTTGCAGTTTTTTTATTATGCAAAGAAATTTATGACGAGCGAACTGGTGTTTTAGCAGCTACTTTGGGCCTTATATCGCCCATGTATATGCTGCTGTCAGGCACTTTTCTCTCGCACTCATTTAGTATCACCCTGCTCACTTTTTTTGCCTGGGCGTTCATCCGTATGCATAAAGAAGAGGTGTACCGCCCATGGCATTTTGCCATGTTGAGTGGTTTATTCATGGGATTTGCGATCATCACCCGCCCTTGGACAGCAGTAGGGGTTGGTTTGCCCTTTGTGATCTATGCTCTGGTGAAATTCATCCGTTCTCCCAAAAAGTACTGGAAGCTCTATCTGGTGACGGTTGCCTGTTGCGTTCTGATTGCATTATTGCTGCCACTCTATAATGCCATCACCACAGGTAACCCACTGATGAACACTTACACGCTCATCTGGAGCTATGACACCATCGGATTTGGGCCTGACCATGGCAGCCACGGATATACCCTCGAAAAAATGTGGCGGAATCTGAAGACTGACCTGGCAGAATATAATCAATTTTCTCTAGGTTGGCCTGTTGTTCAGGGGTATGCCATACCTCTTGCCTGGATCGTCGTTCTTTTTGGTCTGTTGCTGCCAAAACGGGAAAAGAGAGATTGGTTGGTGATCATACCAGCGATTACACTTATATTGGCATATATGGCTTACTGGGCGCGCAGTGGTGGGATTTATGGCCCAAGATATTATGCAGAAACGCTCCCCTTTTTTTGGATCATAGTCAGCCGAGGATTATTGAAATTTGACCAATTTAAGATTAATTATTGGATCACTCGGGCAGCACTGTTGGTGTTTGTTCTTTGGAATATCATCATGGTAACCCACCCGGTTTTTGAAAAATGCCGCGATCTCTACGATATTAATCGGGATGATGTAAGAACCATCGAACAGGCGAACATTCATCATGCGATCGTTTTTGTTTTTAGTGATTATTGGACAAAATATGCTAATTTTAGCTGGAAGAACCCTATTGATCTTGCAGAAGCAGATATCATTTACGCACATGATCGTGGACCGGAAAATCAAAAAGTCATTGAGGCTATCCCCGGGCGACAGATCTACTATTACAACCATGATGCCTCTCCTCAGCTGGTGCAGGCTAATCCGTAAAACGATTAATTCTGGTGTGGCACTGGTATCTAAAAGGGTAAATAGGATGAATATTGTATTTTCAGCGGGATAATTGTTGAAGAGGTTGAGGTAATTTGACACTATGAAAATTCAGTTCAAATGATGATAATTTTAAGAGTCGAAGTGCAGAAAAATTTTCAAATCATTCATTCCAGGAGGTACGAATGCCCGTTAAGGGTCGAATTGAAGTAAATGAGCTGTACTGCAAGGGGTGTGAATTATGCGCTGACTCATGCCCGCAAGGCATAATTGGTATGGCAGCTGAAAGGTTGAATGCCAAAGGTTATCATCCAGCAGAAATGATCAAAGCCGGGTGCAATGGCTGTGGTATTTGCGCCATTGTATGCCCTGAAGCTGCCATTAGTGTTTTTCGCGAAGTAACCCAAAGCCAAACAGACGAAAAGGCATAGGAGAAAAAATGGCAAAACAACTTTTAAAAGGAAATGTTGCTATTGCCGAAGCAGCCGTACGTGCCGGACTGCAGGCGTATTTTGGGTATCCTATCACCCCACAGACAGAATTGTTGGAATATTTATCTGCGCGTATGCCAGAATTAGGAAGGGCATTTGTTCAGGCTGAAAGCGAATTAGGTGCAATCAATATGGTATATGGCGCAGCCTGCACCGGTGCGAGAGTAATGTCTTCGTCATCCAGTCCGGGCGTAAGCCTGATGATGGAAGGCATTTCGTATATTGCAGGCACAGAGCTGCCGGCTGTAATCGTGGATGTCATGCGCGGTGGACCAGGATTGGGAAACATTGCTCCGTCCCAGGCAGATTACAATCAGATCATTCATGGTGGTGGACATGGTGATTATGAACTGATCGTGCTTGCTCCTGCCAATGTGCAAGAAGCCATTGATTTAACAGTGCTGTCATTTGACCTGGCTGAAAAATACCGCTCAATCGTAGTTGTGTTGCTGGATGGTAGCCTGGGACAAATGATGGAACCTGCTGAATTACCTCCAATGAAACCTCTGAAAACAAGTTTTCCCGAATGGGCTACACGGGGAGAAGTGGGAGATCCACGTCATTTTCTATCTTCCATTTATCTTGATCCATCTGAAGAAGAAGTTGCCAATCTGCGCATGATGCGCCGTTGGCAAGAGATCAAAGCCAACGAGGTTCGTTTTAAAGAATATTCATTGTCTGATGCCAAAATTGGCGTGATTGGATTTGGTTCAGCCGGACGTGTGGCATTGTCTGCGGTACGCTCTGCTCGGGCAGAGGGGATCCCTGTTGGACTTTTACGTCCAATCACTCTCAATCCCTTCCCCAGCAAACAAGTTGAAGAACTGGCGAAGAAGGTAGATTCCATTCTTGTGGTGGAAATGAATGGTGGACAAATGTTGGATGATGTCTTGCGGGATGTGAATGGTAGAGTACCCGTTGAATTCTATGGCAGGCCTGGTGGTGTTGTACCCTTCCCGGATGAGATATTGGGCGAAATAAAACGTATGGCAACCCAACCTATCCCCACAGAGGGCACCCCTCGTGACCGCTGGTTATCTCGGATGCCGTAGAGAATGGTTATAAAACAGGAGAAAAAATGACAGTATCTGCACCTGTATCTGAAAAAACTATTTATTCCCGCCCCGAATCGCTGACTGCAACACCAACGCATTATTGCCCCGGTTGTATGCATGGTGTAGCTCACCGGTTGATCGCAGAAGTGATGGATGAGATGGGCATACGTGAAAAGACGGTGGCTGTGGCACCTGTGGGATGCTCGGTTTTTGCGTATAACTACTTCAATTTCGATGTAGTTCAAGCTCCTCATGGGCGTGCTCCAGCGATGGCGACCGGCATAAAAAGAGTTCTACCCGATCGAATTGTTTTTACCTACCAGGGAGATGGCGATATGGCTTCCATTGGTGCTGGCGAAGTTGTTGCTGCAGCGGCACGTGGTGAAAATATCACTATTATTTTCATCAACAACACCAATTATGGAATGACTGGTGGACAAATGGCTCCAACCACCCTGCCCGGGCAGATCACTACTTCATCGCCTAAAGGAAGAGATGTAGAGACACAAGGTTATCCAGTAAGAGCAGCAGAATTGCTGGCTACTCTTGAAGGCACTGGGTATAGCGTGCGCCGCAGCCTTCATGACCCTAAAAATATCCGCCTTGCGAAGAAGGCGATCCGTACTGCATTTGAAGTTCAGCAGCGTGGTCTGGGCTTCTCAATGGTGGAATTGCTTTCAACTTGTCCGACTAACTGGGGACTTACCCCCAGCAATGCTCAAAAATGGATCGAAGAAAAAATGATCCCCTATTACCCCCTGGGTGATTATAAAGTTCACCCCATGCTTGCAGAAGTGAAATTATAGGCGGGAGGGAAAATCATGCAAAATGAAATTATCATTGCTGGATTTGGTGGTCAGGGTGTACTTTTTGCCGGACAATTGATGGCTTATGCCGCGATGGATGAAGGTAAAGAAGTGACCTGGATCCCATCGTATGGACCTGAAATGCGCGGCGGCACTGCCAATTGCACGGTTGTTATTGCTGATGAAGAAATCGGTTCGCCATTGGTACGTAATCCGAAAGCAGCCATTGTGATGAATCTGCCTTCTATGGAAAAATATGAACCTCTGGTTCAACCTGGTGGTGTGTTAGTAATCAATTCATCGCTTGTCCCACGCGAAGCAGTACGAAAAGATATCACAGTGGTGAGCATCCCCGCAAATGAAATTGCGGAAGAGCTGGGTGAAAAACGGATGGCAAACATGGTCATGTTGGGTGGGTTGTTAGCTCACCTGCCCGTTTTGCCCGTTAAAGCTATTGAAAAAGCTCTAGGAGAACACTTACCTGCGAAACGTCAAAAGATGCTTCCAGCTAACATTGAAGCTATAAAGCGCGGGGTGTCGTATTAGAAAATTGTTCTAAAAAAATATATGATCACTTTTATGCATGTCTCGCTGCTAGGGTGAGACAT
>DAOUFE010000036.1:0-295458 GCA_034430215.1 Anaerolineaceae bacterium | reverse complement strand
TCGCATTGGTTTGTATATGCGTGATCGTCATTTATCTAACTCGTCCCAATTCTCGCTTGCTTTTATCCCTGTCTATGACAAACTGTCAGGTGGCTAGTTATAGTATTTATTTTTGTGTTATTTGATATTAGATATCCCCAGATTATGAAGTTGCTAAATGAAAACAACGTTGAAAAGTCAAGAACCGAAGAAGTAAAACTTTTTTTGAAGAGGTTGCGGAAAGGTTTATTCGATAGTTTTATTCTTTTAACGCTATATGCCTTACTTTTATACCTCTTTCTACCAACGCTAATAAAAATTATTGAGAACTCAATATTTTCACTATACAATTTTGATTTTTCGCGAACAGCTTTCCTTCTAGTTTTTAGTATTATTCTGTTCTTTTTTTTCTGGTCATTTATTTAGTAGTAAAAATAATTAAAAAGATGAAAAGGAACAAAGTATGAATCTATATTCAATGACAAAATACTCTTGTTAATGACAAAAATCAATTCAGCAAATCTATTTTCTAAACTTTTTAAAGTTAGTAATAGGAATAGCTAGTTTTAATTACTTAAATTACTCCTATCTTGCAATAATATTTTGGGAATAAATTTAATTGATCGGGATCACCCTTTCACAATAAACTATTGTTCACCCTATCTTCCTTGCTGAGACCACGACCATAAACCCGCCTGCGATGAGGATTTCTCCATTGCAGTGTTAAAGCAAGGTGAAAGTTTTTTTGTGGAAAAAAGGAAAAGTTCCCTGAAATTTCAGGGAACTTTTGACACAGAATGTTTACTCAACCAAATCCAGCTTGTGTATATTCTTGTTGAGAATGCCCATCAGTCCGGTCAGCGCGCCTAACACAGCCGTGAACAGGAACATGGCTGACATGCCCGTTCCCGGTCCCCAGCCCACCAGGGGGCTGAGAAAGTTGGAATGGGCAAAGAAGGGTTCGAAGAGGTTGTCAGCCAGCAGCCCACCAAGTAGGTATCCTATCGGACTTGGGCTGGAAAGAAGCATTTCGCGAACGGCAAATACGCGTCCCTGCACATCCCCTGGAACTTTTTCCTGCCAGATTGAATAGAACGGACTGACGATAAACGGGATTGTCAGTTCGGAGAGAAAACCAGCGATCGACCAGCTCCAAACCGAGCGGCTGACTGCAGTAAAGAAATCGCAGAACAGGAATGATCCGAAAGTTGACCAGACAAAAAGGGCTGCTTTACGGCGCGGTGTCTTCCACAGCGTGAGGATCAGCCCGCCCAGGATGCCTCCGATCCCCATCACGGTTTGAACGGTACCAAGGGCGATCTTGTTCCCGTCTGTATGGGTGAGGATCATCGGTGACAGGATCGACAGGTAGGTGAGTCCGGCGAAAAGGTTTATGCCAATGAAGATGAAAGTGATCGAACGCAATCCGGGGTGGCTGAAGATATAGCGAAATCCGAAACGGAATTCGTGCCAGAAGTTGCCCCTGGCGCGTGCCCCATCCTCGCTCTCTTTCGGTTTAGGCAGGCTGACCAGGAGCACTGCCAGGATGCCCGGAAGCATGGTCAGCAGGTCGATGATCATCACCCGGCTCATTCCGCCAAAGGTGAGCACCACGCTGGCCAATGCCGGGGCGATCATTGTCACCGTAGATTTCGCCAGACCAATCAGCGCGTTTGAACGGGTGTATTCTTCTTTGGGTATCAGCAGGCTGATGGAGGAGAAAAATGCTGGCGACTGGAACGCCTCCAAAGCCCCAGAAAGACCTTCCACCATGTACAGGTGCCAGAAAGCGAGTTTGCCATTCAGGAATAAAAGAAGCAAGCCAAGCGTTGCCAGCCCGGATCCGAGATCAGCAAAGAACATGATCCATTTGCGGCTTCGACGGTCAGTCACCACCCCCGCGAACGGGCTGAGAATTATAAAAGTCAGGCAGGCAAAGAAGGGGAGCAACACCATATCGGTGACCGAACCGTTGTTCTCGTAAGCCCAGACCATGATAGCAAAACGTGTCAAGCCGGATCCGAGCAGCGATAGTGATTGACCGCCCCAGAGTAGATAAAATGCTTTCTTTTGAGTAAAGAGTTTCATGATGTCCTTAAAATAAAAAACCGCGGCTGCGCGCCGCGGTAAATAATCGTGTAGTGTATCAATCCTTCCGATCAGATGAGCAACAGGCGCGCGAATAGAACCCCCTGGCGGAATTGAGCATGCTGATCACCATTACCAAGACAAAATTATCCATGCAGTAAGTATACCCCAAGGGAAAAAATCTAACAATGAAGTGAGAGGGTTTGCTTGCATCTCAATTGGAGGAAAACCTTAATACGCTTTGTCGCAGGTTCGAATTCCCTTGCCCATAATTCTTTTTACCCCTTCTTCTTCGCCGAGATCACAACCATCAGCCCACCTACAACCAGGATAGCCAGGAAAAGCCCTGCGACAGTGCTCCTGTTAAAGCCCTGCGATGAGGGTTTCTCCATTGTGATGGTTGGTGAGGGGAGAATCGCTGCGGTAACTGATTGGGTGGGCGGCTGCATGGTAGAGGTAGCTGACGGTGTTGGGGTTTCCTGTACCGTGGGAGAGACTGATCCCGGCTGCGTGGCACTTTTCTTCACAAGCAGCAATTGCCCTTCGTAAATCGTGGTGTCTTGCCCGAGGTTGTTCAGAGCTCGGATCTGATCGATGGTCGTGTTGTAAGCCATGGCAATGCTCCACAAGGATTGACCATAGAGCACCTTGTGGAATACATCCCCATCGGGGCGGGCGGTGCTTAACGTAACCGGTGCCACATATTGCGAGACGATAGTACCCTGTGCAATGCTGATATCGGTGGAAGCCACCAGGGTTAAAAAGTCGTTAGCGGTTGGCTGCATCTTGCCGGTTTTGGTGCGCAGGGCAGTGATCAAAACGATAACCACGCCATCGCTGCCCACGGCAATTCCCACACCAATATCGCTCCGGAAGGAGGAAAGCATCGTATTGGTATGCTCCGCGTCACCCTGCCAGGCTTGAATGGCTTCAATCGGGTCATTCGCAACGATCCAGTTTTCTGAGCGATATCCATCTTGAGACAGGTCACCCGAAAGCGGATATCCCAGGGTGATCAGCCACTGACCCAGGGTCAAGCCGTTGGGTCGCCAGTGCCCTTGCATACCACTGGCGATGCCATCTGCTTCGATCTGTGCTGCCTGCATGAGTGCCTGGTGGACGTTGAGGGCGTAACAACCATTACTTTCTCGGAATGCGTTGACCGCCACAACCACTTCATCCACAGTGGGGACACGGAGAACGGTGGGGGTTATTGTTCCAGTGGATTGGAATGCGAATACATTTCCTGAAGGAAGCAGACTCATGATCGGGAGAAAGAATAGCAGAAGAATAACCCGAAGGATCAATGAATGACCCCGATGGCTCTTGCTCATTTTGATGTTTCCTCCAATAGAATGAGGGGGTATTTTCTGTAGACACATAAATAGTATAACGTATCAAATTCCAAAAGGGGACAGGAATAGTTTAGCCTGTCAACTCATTAAGAACAAATGGATATTCAAGAAATGGAACCATTTGTACCCCATGACTTACCAGGCTTTCTCGAAAATAATTTCATGGTACACTCAAAAGAACGAACTACAGGAGGCTTACTCCCGTGGAGGTGCCCATGAACCAAAAAGAAAGAATGCTCTCTGGAAAGTTATATTTTTCTCAAGGCGAGGAGCTGATAAAAGAATATAAAAGGGCAAAAAAGCTGACTCGTCTCTACAATCAGACCACCGAAGAAGAGCTCGAGAAGCGTAACAAGATGCTCAAAGAGTTGTTCGCATTGACGGGTGAGAGGATCTATATCGAACCTCCTTTTTACTGCGATTATGGGAGCCATATTTTCATTGGAGATAATTTTTTCGCCAATTATAACTGCGTCATCATCGATGTGTGTGAAGTACATATAGGCAAGAATGTACTCTTTGGACCAGGGGTACAGATTTATACGGCGGCACATCCCATCGATACAGAAGTACGAAACGCCGGGCTGGAATATGGGAAACCGGTGACCATCGGGGACAACGTCTGGGTGGGGGGAAATGCAATCTTCAATCCGGGGGTGACCATCGGAAGTGATGTAGTGATCGGGTCCGGCTCTGTGGTCACCCGTGATATTCCGGATGGGGTGGTTGCGGTGGGTAATCCCTGCCGCGTTTTACGGAAGATCACGAAAGAAGATAAAGAATTCTGGCAAAACCAGGTGGATGAATATTGGGAGGAAATGAATCCGGGATCAGCTTTGTGAGTGAGAGCCTTTGGCAGGCATCAGTTCTTCTTCCAGAATGGCATATTCATAAGAATCGTTCCAAATCGGGGAGCCGTCTGCTGATTTGTGAAATGTGACATTTTTCCGAAAATGCCCTTCCTTTCGCATCCCTATTTTCTCCAGTACCCGGCAGGATGCGATGTTCTGTGGGTTGCAGTGAGCAACAACGCGATGGATGCCCATGTGAAGAAATCCATAATGGATCAATGCGGCACTCGACTCTGTGGCGTATCCCTGATTATGGAAATGGGGGTTAAAAATATATCCCAATTCCCAGGTTAAAAAATCTGCCGGCTCAGTCTGCGCAAAATACAAATGCCCCACCATTTTTTGCGTGCTTTGGAGAACAACTGCCCAGAAGCTGGGTCCCTGTGCTCTCCGGATGCAAATTTCTTTTGCTTCTTCGCGCGAAATGGGTTTACCAGGTTCGAATTGATATACAGAAGGATCTGAAAGATATTCATACAGGTCATTGTGGTCTTGTTCCTGGAATGGCCGTATTAAAAGACGTGATGTTTGGATCAATGTTTTTTCCTTCATTTCTCATTTCTTTATAGTTTTGTTAGTAATAAACCAAAGGGGTAGGGTGGAGTCTATTTGATCATTCTTCGTTGAAAGAGATCAACCCTTTTGATTCCAGACGGCGTAGCCTTACCTGTTCAGTGTAGATCAGTTTATAGGGAATGCCCTTATCCAGCTTCAACACGATGTGATCATTACATCGGCGGATCACTTTTCCAAAAAGGGGTACGGATGAACCGTCGGGGAAATTTATCGATGCCTGGATCATTCCATCGGGAATGGTACGCCGATTGGGGTTAAGGAAGCGGATCCCTTTTTCGCAAATATCCCGCACCTGATAAGGTTGAGAAAAGATCACCAGCACCGGAAGATATTTTGGATCGGATTTGACAGGGTAATACACTCGGAATACTTCTCTCCGGTTGGGGATCCGATTTTTCAGTGGGCTGGGATCATTCATTTGCTGCTCTTTTATTATTCTCCACTTAACTATTACCGAAATATAATTTGCAATATTATAGTATAGCTTCGGTTTCCTGTTGGATTTCTTTATACTCCAAATTTTATAAATTCTGGTATACTTTTTCGCTATGACGGTCGATCTGAACGAATTTGAATTAGCTTTTCCCTGCGAATATCCTGTAAAACTGATTGGCAGGCATGAAGATGATTTCTTTGAATTTGTCTTTGAACTGCTATCGCACCATGTTCCAGAGATCACCCGTTCTGACCTATCAACGAATGTCAGCAATGGGGGGAAGTATCTGGCAGTTTCGGCTACCTTCATTGCGCAAAGTCGTGAACAGGTAGATGCACTTTATAATGAAATTAGCACGCACAGCCGTGTACTGGTTTCTATGTAGTTTCTCCTTTCCCTGGCAACAATCCCATATTCTTCTTGTATTCGCTATATGAAAATGTTATAGTGATTTAATGATTTCTATTAGCAAAGGGAGATTAATGATGACCGATCAAGATGAGGAATTGAAAAAGCTGGAAGAAGCTAAGTTGAAAGAAGAAAAGAAGGCAAAGAAAGACGAAAAGAAAGAAAAAAAGGAGAAGAAAGAGAAAAAAGAAAAGAAAGAGAAAAAGGAAAAGAAGGAAAAGAAAGAGAAAAAAGATAAGAAGAAAAAAGATGAAAAGAAAAAGGATAAAAAATAGTGCTGCTTAAAAAATAAGCCCGCCATGCAATCAAGAACATGGCGGGCTTTTTTTATCTCCAGAGGATTTCTCAGGTTATTTCTTTGGACCTTTTTCAACAGTTGGTTTAGCGGTTTTCGTTGGTTTATGGGTTGGTTTCAATTTAGGTTGAATTTCCTGTTTGATCTGCCCCCAGCCCATGCCAGATTCACGCATGGCGAAGATCTCTTCAACGGGTACTTCAGTTTCCTGTGACAGGCTATATGCCAGGTCGATTTCGCCAAAACCATTGTTGAGGCAGAACCAGTTCATGATCTCTTCATACGGCACACCATATCTTTCAGAGAGGGTAACGGCTTCTGGCTGTTGTTTATCCTCGTTGCCACAGATACCATTATCACGTGGTTCTTCTGTTTCTATCGGTTCTGGCTCGACGGTTTCCGAACTATCCAGAGTGACTTCTGGTCCAACGGTTGGCTCAACCACAACCGGCGGTTTTCCTTCATCTGAGTAGAGAGAAATTTCCAAAGCCAGCCAGCTTCCATCATCCTGTACTGTGAACCTGACTTCCACTTCACTGCCAACCGATATTCCATCATCTAACTCGGTATTCTCATCGATCACAACATTTTGACCACTGACAACCCAGGCAGTATCACCGATGCTGTCAATCACACCAGAGAAGCAAAGGATCTCTTTATCTATTTTGGATAATTTGATCATATCCGCCACACGTTCACCGGTTTCCAAAATACGTCCGACAACATGGATGGAATCTCCCACAACGGGATTACTGCTGATGCTGGTTTCTTCTGTTACCAGGAAGGAAACACCATTTACCACCCAGATTCCATCTGCACCTTGACTTTCTAAAATTCCTTTCAGGCTGAAATCATACGCCGGGTTGTCCACAGTACCCTCGTCACTGGCAAGGGTAACCTGTCCGGGTGTCAGAAAGACTTCGTCATCTTCATTGCTTACTGCAACTTTGCCATCGGTAACAGAAAACCGTGTGAGCCCCGGGTTGGGAACACTCACCTGAAAAACGGTGCCATGCACCTGAGCAGTGCCAGTTTGTGTTCGTACCAGGTATTCACCGCCTTTGCTCAATGGCACCACCCAATGGGTGGTTTCGCCTGCCGTTTGAAATACCACAGCCTGAAGTACATTATTCTTGTACTCCAGCGTGATGATATTTACTTTGGCATCTTCACCTACTTCTACGATCGAGCCATCAGGATAAGTTAAGAGTACGCTGGAATCAGTGTACGTACGCAGACTATCTCCGGCTGCAATTGTGTCATTATTTTCGGCAAGTTCCCAGCTTTCTCCTGCATCGGTGGAGATTTCCACGATTCCTGAAATATTTCCCAGGCGGGCAGCCTGTACATTTTGGGTTCTAATGAGCAAGGATGCAACCGATGCCAGTATCAGGACACCCACTACAGCACTTACACCTGCTGCAGCAATAATCCATTTCCAATGGGTTCGTGGTTTGGGGATAGCCATGCGGAGTTGCTTTACCTGCTGCTGAGATTTCTCGGTAGACATCACCGGATGCTGCATCTGCTGAAGCTGTTTGATCAAGATTTCATCCTGATCGCTTTCATCATGCTGTATGTTCATCTCTTCGTTCATAATATGCCTCTTTCGGATAATTGCTTTCTTAAAGATTGAATTGCTCTTCTTTGCAATCCCTTAACTGCATCTTCACTGCGCTGGATTGCCCTGGCGGTATCCTGCAGGTTCAATCCATTTATAAAGCGCAAAATCAAGACTTCTTGCTGATCAACAGAAAGGAACCGTATTTCTTGGGCTAACATTGAATGATCCAATTTTTTTTCGGTGTGTTCTTCAGGCAGTGGCAGAGGATCGGTATAGGATTCAGTCAATTGCACTTCTGGATGAAGTGCATGATGCCGGTACCAGTCGTACAGCACCCGCCGTGCAATCTGGTACAACCAGGCGTCTATACTTCCAGTTCCTGGTCGAAAATCAGATATCGACTTGACCATCCGTAAAAAAACCTCTGACGTAAGGTCTTCTGCGGTAGGGATGGAACCGGTACGGTAGTATAAAAAGCGAAAAATACTCTGATGGTAATGTTCGTACAGACGCGTTACAGCATCCGGATTACCCCGGCTGGCTGCAGTGATGGTGCTTTCCAATGGTTTATCCGACATGATGTGTTCCTGGTGCAGCTGGTCAATATCAATTAACGAACAAAAAGATAAAAAGAGTCGCAATAAGTCTATATATAGTATAAGAAAAACCGTCTCAAATCTGTGTATTATTTTCTGCTCTATTCTTCTCCATCTGTGAACAAGCAGTACTGAAATAATCAAGAAAAGGTTGCTTTTGAATTTTCATGCCAACTTTTTCCTTGCAGCTTTACAGAATTGCAAGGTTGACCATTTTTCCCCCTTACATTCTTGACAACCTTCCCTTCCGTCTCGTATAAGTAAAATGACCGGTCAATTTCAGACACCTCCAGGTGTCATCCCCCTGTGCGCAGGAAGACGAAAGGAGTATGAGATGAACCGCAAGTTGTTGATCGCCATTTTAGCAGTTCTGGCTTTAAGTTCGGCATGCAACTTGAATAATCCGTTCAAATCGGAATTGGTAACCCCAACGGTGGCACCCACACAAACCCCCGTTCCAGAGGAAAAATCCGTCAAATCTTTGTATGACGACTTTCTGACTACTGATGAAGGTTGGTCGGATGCCTTTGCCGTTACTACAACTGCCTTACCGGGCGCGATGCTATCCAGTATCAAAACGCAGTCTGGTGAGCTATCTTTCGATCTGCAGGATAAAGAAACCTACCTTTACACCTTCTACAAGAACCCTTCGACTGCGGATGTAGTCATTGAAGCAAAAATGAGAGGAGCTGGAAATCAAGAAAATGCAATGGCTTTAGTATGCCGGGCAAAAAATGATCAATCAGCATGGTATGAATTCCGCGTGGATAGTCAAAACGTGTACTATATCTACCGTTATGATGAAAGTCTAAAAGAAGCGGGTGATAATCCGTATATTCAACTGGAGAGGGGTGGATTGCGGAAGGATATTTATTCTCCGTCTGAGTACAACACCATAAAAGCTACCTGCAAAGGCAACCAGCTCAGCCTGGAAGTAAATGGTAATTCAGTCACTACCGTAACCGATGGAACCCTCACCGATGCTGGATTGGTGGGTATGGGAGCCATGTCATTCAACATCCTTCCCTCAACTATTAAAGTGGATTATTTCTCCTACGGTCAGCCGTAAAACCTGGTTCTAATCTAAAAACACCCTGAAGTGTTAATACTTCAGGGTGTACCAGATCTTTTCAGGAATAAACAAAATTTAGGCAATACTTGCTTCTGCTTCACCCTGCACAGGTTCAACCTGTACATGATCGGGCATTATGGTTTCTACATTCCTGATTGCTGGAATAAAATATCCAGAGATTCCTACCAGAGCTGTCATGATCCCACAAATGACCATCAAGAATCCCATGCCTGCCCCTGGTCCAGTGCCAACCAGCCAGCCAAATGTGTTCGATAGATTACTGCTGGTTCTCATGGCGGGTTCAAGGACGTAATCAGCCAGAGTACCCCCTATGATTGGCGAAATTGGGTTGGTAAACCAGGCGATCAATCGCCGGGCAGAAAAAACGCGTCCTTGAATATCGGGTGCTACTTTTGATTGCCAGATAGCCTGATTGGATGCATTGAGGATTTGCGAGGAGAAATGACCCAGCGAAGCAGCCACAATCCAGGCTGGAAGACCAAACTTGAATCCCATTATGGTCATGCCTACCAGTCCGAAAAATGTCCAGGAACCGAGCACTCCGTGAATTCGCTTTTTAAATCCACCCCATGCACTCATTGCAACACTGCCTACTATGGCACCAACTGCTCCTGCGGTTTGTACACTTCCAAAAATGAGAGAATTCTGGTTGGTTTTTGCCAGGATCATAGGTGACAATACCGTGAAAGCTATCCCAGAAAACAGATTACCAAAGAAGAAGATCATTTGTAATCCTAACATGCTGGGTCGAGTGAAGATGTAACAGAAGCCAAAAGCAGCTTCTTTCCACAGACTCCCCTGCGCCTGTTTCCCTTCTTCTGATTGTCTGGGTTGGGGAATGTGAACGATCAATAAAGTACCCACAGCAAAAAAGAAGGTCACAATATCAATGATCAAAAGTCCAGATAATTGAATGGCAGGTAGAAGCGCACCCGCTAACATGGGAGCCACTACCCCAGGACCCGCTTCTATCAATGCCATCAATCCATTAACACGCCCCAATTGCTCTTTGGGTATCATAGTACTGATCGTGGCTGAATATGCAGGCCATTGGAAGGTATTTCCAATACCATTCAAAACTGCAGCGATGTACAGATGCCAGAATTCAAGTTTGCCAGTAAGAAATAAAACAAAAATACCTGTGGTGGCAATAACTGCTGTCAGGTCACTCAGCATCATCATCAGCTTGCGATTGTAACGGTCAACCATCGCTCCTGCAAAAGGAGAGATGATTAAGAAGGGGGTAACAAAGAATACCTGCATCAACCCCATAGCGGTAGCGCTTTCGGTTTGTTGATACATCCAGATAGTTAAACCAAAATGTGACATTGTGGATGCCAGCACTGAAACGATCTGCCCAATCCAAATGTAAAAGAAGGCTGACATGCCTGAAGGCTTGTTGCTTTGCATAGTAACTCCAATTGTTGTTTTTGTGAGGAAAATTGAAAGGCAATAATATCATAAAAATGCACTGGTGATAAGCAAAATTACCATCCCTGCAGCGATGGTTGCTAAAACGTTGCGAGAGAACCAGGCTACCAGTATGGCTACGATACCAGCAATCAAGCGGGGATTTGAATATGGGATAACCCATTCGCCACCAGGAAGAATGAGCTCGGGGATGGCTATTGCCATTAGTACTGCAATGGGAACAAACCGTAAAGCTTTGGTCAACCAGGTGGGTGGTTGCCAGTGTTTGAATAACCAGATGAATGACAAACGGATGAGAAAGGTGGCAATCCCTAACCCTATGATGAGGAACCAGGTGGAGGTCATTTCTTTTCCAGCCATAATCCCACTCCCATTCCAATAATCGCTGCCAGCAACATCCCCAGTTTGTAGGGCAATCCAAAGAATACCACTGAAAAAATTCCTGATACGATCGCAACAAGCACTGCAGGTTTATCCCGTAAACTAGGCACAACCAGTGCGATGAATACCAATGGCAATGTAAAATCCAATGGAATGTTGCTGGGTAGGATCGTTCCAACGAAGATTCCCAAAGCAGTACTGATCTGCCAGCATGTCCATAAGGTCAGTCCAGCTCCAAGGAAATACCAATGTTTCTTGTTGATGGGAATCGTCTGGTCATCGTAGTGATGGATCGTGATAGCATACGCTTCATCTGTGAGAAGATACGCTAAAATGGATTGCCAGAGTGGCGAAAGATGCTGCACGTGGGGAGCAATTGATGCACTATATAGAGCATGACGTAAATTGACAACAACCCCTGTTAGAAAGATCACCAGCATGGGCACACCTGATCCCATCAATTGAACTGCAATGAATTGCGATGAACCTGCAAAGACGATCGAAGACATGGCTTGAGAGATGCTAGCAGACAATCCGGCTGAGAGAGCCAGCGCACCGAAGATCATGCCAAAGGGTGCCACTCCCAACAATAAGGGGAGTTCATCCCGCACGCCGTACCAGAATTCAATAGAGGAAGATGGGAAAGCTTTCAATTATCACAATTTTACTTAAGTTTTGTCATAAAGTGAAAATATTAAGGTTTGGATTGATACTGTTGCATTGACTATCAGGGGTCTGGTTAGTCATGCTTACAGTCAAAGATGTAAAAAGATTTGCCAGAAAATTTTTAAGGAGAAATTAAAAAATAGTTAGATCATTCGGCTTTGGTTTGATGCACCAGCCTGACTAACTTCTTTAACATGATTTCGATAAGCTTGATGGCATAAGGGTCTGTCAACATACGGTTTTCATCGAATTTGATAACAGGTTCGTTCTGGATCAGTACTTCAGGATGGTTCACACCGGGCATATCCAACTTTTGCAGCACCTGGCGCAGGTGAGATTGCGCACGCGCTGTGCCATATCTGCCACCAACGCCGATGATGGCAAAGGGTTTCCCTGCGAGTGGATAGGCGGGGTAGGGTTCATTCCGTGGCCCGCGGGATGCCCAATCGATAGCATTTTTTAGTACACCAGTGAAAGAAGAATTATATTCCGGGCTTGCAAACAAGATGGCGTCTGCTTCGAAAACCTTCTTGCGAAATTCCAATACGGGCAACGGAAACCCCTCTTCTTCTACATCGCCATTATAGAGGGGAAGATCTGCCAGAGATACGATCTCCATTTTTACACCATCTGGCAGCAATCCCTGGGCAATTTCTAGCAAACGCGTGTTATAGGATGCCTTTCGTAAACTTCCTGAAATCCCGATGAATGATAGTGATTGATCCATATTATTCTCCACGAACCGTTATTTTAGAATAATAACCAGAACACTCGCTCATTTCAAGAATTTTATGCAACATTAACACTATTTCTACGTATGATTAAAGACACGATAAAACCATGACATATATCATGTGTAAGTGCTGTGTATATATAATAATATATATGCATAAGCGTATATATAAATATACGAACATGGATATATAAAACAAGGAGTTCGTTGTGGCAGATACCTTACGTGAAGAAGTAGTCCGGCTGCACGCTGAAGTGTGTAGCGCTGTGGCAGACCCAAACCGCATTCTCATCATTTATAGCCTGGCAGAAAAGCCCATGAATGTAGGCGAGTTATCATGTCATTTGGAGATACCCCAACCAGCTGTGTCACGGCATCTCAGAACCTTGCGTGAACGTGGTATGGTAGTTGCCAACCGCGAAGGTCAAACGATCACATATTCCCTTACCGATATACGGATCATTCAAGCACTTGATCTATTGAGGGGAATGTTATCTGATTCTTTGAAAGACAGGGCGAAGTTGGCTGAGCGTGCTCACAATCTTATTGAAGAAATATAAAACAGGAGTGTAGCGGTGAAAACTTTTCTCATTTTAGGCGCTGGTACTGCTGGAACCATGATGGCAAATAAATTAGCCAGGCGGTTGGAACCAGAAGAGTGGAAAATCATTATCGTTGACCGAGAACCTACTCACTTTTATCAACCAGGATTTCTCTTTTTGCCTTTTGGTTATTACAAAAAAGAAGATGTAACGAAAACAAAAAAGCAATTCATCACCAATAAAGTGGAATTCATCATTTCGGATATCGAACGGATTGAACCTGATAATCGGAAAGTTTTTCTTACTTCAGATAACCGTGTGATCGATTTTGATTATCTGGTGGTTGCCACTGGTACCGGGTTGCATCCAGAAGAAACCCCCGGTTTAACAGAAACTGGTTGGCGAAAGAATATCTTCGATTTTTACACTCTTGAAGGAGCTTTAGCATTACATGATTTCCTTCAGAGATGGGATGGCGGTAGGATGGTGGTTCATGTAACAGAGATGCCGATAAAATGCCCGGTTGCTCCACTTGAATTTTCATTTTTAGCGGATTACTACCTGCGTCAACGCGGCATCCGGAATAAGGTTGACCTTGTGCTGGCTACCCCTCTCCCCGGAGCGTTTACCAAACCAAAAGCCTCTGCCACTTTGGGCAGCTTATTAGAGAAAAAGGGTATAACGGTGGTTCCTGATTTCAACATTATGGAAGTTGACAATAGCAAACAGGTGATCCGGGGATATGATGAGCGCGAAGTGCCGTATGATCTTTTAGTGACCATTCCACTGAATATGGGTGCAACCATAATTGCTGATGCCGGGATGGGAGATGACTTGAATTACGTTCCGGTAGATAAATACACACTGCAATCGAAGAAGTGGGAAAACATCTGGGTAATTGGTGATGCTAATAACATTCCTGCATCAAAAGCCGGGTCGGTATCTCACTTTCAGATGGATGGAGTGATACAAAATATCTTGCATCACATGCAGGGAAAAGAGCTGGAAGATAAATTTGACGGTCATGCCAATTGTTATATTGAATCGGGATTTAATAAAGCGTTTCTAATCGACTTTAATTATGATGTCGAACCACTGGAAGGAACTTATCCAATTCCAGGAATTGGGCCGTTTTCTCTTCTAAAAGAAACCAGGATTAATCATCTTGGCAAGCTATTCTTCCGATGGATGTACTGGAACCTGTTACTACCTGGTAGGAAAATTCCCATGCCTGATAAATTCAGCATGGTTGGTAAAAAACAATAATTAATTGTATTGACGTTAGCGAAAGGAGCAAAAATGTCCGATATTCTTGACACCGTTGAATTCACTGCAGAAGGTTACATGAAAAACGCCAAAGCATGGACACCAGAGATAGGTGCAGCCATTGCGAAACGAGAAGGCGTGGAGTTGAATGAGCGTCATTGGGTGGTAATCAATTATGCCCGAAAAGTATACGAAACCACAGGTGATGCCCCTGCAATACGGAATATCACAAAGAATTCCGGAGTTGAAACGAAAGAGCTTTACAGCCTGTTTCCTGGTGGACCTGCCAAACTGGCCGCGAAAATTTCTGGCTTGCCAAAGCCTACCGGTTGCATTTAAAAGATAACTATCTTAGAGTTAAGGAGTTTCTACATGTCCCCTGAAATGAAATCTGCCCGCAAATTAGCGATCATCGCATCCAAAGGGTCGCTGGATATGGCATATCCCCCTATGATTCTGGCGAACGCTGCCCGCATGTCGGGTATCGAAACCCACATGTTCTTTACATTCTGGGGGTTGGATATGATCACGAAAGCTAAGATGAACAAACTACATGTCGCCATGGTAGGCAACCCCAGCATGCATCCTTCTTTTCATATTCCAACCCTGATCGGTATGATTCCTGGCATGGCGGCTATGGGTACCATAATGATGAGAAAGGAAATTGATAAACTTGGTTTTCCACCTGTGGGTGAATTCATGGAAATGTTGGTTGATTCTGGTGCACATGTCTATGGTTGCAAGATGTCTATGGATATGATGAAATTGACCAAGGAAGACCTGATCGAAGGTGCTGAAGTTCTGGGTGCGATGGAATTCATGGAACTTTCTGAAAACGCACAGATACTGTTTGTCTAATGTTGATGGTTAAAAAATACAGGCGCTGGTTTCAACCAGCGCCTGTTTTGTTATAATCATTCGCATGGCAGATTATCATTCCATTTTGACAGAAATTTCTGATCCTGAATCGATTAAAGACTATCTTTTATCTCATTCTGGGCTGCCAGGACCCCGGTCAAACCTTGAATTAGCGTATGCTGCAGCAGAAATTGTTCCATCGACCTTATATTCACCGTGGCTGGAATTTTCTCCTGTAGAAGTACCTGAAAACACTCCACAGGTTTTTCTGGTGGTTATTGCGATTATGGCTTTGGGCAGAGAGATAGCAAAAGGAGATAGTGAAGAATTCATTCGCCTGCATAAATTTGCTGCAGATCCTCGCTGGAGAATACGTGAGGCAGTGGCAATGGCATTACAATATATTGGTAGGAAAAACTGGGCATTGCTTTTAGAAGAATTAAACCGGTGGATAGAGGATGATCCTTTGGTGATGCGGGCAGTGGCTGCAGGATTGTGCGAACCGGATCTATTGATCAATGAGAGTCACGCTCATCAAGTCCTCGATTTCCTGCAAAAAATCACAGAGCGGTTTGTGTCTATACCTGATCGAAAAACTGATGCAGTGCGAACATTGCGACAGGGGTTAGGATATTGTTGGAGTGTGGCAATTGTTGCAGCCCCAGAATATGGAAAATCGCTTTTCGAAGGATTAACAATTTCTCCTGACCCTGACGTGAAATGGATTGTGAGAGAAAATCTCAAAAAAAACCGATTAATCAAAATGGATAAAGAATGGGTGAACAGTCTACAAATTTAAAACCTCTTGTTTTAGTGCGTGGTGGGGGTGATCTTGCCAGCGGGGTGATTTTGCGTCTCCATCATTCTGGTTTTCATGTCGTGATGGCTGAATTGCACGATCCATTGACTGTCAGAAGATTGGTGTCATTTTCAAGTGCTGTTCATTTAGGTACATTTCAGATAGAAGATGTTGAAGGCGTGCTGGTATCGTCATTGGATGCCGCGTTAAAGGTACTGGCAAACCAAAAAATAGCAATTATGATCGATCCTGAAGCTTCCGAGCTACTATCTCTGAATCCAATCGCGGTGGTCGATGCCCGCATGTTAAAAACCGAAGTTTTAACCGATTTGCAAGAAAAACCTATGCTCATCGGGTTGGGTCCTGGTTTTACAGCAGGTAAGAATTGTCATGTTGTTATAGAAACCAACCGAGGACCTTACCTGGGCAGGGTATATTGGCATGGATCCTGTCAGGAGGATACCCAGGAACCAGAAAAAGTGATGGGATATTCTCATGAGCGGGTGCTACGCTCACCTGCGAAAGGCATTCTTCATGAGGTTGCCATCATTGGAGATATCCTTCATCCTGGTGATTTAATCGCAACTGTGGATGGAAAACCTGTCAATGCTCCTTTTTCAGGGGTTTTGCGCGGGCTGGTACAGAATGGATTAGAAGTTACAGCCGGTATGAAAATTGGCGATATTGATCCACGCTGTGACCCGCAATTGTGTCGCATGGTTTCTGATAAAGCGCTCGCAATTGGTGGTGGAGTGTTGGAAGCACTGCTTTCCAATCCTGAGATCCGGATGCAGTTGGGGAAAATGGATGAGACTTTGTGACGCTCTCAATCTTCCTCTTGGAACACATCTTGCCATTGTAGGTGCGGGAGGAAAAACATCCACACTTTTTCATCTGGCACACACACTGCCAGGAACGATTCTCGTTACGACTACTACCCACCTGGGAGTTTCACAGGTAAGCTTTGCTGACCAGCATTATGTCATCACTTCCCCTGAAGAGTTATCCTATAAGGCATTGTTTTCAAAAAAAGTGAACCTGTTAACCGGTTTATTAACAATAGATAATCGGTTTCGATCTCCGGATGAGACAGTGTTAACAAAAATGCACGAGCTTGCTAAAGAAAGGAACATGTATCTACTGGTTGAAGCAGATGGAGCGCGCACTCTCTCTTTGAAAGCTCCAGCTACACATGAGCCATGTATACCAGTTTGGTGCGAAGTTGTGATTGTCTGTGCTGGACTTTCTGCATTGGGAAAACCCATGACATCCGAATGGGTTCATCGCCCGGAGAAATTTGCTGCCCTTGCCCACAAGGGAATAGGAGAATTGATCACATTGCCTGATATTGTTCGTGTACTTGTTCACCCTGAAGGTGGCTTGAAAGGAATCCCACCGTCTGCCTGCAGGATCGCTTTCTTGAACCAGGCTGATACTCAGGAGATGTTTGCTATTGCGCAAGAAGCCGTACCAGGATTGCTGGCGGGTGGATATGATGGGGTGTATATCGGAAGCCTACAGAAAGCCCCGGATGAAGGCATCTGGTTTTCTTAACCACGAAGCAACCAAAGGCAAGAAATTATCCATTTATCTTTACGCTCTTGCTTCGATATTTAAGAATCTGGTGCAGTCAAAAATCGACTTCACCCTATTATTTTAAAAAGACCTTTAAATATAAAACGGTTGGTTCTTCACCAACCGTTTTAATTATCTTTATGATTCTGCGTTATTCGCCCAGGGGTAAATTTCTGTCCCTGCTGCTGCAGCGCGGACAGTTGGGTCGTTGCTGTAATATCCCCTTGCTTCTGGTGGAATCAACTCTGCAATTTGGCGCATCATGGTATGCCCAATCTCGTCCAACCTGGCGCGGTTAGTTTCACCTCGTTCGGAAACAAAGAACGGACCAAATGGTTTACCGATTCTGATTGTGACAGTTGCCCGCTTACCTTTTCGGAAAGATGGGAATACTTCAGTCAAACCATACAAACCAATGGGTAGCACTTTTGCTGTGGTGCGGCTTGCTAACAGGGCTGCACCAGGTCGAGGTGGTCGAAGAACTGTCGCCCAACTGCCAGCTTCGGGAAAGATGCTGAGCACACCACCCTGATTGAGAAGTGATTGAGCCCCTAGAAGGCTGTCACGCGTAAGGGTGCCGCGCCTTACCGGCAATACCCCATACAATTTTGCGAACCAGGAAACTGATTTCGGAGCGTTGGGTGTAGTTGCTCCACCGATGAATTCTACATGCCTCGGGCTGAACCCTATCACTGCAACCGGATCGAGAAAACTAAAATGGTTTCCGATTAACAATACTGAACCGGTTTTGGGGTAGTTTTCCAGTCCTTCTACTTTGATATTACAGATAACTGCAAGGGCAGCATTAATCGCTGTACGCAGTACTCCACGAATAAATTGCCTGCGCGGGTAATGAATTACTGGCAATTGCTCAGCAGTAATTTCTGTCATTTATAACCCGCCTGTACTCTTTTCTTGTTCCAGATCCTGTGCTTTCTTCTCTTTCACGGTAAATAGCAGTACCATACCAATTGCCAGGAAGGCAATAATGGAAAGTACTGCGGCTCGAATACCGGCCTGTTCTGCTGCGATTGAATCCATTCCTCGACCCAAGAAAATCAGTGCTGCATCCGCTGCCAACCAGCCATAGATGGTTGGTCCAATGAATGAGGAGGTATGACCAGCAACAGCAAAGAAGCCATAGAATTCTGCACTCTTTCCTTCCGGTGCCATCTTTCCAACAGCCATACGGCTGACCGATTGAACTCCAGAAAGCGCAAAACCAGCAAAGCCACCGATGACAAAAAAGAAAATAACATCTTTCACGATGAAAAGACAGGCAACGGTAAGGATCATCATGATCAATGAAATCACCAGGGTTTGTTTTGCTCCAACTTTATCCGTGAGAACGCCAAATAAATAAGCTCCTGCCACACTGGTGATTTGAACAATAATCATGAATATGATGAGCTGCATCTGGTTCATACCGACCAACACGCCACCAATAATAGCTGCAAAATCAAGCGTCATCATGATGCCATCGTTGTAAATAAGGAAAGCAACTATGAATTTGATGAATTCTTTGAAATTCTTTAATTCTTTGAAGGTGTTTCCAAGGCGTTTAAATGGAACAGAAATATACGTCTCGCCAGCGGGCATTGTTTCTGGTTCAGCGCGTTCTTTGATCCATAAAAAAGTTGGGAGTGATGAAAGTGCAAAGAAGACAGCGGTGATCAAAAACCCATAATGGATGGTGGAATCACCAACCAGCATGATGAGTCCCATCACGATTGCCAGACAGACAATTCCACCAAAGGAACCGATCGCCCATGCATTCCCTGATATTCGTCCCATATCTTTCGGGGTAGAAATTTCGGGCAACAATGAGTTATAAAAAACCTGTGCTCCGCGATATCCAATTTCAGCCAGAATGAAGAATACCATCCCCATCCAGACATCCCCAGGACCTACAAAGAAAAGTAGTGCAGTGAACACGCAGGACACAATAGTAAAGATGAGCAGGAATCGCTTCTTTGTACCAGAAAAATCTGCCAATGAGCCAAGGATGGGAGAAATGATCGCCACAACCAGCATGGCAATGCCCACCGAAAGACCCCATAACCGAGTTCCTTCTGTTCCGCCTACAACAGTATTCTTAAAGTAACTGGAATATACAGCAAGAATAACTACTGCTGCATAGGCAGAATTGCCAAAATCATATAAATACCAGGCCCATCGTTCGCGTCTGGTTGCCGGTTTGTGATGTACTCTTGTTTTTGCTTTCGGAATGGCTACTTCCATATTTGTTTTTCCTCGAATTCTATGAGATAAACCATGGATCGGTACAACTAACGCTTAATTGAAAACACGTGAAATGTGGAAAAGTTATGAAACCGAGAATGCAATACTTTTTTCAGCATCGTAATATGAATTTTAACAGATTGCTGAAGAATCAACCAACCATTTCAGATAATAAATGTCACTAAAATTTTATGTACGATGCGAAATTGGGCCATCCATACAAACCAACCAGCCTGCCGGCTCGCCGAATTCCGCTTCCAGCTCACAACTTCCACATAACCCCATGCCACAACGCATCAGTGCTTCCCAGGAAAGCTGGCATGGTACCATTTGGGTTTTACATACTTCAGCAACTGCCTGGAGCATTCTGGCAGGACCACAGGCATACACCATTGCAATCGTGTCTTGAGCCAGTGTTTCCTTCAACCCGGTAGTGACAAGTCCTTTAATGCCCAGGCTGCCATCTTCTGTTGCGATATTCACATCTATCCCTGCCTGCCGCATCTCATCCGCCAGAATTATGTCATCAGAGCTGCGCGCTCCAAGCCAGCATGAACAATCACATCCAGAGATTACCAGTTCCTTCCCGAGAAAGAGTAATGGCGCGGCGCCATATCCACCACCCGCCATAACAACCTTTTTCCCTGACTCGATATGAAATCCATGCCCCAATGGTCCACGAATCCACAACCGGTCGCCAACTCCTAATGCATGGATCGCCTGGCTGAATGGACCAACATTTACTATAGTGAGCCGTAATGGGTCGATGCCTGAAATACTGAAAGGCTTTTCTCCAACGTCCGGAAGCCATACCATTACAAATTGACCTGGGTCAGCAGTTATACTCCCCTCCAGAAACACAGATAAGGTTCGGGAGTTTTGCCTTGTTATTTTTTGTATCCGAAATGCCTTTGGGAGATTGGTTTTCTGGTTACAATCATTCTTTATATTCATCGGATTGCCAGCCCCCGTAATTCATTTAAATTGGTGTATCCTTCTTTTTTCATGAATTCTTTCATTTCATCCCGAATTGAGCCAAGTACTTCAACGCCTCTATACCAAACTGCTGAACCTATTCCTACTGCTGTTGCCCCAGCCATGATCATTTCGATCGCGTCACGCCCGGTGGAAATCCCTCCTGTACCGATAATCGGAACAGAAACCGCTTTGGCTATTTCAGCTACACAACGTAAAGCGATTGGTTTGAGTGCCTTACCAGATACTCCACCCACTTTATTCGATAATACTGGTCTGCCAGCTTCTGCGTCGATGATCATCCCGGGCATGGTGTTGATCGCAGTTATGGCATCGGCGCCAGCTTCGACCACTGCAGCAGCAATACGCGCAATATTGGGTACATTGGGAGCGAGTTTAATACTGATGGGGATCGATGTAACACTTTTTACTGCTTCAGTTACCGCCGCAGCACTTTCACAACTTCCAGCAAATGGAGTACCAAATTCATCACTCACATTCGGGCAGGAAATATTGACTTCGATCATGTGAGGATTTGCAAGTGTTACGATTTTTGCTACTTCGCGATAATCATCTACCGTGCCTGCGAAAATGCTTGCAATGACCGGTACTCCCATTGATTCCAACCTCTGGCGCGATGCTTTCAATAATTCTATTTCTACCTGTACCCCAGGGTTTGTCAATCCAATGGCGTTGATCACACCTTCTCCCCAATCCAGGACAACCGGATTGGGGTGCCCGGCGCGCGGTACAGGTCCACAACTTTTTGCAGTAACTGCACCAGCTCCACACTCTGCAGCGCGTTGGAGAAGCGTTTCACTGGTGCCGATCACACCAGATGCCAAGATGATAGGGTTGTTTAATCTCAAGGAAAGAAAGTTACAGGAGAGGTCAACTTTTACCATTTGTTTACTCCATAAATGCAACCTAATTTTACCAATCCATTGGATAAAAGGGGCATTTTACCTGATCAACCAGGATTGATTTTAGTCATCAGCGATAGGTATAATCAAAAAGGAAACACTTCCATTCTCTGGGTGGGTACTACAGACCCGGAAAGGAGTAAAAATGAACCATAAAATATTCATTATTGGTTTCGTTTGCTGCCTTTTATTGACTTCCTGCGCTGCTCCAACGGCTCAACCTGCAGCCACTTCAGTCCCTCCAACTATTCAGGAATCTCCTACTGAAACACAAATCCCTTCTGATACTCAAGAACCCACCCTGACCCCTGAAGTGACGGAAGAGATTATACAAAATAATTCTATCCAGGCTTTCCCTGGCAAAGTGGCGGTAGAAGTGATTAATTTACGGACTGGACCTGGCACTGCCCATGATGTTCTTGGAAAATATGCCAAGGACGCACCGGTTTCGGTTCTTGGGAAAGCTTTGGGAGATGGATGGCTTTTGGTGGAAACACCTGCGGGTCAATGGGGTTGGATGATCGCTGAATTTGTAACGATGGATACACCAATTTCAACTCTTCCCGTGATCGCGGTAACATATAATGTTATGGTACACGGTAGGGTGACCAACGCGGATGGAACTCCTGTCAATAGCATTACTATTGCGGTATATCAGCAGACGGTCTCTGGTGAACTACGTTCGGATGATGCCACTGATGAGAATGGTGAGTTCTATGTATTTATGCCCAATGGTTCTCAAGGAAGATTCTCTGTGGCTGTTGTGGGTGTAGGTTGTGATAGCAGTATAGTGGATTCCGAATGCAAGTATGCAGGCAAGTTTGATGCAAATGGTATTGCGGAGATCACTCTTCCTTCCTCTGAATCCATTGATTTCATATATCGCCAGTAATCAAAATTCTGGATGACAAGCAAAAAGATTAAGTGGATAAAAATGAAAAATCTCTTCACGAGCCGATCTCAACTTCGAAAAACCAAAGCTTTGCTGTACTTTTTCTTGATGGTTTCGCTGATTCTGGCTGCAACACCGGTAAAAGCTCAAAATTCGAGTAACCCAGAAGTCGTGGTATTAACAGCAGAAACATCTGTCACACCAGTACTTGCGACATATATCGAACGCGGTATAAAAGTCGCAGAAGGGGATAATGCTGAACTGGTGGTCATTGCGTTGAATACTCCTGGCGGCAGTGTTGATTCGATGAATGAAATTGTTCAACAAATTCGCAGCAGCAGTGTGCCAGTGGTTGTATATGTCACACCTTCCAATGGTATGGCAGCCAGTGCAGGGGCGATCATCACCCTGGCTGGGCATATTTCTGCCATGGCACCCGAAACCACCATTGGCGCTGCCAGTCCGGTTGGCAGTCAGGGAGAAGATATTGGCACAACGATGGAAGCTAAAGTAAAAGAGATCCTGAAAGCATCCGTTCGCAACCTGACCATCAATCGGAAAGAAGAAGCTCGCAAGCTGGCAGAAGAAATGATCGAATCTGCCCGGGCGGTAACAGTGGATGAAGCCCTTGAAATTGGGTTGATTGATATCAAAGCTACAGATTTAAATGATCTGTTATATCAACTCAATGGCAGAGCAGTAGATGTGAATGGCTCTTCCATCACGTTGAATACGCGCGGTGCTACGATCAAAACAGTCGCAAACACCTTCATCGAACAGGTGCTTGACCTACTTATCAATCCAAACCTTGTTTTCATCTTACTCTCTATTGGGATTCAAGCAGTTCTGATTGAACTTTCCAGCCCGGGAGGTTGGGTTGCCGGTTTTATTGGTGTAGTCTGTATTTTACTGGCGATCTATGGGATTGGTATTCTTCCGGTTAACTGGTTTGGCATCATTTTTATGATCGTTGCTTTTGTGTTATTTATCATTGATATAAAAGCTCCAACGCATGGGGCGTTAACGGTTGCTGGAGTGGTTTCATTCATCACAGGAGCACTGGTGCTTTTCAATACGGTCCGTCTGCCTGGAGTACCTCCTATTTCTGTTCCTCTGGTCATCGGTACTGGTATCTTTATTGGGGTGACTTTTCTCGTTATCATAAGGGTTGCCATACGAGCTCAACATACACCTGTAAAAATTGGAAGTGAAACGCTGCCAGGAAAATCTGGTGTTGTAAAAACAGCTCTCACTCCAAACGGTAATGTACAGGTTGGCGGTGAGTTGTGGGGCGCCACCCTGGCTGAAGGAGAAACTGAAATATTGCCAGGTGAAGAGATCGAGGTTGTCAGATTAGACGGGTTACGATTGGTCGTGAGGAAAAAACAGAAACATTAAGCCCGCCAAAAACCTCGCCGGATAGGGCGTACATCTTCTGCGGTAACAAATGCATCGGGGTCTGATTCACGAACGATCGCTTCAACTTTATCGACATCACGCCGGTAGACGTTCACAAGAAGAACTGATACCACACCACTTTTCCCGCGGGCTGGTATTTCGGTAACGCCAAAACCGCTGGATCGAAGATGATCGGCTACTGCATTTCCACGTGAAGGGGAGATGATCGTTAAATGAATGTGGCCAATCGCCAATCGCTCTTCGATGAACATCCCTAAAACATTACCTGTTGCAAACCCTGCAGCGTAACCAAAAATTTTTAAGGGGTTTGCCATAATGTTATCCAACACTGCTGTAATTGCAACCACAAAGATCAATGATTGAATAAAGCCAAGAATCCAGGCAAGGGCTTTCTTGCCTCGAACTACGAATAGGACGCGTATGGTATCCATTGCCATATCCGCTACACGTAAAGCAAATATTCCTAACGCTGCTAGCCAGGCAGCCGGACTGAGTAAAAATTCCATTTTATTTCTCCAAAACGATAATTTTATTGCATATCAGATTGCATGGCGGGAAGATACATTTGCTGCATATATTCCTTGACCATGCGTTGGGTGCAGAATTGGGGTGCAAGGGTGCGGATGGATTCCTTTATCATGGCAATCCATTCCACAGGAAGCGAGTCTGATGTGCGATTGTGATAGAACATCGGGATAATTTCATTTTCAAGAGTGTCATACAACGAAGCTGAGTCGATTTCATCCTGCTGTTTTGAGTCAGAATAATCTTTATCATCTCCAATCGCCCAGCCATTACGCCCATTATAGGCTTCACGCCACCAACCATCTAAAACAGAGAAATGGAGCACTCCATTGAGTACCGCTTTCATTCCTGAGGTGCCGGATGCTTCGTTGGGACGTCTGGGTGTGTTCAACCAAACGTCAACCCCCTGAACAAGATAGCGGGCTACATTCATGTCATAATCTTCCAGGAATACCAACCGTCCGGCTGTTTTGGAGTCTTTTACAGAGCGATAGACTTCCTGGATGATCAACTTCCCGGGTTCATCGGCAGGATGAGCTTTCCCTGCGAAAATGATCTGCACAGGCATGGAAGGATTATTAATGATCTTCAATAGTCGTTCAAAATCATGAAGAATAAGGTCTGCACGTTTATAAGTTGCAAACCGGCGGGCAAATCCAATTGTCAATGCGTAGGGTTCAAGCAAAACGCCACTGGCAACCACCTGTACCGGTGTTACTCCACCGGTAGACCAACTTTGACGGGCGCGTTCATTGGCAAACAGGGTTAATTTTCGTTTTAAATGATTGCGAACAGCCCATAGTTCACCATCTGGAATATTCTCTACTCGCGCCCAGGTATCCATATCATCCAGGTGATGAATCCAATCAGAACCCAGATGGCGGTTAAACAATAATCCCATTCGCCGGGCGATCCAGCTTCCTGTATGGATGCCGTTGGTAATATGTGTAATAGGAACATCCTCTACGTTGCGTTCTGGCCAGAGGAAATTCCACATTTTACGAGAAACTTCCCCGTGTAATTCAGAAACTGCATTTCTTCCATCAGAATGCTTTAGAGCCAAAACTGGCATGGAAAACATATCTCCCCAGCTTTGAGGTTGTCGACCAAGATCGATGAATTGGTCGAAATTCAACCCCAATCCCTGGGTTATACCGTTACCGTATTTTTCCATGAGCCAGAGAGGGAACTGATCGTTTCCGGCTGGGACAGGGGTATGTGTAGTAAATACATTCATGCTGCGAGTTTTAGCGATTGCTTCTTCAAAACTTAACCCTTTTTGTACCAATTCGTGAGCACGTTCAAGGATCAAGAATGCAGAGTGACCTTCATTCATATGCCATACGTTGGGATCGTAACCCAATTGGCGTAATGCTTTTACACCACCTACCCCAAGCATGAGCTCCTGACTGATGCGTGTTTCGAGATCATTGGAATAAAGTTTGGCGTTCAATTGCCGGTCAGCAGGATTATTTTCTTCTAGATTGGTATCAAGGAGATAGAGGGGAATTCGCCCTACCTGAACAAGCCAGATGCGGGCTGCTACGCTTCTCTCGGGCAGATCAACAGAGATCGTTAAAGGTTTTCCATCTGGTGTAAGAATAGGAAGGATGGGTTTTTCGTTGAAATCGATGTAAGCATTGCGAGTTTCCTGCCAGCCATCTTCCGTGATCCGCTGGATGAAATATCCCTGGTTATAGACAAAACCTACTGCTTCCAGTGGCAATCCCAGGTCGCTGGCTTCTTTTAAATGGTCACCTGAAAGCACTCCCAGCCCACCTGCATATACCGGCAGGCTTTCATGAAGACCAAATTCAAAAGAAAAGTAGGCAATATTTTTCTTTGTATAATCCGGATAGGTACGTGAAAACCACGTATCATTTGTGGAGAGATGTTCGTCGAATGCATGGAAAACACGATCATACATCTCTAAATAATATCGATCATTCAAGACCGCGTTAATTGATGGACGGCTCACACTATGCAAAAAAGCAACCGGGTTGTGATAAACCTTTTCCCAACAAGTACGATCGATGAATCTATACAATAATTGCGCTTCGGGATTCCAGACCCACCAAAGATTGTAAGCCAATTCGCCAAGCCGGTTGATCCGTTTTGGTAAATTGAAATGATTGGGTAGTTTGACAGTATAGGTTGAACCCATTATTGCTCCTGAGGGTAATTTGCAGTTGATCAGACATATAAAATTATACCATCTGCAGGTCATTACCTTGCGGTACAATATTATTCATGAAAAATTTTCTTCGACTGGTCATATCCCTGGCGTTGGGGGGTATTATGGGTGCAGGGATTGCTTTTCTATTTCCTGTGGGTAAGTATTGGATAAATTGGTTAAGCAGCTCTGTTTTAATAACCGTTGCAATAGTCATCCTTTATTTCGTCTGGAAATGGCTGGGAAGTAAAAAGGTTGTTGCGTGGATGGTCATCGCTGCTTTTTCTATGCGATTGATCGCAGGCATAGGGATCAGTTACTTTCTTCCTTCCTGGGGGTGGGATGAACCTGCACAAAAAGCCGGCTATCTCTTCTATGATGCTTTTCGACGGGATGGCCAGGCCTGGGAGCTGGCACAATCGGGAGAATCGATCCTCAACCAACCCCGTGAAGAATTATATACCGATCAGTATGGAGGACTGCTGGCGATCAGCGCAATGCTTTATCGTGCTTTAAGCCCTGATGCACACCGCCCATATCTGGTCATTATCCTCTGCGTTTTCTCTTTTTCACTCGGGATACCCTTCTTTTATAAAGCGGTCAGTCATCGGTGGAATGAGCGATTGGCAATGCTGGCAACCTGGTGTTTGATCCTTTACCCTGATGGAATCTTGTACACCAGTTCACAAATGCGTGAACCCATTTTACTGGGATTGAGTATGATCGCTTTTTGGGCGATCATGCTTTGGAATAACAAGAAACGCTGGCTCTTACTTTTGTTATTTGTCACTATGGCATTTATGGCAGTTATTTCATCGCGCATTGCCATTGCAGTTCTAATATTCTTACTGGGTGTCTTTTTTTTGGACCGGATGGATTCCATCCCTGCGAAGATAAAGAAACTCTCCTGGATGTTCCTGGCAGTGTTATTTATCTTACTGCTTGTTGGAAGCTGGGCATGGCTGCGGTCTTCTGCGGGATGGGATATGCTGGTAACAGAGACCGGCTCTGGTTGGGTAGCGAAAGTGATTGAAGAGATTGGAACACAGTATCGCATACCTTTCCTTGTCGTTTATGGCATTGCCCAACCCGTACTGCCTGCAACAATTGCCGAACCTACGTTACCGTTCTGGAAAGTCATTAATATTGCGCGCGCCAGTGGCTGGTATCTTTTGGCGCCGCTATTGATCTATGCAGTCTTTTCACTTTTTAAACAAAAGCAACCGGCAGAACGGCGTGTCTGGATCTGGATGGTGTTATTTTCATTGTTTTGGGTAGTCATTTCTTCTGCCAGGGCAGGTGGTGATCAGTGGGATAATCCGCGTTACCGGGCAAATATGCTACCGTGGTTAGTATTGGTGGCAGGTTGGGCGGTACAGCAGGCGATCATCCATCGAGACGCCTGGTTACCTCGCTGGTTACTGGTCGAAGCAGTCTTTCTGGGATTCTTTACCAACTGGTACTTCAGCCGGTATTTTCTTACCTGGAAGCGCATGTTCTTCTGGGAAATGATCACCTGGATCGTAGGGTTGAGTGCAGTGATCCTGGTGGGCGGGTTCGTTTATGATCAATGGAAAATGCAAAAACCCAATCGATTTTTCAAAAAAAAGTAGAATACTTATTTTTGTTCATATTGTTTGGCTTTACTAATGATTTATCACTAAACACATTCGGTAAATGGGATTACTAGAATATGAAAAGAAATCATTTTGCAAAACGAATAGTTCGAAATAAGCATTTGCCTGAAATATTATCCATTTTAGCAATTGTGGTAACCATAATCCAAGCGTTCTTTTACGCGCATCATATGGATGTAACAATGGATGAAGGTACATATTTGATGAAGGGGTTACTTTATATTAAAGGAATATATATCCCTTTTCAAGAATATGGCCCATGGACGAATAAAATGCCTTTAGCATTTATTATTCCTGGAATTCCGCAAGCAATTTTTGAGCCAGGATTACGAACCGGTCGATATTTTTCCATTTTTCTAATTTTTCTTACACAAATTGCACTATGGTTGGTATCAAAACGGTTGGCTGGGAGATGGTGGGCAACTATGACTTTGTGGCTGTATGCCATAAATCCAGCAGGTATTGCTTTTCATACATTAGCAATTTCGCAAGTGATTACATCTTTCCTTCTGGCATGGGCGTTATTCTTTATTTTGGGAAGTAACCGGCGTTTATGGCAGATTATTCTTGGAATAATATTATCGACCGCAATACTTTTTACACGACAAAACTTGGTGATATTGCTTTTACTCATATTATTATATATCTTTTGGCAACATGGGAAGAAAGCAGGATTATTATCTGTAATACTATCAGGACTACTTATAGCGATAGTGCACCTGATCTATTGGCCACGCATTGTAAGTGTTATTTGGATGCGATGGATCCCTGATTTTATCCAACCTCTTTTTGGTGATATCAAAATTACAACTGGAGGTGCAACTAGACAAGGGCAACCAACACCTTCTTTTCTTTCAAAAGTATCGGTTTTTTGGGAAGGATTACGATATTGCTTTCCTAATATCGTAGGATCAATTACTGCTTGCTTGTTCTGGCCACAAAAAAAGAAATGGCAGAACCAAACCAAGTTTAGAGTTGCTTTATTTCTTGGTGTTGCAGCACTCATTCAATTCTTCATGCATTATTTTGCCGCTGTTGAGACTAGTATCAACCTGTATGGATTTTCTGGTTATCTGGCTTTTTTCACCCCGTTATTCCTTTTATTGCCAACGATAGTATTATCAAATGCAACTTACAAAATGGGAAAACTCAAACAGGTAATTGCTTGCATGTTTATTTTACTAACAACAGCTGGCCTTGCTTTTTCAGCATATGATGTGATTGCAAATGATCTTATGAACATCACTGTTCCTCGTATGCGCAATATGCACATACAACCAGGTACTACTGAGTTATGGCGATTATTGGCTAATAAATTTGATTTGCAATATGAAGTATTGCAACGAATGCTTCCAGCTATAGCGGGAGCTATATTTGGATTGCTTCTCATTTTACTTACTATTCTAATATATTCAATTTTAAAAAGAAAAGGCATGACTACTTCTATTGGAAATATTGCTATCGGCATTTTCATAGCAGTTGGATTAATCCTAACCCCAACTATTATACTTGGAGGAGGAAAACTGCTGGAGAATTGTTCAGGAGATGTAATACTGCAACATGAGAAAGTTGGTAAAGAATTAGCGGATGTAATACCTGGTGGATCACTGGTTTATTGGCAAAATGATGTTTCGCCTTTACCTTTACTTTATTTAAGGAATATTCGGATTTTTCCTGCACAACTTAACCATTGGTATTCCTATTGGAGAGGTGGAAATCCAGATCTTCTTGAGAAAAACGGGTATTGGAATGCTGAACTTGCATATAGGTGGAAACAAGAAGCAGATTTTATCTTGATTGCAGATAAGTATAATGAAGGCTGGCAAGCGCCTTTGGTGGAAAAGGGTATCTATTTTGATGAACTCGCTCCCACTCCTGCTACAGTACCCTGCCGTACACGATCAATAATCCATATTTACAAAAGAATTTGGTAACATGCTAGATCAACTAATATTTACTGTAATTGAATAACTCACTATGTAAAAAGTAATTCTAAAATTCTAGTAAGAAAAAATAATGCAAAAGTAAATAACTTTTACTAATTACGATGAAATTTATGATTAGAAAATCATTCCTTTTCAATAAAAAGATTAAAATTATTTATCACTGCGTTAAAAACAAATAGTATAGAATAGACAGCATTTATAACTAGTGTAATAAAATATCTCGATTGTCCTTCTGCAATAAAAAAAACTGCCATTTGGAAAAAAGAACTAAATAGAACCAAATAAATCATTCTATCCAAAGGCTTTCTTTTAAAGAAGGATTTTGTTATCATAATTATTCCAATTACTAGGAATATTGCCAGACAACCGCTATAAATATTCATAATGGCATCTGCAGTGTTAGTAAACCAATTGAAAAATAACATTTCTTGATTTTTTTCTACAATATTTTGATATGACATAATCAGAGGGTAGTGTAATTTTTCAGGATCAAATAATACTTTTTTTATTCGAATAAAGCCCAATTGCAAAAATTTATCAAAATGATTAAGAATCCATATTGATCCATATTTCGAATAAAATTTTTGTGCTGATTTGTATTCATCTGCGTAATGAAGACCAGCATTTTCCATTTCCTTAACAATACCTTCTGGAGGAACAATCTCATTAAAACTTTGAACAATGCCATTCATGTTAGTACTGTTATTGTTCCTATACAATACTATACCGCCATTGCTTGGGATAAAAGCAATGGAACCGGTTAATTTAGTTGCTTTATATGCGAATGGCGATAAAATTAAAAAGAATGTGATGAGTAAAATAATTGGTTTATACAATTTGATCTTTTTAATAATCAATTCTATAAACAAAATTAGAAATGGAAAAAATATAAAAAAAGATTTAACTAATGATAATAAAGCAATCGTACCTCCTAATGCAATCCACTTTAAAATACTGTTGCCATTGTTCGTGTAAAGTAATGTAATGATCATGACTAGTAAAATAGAAATCAATTCACAACCTAGAGTGTTTGTATAAAATAAGGCAAGAGGGCAAAAAGCTAATAACGATATGAAAGTTACTTTACTTGTTTTAGAAAAATTTCTCTGTTTACAAAACAACAAAGCAAATATCAACAACAACATATAGCAGAACAGGTTAAATAGCTTTGCTGTATATATGCTGGTTGAATTAAAAATTAAGAACCAACATCCCAATAAAATAGGATAGCCAATTGATTTATATGTTATATAGAAGTCATCAAATTTAGTAAACCTTATGGCTATATCATAATATTGTTGGAAATCAGAGAAAGGTTCATTTGGAATTAGAGAAATAATTAGAAAAGCAAATAATGTTCCTAGAATAAAAACAAAAAAAAATAAAATTTCATTACGAAAAATGTTAATAATTTTGTAGATTATATAGTGCATTGATGATTTCATATTGCTTACATATGTCCCCTTCAAATAATAAGTAGGTTTTACAAAAAAAGTATTTCTAAGTAAAAATTTTGTTTGATTGAAATTTTACCTAGTTAAGGCTCTTCTTGGTGATTTCCTCTCCTTCTATAAATGCATTTGCTGGTAATTGAACATCTTTACGGACATATACATCCAAATATCTATTATCATATTTAGTCCTAATTACATGTATGTAGTTTATTTCAAACTCTTTCGAATTAGCTATAGAACTTCCTGCAAGTAGAGTAAAGAAAGTCGGCTTAAGGGATAGTAGATATTTTTCATCATACCCAATATGAGTGGTCCTCGTATTTAAAAGCCCTTCTTCATGTATATCAATTATAGTATCAATTCTAGATATGTAAGGAATTAAGCCCATGTTATGGTCTGCATAAGATGAATTTTGAGGTGAATATTTTTGAAGCCATTTGGCAATAGGTGACAATGAATTATTCATTATTACCATATAATTATTTGTTTCTTGCTTAAGAGTATATATAGCACTTATTGAATAAAATCCACAAATTAGAATGAATATAGAAAAAAGTATTATTTGGAGAGATTTATTTTTTAATATTAAAGCAATGCTACTATCTTTTATCGTATGCAGAATATTTCCAAAAATAATTATTGCAAATGGTAAAGTTAACGACAACATTGGTAATTCATAACGAAAACCTGGCATCCATTCTCTGCTGGCAATAAAGGGTGTTGCTTGCATTATGATCACAAGAACTTTTAAAAAGAGTTGTGATTTTTTGGTAACAAAATATAGAATGTTAAGGAAGAATATAGGCAAGTAGAATTGATAAAAAGGAAATAATTCAATGAATCTCTTCACTATACCAAATATACCGTTAATATTTCTTTTTGCATAAAAAGAATTGGGTAATAAATATCCAAAATAATTATATCTCCATAAAAAATAAGACAAAAATAAACAAACGAAAAGTAAAAATCCTGGAATAATTTTTAGGAAATATTTTTTATTTTTTATGCATAAAATATTACATATGAAAAAGGCGCATGATATTAATATTCCTTCAGGACGTGTTAAAGAAAGTAATAATAGAAAAAACGAAGAAAGTATATTACTTTTACTGTTTTTATTTTCAAATAAAACTGTAGATAGGCTTAGTAAAAAAAGGAATAAAAATAGCGATGTTTCTAAGCCTGCAATGCTCCAAAGAGAAAAGTAGGGAATCAAGGAGAATAACAAGCAGCTAATTTGAGAATAAATGGTTTTACCACTTATCTGTTTTGTCACAATTGCAGAAAATACAACAAATCCAACGCCAAAGAAATAACCTGTAAGTTTAATAGCATAGGTTAAAGTACTTTCGGATAAATTTAAATGAAGAAAAAGATACTCTAAAATAATCCATAAGAAATTTGTATATCCCTCTATAGGTGTACTTCCATCAGTATTAAAAACCATACCATATCCATTATGCAAATTTCTTGCATAACGCAAAGAAATATAGGAATCATCAACAGTGTAATTAAAAAAATACAATGAAATAGCAGTAAAAATTGCTAAAGGAAAAAAATAACTTAATACTATTGTGCTTCTTTTTTTTTGAATTACTAAAAATAGTAAGTTGAAGATGATTAATAATAAAAACACATAAGGAAAAATTTTCGAATACGAAATAAGGAAGTGATCCATAAAAAAACTCTATCCCCACGAAAATGCTAAATAAGTAATTTAGTATACTCTATTTTTACTTAATAGGCATAACAAAAATCTATGTTGATAAAAATATCTAAAAATACAAAAATATTTGCTATTTTCTAGGAATCATAGATTTATTTTATGAATATAAATTTATTAATTTGGTTTTGATACAAGTTTAGCCAAGAAAGTAATTACAAGAATCAATAAGAGAGAAACAAGCATACTGTAAATCGCTATAGGATCAAGTGGAATTCTATATTTACTGGCAGCTTGCAATGAAAATAGAATTATATTACTCATTAACAAATAGAATAGAACATTCCTGCCGATGAATTCCAGAATTTCGGATTTAATCTTGTGCGAAAGTAGGTATACAGCATATAGAATTACCAATGGAGAAATTATCCAAAGCAAACTAGGTGGGAATCTAGTAGGTATGGTATGCGTAATGAGCAAATACGTAATTGATATTAGTGTACCTGCTAAGGACCCAATCAGAATATTTTTATTAAAGATGATTTTATACTCAGCAAAGTACATACCTGTTAAGAAGAATGGCAGGTAGGGTAAAAGCGGAAACCCTTTGAAACTGTCTGTTCCAATGAATAATCCCCCCCAATTGGAATGTATTGGTGGTAGGAAAGTAGCTAGAAGAAGAACTCCACAAACCAACCAGAAAACCCTCTTATTTTTGAGTAAATGTTTTATAGGTTTAAATGCAAAGAAGGTGAATAGACTAAATAGAGAAAATGTGATTAAAAATTCCGATAATTTTGGAACCTCAATAAATAATGCAATTTTTAAAACTTGCCATAAAGACAAATTTACTTGATCAATCAAAAAAATATTAGACACACCAGAAATTAAGTATGCAATATAAGTTTTGCCAACATTCAACAATATCCTCTTATATACACTTTTCAAGTCCTTCGATAGATAAGCCAATTTATTGACATATCCAAAACAAAAGGCAAATCCACTAAATGTGATGCAATTAACAAAAATTGTAATATATCTTGGAAAAATTGTTGATAAAAGATCTTCACTCAATAAACCGATAACGTGTGCTATGATCATTCCGATGACTAATGAACCTTTGAAAATATCAAGGCTAGTGTCGCGTTTTTGCATAAAAATTAGTAAGCCTTCTTTCTAGATTTTAAAAAATTAATTATAAAATTACATTTTTTATGAGAAGACAATGACTTGGTCAAAAATAAATTTTGTCTTGTAATAATCAGAAAAAAAAGATAAAAAATAAAAAATTTCGACTGGTTTAGTAAAAAATTTTAGCTCGGGAATTACAATCACATAGATCAAAATATTTTTCGGAATAATTTATTCGTCAGTCCAAAGTGAATTTACTCCAAAAGTAATTGCTGCACATTTGTTAATCCAAAATTCTGGATTTGGTTGAAGCTCAATTACTCCCGCATAACTGTCAATAGCCTTAATTTGAAAATCCAGAATATTTAATTCTTTATTTTCTTGTATGAACGCTACTCTTCTATCCCAAGTTTCGGCACGATTGTGGAATATGCGTAATGAAGGATAGGTATTTCCAAAAGCTTTGATCGAATAGAAACTTAATAGAAGTAAAATTATTAGGGATAGAGTTTGAACTTTTGTGATAAATCTTGCTGAAAATAGTACATAAAAATATTGTCCAGTAAGTATAGCAATAAATGCTAGTAAAAATAATAACACATACATAGCGAAAATTTGTGCTCTTAATTCAGGATATGCAGATTGGGCAAAAACTGTAGGCGCAAATGAAGCTGCAATCAATGTTATCGAAAAAGCCCAAGCTGTTAAGAAAAGTATTACATACCATTTAAAATTAATAGTTTGATTATTTACTTTTAGTAATACCCCTAAGCAAAAGAAAATGCATACGAAGATAGTTATTGGAATTGGGATACTGCTAAATTTGTCAATAATGAAATCAAATGAGAAAGTTATAGATCGCTGTAATAAAATGAAAAGATTGTATGTTTGTTCACTATTAACCATTCTAAGTCTATTTGGCGGAGAGCATATTAAGAGAATGAAGGCAATGATATATCCCAAAAAACCTGATGATGCAGATAAGAGATGATTAATTCGAAATGATGTTTTTATCGTTTTGATATTTATTAATGAAAAAATTAAGAAGAATAAATAGATTAGAAGAAAAGGTGCAATTCCAGTCTCGGAAAAGCCACCAGTAAAAAAGCATAAAAAGAAAAGAACAAATTGAAGTATAAATTTATGCTCTTTTTTGTTTAATGAAGTTAAGAACACAAAAATCGAGAATGTTCCAAAAATAATTGGTGCTAAATATGGAAGCATTCCAGAACGCCAATATAGAATCTGAAATCTATTTGGCGCCAAATATAAACAGAAAAATACTAATAATTCACTGAAGAAAAGATTATATATTTTCGAATAAGAAAATTTTATAATGTTTTTTATCTCTGATAATAGAAGAAATATTGCGATAAATAACGAAAATATCGATAACAAAGGAAGAAACCTAATGAAATTCATTCCGAAGAATTCAAAGATTCCCGAAAAGAAAGTAAGTGAGAATCTGTTTGATGCAAAATGAGTGATTGTAAGGTATGCAGATATATTGGCATCAAAGAAGTCCGAATTTTCAAATAAAGCCGCATAGCAATAATCATCTGCCCAATATCTTGTATAAAAGCCCAAGAACGCCATGAAACAAATTGGAATCAAAAAAAGCAAAATACAAAAAACAAAAATGATATGTTGCTTGCGAGTAAATGAAAGTTGATTTAATTTATTCAAATTTTCCCCATTGTGTAGAGAATATTGGAAAACTTAAGCTTATCGAATATTATAACTATAAAATATTTTTTGGGCAGGTAAATAATGTTTTGCTATAATTCTAGCAGCAAAAATAAAAATCCCACTTTAAAACTAATTTATTGTGAGATAATACGAACATCTTGCGGAGTATGTATGAAGCTTTCCATAGTCGTACCGCTTTACAATGAAGTAGAAAATATACCCCTGCTGCATCAAGCCTTGATCACTGCCATAGCGCCTTTGCAGTATCCCTGGGAGGTTATCCTGGTGGATGATGGCAGTAAAGATGAGAGCCTGCCAGCTCTGGAAAAACTGGCAGATGCTGATAAAGACCATGTGCGCGTGGTGGCATTAAGACGGAACTTTGGTCAAACTGCTGCCATTGCCGCGGGGATAGATCATGCGGATGGAGATATCATCATCTTGATGGACGCGGATATGCAGAATGACCCGGCAGATATTCCCATGATGGTGCAAAAGATCGAAGAAGGATACGACCTGGTGAGTGGCTGGCGAAAGCACCGGCAGGATACTTTTATCACCCGTACGCTGCCATCCAATATTGCGAATGGCCTGATCTCATGGGTTACAGGCGTCCGCCTGCATGATTATGGCTGCACCCTGAAAGCCTACCGGCGCGAGGTGATCACAGGATACCGTCTTTATGGTGAAATGCACCGTTTCATTCCTGTTTATGCCAATCAGGTAGGTGCAAAGATGATCGAGGTACCTGTGCATCACCATCCGCGCATTCATGGGAAAGCCAAATATGGTCTGGAAAGAACTTTTAAAGTAATCCTTGACCTTTTCACGGTGAAATTTCTTAGCAGCTATGCCAATAAACCAATCTACCTGTTTGGAGGCACGGGCGGAGCGCTGATTCTTGCCAGCCTGCTAGTGCTGCTTTACCTGTTTATCAGGCGAGTTTTCTTCCATGTTTCCGTCTTTTCATCTCCACTATTTCAGATGAGCACCATGATCTTGATCTTAGGTTTTCAATCCATTCTTATGGGTTTGATCGCTGAATTGCTGGTGCGTACATACCATGAATCAACGGGTAAACCTACCTATACGGTCGGAAAGACGATCAATATAAAAGACTGATGCGAATACTCGTTCTGTGTCATGAATATCCACCCCTTGGTGGAGGTGGTGGAAAAGTAGCCCAGGATCTGTGTCGTGGTTTTGTGAAGCATGGACACCAGGTAAGGATCCTCACCGCCCACGCGGGTGATTTGCCATTTGAACAGAATGACGAAGGCGTGGAGGTCATTCGTTTAAAGTCGCTTCGCCGTCATGCGTTCAAGGCAGATATGCGGGCTATGGTGGGGTATATCTGGGCTGGATTCTGGGCAGGATTAAAAATTATTCGAGCATGGAAACCGGATGTGATCCATGTTCATTTTGCAGTTCCTGCTGGGGCGGTGGCTTATGCCCTATCATTGTTTACTGGTGTGCCGTATGTGCTAACCGCCCATCTGGGCGATGTTCCAGGCGGGGTGCCTGAAAAAACGGGAAAGTGGTTTAAGTGGGTATTTCCCTTAACACCGCCTATCTGGAAAAAAGCCAGCCATATTGTGGCTGTCAGTGAATTCACTCGTCAGCTTGCTATTGCAAAGTACCCGGTTGCTATCGATGTGATCCCCAATGGGGTCGACCTGAAACTATTGAATCCGGGAGAGGTCGTTGTTCATGATCCACCCGTGGTTGCTTTCGCTGGCAGATTTGTACCTCAAAAGGACCCGCTGCAAATTATTCGCAGTCTTGCTGAGGTGAGAGACCTTCCGTGGCAGGCGGTATTGATTGGCGATGGTGCGTTGCGCGTAGATATTGAAAAAGAGATAGCAAGATTTCATTTAGAAGATAGATTCAAACTTCCTGGCTGGTTGACGCCTGAGCAGGTTATTGATTGGTTCCGAAAATCCGACATTCTCTTCATGCCTTCACTTTCTGAAGGGCTGCCCGTGGTTGGAGTTCAGGCACTTGCAATGGGATTGGCGATGGTGCTCAGTGATGCTGGCGGAAATCCCGCTCTGGTTAAACAAGATGTTAACGGAAAGCTCATTTTGAAAGGGCATGATTCTGAATACAGCCAGGCATTACGCACCTTGTTAAACGACAGGCAAGCCCTATACCAGGCGCGACTTGCAAGCCGAAGCCATGCCAAAGATTTCGATCTTGACGCTGTGGTAGAATCTTATGAGAAGATACTTATTCATGCTGCACCAGGGAGACTGAAATGAGTTTCTTACAAAATCTCTTCGGTGGGGGAATGCCTTGCCCGTCTGATAGACGTACTGAAGTAAACAAGATGTTTGATGATCTGGTGCGTATCGGTCAAAAAGAAGGCTTCCTTTCTGAACACTCAGGTGGGGGGTTTAATACACAATGCCGGAATATTCAGGCAAGGCAAATTGGACAACGCCTGTATGATATTGGGGGCGTTGAGTTAATGGATTATATTATGCGCAAGATAAAACGCCCGCTTGGAAAAGAGTTAAGTGCGCATTTGGAATACTGCTGGGCAGAAATTGGTACCTGGCTCTCGTAAAAACCCTTGTCATCTCCCTGCAGTTAATGATTTCTTGATCTGGTCAAAATGACCTTCAATATGTCTGGATACGCTCATGAGTGAATTACCGATATTCCACCATGTGCCCTTATGTACTAAGAAATTTTCAGGAATATTTTCAACCAAAATTGCAATCTCTTCAATGCTAGAGTGAAGCACATCGAGTAATTCCTGGTTTGTTGGGTACACCTTCGTTGTTGCGAGTACCATTGCATACGCATTATCCGCATATCCTGTGGGGAAGTTGGTCTGATCGGAGAGCAGGTCATGAATATACTGCTCTAAACCACGCAGCCCATGAATGAGATGGGCTATGACTTCGTTAGCACTCCATGAGTCGGGTTCTTGCCTGGCATTGCATTGTTCAGCAGATGTACCATGAAAAAGTTCTTTCAGATTGTTATAGGCTTCCTGAATGTTAGAACGAAATTGCCTGGCAAGTGCATGAGGATCGAAGGGAATATCACTGACTTTAAAGAAGCCATATGTCACATCGGTAGATAAAGTAGTATTCCCTCTGTATACCGTAAATTTTGCAGTATCTCCTGCATGATATGTGTCAATAATCTGTCGAAGGATGACATTATTAGGTACAGGTGATTTGCCTATTTGAACAATAATATCCCCTTCCATGAGACCTGCTTTTTCTGCCCCCATACCAGGAATTACCGAATCAATACGGACACCCTGATCCACTGGATAGTCTTTCTTCTTTGCCAGCTCAGGAGTAACATCTGAGGGGTAGATACCCATCATTGGTCTGCGCGTGACCCTGGCGTCCTCTCCGGTGGTAAGAGTCAACTCAAGGTTGAAAAATCCCCTTTCCCAAAATGCCTTGATCTTGTTATACGCATCTTGCCATTCAGGTTCTTCACCGAAACCGGAATGATCCAATGTTAGTTGTACCAGATCATCCTTTGGAACCAGCGTGATGCTTACCAGAGTTCCTGCAGGTTCATCCCCATGCCATGTAAATACTAATTTACGATTTGGCTCAATTTTTTGAAATTTACCAGTGTAGACCTGCCCCTGTTCCATGAATATTACCAAGTGACCATCAACTTTCAGCTCTGCAAAAGCTTTTGTGCAAAACCATTCTGACAATGCAACGGGCGATGTAAAGGCACGATATACTTCAGCGATCGGAGCTTTAAAAGCTTTTTGAAAACGAAACTTGCTCTTTGCCATTTTCCACTCCTTTATGCATAGTTTGTTCGCAATACGTATCTTCATTATAGGTTTTTATAAGAAGCTTTCAATACTTGAGCATGTGCAAGATGGATACATTCACCCATTCTGGTAGTGAACTAATCTATTCAGATTCCTTAAAAATAAACATCCCCTAAATTTTTCTTCAGGGGATGTTTTTCTAAATTTTAGCTGCAATATTACTGCGCCATGAAATCTTCCATACCTTTGATCAAGGCTTCGATATCGCTCATCTGGGTTTCACCCATGGTGGCAATACGCATGGTAACTTCTTTCAACTTGCCATACCCATTGGCGATGCGCATACCACGCTGTTGTAGGAACTTATTCAAATCACCTATTACCCAACCCTTGGTATTATTCACAGTCACAACCGTCTTTGATCTATAGGGTGCTGGTGCAAGGGGATCCATACCATGACTGATACACCAATCCTGTACACGCTTTGACATGGCAGCATGTCGTTCGAAGCGGGCATCTAATCCTTCTGCCAGGATGCGATCCAATTGGAGGTCCAAGGCATAGATCAATGACATTGCAGGAGTCATGGGGGTTGAATCTTTGTTGCGATGTTTCTCCATAAGCAACAGATCAAAATACCAGCCACGATTAGCAACTGTTTCTGCCTTTTTCATTGCCCGATCAGAAGTGCCAGCAAAAGAAAGTCCTGGTGGTAAGGCGAAGCATTTTTGTGATGAAGTGAGCAGGAAATCGATTCCCCAGGCATCCATTTCAATCTTCACACCTGCCAATGATGAGACTGCGTCTACCAAAACCAATGTGTCCGGGCTAATCTCCTGGACGACTTTGCACAGGTCTTTCACCGGGTTTTCAACGCCAGTTGAAGTTTCATTATGAACAATGGTAACCGCTTCATAATGCTTTTTCTTCAGGGCATCTGCCAGCATATCAGGGGTGATCGCCTGACCCCAATCAACAGATAAGGTATCTGCTTTTTTGCCGTTACTGGCGGCGACATTAAACCATCGGTCAGAAAAAGCACCATTGACACAACAAAGAACATCCTCGTTCACAAAATTTCTGATACCGGCTTCTTGCATGCCTGAACCAGAATGGGAACCCTGGAATACGCGATACTGCGTAAAAAAGATTTTTTGCAGTTTCTCTCCCGTGCGTTGAAAGATTGCTTCAAAATCTTTGCTACGATGGGGGATCATCGGTTTCGTCTGCGCAGCCAGAACCTCTGGTGCAACATCAACGGGACCGGGGACGAACATTGGTGACATTTTTACCTCCTGTTTTGGTTGAGTTGAATACGTAATGATTACGAAAAGGTTATTTGTTAACTGCGAGTAGTTAATGTTAAGGTTACAAAAAGAGAAAAGACAGTTTCCTGTCTTTTCCTATACTTTATGATTTGCTTATCTTAAGAAGAAGGTCAAGGCGATCAGGATTACGAAGAAAGAACCTGCCATGATACCGATCCGTGTCAGGTCTTTCTTTACTGGCTCATAATCAGGGTTGAAGGTTACTCCAAACCGGTTGCTGCTTACGGTTGCTGCGCGAGGTTTGACCACACCGTTTGCTGATTCGGCTTTTACTTCAACCGCTTTTGTTACAGCAGGTGTTGATTTTGAAACATTTCGTTTATATTTCTTTGCCATAGTATCTCCTGAATTCAGAGGTTATTCCTGTAATTTTGCTATCACAACGATCCGTTTGTTATCTACCAGGTATGGATAGCAGGATATTAATGTTACCACACCATCATGAGTTGGTGATAGAACTTCGACCTGGGTTGGCTCAACAATGAGGGTTTGATCGACTATATACGTATATGACTGCAGGTTAGTGAACAGAATGATCTCGTCACCTGGTTGCAGCCGGTCTAAATTACGAAAGATTTCACCGAACACATCATTGTGAGCTGATAGGATCACATTTCCAGCTTCACCCGGGTTGGCTGAACCAGCATGTTGCCCAACGCCTTTTTTCAACTGTTCCCAGCTATCACCTTGTACCACTGAGGCATCTACATCAATGGATGGAATCTGGATTCTAACCGCCTGTTCAGGTCCTGCGGTGGGAATTGGTAAGTTTGCAAGGCTTTGCACTAAAGGACGGAGATGTTCCGGAATTTCTGCATCATTTGGTTGTACCCCTTCAGGCGAATTTGGAGGGGTGTGGCCTGAAGGCAAGATTACAGCTGAGATCAAGGCGGTTGGAGCCAGAGTAGGTTGCGTTATAGAGGAAGCGACTTCACGGTTCAAATTACGCAATACATTTGCACCATTGAGCAGGATAAAAGCCAGCCCAACTACAGTTAAAATTTCAACCCCGAGAAGAAAGCGATCAAATTTTCCGCGTGCTTTCTTGGGTTTTTCAGAAGTAGTATCATCAAGGAAAATTTCTTCTTCAGTAGCTGAATTTTCGACTGGAGCTGAAGCCGAGGTAAACTTAACTACTCTACCTGTCTGGCGAAAGTGATTCAAACGCTCTTCCCGTTCTTTGCGCTGTTTTTCAACCAGAAGGCGGCGTAATTCTGCTACTGAAAGATCATTGATCGAACGGCGTTTTGCCATAGGAACTTTCTGTGATTATACACCCAATAATTGTCTGACAAATCTTTCTCAAAGTCAAGAGATTTTTATCACCTAAAAATATCGATAGCTTTCTTATATTTTTATCACAATTCGCTGCAACCATACTTCATTGGTATAATTTTGTAAATGAACATTTACTTCTCTTGTTCCATTACTGGCGGTCGTCAAGACCAAGAAGCTTATTCTACAATTGTCAATTATCTGATTGAAGCAGGACATATCGTCCCTACTGCTCATTTATCCAGCCCAGAAGTTCTTGACCTGGAAAAAGTAGTTTCTGCAGAAGAGATTTATGCAAGAGATGTGCAATGGGTACAGGAGTGCGATGCATTGATAGCCGAGGTGAGCACTCCGTCTCATGGAGTGGGGTATGAAATTGCGTTGGCTAACCTTTATAACAAGCCTGTTTTATGTTGCTATCGCAAAGATAGAAAAGTTTCCAAGATGATCCTTGGCAATCCCAGTCCTCTGCAGCAAGTTTATGCGTATCAATATCCTGGCGAATTAATAAATCTTGTTTCGTCGTTTTTAAAAGCTTTGTAACACGGGCATAAGTCCTGATCGAAGTTAAATGAATTGTTTTCCGCCAGGGATCGGTTACAAATAACCGGAAAAGCATTTACAAAGCGAATCCATACCACATTGTCAGACAGATTTGGCGTAAAGTCACCACCCAAAGGGTGACGAAATTCTTATCGCTTCTGGTGGAATTCGAGTATTATTCAATTGGAGACGAATCAATCGGACCGCTCATCTGACATCGTGTCTCCTCCTTTGGCGAGTGCCTCCACTGGTATTATGGCTACCAGTGGAGGCACTGTGTTTTTACTTCATTGCTGTGGAAGTGCTTTGAATATAGTAAGAATTGTGTTAATTATTGCCTCTTCCCCTTGACTTTGGACATGGCAAAGCTAAAATGAATTCATGGAATATCGAGATTACTATAAACTATTAGGGGTGGAAAGAACCGCCAATGATGATGAAATTAAACGCGCCTATCGGAAATTGGCGATGAAATACCACCCTGACCGCAATCCTGGTAATAAACAGGCTGAAGAAAAATTTAAAGATATCAATGAGGCATACGAGGTATTAAGCGATAAAACGAAGCGTGCCCGTTATGACCAATTAGGTGATTCTTACCAAAGCTGGCAACAGCGTGGTGGACAGCCGGGGAACTTTAATTGGGATGAATGGGTCACCCGGTCTGCGGGAGGTCCAGCAGGAGGCAGAACACGGGTGGAAGTTGGAAATCTGGAAGACTTGTTTGGAACTGGCTTCTCAGATTTCTTCCAGTCAATTTTTGGAGGAATGGGTATGGGAGGTGCCCCCTACACAACTGGTAGAACTTCGACTCGTCGTGCAGCCGCCCAACCTCATGTATATGAACAGCCGATCAGTATCAGTTTGTTTGAAGCATATCATGGTGCTCAACGCATGATGCAAATCGATGGCCGCAAATTGGAAGTATCCATTCCTGCAGGTGTAAAGACTGGTTCCAAAGTAAGAATAGCCGGGATTGGTCCGAAAGGACCTGATGGCAGGGCAGCTGATATCTATCTGATAATTCAGGTAGAACCAGACGCACAGTTTGAACGAAAAGGGAATGATCTTTATACTGATGTGGAGATCGATCTCTATCAGGCTGTGTTAGGTGGTGAAGTAACAGTACCTACAATGACCGGTAAAGTAGTGTTAACCATTCCAGCAGGCACCCAACCTGGTCAAACCATTCGGTTAGCAAAACTCGGAATGCCAGAATTAAGATCAAAAGGGCAATATGGTGATATGTATGCCCGGATCAAAGTCAATCTTCCACGGAAATTGACCGATTCACAACGAAAATTATTCGAACAATTGCGGGGAATGAATTAATTTTTCCCCGTTGGAGGTAAGAATGCGAAAAGTTAAGATCATAGTAATTTGTGCAATACTTCTGTTTGTTGCAATGGCGTGTACCATAAGTAGCACTGAAGGGCTACTTTCGACCAAGGCTTCTGAGCCTACAGCAACAACAGTACCTATGATCCCCACCCCAACACGCAACCTGACACCCGTGGTTACTGGTGATCTGAATGATCTGGATGCTGCCCTTACGGGGTTATACGCCAGGGTGAATCCTGGTGTGGTTTGCATTCAAACCAGAACTGCTGATGGCGGGGCATTGGGATCTGGTTTTGTTTATGACACAGAAGGACATATCATAACGAATTACCATGTTGTAGAAGATGCAGAATCGGTAGAAGTAGATTTCCCATCGGGGATCAAAGTTTACGGAGAAGTGATCGCTACAGATGGTGACACTGATCTGGCGATCATCAAGGTAGATACCGATCCGTCCAATCTATTTCCTCTGACACTGGGCGATTCTGATGCTTTACAGGTGGGACAGACCGTGATCGCTATTGGGAATCCGTTTGGATTGAACGGGACAATGACAATGGGTATAGTATCGGCAAAAGGCAGAGTGTTGTCTTCGATACGCGATGTGCCGGGCAGTGCAGGTGGTAAGTATTCTGCTGGTGACATCATTCAAACAGATGCTTTAATCAATCCAGGTAACTCAGGAGGACCGCTTCTTAACCTTAACGGTGAAGTGATTGGTGTTAACCGGGCGATTGAAACAACAGGTGTTACCATATCGGGAAGTGCGATCAGTACTGGCATTGGGTATGCTACATCCATCAACCTGATCAAACGGGTGGTACCAAACCTGATTACCAAAGGTTATTACGATTACCCCTATCTGGGAATAACTCCTGTGGATGAGTTAAACCTTACCCAGATGGAAGCGTTGGGAATTACATATCCAAACGGAGCCTATGTTTTACAAGCAGTTGCAGGCGGACCTGCAGCCAAGGCGGGCATTCGCGGTGGAACGACAGAAACATCCATTTCTGGATTATTAGCCGGTGGTGATTTGATTATTGCAGCAGATGACATCCCTATATACAATTTCTCTCAATTGATCAGTTACATGATGAATAATAAATCTGTAGGTGATACAATTAAATTAACAATCGTTCGTGATAATAAACAAATGGAGGTGACAGTCACACTCGAAAAGCGACCCTGATCAGGTCAGATGCCTGCTGGGAAGTAGTATCAGCAGTAAAAAATCGAATACCAGTAAAAGCGGTAACCGTGTTTCTTTAGAAGGAGGTATCTGTGTTTGCTGATAAAGATTTAAGTGATCTATTAGCTGTGTCATCAGTGGAACCGGTATTAAGTGTTTACTTGAACACGGACCCCACAGCCGGAAATGCGGATTATTATAAACTTCGCCTGCGTAACATGCTGAAAAGGATCGACCTGCCAGCAGATGCGCAGGCGATTGCGCATTATTTTAATGATGAATTCAATTGGGTGGGACGTGGGGTTGCAGTTTTTTCATGTGCTCCACAAAAGATGTTTAAAACTTTTTCCCTTGCCATACCTGTAAATGACCTGATAGCAGTTGGCAACCGTCCTGTTGTAAAACCCCTTGTAGATCTACTGGATGATTATGGAGGTTATGGAGTTGTACTGGTAGATAAACAAGGTGCCCGCTTGTTCTATTTTCACCTGGGAGAGCTTCGTGAGCAGGAAGGCGTAATGGGAGAAGTTGTAAAGCATGTCAAGCGGGGCGGGGCTTCTACTTTCCCTGGAAGAATGGGGGGAATAGCAGGGCGAACCCGTCATGCAGAAGAGTTGGTAGATAGGAATATCAAGGATATTGCTGAATTTGCAGCCCACTTCTTTGAACAGAATAATGTGCGCCGTGTCATAATTGGTGGTACAGATGAGACGGTGAACCAGTTTCAAAATGCGTTACCGAAATTTTGGCAGGCACTTGTGGTTGGCACTTTTGCTATGGGAATGACTGCCAGCCAATCTGAAGTTTTGGCAAAAGCTATGCAGATTGGCCGTGAAAAACAGATTATTCATGAACGGAAAAAAGTTAATGAACTGATCACCCAGGCTGCCAAGGGCGCGAATGCCAGCGTTGGGTTGGAAAAGGTATTGCAGGATGTGCATCAGGGTAAAGTACAGACGCTGATCATGAATGAGAAGCTACACGCTGAAGGTCATATCTGCCCATCATGCGGATGGATCACTTCACTGCAGCGAAATACCTGTAAGACATGTGGCACAAAAATGGATAAAGTTGAGGATATTGTCGATACTGCAGTAGGTATTGTGTGGAGGCAAGGCGGTAGTGTAGTGGTTACACGGGAAAACGAGATTCTGGAAAAAGCTGGCGATATCGGAGCGATGCTGCGATATTAAGAACGAACAAGTAGGGGTTTGGCATCTGAAATTTGACTTCTTCCGGGATGGTTAAGAAGTCAGTAGATGCCAACCCCCTTTGTGTCAACGAAAAGCTCAGATAAGTATACAATTATTGAATGAAAAAGAACGGATCGAACAACTCCGGGAGGAGGAAACGCGGTTCCTCAACCAGCAAATTTGGGATTTCATCTCGCATCAACCACGATTCAACACAGTATTATAGCGCCCGCCTTTATCAAGAGATGGAAGGAAAAAAACAGATAGGTGATCCTGGGCAGGAAGAACAGACAATTCCCCAGGAATATGTGAATTCGATCATTCTGGGAAAAGCTGAAGATATGGTTCAACTTCCTGATCATTGCGTACACTTGATGGTGACCTCACCACCGTATAACGTTACGAAAGAATATGATTCTGATCTTTCATTGCAAGAATATCTCGATCTGCTAAAAAAAGTATTTTCAGAAACTTATCGCGTGCTGGTAAATGGCGGCAGGGCGTGTGTCAACGTTGCTAACCTTGGGCGAAAACCCTATATCCCTCTTTCTGATTACATCTCAAAAATGATGATGGAACTTGGTTTTTTAATGAGGGGAGAGATCATATGGCATAAAGGCGCAAAAGCGGGTGTTTCCATGGCATGGGGAAGCTGGAAATCAGCTGCCAATCCGGTATTGCGTGACACCCATGAATATATTTTGGTATTTTCTAAGGGCGAGTTTTCACGAAAGAAAACTGATGGGAAAGAAAATACCATCACCAAAGAGCAGTTCATGGAGTGGACAAAATCGGTGTGGCATATGAACACGGAATCCGCAAAAAAAGTGGGGCATCCTGCACCATTTCCGGTTGAGCTGCCTCACCGGTTGATCCAGCTATATACATTTACGGGGGATATTATTCTTGATCCATTCATGGGTAGTGGGACAACCGCGATCGCCGCGTTACAGGATGGCAGGAAATATGTAGGGTATGAGATAGATCCGGTTTATGTGGAGTTGGCAAAACATCGAATCGCAGGGTTGAATTTATAGGCAGTAATAATGGATAAAGGGTAACATCATATGCTTGCGATATGCTGGGAGTGATTCATGTCCCCACCCAACCTCCTCCAGAATCTTGCGATTTTTAGGGAGGAGTAATTATTTTTTCACATACTTTTTGGGCATTTTAGAATGAAAACTCAAATTTGCCAGAGGCGAGGTTTTTCCCTTCATAAATTTCGTAGAAACTTAGGGAAGGGTAGGGAGTGGCTAATTTCCATTCCTTCGAAAGAATCCTGCAATACAATGCATACCAGGAAGATAACCTTTTCAAAACATCCATAGGTCGGGTAAAATGAATATACAAGTGGGATGAAAGACAAATATGATAATTTCAGGAAGTTTTTCCTGTTTGAGGATTTGGAATGAAAAATGATACATTGCGGATAATCCCCCTCGGTGGTCTAGGCGAGGTAGGGAAGAATATGATGGTATATGAATACAGGGATGAAATTCTTATCGTAGATGCTGGCTTGATGTTCCCCGAGAATGACATGCTGGGGGTGGATTACATCATTCCTGATTTTAATTACTTACTGGATAAACGTGACCGGGTGAAAGGTATTGTCATCACTCATGGACATGAAGACCATATTGGTGCCATTCACCATGTGTTACAAGAAATTCAAGCGCCTATCTATGCCACCCCATTAACGATTGGGTTACTCGAGGTTAAATTAGCTCGCACAGGCGTTAGCTCAAAAGCGGTGCTCAATACTGTTCAGGCTGGGGAAACGGTGCAAATTGGTGCTTTTCAGGTCGAGTTCTTCCATGTCTGCCATTCCATTCCGGATGGGGTAGGACTGGGTATTCAAACCCCAGCCGGGTTGGTGGTACATACCGGTGATTTTAAATTTGATCACACCCCGGTGGATAACTGGCCAACGGATTATGCAAAACTGGCAGAATTTTCACGACGCGGTGTTCTGTTATTGATGTCAGATTCCACCAATTCTGAACGAGCAGGTTGGACACCTTCAGAAAGAGTGATCGACGGAGCTTTTGAAATGGCATTCCGCAAAGCTCCAGGCAGAATTATCGTTGCCAGCTTTGCTTCACTTATCTCTCGTATGCAGCAGGTAGCCAATGCCGCTATCAGACATAACCGCAAGCTGGCATTTGTTGGTCCGAGCATGGTGGACAACATGAAGATTGCCCGCAAGCTGGGATACCTGGAAATCCCCGACGAGGTGGAGATCAGCATCGACCAGGCTTTGAACATGCCTGATGATAAGGTGGTTATCATGTGTACCGGTTCACAGGGTGAGCCATCTTCAATTTTGGGTAGACTGGCAACGGACACCTATCATCTATTTGATATCAAAGTAGGTGATACAGTCATCCATTCTTCCCATGCCATTCCCGGCAATGAAGAGAAAGTATTTGGGACGATCAACCGCCTCATTCAACGCGGAGCCGACGTTATCTATGAAGCGATAGCTCCGGTACACGTTTCAGGTCACGCCAGCCAGGAAGAACAAAAAATGATGCTCAACCTGGTAAAACCACGATATTTTATTCCTGCACATGGCGAACTGCGCCATATGCGGCAACATGCCATGCTGGGATTACAGGTTGGTATTCCAGAAGAAAATATAGCAGTCGTTGAGAACGGGCAGGTCATAGAATTTACTGATGGTAAAATGCATATCGGCGAACGTGTGCCTGGAACTTATGTGTATGTAGATGGCAGCGTGGTAAGTGATATGACCCCCAACTTGATCCGCGAAAGAGAGATGCTGGCGGAAGATGGAATTATGATCATTCATGTTGTGCTGGATAATGAAACAGGTCGTTTATTAGGGAATCCAGAGATTACCAGCAAGGGTTTCATCGTTGGCAAGGAAAATGCTGCTTTGATCAATCGGCTACGTAACCGGATCGGTGAATTGGTCAGTAAACAAAACGGCAATTTACAGAAAGATATCGAGCGGTCTGTTCGCGATATGCTTTATAACGAAGTCCGGCGTCGCCCAATGGTAGTTGTTACCATTCAGAAGATATAACCTTTTACAGGAGCAAAGATGCGGGCAATCGTACAGCGGGTGACTCACAGCAGCGTCAGTATTGATGATAAAGAAGTTGCTCACATTGGTCAGGGATTGAATATCCTGCTTGGGGTAGGACCGGATGATACAGAGGATACTGCACGCCAGATGGCGTATAAGATCGCCCATCTCCGCATCTTCAGCGATGAAGCAGGGAAGATGAACTTATCGGTATGCGATGTGCAGGGACAGGCGATCGTTGTTTCGCAATTCACTCTGTATGCCGATACCCGCAGAGGGCACCGCCCTTCATTTGTTGGTGCAGCAGGTCCTGATATTGCCAGCCCGTTATGTGACCGGTTTGTGGCATTCCTGCAAGAGCAGGGTGTGCCCTGTCAGACGGGGGTTTTTGGTGCACATATGCAAGTTGAAATTGGTAATGACGGTCCGGTAACCATTCTCCTTGAAATCTGACTCAATAATTGGTGGTCTGATCGATCAACCCGCGTTCTCGTGCGCGATGGTCCAGCCGTTTAAAGATCAATGAAGATACGACTGCAAAGACAATGGTCATAATGATGAGAATGATCATAATCTGTGAATCTGACAAGGTGGAAAAAGTGGGAAAAGCTGCAGCCACATTGCCAACCATGGCACGGCGCATCAATTCTAACCAGTAGGAAATGGGTAGAACATAGCCTATCCAACGAATAGCAACGGGCAAAACGCTGAGTGGGAAGATGGCTCCACTGAACAGGAACAACCCACCTGCGACCGCCTCACCGATCATGTCAGAGTGGCGGGCAGTATTCATAGCAATACCTGCAAGCAGCATCCCTAATGTCGCGAGCATAGCGATACCAACGAAGAGTGTGGCTATGAAAAGTCCCCAATGAACTTCAGCGAAATTCAAGGGCATTTTTAAAAAGATTACACCAAAAGCAATAGTGACTACCACAGCAAATGTAGTAGTAATGAAGCGTGCCACACCGCGCCCAAGCAAGTAATAAGGCACCAACACTGGTGCAACATAAATGTATTTCAGGGTACGGTAATGCTCCCGATCATCGATGATCGCCCAGGCTAAACCCGACATTACAGCACCCACATACTGGTAAAAAGCGTTTCCAAGGTATAGATAGGCAAATATCGGTGAAGTGAAATCACTTTGTGCGATGATGCTGTACATGATGACCAGAATACCCGCAGATGCAAGCGGTTTGACGATCGAATAAATAGTAAAAAGGAACGGATCCGTCCAGTTAGATTCGATCTTCCAACCCAACCAGGTGGCAGTTTTAAATGAACGTAAGGCTTTATTCATAGAAGTATCCCCTGTTCCCTATCGTCGACCTTCGGTAAGGCGACCTTCACGCACAGCCAATTTTTCGATATATGCCAGCAGATAGCGAGCTGCGATCACAAAAACAAAACACAGCACAAGCAGAATCGCCAATTCCAGATTGACACTCAAAAAACCCAGGCTGGCACCTGAGGCAAAAACCAATTGGCGCATTGCATCCAACCCTAACGTGAGTGGTATGATCGATGCACCCATAGCCACCCAGAAATTTAAGCTCTTGATTGGGAAGTAAAACCCAGAGACAAGATAGATTGGTTCCTGGGCGAGGTTGGCAATGTGCCAGGCTTCTCGATTGAACAACAAGAATAGCGAAGCAGTCATCATTCCCATGCCGTATAATGCGACCATGCTGACAAAAAATATCGCCAACAGCATCCAGAAACTGGTTACCGCATAATTAACCTGAAAGAGAAGACTGCCAAGGAGTACGACAACAAAAGCGCGAATTGTTGTGGCAACTAACCCACCCAATGACATCCCCAATAAAATCGCGGGCATAGGTGCGGGCGAAACAATATAGAGAGCCAGATTGCCCGCTTGTTTTTCCCAGTATAACTGGCTGGACATGCTCCATAGGATATTCATCCAGAAGGCGGTCATAGCACCACCTACTACAACAAACCCAATATAGTCTTCAGGAGCTTTGATAGCGCGGTACACGAAGACATAGGCACAAACCGAGAGCATGGGAAAGAAGATGTCAAAAAACATCCATGATTTCTCCCGCTGCTGTCCAACCAGGCGCGGATAAGCGCGTCCATAAACGGTCATCCAAAATAATTTCCATCCGGTAGCTTTTTTACTCACTGGCGGGAGCATCGGCATCTTCCACCTCCTCCATACGTTTCCCAACCAGCTCAACAAACACGTCTTCCAGCGTAGGTTGGCGTTTTTGCAGGCTTATGATACGGGCTTCCTGTTCAGTCAGTTGGGTGATCACACCCGCAATGGCTTCATCCGCCTTCATGAAAACCTCAATGTTCTTTGTGCCGTTTTCGGCTTGGATGCGAATATTATTCAATCCTGAAATCGTCTTGAATTTTTCCAATTCGATGGAATGGTTACATTCAACATCGATGGAGAAGATCGCCTCATGCTGCAGGTCTTTCTTGAGGTGTTCCGGCGTATCGCATGCCAGCACTTTCCCTTTATTGATAATGGCTACCCGGTCGCAAAGTTCATCCGCTTCAGCCATGTAATGGGTGGTAAGAAGTAATGTGCGGGCAGGGTTGTCGGTCATCCAGGTGCGGACAAAAGCGTGCACATCACGTGAAGCGCTCACATCCAGACCCAGGGTGGGTTCATCCAGGAATAGGATCTCAGGATCTGTTAGAAAACCGCGCACAATGTTCATTTTTTGCCGTAATCCGGTGGAAAGGTCTGCAGAGCGCATATTGGCGCGGTCAGAAAGCCCTACAATTTCAAGCAGTTTGGCAATGCGGGCATTCGCTTCTTTTGTAGGGATGCCATAGAATTGAGCGAACATCCATAAGTTTTCGCGAACGGTTAATAACCCATAACCTGAAGATTCACCACCTGAGACCATATTGATACGGGTTCGAACCTGATTGGGTTCCTGGTGTACGTCGAAACCTGCAACTCTCGCAGAACCACTGGTGGGGGATAGTAAAGTGGTCAGAATTTTAATTAGGGTTGTTTTACCTGCCCCATTCGGCCCAAGGAGCCCAAATAACTCACCAGCTCTAATAGATATATTGACATCATTTAAAGCGGTTAACTGTTTTGCATCGCCTTTTTTGGCATCGCGAATCTTATAAATACGACCAAGGTTTTCGGTGTGGACACTGAAGTTGTTTTCCATAATAATTCCAATCAATATTAAATTGTGGGGTATGCGTAGGGCAATCGTAGGGTAAACGTCAAGTAGTACTAGAACAAAAGTATTATATTACTAACAAGGGCGACTTCTCTTCTTCTCCTCCTTAGTGAGAGCGCCGGGGTCGGCGTCCCCGGCGCTCGATGATTCTACCACCATTTTCATTTTATTCTTATGTTCAATTGGGATGCTCCTTGTCTAGCGGGAGCATTCGACATTCCATAGATTATGGGCTAAAATTACACCGAATTTTACCAGAAAGATTATTAAGACTTCCGGGAGTATGAATGGAATTTAAAACGATCTGTGTGATGGGGTTAGGGTACATAGGATTACCAACCGCCTGTACTTTTGCAGCTCACGGTGTGAAAGTAATTGGTGTGGATGCCAATCCAAAAGTGGTGAAGAGTTTACAGAACGGGCATGTGCATATTGTCGAGCCCGGGTTGCGCGAACTGGCAGAAAAAAGCTTGAAAAGTGGCAACCTTGTCATTTGTAGCAAACCAGAACCAGCAGATGCTTTCATTATTGCGGTACCAACCCCATTTTATGATGATAAAAAAGCAGATATGCGATTTGTTCGTTCAGCGAGTGAGGCAGTACAGCCACACTTACGCGAAGGCAATCTGGTGGTGTTGGAATCCACCTCTCCACCACTGACGACCCGTGACATTGTTGCACCCATCCTGGAAAGATCAGGCTTGAAAGCCGGCAAAGATTTCCATTTGACATATTCTCCCGAACGCGTATTGCCGGGACAAATCTTACGAGAATTGATCGAAAATGCTCGAGTAATTGGTGGTGTAGATCGGGCATCTGCAGAAGCCGGGCGTGATCTGTATCGCATTTTTGTGAAGGGTGAGATCATCCTTACCGACAGCACTACTGCTGAAATGGTGAAATTAATGGAAAATACGTATCGTGATGTGAATATCGCCATCGCGAACGAGTTTTCACGACTTGCTGAACGATTTGGTATTGATGTCTGGGAAGCAATCAAAATTGCCAACCTGCACCCGCGCGTTAAGATCCTCAATCCGGGTCCAGGGGTAGGAGGGCACTGCATCAGCGTGGATCCCTGGTTTTTAGTAGAAGCTGCTCCGGATATCACCAAACTCATTCATACCACCCGTATTGTTAATGATGAACAACCAGAATATGTCATCCATCTGGTTGAAAAAGCTCTGGGAACCTCTCTTGAAGGAAGCCATATCGCAGTATTAGGATTGGCATTCAAACCAGATGTTGATGACTTGCGGGAATCTCCTGCTGTGGAGGTTGCTCACCGGTTAGCTAAAGCGGGTGCTGTTGTAAAAGCTTTTGAGCCAAACAAACCTGATGCAGAAATGTTCGGATTTGGTGTTGTGGACACAATGGAAAAGGCAATTTCGGATGCTGATATGGTATTGGTTCTGGTGGGGCATAAAGAATTTCGCAATCTGGATATTGAGAAATTTGCCAGCCAAACTTCTGCCCGGCTGCTGATCGATGCAGTAAATGCTTTGCCTGTCGAAACTTTAAAATCGAAAGGTTTTCGCGTTTTTCGCCTGGGAGTAGGGCACGAGTTATAAGATATGCGGATCGCTTATGTTTCACTGCATTGGCCCAGAACGATACACAGCGGAGTTGGTAAAAAGATCGCTGCACAGATCGGTGCCTGGCGTGCAGCCGGAAATGAAGTGACGCTCTTCCTACATTCTCATACGATAGAGAATGCGAATGATTTTCTGCCTGGTGTGATCGAACTATATGAGCGTAAATCGGGCTTTGTGGGAAAGATCCTTACAGAGTTCAGCCGGAATAAAGCGCTAGCCAGTTTGATCGCGAAAATTAAGACTTACCGACCGGATATCATATACCTGCGCTTTAACGTATTTGCCTATCCATTGCAGCGGTTATTTCATATCGCTCCTGTCATTATCGAAGCAGTGACGAATGATGTTCAGCAGCATGAAACACTTGGCAAATTCTATGCTTTATACAATCGCCTTACACGTCGTATCAACCTGGAACGATGCTCTGGCATCGTGAGTATTTCACACGAGCTGGCTGCTTTACCAGCTTTTGCAGATTATCATAAACCAACCATCGTTATGGGTGATGGGGTTGACCTGTCGAAATACCCTGTTATTCCTGCGCCAAAAAATCAACAACCTCATCTGGTTTTTATCGGTTCACCCGGGAATGCCTGGCACGGGGTGGAAAAACTGGCACCCCTGGCAAAACTGTATCCCGATCTTGTGATCGATGTAATTGGCTATGGTCACATAGAAGGTTTACAAAATCCCCCTGTAAATATCGTTCTCCATGGTTATTTAAAGGGAGAAGCCTATCAACAGGTTTTAGCAACCGCAGATGCAGCCATCAGCAGCCTAGCCCTGCATTCCATTGGGATGCAAGAAAGTTCTCCCTTGAAAACGCGCGAATGTGTCGCGATGGGTATTCCTATCATTTTGCCCTATCGTGATACCGACCTGGAACTATTCAACCATCCCTGTATCCTGAGAATTCCAAATACTCCGGATAATGTACAGGCTCATGCAGATGAAATTTACCAGTTTGTTTGCTCGGTGATGGGCAAGCGGCTTGATGATCCACAGATACGAGATAGTATCGATTCAAAAAATAAAGAATCCCAGAGATTGGATTTCTTTCATAAAATTGTAGAAGCGGTATCCACAAAATGAAAAATATCAACAAAAAATGGCTGGTTATCTGGCTGCTGGTTGGTGGGTTTTTTGCTCTGTTCCTGTCCGGTTTTGCAACAGGTTTTTTGGGAATGATTGAAACCCTTACCCTTGCATCAAAAAGGTATATTCTTTTCCTTGTTATTTGTGCGTTATCTGCTTTGGTCTGGTTTTATGGGTTGGCAGCATTTCTGCGAGGAAAGGACCCTCTGAACCTGTATAGGCATCTGATGGCAGTTCTGCAGAAGACGCCGGCATGGATACGTTGGGCTCTGGCAATTTTGATATCGATATTCCCTACATATATTCTTTTGTTCAACAAATTTGGTTTGATGGAATTTGGATACACTTTCCGGTTGGGGCTGATCATCATCGCAGGATTCGTTGCGACGCTGCTGGTTTTTCTTCCATACCGCACTTCACCCTGGCTGGTTTATGCTGCTGCCTGGATTTGCGCTTCGGGTGCTTTTTTTGCCATGGGTGGTTGGTTGAATCGGGTGACCGGTTATCCATTTTCACTTTCCTGGTCTGAAGGCAACCGCTTGTGGGATTACTCCATTATGTTTGCCAGTAACCGGTATATCACCCTGAGTGATAAACCAATCTTTGCCTTTATTTCCGCGGGCAGACAATTCATCTGGGCTTTGGCTTACCTTATTCCCAATATCGGCATCTTTGGAGTAAGGTTATGGGATGCTATCCTTTGGATCCTCCCTACTTTTTTGGTAGGATTTTTGGCTGTCGCAGGTGTAAAGAAAGGAAAACGGGGTTGGCTGATCTCTGTGCTGTTTGGGTTATGGAGTTTTAGCTTTCTCTCTCAAGGACCCATTTATGCTCCAATAGTGATCAGTGCGATTTTGGTAGTGATCGCGATGCGCTCACGTTCGCTTGCCATCAGTATTCCCTTAATATTGCTGGCAGCGTTTTACGCAGATTTCAGCCGGTGGACGTGGCGATATGCGCCTGGGCTCTGGGCGGGGATGCTGGCACTGCTGGATATTGTACAACCGGGATTCAAAGAGGGAAAGTGGAAACAACTAATACGACCTGTGGTGCTTGGTATCACAGGGTATATTGGCGGGCAGTATCTTTCTGATTTCATCACCTGGGCGCAAAGTGGTTTTACTCAAAAAATAGCCGTAAGCGCTGTGGTTAATCCAACAGGCACCCTTACTCGGCAGCCTCTCCTCTGGGATAGGCTGCTCCCCAATACCACGTACGCTCCTGGCATATTGTTAGGTATTTTATGGGCTGGGCTGATATTGATGATTTTGCTTATCATGCTTCAGACTAAAAAATACTGGAAAATCAACTGGCTGCAATCTATTGCTATCATAGCTGTTGCTGGGATTTTCCTTGTGATAGGAATTGTCATCAGCACCAAGATCGGGGGAGGGAGCAATCTACATAATCTGGATATGTTCTGGATCACCCTGGCGTTGGCAACAGGGTGGGCGTTTCGCAGTTTATTGAAAGAAGGATTCACTATTCAGGGAAAACCCTGGATGGTGACAGCAATTTTCTGCCTGGCATTGGTGTCTCCTGCCACATACCTGGCTCAATATGGTGAACCATTGGTGCTGCCAGAAAAAGACCTGGTGGATGAATCCCTGCAGGTCATTCAAAAACGGATCGCTAAAGTTGATCCTTCAAAAGAGATCCTTTTTATCGATCAGCGCCAATTGCTAACCTTTGGATATATCAAAGATGTGCCTCTTGTCTCTGATTATGAGAAGAAGTATTTGATGGATCAGGCAATGGCAGATAATGCAACATATTTCAAAGGTTTTATTGATGATCTGGCAAACCAACGATTTGCTCTAATCGTAACGGAACCCATTCATGAGATATATTTTTCTGATAGTGAGCGGACTTTTGCACAGGAGAACAACTCTTGGGTTAAATGGGTCTCTGCTCCTTTATTATGCTATTATCGCGAGGCTGAATTGTTGCCCTGGGTGGGAGTTCAGATTTTAGTTCCACGTTCTCCTGAAGAAATGCCTGATACCTGCTATTTACCATGAGGTGTTCATGAGTTCAATATCCTATCTTGTTCCCCGACTCATCCGCCATTTCTTGCCCGAATCAGTGGTGCGGTTTCTTCTTTTACGTGGTTGGATCATCCGCCCTGGGATGGAGACCAGTAATCCATCAGGGGCAGTAGAACGATACCAGAAGGTTCTGCTTGAGCATGGAATTGAGCTTTCTGGAAAGCGGATCCTGGTTTTAGGATATGGTGGCAGGTTTGAAATCGGCTGCTCTTTAATCCGAGCTGGTGCCAATCACGTGGTTTTATGTGAATATAAGGTAAAACCAGATTACGCTTTTAACCGGACTTTACTTGAAAAATACTCAGATTTACTGAAGCTGAAAAATGATAAGGTAGAAGTAAACCCAGAGAAATTGACATTGGTGGAAGGAGATATTCGTCAGGTTGCAATTGAACATGTTTTACAACCAGTCGATATCGTGTTGAGCAATTCAGTTTTTGAACATCTGGTGGATGTGCCTGGAATTACCCGTGCGCTGGCTGCATTGAGCACAGAGAAAGCTGCCTGCCTGCATTTTGTTGATTTGCGTGATCATTTCTTTAAATATCCCTTTGAAATGCTATGCTTTTCCAACCGGAAATGGTATGGCTGGTTGAATCCTACCAGCCATCACAACCGATTACGCATCTGGGATTACCGGGCAGCTTTCAATCCCGTTTATAATGAGGTTGATATCAAAGTATTAGGTACGGATGTGCCTGCTTTTCAAAAAGTTGCTGCTAACATTCAACCAGAATTCAAACAGGGCAGCCTGGAAGAGAATGCAGTAACTCATATCAGTATTTTTGCTCGTGATCCAAAACAAGGATAAATATGAATAATGCCGAACTCGCTGATGTATTCGAAAGAATTGCCAGCCTGTTGGATATCAAAGGGGAGGTAGTTTACAAGACTCTAGCCTATCGCAGGGTGGCAGAGAATCTGCGTAGTCTTCCATCCGATGTGAATATCTACTGGCAAGAAAATCGTCTGGATGAAATTCCTGGTGTCGGGAAAGCTATTTCGGAGAAGATCGATGAGCTACTGCGCACCGGTAGCCTAGAATTTCTGGAAAGGCTAGAACAAGAGGTGCCTCCCAGTCTGTTGGAAATGCTGCAAGTGCCCGATGTAGGACCAAGAAAGGTTGCCCTTTTCTGGAAGCAGGCTGGGGTGAAAACCCTGACTGAATTGGAGACTGCTGCCAGAAATGGAAAACTTCGCAATCTACCCGGGATGGGTGAAAAATCGGAAGCCCGCATTATTGCTGGCATCGAAGCTTTATCGCGGCGCAGCCACCGCATGTTACTAGGAAATGCCTGGATCATCGCTGATTCTTTCCTGGTTGACCTGCGAAAACAACCTGGTGTAGTGCAGGCAGAAGCAGCCGGTAGCCTTCGCCGCTGGAAATCCACGATTGGTGACCTTGATCTGGTAGCTGGATGTGCAAACCCAACACCTGTGATGGAATGGTTCACCCACCATCCTGAATGTCACCGGGTGCTGGCAACCGGTGACAATAAATCCAGTATCGAATTGAATAATGGCATCAATGTTCAACTCTGGATCCAGCCTCCTGAACGCTTAGGCACTCTATTGCAATTTGTAACCGGTTCAAAAGAACACAACGTTCACCTGCGCGAGCTGGCACAAAAACAAAATCTTTCACTCAGTGAGCAGGCAATTGTGGATGCTTCAGGAAAAGAAATGATATTTTCCCATGAAGAAGATGTATACCATGCATTGGGTTTACCTTACATCATACCCGAATTGAGAGAGGATCGGGGAGAAATTCAGGCAGCACAAGAAAACCGCTTACCCAACTTGCTCAAAATCAAAGATATCCGCTCAGATTTTCACATGCACACCACCTGGTCTGATGCAGCCAACTCGGTAAAAGAAATGGCATTAACTGCCCGTTCACTCGGGTACCATACGATTGCCATTACAGACCATACCAGCGGGCTGGGTATTGCAGGTGGGTTGACGGTTGAAGGGTTGGCTGAACAACGGAAAGATATCGATTTAGTACAAAAAGAATTGGGTGATTCCATTCGAATATTACAGGGTGCAGAAGTCGAGATCAAAGCAGATGGCAGCCTGGATTATCCGGACGAAGTGTTATCTAAAATGGATATTGTAGTAGCATCCCTTCATACCAGCTTGCGGCAACCGCGTGAACGGATCACGGAACGGTTGGTGAATGTCATTCGTAACCCGCATGTGGATATCATAGGTCATCCCAGTGGAAGATTACTCCCGAACCGTGAAGGTGCTGATCTGGATTATGATGTAATTCTGGAAGAGGCGCGTAAAACAGGGATCGTTTTGGAGATCAATGCCAGTTATTCGCGTCTAGACCTGGATGAGGTTCATGCTCGCCGAGCTTCAGAAATGGGAATACTGCTTGCAATTGACGCGGATGCTCACACCATCGATCAATTGCAACTCATGCATTTTGGGGTTTCAGTAGCCAGGCGCGCCTGGGTCAATCCTGAACTGATCATCAATACCTGGAGCCGAGAAAAGCTATTGAGTTGGCTGGCATCACGAGGGTAAAAATCGAGCATGCAGAAAATTCAACTTTTCCGCTCTTGTTTCCGCGTGATGCTGATCTTGATGGCAGTGATCTTCCTTCCTACATGTGGCGTGAGTCCATTTTCAACAGAAGAAACCATTCATGAAATCCAACCAACCTATATTGTTCAGGAATCTACCCCTGATATCATTTTGATCACCCCAGTTTCTCTTCCTACCCGCCCGTCAGGTCAATATCCTGAAGATGCTGAAGGGGTAGTAATCGCGTTCCTTACTGCTTACCAGTCTGATCAGGAAGGAATGGCATAATACCTGAGCCAGGCAAGCCAAAAAATGATACCCGATGGTGGCGCTGGGATGCTTCTGCAATTCCGCGATATTCTAGAGGGTTATGCGGTGACTTCTGCTGCTGTTAGCAAAGATCCTCCTGCAGCAATCATCACTGTGGCAGTGAAAGTGGCTGGTACCGCTGACAGTACGCGGGTGTTCACCCTTGCCAAAGAAGACGGCAAATGGGTAATCACAGGTATCGAAATCCCGAAGTCAGAAGATTAGAATCCTTCCAGGGCTTTTTCTGCTCTGTGCTGCCAGGTGTATTGGGCAGCATCATGGCGCGCTTGCATGCTCAAGCTTTCTCGTAATGGTGGATTCTCTAGAAGCAGGGATAATTGTTTCCTCCAGCTTTCAGCATCTTCTGGAGGACAAAAGACAGCATTCTTTTCATTTAAAACTTCATGGAAAACTGGCAGATCGCTGGTTAGGATCGCCCTGCCTGCTGCCAGGTAATCGAACATTTTCATTGGGCTGCAAATTTCAGCAGAATTTCCGCCACCACTGCCGGAAATGGAAGTTTCATATGGCATGACCAGGATTTCGGCTGCTGCCTGGTATAAAGGGAGTAAAGTATTGGCAATAAAGCCAGTCAGGATAATGTTTTGCACAGATTCTCGTTCAAGCTTTTCACGCCATTCCTGAACATTCGCTGGATTGCCACCTACCCATAGGAAACTAACATCTGGAAATGCTTTTGCCAACGACAGCAATAATTCAGTTCCCCGACCCTGATAAAAATGACCAGTATATCCTACGGTTATTTTCTCTGGTAAGGATAGCATCTGTCTGGCGGTAGTTGCGTCTGGCAAGTCTTGGTACTGGGACAGGTCAGTGCCATTTGGCGCGATCTGCACCATTTCTGGGTGATAATCTTCTCCCAGTAAGTTCTCCAATTTGCCTGCCAGAGCCTGGGTGATGCATAACAGTCGTTTCTTTCCTTCTATCCTGAAGAAATTTTTCAAAAGGAAAGGACCAAATTTCCCTGTGGGGAGGTCATGCACTTCCAGTATGGTGGGCATCCTGTACCATAATCCAACCAGCGCGGCCTGTGGACTCCAGGTATAGAGCAATTCTGCGCCAGTTTGATGGGCATTTCTCACTGTTGACCAGGCAAAATCATACCGTTTCAATACTTTCCAGGCTGATCGTGTTTTTACTTGAAATTGCTGCTGCAATCCATATTGATTAGCCAGAGAGTTCCATTCAGGCATCTCTTTCCCCGGTACAGTCAGGCTGATATCATGACCATTTTGTGCCAGGGCATGACAAACTTTCATCACCTCGATACTATTGGCGGTGGTTGCAGGGATGGTAACAGTGGTGATTACTGCGATTTTCATGCTTCCATTCCTGTCATATCCGGATGAATTTTTTCAGATTTTCGGATTTCTCGCAAACCCTTCACCACGATCAAAACCACTGAGATCACAAAATATCCAGCCATCAAACCAGCCTGGGCAAGAATACCAAAGGGCTTAACCAATATAAACATCAAGCTGGTTTTAAGCGCGCCAGTGATTGCCGAAACCACCAGCGGGTATCCTGGCAGTCCAAAGGAAAGCAGCAAAGGTCTATTCCAGAAGAAAACATTTGCTGTGCCAAATCCAAGGAGCAGGATCAGGATGGCAGCGTAAGAAGGAAGATAAACGCCATCCTTCAGCCATCCCAACAAGGGTTTTCCAACCAGTAATAAACCAACTGCGCAGGCGACTGTCCAAACGGCAGCGATGATAGTAGTGCGGTTTAAAAGCAGTTTCAGGCGCTTCCATTCATGCCGGATAACTGAGCTGCTGATCTGGGGGAATGTGGTGTTGATAAAGGGTGAAATGGGCATCAGGATGAAGTTCATGATCGCCAATGCAAACTTGTAATACCCTGCATCTGCTTTAGTCAGGAAGAACCCAACCCACAGGACTTCGCTATCCCGGATAACCATATTGATCGTACCACTTAAATTGGTGGTTATGGCAAATTTTATCAGGTCACGCCAATCCTGCACCTGCTGCAAGGAAGCTTTCAGCCAATCTTTTCCCAGGACTTTTGGAGCATGAACGAGGGCAAGAATTACTGTGCCAATGCCAAAAACCATCTTTCCCAACAAATAACCAAAGAGGATAGAACCCAGGCTGCTCTTTGTAAGGAATGCCACGCCTACCCAGATAGCCGTGGTGAGATTTTGCAGAAGATTAAGCACTGCCTGACTACGATAATGATTGGTTATCTGCAAAACTGCAGTGCCGGTTTCAGCCATCAGGTTCCCAAGGATCATCAATCCATAGACCAATATCAGTGGAACGACGGAGGTATCTTTGATGATAAAGCGGGCTGCCCAGCCGGAAAGACCAACCAGAATGCCATAGGCGAAAAGAGATGTGACCCCTTCACTGATGCCAGCAAATTTTATTACAGCTGCTGCCCGAGATTTATCATTCAAAGCCAGAGCCTGACCAGCATATTTCACAACCAGTTCGCCCATGCGGAAAGAAAGCAATCGGTTCACGCTCGAGGCGAACAGGGTAATCATTCCCAATGTGCCATAATCAGAAGGACCAAGAACAAGAGCTGCAACCAATCCAACCAGACTGGATAACACCATTGAGATGGAATTACTGCTGAACAGGTAGCCGCTGTTGCGGATGACCATGCCAAACAAGCGGTCCTGCTTCCAGTCTTGCCAGATCTTTTTTAACATATCAGAGTGTTTTTACCTGACTTGTCCAGGAGCGTTCTTTCAAGTACCAGTCAACCATAGCTTGCATACCTTCTTGAAGCCCAACCTGAGGCTGCCAGCCTAACATTTCTCTTGCTTTAGTCACATCTGCCCAGTTTGTCATCATATCTGCTGGATGTGCTGGATGATGGATTACATCTGCTTTTTTACCCAGCATTTTTTCCAATACCTTGATCATATCGTTGATAGTGATTACTTCATGTCCGCCCAGATTGATGATTTCATATCCCAATGGTTTCAATCCCGCAATGGTGCCCCGCGCAATATCATCAACATACGTGAAACCCCGTGATTGAGTGCCATCTCCATTGAGATGAACTTTTCGCCCTTCTGCGATCCATTGCACAAAACGGAACATGACCATATCCGGTCGTCCAGCAGGACCAAAAACCGTAAAGTAGCGAAAAACGGTTATATCAATTCCATGCAGAAAATGGTAAGAATAACACATCGTTTCAGCGGCTTTTTTCGTGGCAGCATAAGGCTGAAGAGGATGGCTGCTGTCTGCTTCTTCTGTGGTGGGTAAAGGTGCGTTTGCACCATAGATACTGGAGGTAGAAGCCAGCACAAATTTGGGAATGCTATATTTATGCGCAATCTCTAGAAGGTTCAAGGTGCCCGTTGTATTGGTTTGTAAAAAGATCCACGGGTTCTCTACACTGGCGCGCACACCTGCTCTGGCTGCCAGATTTATAATGGCATCGATTTTCCCAGATTGACAGGCGATTTCTTCCAATGAATCTAAGTCTGCTACATCTTTCTGGTAAAACTGAAACCCTTTGCGATCTTTCAAGTGCTTTAGTCGATATTCCTTCAAGCGAATATCATAGGCATTATTTATATTATCCACACCGACAACAGAATGACCATCGTCCAATAAAAGATCGCATACACGCCAGCCAATGAAACCGGCTGCGCCAGTTACCAGGTATTTTGCCATTACAGCCTCACGACTTTGGGGTGTCCTTTACCAGCAACACCCAATGCATTTCTTGTATCCACGATCAATTTCGCAGAATCGAGGATGGCTGCATAATCATAAGAAGAGTGATTGGTAACAATCACCACACAATCTGCTTCTCTGACCGATTTCATCAAATCGGACGTAGAAGAGAGTTTCCATTCATCATGCGAAACCGTCTGGATGTATGGATCATGGTATTGCACATCCGCTCCCTTTTGCATCAGCAACCCTATCACATCCATAGAAGGACTTTCACGCAGATCATCAATATCGGGTTTATAAGCAGCGCCTAAAACAAGCACTTTGGAGCCTTTGATGGATTTACAGTGTTCGTTCAATGCATCCTGTACTTTGCTGACAACGTAACGCGGCATACCAGTATTGATCTCTGACGCCAGCTCGATGAACCTGGCGGTGTAATTCAATGAACGCAACTTCCAAGAGAGGTAGAGCGGGTCAATCGGAATGCAGTGACCACCCAACCCGGGACCTGGAGTGAATTTCATGAAACCAAAAGGTTTAGTTGCGGCAGCATCGATCACTTCCCATACATCCACCCCCAGCCGATCGCACATCAATGCCAGCTCATTTACCATGCCGATATTGATCATGCGGAAAGTGTTTTCAAGTAGTTTTGCCATTTCTGCCACTTCGGTGGAGGAAACGGGAACGACCTTTTGTAATGCCTGGCTATACCAGGTAACAGCAGCCTGCAAGCAGGCTGGGGTGATACCCCCCACGACTTTAGGAGTGTTCTTTGTGGTGAAATCTTTTCTGCCCGGATCAACCCGCTCAGGAGAGAACGCCAGGAAGAAATCCACACCAACCTTCAAGCCGGCTTGCTGTTCGATCTTTGGAAGGATCAATTCACGTGTGGTGCCAGGATACGTGGTCGATTCCAGAACGATAACCTGCCCGGCTTTGACATAATTTGCCAAATTTTCGGTGGCAGATATGATATACGATAAATCTGGATCACCTGTTTTTCGCAAGGGGGTAGGCACGCAAATGCTGATGGCATCCACAGCGGCAATTTCTGCAAAATCAGTTGTGGCTCTGTACTTGCCAGAGTGAATCAGTTGAGATATTTTTTCTGAAGTTACATCCAATACGTAGCTTTCACCGCGGTTCAATGCATCGATCTTGCGTTGATCAGGATCAATGCCCACCACTTCGAAACCCGCATCTGCAAATACAACTGCCAGCGGAAGCCCAACATAACCCTGTCCCAAAATAGCGACACGAGCGGTCTTGTTCTTTAATCTATCAATCAATTGATCGAAAATTGGATTAATCATAGTATCTCCAAAACTTACCGGGATGGTTGAATTATAACTGACTGGCTGGGATGGGGCTATCGTGCTCAAAACAATTTTAGTTGAGTTGCATCCTGAGTATGCGGTTTTTCTTCTTCTTTCACTGGTACTGCAGGTATTGGAGTATGCACAGACGCTGGTGATACTGGAGCGTTTTTCTTCTTGCTTTCCAATACATAGTTGGGAAGCTGCTCGAAATCATGGATGATGGTCGTTTTCAACGCGGGTTGATGTAAAGCAGCGGCAGGGTGATACATCGCCACGACCAGGCGGTCACCAACCCAGCGTGCTTTCCCATGAATGTCACTGATGCGAACATTGGGAAGAAATTTCGCCATGGAGAACCGCCCAAGGGTGACAATTATCTTGGGATTGATTGCTTCGATCTGCCGTTCAAGATACTTATCACATGCCTGTAACTCATCTGGTTCAGGATCACGATTGGCGGGTGGGCGACACTTCACTACATTAGCGATGAAGACATCCTGGCGTTTCATGCCGATCCTGGAAAGCAGATCAGAAAGAAAGTTGCCAGCTGCTCCGACAAAAGGTCTGCCTTGTTCGTTTTCGTAAAACCCGGGACCTTCACCAATAAACATGATTTCTGCGTTGGAAGGACCTTCTCCAGGGACGGAAAGTTTACGCGAGTGGTACAGTTTGCACATCGTACATGATTTTACTTCTTCTGCTATTTCATTGAGAGCGGTTTGCCCATCCAATTTGTGCCTCCTGTATCCGGAATTTATATCATTAATCTAGGTTTTCGAGTTCCAAATCTTCTTGAGACTTTGCACATTGCTCCAGCCATTTATGCCGCAATTCATCCAATGGATGGAGTATTCCATCATCATCTAGAAAGTACCAGTGTTCCCATCCATTACATGGGCTTCCTTTGCTTAAGAAAGAGCCTACAGCATGGATCGATCCAACCATTGTATCAATGCTGATTTTACCATCAGCTCGCAGCCTTGCACTGATCGCCAGATTTTGACGGAAATAAAGGGTCTGTCCTGGATCAAGATACCCCGCTTCAATCAAAGAGCCAACTGCAATTCGGGGCAGCTTTTTCTTTCCTCCATGAACATCATAGGTATTGTCATCATATGGGTCGGGTTGAATGGCATCCAGTCGTTTCTGCGCCACGGTAATGTAGTCTTCTCTCCCTTCGATCCCAATCCAATGACGGTGTAATTTTTTTGCAACAGCACCGGTTGTACCGCTGCCGAAGAAAGGATCGAGTACCACATCCCCAGGATTGCTGGAAGAAAGGATGACGCGGTATAACAAAGCCTGTGGCTTTTGTGTAGCATGCACACGCTTTCCATTCTCGCGTATACGTTCTTTACCACTACAAATTGGCAACAACCAATCGCTGCGCATCTGCAAGTCGCCGTTTAAGCTCTTCATAGCGTGATGATTGAAAGTGTAATGTGCTTTTTGTGATTTGCTGGCCCACAATAATGTCTCATGGGAATTGGTAAAACGTACACCCCTGAAATTTGGCATAGGGTTGGTCTTGATCCAGACTATATCATTCAAGAACCAGTAACCCAGATCCTGCATAATAGAACCTATTCGATAGATATTATGATAAGTTCCGATCACCCAGATACTGCCATTGTCTTTTAACACTCGTTTGCAAGCGCTTAACCAATTCCGACTGAATTCATCATACGCATGCAGACTTTCAAAGTGATCCCATTCTTCATTAACAGCATCCACCAGTGTCATATTGGGTCGCCAGAGATCGTTTTGAAGCTGTAAATTATAAGGGGGATCTGCAAAGATCAGGTCAACAGATTTTTCTGGGAAGCTTTTCAACACTTCCAGGGAATCTCCTTGAATGATCTGATCCAGCGGCAGTGTAGTCATTGTCATGGGTTGGCGGCTCCCCTGCCTGTGTATCCTGCCCGGATCATGTCCAGATCCATTAACAGTGCATCCTCGCCATTATCCACATAATACTTTGGGCGAATGTTTACAGTGGAATAACCAAATTTTTCATATAACTTAATGGCTGCCAGGTTTCCAGCACGTACTTCCAGGCGTGACACTACAGCGCCTTCTTTTCCAGCCTGAAACAGTGCATGATCCAGCAACTGGCTGCCAATATGCATTTGCCGGTAAGTTGGGTCAACTGCCAGGGTGGCGATATGGACTTCGTCAAGGATCATCCAGGCGCCTAGAATACCAGCGACCTTTTTGTTTCCCGTCAATTCGTTGGTAACTTCAGCTACCCACAACCGTGAATTCACGTTCTGCGTTAATTCATACATATACGAATTTTCCGACCAGGTCAGAGTAAAAGAATGGCGGTCGATCTCTCTGACTCGCTCAATGTCCCGCACTTCCATCCGGCGGATCGTGATAGGTATTTTCATTTGACCGTTCATGGGATTTGAATGGGTTCGTTAATATGCAAATAGATGGGTGCGAGACTGATCACATCATCCGTCTCACCCGATTGCCAACGGTTCCACGCTAATTCAGCCAGATAAGCTGGTCTTCGTACCGATAATGCGGGATTTGCAAGGATAACATTTTTCTTTTTACGGGCAAGGGCAGCTCTCTGTTCAGCATCCAATTCTCCACAGACCAATGTAGGCTGCTTGAATTGTTCTGCCAGCTCGTCAAATACCATCACTTCTGCCTGGCTTCTTGCTTTCCATGTATCTGCGCGCCAGTCATACCACCCTACTGCCAATCGTGACCTGCCTGCGCGTAAGACTGCAACCAAAGGACAGGCATTCACTGGTTGAATTGCTGCAGCGGTAATATCTAACGTAGGGATACCGATCACAGGCAGGTGAAGCGTAAGCGCCATGCCTTTAATAAATGCCAACCCAATGCGGAGGCTGGTGAAAGAACCTGGACCTAACGCAACCCCCAGTGCTGTGAGTCGTGCAGGCGCAACCCCACATCGCTTTAATAGTGACTGCACTGCAGGTGCAAGCTCAACGGAATGGTGACTCTGTGTCTGCCATACCATCTCTGCCATGATCTCGGTTCCATTATATAAAGCCAGGCCAACTGACTGTGTTGATGTATCCACTACCAGTAACATCTTAACCTCCAAAAGCTGCCCGGCGGAATTCTGCCATGATATGGATGTATCGTTCACCCGCAGGCATAAATGCCATATAGCGAACTTCATCCGCTATCCAGCGCATTTCGATCCATAATCGTTCAACCGGCAATGCTTCGATGATCTTTTCCGGCCATTCCAATACCAGGCAGCCGCTGTCCAGCATCTGGGTCAGGTCAAGGTCTTCTGCTTCGAGAGCATTTTGCATACGATAAGCATCCAGATGATACATGGTCGATCCATCTGGTCGATGGTATTGATTTACCAGAACGAAAGTAGGGCTGGTGACCTTTTCCAATGAACCCCAACCCTGTGCCATGCCCTGTACCAGGGTTGTTTTCCCTGAACCCAGGTCACCGTGAAGGCAAACTACATCGCCCAGATGTAACAAAGATCCCAACCGCATACCCAATCTACGGGTTTGTTCGGGACCTCGACTCTGGAACTCAAGCATATTGCGATCTAGAATTGGCATATACCCACCATTATATACAATCTTTCACACCATGAAAAATTAAATTGTAAACAATTCTTTTTCGCCCCTACCAGGGAAAGGTCAAGTGAGGGTTACTGATCGGTATGTAACGTGACTTTTCTCAAATATTTGTCTACATCAGAGATTTTCGTCTGTGTTGGGGTTGTGTTCAACGATGCTTTTCATACGATGGGCAAGTTCTCTTCTGGTTAACATCACCCGCCGTTCACAGGTCAGACAGACCAGCCCAATATCTGCACCCAACCGCACGATCTTCCATAAGGTTCCCCCGCAGGGATGTGGCTTACGCATTTTTACAACATCGCCTAATTGCAGATCGCTTAGCATGAGCGGATTATACCATTGGGAGAAAAACAACCTGGTAAAACGAAAGGGAATGATTTCCCTCCGATGGAAAATTCGCAGGAATGCATTTAAGCATGAGGAAAGAATACATATCAGGCATTATAAGTGAATAGGATATAATCCTTGTAGAAAGGTGATTCGTTTCGGGTTATTCACTATGCTTGGTTTGACCTTCCCTACCCTCATTTCCCGTCTGATCACGTTGCTGGTGGCATTCAGTGTGCACGAATTTGCTCATGCATGGACAGCTTATGCTTTTGGCGACGATACCGCGCGTAATGCTGGCAGGTTGACCCTCAATCCCCTCAAACATCTGGATCCTATTGGTACCCTGGTGCTCATCTTCGCAGGCTTTGGTTGGGCTAAACCTGTACCGATCAACCCTTATACTCTGGAGAGGAAAAGTTCATCAGCGGTAATGTGGGTTTCTCTGGCAGGACCTTTTTCCAATTTCTTGCTTGCAATTATTGCTGCCTTGCCGATTCGTTTTGGATGGATACCTTATGCTGCAACGGGGAAAATATTTCCCTCGCCTTATACATTCCTGGTTGAATTCCTTACAATCAACCTGCTGCTCTTCCTTTTCAATCTTATCCCCTTGGCTCCTCTGGATGGTGAAAAGATCATCGACTATTTGCTTCCGGAATCATGGAGACCTGGTTTCGAACGTATTCGACCATACAGCACTCTTATTTTATTGTTGATCATCTTTGTGTTACCCATGATCGGCGTGAACGTATTTGGATGGATCATTACTCCGGTTCTTACCAATCTATATAAACTTCTTTTAGGCATACCCTTATGAAACTTCAGATTACCGTTGTTGGCTGCAGACAGAAGGGGATTTCTGTTGGGCTGGCACTGGTAAAAGTGGATCCAGAGATAATGCGGATTGGGTATGACACCGTTCCGAATCATTTGCTCAGTGTGCAAAAAACCGGTGCTTTTACCAGCACTACCCTCGATTACCGAAAAGCGGTTGAAAATTCTGATGTTGTTTTCTTTTTCATTCCACAGAATGATAAACCTGAATTGCAGAAGAATATTCTTCCCTGCCTGAAAAAAGGATGCCTGGTATTGGATGATCCGATCCCTGTGCAACGATCCTTTGAAAAAGTTAGTAAATTCTTACCTGCAGGTGTGGATTACGTTCCTTTTTTCTCTACTGTCAATCCCAAATACTTTTACGGTGAAATTTTGTCAGAGAAAACAGGTGTTGAAGACCTGTTTATGAATGGCGTCACTTCTATTTGTGGCTTCCCAACCACCAGTTCAACAGGAGTGAATCTGGCAGCGAAGATATGTACACTTTTAGGGTCAAAACCCCTGTTCACTGATCCCGCTGAAGTTGATAGCTTTCATGCGAGCATGGTTCAGATGCCACAGATCATGGCAGCTGCGTGGATGAATTATGTGAGCACACAACCCGGTTGGCGAGACGGACGCAAGTTTACAGGACGGGAATTCTCCTCCTGCACATCCGCGATAGAGACCCTGGTACCTGGCGACCATCCAGCTTTACCCATGATTGAAAATAAAGACAATATGGTTGGCTTATTGGATGCATATATTCTTGTAATGCAACACATCCGCAATGCCCTTGCAGATCAGGATTCCGGAAAAATGGATGCTTACCTGGAACAGGCTCAAGATGCTTATGCCATCTGGCGCCACCAGCGCGGTTCCAACGAATGGGAAGCTACCCCGGGAAAATCAAAATTTCCCACCTTTGGTGAGCAACTCTCCAGTATGTTTCTCGGAAATCTAGGCAGGAAGAAAAAAGAGGATTGAACGCATATATGAGGTATTTCTGCTATATCTTACAATGTGCAGACGGCACCTTTTATACAGGCTGGACAACTGATCCATCGCGCCGTGTAAAAAAGCATAACATGGGTACTGGTGCGCGGTACACTCGGATGCATACTCCTGTCAGGATTGCTTATCTGGAAGAGGTGGAAGGAAAAAGTCAGGCGTTAAAACGAGAATTACAGTTAAAGCAGCTTCCTCATGCCAGGAAAGCCAAACTCATTCAAACTCACCAACCTGATGTGCTTGCCGCTTTGCCTGGAGCAGAATGGTTGATTACTGCACCCGGGCGGGTAAATCTACTGGGTGAGCATGTGGATTACAACGGCGGACCAGTTTTACCAGTCGCCATCAATCGTTCTATCCAGGCGGCGGTGGAAAAAAATTCTGAAGAGGTGCATGAAATCCATGCGCTCGATTTGAATGAAGTTGTTTTTTTTAATAATTCCAGCCTGCAGCAAAAAACTGATATTCATGGCAATTTTTTACCAGCCTGGGCGATGTATCCTGCGGGTGTCGCCTGGGCGGCTATCCAGCATTCTTTGCCAGTATCTCCCATAAAGGCATTTTTCAAAGGCTCAATCCCTGTTGGGGCAGGGTTGAGCTCTTCGGCAGCGTTGGAAGTGGTTTTTGCTCTTGCCTGGCAGGCTGCTGGCAATTGGAAGATCGATAAGATGGCAATGGCGAAATTGTGTCTGCAGGCCGAATCAGAATATGTGGGGCTGCAATGCGGGTTGATGGATCAATTTGCCTGCCTGTTTGGGAGAGCTGGGCATGTAATGTATTTTGACACTGCATCTCTGGAGTGGTCCATGTTGCCTTTTCCAGAAGATATTTCATTGGTCATTGTAGATTCAGGAATCCGGCACACACTCACACATTCTGGATATAACCTGCGACAGGCGGAATGTATGGAGGCACTCAAGATCATTCAACAGAATGTGCATCCTGTTCCGCAAAATCTGGCAGAGGTGACACCTGACCAGTTGCAAAGCATAGAAGCACACCTGCCTGACCATCTGTACAGACGAGCAAAGCATGTGGTAGAGGAATGTGCACGTGTCCGGCAGGCAAAAATCGATTTACAGAATGGACAAATATCTGATTTTGGACGATTAATGGTCGAGGGGCATCTTTCTTTGAGATATCTGTATGAGGTCAGCCTGCCAGAGCTTGATGCTTTGGTTGCAATTGCAGAACAGATTCCTGGATGTCTGGGTGCCAGGTTGACCGGTGCCGGTTTTGGGGGATGTACTATTAATCTGGTAAGAAATGACCAGCTAGAAGCTTTTATCGCTGCTTTTTCCAAGGAATGTCAGGAGAAAACGGGGAAAATACCAACCATTATGGTAAGTACAGCATCTGATGGAGCAAGCGTTTTGACGCTGAAGTAGTTTTTGAAAAATTTGCTTCAATCCAATCTCACACTGTGGATCGCGAAGCACCTTACTTTGTGGTTTTTTTAGCTTCTACTGAGAGATGTTCACCTACACTGCGTGTGGTGAAGGTTGCTTTGCTGAACATGATGACTGATGGTGCGTTGTGAACGCACCCTACAAAAACTTCATGTGGTGTAGGTCGCATTGTTCAACATGACGACCGATGGTGCGTTACCAACGCACCCTACAGAAATTTCGTGTGGTGCAGGTTTCGTAATAATAAATTGTCTTTGAAGGATTTTAAAAAAAACACCTCCCGTGTACGGGAGGTGTGATAGTTCATCAGTCGGTAAATAGGGGAAGATGCCCCAGCGAAACGATATTTCTCCATTTCGCCAGCTCTCCTTCGGTGAAAATAGCGGCTTCACCAACAACCTGTGCACCAGCTTTCTGCATTACCAAACGCATTCCTTGCAGGGTTGAACCAGTGGAGATCACATCATCCAGGATGATGACACGCTTCCCCTTTAATAGATCCTGGTCTTTTTCATCCAAGTATAATGTTTGAGGTTCACCGGTTGTGATCGAAAGGGTTTCAGCGCTCATTGCATTTCCCATATAGGGTTTGTATGATTTTCGCAGCACGATATATGGTTTAGCGGTTTCGATGCTCAGCATGTGCGCCAGAGGGATGCTTTTTGTTTCAGCGGTAACAATGACATCATACAATACCGTTTTTAATTTTTCAGCCAGTTCTTTGGCGCAGGCTGAAACAAATTCTGTATCACCTAAAATATTGAGAATGGCGATGCGTAACCCTGGCTTGACTTCAAATAATGTCAGTTCGCGATGCACGCCAGCAATGTCGATTCCATAGGTTTGTCTTGTGGTCATAATACCTTCCTCCCAGCGAGTGTCAAAACGAGAGATAACAACCTGATAGTTTATCACAATTTCGATTTATAAAGATTATACAATGTGATAAATAGGAAAATACCATCCATTGGAAACCTTTTTTACGGTGGTGAAATATCAACGCGAGGATTACAATCTGGTAAACTATATTTCGGTGATGGTTTGTAAGAGGCAGCTTTCCAGGGAAATTCTTTGATGATAAATACTCTTCTTCTAATCGTAAAATTTACAGGCTGGTTCCTTTTGTGGGGCTGGGGTGGCTGGTGGATTACCCGAAAAACATTTCATCTTCAATCAAATGAACAATTCCTGGCAGGGATGGGGTTGGGTTTACTGCTGGAAAACTGGCTGGCAAATCTTCTGGGACGTTGGATCAATGTACCTCTTGCTTTCTGGTTGGCTGCGCTGATAGTATTTTTTGCTGGTGCACTGGTCAATTTAATCCCACTGAAAGGTCAAACCTGGCGGAATTGGTTGGCAATTCCGGTGCGACCCTGGCAGATCGCTCTTCTGCTGGTATTGACAATCGTTTTCACCCAGATCGGACGCGGGTTGGCGATTTTCGACGATTATCAGAATCTTCCCGTTGCATCTTTTCTGGCTGCTGGTGATATTCCCCCTCATTTCCCACTCGACCCTGCGGTTGATTTTGGCTATCATTATGGGGGATTATTGCTGACTGCCCAATTCATGCGGGTCATCGATATACCACCATGGACAGCCATCGACCTTTCACGGGGTTTTACTTTTGCTTTATCTTTACTTCTTTTAGCTCTTTTTGTTCGGCGTATTACCCATAGTTCATTAGCAGCATTTTTAAGCGGGTTGGTTACTGCATTTGCGGGGGGTACCCGCTGGCTGTTGCTTCTGCTGCCAGTTTCAATATTGGAGAAAATTTCCCCTGCAATTTCGATGATCGGTACATCGTCGGCTACTGCCACCGACCTGGTTTCTGCCCTGACTGCTCCCTGGGCATTTGAAGGGGGCGGTAGTTGGGGGCTGCCATTTGCTTATGTGAATGGGATTGCGAATACAGGTGTCCTGGGGTATCTCGGGGGGGCTGGACGTCTGGGCAGCGTGATTACCGGATTGTTACTGTTAACCCATAATCGCTGGCAGGGATGGAAGGGCGCAGTGGTTACTGCCATTCTCGTGGCAGCGTCTGCATTAAGCAACGAAGTTGGTTTTCTGGGGATCGGGGTTGGTCTGGCTATTGTTGCAGTGATCTATATCATTCAACACCGTACTTTGCGATTTCCCAAAACTTTGTGGATGTGGATCGGCATCTACATTATAGCCTGTATCGCAGCTGCCTTTCAGGGTGGAGTATTGACAGGGGTGGTTGGAAATCTTCTGGCTCCTGTGGCTGAAGGTACACGGCAGTCCTACTTTTCCTTTGGTTTTAGGTTAATATGGCCTCCTGCTGTTTTATCCAGTCACCTGGGATCCCTTTCGCTGGTAAGTCCTTCACAACTGTTGGTTGCACTGGCAGAAATCGGGCCTGTCATTCTACTGATCCCGCTGATTGTGATATGGGGGATTAAAGCGTATCGTTTTCATCGCTGGTATGAAGCAGCACTCATCTTTACCGGTCTGGCATCTATGCTGTTGATTTTTGTGCAATATACCGGAAATGCAGGTCCAACAGCTTTGATCAGAGTGCAAAGTGACATTCTGGGTGTGTGTAAAACTTTTTCGATACCACTGCTGTGGATCTGGGCAAGGCGGCGTTATGAGAGCATTAAAGCGCTGACTGGTGGATTGTTTTTTCTCAGCCTTTTTGGTGGGTTGGTGCTGTTTGGCTTTCAACTGCTTTCTGTGCCAAAGCCAGTGTATTCGACATTTCTAACTGCTCTGGATGATCAAATGTACCAGAAATACTGGAACAGACTGCCTGAAGACAGCCTGATCTTTGACCCAACTGCTTCACGATCCCCCACGATCTTCGCGCGGGCAACCAATTCTCATATTACCTGGTATAGCGAAAAAGAAGATTGGCAAAAACTGGTGACAGTGCCAGATCCATACGCCATTCGCTCTGCAGGATTTGATTATATCTATCTGGATAAGATTTATTGGGATCACCTGGATGGTGATTATCAGAAAATGCTTCAGGATCCCTGTGTAACCATAGTGGACGAAGTGTATCGTACCCGTTACCCTGAAGATTTTCGTAAACTAATGGATATTTCTGCCTGTACACCTTAAAAGGGACATTGCTGATGAAGGAAATTATTTTTCTTGCAGGTTGGGCTATTTTATGGGGAATTGGCGGATATTGGATCGTCCAATCTTCTTTTACTCTTCGTAAAAACGAAATAGCTCTGTCAGGGCTCACAGCAGGGTTGTTCATCGAAACCGTCTTTGCAAATATACTCACACGGTTCATTGAACCTCCGCTTTCCTTCTGGTTGTCTGCCATTCTGGTGTTTTTAGCAGGAGCGATTCTGATCACCATAAGTGATTGGCGCGGACTCTATCGTTTCCATATTCACCTGGGGCAGTGGTTGGCATTCGCAATTCTGTTCGGTATTTTCTTTGCCATAAGCCGGGGGCTTTCAATATTCGATGATTACGCACACCTTCCAACAACATCCATGCTGGCAATGGGGGATGTTCCACCTCATTTCGCTCTTGACCCTGAAGTGACCTATTCCTATCATTATTTCCTGATGTTATTTGCCGCCCAGGTGATGCGCATAGGTGATGTTTTTGTATGGACGGCTCTGGATCTTGCCCGTTCTTTAGCGTTTGCATTAACTGTGATGATGGCTGTGGTTTGGGGGCAGCGTATTACCTTCAGCCATCAAGGTGGTGTGGTAAACGGCATCTTCCGTATGTTTGCTGGAGGAGCAAGATGGCTGTTGCTTTTACTGCCGGCTGCTGTCATTGCCTGGATATCACCTCAGATTTCTATGCTTGGCAGCGCTGCCCAAAGTGCGCCTGATCTCCAAACAGCCCTTACTGGCTACTGGCAGGTAGATGGAGCAGGACCGTTACCTTTTCCATTTGCATTTGCTAATGGCATCATGAACCCTGGAGTGTTGGGACATGGTCCTAATGGGATTGTAGGCGGGGCGTTGACGTTCTTCTTACTGATGACATTCAATCGGTGGAAAGGTTGGAAGGGTGGAGCGGTAACCGTTATTCTCCTGGCAGCGATGCAATTGCTGGGCGAAGTTGGAATCGTGTTGTCTGTCGTCAGTTGGGGGTTAATGACCCTTTTTTATATGATCGAACATCGCACATGGCGACTGCCTTCCACTTTATGGCATTGGTGGGTGGTACTTATTGCAGGCTGGATTCTGGGATTGGCGCAGGGTGGAGCGTTGGGTGGTGCATTGCAAGAAGCTCTGGTGGAGGGTATTTGGGGCACTGAAACTGGTTCCTATCAAACCCTGGGCTTTCAATTCGTCTGGCCTCCAGCGATTGTCTCTTCGCATCTTGGTGTACTTTCACTGACCAATCCAGCACAATTGATCACCGCTTTATGCGAAATCGGGCCATTGATCCTTGTCTTCCCACTGGTGATCATCTGGGGTATCAAATCATACCGATCGAAACGATGGTATGAGGCAAGCCTGATCCTTTCTGCCTGCATCAGTTTCTTCTTGATATTTTTCCAATTCTCCGGCTCGACAGGAGTACGAAACAGCTCACGATTTTATTCTTTTCTGGGGATATGTAGCATCTGGGCGGTACCCCTTGTCTGGCGATGGCTCTCAAAACGCAAACAATGGGTAAAAACTGTAACCGTAATCCTTGGCTTAGTTTCATTGGTCAGCGGGGTGGTGATTTTTGGAGTTGAATTGGCAGCTATTCAAAAACCTGTCATGAGCACCCTGGTTAACAACCTGGATGCCCGGATGAGCAAGCAGTTCTGGAATAAACTCGAACCTGGAACAATGGTTTTTGATCCAATGGTTTACCGTGCTCCAACCATATTTGCCCGTCCGAATGCATCCTCTATCACCTGGTATGAACGTAAACCAGAATATATAAGATTATATGAAGAAGCAAACCCATATACGCTTAATGCAGCGGGCTATTCATACGTCTATTTTGATGAAGAGAATTGGTCGCAAATAGGCAGTCAAGGACAGCAACGATTTTCTGATTCATGCGTGATTGTTCTGGCAGAATATTCTCAACCTGATCCACGCGACCTGACGAAAACCGAAATGCGTAAACTGATGGATATTCAGCAGTGTAAATAAGGATTTGCCGGGAGAGATTTGTGGATTGGACAAGCGGATAGATCACTTTAATCTTGCCGCAGAAGCATTTCACCCGGAGACCAGATTGCAGTATGCTATAATCCCCCCTGAAAGGGTATTCTATGTTTAAAAATATCATGCAAGCTCTGGGGGGAGACCCTCATAAACGTGAAATTCAGAAAATAACCCCAGTGATCGAAGAGATCAATTCTTTCGAAGCTGAGTTCGAAAAACTATCAGACGATGCTCTGCGTGCAAAAACCGATGATTTTCGTAGGAGAGTCGCAGACGCCATTGAAGGCATTGAGGATCCCAAGGCTCGAAACAAAGCAGAACAGGATGAATTGGATCGTATTCTGCCTGAAGCCTTTGCAGTAGTGCGTGAAGCCAGCAAGCGAACCATCGGTTTACGCCATTACGATGTGCAGATGATTGGTGGATACTCTTTGCACAAAGGGCAGATCAGCGAAATGCGCACAGGGGAAGGAAAAACCCTCGTCGCAACATTACCTTTATATTTGAACGCGCTGACAGGCAGGGGAGTTCACCTGGTAACTGTAAATGATTACCTGGCGCGCCGTGACGCTCGTTGGATGGCACCCATCTATCAATTATTGGGTTTGAGTGTGGGTGTGCTGCAGATGGCACACCGCACGAATAATGGAGTAAATGCTTTCCTGGTTGACCTGGAAAAAACATCACCGCTTGAAGACCAAAACCAATTGAATATGGTTCTGCGGCGTGAAGCATATCAGGCTGATATCACGTATGGTACCAACAGTGAGTTTGGTTTTGACTACTTACGAGACAACCTGACAATGAGCCTCGCTGAACGTGTCCAGCGTGGTCATTACTACGCCATTGTTGATGAGGTTGATAACATTCTTATCGATGAGGCACGAACCCCATTAATCATTTCCGGTCCTGCTTCCGAAGACACTGAACTGTATAACACGATGGCAAAGGTAGTGAGACAACTCAACCCAGATGATTATGAGGTGAATGAAAAAGACCGTTCTGTTAGTCTGACTGAGATTGGTGAAGCCCATGTTGAGGAAATCCTTGGGCAATCTTTGCGTGATCCTGAACGTCCTGAAGATATCACACCCGAACAAGCGCGCTTGCTTGGTCATTTGGAACAGGCGCTGAAAGCTCAATTTCTCTATAAAAGAAATAAGGATTACCTGGTGCAGAGTGGGAAAGTGGTCATCGTCGATGAATTTACCGGCAGGCTTATGCCAGGCAGGCGGTGGTCAGAAGGGTTGCATCAGGCAGTGGAAGCAAAGGAAGGGGTGAAAGTCGAAGCAGAGAATGTGACCTATGCGACGATTACCCTGCAAAACTACTTCCGTATGTACCAAAAACTGGCTGGAATGACTGGTACTGCACTCACTGAAGCTGAAGAGTTTGCCAAAATCTATAAGCTGGAAGTGCTTCCCATTCCCACCAACCTGGAATATACCGCCCAGCAAAAGAATTCAAACTTGATCGAATTAGAAGATAAAGATGACGAAGGGTATAAATTTACTTATTATGCTGAACGGTCAGACCCGGAAAAGCATCCGATTTTTTGGAAAAGGAAAGATTATACCGATATTGTTTACCGCACCGAAGAAGCCAAGTTTCGTTCGATCACACGAGAAATTATATATAACCATGTAATTGGACGGCCATTGTTAGTGGGCACTGCTTCTGTTGAACATTCAGACCATCTTTCTGACCGGTTACAGGCAGAACCGGTACGCAGACTTCTTCAGACTCTCCTGCTGCGGCATTTGTGGATGGAGAAGAACAATACCACAGTCATAGAAAAGTCAGTGCCTGAGCTCCAGGTATTAAATAAACCATTGTCAGAACTTACTCCTTCTGATCTGCGTCCACTGGCAAAAACCTTTGATACTTCTTTGAATCTGGAAGAAGAGGGGAATATCACTCGATTGCTTGAGATGTTTAGACTTCCCCCTGCTTACAGTACACGCATGCTGCAAGTTGTAAAAGGCGGAGTACCTCACCAGGTGTTAAATGCCCGCAAACATGATGAAGAATCTATGATTATTGCTCGGGCGGGTGCGTATGGAGCAGTGACAATCGCAACCAATATGGCTGGTCGTGGTGTAGATATCAAATTGGGCGGCGAATTGCCAGACGAAATTTTACGGGATGTCAATCGTGTATTAACGAAGGCGACCGAAAACCCATATGATCTAACGAATGAAGAACGGCTGGATCTGCTCAAGAAGATGGATCCCGCTGAATATGGTATCTATGAACCATCCGTCAATGAGTTCTTTACCTATATAGAAAATAACAAGAAAGTACGGGCATTAGGTGGCTTGCATGTTATTGGGTCAGAACGGCATGAAGCTCGCCGCATCGACAACCAGTTACGTGGTCGTGCTGCTCGTCAGGGCGACCCTGGTTCGTCTCGTTTTTATCTTTCTCTGGAAGATGACCTGATGCGCTTATTTGGCGGAGCCCAGGTTGAAGGTATTTGGAAACGCATGATGATCGATGACAGCCAGCCCATCGAACTGGGTATTTTGGGCAGGTTGGTGGAACAATCACAGGAGCGTGTTGAAGGATCAAACTTTGATATCCGCAAGCACCTTCTTGAATATGACGATGTACTGAACAGTCAGCGTACACGCATTTATGGTCAGCGCGACAGGGTATTCACCAAAGAGGATCTAAGTGAAGATGTACTCGATATGTTGCATACCGAACTGCAAAACAGGGTAAATACAGCTCTCAAAGATGAAGAAGGTCCCTGGAAACTGCTTGCATTTCTGGAAGAAGTACAACCTGCATTTGAATATGAAGAGTTTGCTTACCCCTCTTTTGCTTTCCGGCTTTTGATCGACGAGATCAGGAATTCACTCCTTAATAAAGAAGCTACGCGGGTAGAAGTACAGAAAGCTGTACTTTCGCTGGCAGAAAAGGCTTTGGTTGCAGAGCGCGAGCATACTTTACGTAGTGTAAAAGATCTGTTGGGTAAAACCGAAGAAAATTTGCAGAACCAGATCAGTGAGCGAGTGGAGGCGCTTGATAACTTTTTTGCTTCGATCAGTGATAGCGATGAAGAAGTCGAACCTCGCCGTCCAGCGGAACTGGTCAATGAACTTTCGGAAACCTTGCGCATTCCCGTGCGATTGACCCAGGAGCAGACGAAATTGCTGGTTTCAGCGGATGAAACATTGAGAGCAGGCATCCAACAGCAAATCGATCAATTATTTACCACGCTCACAGTTACCCGGTTGATCGGCACTCTGGAACGACGCCTGGGTGAATCCATTAATTTGCGACCTTCTGACCTGGTAAGCCTGACCTGGCAGGATATTTCCAATCGCATTATGGATTCGGTTGAGGGTATTTTTGAGCAGCGAAGCAGCCGGTTGTTGGGAGAGCAGGGTGTCATTCAACGTGACCTGGAATCGTGGTTTGAACGAGAAAGTTTCAAGATCGATGATGACCGTTCTTTGACCCGGTTATTAGTTAATATTTCTCAAGGCACCAAGACAGTGTTCGATGCAAAGACCCATCGAAAAGCGGTCAAACGATATAACCGGTTGAATTATGTATTTCTGGCAGCCAGAATGGTGGAAAATTCATCCTCTGAAGAGATCAATGCGAGAGTTTTAGAGCATTTCGAAAATGGCCTCGATGTTCTGGAAGCTGCTCGTGGAAAAGCGGAATGGAACCGGCTTCTTCAAGCAGATGTAACATTGGGTCAGTTGGATCCACGTGTTCTACAGCGCCTGGCTGCAGCTCTAGGAGAAGATGCATTAAAAGAATTGACTGGGATGAAAATTGCCGATATTGATCAGCAAACCAGTCAATTAATCATTCGAGTATTTGGACAGTTTATCCAAAATGAATTGAACCGCCAGTTATTGCTGCGAGTCATATCCGATCAATGGGTTGATTACCTGACCAAGATGGAAGCATTGCGTGTTTCCATTGGTCTCGAAGCGTATGCGCAGCGTGACCCACTGGTACAGTATAAAGGTAGAGCATCTGATCTGTTCAAGGAATTACTCTCTGATGTACGCATGGGTGTGATTGGTCATATATTCACTTATCAAATGCGGCGAGCGTCCTATCTGGAATCAGAAGCTGAAGCTGGTGGTGAGGAACAATCAGCAGAAGAAAAAGAATCTGCAGGAGCGAGCGTAAATAGGGCTGAACAACAAACTGCTGGTAAAAAACGAAAACGACACCATTAATGAGTGTAATTTTAATTCTATCAACACGCATGTTTTATTAAGTAGATAATATCTGTCTATTTGTATTCCTCCTCGCTAAGCCCTTCCACAAACCGTTATTGCGAGGGATGTGATTATGCATACCGAAGCAATCTTGAATTTTCATTGTGATCCATTTTTTATTCAACGGGTTTAGCGAGGAAAAGCCAACTTGAAACAACAATCCGTTTGGTTTTGCCATCGCTAAACCCCACAAGAATATATTAATTATGAAAAACCTGTTTCATACAAAAATTTGCATGGTAAAATTACCCACTTGCTTTATTCTTTAGTATTGTCAATTACCCATTTAACTTTTATAATGATGCTATCTTTATTCTGGAGATCAGATAGTTATGGAAAATAATGAAGCCCGAGACGAACGGGACCAAATGCCCGAAAACGATATTCACAACAACATGGAATCCTTACTGGCGCAGCAAGGGGATATCGATTTCCCACGTCAGGGCGAAATTCGTACTGGTGTCATAGCCAGTATCAGCGCAGGTCAGATCCTGGTCAGCGTCGGAACCAAGTCTGAAGGTATCATCAGTGGACGCGAACTGGAACAAATTAGCAAGGAAGATCTTGATCAACTTCAGGTCGGTCAATCTATCCCTGTTTATGTCCTCAATCCAGAGGATCAAAACGGAAATGTAGTTCTTTCTTATAATCGCGCCCGTGAAGAGAAAGATTGGCAGGATGCTGAAGCACTTATTGCAAGCCACGGTAGTTTCCACAGTCAGATTGTTGCATTCAATAAAGGTGGTCTGATTGTCAAATTTGGTGGCTTACGTGGGTTCGTGCCTGCATCACAAATCAGCTTAAGCCGCCGCGCTTCATTGAGTGGTGACACACCCGACAAACGTTGGGCTGAAATGATCAATGAAGAAATCGATGTTTGCATTATCGAAGTTGACCGGGAAAAACGCCGTCTGATCATGTCTGAGCGTGCAGCCAGCACTGAAACTCGTGAAACCGTCAAAGAGCGTGTGTTGGATGAGATCAAAGAAGGTGATGTTCGCACTGGTCGTGTTACCAGCCTCGCAGACTTCGGCGCATTTGTGAACATCAACGGTGCAGATGGCCTGGTTCACCTTTCAGAGATCAGTTGGGACCGTATTCAGAATCCCAATGAGGTATTGAAAGTTGGGCAGGAAGTAAAAGTCAAAGTCATCAATATTGATCGTGACAAGAAACGCATTGGTCTTTCCATACGGCAGTTGAAAGAGGATCCATGGATGGACTTGGTAAAAGATTATCAGGTAGGGCAATTAGTTGAAGGAACGATTACAAGATTGGCGAAATTTGGTGCCTTTGCCCGACTGAGTGATGATGTCGAAGGTCTCATCCACATTTCTGAGATCAGTGAAAAAAGGATCGAACACCCTCGCGAAGTACTCAAAGAAGGTGAAACCGTTACTCTTCGCATAATAAAAATTGATCCTGACAATCATCGCATTGGTTTGAGCATGCGCAAAGTCGAATCAATGGCTTACGCAGATATGGACTGGCAGACGCTGTTGGACGAAATGGAATCGGAAGATGACAGCGAAGACGCACAGGGAAAGTAAATAATATTAATAGAAGGGACGCACCTTTTATTTAATGGGGTGCGTTCTTTTTATATGTCATGAACCCTTATCTCATTGATGCACACGAAGACCTGGCTTACAACATCATTGCTTTTGGCAGAGACTATACCCAATCTGCTGCAGCTATTCGCATAAAAGAAACAGGCACGAATATTCCAGCAATTGCTGGCCAATCAATGCTGGGTTGGGAAGATTACCAGGCTGGACAAGTTGCCCTGGTATTTGGTACGTTATTCAGTGTTCCTGCACGTTATCAGGGTCATCAACCTGATTCGGTTGCTTACCATTCAACACAACAAGCTTATCAAATCACAAAAAGCCAATTGGATGCTTATCGCCGTCTGGTAGAGGAGAATCCTAAGAAATATCGGTTGGTTTTAAGTAAAGCGGATCTGAAAGAGACTTTACAACCCTGGCAAGATCGAAAAGAAGAAACCTCTCCCAAACAATTTCCTGTTGGAATTGTTATCAGTATGGAAAGCGCTGAAGGTTTGCAGCAGGTAGAAGAAATAGAAGAATGGTGGGAAGCAGGTGTTCGTCTCATCGGGCCGGTTTGGGGTGGCACACGCTTTTGTGGAGGAACAAAAGAACAGATGCCTTTTACCAGTGAGGGGTTTGCGCTACTGGATCGAATGGCAGAAATAGGTTTTGGTCTGGATGTCGCGCACATGACTGATCAATCGATTCAAACTGCATTAGATCGCTATCCGGGTACTGCTATCTGTAGCCATGGGAATGTTCGCAGCAGATTGAAAGAGGGAACAGGGGAAAGGCAATTAACCGATCTTGCCATTCGACGCATAGCAGAACGTGATGGAGTAATCGGAGTGGTTCCCTTTAATCGTTTCCTCAAAGCGGATTGGGTTTCTACAGATCCACGTGAGCAAGTGACACTGGATCATCTTGTTGCACACATCGACGCAATCTGCCAGCTCACTGGTAGTGCAGACCATGCCGCCATAGGAACTGATTTTGATGGCCTTTTTGGCTGGCCGGATGTACCTTTAGAGATCAACACCATTGCGGATATGAAGAAACTTGCTTCAAAACTCCTTGAACAGGGGTATACTCAAGATCATGTTGATAAAATCTTTCATGGGAATTGGCAGCGAATGTTAGAAAGGATCCTTCCTTCTTGATGACAGGCACAGCTCCTCAACATCTGCAGGAAACTTCTGCTGCAACAGATATACAGACAAAACCACTTTCCATCCGTAGAATTCGAGTGGGATTGCTCATAACCCTGATAGGTTTCTTGATCTTTCTATTAGGAACCACTCCCAGTCTATTTGGATTGGATCGTAGCCCAGTTATTGGATTTATTCAAATTGCTGTCTTTCTTGTTGGTCTGGCCTTGATGTGTCTGGGGGGATACTTAAGTATTATGGCGCTTTGGAAGAATAGACCCATCAGTATTGCGGTGGATATTGGTCTACGGACAGTTTGTACTGGATATGTGATCGCAGTTTTTTCCGGAATGGCAGATATTTTTGGCTTTGGAAGCCATTTGCCCCCCAAGGTTCCATACTTTGGAGAGTGGCAGGCAACTGGAGTAATGATCGGACAAGCCGTTATTGCTCTGGGATTTCTTTTATTAATCCCATGGAAGCGAGCATCTGATCATTCGTTGGATAAATAAACTGCAGTAAGTTCTTCTCGATCGCAATCCTGCGTTCATTTTTTTCCAGCTCTTGAATATTTTTCCAGGTAACAACCGGATGAGGTAATTGCTGCAACCTGTCATTCAACCATGTCATGCAATCGCTTTTGCCGGGTTGACGGCTTGCCAGATATTTAATGACTGCGCGTGCGCCATTCACCCCATCTTTTCTAGCATGACCCACCAGCCCTTCTGAAGCTTTTCGCGACCAGCCTGCCAGAAATACACCTTCGATGGGTTTATTTTGTGCAGGATCGAATGCTTCATAGGAGATATCCTCAATGGGAAATTCAGGAATGGGATTCTTTGCATATTCACCTTTAATCACAGGCAAACCCAGATCCGATTCTACCTGATTTCCAATAGCTAGAATGACCGTATCAGCTGGCAGGCACAATACTTCTTCAGTTGGTATGGCTTGAACTGCGCCATCATTTATAACCAGAGTATTTTTCGTAAGTTCAACGCCAATTAATTTCCCGTCTTCGTTCCCAACAAATCGGTAGGGTGATGCAAGAAATCGAATGAAAAATCTTGTATCTGAATTCTTCTCTTCAGCATTTGGCAAACATTCATAAAAAATATTTCGAGCCTCTTCAGGATTTTCACCAATAGACCGTAGTAAGGGATCAATGGTTCTCAATTGGTCATCAAGGTCTTCCAGATTGAGATTGGCAGAAATCCGTTCAAATTGCTTTTTTTCGAACTTTACCTCTAGAGGACCACGGCGAGCCACTACTGTAACCTGATCGATCTTTACCTCATGGATCAAATAGCAGGTGATATCTGTCATTACATTTCCCGCACCGATCACAAGGGCTTTCTTCCCAAGTTCGGGGCAAGTGTTGCTAAAAGGAGGCATGCTGTTATAGTAATACACCACATCATTTGCGTGGTATACCCCTTTCAGGTCTTCACCTGGCAATCCAAGATGCCTGTTGCGTTGTGCGCCTATACAAACGAGAATAGCATCGAATTCGGCTTGTCGAAGATCTGCCAAAGGAAGATCACCATGATCGCCAACTGTGACATTTCCATAATAAGAAATTTCAGGAATAGAAAGGATCTGCCTGAACTGGTTTCGAAGTCCCTCTTTAATTTTTAGTTTTAATGGGTAAATACCATATTCAGCCAGGCCACCGGGTTTGATATCACGATTTAGTAAAGCAACCTGGCAACCTGCTTGAACCAACTCACGCGCTGCAAAAAGTCCGGCTGGACCTGCTCCAATAACAGCTACTTTCCCTGAAACGTTAATTGGCTTTGAGTTCATTGTTATAATGCTTTCCAGTTGATATGTGATTGTCGATGGGGATTTTTATTTGAACATCTGGTGTTAGGTATAATTATATATCATTATGAAAAATTCAATTACTTCTCATCGATTGTCGAATGGTTTATTAGTGCAGTTGAAAGAAATACATACTGCACCGTTGATCAGCCAATGGGTCTGGTATCGGGTGGGTTCTCGAAATGAAGTGAAGGGCAAAACTGGTTTGTCCCATTGGGTAGAACATATGCAATTCAAAGGAACACCTGCCTATCCTGCGGGAGTCTTGGATAAGGCAATTTCCCGTTATGGCGGTGTCTGGAATGCCATGACATATCTGGATTGGACGGCATATTTTGAAACCATGCCAGCAGATCATATTCAGCTGGCTCTTGAGTTGGAAGCCAGCAGAATGCGCGATAGTTTATATGATGAAAAAGAAGTTGAGTCTGAACGAACGGTTATCATTTCAGAACGTGAAGGAAATGAAAATATTCCCATCTTTCGCCTGGATGAATCTGTGCAGCGAGCCGCATTTGATGAACATGCTTACAGAAATGAAGTGATTGGCGAAAAGGAAGACCTGCTTTCTATCAATCGAGATGATCTTTTCTTCCATTACAAGAAGTATTATTCACCATCCAATGCGGTACTGTGTCTGGCGGGTGATTTTAATTCCAAAGAAATGCTGGATAAGGTTGAGAAATTCTATGGGAAATTGACAGCCGATGAAACTGACAAATCGGTGATAAACCCTGAGGGACCTATTGAAGGAGAGCGGAAAGTAGAAGTGAAAGGACCGGGGGAGACGGTATTTGTCAGACTTTCCTATCGCGCTCCAGATGCAGATCACCCGGATTATTTTGCCTTCACCATCCTTGATAGTCTGCTTGGTGGGCCAAGCCCACTGAATATGTTTGGCGGTGGCGGAATTTCCAATAAGACCAGCCGGCTTTATCAGGCTCTGGTAGAGAAGGAGCTGGCAGTTGGAGTGAATGGCAGTTTACAACCGACTATCGACCCGTACCTGTATGATATTACCGTTACAGTGCATCCAGATAAGGAAGCAAAGGATGTATTGGTGGTGCTTGATGATGAGATCAAGAAAATCCAGGATACCTTTGTTCAACCCGATGAGATTGCCAGGGCTGCCAAGCAAGCTCAAGCTCAGTTTGTGTATGGATCAGAAAATATCACCAACCAGGCTTTCTGGATGGGTTACTCCGAAATGTTTTCGCATTATGATTGGTTCGAGGAATATGTTGACCGTCTACGAGAAATCACTCCTGAAGAGGTGAACAGGGTTGCGCGCACCTGGTTACAACCTGATCACAGGGTGGTAGGTATTTACATTCCCGAGAATTGCGGGGAGGAAGCATGATAAATAATTCATTGATTAATTGGAAACACCTCCCTGGGGCAGACGATATTGTTCGTAGTGTTCTCCCAAATGGAATTACCATATTAAGTCGTTCAAATTTTAGCAGCCCTTCTGTTTATGTAACTGGATATATCCAATGTGGCAGTCTTCAGGATCCACCAGAAAAACTGGGACTGGCGAATTTTACCGCCCGTTCATTAATGCGGGGCACAGAAAAACGTAATTTTCGTGAGATTTATGATTCTCTGGAAACCGTGGGAGCCAGCTTTGGTATGGATGCCAGTGTGCACACCTCGGGTTTTAGCGCTAAATCATTGACAGAAGACCTTCCCCTGATCATGGATATTCTTTCACAGGCGCTGCGATTCCCTACATTTCCAGCTGACCAACTTGAAAAAGTGCGGGCACAATTGCTAACTTCTTTTGCCATGCGCTCACAAGACACCAGTGAAATGGCAGACATGGAGTTTGATCGCCTTTTGTTCCCAGATCATCCCTATGGACGTCCAGAAGATGGATATGCTGAAACTGTACTTCCTATAACAGCAGATGATATTGTATCCTTTCACCAATCTTATTATGGACCTGATGGAATGGTGATCGTAGTAGTTGGTGGCATTACCTCCAATGAGGTAATCGACCTGGTTGAAAAGTATTTCGGCGATTGGAAGACAGATATTCATACAGAGCGAAACGGAATTGCACTGGTGGACAAGCCAATGCAATCCATACGCAGTCATGTCACCATCCCTGGAATGAGTCAGACTGATCTGGTGATGGGTACTCTGGGACCGTACCGTACTTCACCTGATTACATACCAGCCGCTGTAGGAAATAACATTCTTGGACAATTTGGCATGATGGGGCGAATAGGTGATGTAGTGAGAGAAAAAGCCGGATTGGCATATTACGCCAGCACCAGCCTGAATTCATGGAAACAGCTTGGCTCATGGGAAGTATCTGCGGGTGTAAATCCCGAAAATTTACAAAAAGCGATCGACTTGATCACATCAGAAATTGCCCGGTTTGTGGATGAACCTGTAACTGAAGAAGAAATTAGTGACAGCAAATCCAACTTTATTGGAAGATTGCCATTACTGATGGAATCAAATGGAGGTGTGGCAGGATCATTATTGAATATTGAGCGGTTCCAATTGGGATTGGATTATTACCGTCAATACCCTGCCAATGTACAGTCAGTAACGAAAGATCAGGTATTGGAAACTGCACGAAAATATCTGAATCCAAATGCGCTGGTGATCGCAAGTGCAGGTATTGCAAAAGGTCAAAATGGTCACACTCCATAGTGGGATCGATCTTGTTGATATCACGCGGTTGGAAGATCTGAAACCAGGAATCCGCATACGATTTTTGCGTCGTGTTTTTCCCCCCGCCGAACTAGAAGAAGCAGGTGAGAATTTAAGCAGTTTGATGGGGAAATTTGCCGTGAAAGAAGCGGTCGCCAAAGCACTCGGTTGTGGAATCGGTGTGATCGGATGGCAATCCATCGAAGTCTTGACCCGAGAAAATGGCGCTCCTTATGTCTACTTACGCGACAAGGCAAAAACATATGAATGTGAAGCAGGTATAACAAGCTGGTCGATAAGTATCACACACGAAGGAAAATATGCGGCTGCAACCGCTATCGCCCTGGGCGAAGTTTCATCTTCGCAAGAACCCGGATAAGGGGAGAGGGGATCATGCGTATCCTTGCTGTAAGTGATGAAGAACTAAGCATCATTTACACCCCTCAAATCCGGGAGAGGTTCAATGATGTGAACCTTGTAGTAAGTTGTGGCGATCTTCCTTATTACTACCTTGAATTCATTATCTCGATGTTGGATATCAACCTGTATTTTGTAAGGGGGAATCATGCCCATGAAGTTGAATATAGTGAAGATGGCCAAAAGCTGGCACCTTGGGGAGCAGTTGATTTACATCGCAGAGTTATACGGGACCCAAGCGGGTTACTTTTAGCGGGCATACAGGGTAGTATCCGGTATAATTTTGGATCTTACCAATACACACAGGGCGAAATGTGGAATATGGTTTTAGGGCTTTGCCCAAAGGTCATGGCAAACCGTATTCTTTACGGACGTTTTCTTGATGTGTTTGTTACCCACTCTCCTCCCTGGCAAATCCAGGATAGAACCGATCTTCCGCATCAAGGTATTAAAGCATTTCGCTGGTTTGATAAAGTCTTTAAACCTGCATATCATCTTCATGGCCATGTTCATATTTATCGTAAAAACGATATCACTGAAACGCAATACTTAGATACGAAAGTAGTCAATGTTTTTGGGTACAAAAGAATTGATTATGATATCGACCATCTACACAACAAACCCAACTGGCACAGATAAACAAGTAGGAATTTGAACTTTATGGATGAAAAGCCTGATCTTCTTAAAAATCCTATGATACAAGCTATTGCTAAAACAGATTTTGAAACCGCTGTTCGCAAAGGTTTTTGGTTATCTGTCAAGAATTGGCTGACAAAAAAGGATGATCAACTCCTTCCTTTTGATGAGGTTATAAAAACGCTACCCATAAAGGGGCAACATTCGATCGGTACAAAAGAAATCCCTATTGACGCGATCATTGGAAGTGTGGGAAGGTATCATGATTTCGATCGCGCCTTTTTACCACGCCAGACCCACACAAAACATCGATGGATGAATATCGATGTTGCACATCTTCAGGATATTATTCTTCCTCCCATTGAAGTGTATAAAGTTGGAGAAGTTTACTTTGTGAAAGATGGAAATCATCGGGTTTCTGTAGCCAGAGAAAAAGGTCAGGTATATATCGATGCAGATGTCATTGAGTTGGATGTGATCGTGCCAATTGATACGAGCTTGAGTATCGATGACATCATCATGAAACGAGAACAGGCAATATTTTACGAGAAGACACATTTGCCTTCTTATTTACCCGGCGTTACGATTGAATTCTCTGTCCCGGGAGGATATGAAAAGTTGATAGAGCATATCGAAGTTCACCGGTGGTTTATGGGCGAAGAACAAAAGGCTCCGATATCATGGAAAGATGCGGTCACTTCCTGGTACTCTGAGGTGTATGACCCGCTGATCACGATCATTAAAGAACAGAATATTCTTAAAAATTTCCCTCATCGTACAGAAGCAGATCTGTATTTATGGATCATCGAGCATCTTTACTTTTTAAAAGAAAAATACCATGAAGACATTTCTTTGGAAGCAGCTGCAACTCATTTTGCCGATGAATTTGCTCCTAATTTCTTCAGGCGTTTCTTTGGGATTTTTCGGGAGGATACCAGTTTACTCAATAGAGAAGAAGAGAAGGGGAAAGCAACCCCACAACAGGCAGAAAAGAGCCCTGATCAGTCAGAGGAACCAACTGCTTCATGAATTCCCAACCATAAATGATTAGGCAATACTTGCTTTGCACTACGAATCTCAATCCCATCGGGTCTTGTTCCTTCCGTAGGGATCATGGATGGGTGGACGAAGCATAGATCGGGCTTTTTCCCGTATTTTTTCTGGTAATAACTGGCGGCTTGCAATACCTTATCTGCAAAATTTGTCTGTGTATTATTATCAAACCAGAGCATTCCAGTGAGCATGTTTCACCTCAAATATAGTAAATATGTTCTATATATTATTATAGTACATAATTTCTATTTGTCAAGAAATGAACTGTTGTAATAGAGATAACAGATTAAAGATTCTTACTATTTAAGTACCGCAATTGAGGAAGAATGAACGTCGTTATGAATGAATATTCAGGCTGTGTTACAATTCACAAGTAAGGTTAAGCTATCCATAAACTCATTACTATCAAAAGGAGAATGCTGTGATAAAAGACGCACTTAAAGAAGCTGAAGGTCGAATGCAGAGTGCCATTACAGCACTTGAGGAAGATCTGGCAGGTATTCGTACAGGCAGAGCATCATCTGCTCTGGTGGAAAAAGTTCCCGTAGAATATTATGGCACAGCAGTACCTTTACTCCAGTTGGCAACCATCAGCGTTCCCGACGCCCGTTCATTGCTCATCCGTCCCTTTGACCCAGCCACATTAAAGATTATTGAAAAGGGGATTTTAGCTTCTGAACTTGGATTAACCCCCAATAATGATGGCAAAGTGATCCGGTTGAATTTACCTCCTCTCACAGAAGAACGACGCCGCGAGCTTGCAAAGGTTGTTCACAACCGGGCTGAAGAAGCACGAGTAGCCATTCGTAATATACGGCGAGATTTGATCAAAGACTTAAAAGAATTCGAGCATGAAAAGCTAATCTCTGAAGATGACTTGAAACATGGTGAAGAAGACCTCCAAAAAATGACTGATCGATATATTACGCAAGTTGATGGTACAAGTGAGAAGAAACAGAAAGAAATCATGGAGGTTTAACCGTACCTGATGCCTGAAGAACCTGTACTTCCCGCCCTGAAAAAAGTGCCCAGCCATGTTGCGATCATTATGGATGGTAATGGACGTTGGGCTACCAATCGAGGTCTACCTCGTCTTGCAGGACATCGCGCGGGCACGGAAAACCTGCGTCGTATCATTCGCGCTTCGGTTGAATTTGGAGTGAAATATCTTACACTCTACGCATTTTCTACTGAGAATTGGGAAAGACCCCGGGATGAGGTAGAAGGACTGCTTCATATACTAGAAGATGTAATTGATAAAGAACTGAAAGAGCTGGATCAAGAAGGGGTGCGGCTGCAACATATCGGTCACCTGGAACATCTTGGCACAAAACTGGTTGAAAAAATTCAACATGCTATCAATCAGACAAAGAACAATGACCGCTTGATTCTCAATCTTGCCTTCAGTTATGGGGGAAGAGACGAAATGATCTGCGTGATCAAGCGTATGATCCAGGATGGAATAGAACCTGAAGCGATCGATGAAGAAATGGTAAATAAATACCTGTTCACTGCTGGCATACCTGATCCAGATCTGATAATTCGTACATCAGGGGAGATGCGCATCAGTAATTTCCTGATCTGGCAGGGAGCTTACTCAGAATGGTACTTTACTCCAGTTTTGTGGCCTGATTTTGACCGTCAGGAATATCATAAAGCACTAGTTGCATTTGGAAAACGTGAAAGACGTTTTGGGCGTGTATCAACATTAAAAACTGTTCCGTGCAAAAACGAAAATGCTGAGTAAACGCATTCTGGTTCTGATTTTTTTGATCCCCGCCTGTGTAGGTTTCATCGCGCTTGGTGGCTGGTATTTTGCTGTCTTTATGGCTATTTTTCTCGCAATAGCAGCCTGGGAATGGGGAAAGATATTTCAACAGGGTGATAATCATCCCTCTGTGATTGTTATGATCCTGGGTGTCGTTTCACTCGTTCTTTCAAGGATGTTCACCATTCCTCACTTAGTAGAGGGGATTCTGGCTGCTAATATTTTTCTTGCAACATTGATTCACCTTATTCAATATGAAAAAGGACGCAATCAGGCAGCTACAGACTTTACGATCACCATCTGCGGAATCGTTTATCTGGGCTGGCTGGGTGGTCATTTTATCATGTTGCGGGATCTGCCAAATGGGTTGTGGTGGATGCTTTTAGCCATTCCAGCAATTTGGATCGCTGACGCGGGGGCGTACCTGATTGGGCGTAAGTGGGGAAAGCATAAATTATCTTCACGAGCAAGTCCAAATAAATCCTGGGAAGGGTATATTGCTGGAATTATCAGCGCAACCCTTTTGACCCCCTTAATTGCGTATTTGTGGAGTTTACGTGTTCCTGATATCTCCATGTTTCAAGGTTTGATCATAGGATTGGTGGTTAGTATTTTGGCACCTCTTGGGGATCTCGGTGAAAGCATGATCAAACGCCAGTTTCATTTGAAAGATTCATCTCACCTTCTTCCAGGACATGGAGGGATACTTGACCGATTTGATTCCTGGTTGTGGGCAGTGCCTATCGCATATTATTCAATTTTGCTATTATTTACTTAACCGTTACAACCCCAAATACACTCTTTAAGGAGGTCTATAATGTTAGAGAATCGTCCCACTCGAAACCTGGCCTTGGAACTGGTGCGTGTGACAGAAGCCGCAGCGCTAGCTGCAGGGCGTATGGTTGGCAGGGGAGATAAAAATGCAGCAGACCAGGCAGCTGTCAATGCCATGCGGATGGTGTTGAACACGATTGAGATGGACGGTATCGTTGTGATTGGTGAGGGGGAAAAAGATAATGCCCCCATGTTGTACAATGGCGAACATCTCGGTACCGGGGATCTACCTGAGATGGATATTGCTGTAGATCCCATCGATGGCACACGCACCTGTGCGAATGGGCTTCCCAATTCGATTTCCACTGTTGCACTTGCTCCTCGCGGGACTATGCTCGACCCTGGCCCTTTTATGTATATGCATAAAATCGCGGTAGGTCCGGTAGCAAAGGATGTCATCGACATCAACCTTACTGTGGAAGAAAACCTGCATAGAATCGCTGAAGCCAAAGGAGAAAACGTAGAAGATTTGATGGTAGTTGTGCTGGACAGAGAACGCCACAAAGATTTGATCGAGGAGATCCGAGCCTGTAAAGCACGCATCCGATTAATCCCTGATGGAGATGTAATTGGGGCATTAATGACCGCTGTTGAGTCATCAGGTATCGACGTTTTGCTGGGTGTGGGTGGAACACCAGAAGGCGTATTGGCTGCCTGCGCACTAAGATGTGCTGGTGGAAATATTCAAGGAAAATACTATATCCGTTCGGAATCTGAACTGATGGAAGCCAAGAGACGAGGATATGACCTGGATAAAACATTGACAATGAACGATCTGGTTTCATCAGAAGATGTTTTCTTTGCAGCAACTGGAATTACCGGTGGATATCTGCTTGAAGGAGTAGATTACATTCCTTCTGGCGCACGTACTGACAGCATCGTGATGCGCGGATTAACGGGTACTGTACGGCGCATTCAAGCAACCCACCGTTTGGATAAACTTGCAAGGATTAGCAGTATACAATACTGATTAGCGAAAAAAGAACCTCTGTATTTGCAAATACAGAGGTAGAAAACGAACAGGTTGGTCTGAAAAAAAGGTCAACCTGTTTTTATTTATTCCTTACTTGATCTCATACGTAAGGTCAGCAGTGACCGTTAGCACCAATTGTCCTGATGAAGTTGGTACTGAACCTGCTCCTCCGCCAATACCATACCCTTTTACATCATAAAGAGGTATTGCACTTCCGCTGGAATATACATTGATGTAAATTAATTTTCCAAGCTTGACACCAACTGCAGATGATAATTCGTTTGCAGTTTTCTTGGCATTATCTATAGCCATCTGACGAGCTTCATTGTATGCAGTATCCTTATCTAAAACATCATAGGTCACACCATTAATACTGTTTGCTCCGGCTCTGACAACTGCATCCAGGATATCTCCAAGTTTCTGCAGGTCGCGAACGGTAACGTACACCGTATTATCAACTATATAATCATTGGATACTACTTCACCATTGGGACCATATTCACTTGGGGTAGGATAGATATTGAAAGCACTGGTTTGAACATCTTTTGCTTCAACACCCATTTCCTGCAGCTTTTGATTAATGGCGTTGGCGAGTACATTGTTTTCATTCAATGCTTCACCAACATCCTTTGATTTGGTCTGAACGCCAATATATACATACGCCACGTCTGGATTAAGATAAACCGTGCCAGTTCCTGATGCCGTGATCTGTGGATTAGGGGCATTTATCGATCCACAAGCGGTAAGTGTAAATAGGGTAACCAGCCCGATGAGTAATACAAAGATTTTCTTTTTCATTTTTCCTCCGATCGAGTAACCTTTCTTAATTATAGACGAAAGTTATCCAGAATAGTTCCCATGCAGATAGAATAAAAATCATCCATCTGAAATTGTGTCAGATGGATGATTTAAGTACTCTGAAGACTATTTCGACCGAAGGTTAATCGGTCTAGCTTTTATGATCCGATATTCTTTAGGCTAATCTTGCTCCAATCAGTCAATATATTTGATTGTGATAGTTCCAATGGGTACTTCTAGTTCAATGTTCATTGGATCTACTGCTTTTTTTGCTCCCGGTGAGTAAATAATACTTCCTTCACGAATATAGCCTTCGGCGGGCAGAATACTTGTGAGAGCAGTGTCCAAAGAAATGATAACAGGCTTGTCTTTAGGAACATAAAGAACCAATTCGCCAATTATCACGCGTGCGCTGCCGTTAGCAACTTTATCTTCGGGCAAAGTAAGGTCAAGAGATCCAACAATGGTTTCCACTGCGAAATTCTTGATATCCAACCCAGTCATATCGATCACCTGGTCTCCAGTGATCATCTGACTGGAAAGCATAACAGGCACTTCGGAAGTCAGAGCCAAATCCCAAAGGGCAGTCTGGTTTCCCCCTACAAAGGGAACGGGATAGGATACACCATCAGAATCGACTTTAAAATATCCAATACCATCCTGAACAGAATAATCAGTGGAAGTCGTTTCAGATGAAGAGATGGCGATACTTCCGTCAACAATATTTTTATCCTTTGCGCCATCATGAATTTTTAAGGTGCCTACTGGAGAGACAACAGTAACATTTCCTTCTTTTGCGTTTTCCAATTCCTGACTGATAGAGACTGGAGTAAATTTTTGCACTCCAAATGGACTTGACAGGCTGAACCACACGATTCCACCGATAAGAAGTAGCCCTACCATCAGGCTTATCACTGTGGTTAAGGTATTGCGGGGACGTAATAGCAGGTCAAAACCCCAACCGATCAAGAGAACCGGCCACAATCTAAAGAGAAGCTGAAATGCACCAATGTTGAGATAGCCCAGGTTTGCCAGAAGAAATACCGTGCCTATGCCAATTCCAACTAGTGCGCCAGTATAGCCTTCACGTTTGTATAAACTATCCAGACCGCCAGCAATGAACAAAAGTGGCCACATACGGACCAGAAAATCCCAAAATGAACCTGGAAATATCTTCATCGCATTGAGGAATAGCAAGATCCCCAATACAATAAGCAAAATTGGTCCAAATATCCCGCGTCGAGTCTTTTTCTCTTCTTCCATTTTTACCTCTCCTTAATGGCACGATAGAGCAAAAATCCGCCTGCTAATAGTAACAGCAATGGCAAGGTGATCCGTCCATCCAGCCAGTGCAACCATGATATATCTAGTGAGCGCAAAAATACCACGACACCTGCCAGGATCAAACCTACACCGATAAAAATAGCAGCATTGGGATTTGGTTTGCTCACGGCTTGACCAAATTCAGTTCCGATATCCCGAGCCCGATCAGATATATTAAGCGTATCAGTAGTGGCATCTTCTTTTGGCATTACAAGCCATAATAGCAGATAAATCAAAATCCCTGCACCGTCAAGGATTACCAACAGTACGAAGAAGATCCGCACTATCACTGGATCGATTCCAAGAAAATTTGCCAATCCAGCACAGACTCCCCCTAACATCACATCTGTGCGGCTACGAGCTAAACGTTTATTCATTTTCTATCCCTTCTTTACCAGAGCTCGAATTACAAGATATGCACCTGCTAATACCAAAACAATCGGAAAAACGTAGTTGCCGTACGTGGTTTCTGCGAAACCAGCGATCAGGCTTACCGCAAAAATAATGCCCGCCGGGATCCATGCCCAATTCGTTTTATATTCTTTTGCTGGAAGAATTGCTACCAGACCAAAAGTTGCAGCCACACCAAACAAGAAGACCCCACCCAGGTTAATAAAGTTACTTTCTTCCGATAACCCAGCGACATCAAGGCCAATCAATGCTGCCAGGCTAAGCGTAATACCAGCAGGGATCAGTGCCCACCAGAAACTACGGTTGAGAAAATAGATTACCCAGAACGACAGGCTGATTCCCAGAAAAAGGAAAACCGCACCAAATTCAGCCCAAGCTTCGCTAATTGTTCCAACACCGATCAGAAATCCTAACCCGAGTAAAGTGAAACCTGGTATTGCTGCCCACCAATGTTTACGATCGCTGAACAGAACGGCAAGAAAAACTAAACCACCAAGGAGGAAAAGCCCCCCAAAGAAGAAAGCCCATAAGTCACCTTGGAAGGAAATAACATTCATTGCCTGCAGTAAAGCAACGACTCCCAGAAACAACATTCCAACACCAAGAAAGATCCGCCAAATTGTATTTTTCATTTTTATTTCCTTAAAATTTGTTTTATTGTATATTTACTGATCCCACTCCAGTGGAAACAAAAATATCCACTTTATTGAGAGCAGTCGCATAACCGGGTGTTTCATACACACCACCCAGTGCTGGGAAGCGATTGTTATTAATATTGATGCCTGCCAGACCACTTTCAACACGAATGTGACCCGCTACATTTTCTGGCACAATAATATCTACTGCTGCAGCTCCAGACTTCACTTCTACTCTGGTCATGCCGGCATTCGCTGGCAAGGTCATTGTAGTTTTGCTGGCACCGGTTTCGAGAAATACTTCAGCAACTTTTAAATCACTCAGGTTGATATTTGATTCGCTAGCACCAGTTTGAAAATTCAACCGAAGTGTGATAGAACGGTTCAACCCTACTGACCACATCAATCCCTCGCGACTACCAAAGGGAATCAAAATTTCTGGTTGAGCACTAAGCTGAACTTTCGCCTGATTACCATTTCGTAAGACCTTTTGTTCCACCCCTTCAGTAAAATCACCTTCCAACAGGATAGTATCCAGGGGAGATGCTTCTACATTCAATCTTCCCGCACCATGTTTAAAGGTGATCTCAGCATCTGTGGTGTTTTCAATGGGTAATGAAACATGTTGTGTATCGAGTTTTTTCCCCTTACGAAGCATTGAACTGAGAATGAACCAGATACCAAAAATGATCAGGGCTGCAGGCCATAACATCTGCCAAAAATTAATTCTCAGTATTCCAAATGTGCTAAGCATGAGTAAAAAACCAAGCACAATCAATACCAGGCCCCAAAAAATTGAAGATTTACGCATTTCTCCTCCTCATCTTTTATTGATTACTCACGATTTTTGACAACATTCCGCACAATAATGATGATGCCTGCTAAAACGAGCATTAATGGCCAGAAGGGTCCAAGCCAGGTCAACCCACCAAGAAAAGAGCCAAAAATGACAAAGAGGAGCAGGCTGACCAGTATCTGCCACAATCCTTTTTGTAATACACGGTGTTCAGATGAGCCAAGTAATCCGGCAAGAACCTGACCAACCCCGCTAAATCCGGGGATTAATGTCCATGCATATGCCCAGCTAGCCCAGTTTCCTGTCAGGTTCTGCCAATAAAGTAATCCTCCAATACCACCAAGGATGCAGGCAGGAACAAGCATGCCAGGAGCTGCGAGCAATAAACCAAGAACAGCCAGAAATACGCCTACTCCAATAATGATCAAAGGCCATGAAGCGGTAATGTGAACGAACTGCTTTAATTCAGGGGAAATGATCAACGCAAGCAAGAATAAGCCACCTAAAAGAAATAAGACACCAATAGCCAATCGTGATTTTTGATTAGAATTCATTTTTTTCTCCTCCAAAAAATACTTCATTCCATATACGCAGTCCACAAATAAACGTTGCATATTGGACAATGCTAATGATTGTGTTTTTCACATCAATTTGGACTGTATTGTGTGGGTTTTCCGATGGAAATGAAGCTTCAATGGATGTTTTCGCTTATTTCTTAGGGATATATTGATAAAATTAAGAATAACATTAACATTATAACAAAGAATTATCCATCTATTGACTTTGTTTCAATTCGATATATAATATTTGCAAATATGACAAAAATACTCGTGATTGGATCTGTTTTTAATAGTTGCATGTGTCTGGGGCGGGGTCTGTAACCTCCGCCACAGTATCGCCTTTCAGATTCCGATCAATGGTTGTGGCGGCGGGCAGTTTCCCGCTTGTTTTTTATTCGCCAGATTGAAGCCATTGGTCGGTATTTTATTTAAATATAAAGAGGTGATCGTATGAAAATTGCAAATGATGTTACAGAATTGGTTGGAAACACTCCCCTGGTTCGGTTGAACCGGATTGCAAGAAATACACAGGCAGAGATCATTGCAAAAGTTGAATATTTTAACCCTGCAAATAGTGTGAAAGATCGTATAGGTGTGGCAATGATTGACGCAGCAGAAAAAGCCGGGATTATCCATCCTGGGAGGACCATACTGGTGGAACCTACCAGCGGGAACACCGGTATCGCCCTGGCGATGGCAGGCGCAGCGAAGGGGTATCATATCATCTTGACTATGCCTGACACGATGAGCAAAGAACGCCGGATCTTACTTCGCGCTTATGGCGCTGAACTTGTCTTGACTCCTGGAACTGAAGGGATGGCTGGTGCCATTCGAAAAGCCCAGGAAATCGCAGAAACGAATGAGAATGCCTTTATTCCTCAACAATTCGAAAACCCTGCCAATCCAGAAATTCATCGGCGAACAACGGCAGAAGAAATCTGGCGGGATACAGAGGGCAAGGTGGATATTTTCGTTGCCGGAGTTGGCACAGGTGGAACAATCACTGGGGTTGGCGAAGTCCTTAAATCTCGGAAGCCTTCTATGAAGGTAGTAGCTGTGGAACCTGACACATCGCCTGTTCTTTCTGGAGGACAAAAGGGTTTGCATTCCATCCAGGGGATAGGAGCGGGTTTTGTTCCCGAAGTTCTTAACACCAGGGTATATGATGAAGTTATTCGTGTGAAGAATGTAGATGCATTTTCAATGTCTCGTTCTTTGGCAACCGATGAAGGGTTGCTAGTGGGTATTTCAGCAGGTGCGGCTACCTGGGCTGCTGTACAGTTGGCAAATCGCCCTGAGAATGCAGGCAAAATGATCGTTGTTTTACTACCTGATAGTGGTGAACGGTATCTAAGTACCGCACTATTTGCTGATTTGATGGAATAAAGTAAAAGGTTTTGAGAAAATGCGTTTTTCAGTTATTAGAAGAATGAAGGAAGATATTGACGCGGTATTTGAACGGGATCCAGCCGCCAGGACGGGTTTGGAAGTGTTTTTCACTTATCCTGGACTGCATGCGATCTGGGGATACCGCATAGCACATTGGTTATGGTTGCACCATTTCAAATTTTTGGGAAGATTGGTTTCTCATTTTGTACGTTGGATCACAGGGATTGAAATTCATCCAGGGGCGAAAATTTGCTCTAGTTTTTTCATTGATCATGGTATGGGTGTTGTGATTGGCGAAACGGCTGAAATTGGTTGCAATGTCACCATGTATCACGGGGTGACCCTGGGTGGTGTGAGCCTCGAAAAAGGTAAGCGCCATCCGACGATCAAGGAAAATGTGGTAATTGGTGCAGGAGCCAAAATTTTAGGTGCCATCACTGTAGGTGAAAACAGTCGCATTGGTGCAAATGCCGTAGTAGTCAAAGATGTCCCTCCTGATTCGGTGGTAGTGGGTGTGCCAGGGCAGATCGTCGTTCGCAAACATCAATCAGGAGCAAAGCCAGACCTGCAGCATGATATGCTACCTGATGCCATAGGCACTGCCATCACGGCTGTGATGAAACGCCTTGAAACGGTAGAAAAGAAGGTGTCAAATCTCGAGGCAAAGCAAAATGGGAATGGGTATCACCCAGCTGAGGAAGGAATGCCAGGTATTCATGCTCCTGAACAAGGCTACTGGCAAGGTGAAGATTTTATGATCTGATCATTTTTAAGCATAGGGCATGGTCACTCTTTGACCATACCCTATATTTTCAATAAGTAAGACTGCTTCGCTTTGCTCTCGGCGATAATAGATTATCATTTCAAACCCCAGTTCTTGAAGGGGTGAAGCAATCTAATGTATCGAGACTAATGTATTGTGCTTGAAGTAGCCATCAGTGGTATTTGTTCATGATCAACGTCTTCGCCTGCCGCTAAGGGCTAAAAAGACCAATCCGGCAGCACAGATCACAATGATGCCAAACCCAAGGATTCGTCGGTTTCCCTGCATAAATGTGATTTCAGGAAACAGGGGTGCCCTGGTTGGTGTAGGCGTCACCGATGGAATGAGAGTCTGAGTGGGTGGTAGGGGGGTGCTGGTTGGTCGGGGTGTGCGTGTGGCAGGTTTTGGTGTCTCTGTGATGGTGGGTGATATCGTTGGTGTAAACGCTGTCCGGATGATCAATTTTTGGTTCGGATAGATAGTATCTACAGTCATACCATTGAGTGCTTTTATGACGGCTGCATCCACTTTATATGTATCTGCAATTCCCCAAAGTGTCTGCCCTGGTTGGACGACATGAATGATCGACCCATCTGAATTTGCGGTAGCGGTTACAATGTCAAAAATCCGCTGATCGGTAGTTGGTCCAAATGTAGCGGTTATCCCTCCCGGAAGGGTTGGCACTACCGTGCTGGCATTATAAGAACCGCTGGTATACCCCACCTGAAGTACATAATACCACTTACCAGTTGAATCTTGCGCTGCACCTGCGCCTGCATGAATATAAAGCCCTGCCTGTGGACCATTCACCGGGCGTAAGTGTTCGTAGTCAGCCCAATAGGTAGAATACAGGTCAGGAAAAGCACTGACACCGCAGGCGATATTTTCTGTCACAAAAGCTGTTGCACCACCACCATAGCCGGCTGCCATTGCCCGGGCAGAAGCATTAGGATAACCCATGCTTGCAAGATGCGTGCAGCTCTGATAACTGGCCATGATCTCTGCGGTTGATTGTGCCGTTGCCATTAAAATACCATCAACGGAAAGATCTGCATATCCATAGGATTCACGCAACACATTTGTTTGTGAGATGAGATCCCAGGGAGAAGTTGGAGGAGTATCTTGCGCTGATGCCGTCGAAGAGGAGAAAAGCATCAACGCACAAAGGAAATTGGAAAGAAAAAAGATTCGTTTGTGCATAAAGTGAAATATCCCCTCCAATTATAATGCACGCTTTATTTGATTTTTTGTGATTTATACGTAGATAAAAAAGGCCGCGCTTTGCAGCGCGGCTTAAGAGTAAGCTATTTAGTTTTATTTAGCCATAGCTTCTGCAACAACCAAAAAGTCTGTTGCAGAGATCATACCGATTAATTCGCCAGCGTCGCTAGTTACTGGTAGATGGTGAACTCTAAGTTTTTTCATTATTTGTGCGCATTCTTGCAAGCTGGTACTTTCGGTGACAGTTGTGATCGGTGTGGTCATAATATCACGCACCAACATTTCTGCCGGATTGTGGCGAGAGGCGATGATCTTGTCACTGATATCTGTTGAAGTGACGATCCCGTATTCAGGGTTCTTTTCACTTTTCTTTACGATAAGACTATGAATATATCGGCGACGCATTAAAGAAAGGGCCTGTTTTACGGTAGCATCAGGGTCAACATAGACGATCAATGTGACCATCCACTCACGTACAGTGAAATCCATTGGTTCCTCCAGTTGTGATTTTTGGTTCATCTTAGCCAACCTTTCTTTATTATAGAAGTGAAGAGGAATGAACGCAAACTTTTATTGACAAAAGTTTCATTCCTGATGATTTTCTTCACCTAGCCAATCCCACTGTGATAATGGTTCTATGAACTGATGTGCAGTTAGGTCAAGTTGAATGGGAGTGATTGTTACAAAACCATCCGCAAGGTCTCCTATATCAGTACCTGGTTCGCGCACGCCCGTGGGTGCCTCACCGCCGATCCAATAATATGGTTGTCCGCGCGGATCCTCACGTCTTAACAGGGCATCTTGATAAATGCGCATTCCCTGACGCGTAATGTGAAAACTCTTTAACTGTTCAACAGGTAAATAGGGTACATTTACATTGAGAATGATTTCTTTGGGCAATCCATTTTTAATGACCATTTCAGCCACTTTACTCGCCACCCAGGCTGCTCCAGTATAGTCAAGTGGTCCTTCAAAATAATCCGGGGCATCCAAAGACATGGCGATCGCAGGAATTCCCCAGATGCAGGCTTCCATAGCAGAGGTAACCGTGCCAGAATACGTGGCATCGTGTCCAAGATTGGCATTAGGATTGATGCCGGTTACCACAAGGTCTATTGGTTCAGGAAGGAACCCGAGCATGACCAATGCCACACAATCTGAAGGTGCGCCATCGCAAGCATACGCCTGGATACCATCTGAAAGATTGACTGTTTTAACTCGTAAAGGTCGGTGCAAGGTTTTTGCATGCCCGGATGCCGACCAATTTCGATCGGGTGCCACAATGATCACTTTGCCTAATGGTTGTAATGCCAACGCCAGCGCATGAAGCCCGGGTGCGTGAACACCATCATCATTGGTTACTAAAATATTCATTCTGTCTCCTGAAAAGGGAACTGGCAATAATACATTATTATATTACCAGATTTTATTTCGCCATTAATAGACCTGTATCAACCGGTAGGAAATAGGATATCCTTCCAGCCTTGCATAATTCTCTCAACCAGAAGAGTCTTTTCATTTTGAGGTAAGAAGGAAGCATTGGCAGCTGTTAGCATACATTGGGCGATCTGTTGCCTGGTTAGATTTCCCTGAGAAACTGCCAATGCGCATTCTAAAGAAAGGGATGTTTGTTGAATAGCAGGGTCATCGGTATTGATGGTTACCTGCAAGCCTTCAGCCAGCATTTTTTGAACAGGATGATGGCTTAAGTTATCCACCACACCACTCAAATAATTACTGCTCAAACAGACTTCAAACGGGATATGCTGCTCACGAGCGTATTTTGATATGACAGGGTTTTCAATGACATGGCAGCCATGACCAATGCGTTCTGCGCCAAATTCTTGAATGGCAGTTTGAACATTTTCTGCTGGCCCCCATTCACCCGCATGCACCGTGAGATGTAATCCGCTTTTTTTTACTTTAACAAAGAGAGGGATGAAGGCTTCTCCAGAAAAGGCTGCTTCATCACCTGCCAGATCAATCCCGCAATACCCTTCACCTCGCCTCTCGATCACCAGATCAACAATTCTTGCAGCTTCATTCAGAGATTCATGGCGGTTCATCAGAACGATGAATTGAACTTGCAGGTTCAATTGTTTTGCATATTGTAATGCTGCCTGTTGCACCCATTCCAACACTTGCGAATAATTTCCTGCTCCTGCGGCGCTTAAAGCGGTTGGAGAGATGCGGAGTTCCAGATATGTCACATGATCCTCAGCTGCATCTTCCAGAACTTCTACTGTGGTTCGTTGAATGATCTCTTTGGAGATATAGAATTGACGCAATAAACCAAATTTACTTAAAAACACGCTTGATGTATGAGCATCTTCGGGTTGAATTTGTACCTGGGGAATAATTTCATCTCTGGTGTGCAGAAAATTGGGAATAGAAGGGGCAAGCTCCAACAGCGTTGCCAATCTAATGGCTCCCTCGCGATGTCGGTGCAAGTCGATCTTGGGACGCCGTCGAAAATCATCCAGTAAATCACCAGGAATGATATCAAACAACGGTGTTTGCAGGGAAGAAATCTGGCTCGTATTTACCTGCCTGGATTCTGCTGCCGCACAATGGCATCTGCCATGCGAGCAATTTTTACCATTACTTCGACATCATGTACACGGATGATATCCACTCCACGGGCAATGCCAATTGCAATAGCTGCAGCAGTACCCTCCAGTCGTTTCTGTGGTTCAGCATCCAGAGTGTACCCAATAAAAGATTTACGCGAAGGTCCAAGAAGGATGGGATAGCCCAACGAACAAAGCTCATTCTGCCGGTTGAGCAGCTCCAGATTATCTTCAACTGACTTCCCAAAGCCAATCCCGGAATCCAGAATGATATGATCAGATCGGATACCAGCCTGATGTGCCAGATTGACACTGGCGAGCAGCTCCGTTTTAATATCTTCGATCAAGTTTTTGTATTTTGCTCCAAGGTGAATTCCACCCAAACGTTGATCTAGAAAAGCGTTATCAGGTTTGCTGCGGTTATGCATTAAGATGACTGGAGCTTTATGCCGAGATACCACAGAAGCCATGTCTGGGTCTGCCCGCAATGCCCATACATCATTTACCCAATCTACACCGGCTTCCAATGCTTCATGCGCAACTTCCGCTTTATATGTATCAATCGAGAGGATCACATCTAGACCAGAATCGCGGATTGCTCTTATTACTGGCAGCACCCGCCGCATTTCTTCCTGGGCGGTCACTGAAGTAGAACCTGGTCTTGTGCTTTCCCCCCCAATATCAAGAATATCAGCGCCTGTTTGAACAAAATATTGCGCTCGCGCCAGTGCAGCTTTTACGACATCGACCTGCTGGATCAAACCATCACCCGAGAAACTGTCGGGTGTGATATTCAAGATACCCATGATAAAGGTGCGGCTTCCCCAGGGAAGTGGATAGGTAAGTTTTGGGCTCATTTTTCTCCCCTATTTATCTTTTTTGCAGGTTGGTATAGCGTAACTCCTGTAAGATCGATCTGCTGCGCAATTTCATGCATGGATAATTTCTTTTCTGGGTGGATCAGATCAGGGGCTATAGCAACAAGAGGAACCATCACAAAAGCGCGTTCAGTCATGTGTGGATGAGGAATAGTGAGAGTATCTGTGTGCAAGACAAGATCATCATACAACAGAATGTCCAGATCGATGATCCGTGGACCATAACGAAACGTCACTTCACGTTTGAGTGAAGCCTCAATGTGTTTTAAATATTTGAGCAAAGCTACAGGTTCCAGAGAAGTCTGTACCAGAAGTACTTGATTAAGGAACTGTGGCTGTTCAGTAAATCCCCAGGGTTCCGTTTCGTAAACATCTGAAGATTTTATAACCTGTACTTCAGGGAAGAGGAGAACGACTGCATCATGTAGATTTTGCAGCCGGTCTCCCAGGTTTGTTCCGATACCTAAAACGATTTTTGCCATCTTACCTGGCTTGATAAATGTTCAGCATATCTGCCAGTAAACCAAATGCGGTGGTCATCGGCCCTGGATTGGATTCAAGAACTCCAAGCCCGGGAAGAACATCAGTTTCGAAAACAATGAACGAACTGGTGCCACTGACACTATAAAGTGGAGAGGCAGAGGAGACTTTTTCGGGTTTCACGCTTGCCTGAACATGGTCACCCTGGCGGGTAGCACGGCAGACTAATTTCCAGCGTTCACCGGATTTCTTTGCATCAGCAAGCATCTGCGGGGTGATCCCACGGATACCTTCCCTATCCACTTCCTGCGGTTTTAACGGGATGCCCATAAGAACAGTTACCAGCGCCGCAACCTTAATGGATGCATCCCAACCATCTATATCACCTGATGGGTCGGTTTCGGTGATGCCTATCGAAGTCCCATATTGCACTGCTTCATCAAGGGTTTCGCCATTTTCCATTCGTTCCAGCAGTAGATTGGTGCAGGAGTTGAGGATTCCCATGAAACCGCGCAATTCTGCTGAGGGCAAGGTGGAGCGATGCAAGGAAAAGATGGGAGCACCATCCATGACAGTGGATTCGAATCGATATTGCTTGCCTTTACTGGCTGCCAGGCTGGTAAGTTCTTTATACCCGTGCACCACTGTGCCTTTGTTGGCAGTGATGGTGTGCATGCCCATTTCAAGTGCTGTGCGCAGGTGGGTGATGGAGGGTTCACCTGTAAGGTGGTTTACTGGACTGTTTTCAAAAAGCACATCACCTGGGCAGGCGCGAATGAATGTCGGGATATCGGCGGGTTTCTTAACAGTCGAAAGTTGATCCAATGATTGACCAGATTCGACAAGCGCAATGGCTTTATCCACATCAAGCCCATCAGGATTGATCGCCATGCCATGTCTGCCAGTGGCGATGCCGGTTATTTTCCAGGTGAGACCATATTGCGATTCCATCAATGCAGATTTTCGCTGTAAAAGGCGGGCTAGAGCCCGGCCGACATTTCCAAATCCAACCAGGACTAATTTAATCTCTTTCATGATTACCTCTCGTGTGTGATGGGTTTATTATAAAGCATTGGGGTGTATTAAGTTGACGGTCTATGCTTTCCCGACTTCTGAAGTATGGGTTACAAGGATATTAATAAGCAACCTCTACTAATTTCTACGAAGGAAAGTAATAAATACTAGCTAGAAGATAATAATTCAAAAATCCAGATTTCGAAAGTCTCGAATAGGAGTCCGGAAGCAACCATATTTGTTCAAGGAGGGGGCATGCCACGAAGAGTAATACCTTTTGTGCCCAACCAATATTACCATTTATATAATCGCGGTAACAATCGACAGAAAATATTTTTTGAGCGAGATAATTATTTACATTTTCTGGCTGGTATCAAGAAAAATCTATGCAATTACATGGATATCATCGCTTATTGCTTAATGCTGACACATTATCATATGCTTGTGCGAATAAAGGATACAGTAATAACAGAAAAAGAGACTTCCGAAGTCCTCAAGACTTCGGAAATCTTGGTATCAAATATGGTGTCAAATGCTATGCAAAAGCTGATGATTTCTTATACAAAAGCCATTAACAATCAATTTGACCGTACTGGTTCACTTTTTCAAGGTCAGTTCCGCAGTAAATTGATTGATAAATGTGATTATCTTCTTCGTTTATGTGTTTATATTCATGCAAATCCGGTAAAAGATTCTCTTGTAATTCGTCCTGAAGATTGGGAATTTTCGAATTACAAAGAATGGCTGTATTTACGACAGGGTAATTTGGTGGATCGCACATTTATTAATGAGCAATTTGGTAGTATTGAGATATACAAGAATATGGTATTGGATTTTCTAAAGACTCGAAACATAACAGATGATATAAAAATTTACATCATTGATGAGAGATAACCAAAAAACGCTATCAAAATCCTTGTTTAAATCAGTGGCCAGGGGTATGGTCTGCGCTCTTTGGTGGGAAAGGGAAACACCGGATACTCGATATAGTGCTCGCAACGTCTCACCATCGCGCGAATTTCGCTTACTCTGATCAGCTTGTTAAATTCGTTAAAAAGCTCGCTTTCAGGTTTCAGCCTGTTGATCAGGTTTTGTATATCCTTTAGCAGAACTGATGGTATTTCCTGCCCGGCAAAATCCCAGATGACAGTACGTAATTTATCTTCGACATGAAAACAAAGACCATGATCGATGGCCCAGAGATGATGCCAGGCATCAAAGAACACATGCCCCCCTTTTCGGTCTGCATTGTTGGAGATCAGGTCAAACAGTACTAGAGGTCGCAGCATTTCCTTATCTTCTTCGCTAAAGCAAAAATAATGATAGTCAGGATCGTGCTCAATATAACCCTGCAGAGAGCCTGCCCCCAAAGGGGCTTTCCGGCTACGATAGATGCATGGGGGCACGAGATCCCATCCCAGCGTGTTGCTGAGGAGGTACGCTGCTGCTTCACGCCTGGTGAGGGTGCCTATCGGGAAATCCCATAAGGCTTGCTCGCCTTTGTGGGGTTTATATACCACCCGAATCGTTTTCCCTTCGAAGGTTAATTTTCCGAGGAATGTGTAATTGGAGCTATTTAAGAACTGTCCCTCCAGTTGAAGAGTGCCATGCTGGAGGGCAGTGATCATTTCCTGGTTGCCAGGGTATGAATCGTTGAAATCAATGCCTGTGTCCATTTTTCTTTGGGCAAAGATGATCTTTTTCCATAGGTTGATTGCACAGTGGGCAGAGGGGTCTTCCACGTGACACGATCTCTAGTGCCCAACTGCTGAGAGAAGCCATTTGCTGGCGGGAACAACGTAAACCAAGCTTTTGGGCATTCTCGGAGTTTACTTCACCAAATTTTACCTCTTGCAAAACCAGAACGATCTGGTCGAATTCTTCATCATAAGCCATTCCCATTTCACCGATTCTAAACAAGGGATCAACTGGGGGTAGGATATGCATCTTCTCTTCTTCGAATCCGAAGGTCACTTCTTTTAGATCTGGTTTTTTACTGGCGAGTTCTGTTAAAAGTTTTGCCAATGCAACCGCCAGGGTTTCAACTTGAGCTTTTTCTAAAAGCAAGCTGATCGTCTGGGCTTCTGTTTTTGCCTGCAAAAAGAAAATCCGATCCCCTGGTTCACCAATGGCATCTACTGTAATGAAATTCACTTGATGAAATGGCACATTTTGATCCGGCATTCATTTTTCCTTATGAAACGTTAACTGCATTGTAACATTTTCGATTTATAGTTCGGTACTTTTTTGATCGATGACAGAATTTTCCACCCAGTTTACCTGCTTCACAGGGAAATTTTCTGAGAGAAGATTTGGCAGGAGTTGCTGCAGTGCTGAAATTGAGCCACTGGTATAAATCGTCACAACGGCGGGGTGGTTCTGCTGCCCCTGCCAGCCCATCTGGGTGATCATACGCTCTGTCTGTCTGGCAATGGCAGGGGAGGGATCGATTACTTCTACATCTGGTCCAACAATTTCTTTGATCTGTTCGAGGGCGAAGGGGTAATGGGTGCATCCCAAAACGATGGTATCAACTTTCTGTTGCAGCATGGGTTCCAATGCCTGATGCAGGATTTCCTGGGCGTGCACCCCTTTAACACGTCCAGCTTCGATCTCTTCCACCAGACCGGGGCAGGTAGATTTCATTATCTTGATGCCTTGGGCAAAGCGTTCTACAACAGAGGCGAACAATTCACCCTGGAAGGTTGCCGGTGTAGCCAGTACCCCAACCACTCCTGAAGCGGTGTGGTTGGCAGCGGGTTTAACAGCGGGTTCCATACCCACAAAGGGGACACTCGGGAACTTTTCTCTCAAGGTGTGCAATGCAGCAGCAGAAGCTGTGTTACAGGCGACCACGATAACACGAGCTCCTTTTTCTAATAGGAAGCGTGTGATAGCGATGGAAAATGCCCTTACTTCTTCCAATGAGCGGGGACCATAGGGAACATGCAATTGATCAGCCATGTAGTAAATGGAATGTGCAGGAAGCTGCTTGTGGATATGTCGCAGAACGGATAACCCTCCCACACCAGAATCAAATATCCCGATTGGTACGGGTGCAGAATTGTTATTTTTCATATTTGTTAGTAACGAGTCAAGAGGATTATCCATCATAATGATATTGTAATGCAGCCTCGATGAATGCATGGAATAACGCCTGGGCATGCTCGTGCTGCATCAACCATTCTGGATGCCATTGTACACCCAAAAAGAATGGCATTTTTTCATTTTCCACTGCTTCAATCACACCATCCGGAGCAACTGCTGTGGAGATTAATCCTGTTGCGGGGCTATCGATCCCTTGATGATGATGGCTGTTCACGGATATTTCTTCCTGGTGAATGATATGGTAAAGTTGGCTGCCAGGGTTAATGTGTACCATATGGGCTAAAAAATCTCGCGGCAAGCTATTATCTGTGCTATGCTGTTGTGCGTGAGGAACTTGATCCAGTATGTGAGTATACAATCCTCCCTGCATGGCGACATTCATTACTTGAATTCCACGACAAATCCCCAATAAAGGAATGCCTGATTGCAAGGCTAGTTTTGTTAACTTAATTTCCTGTTCGTCGCGTTCGAGGTTGATCCCATATATACTGGGGTGGAGTTCGCCACTAAATAATGAAGGTTCGATATCCCCTCCACCTGCTAACAGGATTCCATCAATCCTGTTGATCAATTCACCGAGATCGTTATCAGCCAGTCCGATGGGGATCAATAGGGGTATCCCGCCAGATTGAATGACTGCTTCAATGTATTTATCGGGCAATTCCACCCGTAAACCATGGGTGGGAGAAGGGACACGGTCTGCAGCAATGCCGACCAAAGGTTTTTTCATTCAGCTCTCCTGGATTCTCCAAATCTATCAGGGTCTTGTCCTGTTAATCGGGCGCTTATTTCCCATAAACGATGAGATGCTGTTTTATCATAAGAAACTGCGGATGAAGCTACCGGCTTGCAGTTGACAAAATAGTTGCCGGTAATGCCTTCCACTTCGGAAGAAGACGCCAGATAAATGCTCGTTTGGGCTCCTTCTTGGTTGGTAAGATTGCCCGAAACCCTCAGTGGGGTATTGGCAAGCTGTTCGGGGGTATTGTTCTTACCGATGTTCGAATTGACAAATCCGGGGTGAAGAGCGTTCACCGTAACGCCACTGCCTACAAGACGCGACGCCAGTTCGTAGGTAAATAATATTTCGCAAAGCTTGGAACGAGAATAAGCCTGCCAACCCTCATAATTATTTTCGAACATAGGATCGTTTACAACTTCAAGCCCTGTATAGCCATGTGCAGAAGAAGAGACATTAATGATTCGAGAGGGTTTACTGGCAAGAATAAGGTCTGACAGGCAAAACGTGAGCAGGTAATAAGCCAGGTAATTCACCGCAAAAGTCAGTTCGATCCCCTCGGGAGAGAGCTGGCGTATCATATTTACCGCACCAGCGTTATTGATCAGAACGTCAAGTTTATCCGTTTTTTGATAAACTGTTTTTGCCATCTTGTGAATATTTGCCTGGCTTGAAAGATCTGCTACCAGAGGAATGAGAGCATCATTATTAGTGGATCTATGAATATCTTCCAATGTAGCATCCACTTTTTGAGGATCTCTGCCATGGATGAACAGTCGGGCACCCATCGCTGCCAATCCACGAGCAGTTTCCAATCCTATTCCAGATGTTGCACCGGTGATCAGGCAGGTCTTTCCCTGCATGGATGAATCAACTGTTTGAGGTATTGATAGTTGCATTGTACGAATCTCTTCTGATTGAACTTGTAAAGAGTGATTTTAATGGGAATTGGCTGGTTTTACCAGAATTTGGGGGAATTAAAAATAAAAAGGGCACAGCCCCGGCGTTGGGCTGCACCCAGGTATAGGAAAGTATAACGATTTAGTATTTCTGTTTCAGGCGGGCGGCTTTACCGGTAAGATCACGCAAGAAATACAGGCGACCACGGCGTACTTTGGCATGCCGTTCTACGACCACTTTGGCAACACGAGGTGAACGGGTAAGGAAAGTTCTTTCCACACCGATCCCATTGCTTGCTAAACGGCGAACAGTGAATGTAGAGCTGTTGCCATTATTGTGGGTATAGAGAACGATCCCTTTAAATTCCTGAATACGTTCGCGGTTGCCTTCTTTGATTTTTACATGTACTGAAACACTGTCTCCAGGAGTCAGTTCGGGAATTTCTGGATTGACAGGGATTTCTACCGATTTCAAAATATCATTCATGATAACCACATCCTAGCTTGAATTCTCACTTACAGCGAAAAGGGATTATAACACAAGAATCGAAGATATGGGGAAATTTTATGTGAGATTTCATATCTACTCGTTTTCTTGTTCATCCAAGAATTATTCAGTCGACAGTTTCATTCAGTACAAGTAAAATATATTCCGATGGAAAATTTATCGACATACCACCGAACAAGACGAACTCACTGGCAGAATGTTGCTAAAAAAATGCAACACTGGAGAGGGTGGGGAAATGCCTATCATGACCGCCTGGAAGAAGTTGTAAAAAATCTTGTTGCTCCCGGGCTTCGTGTTCTGGAACTGGGTTGTGGAACAGGGGATCTGCTTGCTGCTGTTAAACCATCTTTTGGCGTTGGTGTAGATTTTTCCTTTGGCATGTTGCAAATGGCAAAAGAGAAACATCCAGAAATTACCTTTGTTGCATCTGATGTACAACAGTTGTGTCTTTTCGGTAGTTTTGATGTGATTATCCTGAGCGACCTGATCAATGACCTGTGGGATGTGCAGGATGTTTTCAATCAATTAGCCTCATTATGCAATCCTACCACCAGGATTTTGATTAATACGTACAGTCGCCTGTGGCAACTTCCTCTGTGGGTAGCAGAAAAAATTGGATTAGCCAAACCAAATTTAGAGCAAAACTGGTTTACTGTACAGGATGTTAATAATCTTTTTCAATTGACAAATTTCGAAAAATTGCGCTCATGGACTGAGGTGCTCTTCCCCATAAAGATTCCTTTGATTTCGCCATTTTTTAACAAGGTACTTGTGCGATTCTGGCCATTCACTGAACTTTCATTGACCAACTTTATACTAGCAAGACCTGCCGCAATGAATGGCAACGAAAAATTTTCAGTAACCGTCGTTGTACCAGCACGGAATGAAGAGGGGAATATCGAGGCGATTGCAAAGCGGGTTCCAGAAATGGGTTCGGGAACGGAAATTATTTTTGTCGAAGGTAATTCATCTGATCAAACATATGCAAAAATCCAGCAGGTTGTAAAGTCTTATCCAAATCGAAACATCAAGTTTATGCAGCAAACAGGAAAAGGAAAGGGTGACGCCGTTAGAATGGGATTTGCGCATGCTGCTGGAGACATCCTGATGATACTCGATGCTGATCTTACCGTACCTCCTGAAGACCTACCAAGGTTCTATGAAGCTCTGGTTTCTCGCAAGGGTGATTTTATCAATGGAGTACGGTTGGTTTATCCTATGGAAGAGAACGCCATGAGACCACTTAACTTCGTGGGGAATAAACTATTCAGTATGGCTTTCACCTGGCTACTGGGGCAGCCAGTCAAAGACACTTTGTGTGGCACGAAAGTTCTTTGGAAAAATGGTTACGATCGGATTGCTGCCAATCGAGCATATTTTGGCGATTTTGATCCCTTTGGTGATTTTGATCTTTTATTCGGAGCAGCACGTCAAAATTTGAAAATAATAGACTTGCCTATCCGGTATAGAGAACGAACGTATGGAACGACGAATATCCAACGCTGGAAACACGGCTGGTTACTGGTGCGAATGGTATTTTTCGCGTTGGTCAGGTTAAAATTTATTTAATGATTCGAGGCAGATATGGCAAAACTTTCAAGTAAATATTGGACTTGGGAACTTCCTCATGTTATGAAGTGGAGTGAGCGTGGGGCGCATATTCAATACAAGCCCAATCCCATTATTCATAAAAATACACGCATCATTACAATTGGAAGTTGTTTTGCTCAAGAACTTGCTGAAGCAATGGAACGGCTGCACCTTAATGGTACGATGCATCCTGGAGGGCTTTATTACAATACTTCATCCATCCGGCAGGAGTTTGAAAGAATATTTAAATGCGAAAATGGAAAGCTAGAAGAACCTTTCTGGAAAGTTGAACAGGGGTACATTCATCCATATAAATCGTATACGAAATTCTTCGACACTCCAGAAAAACTGGAAAAATGGAGTAATGAATTAGATAAACAAGCAGATGAGATCTTCCAATCAGCGGAATTATTTGTGATCACTTTAGGACTGATAGAAGCGTGGAGAGATGGCAAGACAGGAAGGGTTTACCGACAAATTCCACCTCCATCGGTTATTGAAGAAAAAGGTATCTACTTCTATCGCCTGACAGTGGGTGACATGATTTCTGATCTCGAACGCATTTATCAGATTATTAAAACGAAAACTCAAGCAAAGCTATTATTGACTGTTTCTCCTGTACCATTACATGCTACTATGACTGACAGTGATATACGGATTGCCAATAATGAATCCAAATCGCGTATACGGGCTGCTGTTTCAGAATTTATCGAAGCACATCCAGATGTAATGTATTTTCATTCCTATGAAATTGTTGCAACCGCTGAACGGTCGAGTGACTTTATGCTTGAAGATGGCAGGCATGTACAAAGGCGAGGCGTGGATTATATCCTTAATCAATTCCTCCGCATGTACTCCGGTAGCGATGTTGAAGTAGAGGAGATTGATACCTCATGGTTGAGTGCACCTGAAAAACTAGCAGCGAAACCAAAAAATAATTACCAACGCATGGCTACAAAATTATGGAAGAAAATATTTCGTAAGACTAAATAAGCTAGCAGCAAACTTACCGGATTATCTTGAAAGGTAATTAGAAAAACGACTCACCCCATAGAAAATTAATAAATCTTGGGGTGGGTTTTTTTATAAATGACCAAAAAGCAACATTTTAATTGATTGGTACATTCATTTTTAACCTTATTCTTTTTTAAAAAAGTTAAATATCATGTTTAGTTCGATTCAATATTGATCTATCTCTTCCTGCAGATACATTTTTATTCAACCTGATGTTTTTTTGTTTCTTCCAACATTAAATCTGCAAGCGGGTTTCAAGTTTCTTCACATATTCACTATCATCAATTGACACTCGAGCAACATTGCTATGAATGGCTGCTTTGGCAACTGCAGGTGCTTCCCATAAGCAGACTCTTTTATCCAATGGTTTTGGAACCACATAATCCTTTCCAAATTCTAGATGATCAAGGTTGTAAGCTTTAAGAATTTCTTTTGATATGGGTTCCTTTGCCAGAGCAGAAAGGGCATTCGATGCTGCAATTTTCATTTCATCATTAATCGCCCGTGCTCTGACATCTAGAGCTCCTCGAAATATATATGGGAAACCAAGTAAATTATTTACTTGATTGGGGTAATCAGATCGTCCGGTTCCAATAATTGCATCCGGGCGGGCTTGTTTGGCAAGCTCATATTTTATTTCAGGATCGGGATTTGCCATTGCAAAGATCACAGGATTCTGTCGCATACGGGAGAGCATCTCACAAGATACAATATTTGCCGCAGAAAGTCCAACAAACATATCTGCACCTTCGAGTGCTTTAGCCAGGGTGCCTGGGCGATCACCCTGAGCAAAGATTTCTTTTTCAGGAAACATCTCTTCCTTGCGCCCCTTATACACAAGACCTCTAATGTCACACATCCAGATGTGATTTCTAGGCACGCCGATCTTCACAAAATGATTCGCCGATGCAATTGCAGCGGCTCCGGCGCCGGAGAACACTATCTTTATTTCATCGATCTTCTTACCAGAAATCTCAAGGGCATTGAGTAAAGCTGCTCCAAGGATGATCGCAGTTCCATGCTGGTCGTCATGAAAAACTGGTATGTCCAGCATGGTTTGCAGTTCTTTCTCTATATAGAAGCATTCTGGAGATTTAAAATCCTCCAGGTTGATCCCACCAAAAGACTGCCCAATAGCTGCAATAACATCGATCACCCGGTCTGGATCATGTGAATCCAATTCAATATCAATACTATCAACATCGGCAAACTTCTTGAAAAGGACTGATTTTCCCTCCATGACGGGTTTGCTTGCCAAAGCACCACGATCTCCAAGTCCAAGAATGGCAGTTCCGTTTGATATGACCGCTACTAGATTACCCTTGTTGGTGTACTCATAAGCAAGCATTGGATCATTGGCGATCTCAACTACGGGATAGGCAACACCAGGGGTGTAAGCCAATCCAAGATCCAATTGCGTTTCCAGAGGTTTCGTTGGAATAATCTCAAGTTTTCCGGGTTTATTATTCATGTGATGATATTGAAGCGCAGATTCTTTCGTGATTGCAGCCATTTTTACTCCATTTCAAGATATCAAAGAAATTAATAGAGGTGGTATTCTTTCAGAAATCTGAATACCCGCTCGAGTTTTTCTACTTTCAAAAGATGGATCAGCGTATCCTGCATTTTTTAGGGTTTTCCAGCCTTGCAAGTATTCCATTTAGTTTCGTTCTTAATTTTTCGCAATACTCAATGAGTTGCTGAACTAGCACTAATTGATTTGTTCTTACATTTTGTAAAAGCATAGACGGAAAAGTATTTGCAATATATATTTCCGTATTGTCAGCTTTTGCCCATTCTGGTATATCAGTGATTTTACCCCCCAATAGAAGTGATTCTGGAGAGTTTTCACTGTTATTTCTCTATTAGAAAGGCTCAACTCAGGAGTTGCTATTGTTACCCATCTTTACTATCAAGGAGAGATAGAAATTGACTGTCTCCACCTGCCTTAATTCTTCTGAGATTTGCACGACAATTGAATCTGGATATAACGATAACTTGTTATTAATCAAATCCCTTGTGAAAAGAACTATCACACTTTATGCGTGATCAGTCAGGTTATTTTCCCTGTAAATGATCAGAAAAACCAGTTAGATTTTTTAATTCTATTAAAATATGCTATAAACAATCATACATTCCATTTCACATGCAGATCACTCTTATTGGTGGGGAATTCCGATCTGCAAATTCGCATCCGACATTAATTTATAGAACAGGAACAAAGAGAAATTGTTATCTCGATCCAACATATTGTAGAAAGGTGCCTTCCTTAATATGAAGAAACCTCAAAGCTCTTTTCTAGACCGGCTTGTTGAATCTGTCACAGCAAACTTAAGTGGGAAAAGTGTTCCAAAAAAAGAATCTTCTTCAGATCTATTGGGTAATGATTCTTTTGAACCGGTAGAAAATCTTAAACCTCTAGAAAGGTTACGAAGAGCATCCAGTATATTTATGAGTGGGAAAGATCTAGCTGAAAATCGTAATTTATTGGATCTGTCCCCATCTGAGTACGAAGCGCTTACCTCTGAACAGAAACAGTGGGTGAAATATTTAAAGGGGAGGATCTTTTATACCGTCAGAAATTGGGATGATGCTCTAAAGATTTGGGATGAGCTCAACAATGAGCCTTTGGAATTGCACCTTCAAGCTCTCCTGGCGAATGATATTGCTTTTATTTATTTTCTTTCTGACAAACTTCCAGAAGCGATCGAACAATTGCAAACTGCGTTAATCGCGACTCGCAAAACCTTGGACCAACCTTTTGAGGCTCAGATATTAAATAACCTTGGCGTTGTGTACGGAAAAGCGGGAAAGTTGTTGGATGCGGTTGCCTATCATAGAAAAAGCCTTGAAATTCAAACCAAACTCAGAGATCATAAGGGTGGAGCCACCAGCAAGTTTAATCTTGCCAATCTTTATTTTCTTCTGGGAAAATGGGGTATAGCCAAACAACTCTATGTAGAAAGCATTTCAGAATTTCATCTTGCAGGTGACCTGGAAAACGAAAGTCAGGCTAACAGTGAGCTTGGTTATCTTTTCTTATCCCAGGGGAATAATGCAGAAGCAATCGTGCAATATAAGTCAGCGCTGCAGAACATCCGTAAATTGGGGAAAAAGGAAGAAGAAGTTCAAGCACTTGTCATTGTTGCCACAATCCAACAAAACATTCATCAATGGCAAGATGCATTCACTACACTTGAAAAAGCTCTAAAAATTTCTCGAGAAATAAAAAATATTTCACTGGAAATCTCTGTCGAAATAGCAATGGGAACCTGCCATAAGCTGCAATATCAGTGGAATGATGCAGCAGCCCATTACCAGATCGCGTTGAAAAAATCTCAAGAAGCTGGTGACCGGCTTCTTGAGCACGAAGTCTTATCTTCTATTGGCTTACTTTATTTTTTGCAGAAACGCTGGGACGAGTCAGTTTCATGTTTTCAAGAATGTCTCCAAATAGCTAGAATAGCAGCAGGAAAATATGAAGAAGCGCAATCAATAGGTAACCTTGGTATTGTCTATTCACAACAGCGAAAATGGGATGACGCAATCAACTATTTTGAGCAGGCATTAGAGATCGAAGATGAATTGGATTATCCCTATGGAAAAGCAAAAATCCTTGAATTCATTGGAACCACGCTTGAAAGAAAGGGAAACCTGGAACAAGCACTGACTAAATATAGTGCTGCATTACACATTTTTCATCAAATAGACAGCCCGGTTGATGAAATGGCGGTGAAAAATAAAATTGGTTGGATTTACGCCTCATTGGGAAAATGGAAAGATGCGGCTAATACTTTTCAATCGAATCTTGAACTTGCCAGAAAAATCTCTGACCAACAGGGACAGTATAGTGCGTTAGTCGGTCTGGCAGAGTTCAATAAAATAAATGCAGATTGGGAACAGGCAGAAACTCATTTTCAGGTTGCATATCAAATTGCCCGGGAGATGAATGCGCTTCCTCAAATAGTCTATACTCTAAATTGTCTGGGCAGTCTGTATAGCAGCCAGGAAAAGTGGGATATTGCACTGGAAAAATATCAAAAAAGTTTGACGGTACAGAAGCAGATTGGAATTCAAATTGATGAAATCAATACTCTGGTGCATATCAGCAATCTATTTCGAAGACAAGGGAAATGGTCTGAAGCTGAAAAATACCTTGAAATGAGCTCGCAGATTGCTGAAAAAGACCAGGGAGAATATGCAAGAACCTTTGTCCTGATTAGAAAAGGCCAACTTCTCGAAAATCAGGGGAAGTGGGAAGAAGCATTATCCATTTTTCAGATTGCACTTGAAAAATGTCGTGAATGCAATCAACGTCAAGATGAAGCCATCCTCCTTCAACAGATGGCTGGCATTTCCATCGAAGCAGGATACTGGACTCAGGCTGAGGAGTTAACAACATCTGCTTTACAGATCATGCAAGAACTCAACATTCTATATGGTCAGGCAAGTTGCCTTAATGCGTTAAGTGCCCTTCAAAGGTTAAGAGGGAATTGGGATGAAGCGATAAAACTGGAAGAGTCAGCTTTGTCCATCTATACAGGAATGGGTTTCTTAGCTGGTGAAGCGATTGCTTATTCTGGAATTGGGTTATGCTATTACAGTAAAGGTGACCTGGCTAGCGCGATTAAATATTATGAAAAGAGTTTGGAAATCAGGCTCAAGTTAAAGGAGAGCAAATTCATTGCATATTTAAATGTTAATATCGGGCTGGCGTACGAAGCACAGGGGCATTACGATCAAGCTTTGGGAAAATATGAAGCTGCATTCAAAACGTTTCAAGAATTCAATGACATTTATGGCAAATCCATCACCCTGATCAATATTGCAAGTATTTATCGTATACAGGGAAGATGGGCTGAAGCTTTGACAAAATGCGAAGAAAGCCTTTCCATCGACCGGCAATTGAGAAACCGGCATGGAGAAGCTATTTCGTTGAACAGTATTGGGATCATTTATTCTGTTCAAGGGTCATGGGAAAAAGCTTATGCCAATCTAGAAGCCAGTTTGCAGATAGCTCGTGCCATGAATGATCGCGATCTTGAAGGAAGCATTCTGATCAACATAGCTTCTATCTATTACTCAAAAGGCAGGTGGGATGAGTGTAGAAACTGTTATCAGACCAGCCTGGACATCGCCTGTAAACTCGGAGATCACAGAAACGAAGCGATTGCCTTGGATGGTCTAGGATCTGTCCTTTATAAACTTGGGAAATGGGAAGAAGCGAAGGATACTTTTTATGCAAGCTGGGAAATCTCTCAAAAGTGGGGGTATCGCCAGCTAGAGGCTGATTCTTATCTCTCTTTAGGGATGATCCTTGAAGCACAGGGAGATTGGGATATCGCTTTAGCAAATTATCAAAAATGTTTATCCATGAAACAGGAAGTTGGGGAACGAAAGGCGATTGCTCTGGCTCATGGGAACATTGGTCATATATATGAGCATCAAGGAAAATGGGAGGAAGCGCTTAAAGAATATAGCATTGAGATGAAGATCAAACAGGAGTTGGGGGATAGACGGGGAATGGGGGGAGCCTATCAGGATATGGCGATCATCTATGCCAATCAAGGAAAACTGGATCAAGCGCTTACTTGTTATCAATCCAGTCTTGACCTCAAGTGTGAATTTGGGGATAGGAAGGGTCAAAGCTCTCTATACAACAACATGGGTAACATCTATCTGGAAATGGGGAAATGGGAAGAGTCTTTACAATGCTTTGATACTGGATTGCAGATCAGCCGCGAATTTCGAAATTTGGAGGGCGAGGCAAATGCTTTATTGAATATGGCTAATGTGTTTGCCGCACAGGGAAAATGGGATAAGGCGTTGCAACAGTATATTTCCAGCCTGGATATTCAAGAAATATTGGGTGATAGACCGGGCAAAATGAACTCGCTGAACAATATTGGCAATATCTGTTTGGCACATGGGAAAAGGAACAAGGCGTTGAAATATTACCAAGACAGCCTTACCCTGGCACGTGAATTAGGCGCACCGAAAAGTGAGGGAATAACGATGAATAATATTGGAAATATCTATGAATCGCAAGGACAACTGGCAGAAGCTCGCAAGAATTACCTGGAAAACTTATCAATCCGAAAAAAGCTAGGGGATAAACGCGGAATGGCAATTGCATACTCCAACCTGGGCAATATTAGCACGCAGCAAGGGCTTTGGGACGAAGCCAGGCAGTATCTTGAGGGTGCGCTTAACCTTTTTCGTGAGATAGGTGATCGTGCGGGTGAGGCGTTGGCATTAAACAATCTTGGTCGTTTTTATACCGATCAGGGCGAATGGCAGCCAGCAATGAATACCTTTCAAAAGAGTCTCCAGATAAAAGAGGCAATAGGTGATGAACCTGGGAAAGCATATACGTACCATGATATTGGTAATCTGCATTTGAAACGGGCAGAATGGGATGAAGCAATAAAATATTTTCAACAGGCTTTGACTATTCGTCATAAATTGAATGATCTGATGGGATTGAGCGAAACTTTTGCAGGTTTATTTGAGATCTACCGCAGATGTGGCAAATGGGAAGAAGCCATCCAGGTACAAAAGGAATTGGGCAAAATATTAGTTGATCTTGTCAATATTAATAATGAAAAATAATAGATCCATAGCTATCTTTTGAAAGAAGCAGCCAGAATCTGATTTTATGTTAAAAAAACAAACATCCTTCATGAATAAAGGATGTTTGTATCTTTCCAGAATTAAATATAGCACTACGCGTGGATGAGATGCCCTTCGACATCATGAGCAGCTTCGAGTATGACTTCGCTCAGTGTGGGGTGCGAATGCACGTTGCGCGAAATCTCTTCCGCAGTCAATTCCATACGCTGAGCCAGGGTTAATTCAGGCAGTAGTTCGGATGCTTCTGGACCAATTATATGGGCACCCAGGATTTCACCATATTTGGCATCGGTAATGATCTTGGCAAAACCAACACCTTCTCCTAAACCCAATGCTTTGCCATTAGCCATGAAGTTGAAACGACCAACTTTAATCTCATGCCCGGCAGCTTTTGCTTGAGCTTCGGTCAATCCGAAGGATGCAACCTGTGGATTGCTAAAGGTGGTACGCGGCATCATGCGGTAGTCCAGAGTGACAGTATCCACACCAGCAATGTTCTCGGCGCAAATGATACCCTGGTTGGATGCCACATGGGCAAGCAGCAGTTTGCCTGTCACATCACCAATTCCCCAGATACCAGGAACATTGGTTGCCATTCGATCATCCACATCAATAAACCCACGCTCAGTGAGTCTGACACCCACGGTATCAAGCCCAAGGTTGGCAGTATTGGGTTTGAATCCGATCGCCATTAAAGCCTGTTCAGCCTCGAGGGTTTGTTCGCCAGCTTCGGTAGATACTTTTACCACGACACCCTTATCAGTCGCCTGAACGGATTGTACTCTGGTGCCAGTCATTACGGTGATACCGCGACGTTTGTATTGCTTCGCCAGTTCTTTGCTGACCTCTTCATCTTCCAGAGGAAGGATGTTTGGTAGCATTTCAACCAGTGTTACTTTGGCACCAAAGGAACTCCATACTGTGGAGAATTCGACTCCAATAGCTCCTCCGCCAATAATAATGGCAGATTCGGGCAACGTTGTCTGCAGGATGGCTTCTTTGTAGCTGAGTACACGCTTGCCATCCACTGTGATGCCAGGCAGGGAAATGGAGTAAGAACCGGTGGCAATAATAACATTCTTCGCTGTGAGTTCCTGGACTTTCCCCTCAGCATCAGTGACCTGTACCCTATCTTTGGCGAGCAGTTTGGCAGTACCCATGTAGACATCCACCTTATTTTTCTTCATCAGGAAGCCTACACCTTTAGTAAGCCGGTCGGAGACCTGGCGACTACGGGCAACCGCTTTACCATAATCCAGTTTTAGATCCGTAAAGGAGATGCCAAATTCATCCGCACGATCACGTAAAGTGTGTGCCAGTTCGGCATTCTTCAATAAAGATTTGGAGGGGATACAGCCGACATTCAAGCATACACCACCCAGCCATTGCTTATCAATGATGGCAACTTTGAGTCCCAGTTGCGAAGCGCGGATGGCGCTTACATACCCACCAGGACCAGCACCAATAACAATCACATCATAATCACTCATAGTACCCTCAATATTTATTTGATCGACGGGATCGACCCGAGATTCGTTTTAGTTATTATAATCATTTTCTCTTCTCCCTGCCGGTAAAATAAAGATTGTGCTATATTTAAACTTATCAAAATCATCCCGAGGAATTCATGAAAACTATTACTGCACAAGATTTATATCAGATCCAATTTCTGAGTGGTGTACGCATCTCACCCGATGGAAAGAAAGTCATCTATGCACAACACAGGGTAGATAAAAAATCAGAAAAAAAGTACTCCAACTTATGGTTGGTGGATACCGTTGAGGGAAATCCGGTACAGTTTACCTGGGGTGATCAGGTTGACGTTGCACCAGCCTGGTCTCCAGATGGAAAATCTATTGCTTTTCTTTCCAATCGTCGCAATGCTAATCGTCCCCCTCAATTATTTGTCATATCGTTAACCGGTGGTGAAGCAAAGCCGTTGCAGGATGTACCTGCTGAAATTGCTGCTCCGATCTGGTCTCCGGATGGAAAATACCTTCTCTGCATGGTGCGAAAGATCGATAAAGAAGACCTGGAACGCGAAAAGGATGAAGAAAAGAAGAAATTAGGTGTGGTTTATCGCCATTATGACCGCCTTTTTTACAAATTGGATGGTGAGGGATATCTTCCGCATGAAAGATGGCATTTGTGGAAATTCGATGTGAAAACTGGCAAAGGCACTCAACTTACGGATCATAAAGTTTACGACGAACAACAGCCAGCCTGGTCACCTGATGGAAAGAGTATTGTTTTCCTGTCTATCCGTACCGATGATCCAGATGGAAATCCATATAAGGTTGGTGTCTATACCGTTTCTGTAAATGGTGGAGAAATTCACGAAATTCCAACGGCTCCTGGCAATAAAAGCTATCCCAGGTTTTCTCCAGATGGAAAATGGGTAGCGTATATTGGCGCTGAATGCGAAAAGGAAGATTATTTAAATGATAGTCTATTCATAGTGCCGACGGATGGCAGTGCTAAACCGAAAAACCTGACCGATAAATACGATGTACATGTCTCCAATTGGACAATTAACGACATTAACAACCCGGATCCGATGGGTCCAATATGGTCAACCGATAGCAGACGGATCATCTTCCCAGTCAGTTATCATGGCAGCAGCATTTTACAAAGTGTCGATATTGAAGGAAATGACCTTCAGACAGTGGTTGGTGAGGGTGGAGTTGTCAATAGCTGGACGGTGGATAAACAGCAGAAAACCCTGGCATATAATTATGGAACGTTGAGCGATCCTGCCCAGTTGATCGTACAGGACCTGGCAACAGGAAAGCGGAAGACCTTAACACAGGTTAATAAGGATATCTTTAGTAAAGTGACCCTGGGGAAGGTTGAAGAAGTCTGGTACAAAGGTGCGGATAAAAACGATCTGCAAGGTTGGATAATGACGCCACCTGATTTTGACCCCAAAAAGAAATATCCATCAATTCTCTGCATCCATGGTGGTCCTCTGCTGCAGTATGGTTTCTATTTCATGCATGAGTTTAATTTCTTAGCAGCGCAAGGGTATGTAGTTTTCTTTACAAATCCACGTGGTGGACGTGGTTATGGTTTTGCCCATACCAAAGCAAATTACGCCAATTGGGGTGGAGTGGATTACGCTGATCTGATGGCATGGACGGATTATGTAGAAAAGCTACCGTATATCGATAAAGACCGGATGGGTGTTGAAGGTGGCAGTTATGGCGGTTACATGACCCTCTGGATCGTTGGGCACACTCATCGATTTAAAGCAGCTGTAGCACAACGCTGTGTGAGTAATTTCATCAGTGAATGGGGTTCTTCTGACGTGAATTATTCTTTTGAGCAGGAATTGAATACCGGAGCACCTTTCGACAATCTCGAAAAATATTGGTCAATGTCGCCGATGAAGTACATTGGCAATACACGCACACCAACATTGATCATTCATAATGAGAACGATATGCGCTGCCCGATCGAGCAGGGTGAACAGGCGTATGTGGCGCTCAAACGTATTGGTGTAGAAACAGAAATGGTGCGTTTCCCAGATGAGTTCCACGGGTTATCACGCAATGGTCGCACCGATCGCAGGATCGCCAGGCTGAACCATATTTTACGATGGTTTGACAAGTACCTGAAACCGTAAGAATTTTTATTGCAAGATGATAAGAGAGCACAAGAATACTTCTTGTGCTCTTTTCTTTTAAGTATTTTCTACAAAGGGCACAAAGAATTCTTCTTCGAGTTTAGCGTAGGGGATGCCTTCTTGAGTAATCACGCATTTGTATTCTCCCTGCGCTAAAACCCTATAAAAAGCGATGTCATTTAAGGAAAGCGACCTGCACCACATGAAGTTTTTATAGGGTGCGTTCACAACGCACCATCGGTCATCATGTTGAGCAATGCAACCTAAACCGCCTGAAGTTTTTGTAGGGTGCGTTCACAACGCACCAATTCATGCATGAGGTCATCATGTTAGGCGAAGCAACCTGCACCGCACAAAGTTTTTGTAGGGTGCGTTCCAAACGCACCAATTCATGTATGAGATTGCTTCGACTTGTAAAAAGTCACAAGTCTCGCAAGGCAGTAAGTTGTCACTGAGAGCAAAGCGAAGCAGTCTTTATATGTAAGATTGCTTTGCTAAACATGACTTCGTTTTCGTAGGGGTTCAGCATGCTTTACTTGTCACCCCGATGGAGAAACGACCGAAGGGTCTCGCCTTGGATTTTTTATATTTCACAGCGAGATGTTCACCTGCACTGCGTTGGTACAAGTCGTTTCGCTCAACATGACAACTTGTGGTGCGTTACGAACGCACCCTACTTGTCTGAATGGTGCGTTGGCAACGCATTTACAGTATTATTTTATAGATAAGCATAATGCGTTGCCAACACACCCTACGAGTTATCACTTTCCCTCCCCATTTTTGCACTTGAGAATGGGGAGGGTGTAAACAGGAGGGGTCATGTTGTGCAAAATACAAAATGTTTTGACTTCCGAAATTTTCAAAATTTCGGAAGTCTGGTTCACATGTGATTACTTCACTCCAAAGAGCGAGATTTGTTTCACGAATTATTCGGGTAATCCAATGGCTTTCCGTACCAGGGTCATGGTTTCTTCAGCCAACACTTTTGCACGTTTATCACCGTCATGCAAGATATCCCACACCTGATCAGGGTTTTTATCCAATTCCATCCGTTTTTCCCTGAAGGGCTCGAAATGTTTGTTAATATTCTGTGCAAGGATTTTCTTGCAATCCACACAACCGATTCCAGCAACGCGGCATTCCCGGTTCACCATTTCGATCTCTTCTTTGCTGGAGAAAATCTTGTGGAATGAAAAGACATTGCAAACGTCCGGATTTCCTGGGTCGCTGCGACGTTGACGGGCTGGATCGGTGACCATAGTCATAACACGCTTTCTGGTTTCTTCAGCGGTGGATGCAAGTTCGATATGGTTGTTCAGACTCTTGCTCATCTTTTGCTGACCATCAGTGCCTAAAACTTTGGGCACCCGGGTGGACTTCATCTGGGGTTCGATTAAAACATCTGTACCATACCGGTAGTTGAATGAGCGTACCAGTTCACGGGCGAATTCAAGATGAGGTGCCTGATCGACGCCAACCGGTACAACTGTAGCACGATAAAGCAAAATATCGGCAGCCATCAAGATGGGGTACCCAAGCAATCCATAGTTAACATTGTCAGGATGCTGGCGAACCTTTTCTTTGAAGGTAGGAAGGTCAGTCAGTTTTCCAATAGGGGTTACCATGGAAAGATAGGTATGCAATTCGGTTACTTCAGGCACATGGCTCTGAATGAAAATAATCGAATCCTCCGGATTCAGTCCTGCAGCCAGCCAGTCGAGCGCCATTTCATAAGTGTTCTGACGCAGTTCCTGGGTATATTCCATCGTTGTCAACGCATGAATATCCACGATGCAGTACACGCAGTCAAAATCTTTCTGGAGAGCTACATAATTCTTGATCGCTCCCAGATAATTGCCAAGATGCTGCCTGCCAGTTGGTCTGGCTCCTGAAAAGACTCGTCCTTTTTTAGTGCTCATTGATGTCCTTCTTTCAAATACTTACCTACCAGTGCGTTCACTTCTCCCGGTTCGGCGTGGCGTCCATTGGTTAATTTCGAATAAAGGAGCCTGCCATTTACTGTGATCTCGTAAGCTCCACCACTGGATGGTATAAGGGTTAAACTTTCGATCTCAGGTTCAAAATTTTGAATTAGTTCTGCTGCCAAACTAACAGCACGCGGAGTATAGTGTCAGGTTGTGCAGTATTCGATGGTTATCTTCATTAACATGGCTTTTTTCCAATGGTATGAGATTGAACCAGATTGCTGGTGCTTGAATTATATCAAACCTTGATGCCTGTTTATGATATGATACCCATTGTAACTAATTACACTACGAAGGATCATTTAAATTCATGGGTAGTATCTTTCCTGAAGGTATTCCGGCTGGAAAAAGAATATTCGATCTCATCATCTCTCTATTGGGATTGATCATCCTATCTCCATTTTTGTTAATCCTCTGCATCCTGGTGAGGATTAAGTTGGGAAAGCCGGTATTCTTTCAGCAAATTCGACCGGGATATAAAGGAAAGGTATTTAAAATCTACAAATTTCGCAGCATGCAAGACGCATATGATGAAGGCGGCAATCTGCTGCCAGATGAGCAACGGTTGACAGGATTTGGCAGGTTCTTGCGATCATCCAGCCTGGATGAATGGCCTGAATTATTCAATGTTTTACGGGGAGACATGAGCCTGGTAGGACCTCGACCGTTGTTGGTAGCTTATCTGGAACGCTATTCTCCTGAACAAATGCGCAGGCATGATGTACTGCCGGGTATCACCGGATGGGCGCAGGTGAATGGGCGCAACGCCATCTCCTGGTCAGAACGATTTCGGCTCGATGTATGGTATGTCGATCACTGGACTTTCTGGTTGGATATCAAGATCCTGTTTCTCACCTTGTGGAAAGCCTTTCGGCGGGAAGGGATCAATGAACCGGGGTACGCCACTGTATCTGAATTTATGGGGAATGATGATAATGGTGTAGCGAAATCCGGTTAAGGATTATCGGGGGAGATCAAACCTGCTTCCAATGCTTTCTGAATATTTGCCGCATTCGCCTGCTTACCGGTGCTGAATAAACTTTCGTTGATATCTCGCACCAACAGCGGAGCAGTGATTTCGCTGGTTTCTTGTGTACCTGTCATGAATCCAGACAAAGTTTGCAGCGGGGTTACCAGATCAAAGCCGATCGTAGCTGCCCACATCGAACGAACAGTATCGGGAGGGGTACGCTTTCCTGTCAGCACCACCCCCTTGGATGCAAGATCAGAGAGAAGAACCGGATTGCTGGCATATTCATCGAAATACATGGTGTAGACCACGTTCTTGATCAACTCATTGGCAATGGCTTGCCAGGCAGTGGTATCTGCACCCGCTGGCTGATACCCAACCAATGGAAATTGCACCAATGGGGCATAGTAAGGGTAACAGGTTCCACAATAATAGCTCCCCCCATTTTGAAAGGCATAAACCTGGTTATAACCCACCTGATCGTCCGCGCGAAAAAGACCGGCGGAACGAAAATCCGGTGAAATGATAGTCGAAATATATCCAGCTAAAAATGCCTGTTGTGTTTCTTGTAGATGGATGATTGCCAGGTTTGTGGCAGTGGATTGTTGCGTATTGGTAATATAAACGAATCGTGATTCCGGGGCAGCCGCAGCAAGATCGAGGATATTAGGGGTTTCAACGAAAACAACAACTACTTTAGCATCGCTACTAGCAGTGGCAATATCGGCTGCACTTTTTTCTACCACGGTAAACCCGGCAGATGCTGCGATATTTTGCAAGGCACCGCGAATGTCTTCTTGCTGCCCTGGATCCCAGGTCTCCAATCCAATGGTTACCAGATTGCCAGGTACTGCCGGTAAGGTTTCAGCAGGTTGTTGGGTAGGGGTTTTAGTAGGAGAGATGGGAATTTCTGTAGGCTCTGGGGTTGTGCGGGCGCATCCAGCAAGAAGAGCGATGAAAAGAATGAGAATCAGGATGAGAGAAGATGATCGAGTGCGATGGAACATGGTACTTATTTTACCTTACTTGAGGAAAGCTGAAAGGTTAAGAAAGTAATCCGACAATTTTTGTTATAATTGGCGCCATGACAAAGTATCATATTTGGACTGAAGGCTGCCAGATGAATGTGGCAGATTCCCAACGTGTGGCATCAGCATTGGAACGATTAGGGTATCACGAAACTCGTCAGGTGGATGAGGCGGATGTGATCGTCTTGAATACCTGTGTGGTACGGCAAAGTGCAGAAGATAAAGCCTATGGCAGGCTGCAGTCTCTCAAACCTTTGAAAGAAGCAAAACCATCACTGGTTATTAATTTAATGGGTTGTATGGTGGGTACCCGACCACCAGAAAGCTTGAAAAAACGATTACCCATGGTGGATGTGTTTTCGCCACCTTCTGACCCGGGTCCACTCATTGCGTATCTGACCCAGCAAGAAAGCCAGCAAATGGAATTGAGCGAAACAGCCCGCCGGTTTGCCTGGATGGATGGCGAATTGATGTTGCCTGAAAAGACGCGTGGCAAAATCGTGAGTGCCTTCATCCCAATTGTTTATGGCTGCTCGCATGCCTGTGCCTATTGCATTATTCCTTATCGTCGTGGGGGAGAGCAATCACGACCGCCGCAGGATATTCTGGCAGAAGCCCACACCCTGGCAGCACAGGGCGTGAAGGAGATCACACTGTTGGGGCAGATCGTTGACAGGTATGGCAAGGATGAACCGGATTTTCCAAAACTGACTGGTCTGTTGGAAATGCTGCACGAAGTTGAGGGGATCGAGCGGATCCGGTTTTTAACCTCTCATCCCAACTGGTTGACAGATGAATTGATCGAAACGGTGGCGCTTTTACCAAAAATCATGCCTCATATTGAAGTGCCTGCCCAATCGGGTGATGATGAAATATTGGCTGCCATGCGCCGTGGGTATACCGATCAGCAATATCGAGCTCTGGTTGATCGGATACGGGAGAGAATTCCTGAAGTATCTATCGCCACGGATATCATTGTAGGTTTTCCAGGTGAAACAGAGGCACAGTTTGAGAATACCTACCGTCAACTGGCTGATTTAAAATTAGACGTAGCTCATCTGGCACGATATTCTCCCAGAATCGGAACTCTTTCTGAACGAAAAATGGTGGATAATGTGCCTGATAAAGAGAAATGGCGCCGTTTTCGCATGCTTGAGGTATTACAGGAGGGCATTGCAGCAGAAATCCATGCGAAGTATCTGGGAGCTACTGTAGATGTGTTATTCGAGGATAAAACAAAACAACGCTGGCGCGGAAGAACACCAACCAATAAACTTGTTTTTGTTGAAAGCGAATCGGATTTGCGAGGAAAGATTTTGCCCGTAAAGATCAATTGGACTGGTCCCTGGTCGATGATCGGTAAAATTGCGCAGATTTCATGATCCAGCATATCAGCTTACCTCTGGTAAAATACAGCACGGAGAAATCATCCCTTGTTTGAACTTGTCTTTTTAGGAACCTCAGCTTCTGCCCCAGCACCACGCCGGAACCTGCCGGCTCTGGTTATCAAGCATGATGAATATCGTTTTTTAGTGGATTGCGGTGAAGGAACTCAACGCCAGATCTTGCAAGCTGGTATAGGGTTCAAGCGATTGAACAATATCCTCATCACTCATGGACATCTGGATCATATTCTGGGGCTTGCGGGGCTGCTTTCCACCTATATGCGTTGGGAAATGATCGACGAGATGAATATTTATGGGGGCAGGAACGCATTGGACCGCATCCATGAATTGCTCTATGGAGTGGTTTTGCGGGGTGCACAACCTCAGATAAACCTGCAATTCAATGTATTGACCAGTGGAATCTTTTTCGATAGCAATACTTTCAGTATTTCTGCTTTTCCAGTGCAGCATCGCGGTTCTGATAATCTGGGATATGCCTTCGAAGAAAAAGGTCGCCGCCCATTTTTGAATGAGAAAGCTGAAGCATTGGGTATCCCTCCGGGACCAATCCGCCGGCAGCTTGTAGAAGGTGAAACCGTTACCCTCGATGATGGCAGGCTGATCACTCCTGAAGCTGTGCTGGGTGATTATAAAGCTGGCACTCGTTTGGTGGTGGTTGGTGATACTGGGAATACTGAAAACCTCATCGATGTTTGCCGGAATGCTGATGGGTTGGTGATTGAATCCACTTACCTGCAGGAAGAAGCTGAAATGGCAAGTCAGTTTGGGCATCTAACGGCAAAGGATGCTGCCCTTCTGGCAAAGGAAGCTGGAGTGAAGCAATTATTTCTGACCCATCTTTCGCGCCGTTACCGTGAAAAAGATGTTCAAGCAGAAGCGCAGCAATATTTCGAAAATGTACAGGTTGCGCGAGATTTTGATACTTTTACTGTTAGAACGGATTAATTTGGGTTTTATGTCTTTACGGTTACCTTCATGGCATAACGTACGGTATTCATTCAGCCTGACTCATGTTTTTTTACGGTATGTATCCTCATCTGCGATAGCTGCATCTGCTGATTATATCGTTTTCCTGATAAGTTTCCACATTACCTGTAGTGCTTTATTCAGTATTTTCGCAGGGCGGATCGTTTCATTGATCGTCAGCTATTTCATGCAGAAAAGATTTGTGTTTCAATCACAGGCTCAATTCCTTGAATCTTTCACCCGATATGCCGGGCTTGTGTTATTGAATGGTTTGATCGCCAGCATCAGTGTAGATTGGCTTGTACAAGAGATCCATATTTCTGCTTTAATTGCAAAGATCATGACAGAGCTTCTTCTTTATGGTGTAAATTTCTTGATTTTGCGTCGAGTATTTATGCCTGTAGTTAAAGGGAATGCTTGAAAGAAACTGGAATGAATGATCCTGAATTGAAAGCTATTGTGATCATCCCTGCGTACAACGAATCACGATCCATTGAAAGAGTTGTACAGGCTTGCCTGTTGTACCTTCCTGTACTGGTGGTTGATGATGGTTCGAAGGATGATACTGCATGCCTGGCAGAACGTCAGGGTGCTGTCGTTATTCGGCAGGTTCCTAATCACGGAAAGGGGGCGGCTTTACGAAAGGGATTTCAATATTGCCTGGAAAACGGGTATGATGTGGCGATCACGCTGGATGCTGATGGACAGCATGGCCCATCAGAAATACCCTTATTTTTAGAGGGATATCAACAGCGCCATCAGGGATTGATCATTGGTCGGCGAGATTTTTCTCAAATGCCGTTTATCAGAAAGTTCGCTAACTCAACAGGGAAAATTTTGATCTCAATTGCCACAGGTCAAGAGATCTACGACAATCAAAGCGGATACCGTTTGATCAGTATGCCTTTGGCACAACTGTTGCTCGATTCAACAGAAAATGGGTTCGAATTTGAAGTCGAGATGCTGGCAATGTGCCTGAAGCATAATTTGGGTTTAGGATGGGTACCTATTAAAACCATTTATGCTGATCAGGGCAGCCACATTCGTCCCCTTCATCATCTGATCGAATATTTTCGAATCTTGCAAAAAGTGAAGAGAATTATCCATAATTAACCATTCGATCTGTTTGGAGTAACACGATGCTACTTGAAAACATTTCTTCCATAAATCCGATTATTCAGGCACTGTTGGCCACCCTGTTCACCTGGGCGCTTACCGCAGCGGGTGCTGCCATGGTATTTTTCTTTAAAAATATCAAAGAATCCATCATGAATGCCACCCTGGGTTTTGCTGCCGGGGTAATGATCGCCGCGAGTTTCTGGTCATTGCTTGCGCCTGCCATTGAAATTTCTGAAAGCATGTTTAAGCAAAGCTGGATGCCTGCGATCATTGGCTTTTTAGCGGGAGGTGCATTTTTATTTGCTGTAGATAAGACACTGCCGCACATGCACCTGGATATGAAGAATAATGAAGCCGAAGGTATTTCAACCCATTGGCAGCGAAGCGTACTTCTTGTGCTGGCGATTACTTTACATAATTTCCCGGAAGGGTTAGCTGTAGGGGTTGCATTCGGTGCGGCGGCAGTTGGTTTGCCCGAAGCCAGTCTGGCAGGAGCGATGGCACTTGCGTTAGGTATTGGTATTCAGAACTTCCCTGAGGGCTTGGCTGTCTCTGCGCCGTTGCGCCGCGAAGGGATGAGGGTTGGCAAAGCATTTTGGTACGGGCAACTTTCTGGTGTTGTAGAACCAATCGCGGGTGTGATTGGGGCATCCGCAGCAATGTTCATGCGTCCAATTTTGCCTTTCGTTCTGGCTTTTGCTGCAGGAGCCATGATCTATGTAGTAATAGAAGAACTCATCCCTGAATCACAAAATGGAAGACACAGCGACCTGGCAACCATTGGAACCATGATCGGCTTTGCAGTTATGATGGTTTTGGATGTTGCATTAGGGTAAAACTCTTATCAATTATTAATAAGGATTGTTTGACATTAGGTTGCCTTTGTGATAACATCTCAAATGCAAACATAGCCCCTAAGGCGCTTCTATCCAGAGAGGTGGAGGGACCGGCCCGTTGAAACCTCGGCAACCTGGAACAACCAAAATATGTTCCAAGGTGCCAATTCCGGCAGTAGTTTTTTTCTGGAAGATAGGAGGGTACCGACATGATAATTGCCCCTCTATCCAGACGGGGCAATTTCTTTTTTGGAGGTTCTTTTATGGCGACATCATTTATGAAGGCATCTAAATACCTTTTCACTTCTGAGTCAGTTACCGAGGGTCACCCGGATAAACTTTGCGATCAGGTAAGTGATGCAGTATTGGATGCCTGCCTGGCAGCAGATCCTGCTTCTCGGGTTGCATGCGAAACAGCAACAAAAACGGGTTTTATCATGGTTTTAGGTGAGATCACCACCAATGCTCACTTGAATTTTGATGACCTGGTACGCAAGGTAGTGAAAGAAATTGGTTATGACAGCAGTGAAAAAGGTTTCGACGCCGATACCTGCGCAGTGCAATCAGCTATCGCCAAACAATCAGGCGATATTGCCATGGGTGTCAACAAGGCACTCGAAGCAAAAGAAGGCAAGATGAGTGAAAGCGAGATCGAAGCCATTGGTGCCGGTGATCAGGGCATGATGTTCGGGTTTGCCTGCAATGAAACACCTACGTTGATGCCAATGCCAATTTACATGGCTCACAAGCTTGCCCGCCGGCTTACCGAAGTGCGCAAGAATGGCACACTTCCCTGGCTGCGCCCCGATGGAAAAACGCAGGTTACCGTGGAATATCATTATGGAAAACCAGTTCGCATCGATACCGTCCTGGTCAGTACTCAACATGATCCCGATATCTCACATAATGAGATTGAAGAATCATTGACCGAGCATGTGATCATGCCAACATTGCCTAAAGACCTGGTTGATAATGAGATGAAAATCTTTGTCAATCCCACAGGTCGTTTTGTGATCGGTGGACCAATGGGTGATGCTGGATTGACCGGTCGCAAGATCATTGTAGATACATACGGCGGTATGGGACGTCATGGTGGTGGCGCTTTCAGTGGAAAAGATCCGACGAAGGTTGATCGATCTGCAGCATACGCTGCCCGCTGGGTAGCCAAGAATGTTGTGGCTGCCGGGTTGGCGGAACGCTGTGAAATCCAGGTGGCTTATGCAATCGGTGTAGCCCGTCCATTGAGCATCAATGTCGAAACATTCGGCACGGGAAAAATCGCAGATGAAGCCATCGCTGATCTGATCATGAAGCATTTTGATCTGCGACCAGGAGCTATCATTCATGATCTTGACTTACGTCGCCCAATCTACCAGAAGGTGGCTGCGTATGGTCACTTTGGTCGTGATGATCTCGATCTGACCTGGGAACGAACGGACAAGGCAGAGATCCTGCGCAAAGCTGCGGGAATTTAGGTTCATTGAATTGCTGACACCCGAAGTTTCAAAAAGCTTCGGGTGTTTTATTTTAAAGGGGAGAATATTGCGGATTGCGATTCGCTCAAGGTTGTCATGTTGAGTAAAGCAACCTGCACCGCACAAATTTTTTGTAGGGTGCGTTCACAACGCACCATCGGTCGTCATGTTGAACAACGCGACCTACACCGCCCAAAGTTTTTGTAGGGTGCGTTCATAACGCACCATCGGTTTTCATGTTCAGCAAAGCAAACTGCACCGCACAAAGTTTTTGTAGGGTGCGTTCATAACGCACCACAATCGTCATGTTGAGCAATACGACCTGCACCGCACAAAGTTTTTGTAGGGTGCGTTCATAACGCACCATCGGGCATCATGTTAGGCGAAGCAACCTGCACCACGCGAAGTTTTTGTAGGGTGCGTTCACAACGCACCACAATCGTCATGTTGAGCAATACGACCTGCACCGCCCGAAGTTTTTGTAGGGTGCGTTCATAACGCACCATCGGTCATCATATTCAGCAAAGCAACCTGCACCGCCCGAAGTTTTTGTAGGGTGCGTTCACAACGCACCATCGGTCATCATATTCAGCAAAGCAACCTGCACCGCCAAAAGTTTTTGTAGGGTGCGTTCATAACGCACCACAATCGTCATGTTGAGCAATACGACCTGCACCGCTCGAAGTTTTTGTAGGGTGCATTCATAACGCACAAATAGATTTGGTTATACAATATTTCCATGCCAGAATATCGCAGATCATACCTTCCAGGAGGCACATTCTTCTTCACCGTTGTAACTTATAAACGAAAGCATATCCTGACAAATAGCAACTCCCGTATACTACTCCATGATGCCTTTCAAAATGTGAAAAACCGCTTCCCTTTTACGATGGATGCAATTTGCCTGTTGCCGGATCATCTTCACTGCATTTGGACTTTACCCGAAGGAGATACCAATTATGCCGTTCGTTGGAAAGAGATAAAAAGAATATTTTCACGGCAATATGGCAGGCAGGTTGGATGCCTTGAAAAGGGAAATCAAAGCCGAGAAAATCGCCAGGAATCAACCTTGTGGCAAAGAAGGTATTGGGAACACACGATCCGAGATGAAAATGATTATGTGAAACACATTGAGTATATTCATTACAATCCAGTAAAGCATGGTCTAGTGAATCGGGTGAGCGATTGGGAATGGTCAAGTTTTCACAGGTATGTTGCCATGGGAATGTATGATGCGGTATGGGGTGGAGAAAACAGCCAACCTGGTGAATTTGGAGAATAAAGGCTGTTGAATGGTGCGTTACGAACGCACCCTACTACTACCTGAAAGACCTTCGGACAGGACAAAATTGTCGGCGGTGGTGGGGTAAGGGGGTAATCCGTCACTTGTTTGCAGCGTTGGAGTAGTGGTGGGATGTTCTGGGGTGAAGGTTGCAGTTAGAGTTGGTTGAGATTGTGAACAGCCTGAAAGGATTGCAGCAGACCAAATGATAGTAATTATTGCCACAGGAAGTAAGTGTATCTTCATCCGCCCTCCTATCATGATTATTGTACAACAAATAGTTGGATTTGCTTCCAATGTAGTAGTAAGGTGCGTTATACAAAACGCAAAGTTTTTGTAGGGTGCGTTCATAACGCACCATCGGTCGTCATGTTGAACAAAGCAACCTGCACCACACGCAGTTTCTGTAGGGTGCGTTCATAACGCACCATCAGTCATCATGTTAGGCGAAGCAACCTGCACCACATGAAGTTTTTGTAGGGTGCGTTGGCAACGCATGTAAAGTATTAACATTACAAAGGAAATACAGGGATACAAGGCTGCCATTGTAGATGAGCGTTATACGTTGCCAACAGCACCCTACATGAGAAGGTCATAAAATTTTGCAGGTTACTATATAGGAATATTTGTATAAATAAAGAGCAATCAGATAAAATCAAAATATTAGAAGGACTTCCGAAATTCTTAAAATTTCGGAAGTCTTAATACCCACACAAAATAAAAAGGTTATTAGCTTATCGCGATGTAGTACTGGCAAATATCCTTTACCGGGCAGTGGGGACATTCCGGTCTACGGGGATGGCAGAGCTCTCGACCCAGCCGGATCAGGTTCAGATGAGCAGTACCATATTGTTCAGGCTGAAAAAGACCAGCCAGGTGTGTATGTGCCTGTTCTGCATTCATCCCATCTGGACGCAAGCCAATTCTGCCGCTGACACGATGAATATGGGTATCCACTGGAAATGCAGGCATACCCAGGGCGAACTGCATCACGATCGATGCGGTTTTTGGCCCAACGCCTTTGAATTTCACCAGCCAGGCATACGCTTCGTCTCGAGGAAGTTCTTTGAGAAAATCCAGATTGAGATTTCCGCGTTCTGTGGTGATCTCGCTCAGTACCTGTTGAATACGGGCGCCTTTCTGGTTCGCTAACCCGGCAGGGCGAATGGCATCAATCACCTGGGTCAATGGCGCATCCCGTACTGCTTCCCAGGTTGGTAAAGCTTCGCGCAACCGGTTGAAGGCTATATCCCGGTTGTGATCGTTTGTGTTTTGCGAAAGGATGGTTGATATAAGCTCATCCACTGCTGATAGAGGAGTACGCCAGATTGGCAGCCCAAAAGCTGCAAGCAGCTTTTGATATACCTCATCCGCCAATATTTTCAGCCGGGTATTTTCATCCATTGAGCTAACGCACCAGTGTAAAGCAGGGACGGATTTCTCCTACCACTAATTTCCGGAAATTCTTGATGGGGCGGCGGTCAAAGACACGCATGGCAGTTGCAACATCTGGGGTTAGAATACCCAACTGGCGTAAAACTTCAATGGCTACAAGCGAGCAGCTTCTTCCGCCCGAATTTACTGTCAGCAATTCATTAGGGTCTGTTGGTGCTTCTGTGGGAACAGTACGCCTTCCCAGGTCGCCATCGGATGTTTTAATTGTAATTCCAATGCCGGGACTATCAGGAGAGAGAACACCAGGTAAGATGCCAATGATCTGATACCCTTCTGCACCCGCTTTGGAAATCCAACGATTGGATCCGGCCTGCATCAGGCGGGTGTCAAATTTACCGGGTCCAGCGATCATGGTGGGATATGTCTGCATGGCGTTGACAACGATCTGACAGGCTTTTTGCATTTCAGCAGGTGTATAACGGGGATCAACCAGGCGGGCAACTCCCAGGGCTGCGTTGCGCATTGGCACAGCAAATACCGGTGCAGAACAACCGTCGATACCAAGCTGTATATCGTCTACAGCCAGGTCACAGAAAGCAGCGAAGTTCTTTAGAATTCGCTGCTGAATTTCATTTGTTGGATCAAGGTAATTGTCGAGGGATTCCCCCAGCATGGTGGCAAAGGATAAAAATCCCGAATGTTTTCCCGAGCAGTTATGACGAATGGGGGTGGGCGCCTGCCCGGCAAGGAACATCCGGCGGTAAGTGACCTCATCAGAAGGGGCGTGCGTGCCACATTGCAGGTTGGCTTCACTGGCGCCAATTTTCGAAAGTATACTGGTGGCCACTCTTGCATGTTCATCTGTTCCTGTATGAGAAGCACACATCAAGGCGACTTCTTCGAGAGTTAGATGAAAATGTTGCATGCCATCCGCTGCTAAAAAGGGCAGGATTTGAAAAGGTTTGGCAGAAGAGCGTAAAAAGGTAACGGTATCCGGGTTCCCATAACTGGCAATCAGTTTACCATCTGCAGAGACGACGGATACTGCTCCATAATGGATTGATTCGGTAACCATTCCGCGGGTTACTTCTACGATAGGCGCACAATCATTGAATTGCATAGACCATCCTGTTTGATAAATAATTGATAAATATTTTTCTACCCGTTAGGCTGCGAATAATTCCTGGTGAAATACTGGTTCAATCCGAATTTCAGGCGGCGCTTGAACATAGGCAGTTCAGGGATGTTCTGGTTATATTCACGCAGTAAAAGTGGGATCATTTTTTCTGTATCATCCGCTGTCGCTTGTGCGCTTGCCAGATCATTCAGCTTTTGCTCAACACGGGTCAACCATTCGATCTGTTTTTTAACCTGTTCCTGCCGAATGATACCACCCCGTCCACTGACAATGATATATTCGCGGTATTCTGGTAGCAATAATTGCTGCAGAGTTTCCACCCAGGTAGGTATGTGCGAAAAGGCCAAAAAAGGAGGCTGGTTCACAACAACAGAATCCCCAATAAAAATAATTTTCTCCTCAGGTATCCGCACCCAAATGCTGCCAGAAGCGTTGCCAGGACGATACTCCAGAATGATGGATGCATTTTCATCATTCAACTGCATTTCTTTTGAGAATGTAATGTCTGGTGGAGCCCAACGGATGCTGCCAATGGAGTCGTACAACTCAGACAAAGCGCCAATCTCGGTGGATTGTGATTTGAACGTGATCGGGCGGTTATGAAAAACGCTTGCCATTTTCTCATGGCCAATAATGGTGCAATCCATCGAACGGGCACCTACTGTGCGGTCGTAATGTGCATCCAGGTTGATCAGCAGTCGCTCTGAGCCTGCGCCAAGGTTCAACAAGGTGGAACGCCAGGTGCGGATATCTTCCAGACGTAATGGTGCATCAATCAGAACCATACTATGCTTCCAATTGATCGCTCCCAGTGTCACACCAGGGTAATCAGTTTCTATAAAAATATTATGTGCTAATTCTTTCATTATCTTTTCTCTCTACTTAAAAATCAAAATTCTTTCAACTATGAAATACCTTCAATCTTCTCTACTGGCAAAGTAAATTGAAAGGTACTGCCTTGACCCAATACGCTTTCCACCCAGATCTTACCACCGTGAGCTTCAATGGCGAGCCGGCAGAATGCCAGACCAATTCCCAGACCACGGGGTGAACGCTCATTTTTTAACCGGATAAATTTCTCGAAAACTGTCTGCAACGATTCCTGTGGAATTCCAGGTCCGGTATCTTGAACAGAAAACCGGATATTCTTTTCTTCCTGTTTTACACACACGGTGATCTTACCCTGGGCAGGGGTGAATTTACTCGCGTTATCCAGCAGGTTGATCATGACGCGCTTGATCATGTCGGGATCAAAATTTAGCTCCATTAATCCCGGTTCCAGATTGACAAGGAGTATCTGCTCTCTGTTTTCGATTTCTGGTTGGGTTGCCTGGATGGCTTCTAATAATACTTCTGAAAAGGACGTCTGCTTGCAGTTCAAAATGGATTGTCCTGCTTCAAGCCGGTTTATGTCCAGTAGTGAATCGATCAGCCTCTGCATACGATCTGTTGACCTTGATGCAATATTTACAAGAGAAGAAACTGAAGGGCTGCTCTTATCCAATTGAAGAGAGCGCAGCATATCCAGGCTGGAAATGATATTCGCCAGAGGGGCGCGCAGGTCGTGATAGATCATGGAGATCATATCTTCGCGCAGTCCATCTAGTTGCTTGCGTTCAGAAATATCTCGAAAGATCCATTGAAGATAGGTATCATTATCCAGGGTAATTTGCCGGACATAGATATGAACAGGGAAGCTTTCATTGTTACTCTTGATCCAACGGGCTTCGAAACTCAATGTTTCATTTTGGCGGAGCCTCTTAAGATTTTCCTCATAATCACTGCTTTCAAATGGTTTTTCCGGGCTGGTTCTATGCAGCTCAAAAACTGATTTTCCCTTGATCGATTCTTTATCAAGTCCAGAGAGTAAGATTGCCTGGCGGTTGGCTTCCATGACGTTACCGGTAATGTCTGTAATAATAATGGGATCGATATTATCCTGAAACAATTCTTGATATCGGGAATGAGCAGCCTGCAGGGAATTAAACAACCATGCATTGTTGATCGCAATTCCAGCTTGATCTGCAATGGATTGAAGTACATCAAGATGATCCTGAGTAAAATATCCAGCTTTTTTATTCACTACGGTTAACACGCCCGATACTCGCTCTCCAGCCATCAGGGGAACGCAAATTGCTGATTTCACGCCAGTGTTTTCTTTTTGATCATCTTCCCGTTTAAGCCAGCGGGGATCCTTGCTGGTATCTGGTATTAAGGCAGCCTGGCGGTTATTTACCACCCAGCCTGCCAGCCCCTGTTGTAAAACTGGTTGCATTTGTTTATTCGTATCGGAGTACAGATCGTTTTCAATCACAATGGCTGTATCTACAGGATTCAAATCCTTATCCAACACGATCAAGCTACCACGTTCAGCATTTACTGCTGAAGTGGAAAGATGAAGTACACGTGAAAGGGTGGTATGCAGATCCAATGACGTAGCCAGTTCACGGCTGGTTCTAATGAGCAGTTCAAGGGAGGCGCGAGTTGAGTCAATCATAGGAAGAATATATTGTATCCTTTACCTTGAAAATTGAAATAGGCAGAGTTTATCCATAAGGGGCGACCCAATCGGTTTCATCTTTGGTGTCGAATGGATGCTCGAACGGCATTGCAACGTTCGCAATCCAACCTGTCACAGAGCAGTGAAAAAGGATCGCGCCGGAGGCGAACTACCAAAAGGGGAATCATTTCTGCCAGGGGAAGTGCCTGGATCGTTGCCGACCCAATTGTTACGATGCGAGTGATAGGTTCTACCAGTGAAGATGCTTTTTCGAAACCGTCAGAGCAACCAGGGATGGCAGGACATTCAACTACTTTCCCTCGAACCATTGCCCAGCGAATGAATTGTTTACGTCCTGCCAGCCTTTCTGCCTGATGGATGCTGGTATTCGCAGTCAAATCAACACCCAAAAGAATGACCCACCCCTGGTTTTCATGAAGGATGCGAATCGGTGCCAGGGGTTCCTGGAAAGTTTGTGCAGCAAGATATTTATTGGCGTTGATGCCAACAAATGAAAGGATGGGGTGATTGGAGCGAGATGCGTTGGGGTGAATTCGAAGGTTTTCAGGTATAACTCCAATCAGACGGTCAACAGGCATTTCGGAAAAATATGGAGTGCTTTGTTTATTCACATCCCTTCCACTACCATACTTCAAGCCATTATTGGGAGGACCTTGTTCTGGAATGACCATTGTTCTGTACGTGAAGGATGGCATAAGCACGGTATTCCATGTGGCAAGCAGTGAGCCTATGACTGTTTGTGCACCTCCATGAACTGAACCAAATGAGGACAGGGAAGCATGCACAATCACTGGATTTTCCCGGGAAATATCCAGCCGTGCCAGTCCATTGACAAGGTCGCGATATGAGACCATTTCACCTGCATTCCAGATTAAAAAATACCCCTGGAAAGATTATACTGATTTCACATGGAGGGTGCAATTCACATTATTTACTCGTTGTTTATATAGGGCATTCGTTTACTCTACACATTATGAAAATAATCCAACTCTCAAATAGCTTTTAACTTTTGTAAGAAATATTAAGATTTGCGATAATACCCTATAGAATAATCCAAACAAGACTGGAGAAGAGGAAACATGAAAGCAATACATCTGTTTGTAGCTATTCTTATTGTGTTGGTTTTGGTTTCCTGTACTGCTGCTCCAATAACCAGGGGCACCGCAATGACGATTAGCAAGCCGACAGAAATTCCAAAAAAACCTAACCCAATAAATACGTTGACATCAACGATAATTCGAACCTCAACCCCGACACCAACTCTGACTACTACACCTACTATAACACCGGATCCTATCCCGCCCGATATTACCAATATGGGACTTTTTATGTGGAAATTAGCGCGTGATCTAGGTGTTTCTTTGGTTGTAGCCGAAGCAGATGAGACGGGGGAGTTTTTTTGTCCACCCAATTACCAGCAAGATATGTACGTTTTTCAGGATAATGGGGTTAGTAAATTATATGCAACAGCATTGATGGAAGGATTCTTAACACAGGAAGATCCTGCTGGTTTTCTGGCGATCTCTTCAGTGTTCGGGTACGATATTACCGTTCAACAATACAAACCGCAAGTAGGATTGGGTTTTTCTCTGTACGATGGTGATATCCCTTCTGATTGTTGGGGATACTACCCCGGTGGGAACAACCTGGAGGTTTGTATGTACGATAGATATCGCACTATATCTATGTATTTAACCAATCAGAATGGGCCAGGAGAAATATATGGACTGATAGTTGCGTATCCGCTTAACAGTGACCAATTGTCTATTCTAAAGGATATGTATAGCTTCCAGAACTACCCTTCTTTATATATTATTGAGAGTACTATGGAGTATCACTGCCCGTGAAGAAAATGCCCAGCAGAAAGTACAATGCAGGGCTTTTCAAAAAAGTTTCCAAATAATTAGTATATTATTGACTAACAAATATTTACTTTGATTTTTAGGGTTAGTTTCCAGACGCTTTTTCGCTTTAAATATTACTAGAAGAATCCAACTCTCAAATAGCTATTAACTTTTGTAAGAAATATTCGAATTTGAGATAATACCCTATAGAATAATCCAAACAAGACGGGAGAGGAGGAAACATGAAAGCAATACATTTGGTCGTCATTGTACTTGTTATGTTTGTTTTGGCTTCCTGCACTGCTGCTCCAATAACCAGGGGCACCGCTGCGACGGTAAGTGAGCCGACAGAAATTCCGAAACAGCCTAACCCAACCAATACATTGACATCAACGATAATTCCAACCTTAACCCCGACACCAATTCCAACGATGACACCGACTGCTTTTCCTCTGCCAACATTAGAAGGTCGGACAGCTCTTGGAGATTATATGGAAAAGCTTGCATCCGATCTGGGATTTACTCTAGTCGTAACCCCTCTTCAGGTAGATAATGTTCCTACGCATGTAGGAGCACTTCGCTACCAAATCGTTGGAAGTCAGGCATCTTGGGTAAATGCCCGTATGCTGGGTTATGAAATAAATACTGATGCTCCTGGTTTTTTATTGATCTCATATGGAGATCTACGTGAAGGAAATATGTCCTTATGGGGAACCTACGGCTTTGGACTATCGTTGTATTACGGGTCAATACCTTCGGAATGTCAAGGAACTGACCAAATTTTCCAAGAAGCATTTTTGTGGTGCATGGAAAGCATTCAGTCAGGGTACAGTATGGTATCAGATGACAATTTATATTGGTATCCCGCTGTGGCTTATCCGCTCAATATGTCTCAGCTCCAGGTTTTAAACGATCTGTACGGTTTCAAACTATATCCAGAGTTAACCAAGGTAATGGGCATAGAGTGGGAGAAAAAGTAAAAGGTAATACCTGATCCCATTGGGAGTTGGCCTTGCGGGAATTTTTGTTATGTAATTCCGGGTTATGTTTAAAAAGATTTTTATGAACCTGCTAATTATTTACTCACAGGGCAGGTAACAATTTCATCTGGATTTTCTTTGGCATTCAAGCTCAATCCAAAATATGGCGAAGGATCAACGGTGTTGTTGATCTCCAGCTCATTGCGGAACTTGCCTTTTCCATCATCCAGGACGATGGAAAAATGGAGATGAACGCCTACCGGTTGGTCAGGATCGATGGAATAGTTTCCCTGAAAGCCCAATAATGTGCCAGCCGGGATCCATTGATCTGCTGTACCGGGAGGAAAATCTGCAGAGATATAAGAATTTCCATTGGCATCTGCCATGTGCGTATAGTAAGTCCATATTTGGCGGGAGGGCATCAAGGGGTCTTTGGGGATACGGATGATCACACTGGATTTCCAGTCGGACAGCCGGGTAAGGTAACCATCATAGGCGCTATAAACGGGTGTCAATCCTGGCTGTTCTCCTCCAAAAATATCGATCCCTTGATGGTGATGCCCGATCCGAAAAGAATCATCCCAGAGATACCCGATAAAACCATCACTGGGAAGGATGAAAGGGGCATTATTACAGGATTGGTTGGCTGTTACTGCCCATTCCGGGTGGGCTGATGGATTGCGGATCCATTGAACTACTTTCGAGCTGCGGCTCATGCTCAAAGGATTTCGCAGCAGGTAATACCCGATCACCAGAACAGCAACGATCACGGCAGAGAATAGAAATTTGAAAGACTTACGCATCTCCGCATTATACGACACGACGAAAGAATATTTGCAATTGAGCGCGAAAATGCAGGGAATCTATTTTTTGGTTAATCGATGGGGTAATATGGAAGATCAGAAAAGTTAGAGATTGGTATCTACCCGTCTGACCCAGATGTTTTCCTGACCCACAAGACCGCGTAGCCTGCCTAACAGGTCGTCACAGATACCGATAGTTTGATTGGGGAAGTCGATCTGGTAGTCATTTTTCCCCTCTTTAACCTGAATGACAAACCTGTCTTTCCCAGGCGATGATCTTAAGACACCAAAAATATGCTCCATGCGGCGCTGGTCGCGCATGCGGTCTCCAGTGGCAAACAATGAAACAACGATCACCTGTGGCGGATTTTCATCGTCAAGGGGTGACACAAGGTAATTGAAGGTCTTTCGTACGCGCGTTAATGCGTCCCTACTTTCGGAGGAAGGCGCGGATATTTCTTCCTCTGCAGGCGAGATAGGATCAGCAGGTTCGGGTGCAGAAGCGGTTGCAAATTTCTCTACTGGTGCTTCTTGTATTCTATTTGCCTGGCTTTTCTGGCTCTCGGATGGCGAACCTGATTTGCTTTCAGGTTTCTTTTCGGGAGTTTTTGGTGTGAAAGGTGGTTCCTGTTCATCCGTCCAATCATCCCATTCAGGCATGGGGGGCATATCGTCGAAGGGAGGATCGGGTTCAGGTTCGAGGGTAGTTTCAGGATCACTCAATCCTATGTAATCATCCAAAAATGCCACCTGACTGGCAAATGCATTCCCATCCGGCTTTTTTTGTTCATCCTGTTGCATAGCATCTAATTTAATAGGTGCAATATGGTCAACGGTCACTGAAGGGTCGTTATTTCTTCGCCCTAGTTTGCCATCCACCAGGATCACCTGGTCTGGAAGGATGAATTTGCTGTATTTCTCCCATGTGCGGGGAAACAGCACCAGTTCCATTGTTCCTTGAAAATCTTCGATGGTGACAAAAGCCATCATACTGCCGGTCTTAGTTTGATAGGGGCGGAATACCGTAACCATACCTGCAACTGTGATCTTTTCTCCATCTTCCACATCTGCTAATTGGCTGGAGAAATGGGTGACTTTTTTGCTCAATTCGCTTTGATAGGCAGCAAGTGGGTGGGCAGAGATATACATCCCAACCAGTTCTCGTTCCCAACCCAACACAGTCTTTCTGTCTACTTCTGGACATTCGGGTAGCTTGATCGATCCAGAAAATGTACCCATGTCTTCGAAGATACTCAACTGCCCACTATTGCGTGCGCGGATATTGGATGAACTGACAGCTATGATCGAATCTAACCCCTCAAGCAAGGCACAGCGGTTACCGAAGCCATCTAGAGCACCTACTTTGATCAAGCATTCCAGAGATCGTCTGCCAACCTGCCGCAGATCAACTCGGTTCGCCAGATCATACAGGTCTTTGAAAGTACCTTCCTGCCTGGACTGTACAATCAGTTCGACAGGAGCAATTCCTACATTTTTTATGGCACCCAATCCGAACCGAATTGCGGCTGTACCATCCGGGCGATCTTCGATGCTGAAATTCCACTCACTGAACCGGATGTCCGGTGGAAGAACTTCTATCCCCATATTACGGGCTTCAGTGACATACAGCGATACTTTTGCTGAATCACTCATGTTCACCGATAACAGGGCGGTCAGGTATTCAACAGGATAATGGACTTTTAGATAGGCTGTTTCAACTGCCATTACCCCATAATCTGCAGCGTGGGATTTATTGAAACCGTATCGGGCAAATTCTTCCCAATCCTCAAAAATCGAGGTAGCTGTCTCTTCGTCAAGGTTATTTTTCACTGCGCCTTTGACGAATTTTTCTTTATGGGTCTGGATCTTGGCAGCCTGTTTTTTCGAAATGGCTTTTCGAAGATCATCCGCTTCTGCCAGGGTATAACCAGCAATATCCACAGCAGCCTGCATGATCTGCTCTTGATAAATGCCGATGCCGTAGGTTTCTTTGAATATTGGTTCCAACAGTGGATGCCGATATGTGACCGGTTCACCGTGAAGCCTGTTGATATATTGCGGAATAAATTGCATAGGACCGGGACGGAAAAGTGCTACCATGGCGATGACGTTGGAAAGGTTTTCAGGCTTCATTTGAATAAGGAAGCGAGTCATTCCAGTCCCTTCGAGCTGGAAAACACCAGCAGTTTGACCTTTGCCCAGCATTTCAAATACCAGGGGGTCATCCAGGGGAATATTTTCCAATGTCAGCTTCACGCCATGCCGCTTTTCAATCATGTCACAGGCACGTTGCATGATGGTCAGATACGCCAACCCCAAGAAGTCAACTTTCAACATCCCCAGCGAGTCCAGAATAGACATTTCAAACTGGGTGACTGTCTTGATGGGAGAATCTTCAGAACCACTGGTTGGGCGGTGTAATGGTAAATATTCGACAATCGGTTTATCAGAAATAACGACGCCAGCGGCGTGCGTACCGGCATTCCGTATCACACCTTCCACCTTGCTGGCAGTATCGATCAGCTCATGAATATAGTCTTTCTCGTCATAAGCGGCTTTGAATTCGGGAATAGTCTCCAGTGCTTCACTGATTGTGACAGGCTTCCCTGGTGTGTTAGGAATCAGTTTGGTGATCTGATCGATCTCACGGCGATCAATATCCAGAACTCGACCTACATCACGTATGGCGCCTCTTGCTGCAAGAGTACCAAAAGTAATGATCTGGGCAACTTTATCATCACCATACTTGTTGCAGCAATATTCCAGCATCTCAACCCGCCGGTCATCCTGAAAATCAAGGTCTACATCTGGCATGGAAATACGGCTGGGATTCAAGAAACGTTCGAACAACAATTTATGCTTGAGGGGTTCCACCATGGTGATATGCAGCACATATCCAACCAGTGAACCTGCGGCAGAGCCTCGCGCCTCATACCAGATGCCCTTTTCGCGGGCATGGCGGCAAAGATCCCAAACGATCAAAAAGTAAGCGTCAAATCCCATTGAATGAATAACGCCAAGTTCATACTCCAATCGTTCGCGCACGGCTGGATCATTGCAGTTTTCACCATACCGCATCTTGCATCCTTTTTCACATAATTCACGCAAGTATGTTTCTGCGGTGTGCCCCTCGGGGACTTCAAAAATGGGGAGATGATATCCAGAAAACTCGATCTTTACATCGCAGCGTTCTGCAATCTCCAGGGTGTTTTCGATGGCTCCCGGAACATTGCCGAACAAAGAACGCATTTCGTCGGCAGATCGCAGATAATAAGTCTCATCAGTCATCCGCATCCGGCGCTGTTCTGAAAGGACTGAACCGGTTTGAATCGCCAGCATCACATCCTGTAAATGCGCATCTTCGGGCTCGATATAATGAACATCATTGGTTGCGATCAATCGCGCATGCCGTTTTGCAGCAAGCTCGATTAAACTTTGGTTAAGCGTAGGTAATTCAGGAATGTTATGGCTCTGCAATTCCAGGAAAAAGTGGTCTTTACCGAAAAGGTCAAGATAAAAATCGAGTTTTTTCAGGGCTTCGGCTTCCCCTGATTCCAGCAATGCTCGAGGAATTTCGCCAGACATGCAGGCAGATGAGGCAATGATGCCTTCGGCATGATCCGCCAGGTATTCGTGATCAATACGCGGGGAGTAATAAAATCCTTCCAGTTGTGCAGCGCTGGCGATCTTTAATAGATTCTGATATCCCGTGGGGGTTTCTGCCAGCAGAACCAGATGACTGAGCTGTTTATCCAGTTTTGCTTCCTTATCCGTCATGCGCCGCGGAGCAACATAGGTTTCCAGGCCTAGAATAGGCTTGATCTGGGCTTTTTTGGCTGCGTTATAAAATTCAATGATGCCAAACATGGTACCGTGATCGGTCAGGGCGATGGCAGGCATTCCCATATCAGCTGCTTTTTGGGTAAGCTTCTTCAAATTGCTGAAGCCATCCAGCAAGGAATATTCAGAGTGGACATGAAGGTGCGCAAAGGACATGATTGATCTGTTCGTGGAAGAGGATACTACCTCTGGGTTGATGAATCCATCGTCTCTGATAAAAAGAGACGACAATTATGGCGGTTGTAAATTGCTATCCGCCATATATACTGGTTTGATTACTGAAAATTATTATAGCATGATGGTTCTCTCTGCTGATGAAACTTTAAGGATGGAGACGAGAAATTTAAGGGTTCTCATGAATCATGGTTGAAAAATCAGAAAAGATGTCATCACAACCTATGATGCATCGAACATTACACCAACCGCATAAGCATGGAAATCATGATTGATTGGATTCCATACCTTCTTTCGCTTCATGCTACAATCTAACACATGCAAGAGCAAGCACCCGAAACCGATAAACTTGAAACAAGTCATGTGACACTGGAAATTGACATCGCAGCAGGAGAACGGGTGGAAATTGTTGTCGAAAGTCAGCCTGGAACAGGTGAATTGCGTGTACTTCGTTCTAATCAGCCCGCGAATAAAGAAAAACTTGCTCTGCCAGCAAAAAGCGATTCGAAAGATTTCTGGAAGCATCCGATTAAAACCATAAAGAAAAAATGGAAAGGCTGGTGGGAAAAAGCCAAACAGCCAGTAACACTCCGCCCACAGATCCTTTTTGCCGTTGGGGTGATTCTCTATCTGGTTGTTCATTTCTGGGGACTGACAAAATTTCCAATATATTTTTCTTGCGATGAAGCTGTCAATCCAGTGCTTGCCAGTAATCTGGTGCGTGATAACTTCAAATCCACCGATGGCGAATTGCTACCCACGTTCTTCCGGAATGGGGGGCAGTATTGCATCAGCACATCTGTCTATATTCAACTGCCTGTAGTGCTGTTGTTTGGAAAATCCGTGTTTGCAACCCGGGCAGCATTCGCATTGCTTTCTATACTCACCGTGTTTTGGATGGGATTTACGTTACGGGATATTTTCAAGAACCGGCTATGGTGGCTGGCGCCTTATGTAATTGCGGTTTTACCTGCATGGTTTTTACTTTCGAGGGCAGCTTTTGAGTATTCTCTTCAGGTAACCTTCTTTTCAGGATTTCTATATTTTTACCTGCGATACCGAAAAATCAACCCAAAAGCTATATTCCCTGCGATTCTCTGTGGGGCGCTGTCTTTTTATTCCTATACACCTGGGCAGATAGTCATTGTTACTGCAGGTGTTCTCATACTCTTGATAGATCTACCTTATCATTGGCACCAAAGGAAAACCAATTGGAAAGCAGCCATCCTGTTACTGGTCGTTGTATTGCCTCTGGTACGTTTCATCTCGGCTCATCCTGATCAGTACATCGATCGTCTTTTGATGTACAAATCCTTTCTCGTATCTGAAATGTCACTTTGGCAAAAAGTCCTTCAATATTTGAAAGGTTATATTGCTGGTCTCAATCCTTTGTACTGGTTTTTACCCAACCAGGTAGATAATTCTCGTTATGTAATGCAAGGATATGCCCATCTCAATTGGTGGCTGTTGCCATTTGTTCTGGTGGGGTTGGGTATTGCCATCCGATACATTCGTAAAGCAGAAATGCGGATTCTGCTCATTGCCTTACTGGCTGCACCTTCCGGTGCTGCCATGGTTGGATTGACTGTTCACCGGGCTTTGGTCATTTTGGTTCCTGTTGTTTTTCTTGCGTTCATTCCATTTCAAAGTGTATATTGCTGGTTATGCAAACGCAGGCACATAAGAGAAGGAATGGTGTCGTTCTTCCTTGCAGTTGCATTTACTGCAGGTGCGATCATCATGACAGTAGATGCTCTTCGGAATGGCCCAACCTGGTACGATGATTATGGAATGTCTGGTTTGCAATACGGTGCACAGCAGGTATATCGCGCGGCAGAAAATTATCAGGCTGATCACCCTGATAAGACGATATTCATCTCCCCCAATTGGACTTTTCAGTCGGAAGTGGTGCGCGAATTTTTCACTCAAAACCCTCAGGTGAAAATGGGTGGAGTGGATAGTATATTGGAGCAGTACGACCCGGGGTTGGAAGCGAAGGTTTTTGTTCTTTTGCCTGATGAGCTGAAAAGAGTTCGAGATTCCGGGTTATTCAGCCAGGTAATCGAGGATATGGAAATCCCATATCCAAATGGTAGCCAGGGTTTCACATTTGTCAGGTTGGTATATCGTGACAATATCGAAGATGTGTACAACGAAAAATGGATCGAGCTGACTAAACCTGTTGAAAGCAATTTAAAATGGAATGGAATTCCAGTGATTGTGCAACATTCAGCTCTAGATATGGGTCCTATTGAAAATATTTTTGATGGTAATCGAGGAACTCTGATCAAGAGCAAGGGGATCAATCCGTTTGTGCTGGAATTCGAGTTCTCACAACCCATCCAGGCAAGCAGCCTGATCTTTTCCGTAGGTTCTGAACAGGTTAAGATCACCATTGGTTTACAGCGAGAGATTGGTGATACCGTGATAGAGTATGTTCAAGAGGCCGGAGAAGTAGAAGGATATAAGGATGTTACGGTTGACCTGGGAAGAAAGATGGTATTTCGAGTTCTGAAGATCGAAATACTGGACACCCTGGCTACTGAGACTATGCCTGTGCATCTCTGGGAGATGCAGATCGTCCCGTAGAAGTTGAAACTTTAATTATTCCTTTTCCAGTGACGCGAGTATAAGAATAATCCTATCCCTGCCAGGATGATTATGATTGCAGTCAGGGGGAGAAGTATTCGCCAAAATTGTTCATCTGTATTTTCTCCCTCGATCCCGGGTTTGGCAGTTATGGTTGGATTCAAAACTTCTGTGACTGTTGGTGTAGATGTTGGTGAAGGAAGAGCGGTACCGGTAGGTGTCATATCAAGGGCAAAAATCGTTCCACCCTGTGTGGGGAGCGGCAAACTGGTTGGCAATCCAGTAGGGGTTGGCGCTATAGGTGGAACACTATAGAACATAGTGGCAGTTACAGTGGGTGGCTCTTCGGGTATAGATGTAGGTGTAAAAACGATCAATCCCATAGCCAGCATGACAGCTTTATCTATTTGTAATAAGCCATACCCTGAATAAGAGTCTTTTCCATAAGGAGGGATGTCCAAAGCAGTGGTCAATAATTGCTGACGAACCAGGCTGGGAGCATTATTGCCTGGTAATCCCAATAGAATGGCTGCTGCACCTGAAACCATCGGGGCTGCCATTGAAGTGCCACTGCGGGTCGCATACCCCTGATCAGTATTCGTGCTGAAAATATCTTGCCCTGGTGCTGCAATATCCACTTCAGGTCCATAGTTGGAAAAAGATGCAACCTGATTCCCGGAATCTGTGGCAGATACTGCGATTACACTGCTGTACTTGGCGGGATAGAGTACTCCGGATGTTCCACTGTTTCCTGAAGCTGCGATCACCAACACACCCGCAGATGTAGCATAGTCAATGGCTTGCTTTAAAAGCTCTGATGGTGCTGAACCACCCAGGCTCAAATTAATTACCGCTGCGCCTGCATCAGTTGCGTAAATGATCCCAGCTGCCAGGTCTTCATAACTACCCAAACCAGCCCAATCTAATACTTTCACCGGCAGAATAAGGGCACCCCAGGATACTCCGGCTATACCAATGGCGTTATTAGTTTCGGCTGCTGCAATTCCTGCTACTGAAGTGCCATGACCATTGTCATCACTGGCATCAGCATCACCATTCACAAAATCCCAACCGCCAATGATCTTCCCATCCAACTCGGGGTGGCTGTAATCCACTCCAGAATCTACAACGGCGATGGTGATTGAGGAAGAACCGGTCGCGTAATCCCAGGCTGCGGGTGCTTTAATTCTGGATAACCACCATTGATCTGGAAATGTAGGATCATCAGGGTATGTCTCTAGTGCCCATACCTGATAATTCGGCTCCACCCATTCAACGCTGGGATCGGAGGATAATTGAGCCATCAAGGCTGGTAATTCTTCGGGGTTGACATCCAGAATGGTTACGCCTAATGGATCAATAGTGTTGGATTCTTGAATTTCTCGATTGGTGTTTACTGTGCGCTGTGAAGCAGAACCTGCTTTGAATTTAACCACGATCTGATCGGTAACATGGGGAAAAACCAGGCGAGGATCATACGGCACGGGTGTGGTGGAATTTGTTGCTGCTTGTTGTTCAGTTTGACTGGTGGGTGTTATCGTGGCTGTAAGAGTTTGAGTAGTAGTCTCTGTAGAAGTGACTGGGATTGCAGTAACGGTCTCTATTACAGTCGCAGAGCTGATAACCGCTTGTGTGGCGGTTGCGGTAGGGGATGTCTCAAGGGTTTGCTCTTTTATCGTTTCTGGCTGATCGTTGATAGAGATGAACCCACTGCTAATGGGGATCATTAACAGGCAAAGGATCAAGCCGGGAAGGAAAAGCCGTGTTGTTAAAGTCATTTTATTGAAATAATCTTACAAGAAAAGAGATACTTTGTATACCACCAATATAAGAATATTATATGAAAAAGGAAGTCTTCTTGCTATTCAATTGTAAGAGGACTATAATAAAAAACTGCAAGATAATGAAAGAAGGATGTATAGGAAATGCCAATTTATACTTACCGGTGTGAAAACTGTGGAATACAGTTTGACAAAACTCAAAAATTCAGTGATCCGCCACTGGTACGTTGCCCTGAATGCAACCACAAATCGTTGCGAAAAGTATACGTACCAGTAGGTATTGTTTTCAAGGGCAAAGGTTTTTATTCTACCGATAACCGCTCACCATCTGGTCAGACGTGGTCGAGCAGCCATGAGGATAAGAGCAGCACAAAAACCTCTGAAACAAAAACTGAAAAAGCTGCAGACCAAAAAAGTACCGCACCGAAAAGTGACAGCGTTGAATAGTTCCTATTAATAATTCTTATGCTCCCCTTCTGATAGCAGGAGGGGAGTTTTTGATAGATTTTGAGAGATAGAATGAGCGCATCTGGTGAAAACCAGACTGCATTGGAGAAAAAGAGGAAGCCATGCCACAATCGAAAAATTCAAAAGGAGTGCGTCGTGATCGGCGTCAGGTTGATTGGCGGAGATGGATGTTAGTTCTTCTGTCTATCCTACTCATTATTTCCTGGATTTTAGCGCTGATTGCCAAATAATTTCATGAAAACAAAAAATTCAATCATTGTACTTACCGGGCTGATCCTTGCCTGGGCGGTAGACTATTTTTTCTGGGGGAAAACACCGGGGTTATCCTTTCCCATCTGGATCACTGCAACAGCAATATCATTGTTCATTCTCGCTTTGGTGTATAAACGAAAAATACCCATTGCTAGCACAATATTGTTAGTTTTCAGTGTAGGTCTTTCTACGATTGTGTTCTTTCGGGATGAACCAATGACCCGATTTATCGCAGCTATGTTATCGCTGGGATTATTATCTTTGGCTGGTGCCAGTTTCTTATGGGGTGATTGGCTGCAATATGCCTTTCGTGATTACGTAATCGTTTATGCAAAAATGATTGCAGGTGTATTAAGCAAACCTTTTATGGCATTGTCCAGTGCTCATACCAATGAAGATGGTAAACGAAAAGAAACGGGATTTCTTAAAAAGCTTTCCCCTCTTCTGGTAGGTCTGCTGATCGCAATTCCCATTCTCTTGATATTAACTTTACTTCTCGTATCGGCAGACCTGGTGTTTTCCAATCAGGTAGAGCATCTCCTGTCATTTCTCGATATAGAAAGATTACCCGAATATATCTTCCGTTTGGTGGTAATTCTGGTTTTGGCATTTGTCTTCGTTGGAACATTCCTTCATGCATTAGAAAAACCCGATCCTGAAAAAGCCCAGCAAACTGGGAAACCTGTTTTTCCTCCATTTTTAGGGTGGGTGGAAGGAAGTGTAGTGCTGGTTTTGGTGAATATTTTATTCATCTCTTTTGTTGCTATTCAGGTCCGTTATCTGTTTGGGGGGCAGGCGAATATCACTGAGACGGGATTCACCTATTCGGAATATGCCAGGAAGGGTTTTAATGAACTGGTGCTAGTTACGATTTTTAGTCTGGTGATTTATCTGGCATTAGCAGCCGTCAGCAAATTTTCAAAGCTTTGGCAAAAAAGAGTTTTTACGGGCTTAAGTCTGACGCTTTTCGGTTTGGTACTTGTGATTCTTGCGTCCGCTTTTCAAAGGTTGAACTTGTATGAAGAGGCATATGGGCTTACACGACTAAGGACATTCACTCATTTCTTTATCTTCTGGATGGCTGCATTGTTGGTGGGAAGCGCTTTGCTTGAAGTGTTTAACGCCCGCAGACGATTTGCCCTGTTGCTGGTAGTTTTTGCTGCCGGGTACAGCATTACCCTGGCTATTGTGAACGTAGATAGCTATATTGTTCAACGAAATGTAGAACGGGCACAAGAGAAAGCATCTATCGATTTTGCATACCTTAATACCCTTTCCAATGGCGCAGTGCCAGCAATGGTAACCAGGTATCAGGATCCTGCATTGGAAGAATCCATTCATGATGGATTAGGAGCAGAACTGGCATGCCGTATGTATACCTTGCAACACGAAGCAAAGCAACCCTGGCAAAGTTTGACATTACCCAGATTACGCGCAATTCATATTTTGAATGAAAATCCATCACTTCTTACTACTTATCCTGTAGTGGAAAAAAGCGACGGGTTGTATGTAAAGATACAAAATGATTGGAATCCATGTATTCCTAATAGTGTGTGGCTGGATTAAAGACGTTTCGCCCGACTTTTGATCGTAATAATTATGACGTGACCACTCCCTGTCCTTCTGTCTGATCAGGATGGGGAGTCTTTTTCAAGAGATGAACCTGGCATTATCATGGAAATTCAGTTATCTTTGACGCATAAGGTATAATGACGCAATGAAACGTTGGCAAACCTGGGTTGGAATTGTAATCAGTATTGTATTTTTATACTTCGCATTGAAAGGGCTTCAACTTGAAGAAGCCTGGAATGCAGCAAAGACCGCTAATTACTGGTGGTTATTGCCTGGTGTCGCTGTTTATTTTATCGGCGTTTATGTACGTGCCTGGCGATGGCATTATATGCTGCGCCCTTTAAAGAAAATTCCTACAAGAAAGATGTTTCCTATTGTAGCGATTGGGTATATGGGGAACAACGTTTTTATTGCTCGGGCAGGTGAAGTACTGAGGGCAGTTATTCTTAAGGATCGTGAACAAGTACCTGTCTCTGCTTCGCTGGCAACGGTGATCGTGGAGCGTATTTTTGACGGGGTAGTGATGCTGGGTTTTGTTTTTCTCAACCTGGGTGCGCTCACTCATTTGACATCTGATTCGGGTTTCATTGGCAACATCCGTGAGTTGGCGGTGTGGGGTGCTGTGATCTTCGCAGCAGCACTGGTTGTGTTCCTGCTTGCAGCCATGTTCCCCCACCAGACGGAAAAAATCGTGACTTTGCTGATCAATAAATTAATACCAGTAAAAATTAGAGAAAAGACATTAGGAATTGCTTTGAAATTCCTCAATGGTCTGGAATCTTTACGCTCTCCAAAAGATGCATTGATGATCCTGGTTACCACAACGATCATCTGGTTATTAGAAACAGGGAAATACTGGTTCGTGATGCATGCCTTCAATTTTGAGGTAAGCTATTTTGCCTTAATGTTAATGAATGGTGTGGTTAACCTGGCTACAACTATCCCTTCGGCTCCTGGGTATATCGGAACGTTCGATGCACCTGGGATTGCAGTATTGGCAGCTTATGGTGTATCAAGAGAATTAGCAGCAGCCTATACATTGGTACTGCATGTCGCGCTTTGGTTCCCCATCACGCTGCTGGGAGCATATTACTATGTCCGCCAGCCTCTTCGTTGGGGAAAAAATGTATCCAAGGCATCTGTTGAAGAGGCAAGCTTGTAGCGTGGAATATCACTCTGGCATTAATGGATAGCTTGATCGATTATTATAGAAAGAATTTCTTTTTCTAAAGAACTGTCTATCCATAATGTGTTAATACCGTTTTAAATGCATGGGTGATCTTTATTTAATATAATAAGTAACGTACAGGAGTGGAAATGAACATTGCGGTTGTCGGTGCTGGAATTGGTGGAATGGCAGCAGCCTATGACCTGATAAAGCTAGGACATAAGGTAACGATTTTTGAAGGTTCAGATTCCGTTGGCGGTCTGGCAAAAGGTTTTAAAGATGCTCGCTGGGATTGGTCGGTGGAATATTTTTATCATCACTGGTTTACCAGTGATAAATATATGCTTGGCTTAATCAATGAATTAGGTCTGGCGGATCAGGTTGTGATCCCGCGTCCAACCACCGTAATGTATCACAAAGATAAATTCTACCCATTTGATTCTATCCCGGCTGCGATCATGTATCCTGGATTGGGATGGGGAATCACAAAAATACGATTTGGCCTGGTGACAGTCTACCTGAGGCTTACAACAAATTGGAAAACACTGGAAAAGTACACCATCGATGAATGGATGCGCAAGTGGGCAGGAAACAAGGCATATGAAGAAATGTGGGAGCCGATGGTTATTGGAAAATTCGGCGAAGAGTATGCTAAGCAGGTAACCATGGCATGGTTGTGGGCACGTCTGCATGCTCGGACGACACGCCTGGCAACTTTCAAAGGTGGATTCCAAGAATTTTCTAATAAATTTGCAGATAAACTTCGGCAGCTTGGTGTTGTTATTCAGCTTTCAACAGCAGTTAATCAGATCAAATCTGCAGATGAAAGTGGAGTAGACCTTACTATTGAAGGAGAAACCGTTCACTTTGATAAGGTGCTGGTGACCTCATCGCCTGCTGTGCTTGCTCGCCTGGCACCAGACCTGCCAGCGGAATATTTACAAGGGTTACTGTCATTGAAAAGCCTGGGCGCGGTTGTACTGACCGTTGCACTCAAGCATCAGCTTTCAGAAAAAGGCTATTACTGGTTCAACTTGCCGAAGAAAGCAGGATACCCATTTCTCGCTTTGGTAGAGCATACCAATTTTCTCTCACCCAAATACTTTGGCGATGATCATATTGTGTATATGGGCGACTATCTCCCCGTTGATCATGAATATTTTAAATTGAGTAAAGAAGAATTACTTGAACGATTTATGCCTGCCCTGAAGCGAATTAATCCAGGCTTCACACCAGAATGGGTGCGCGAAAGCTGGCTACATCGTGAAAAGTATGCTCAACCTATCCCTCTGGTAAATCACTCGAAAAACATTCCTGCGATAGAGACGCCCTTGCCCGGGTTATACTTTGCAAGTATGAGCCAGGTATATCCATGGGATCGAGGTACCAATTTTGCAGTTGAGATTGCAAAACGTGCTGTTAGGATCATGATGATTGACAAACAATGATAGATTCCAAAAATGACATAAAAATGGAATGTCTGCAAGATTCTCATTGACCATAAAAATTTAAGAATCAACCCGCCATATCTCGGACAAATTTTCAATTAAGTTAAAAACACCCCATATATAGGGGTGTTTTTTTATAGTTGCCCACAAATACTGTCATTTTTCCCCTTGAATAACATATTGAACATCAGTTCTGAGAATGGAATCGTTAAGGTAAGAATCCTTAAAAATCCGGAATTGTTTAAGTGTGCGTAGGGTAAACGGCTTGTTAATTACCCCTGTTTCTGCTAGAATCTTGCTACTGAATAAGAACTGGTTTGTTTAATACTCCCAAATAAAGAATATTTATTGTTAGGTTAAGGTTAGTATAACAGGAGGTGGGGATAGATATCTCTATTGTACTAACTAAGTGAGTAATTGCATTGAGGAGGCATACTAATGATAAATCCACAACAGGCGTGGCAGGCAACTCTGGGACAACTGCAAATGGATATGTCAAAAGCAGCATATAACACCTGGGTAAAAGATACAGAATTTATTGCATATAACGATTCAGTTTTTACGATTGGTGTTAAAAATGCCTATGCCCGTGATTGGCTTGAAAGCCGGCTTTCTGATACTGTTGTTCGTCTTTTGACAGGATTGACTGGTGAGCCACAGGAAGTATCTTTTGTAGTCAGTCATTTTGATGAGAGTTCTATCGAGACATCTTCTCTAGAAGATGTACCTCTTTCCAGTGAAAAAGGTATTAACGATAATCCCAGTATCAATGCACGTTACACTTTTCAATCTTTTGTTGTGGGTTCCAGTAACAGACTCGCTCATGCAGCATGCATGGCAGTTGCAGAAAATCCCGCGAAAGCCTATAACCCCCTCTTTTTATATGGTGGTGTTGGGTTGGGAAAAACTCACTTACTGCATGCTATAGGGAATTCTTTGACGCAGCAGGGGATGGAGGTAGTTTACGCTTCATCTGAGGAATTTACCAATGATTTAATCAATTCCATTCGGACTCACAATACTATGGAGTTTCGTGAGCGATACCGCAATGTTGATGCGTTGATGATCGATGATATTCAATTCATCGCAGGGAAAGAATCCACGCAAGAAGAATTCTTTCATACGTTCAATGCATTACACGGGCAGGATAAACAGATTGTAATGACATCAGATCGACCTCCCAAAGCTATGATCACATTGGAGGAAAGGTTGTGTTCAAGGTTTGAATGGGGGTTGATCGTAGACCTTCAACCGCCAGACCTTGAGACTCGAATTGCCATTCTACGATCTAAAGCTGAACGTGCAAATAAAGAGATTTCGGTAGATATCTTGGAATTGATCGCCCGTAAGATCCAATCAAATATTCGTGAATTGGAGGGCGCGTTAACGAGAGTGCTAGCATATGCAGAGCTAAGTGGGCTACCCATCACCCAGGCTTTAGTTAATTCTGCTCTAGCAGATCTCTTGCCACAGCATACTCAGATCGAACCCGATCAGGTTGTCGATGCGGTTGCTTCTGCTTTTGGGGTGACGATCGCTCAGCTCAAAGGCCGCGACCGTTCACGGGAGATTGCCCTACCCAGACAGGTTGCGATGTACCTGTTACGCGAAGAGGGAAATGCATCTTTGCCGCAGATCGGTGAGGTTCTTGGTGGCAGAGATCATACTACCGTGATGTATGCTTGTGATAAAGTTGCTGACCTAATTGAACGGGATGACCGACTACGGAAACAAATATTCGCCATTCGAGAAAATATGAGTGGTCATCCACAATTTGCATGAAAGTGTAGATGAATAGAAAAGTTATAATAAAAAAATAAAACCCCATTTAGGGGTTTTATTTTTAACGAAAAATTGTGGAGGCAATTTTACGATATTAACAAATTGTTTTGGCTTATAAGTCTTCCTTATTCAAAAGCATTTCGGTAAACGTGTTCACAATTAACTCATCAAAGTGAGTGCCACTGCAGCGTTTAAGCTCTGCAATCGCTTCATCTCTACTCATTTCATGTTGATATACCCGCCCTGCAGTCATCACTGTGAAAGCATCGACTACGCAAATAATGCGTGCACCCAGGGGAATTTCATCCCCTTTCTGTCCATTTGGATAACCTGAACCATCAAAATGTTCATGATGCGAGAGAATAATGGGCAGAACAGGTTGAAATTTCTTTACAGGATGGAGAATCTTTACGCCAAGCGCAGGGTGCTGCTGCATAATACTCCATTCCGCAGGTGTAAGATCGGACGGTTTTGTTAAAATATTTTCAGGAATAAAAGCTTTTCCAACATCATGAAGCAGGCCAGCCAAAGAAAGTGTGTCCTGCTCTGAATGATCCATACCGAGTTTACGTCCCATTGCACGTGCCAGTGTGGCTGTACGCGAAATGTGGGTACTATTTTTTGTTCCCAACGAATCTGCGTGCCGTGCCAAAGCAATAACAGTATTGATATAGCTTTCTTCCAATTTCGAAGGAACAAACACCGGGCTGTAGGAATAAGCCACTATTTCCGAAATTGTAAGCAACGAATCTTGCCTGTGATCGAAGTCCATAGGTTGAGTTGTCATGATGTGAGATCTTCTTCGACTATTCGGCAGAGGTAAAGGAAGGGCGTTCAAGGTGTTTCCTTAACTGCAAAAATAGCGATTGTTAGAGGTAAGCCATCTGAGCAGCGAAGTCGGAAAGAGTATTAGCACGAATAGCGCTAAGCCGTTCCCGTTCATCTGCTTTAAGGTGAAAAGATTCGCCGCCATAGCCATTGGATAGAGCCTGAGCTGGATTGTTCAACAGCATTTTGCAGAACTTCTTATTGACTACTGCAGCTGCGATTATTCGGCTATATTCATTGGCACTAGTTTTTGAATAGGAATTTGTAAAAACTGCACTGAAGCTACTCATAATGATCCTCCAATTTTTTATAAGGCTGTGGCTGAGCTGAAGGTTTTCCCAATGACCACAAGAAGAAAATAATCCCAATGGAGAGAACTACATCTCCTATACTGAATGCTACCCGATATGGGAACCAGGTTGGAAGGGAGAAATAATCTGAAAGCCACCACAACCGGGTTTGATCCAGTGTCATTACGATATCTTTGGAGATTCCAAATCGCTGTCCGATTTCCCAGGATCCAACAGGTGCATCTGGAAAGAATTTCATCAACAATTCGGGTCGGATCGGCATCAAGCCGCCATTGAGACAAATAACCAAAAGGTTTAAGAGTAAACCCAGTCCAAATAACCAGAAGCCAAATTGTTGACGGTTAATCCAACAGAAAATCAGAAGAATGATCAGGCTGCTTACGAGGATTATGCGTGCCCAGGTATCCGAAATTTGGGAACCAGTGGTCGGGACAAAAAAGGCTAAAATTTGAGGAACAATTGCAAGAATAATAAGCCAATCAAATTTCAACCAAACCGGTTGTAACTTCCGTTTGCCTATCTTTGCCCTAATGAATCCAGCTAACAGCCCGATGATTACTGCAGTGAGTAGAATCACCGGATTGTAAAGTTCGGATTACCAGAGTGGTAAAACTGTAATCGAGCAGGCACTACTTCCACCAATACCACCAATTGCCAGTGGGGCGCTAGCACCAATAACAAATAAGGCAACAACAAGAACAAGAACAACTAAACGAATCTGATCCAGTGATAATTTGCTGAAGAATTTTTTCATGATTGCCTCCGGGTTTATTTCGAAATGTAATTCATATTATCTATAAACTGGTATCAGATCAGGCATTAAAACGGTCTCAAATATACCAATAACCAATTTTGCTTTATCCAAAAAATAATAGTTTTCTTGCTAAAAAGGGAATTTTTTAAGACGTGAAGCAATATTAGTTTGTTGTAGCTTTGAACTGGTCGTCAGCTATTTTATCAACGTTTGATAAAGAGCTTGTGTTTGAGATGATGGCGGAACTCCAATTTCATTTGCCAGGAATTGCACACATTTTTCGTATTGACGAGCTACCAGTGCGCTGTTACCCATTGCGGCATGCACTCGCATTGCTATCCGATGTGCTGCTTCCAGACTTCCATCCTCTGCCAGAATCCGGGTGCATTCATCCAACGCAGATTGATATTGTCCTTGCTGTGTATAAAGCTCTGCAAGCTGAATTGCAGCATCATTATACAACTGTTGTAAATGTTCTCGTTCAGGGATCACCCAGGTTTCTTCCAGTTCGGGTAAATAAGCGCCTTTATATTGCTGAATGGCATTTCTCAAATGTTCGATCTTAACTTCAGGAGTGCTACTATTTTGTGCATCTTCGATCTCTTTCAAGAAATCTTCGACATCATAATCATAATCAAGATTGTAGTTGAATTGATAATAATCATCATGCAGGGTGATGGTTTCTTTCCCGGCGGCTTTACGAACGCGATAAACTGTATTTTTAAACCTGAACCGTACGTCTTCTGAAGATGCATCCGGCCAAAAAATCAGTCCAATTGTCTCTTTTGTTAAACCTTCTGGATGAGTTAACAGCAGGAAGAAAAGATCACGGGCATTTTGGGTTTGCCAGGCTGAATTCCCGATCACTTTTCCATTGACCTTTACCTGCATTCTCCCCAAAGCGCGGATGTTATATTTCGCGGGTGCAAATGGTACCGATGTGCTTTTTTGCCGGAGTCTACGGCGTAAAGAAGGCAAGCGTTCTTTAAAATCTAGGACTAGCTCTAACAATCTATCTACAGAACTTTTTTGGGTTGTGTTCTTCTTGAAAATTTCAAGCGCATCTGAGAATCGGCTGGATAACCAGATCAGCGGTGAAAGATTGGTGCTCCGCATGATTTCTGTTAGTATTTTCTCAGCCTGGTTATAATCCCCGAGGTAGACCTGCGCTACCATCAGTAGAAAGCGAGTGCAATCTATCTGTACTTTATGACCGCCATCTTCGAAAACTTTTATGCATTCGTTCAATAATAATATCGCCTGATGGTATTTTTTTTGAGTAATAAAGATTGCACCCCGCTCATATTGACATAATGCAGCTTCAAACGGAGCATTCCGATCCTGGGCAGTTTGCTCAATTTCAACCAGGTTGGAAAGGGCGGTATTGGCATGTTGGTTTAGTGATAACACTACTGCCTGTGCAATCTGCAAATAGAGGAAAAGGTATTGATCTTCGATGCGCCTGGCGATATCCAATGCCTGTTGATAGACAACCCCTGCTTCTTCTGGTGCATCCAGGTCACGATAGATATCTCCGATGCCAGCAAGCGCAAATGCTTCGAGCCGCTGATATCCTGTTATTCGTGCATGCTGTAAAGCTTTATCCAGGGTGGAGGCTGCAACCTCATAATCTCCCATCAAATGCTGCAGAACACCCAGGTTATTCAACAAATTTGCCTGCCACACAGAATTATGTGTTTCTCGCCAGAAAGTTAAAGCATCTTCATATAGCTTTTCAGCCTCTCGGTAATTACCAAGGGTTTGGTGGATTACACCTGCTTCAAGATTGACAACTGCTTCATCCTTTTTATTTTTAAATGACTTATAAATTTCAATTGATTCCAACAACCAGGGTAATGCTTCAGATGCTTTCCCCTGTTGGTAAAGGCTAACCCCAATAGACCGCATTGCATCTGCTTGAAAGTTTCTTAAAGAAAGATCACCTTCAACCAGCGAAATGATCTTTTTCCCATCCTCCATGGCAGATGTATGATCAGCCATCATGCGGTAAGCAGCAGATCGCCGCGCAAGTGTGCGTACCATAGCTTCACGATCTTCTGGCAATTTCATGGAAGCCAGAGCCTGGTTGAATAGCAAAATCCCTTGTTTCATGTCCCCTTGCATAACAGCAATATTTCCTTGTAAAGAAACCAGAGCGGGGTGACGAGAGATAAGTTCAATAGGTAGTTCATCCAGCCATTCAGCCAGCGTGGAAAGGCGTCCGCCTACCGTTAGAGAAGGACCTGCACTCTCGATCAACGTCACCAACTCGTTTGTGCGATTCAACCGCCGGTAGATTGCATATGCTTCTTCCCATTCACCCTTACGTTCATTGAGCTGAGCCAGTTGCTGCCAGATTTTTTCAGCTTCTTGTGGCCTTTCGCGGATCATTGTTGATTGCAGAAAATCTCTGAACAGGTGATGATACCTGATCCAATTTCCTTCATCACCAATGGGAAGTACAAACAGGTTATTGCGCAGGGTTGAACTGATCAGGCTTTCCCAATCGATATCTTGAACACCCAACGCTATACCGATGACTTCCTGGCAAAGAGACGCATCAAACTCTTCCAGCAAAGAGCTCCGTAAGAGGAATTCTTGAACTGGCAAAGGATTTTGAATAAGCACCTGTTGAAAATATTCATTAAGCCCAATTCCAGCAGTCCGGCGTGAAAGGCTGATCAAGTCTACTTCACGGCTGGGATTTTTTGCCGTTAACAGAACACCAGTAATCCAGCCTTCTGTTTGAGATATGAGCTGAACCGCCTCATCGTCATTCAATTCGGATTGAAATAGCTGTTTATAAAGATTCTTAATTTCACTTAGATTGAACGCCAGCTCTTCAAAGCTTAGACCGCCTACCTGTGAACGGGCAACCATCAAAGGAAGATCAGGGAGAGAAAGCAAAGTACGCGAAGCAAAAATGACATGACAATTCTCGTCCATATCTTGAACGAACCGACTGATAAAGTGGTTTACCTGTTCACTTTGATCGACCAGATGATAATCGTCCAGAACAATGACAAAGTGTTCATTGATATGGTCATAAGCGTCATTCACAATAACCGATACAAGATAGTCAAGATCGGGTTTTACTTGAGTGGTGCTTTTTAGCGCCTCAAAGGATGAATGTCCAAAAGTAGGAAATCGTTGGTGCAAAGAAGCTATGATGTAGGATATGAAACGGTAAGGATCCTGGTCAAGTGTATCAATGGCATACCAACAAGCAGGGATCTCCAGATGGTTTACAAAATCTACCAATAAAGAAGTTTTTCCATAGCCAGCAGGCGCAGAAACCAGGATGAGCTTCTTATCTATCAAGCCATCCAAAATTTCCAACAACCGAGGACGTGAAAGGAAGTCTCCACGTACACGGGGAACGATAATACGCGTGCGGGTTATTGGGATATCCAGGTCCATAATGTCAAGAGCTAAGATGCGCGAATGAAGGTGTATTTCCTATCGTAGTGTAGTGGTTGAATGTTATAAAGCAAATATTAAAGCATAGTAACAATAAAGATTTTTTCCATCAATTCCAATAAAAGCAATATTTTCCCCACAAATACGAAATGTAGGGGTTTCAAGTACAATTATTATAGTATAAACTTTTTAATGCCATCAGGTATTTTTTATTTCATTCTTGATATAATGTTTTCTGAGTTTTTATATTGGGAATGTGTCATTTATGAATGAATATTTAAGAGACAATGCCATTCATACATTTAAGCAAGGGGATATTAATTCTGCCCGGCAGATGTTTCTTGAATGTATACGGCAAGATCCGAGAGATGTGCAGTCATGGTTATGGCTTGTTGAGACGATTTCTGATAATAAAGACCGGATAGCCACTCTTAAACTATGTCAAAAATATAATCCTGATTATGAGCAAGTCCGGCAGGCAATATCCATTTTAAGTGGTCAGTTAAACCCAAAGCAGTCACCAGGCATCTCACATGAGACTGCATTACCAGAAACAGGAACAGTTCCACCAGTAGGAACAGAAAAAGAGGTCTCTTTAGGTTGGAATAATCCAGCAGGGTCCGGTTTAGATCTCGATTCTGCATTTCAAGAAGGTGCAAGAATATCAAAGGGTAAAATCGAGGAAAAACCTGCAATTCCAGTAAAGCCGTCAATAAATACTGAACAGCCAGCAATAGGTAAACATTCGATACCATCAGAAAAGAATACGTTTGGTGCAGAAGCTTTACGAGATGGTTTACTTGTTGAAAAAGAAATAACCGTAAATGATTCCCTGGAAGAGAAAAGAGAAGCTATTCTTAAGAGAATTTCTCAGCTTTCCTCAATTAATTCCACGCCGAAGGAGGAAACGGGGTTACCCGAATCCGGCAAAGAAAAATCTGCGAAAAGGCGAGTTCCATTTTTTATAAGTATGACCCTGATCACATTATTGATCCTGGTGCTCTTTGCATTCACCTTCTTCGATTGGTGGGTATTATCTGGAAAAGACCCTGATCAGATACTTACGTTGTTCAATGGCGGAAAAACTGTCGCAAGTGAAGTGATCCCAGTAGCGACAGAAGAAGCTCAGGTTTCAGGTGTGGTAGTGTACCCTGCAACTTATACACCTCAACCTTTACCCAGTCTTACATTTACTCCTGCACCAACCATCAATCCGTTCTTTGCAGGAATATACCAAAATGATGTGCCACCGGAAGAGCTTCTCGATTTACCAAGTATTGCAACCGTAGCAACCGGAAAAGGGATGGCTGCTTTCCAGAGAAGTGATGGACAGATAGTCATCCTTGATGCTGCATCTGAAAAACTTGCTGAGTTTACCCTCCCCAGTTCGCAACCCAGCCAGGCATTGGCTTTCAGCGGGGATGGTCAATATCTCGCCAATGCTGAAATAAAAGGCAAGATCACTGTCTGGACTACATTAACAAAACCCTGGGAAGAAGTGACCACATTATCGCTGAATTCTACAGGTCAAACTGTTCTGATCAAGCAATTAACTTTTTCGCCTGATAATTCTGGGCTGCTGGTTGGTTACTGTAATAGTTTTGAAAATGAATGTATCGAATTACCCCGATTGGTCATGTTCGATATTCCTAGTGGAGCTGAACGCTTTAGTCAAAGTGGCTATGACCATGGTTTTTTGGGCAATAGCAATATTCTACTGGTATGGGGGCAGAATAAGACAGCCACAGAGATCCGTCTCCTTTCGCTACAAAACGGAACAGCAACCATTAATCTGGCTTTATCTTTTCCTCCAGAAGGTGAAGGTTGGATAGTTTCTGCAATGTCTTTGGACTCTTCACGGGCAGCCGCAATTTCGACTAATGGATTTCTGAGGGTTTGGGATACCACTACTGGTGCAATTGTGGCAGAATGGACAAGCAGCGTGCTATCCCCGGATCAGATCCTTTTCAGTCCTGATTTAACGCAGGTTGTCATTGCCAATGATCAGTCTATGGCAGAGGTATGGGATATTGCAACAGCATCAAAGTTGATAGATTTCAACTTGAAAGCTGATTACGGGCAATTCTTTTGGACTTCTGATTGGAAACTGCTCTGCATACGGACTGTGAAACCATCCATGAGCATATGGGACGTCATGACATTGCAGTCGTTGGAAGATATAGCAGGACCGGAGTCAAAGGTTAAAGAAATATTGCTTCTCCCGAAGAATCACAAGATGCTGGTGATTACTGAAACGGGGAATATCTCGTTATGGAGAAGCGATTTTATTCGATAAACCTGATTGCTTTTTTACTCATGGGGATAAACCCAATAAACAATTAACCTTGAATTTTTTATGATGCTTCCTATAATGAGAAATAGGTAACATCCTGAACAATATTTCCCTTTCATAGATCCGTCCATATATCATTGAGCAACGAGCCTGCTTTTAATCGCTGTTTCTACCTGTAAATACAGGAGGATGAGATGAAGACTCGCATGTTTCAAATCTGTTGTCTGATCATTTTACTGGCAATGATCTCTTTTTCATGTAGTATTCCAAAACTCGGCGCGAAAACAACTGAAGAAACCGAAAGAACAGAAGCGACACAAGAAGAAATCGAAATCACTGAAACCGCTGAAGAAGAAACCGAAGTACCCCCTCCCATCGAGGTAAAGCCCACAAAAATACCACCAACAAAAACTCCTGAACAACCTGGTTTCAGCAGGAGCAACCCATTACCAGTTTCGGAACTGATCATTACCGAAAACTGGACTGTGGAAGTTTTAGAGGTTTTACGGGGAGATGTTGCCTGGAGCAAAATAAAAGCCACCAGCAGTTATAGTATGCCTCCACAAGAAGGGAAAGAATACATTGCCATCCGGCTAAAGGCACTAAACACTTATGCTGATTCCGAATCGCATCAGATCAGCGCCTGTGACTTTTCTGTGACTGGAGATTTGGGGATCCTCTATGGGTGTATTTTTGTTGCATTTATTGAACCTGCATTGAATGCTGAATTATTCAGTGGTGGTGAAACAGAAGGATGGATCATTTACCTGATCCATACAGATGATACCAATTTAGAATTGGTATTCAATGAGGTCATGCTTTATGAGAACCCTCAGATTCGGTATGCTGAATTGGATCCCGGTGCCAGGATCAAAATGCCTGATCTTTCGATCATAAAACCCAATGATCTGGGGTTATCGCGAGATAAACCAGCCAAAATTGGTGATACTGTCATTACAGAAGACTGGCAGATCCAGATTCATAGCTACCTGCGGGGAGAAGATGCCTGGAATCAAATTAAACAATGGACAGATTATGCGCAAGAACCTGAAGAAGGAATGGAATATCTACTAGTCGATGTGAGTGTGAAGAATCTAGGCATTGAAGATGTGGCGATACGAGTAGATGGAATGTCTTTCAAGTCATCCGGTAGTAGAAATGTGGTCTATGACATTCTGTATGTTTATGTTCCTGGATATCTTTTAGAAACCAGCCTTTATCCTGGAGGGGAGGAAAGGGGATATGTGGTGTTGCCAATTGCCATTGGTGAAACGAACATTGTAGTGATATTTGAACCCATTCTTGAATATGAAGGAGTGAATGTAAGATATATTAGCTTGGAATAACGGCTAAATAAAGAAAAATTCTTCCTATTGTACCGTGAGGCTGGATGGAATATACTTGAACCATAATATTCCAAAACCATCCATCATCATTCATGACTAAATTGCCACGGAAATTTTCACCAGCCTGGATAGTTGCGTTGATAAGCTTGCCGATTTTCATTGGTGCGCTTGATCTAACCGTAGTTTCTGCAGTACTTCCCCATGTTATTTATGATCTCGAATTACCATTTCAAACCGGAATGGATGACGCATCATGGATGGTAAGTGGCTATCTTCTGGCTTACACCATTGCCATGACTTTCATGGGAAAACTTTCAGATATTCTGGGGAGAAGAAAAGCTTATCTCATTGCTCTCGCTGTTTTTGCCTTAGGATCATACCTTGTGGCTGTAGCAGAAACCTGGCCAACATCTCTGGCATTAAGATTTTACTACCAGTTCTTTTCCGGAAGACCAGACGCATCCATGATCACTTTATATATCCTTATTGGTGGCCGCATGATACAGGCATTTGGTGGGGGAGCTATGGTACCAGTAGGGATGGCATTGGTGGGTGACCTATACCCTCCAGAAAAACGAGCCCGCCCGTTAAGTATCATAGCAGCATTTGATACGGGTGGGTGGGTGATTGGACATCTTTATGGCGGCATCATTACCCGCTACTTCACCTGGAAACTGATTTTCTGGCTCAATATCCCATTTTGCATCATCGCTTTTATATTGATCGCCTGGGCATTACGAGGTGTGATCAGCCAGTCTGAAAAAATTCGGATGGATTGGCTGGGTACTCTGCTGATTACATTGGCTCTAAGCTTTCTTAACATTGGGTTGGGGTCAAGTGAGGGTTCATTTACATCCACTGTTGCAACTGAATCTTCTGGTTTACCACCCTATGCAGTACCCTTCCTGATCATATCCATTATTTTTCTGGGTTTATTCATTTGGAGACAGGCAAAAGCCAGGTATCCTCTCATTCCACTGCAACTATTTAAAAATCAAAATTTCACAGCAGCAAGTCTGGCGAATTTCTTGATCGGCGTCAGTCTATTCATTGCAATTGCCAATGTTCCTTTATTCATTAATACCGTCACGGCAAATACCATCGAAGAAGCATCCTGGGATAGCGGTTGGATGCTTTGTGCTCTGACGATTCCTATGGCTTTTGCCACCATCCCAGGGGGCTGGCTGACGGAAAAGAAAGGATATCGTCTGCCTGCAATTCTGGGTGTTCTGGTTGGGGTAGTTGGTTTTGCGATTTTGACCAGTTGGAAAGCGGATACTCCGTATGGAATGATGGTGCCACAATTAATGCTTGCAGGGATCGGGTTGGGCTTAACAATGGCACCTATTACCACCGCAGTGGTGAATGCTGCACCAGAAGAATATCGGGGTATTTCTTCAGCGCTGGTGATCATTTTTCGACTGATTGGTATGACGGTAGGCGTATCTGGGATGACTACCTATGGATTGCATCGGGCTGAATACTTAAGTGAATTGTGGTTGCAGGGATCAACAGACCTGCAGCTGATTTATGAGGTTGCCATCCGTTCAGCAGTACAGGTGATATCAGAAATCTTTTTAATCGCAGGGATTGTGTGTTTGTTGGCTGTTATTCCAGTGCTCTTGATCAGGAACATGGATTTTTCAAAGAAACTATAGACCCATACCATGGGAATATAATTTTCGATATACAATATATTTTTAATATCTGAAATTATTATTCATCCAAAAAACTATTTTTGTGCAAGGAGAAAACGATGAGTTATCAACCAAATTACCCGAATTATTACCAGCAGGCTCCCGTTCCACCACCTCCGCCATCTGCACCTCAAAACCCCAATAAGAAACGAAATACGATCATTGCAATCGTTGCAGCAGCAGTTGTTTTGATCTGTTGCTGTGCCCTTATTCTGGTTGTTCTATTCCTGGATCCTTTCGGATGGGGATTACTTGGTTTACTGGGTGGGGGTGCTGATGCGACGGCAGCTATGGTACCTGCTAATGCAGAGGTATACGCGTCAGCTAATTTGCTTAATTTAACACCAGAAAAATTGAACCGTATCATCAAACCATTTTCTGATGTTCTTTCTGAGGCTGATATCGAAGACTCTGAGAGTGGGTTGAAGGAAATTGATAAACAACTGGATGATATGTATGGAATTACCTTAACTGACGATGTCTTGCCATGGATTGGGAAGAGCGCCGGTATTGGTGTTTTTGACCTAAAAATTAACTCATATGGCAGCGTAGAAAAATCAAAAATTATTGCCGCCGTTGCAGCACGTGACAAAAAAGCCGCAGACGAGTTCATCGTAAAGCTGGTTGATGGTATAGAGAATTATAACGATGTAAGCTTTGATGAAAGCGAGTACGAAGGGGTCACAATCTATTCTGTCGACGAAGATTACTACGAGATGGCTTTGTGTAGATACAAAGGATTTGTTCTCTTTAGCAGCGACGAAGATACTTTAAAGGATACCATAGACCTTAAAAAGGCTGATTCGATGGCGAGTAATGCCGATTACAAATCCATGTTAAGCCAGCTGCCAAAAGATCGCGCCATAGCATTCTATATAGGTAGTACTGATCTGGTTGAGGCATTTTCTGACAGTATCAGTTATGGTTCGGGGAGTTCCATATCTAGTACTTTGGAAGGTTGGAAGGGAAGCGTAATGAGTGTGGCAATCGTTGATGCAGGATTGCAAATAGATACTGCAACTGCTTACGATACCGAGAGCCTTGATGAAGATATGAAGGTGATGCTTGAAAAAAGTGGGTTGGAATCTAAGGCAGTTTCTATGCTACCTGAAGATTCTGTAGCTTTTGTCAGTGGAACTCACCTTGATCTTGCCTGGAAAGCCGTTAGTGTGAGCCTGGCAGGAATGGGTGACGAGATTGGATATGAGGAAGCTATGGATGAATTCGAGGATGTAACTGGCTTCAATCTGGATTCTGACCTGATGACATACCTCGATGGCGATTATGCAATCAGCATCTTCCCCTCCAATGATGGAATGCTCGCTGACAATGCTGGTGTGAACCTTGGGTTTATCGGGTTGATTGGTACATCACAACAGGATGCTATTACTGATACATTGGACAAGCTTGCTGATGCTCTTGAAGAAGATGCATATTTGACTGTCGATACATCTTCGTTCGGAGATGGGCAAATGTATGAATTAAGCGATGTGGGTGGTGTCTTTGCGATCAGAGATAGCTATTTGGGTTTGGGTTCCAGTGACAACGTTATAGAAGATGTGTATGATAAAAAATCCACTATCAAGGATAACCTCAGATACCAGGAAATGTTGAAATCCGTTCCCAGTGGTATAGCGCCAGTAGTTTTTGTAGATGTAACAGGTGGGATCGATGTTCTGGATGAAATTATCCCGTATGGTGTTGACGAAATCACCCAAGACGCATTGAAACCCATTCATTACCTGGTAATAAGTGGTTCTCCAATGAAAAGTGGCATTATAAATAGCAGTATTTTAGTTGCCATTGAGCCTGTAGAATAACCACAGTTGAATAAACAGAAAAAGGGCTCTGGTCATGAACTACAGAGCCCTTTATGATCCCATTCTTTTTCCAGTAAGATCAATGGTTCTTGCATTCTCAATATTTATATGATATGATATTTACAATTAAAAGGGGTAAGATAATATCCCATTATTTAACGTAAATCGCTCCAAATGGAGTGGTTTTCTTTATTTTAACATCCAATGAATTGTTGATTTTTGATTTGTAGTAACTATCACACAATTGAAGGAAAAAAAGATGCCGACAACATTCTTAACCAGTGATGGACATCGGAAATTGCAAGAAGAGCTTGAATACTTGCGTGTTACTAAACGTCAGGAAATTGCTGAACGCTTGCATGAAGCGATGGAAGGTGGCGAGCTGATCGAGAATGCCGAGTACGAAGCTGCAAAGAACGAACAAGCTTTTGTAGAAGGCCGAATTAAGGAGTTGGAGATTATCTTGGCTACTGCAAGAGTGATTGACGAGAAATCAGTAGCCCGCGATCAGATACAAGTAGGATCAAGGGTTGAAATTCAGGAAGAAGGCTCTGAACCTGAACAATTTACCATCGTAGGAGCAGCAGAAGCAAATCCAGCCAAAGGATTGATATCAAATGAAAGTCCTCTTGGGAAAGCGTTATTGAATCACAAAGCTGGAGAAGTGATTCAGGTGGATGCGCCTGCTGGTTCATTCGTAGTGAAAATATTGAAGGTAGAGTAACCCTGGGGCAACTTATTTCGCCCCGCCCAGCATCTTAAGGGCGGGGCAGTTTGTTAATAAGGATAGATTATGGAATTAACAGATTTAGAAAAAATCCGAATGGAGAAATTACAGCATCTGGTGGCAAATGGTGTTGACCCTTACCCAACCAGAGCAAACCCAACCCATACCATTCAAGAAGCACTCGAATTATTAAGCTCGGCAGAAAATGCAGGTGAGGAGCTACCTAAAGGGATCACATTAACGGGTAGATTGCGAGCTATGAGACCGATGGGTAAGTTAACATTTGCCCAAGTTGAGGATGGCTCTGGAAGGATCCAATTCTTCTTTCGGATAAATGAAGTTGGTGAAGAAGCTCTTACCAGCTTGACAAACGATTATGATCTGGGAGATTTCATAGAAGGAACCGGTAATCTCATGCGCACTCGTACCGGTGAACCAACCTTACAAATCTTATCATTCAGAATGCTTGCAAAATCCATTTCTCCGTTACCGGCTGCTAAAGACGAAGTGGTGGATGGAAAAGTAATCCATCATGCAGGGCTTACCGATCCCGAAACCCGCTATCGACAGCGATATGCTGACCTGGTTGTAAATCCTGAAGTACGGAAAGTTTTCATCACTCGTGCAGCGATCGTGCGCACTTTACGCAACTTTTTAGATAGCCGTGGTTTTGTGGAAGTTGAAACACCTATTCTGCAACCAATTTATGGCGGTGCTGCCGCAAAGCCTTTTACAACCCATCATAACCAATTGAAACAGGACCTGTTTTTACGGATCTCTTTTGAACTGTACCTGAAGCGATTGCTTGTGGGTATGATGGACAGGGTATATGAAATTGGTCGTGATTTCCGTAATGAGGGTGTTTCGTTCAAACACAATCCTGAATTTACTCAGCTTGAATTCTATTGGGCTTATGCTGATTATTTCAAAGTGATGGAATTGACTGAACAGATGATCGCTGAAGTGTGCGATAAGGTACTCGGCACCCGGCAGGTTGAATTCAATGGACAAACATTGAATTTCAATCCGCCATGGCGAAGAGTGGAAATGCGTCAGGGTTTATTGGATGTAACAGGTATTGATATCAATCAATATCCTACCGCTGAAAGTCTGGCTGCTGTACTTAAAGAACGTGGCATTAATCATAATCCCAACGAAACGCGGGGCAAATTGATCGAAGGGTTGACTACAGACTTTTTAGAACCTAGTTTCGTCCAGCCAACATTTATGTATAACTACCCACGCGATATTTCGCCATTAGCAAAAAGCATTCCTGGTGATCCCAGTACCGTGGAACGTTTTGAAGGTTTTGTGGGTGGTATGGAATTGTGCAATGCGTTCACAGAGCTAAATGATCCATTGGACCAGGAACGCCGCTTTTTAGAAATGGGCAGAGCGTATGCCAGTGATGATGAAGAACGTCACCCGATGGATGATGATTATTTACAGGCAATGAAATATGGTATGCCCCCCTGCGGGGGTTTTGGCATGGGTGTAGATCGGCTGGCGATGATCCTGACGGATAACCGCACTATTCGTGAAGTAATCCTTTTCCCACATCTCAGGGAGAGGGAAGAAGAGAAAGAATAATTTTAATAGGAAAAGATACCCTGATGGGTGTCTTTTTATGCCCCAGGAGGGAATCGAACTCTCAACCTAAGCGTTAGGAGTGCTTTGCTCTGTCCATTGAGCTACTGGGGCGTACCTGAATTATATCATGCTGGAAATTGCAGGCAAGAGCATAAGAAACATGAGCCGTCTCTCGATTCGGAAAATGTGCCTTAATCTAATCCTGCCAGCCAGCAGGCACCGCCTGGTTTGCGGTTACTCAAAGGCAAGAGATTATTATTAATCTCTATCCGTGCGTGCTATGCACGCCGTCCGATCCTAAATCCTTGGGCATATCTGATTTGGAAAGGACGAGATAACAGCTCATGTTGAATCCAATATAGCATGATAAATGAGCAAATTCAATAGAACATTATATTAGATTGCTGATGCAAAGAAATGTGATTTGGTCATTTATTAGAAAGATTGCCTGTGATAAAATGAGGTTTCTTTGGCGGGTTTCAAGTTTTTGGTGAAGGGTTTAATTTTTTATAATTTCTGTCGAAACCTTTATGGTGGATTTCTGAAAACAAGAGTGAAGTGATGGCCTTTTAGGCCTGGAGGTTTCTTAATGATCCATTATTCTACTTCTGAACGACTGAATTCGGATGAGTACCTGGAATTTCTCACCCGCTGTGATCTTGGGTTCCAATATCCAGAGGAAGATTTTCTGGAGCGGATCGATACTCTTTTGAAAAATACCACCCTGGTGGTTACTGCACGAAATGATGAGGGCTTGCTCATTGGTGTTGCAATGGGGTTGACGGATTTTGCTTATTATCTTCTTTTGACTGAACTGGGTGTCGACCGGGGATATGTCAAACAAGGTATTGGTTTAGCTTTGATGCGCAAGATCCATGAAGCCGCAGGTGGTGAAAAACGAATTTGCATCATCCTTGATTCGTATGAGCCTGCTAAGGGGTTCTATGAGAAGTTTGGGATGCATTCTTCATCATCCCTGATGTATTATGACAAAGCTCCCTGGACGAAGTTCACTCTTACTCCTGAAAAGCTGGCATCGCTAAAAGCTGAAAAGTGAGAGACTAAGGTAGGTATCCAGGATAACTTTAAAGAACAAGCAATCCATTTGTGATTATTATTAATTTGCGGTCTCTGAGAGATACACAATTGAGGTTACTTAATTTTCAGAAAAAATTTTTTCTCATAAATCAAAAGTTGTGGTAATATATGTGCATTAGATCGCCAAAGACATTTTTTGATCCTTTGAAGATTAACAGGTTATTTGCGGGAGTCGCCAAGTGGTAAGGCATCAGCCTTCCAAGCTGATATTCGCGGGTCCGAATCCCGTCTCCCGCTCCTCTTTCTTGAAGCTGCTATTTTTCATAATAGCAGCTTTTTTTGTGATTTATACACAAAAAGAATTCCGATTTCTGAGAAATAACAATTCTATTACACCCTTCCCAACCTTCCCAAAAATCCCAAAAAGCGGATTTGGAGGAAGGAGCATGATTCCTGGTCCAATTATCAGGCGCATAATGGTGGATTGAGAGCTGGATAATGAAATAAAGGATCTCCATTCCAGGATGTGAAATTATGCTATCTCTTGAAAAGACTACTCAATAACTGGTAAAATAAAATAGATAATAATAATAAAAATAGTCTTAATTTATTGGAGGTTATGATGGCAGAAAGGCATGCTGACGCAACCTGGAATGGGTCTTTGCGTGATGGAAATGGAATAATGAAATTTGGTGACTTCGAAGGAGCCTATAGCTTCTCCTCGCGTTTTGAAAATGGGCAAGGTACAAACCCCGAAGAATTGCTTGGTGCCGCCCATGCTGGCTGTTTTTCAATGGCATTAAGCAGTTCATTGGGAAAAGCTGGTTTTATTCCAGAAAGTATTCACACTATAGCGATCGTGAAACTAGAAAACGTATCAGGCAAAGCGATGATCACTCATATTCACCTTGATACTGAAGTAAAGGTTTCAGGAATCAATGAAGAGAAATTCATTCAGATCGCGAACGAGGTAAAATCTGCATGCCCTGTCTCAGTAGCCCTTTCGAATGTGCCAATTACATTAAGCGCCCAATTGCTGCAATAGAAAGTTCGATATTTATCAAATAATCCGGTTCATGGATTGAAAATTTTTACCTGAAATTAGGAGAATTCTTGACGGTATATATACTTTCGGTTAATCTATTCAAGGATAGAGTTTTTGTCCATATCTGATGACGATTGACGGAAAGATATTCTTTATGGAGGTGCGTATGCCACCAGTTGTAATTGCTTCTGAAATTTTCTGGGTAGGGGTGAACGATCATCAAACTGACCTTTTTGAAGGGTTGTGGCCAATTAAACAAGAAGGTGTCAGTTATAACTCATACCTGATTCGAGATGAGAAAATTGCATTGATCGAATTAGTAAAAGCACCTTTTGCTGATGAATATTTTCAGCGAATTCAGTCTTTGATCAACCTGGAGAAGTTATCCTATATTGTGCTCAATCACATGGAACCCGATCACACATCTGCACTATTGGCATTGGTACAAAAAGCTCCACAGGTAAAAATTCTGGTCAGTGAAAAAGCCCAACCCATCGTTGCATCCTATTATGGATTACAAGATGCAGTTCAGGTGGTTAAAGATGGTGAGGAAGTTTCTCTAGGCAGCCATACACTTCGCTTCCATTACACACCTTTTGTTCATTGGCCGGAAACCATGATGACTTATATCCCGGAAGCACAGGTACTCTTCTCTTGTGATGGTTTTGGCGGATTCGGTGCTTTGGACGGCATTCTCTTTGATGAGCAGGTGGTCGATATGACCTGGCACATCAATGAAGCGTTGCGATATTACAGCAACATTGTGGCTGCAGTAAGCAAACCAGTGCTGAATGCTATTGGAAAACTTTCTGATCTCCCAATCAAGGTAGTTGCACCATCACATGGTCTTATTTGGAAGCAGAATCCTTTGAAGATTGTTCAGTTGTACAAAAAATGGGCAGAATATGGCAGTCAACCTGCTGAAATTGGCGTAACGATCTTATGTGCTTCGATGTATGGGAGTACTGCAAATCTGGTACCTTCCATCGAAGCAGGTCTTGAATCTGCTGGAGTATCGTATAAACGTTTCGATGTGATCCGAGATCATCCCAGTTATATTTTGCCCTCATTGTGGATGAACCGAGGTGTGATCGTTGCTTCACCTACTTATGAAGGTTCCCTGGTTCCTCCTATGCGGAATATTCTTGATATTGCAACCCATAAGCGTATTTTCAACAGGATTGCAGCCTATACAGGCAGCTATACCTGGGGGGGTGGTGCAAGAAGGGATATCGAAACATTTGCAGAAGGGCTGAAGTGGAAGCTGACTGCCAGTTACGATTACCCGGGTTTTCCACATGACCCAGAGCTAAAGAAAGCCTATCAATTTGGGGTGGATTTCGCAGCCCAGATATTGCAGGAATAAATCTAAATTTCTTTTGTCTGCTCTGACGTTTCAGATCCTTTTTCATCCAAATCGATTTGTGATTGAGAAGGATCTTTTTTTATCGTTTCAATCATTATTTCTTTATCTTCCTGGTTATGCCTTGACTCAACAGGTTCTTTTGGAAATCCGACCCAGAGCGCTTTAGCCTGCATCATCATTCCAACTTGTGCCGCAGCCATCCATAAGAAGAAAAGGATTGCCAGTACAGACAGGATTGTCAACCAGGTGCGAAAATTCTTTTGAATAAACTCCACCTTATCAATGAGAGTATTCACTGTTGCAATATATTCACGGGTTGATTTTTGCGTATCCTCGACCGATCCGAGAATTTCCTCCAGACTGTCAGCCAACGTATCCAGGCTGGAGCGGATCCCTCCCAGGTCTTCAGCGGTTTGCTTCAAGTCGTCGCGTACCTCACCCAGGTTGGTTGTCATCGGATTAAGAGAAGTAGAAATTCCATTAATAGAATCTTCCAGAGTATTCTCTGGTTCATAACGTGCACCAATGATCGGAACAGCGGCAATAATTGCCAGAGTATCATCCACAATTCGGGCGGTTTTCCCTGCGACTTCCAAAGAGTCCTGAGTTTTATTGATCACAGATGTAAAACTATCACCAACAAGACTGGCAATTGAACTAGCCATTTCTGAAGTCGTTTTCAAGCTTTCAGAAGTATCACGAGCAGAATCGACTAATACCGTCAGGCTACCGTCTACTTTTGTGAGGGTAGTATCGATGGTGGTCAAAATATTTGAAGTAGTGGTCAATCCTTTATGAGTTACTGCAAGACTTTCATCCAATCCAACCACCAGCTTTGCACGAATCGGAAATACTAACGCAATGACTGCAATACTGAAAAGTAAACCAATGATTGAGCCAAAATACAGGAATGCTGCGGTCAATCGCGGAAGGAATCTTTTCATCATTACCTCCTTTTCATTCTGAAACAATACTATTATGACAGAATTTACAAATTAATCAGAAGAGTTCATGAGGTAAAATACATTCATTGTTTATTCAGGAGGAATAGGATGAAGAAAAAATTGGTATTTATCCTTCTCATCGGATTGTTGCTGATGAGCTGCAGTTTGACCGGATTATCCAACAAAGAAACACAACAACCAACACAACAGGTGACAAAGCTGGATATTCCCGCGAGCACCGGACCTGCACTCTTAACCGGTGAGTTCACCTATTCCAATGACATTATTGAGGTCTATTATGTTGAGCAAGCAGTGGCTTTGCTCGATATGACTGGTTTCATTCTACGGGATGAAGAGTGGGAACTGCCAGTTGATTCACAGGTATTAGGTTACCTGGATTTGGATGAAGATAATAATACTGGCACATATAAACTTTCCCTTCCAGTATATCCTATTGGTGTTGAAAACGATGTTGATCATGATGGGAAAACAGAACAGGGTGTGCAGGTTTATGTAGTTGCTTACTCTCCCAACCTCACAGGGGGGCCTTTTTCTCAAGGAGATGACAAATCTCGTGGTTGGCCTTCTTACTTGACTTCAGTGGTGACTGACTCGGAAAACAATGATGAAGTCACCGGGGGTAAATTGGTTGTCTGGGCTCCCGATGACCAGCAAAACTTCCCTTCTGATTTTGGAAAAGATGGTTTATTGTTCACAGAGGATGACCCTACAGTCACTCTTGACGCTGGATATTCGATCATTGACCTGGATTCTTCCCCCTTTGGGATTATCCGGGATAGTGAAATTGATATGACTTTATATGAGCCAACTGATGTGGCGATCAAAGACTTTTCAGATCTCTCTTACACTGAAGCCTTCGATAAGATGTTCGAAATTGTGCGAAAAGAATATGCCTTTAACGGCATTGAAGGTAAACAGCCTGATTGGGATGCTCTTTATGAGGAAGTAGCTCCCATGGTAGAAGAGGCAGAGAAGAACAATGATGTTTCGACATATTATCTTGCCATCGAGAAATTTGTCAGTGCATTTCACGATGGGCATGTCGGTTTTGATGGAGGAGATATTGGAAATGCAGCCTTCTACCAGCGGGCAGCAGGAGGAATTGGAGCTGGCATCCGTGAATTGGATGATGGAAGGGTATTGGTAGTATTCATGTTGGATGGCAGCCCGGCAGCTTTGGATGGTATGCAGGTGGGGGATGAAATCGTTGCAGTGAATGGTACTCCGGTAGCAAGCGCTATTGAAGCAGTTCAACCTCTCTTTGGACCTTATTCAACCGATTTTGCATACCGATATGACCAGGTGCTGTTCCTGTTAAGAGGTTCTATTGGTGATCCCGTTACGGTCACATACAAAAACAAGCGTGGTGAGGAAAAAACTACGACCTTTACCCGTGTTCAGGAGTATGACAGCCTGTTAGCAACATATATTTATGGCAATGATGAAGTACATGTATTGCCGGTTGAATCCAGGATCATCAATGGATCAGTTGGATACATCAGCATTAATTCGAACTATGATGATCTTAACCTGATCATTCGGTTATTTGAAAGAGCATTAAAAGTTTTCGAAGAAAATAATGTAGCAGGTATCATCATTGACATGCGTCAGAATTCTGGTGGTGCACCACTGGGATTGGCGGGTTTTCTGTATGATGAGGAAATCCCGATGGGTCAATTGGAATACTATAGTGAAAAAACAGGAAAATTTGAACCAGAAGGACCTCGTGAAAAAGTTTCACCCAATGAGAACCAGTATTCTTTTGACAAGATGGTACTTTTAGTTGGTAATGCTTGTTTCAGCGCCTGTGAAATCGAATCCTACGGTTTTAGTAAAGTACCTGGTATGGTCGTCATGGGGCAATATCCCACAGGTGGGGTAGAAGCAGAAGTTGCCCGTGGACAATTTGAACTGCCTGAAGGTTTTACACTGCAAATTCCAACCGGACGATTTACTCTGGAAGATGGCAGCATCTTCCTGGAGGGTGTGGGAGTTGTACCAGATGTAAGGATTCCTATTGATGAAGCCAGTGTGCTATCTACACAGGATGCTGTGCTACAAGATGCCATTGCTTCTATTACAGGAGAGTAGGCATTTCTATTTGACTTGTCACGCGTAGAGGGGCGTGATACACTTTTTAAATGAATTTTTCGATCGTAGTCGCAACTCCAAATCTGGCACTTGCAGATCTGTTACTGCTTTCACTGGAGGAAAACGATACCTATCGGGTTCTTCTGGCGCATGATCTGGCAGAGTTGCAGGAAGCTGTGGATAGTTTTCCTGTAGATCTAATGATCTTCGATGCAGATTTTTGTGATCAGTTGATTGATCCACTTATTCAGAGAATTCTGGTTCAACATCCACGTATTCGATGTATTTTCCTTTCACCAGAGAACAATCCCGAATGGATGCCTGATTTTCCAAACGCACATTTTGTTTTACCGAAACCTTATTTTATATCAACCATCGTAGAACTGGCAGAAACGCTGCTGGTGCCAGATTCTAAGCGAGAAAAAGTAATCTCTCAAAGCTTTGATAATGTAAATCTACCTCAACCTGTATGGCTTCAAGACCGAGAGTTGGGTGGCTTCATTCTTACATCCTTTCTCCGCGAATCGACTGCACATGCTGTCATGATCTTGATCGGGGGAAAAGTTCATCTATCGCAAGGATATCTGAGCAATGCAGAAGTGGTTGAGATCGCTACCATGATCCAGCGTGAATGGAACACAGTCAAACAAACTGATCTGGTTCGCTTCATGAAGCTACAAGCGAGCGGTGGTAAGTATCTCTTGTATATTCGAGAGTTTCAACCGGGAGTACTGTTGGTGTTGGTGGAAGATATCCGAAATCCTGTCAGCAACTCAAAAGTACAAATTACCCGTTTGCAGCAAATGTTAATGGAGCAAACAAGATCGGATCCTCCCGCTATAGAAGAAGAAATGCATAAGACTGCTGAGATTCAAAAACAGGGAATACCAGTTATCCCTTCTGAGGAAATATCTCATGAGCCTGATACCCAATCAACAGAAAAAGTAGAGAAATCACTCCAAGATTCAGAAATGTTGGGGATTGATGAAGAACAACAAAAAGAAAAACTTTTAAAAATGCTTGCCTGGATGCCCAGCCCTAACCCGAAGAATGAAACACCTGTATTCAGATCACAAAATAATCACAAAAAGCAAAAAAAGCCATCTGAACCGCTGGAAGACAAGCAATTCAAGCCAGTGACAAATGAGCAAAAGGGTATTGCTGAAGATAAACTGCCCTCACTGATGGTTGACCAATCATTGGAAATACCGGAGGAACAACCCGGATCAATCGTTGAACAGCAATCTGGGCAACCTTCTGAAGAACAATCCGAAATAGCGTCACGGGAGAAACCTGAAATAACGCAAGAAGTAAAAACGGAATTCATCTTCGACGAGAAATCTGAATCTGTCTTTAAAGAGCGATCAGAAACAACCGCAGAAGATAAAAAGATAGAAGAACCTCATATAGAAAAGATCACACCACAACCATCTTTGATTTCTGATAGCTTTTCTGACGAGTTTCTGGAAATTCTGGCACAAGAAGAGGATATCTCTGAATCCTTTCCTGAAGGCGTAAACACGTTTTCCAAGTTGAATCCATCCAAAGATGTAGAAACTAAAGAAGAGAAAATACCAGTGACCGAATCAGAGCAGACAGTGGGAGCATTTCCTGGAGCAATTCCGGTATCACAACCGTACGAGGGATCAATCTACAATCCTGAACCAGCAACTTCTGCAATGGTGGACCTGATTTATACTTTTGTGATCATACCACGCATCCCATTACATCACCTGGATGGTGAATTGGAAAAACAGCTCTGCCAATGGATTCCCGATCTTTGCATTGCCTTTGGATGGAAATTGATGCGGTTGCAAATCAGACCAGAATACATTCTGATAAGTACCCAGGTTATGCCGGGTGTGTCACCAGCCAGTGTGATACGAATCCTGCGTGTGAAAACTTCCTACCGCATTTTTGAAACACATCCACGTTTCCGCTCTCAAAATCCTTCGGGTGATTTTTGGGCACCTGGTTACCTGGCATTAAGCGGTGTGCAAATGCCAGATGAGGATTTGATCGCTGATTATATGCAGCAAACAAGAACGCGGCAGGGTTTTCCTGCAGCAAGATAATTCTGAAAGAAGAAAACTCATGCCACCTGTGCTTTATCTAATAGACGGACATGCGCTGGCTTATAGAACATACTTTGCGCTGACTTCTGGGGGTACCAACCGGTTTCAGACTCACTCTGGAGAGCCTACCGCCGGTGTCTTTGGTTTTGTCAGTGTATTGTTAAAAATTCTTGAAACGGATAAGCCAGATTATCTGGCAGTGGCTTTTGATACCGGAAAAACATTTCGTAATGAGCTTTTCACCGATTACAAAGCAACCCGAGCAAAAATGCCTGATGATCTGCGTCCTCAAATCGAACGGATCAGGCAGTTGATTGATGCATTTCCCTTCCCCCGTCTCGAAATGGAAGGATTTGAAGCGGATGATGTGCTGGGAAGTGTTGCCAGGCATGCAAACGAAATTGGACTTGGGGTAAAGATCATCACTGGTGACCGGGATCTATTTCAATTGGTAACGGATACCGTTATTGTTAATCTGGCAGGTGCAAAACTGGCAGAAGCAAAGGACTATACCCCAAAAGATGTAGTGGAATACTGGGGAATTCGTCCAGACCAGGTGGTGGATTATAAAGCTCTGGTGGGTGATCCTTCTGATAATATTCCAGGTGTGCCTGGAATCGGAGAAAAAACCGCATTGGCTCTTCTAGCGCAATTTCCTTCTCTGGATGAGATTTATTCTCATCTGGAAGAAATCACTGGTAAGACTCGAACAAAGCTGGAAGCAGGCAAAGATTCAGCCTATATGAGCCAGAAGTTGGCTGCCATACGAACTGACCTGCCAATCATGCTTGATCTGGAAAAAGCACAGATCGATCATCTAAACAAAGAAGCAGTGCTCGATATTTTCACACAGCTTGAATTCCGCACACTTACGGATAGATTCATAAAAATTTGTAATCGGTTGACAGGTAAAGATCAGGGTAACCAATTGAGCCTGTTTGGCGAACCAGTAAAAGCAGTGGGTGAACCTGCTCGGACTGAAATTCAAACTATCATTGTGAATACACCTGCAAGCCTGAAGGATTTGATCACAACGTTAAATAGAGCCAAAGAGATTTCTCTGGATACCGAAACGACTTCCACTGATCCCATGAGGGCAGAACTGGTTGGCGTCTCTCTCTCTGTTGATCCAAAGCAGGGATACTATATTCCTGTGGGTCACAAGGGAACGGAAAAACAGCTTCCCTGGGCTGAAGTACGTACTGCCCTGGCTCCTCTTTTTCTGCAGGCAGAGAAGAAGATCATTGGACACAATCTTAAATACGATTGGTTAGTTTTAGCTCAGCATGGTTTAGTCATTCCAACCCTGTATTTTGATACTATGATCGCTGAATGGTTGATTGATCCCGATGGCCATAATCTGGGATTAAAGGATATGGCAGAGGTGTATCTCCATACCCGCATGACCCACATCGAGGAGTTGATTGGTAAGGGGAAAAACCAGCTGACGATGGATGCAGTGCCGGTAGAGCAGGCTGCACCTTACGCTGCTGCCGATGCTGCAGTTACTCTGGCTTTGGTTCCAAAATTAACTGAGCAATTAAAAAATCACAACGTGCTTGAATTATTCCATAATCTTGAAATGCCACTGGTTATGGTTTTGGGAAAAATGGAGCAAAATGGCATTGCTCTGGATGTTCCCTTCTTCGAGAAAATGTCTACAGAGTTGACGGATCGACTACACCAGATCGAAGACTTGATCAAATCACAGGTTGGATACTCTGTGAATCTTAATTCCACCCAGCAGCTATCCAAGGCATTATTCGAAACATTAAAACTGGAACCTCCAGATCGCCGACAAAGAACTGCAAGCGGGCATTTTTCAACCTCAGCAGAAGTGCTGGAGGTCATTCGTCACCAGCATCCAGTGGTGGAAATGATCCTGGAATATCGGGAGCTGGCAAAGCTGAAATCAACCTACGTGGATACTTTACCACTGCAGGTAAATCCGAAAACTGGTAGAGTCCATACGTCTTTCAACCAAACTGGTTCAGTTACAGGCAGGCTGGCGTCTTCTGAGCCAAATTTACAAAATATTCCAGTACGTACAGACCTGGGACGAAAAGTACGCAATGGGTTCATTGCCAGTCCAGGAATGGTTCTACTTTCAGTAGATTATTCACAAATCGAATTACGTATCGTGGCACACATGGCACAGGATGAATCCATGCTGAATGCATTTCGGGAGGGGCAGGATATTCACGCTGCTACCGCTGCTGCTGTCAATAATGTTCCTTTGTCTGCAGTGACAAAAAGTCAACGCAGCCATGCCAAGGCGATTAATTTTGGGTTGATCTATGGGATGAGCGCGTTTGGATTAAGTCGTTCTGCAGACATCACCCTGGCAGAAGCAGAGGATTTTGTCAGAGCTTATTTCAACCAGTTTCCAGGTGTCAAGCGATACCTCGATTCAATCCGTCAACAGGCTGCCCGCAGGGGATATGTAGAAACATTGTTGGGAAGAAGACGTTATTTCCCGAATTTACAAAATCAAACCAATGTAAATATTCGCAACCGCGAAGAACGTGAAGCGATCAACGCACCTGTGCAGGGTACGGCTGCTGATATCATGAAAATTGCCATGCTGAAAGTTCCCCCTGCAATCCAAGCCGCAGGGCTGCATGCAAAGTTGATACTCCAGGTACATGATGAATTGCTGCTCGAATGCCCGAAAGATGAGTTAAAACAGACGGCACAAGTCGTGCAACAAACGATGGAACAGGCTTATACTCTATCTATTCCATTGGAAACTGAAGCGCGCTCTGGATTGAATTGGGGTGAGCTTGAAGTTTTAAAAAATGGTTAAATACCTAAGACATTAATATGACTAACGAGACTGCTGCTTTTCAAAACGCTATGAAATCTGGCCATTCCGCTGCCTGGGACAGGCAATGGGAACAAGCTGCCAGCTACTATCGAACAGCATTAAAAGAGTGTCCTGATCATCCAGCAGCATTGGCTAATCTTGGCCTGGCATTGTTTGAAGCCAGGCATTTTGAGGAATCGCTGGTTTATTACCAACGGCTCAATGAGGTGGCCCCACAGGATGGATTAGCGCAGGAAAGAATTGGGCGGATCAAGGAAAAACTGGGTTTGAACAGTGAAGCTGAACGGGCTTACAGTCTGGCTGCTGATCTCTATTTACGTGCACGAGATGTAGATAAAGCCATTGAGAACCTGTTGCGTTTTATTTCTCTTGAACCAGAACATCTGATGGCACGCATTCGGCTGGCAATGATCTACGAAAAGCTGGGTAAGAAAGAAGAAGCAGTAAGTGAGTTTTTAGCATCAGCGAGTATTTATCAACATATGGGAGACATGGCACGAGCTTTACAATCAGTGGAGCATGCCTTACAGATCTTGCCAGATCATCCTGCACCCAAACAGGCTCTCTTCAAGCTACGCAATAATCAACTTCTTCCCAGACCTTTGCAACCTCGCATTGGTAGTGGACCAGTAAAGCTGCAAGAAATTCGAAAGCCTTCGGATGCAGAACAAGACGCTACCACAAAAGCGGATCCGATTTCCGAGGCTTCCGAAAAAGCACTTTCTGAACTGGCATCATTGATGCTGGATCAAGGGGATGAGGGTGAAAGCGGGATAAAAAGAGGAGTCTCTGCCTTCACGCGTGGTACAGGGGGATTATCTCTTGAACAAGGCGAGCGGCGTATTGTCTTGCTTCATCTGGGTCAGGCGATTGATTATCAAACACAGGGAAACGATGACCGGGCGATCGAGGAATTAGTCAAGGCTTATGAAATAGGGCTTCACAATGCAGCTGCCCATTTTACCATTGGTTGTATTCTATCTCGTAAAGTAGATAAGAAATGCCTTGTTCACCTGCAAAAGGTGACAGGCTCAGAAAACTATGCGTTAGCAGCCTATCTGCTGATTGGTCAGTATTACGAAAAAACTCAACAATATCAAGCTGCTGCACAGAACTACCTGCGTGCTTTACGTTCAGCAGATTTGACTACTGTCAGCAGCGATATGATGGAACTGCTTTTTCAAGCCTATGAGCCAATCATTGATAGTATTACCAGCATACAGGAATTGGATAAATTGACGGGGATTTGTTCAACTATTTCTGACCAGTTGATCCGACCTGATTGGCAAACTCATGTTCTGTCAGCGCGCCAGAATCTTCCTACAATTGAAGAAAATGGCTCACCAGCGCCATTAGCAGAATTGATCCTGGATACCAGCGCCGGGAAAATGCTAGATTCAATGGCGCGCATCCATTTATTGGGTATGCAGGGCAGGTTCTATTCAGCAATGGAGGAGTCTTATCAACTGATTGCGGATTCACCATATTATCTTCCCCTGCATATTCAGGTTGGAGAGCTCCTACTACAGGATGGACGCACTCAGGAGGCAGTGAACAAATTTACTCTAGTGGCGCGATTGTTCGCATTACGTGGCGAACCCGCACAGGCTGTGCGGATGCTAAAAAGGGCATTGCAAATTTCTCCACTGGATTTAAAAGCACGCAATATGATGGTAGAGACATTGATCAGCCAGGGGAATGTCAATGAAGCAATTCAGCAGTATATTGAACTAGCAGAAACATATTACCAATTGGCTGATCTCGATCAGGCACGAAATACATATAGCCAGGCATTGAAATTGACTTCTCATCCCCGTACTGACCCCGCATGGAAAATCCAGATCATGATAAAAATGGCAGATATCGATCTACAGCGACTTGATCTACGCCAAGCGGCACTGTTGTACGAGCAAATTCGTACTCAAGAACCAGAAGATGAAAATGCCAGGCTGCAACTGGTGGTCATCTATTTTCGTCTCGGTCAGGATATGAATGCATTTAACGAGTTGGATGGATATGTATCCATGCTCGAAAATGTTGGAAAACGTGATCAGGCTATTGGGTTCATCAAAAACTTGATCATAGAGCGACCCGAAAAATTGGAATTGCGTAAACGTCTGGCTGATTTGCATGTACGAAATCGCGAAATAACTGAAGCTGTACAGGTATTAGATGAAATTGCAGATATGATGGTTCAAAAGGGAAACCGTTCGGGAGCTGCTTCAATTCTGTTGGCTATCATCGCCCTAAATCCACCGAATATTTCAGAATATCAGGCAGCACTGCAGCGGATTCGGGAAAGTAATCATGGATGAACAGGTTTTGATCCAGGATGCAACGCGGGGTGACCTGGATGCATTTAACAGGCTTGTCCTTGCATATCAAGAGATGGCATTTAATGTTGCCTATCGCCTGTTGTCGGATGAAGATTCTGCAGCAGATATTACCCAGACCGCATTCATTTCCGCGTATAAGAACTTGAACGGATTCAGAGGCGGGTCGTTCAAGGCATGGTTGATGAGGATCGTGACTAACGCCTGCTATGACGAGTTGAGACGTATCAAACGTCATCCAACTATTCCCCTTGAACCTGTCGATGATGATACAGAAGAGGAGATCGAATCGCCAACCTGGTTGGCTGATGGTTCTGCAAGCCCTGAAGAAACTGTTGAGCAGGCTGATCTAGAACATGCGGTACAACACTGTCTCGCTAATTTACCTGAAGAATTTAAAGTTGTTGTTGTGCTGGTAGATGTTCAGGGTTTTGACTACGAAGAAGTGGCAAAAGTGATCAAACGCCCGCTGGGAACGATTAAAAGCCGCCTGGCACGCGCTCGTTTGAAATTACAGGATTGCCTGCAAAAATTTTGGGAACTCTTGCCCGATCGATTTCGTCTTGATGATGAGGTAAGTAAATAATGAAGCAGCCCATCTCGTCTAAAGATTTAATTGCATTATCCATGTACCTCGATGGGCAATTGAATGAAAAGCAAATTGCACAGTTAGAAGCCCAACTGAAAAAAGATGCTGAATTGCGTCATTCATTGATGCAATTAAAACGCACGTGCTATTTATTACGTCAGGTCAAACCCGTAAAAGTCCCACGAAATTTTACCCTGAAGCCAACAATGGTAACTGGCATCTCCAGAAAGACAACTTCGAATCGCTGGGTGCCTGTTTTTAGTTATGCCACTCTGGTAACTGCAGTGTTGATGGTGATCACATTGCTCATTCGCTTCCTACCGATGCAGATGAAAACCGCTGAAGCCCCGCTGGAAATGGCGGCATCTACACCAGTTCTTGAAGCAGTTGAAACTCCCTCTACGCAGGCAGATATGAGCAACGCGCTACCGATCATCATCTGGGGGGATGCATCTGCTATCACCAATGCATATCCACTTGCAACAGGGAAAGGTGGTGGAGCCGGTATCGGTGGTGGAGGAGGCGGTGCAGAAGGTCCTGGGTTGGGTGGTGACGGCTTGATGATCAGTGTGGTGACTCCAATAGCAAGGTCAGGTGTCAATGGATTTACAGTGATCATTCCCTCTAAGACAGAAGTAACTGATGAAACACGCTCGGTGGCGACCCCTGAAGTACCAACAGAACCGTACAAAGTCATCTCCAGTGGGCCTATCCTTGGATTGAGGATCTCTGAACAGGTCGAACCGGAAGTTGTACAGGAACCAGAACCAACTCCAACAGAGACTCAATTTGATTTATCCGATTGGGGATTAACTCTAGGGTTGGGTTTAATTACTCTTGGATTAGGAATGGTGAGCCTGGTATTGTGGTTCAAGAAACGCAGCACATGAATCAAGGAATACAATTCTGTCCCTATTGTGGGAAAAAAGTAACCTATAAATTGCTCTTTGGTTTGCAACGCCCAGTCTGTGAAGATTGTGATTGGATCTATTTCGCTGATCCCAAAGTCGCTGTAGCAGTACTGATTGTACAAAATAACAATGTCTTGCTCACTCGCAGGATCAATGATCCACATCGAGGTTGTTGGTCTTTACCGGCAGGGTTTATTAATGCACATGAAGATCCGCAGGATGCAGCCTGCCGTGAATGCCTGGAAGAGACGGGTTTACAGGTTAAGATCACAAAACTATTTGATGTATTTTCTGTTCATGAACATAAACGGGGAGCGGATATCCTGATTGTTTATACAGCTAAGGTTTTAAGTGGTACTTTAGAAGCGGGTGATGATGCTGACCAGGTTGCATTCTTTGATCTCAATAATCTTCCTCCCCTGGCTTTTTCCAGTACTTCGAAAATATTAGGTTCCTTGAACCAATAAAACACTTTTCTGCGCGTATGATAGAATAATACGGTAGAACGTTTGTTTATGGATTGAAGGTAACCCATTTGCTTATGAGCCCAACCAGAAGCACGAATACCCGCAACACACGATCATCCTCCAGCCGTGGTACTATGGCACACCGGGGGAAAAGTTCACGCCCCCGTGCGACGGGAAAAACAACTCGGAAAAATCCTTCGCAACGTCAACGCCGTACCGTACCGGAAGTGGAAAGAGGACCCTCTTTCTGGCAACAGATTTCACCGGAACGCAAATTGGATATTTTGGGGGTCATCCTTGCATTGCTGGGGTTGTTAACCCTTCTCAGCATGATCTCTCGTTCGCAGGGGACTCTCACTTCTGCCTGGGTAACAGTTCTTAAACAGGCAGCAGGGTGGGGTGCGTTTGTCCTTCCACTTTCTCTATTGGGTTTTGGAGCCTGGCTTTTATTTCGTCATGTCGAGCGATTGCCACAGCTTTCTGCTGAACGCTTATTAGGAATTTTCCTGCTCTTATTAAATTTCTTTGGATGGTTGAGCGTTTTTAAGTTCGGAGATGACATCTGGCTGGCAGCAAAGAATGGTTCAGGGGGTGGATATATTGGTGGCGCAGTTGAGTGGCTGCTGATTGCCATGGTTGGAGAAGCTGGTTCGATCGTCATTCTGATCACCTGGCTGATCCTGGCGTTGATTCTGACTTTCGACATCTCTTTTACTGATCTGATCCGCTCATTACGTAGAGGAAACCGGTCTGCCTCTTCCTATGAACCGGAATTGCATCAGATAGCACAGCAGAAAAAATTAACCATTGATAAAGAAACCTCTGAAAGGGTTGAATTACCTCCGACCTTTCAACCCCTTCGTCCATTGAAATCTACCCACGACCAAGATGTAACAGCGAAAAGCAAGAATATTCACCCGGCAGTGAAAAAAGAGTCTGTCGAAAAACTAACGGTACCTGCTGTGGAACCAGCATTGGATATTCAACCGGAAGTGAAACTCCCAGCCAGTACAATCTGGAATTTGCCACCCATAGAAAGGATCCTCAATTCGGTTTCTCCTCTGATGCAGGTGGCCAACCTGGATAATGACCGGGCTAGATTAATCGAAGAAACACTGCGCTCTTTCAGTGCACCAGCCCATGTAGTTGAAATTCACCGGGGCCCTACTGTAACCCAATTTGGGGTAGAACCGGAGTTCGTAGAAAGCAGAACAGGGAAAACGCGAGTTCGTGTGGCTCGCATTGCTGCGTTGGCAGATGACCTGGCTTTGGCTCTAGCTGCTCCCCGTATCCGCATCCAGGCGCCGGTTCCTGGCCGCAATTATGTTGGGATCGAAGTACCCAATACAAGCTTTACGAGTGTTTCACTGCGAGAAGTGATTGAAAGTGATCCTTTCCGAAAGCAGCGACCACCTTTACGTTTTGCTCTTGGAAAAGATGTCGCAGGAAAACCGATCGCGGGCGATCTTACTTCACTACCGCATTTATTGATCGCAGGGACTACCGGTAGCGGTAAATCCGTATGTGTTAATTCACTGCTTTGTTGTTTTCTGATCCACAATTCTCCCGAAACTCTCCGTTTGATCCTGGTTGATCCTAAACGTGTGGAATTGACCGGTTATAATGGCATCCCTCATCTCCTGGCACCGGTGGTTGTGGAACCTGAGCGGGTGATTGGTGCATTGCAATGGGTGCTGCGTGAGATGGATAGCCGATACCACCGGTTCTCTCAAAACGGCTCACGTAATATTCAGGAATACAACAACCGTCATCCAGACGAAAGACTGCCATATCTGCTGGTAGTGATCGATGAATTGGCTGACCTGATGATGCTTGCGCCGGAGGAGACCGAGCGCTCGGTTGCCCGTCTGGCACAATTAGCACGTGCTACAGGTATTCACTTGATCATTGCCACTCAGCGCCCATCGGTGGATGTGGTTACCGGTATCATCAAGGCGAATTTCCCCGCCCGTATTGCCTTCTCTGTGGCATCCAACGTTGACAGTCGGGTCATTTTGGATCAGCCTGGCGCAGAAAAATTACTTGGCAAGGGTGATATGCTTTATCAGGCACCTGATTCGCCTGCACCTGTACGTGTGCAAGGTACTTTTGTATCTGATAGCGAGATCCAGCGGTTGGTGGAATTCTGGCGAGATGAGACCGAGCGGGTAAAAGCCTTGCAGCCAAATATGCCTGCACCAGAGATGACCGAATCGTTGCCTAAAGGGTTGCCTCTTACACAAAAACCACTATTCGAAGAGATGAAAGCCGAAGTAGATGGGGATCCGTTGCTGTCAGAAGCCATTGATCTGGTAAGAAAAGAGGGCAGGGCATCGATCACCATGCTGCAGCGAAGGATGCGCGTAGGTTATACACGGGCGGCGCGCCTGATCGATACAATGGAAGAACAGGGGATCATCGGACCTTCGCAAACCAACAGCCAGGTGCGTGAGGTGCTGGATTTTGGACCTACCGTTCCACCAGCGGATGATGGAATGTAATTCTTAATTTTCCCAAAAACATGGAAAAATGCAGACACACTTTAACGGAGCAGAGTCTTTTTTGTTATAACGTATGGAAAGCGTTTAGAATAAGAACACAGCCAACCATCGCTGCGGTTTCCAGGCGAAAGATACGATTTCCCAATGTAATGGCGTGAAAATCATTATCCAGAGCAAACTGTACTTCTGCATCGCTTAATCCGCCTTCAGGTCCAATAACCAGGATCACTTTTTGCGGAAGAATAATTTGCTGAAGTAGCTGATCGATCGTGTGCTGCCGGTCGAGTTCCCAGGCAATACATTTAAGCGTATCAGCTCTAGTAGATAGAGATAATGCTTGTTGAATATGAAACGGGGGAAGTATTTCAGGTACGTGAATCCTTCCGGATTGTTCTGCAGCTTCCATGGCGATCTGTTGCCAACGATCTTTCTTTTGTTGAATATCTTCCACCTTCTGTACAAGGCTGCGCTCTGAGACTAAAAAACGGAAACTGGAAACACCGATCTCGGTGCATTTCTGAATGATCCATTCAATTTTTTCACGACGGCTGGCACACACCCATAATTCGAGTGCTAAGGCGGGTTCGGTTTGTGGGTGGAGGACTGTTATGATCTCTCCCTGAACATCATTACGCTGCACAACTGTCAGGCGAACCTGATATTCTGCTCCGCTGATATCGAAAACATGCACCAGGTCGCCTGTTTTCAAGCGCAGAACATTATTGATCTGTGAACAGCGATCCGGTGGAAAGGTAACCACCGGGGTTTGTATATATTCAGGAGGAATATAAAATCGCGGGGGTGTCATTTGCCTGCAATCACCACGCAGTATTCGCCTTTCAAAGTAGTTCCAGCAATACCAGCTGCCAGTTCTGAAAGCAGCCCGCGGCTGACATTTTCATAAAATTTGGTGAGGTCATTGGCGATGGCAGCCTGGCGATCACCATAAACTTCTATGGCATCTTTTAAAAAGGCTTCAAGGCGATAGGGGCTTTCATAAAATACCAGAGTATGAGGGCTTTCTTTATCCACTTCTAAAAATCGTTTGCGAGGACCTGCTTTGTGAGGGGCAAAACCCCGGAAGGTGAAGCTGTGTACGGGAAGCCCGGATAGGATCAACGCGGCGATTAATGCGGTGGGGCCTGGGATGGCTGTGAGGGGAATATTTTCCTGCAGGGCAGCGCGAACCAGGATAAATCCGGGATCCGAAATGGCGGGAGTGCCTGCATTGGTAACCAGTGCAACATTTTTTTCATTACGGAGTAGCTCCAAGACCTGTGGCAGCATCTTTTTTTCATTGAACTCGTTGAAAGAGTATTGAGGTTTCTTGATTCCAAAGTGGTTTAACAGATGCCCGGTTTTACGGGTATCTTCGCTTACCACCCAATCCACACTCCCCAATACTTCGAGGGCACGTTGGGTAATATCTCCGAGATTACCAATGGGTGTGGCTACAAGGTAAAGCATAGGGCTAGTATATCATGTCAGTTTGATTTACAAGGATATCCCAACTGGCTATAATGACAGCAGGAGAGAGCATGGCTAACAATCCTACCCGTGAAAGAATAAATCCTGAAAAAGTGGATACCACTCCTCAACGACGCCCGGAGTATATTCGTGTGCAGCCACCCGCTGGTGAAACCTATACCTGGCTGCAAAACTTGATGCGCCAGAAAGAACTTCATACTGTATGCGAAGAAGCGGGTTGCCCGAACATGGGAGAGTGTTGGGGCAACGGGACTGCAACTTTCTTAATCTTGGGTGATGTTTGCACCCGCTCCTGTGGATTTTGTGACATCAAGCATGGAAGACCCGGAGCATTGGATTGGCAGGAACCCGAAAGGGTGGCACAGGCAGTAAAGGCAATGAATTTGCACCATGCAGTCATCACCAGCGTTAATCGGGATGATCGGCGTGATGGTGGCGCGCCAATTTTTGCCATGATCATTCAGCGCATTCGCGAGGTCTTTCCTGGATGCTCGATCGAAGTGTTGATCCCGGATTTCAAGGGAAGTGTGGAAGCTCTGAACATTGTCATGCAGGCACGCCCGGAAATCTTAAATCACAATATTGAAACAGTACCCAGGCTTTTCAAAATTGTTCAGCCTCAAGACCGGTATAGCTGGTCTGAAGCAACATTGACTAATGCAAAAATGCTGGCACCCGAAGTGCTCACCAAATCAGGAATAATGGTAGGGCTGGGGGAAACATTAGATGAAGTGAAGAAGGTGATGCGAGACCTGCGCTCCTGGAATGTGGATATTCTCACAATTGGGCAATACCTGCAGCCCAGCAAGAATCATTTACGGATAGAGCGATATTACACCCTGGAGGAATTCGCAGAGCTAAAGGCGTATGGTTTGGAAATAGGCTTCAAATGGGTGGAAAGCCAGCCTTTAGTGCGTTCATCCTACCATGCAGCGGAACAGGTGAAGGCTTTGAGCGAAATTCATCGAAGACTTTATTCACTGAAGCAGTGAGATCCAAAAAATCCATTGTCAGAGCGTGACTGCTCATTTTAATTATTGAGTTAAAGAAGGAAATGCATCTGATTCGACTGGAGCAGCCTCGCCGGATTCAGTCGAGATAATCAATGAATACTCGTTATTTGCAGTTGTTACATTATAAAGATCGAGTATCGAGTATTTTCCCAGATCTTCTTCAAACACCATCTCATCACCCAGCCAGCCGTTTCCAACCGCCAGATACACCTCATAAGTACTTTCAGGAATACCCTCGATCGTATAGGTTTCACCAGCACGAATGTATATCGCCAGTATGGGATAACTGGACATATTCGTAAGAATGATCACCGCATCAGAGATCAAGGGGTTGGTCAGTTTGAGGATGCCGGCACCCGCGTAAGTTCGGTAGTCGACCAACCTTGTGCCATTTACTGGTTGGTAAGCAGCTTCAGGGATCTGTTCACAAGGAGCATTCAGAGAAACGTAGTAATCTCCACCACTTACCCAGCCTTTTCTTCCAGATGGAGCGATTACTTTCAGCCAATTGCAAATGCCTGTTTGACCGATCACCAACAGCGTATTTGAAGTAGTGAGAAGTTCCATGGAGAGGAAATCTGTTCCGGGACCTTCGCGAAGATTCAAACCAGCTGACTTAACAATTGCGACCGGCATAGGGGTGGGCGTTTGCCAAGGGGTGGGCGTACCGACAATCTCGGGGATGGGGGTATTAGAAGGCAGGGGCGTCACCATAGCTGCTGCTGCCGTCCATGTGGTAAAAATGTTGTTCACAATGGCAGTTTCGGTAGCGTACGTATCTACCTTCCGAGCACCGCAAGATGACAGGAGGATAGTAAATATGAATGTTATGAAAAGATACAATTTTAATTTCATTTGTTATATTAAAGCACGAATTGCCCCTAATTTTTTCAAGCAATAAACTCAATATTTGCGATATTTAAAAACCTTTCTTTCATTACCTCGATAGCCTGTGGATTGTTATCTACCAGAATGAAACTGCGACCCAACTCCAGGCATACTTCACCAGTGGTGCCGCTGCCTGCAAAAAAATCCATCACTACATCTCCTGGATTGGATGAAGCCATGATGATCCTGCGAAGGACTCCTACGGGTTTCTGGGTAGGGTAGCCGGTTTTCTCTTTTCCATTGGTCGCGACGATGGTATGCCACCAAGTATCGGTTGGCAGTTTACCCCTGGCTGCTTTTTCTGGTCCTACCAGCCCTGGAGCCATATAGGGGATGCGTTCAATGTCCTCTACATTAAAAGTGTATTGATCGGGATCTTTGGCATACCAGAGAATATTGTCGTGCTTGGGGGGCCATTTCTTTTTTGTTCGAGCGCCATAATCATACGCCCAGATGATCTCGTTGAGAAAGCTCTCACGACCAAATATTTGATCTAGCAATATCTTACAATAATGTACTTCGCGATAATCTATGTGAAAATACAAACTACCATCCGGTTTCAGGATGCGGTAAGCTTCAACCAGACGCGGTTCGAGAAATGCCAGGTAATCATCGAACAGGTCGTTGTAGCCTTTTGAACCGATCCTGACCGTCTGGTAACGCTTGCCTTGAAATCCCGTGCGGTCGCCATTGGCATTTTCCTCGGTGCGGATCTGGGTGCGTGTCTGGGACTTACCAGTGTTAAATGGGGGATCGATGTAGATCAGGTTAACTGATTCGGTGGGGAGGGTACGAAGGACTTCCAGGTTGTCAGCGAAGTAGATGGTATTTAGCATGGGGTAATTGTATCAAGGAACAAAATTCTCGTCAGCCTGCCAATAGAAAATTATGCTATAGAAATCGAATTTCTCTGTATTTTCTTTCGAGTTTGGCTTCCGGTGGTAGTCTTGATCTAGAAAAGAATTGATCATTCTAAATGATAAATTCATGCTTTTTTAGCATTCCTGTTATTATGCGCCTGAAAAACCTCGCGTTAATAGATTAGTAACATGATGAGGTAAATTGTAAGTGACAGTCATGAAGAAAAGACACAAGACAAGATGCTTCACTACGTTCAGCATGACGAACCTGCAGCCTGTGGTTTTTATAGTTTAAACCAATCTCGGTCAAAATATTTTGATCATTTTTTGACGATCATGGTTTATACACCGGTTGGCGGATGACGGTTTTCAACTTTTCCGGGTCAGTTTTTCGTGGATCACTCATATAGATCTCATGATGCTTCTTGTGTAGTTCAAACCCCTGCTGCCTGGCAAACGCATGCATTTTTTCCACGGTAGGCAGTTCATTGGCATAAGCCCCTAAGTACAACACCTGGACTGAAGTTCCTTCATCATACACTTCGAAACGTGCGGTTTTTGCCAGTTCACTCCCCCCTTTTTTGAGAACCGCTCGTTGAGCCGATTCAAAATCTGCCATAGTGATGAATGAAGGTTGGACAATCATCATCGTCCAGAACCAGTTATCTTTATTCTTGAAATCCAACTCCGCCAGGTTTTCCACCCACCACAGACCTTCCAGCGGCATCACCTTAAAATCCTGCCCTGTTTCTTTCTTTTTAGCAAACTTGATGCTATACGCCAACCCGTACAGAGCGGAGACTGCTTCTTGATACATGGGTGAGGTGTTCGGGTCACCCGTTCCATCGATCATCACAAATGACAAAGCTGGCACTTCAACGATGTGGAATTCTCTATCCGAAGGGGTATAGAGTGATTTATATGTTCGAACAAGGTCAAGTTTATCAACCATATGTCATTATCCTCTCGTATAAAAAAATTGTATAGAAACTTGAAAGAATGCACAAGAAGGGAAAAATAAGAATTGGTTACGAAACCTAATCATGAGTAAAATAAGGAGGTAACGAAAGGATGTAGCATGAAATCAGATTTATCCGAAACATCGAAGCCATTTCTCTTATATGTAGAATCCTGGTTGCAACAAATCCCTACATTCCAAGCGAGAGAGATTTTTGCCCAACCCGATACCTGTGTCATTACTGCAGTAGATATCATCAATGGTTTCATCCGTTTTGGAGCGCTTGCCAGCCCGCGTGTAGAATCAATCATCAAACCTGTAACCAGGTTGATGCAAACTGCCTGGGAAAGTGGGGTCACGAAAATCCTCCACATGACAGACAGTCATAACCCTGATGCATTGGAATTTAAATCCTATCCGCCACATTGTCTGCGGGGTACCGCAGAATCTGAGCCAGTAGACGAATTAAAATCATTATCCTTCGCTGAACATATCCAGATCATACCCAAGAACACGGTTGCGTCTGGATTGCAAACTGAATTCGAAGATTGGGTGATCGTTCATCCAGAGGTTGAAACCTATGTGGTGGTAGGGGATGTAACCGATATCTGTGTTTATCAACTTGCCATGTACCTGAAGTTGGATGCAAATGCCAGACACCTTACCCGCAGGGTGATCATTCCGGAGAATTGTGTACAGACCTTCGATCGACCGTCATCTGCAGCACAAAAAGAAGGTGGTTTTGCGCATGACGGAGATCTGCTGCATGCAGTATTTCTCTATCACATGGCTTCGAATGGGATCGAAGTCGTGAAGGCGATCGATTAATGCAGCAGCCCGGTTTATTTGGTCAAGATACGTTTTCTATCAGTGAAGTAACACGTGTCATTCAGACAGTGCTGGAATCTGAACCTGTGCTGCAGGATGTGTGGGTAAGGGGTGAAATATCCAACCTTAAATACCATACTTCAGGGCATGTCTATCTGACTCTCAAGGATGACCTGGCATCACTGCGCTGTGTAATATGGAAAATGTATGCTTTGCGACTACGGGGGAAGCTTCAGGATGGCATGTCCATCATTGCACATGGGCGAATTGGGGTGTTTGAACGTAACGGAGACTATCAGCTCTATATCGACAATGTGCAAATCGCTGGTGAAGGGTTCCTTTTCCAGGAGTTTATGCGGTTGAAAGCGAAACTGGAAGAAGAAGGGTTATTCGACGTCGCAAGAAAACGACCTTTGCCTGAACAGCCTCGTTCTATTGGTATTGTGACCTCTTCCACGGGAGCAGCTCTGCAAGATATGTTAAATATCTTACGCCAGCGCTACCCTATGGCTGAAGTGATCCTGGCACCCGCAACAGTACAGGGTACTATTGCACCTTTGGAAATTGTTGCTCAATTAAAAATATTGAATCAATTGTCTGTGGATGTCATCATCATTGCCAGGGGCGGAGGATCAATTGAAGATCTTTGGGCGTTCAATGATGAACGTGTTGTGAGAGCCATTGCTGAGAGTCCAATACCAGTAGTCACAGGTATTGGGCATGAGACGGATTTTACGCTGGCTGATTTTGCTGCAGATATACGAGCACCTACTCCCACTGCTGCTGCCGTACAGGTAACCCCTGATATCGCTGAAATCCGCACTAACTTGTTGAGCGTACAAGCTGAGTTGGAAAATTTCATTACTGACGCAATTACAACCCGTAGAACAGAGCTGCGTGAAGCCGGTCGCAGGCTGATGCGATCTAGTCCCATCAATCGGATACAGAATGAACGCCAGCATATTGATACACTGCAAGAAAAAGCAACCCGCTTGATGCTGCACTTTATACAATTGCAACGCAGCAAGGCTTCTGGGCAATCCCAGCATCTGGCGTCTGTCAGCCCAATGGCAATACTGCAGCGTGGTTATGCTCTGGTAATGACCCCTGAAGGCAGGCTGGTATCGAGTGTGCAACAAATACAACCGATGGATATGGTCGATGTGAAAATAAAAGATGGCAGCTTTACTTCATCAGTTCAGGAAGTGAAACCTGCAGATGATTTGCATTGATGGAATTATGAGGAATTACTATGGACGAAAAACCTGTTGAAACTCTGACGTATGAAGAAGGATTGAAAGAACTGGAGGAGATCATCCAGGAATTGGAAAACAATAACGGTACTCTGGAAGAGATGATTCATTTATTCGAGCGGGGTCAGGCTATATCGAAACGATGCCTGGATATTCTGGATAAGGCAGAATTGCGTGTGCAGACCCTGGCTGCTCCTGATACTACCAGCGATAAGGTATTATAGGAAATACTATGTTTTGGCAACAATTGGCATCCAATCATGTTTTGCATGCAGTAATAATCGCCTGGTTCATTGCACAGGTCAGTAAATTATTCACAGAGTTGATCCGCACGGGAAGGATTGACATGCGATTGATGATGAGCCCCGGGGGGATGCCCAGTTCCCATTCATCTTCAGTAACCGCAGCCATGCTTGGTGTTGGGTTATTCGAGGGTTTTGATACCCCCTTATTTGGGCTGGCATTCGTGATCACCATGATCGTACTCTATGATGCAGCAGGAGTACGCCGACAGGCAGGTATACAGGCACACAAGATCAATCAGATCATTAACGAATTGCTGCAGGGACATCCCCTTTCACAAAAACAACTGCAGGAGGTATTGGGACATACCCCCTTGCAGGTGTTCATGGGTTTCTTATTAGGTATTGGAGTATCCCTGATCGTCTGGCTAGTACAAAAATAACCCTATCAAGAAATACCTAATGCCTTACGGTAATCATCGACCGTTTTCAGATTATCTTTAATACCCATTTCTTTCCAGAATTTATCATCATATCTGCGGGTCCGTACCAGCATTGGCATTGGCATAGACCACCCCAATATCAACACTTCTTCTTTTGGCTGCAGGCGTGCCAGCATGCCGCGTAAGGAATCTTTGGCTGCCAGACCTGACAACACAGAGGCAATATCGCTGTCATCTCCCAGCCAACCCGTGACACGTGTACCCAACTGTGACATCACTTCATCGTAAATCTGCGAGGGGCGTTGGTCAACGATCAGCAGGGTCACATAATACTTGCGCAGCTCACGGGCAATGGTGGAAAACGTGGTTTGGGAAGCCATCTCACGATTGAGCAGCTTGTGTGCCTCTTCCAAGACGATCGTCAAGGGACGGGGTTCGGCAGTTCTTTTGGCACGAAACTCATCCGTTTGTTTTTCCCAGGCGTCGCGGATGCGGCGGGTGATCAGATTAGTGACTAAAAGGTAATCCAGGTCTGAATCGAAATCACCGAAGGAAAGGATGACATGCTTACCTTTTTGTAGAGAAATAATGATCTCCTGTAAAGTATCTTTCGCTGTACTTTCCACAATATATGGACGATCGAACACTTTTCGCAGTTTATCGTGCAGTCCCTGTGCTGCCATAACGTTCACGCCTACATTTGAAGCCCATTCATCCACGCTGCCCGGTGCCGGGATGGATTTTCCATCTTCGTCCTTGATCCGTCCCAGATTATTCATGTGTTTGAACTCATGGAACCAGCTTTTTCCAAAGGTTTGAACCAATGCTTCGAGAGTAGTAGGCGTTGTCTCCTTCAGGTTGAGTTCTTTGGTCAGCAATTCGATATCTTCGGGGAGAATATCCGATTCGGTTATTTCAAGATGGTAATCTGGTGTCTGTCCGCGGATGGTGGTGCCTTTTCCCAAGCCAACCACTTGTACACCAGTACCAAAGCGGGTACGTAGCCCTTTTACTTCTTCACCGGTGTCTGATGCGGTGTCATCCAGCCCGTACTCATTGTGCATATCAAAAACCAGAATGGATGCTTTATCCCGTTTGATCAAACCAGCCAGAATGATGCGGGTGAGGAATGACTTGCCAGTTCCGGTTGCGCCAAAAATGCCTGAAGAGCGCTGGATCATTTTATCCAGGTTGATGCATAAGGGATGGTTCTGTTCGCGAGTGTACCCAATGACAAAATTACCCTCATCATCTGGTTTTCCAAAAATCTCTTCAATGTCGCCCGCGTCAGCCATCCTGACCAAAGCATGATGTGCGGGGATAGTTTTCACCGAAAGTGGTTTTGGATTCTGGTCTGGATGGGATTTGATCCATTCCGGGTACTCCGGGCTGTCAAGGTCAGGACCCATATCCATCATCAATTGTGGCATTACCTCTGCGTTCGTGTACAAGGTTTGCCCCACAAGCAGCTTTGCAATATCAGGAGAAAGCCTTCCTTCACTTTGCTCATCCGCAAAGCGGGGATCGGTAGCTCCCAACTGCAGATCGGTTACTAAGCCATAAAATCGCCATGTATTACTGTCGATCACCACAAAAGCGCCTTCCTGCACCGCCTGAGGAGAGCCTGAAAGACGCACGCGCAAATTTTCTTTAAGTCCACCTCCAACCACGTATCCAATGGGTAGATTATTTTGATCAGGTTCTTTGTTTAGGATACCGCTCATTTCAATCCTCCTGGAATCGTGGTTTCTACAGATGATAATGGCAGGTCGGCATCAGCCAATGCCCGTAAAACATCGATCAATACTGGATAATCATCCCGTAAGGCAGTGATCAATTCCTTTACCGCCCGGTTGATCCAATCAGCATTATCGCAGGATTGATGAATGGGTACTGTTTGCTGCAGGTGGCTGGCAAGGACCTCTCCCACGGGGATATCTTTATTGCGTAACAAGTGACGGAAATATCCGAAAAGTGGAAGCGCAGTAAATTCAAAAATATCATGCTCGCTGCATAAGAAGATCTTATCAAGCGTCAGAGGAGGACGGGCGGGAAGGAGGTGAGAAATTTTCTTATCTTTCTTATAGCCACAGAATGCCACACTGATTTCGAGTGGCACATTGCGGTTATTGCGGTTGTCCAAGATCACCTCCTCAGAAACATTTTCAGCTGTAACAAGCTGGCGTACCAGACCGTCATCTTCAACATGAATATCGGTGATCAACCCATAGATACAAAAATTGGCTGTCTCATCCATGGGTATACGTACCAGACTACCCAAAGAGGGTGTTTCCACCTGTGTGACTTTACAACCCACCACACAACCGCTGGTATTGGCTCTTAATAATCTTCCTATCTGTAAAGCTTGTGTCATAAAAACCCCTTTCACCTTCAAATCAGATCTTTAAGTGATTGTTTATGTGATTTTATTCCTGGAGTGGCGTTATGTTTTAACAGTTCGATCCCGACCATATTATCCAGGTAATTCTTGTCTTCATGGGTCAGCAGGGCAATTTCGTGGGCACGGATCAATGCATAGGGGTACGGAGTATTTGCCATTTGCTGGCACTGTGATAGAAGAGTTCTATGAAGCATTTCGAGAGAGGGTGTATCTTCCGCCATCCAGGCAGGTATTTCAACCCGAGCCAGCCAGGGATGGTTAGCTGTGCCGATATTCAGGTAGAAGAAATGAAGTGCGATCTCATTGGTAAAAAATTTTGAAGAAATGGACTGCATCTCAAAGACTGCAGATCGGCATCCTGGAGGAAGAATAGGCTCAAGCAATGATGCGTCTGTGATACCCTGCAACGAATGATTGCGGATATCATTTTCTGAAGTATTTTCGTCGATCTTCGAAATTTCCAATAACCGCACAAGCAGGTCTGCCCTGGGGCGATCCACATATCCTGCAGTCATAGTTTTTACCTTAGCCAGGTTCCTCAGAATCTGGAGATATTCCAGGAAGGCTGGATCTGGCTCTTTTGTGTCGGTAGGTTCGTGAAACAGTTCTATAGGTCCATCAGTCAGGGTAATCACTGGAGGGGTTGCTTCTCCAGCCAGTTCCGCAAGCAACTGACGTTCCTTCAGGTCACGCATCAAAGAAACCATGTCATCATTGATTAACCCTCCTGATTTGTTGTACAGCGCGTCGTGATAGAGCAAATCTGTTAAAGTTTCTTCTTCAGGAGTTTTCATCTGGTTGGGAAAGAATCGGAAAATTCCAATATTAATTACTCCAAATAAATGAGCCCCATGTGGATCAGGCATGATCTGCGAACCATCCGCTGCCAGGATGCATCCTGCCAGCTCACCATTTGTTGGTGTAATAGCAGCATCCAACGGTTCGTTAACCGGAACCGCACAACGGAGACGATCTACTTTTCGCAGTGCAAGAGAGATTTTTTCTCTCAACATCTCATTCTGATCGTGGTTCTCTTCCAGCAGATGTTTCGCCACGTTAAATTTTGTAGAGAGGGTTTGTTCATACGCATGGGTACGCTCACCCAACTCTTTGATCTGTGTCCGAATTTGTTGAAAATTTACTGGCATTGACCTCCACCCCATTAACAGAACATTTGTTTTGTTATTATTATACTACACATGAAAAAGAAATGCCGCCTGGATCATCCAGACGGCATCAGTATTAATGAGCAATCACTCTATGGTTCAGAAGTAGTTACCCAATCAAAATCAATCTTGACTGCTTCTTCTGCATACGACATGGCACCAATTCCGACATATCCACTGGAATAGGTATTATCGGTGATCACCAGAGGTTGTTTATCTGCACCTTTTGGTTGGACACCATTGATAAATGGGATGATCTGGTTTCCATAGCAAAGAAGACCAAGGGTATTAATATTTGTCCCATTCTTTAAATCTACACTTGCCAGGTTGGGATACCCGCCCAGCAAATTGACGTAAGGATTCTGTTTTTGTTTTTTAAGTGCTGCATCGTAACGATAAAAAGCAAAACGACCAACTTCATATCCTGCTGTAGAAACACGCAATTCATACCAACCTTGATCAGACATCCGACAGGCGATTGCAATACCATTGCGACCTGTCTTAATGGTTTCGGCATTTGCTTCGACGTACACATCTTGATACTCGGCAGACATGTTATAGGCATATGCATAAGCTTCCACGCCGCGTGGTAATTCAAAACGGAGTTTTCCCGCGACTGGTGTGAGATACGATGCATTGGGGTCACCCGTGACAATAAAGTACTGCCAGTTGCTTAAATCGCCGTCAAAGTCATCTGTAAAGAAAAGCGAAGCAGGCGTAAAGGAGGGTGCTATTGTGGGTTCTTCTGTGGGAAAATCGAGGGTCGGTGCTTTGGTGGGTTCTACAGTAACAACTTCTTGTGTTACTTCTTCTGTTTCCTCTTCCGTTTCTTCTTCAGTTTCTTCGATTGTGACTTCTTCGGTCTCATCTATATTCTTCGAGTCGCGGTTTGGCAAATTAATGGTACAGGCAAAAGAAACAAGAAATAATACCAGAACAGGGATGATCCATCTCTTTTTCATAAATCCACCTCCATTTTGTAACGGTCATACTCACATAACAATGTAGATACTATACAAATAATTACCCCTCAAGTCAAGAAAAGCCCGCTGTTACCAGCAGGTTTTTCTTAACAATGAAGGTTAATCATTCATTTGGAAGGGGTCGTACCCAGGATTGCTGCCTGACCAAAAGCAAGCGACTTTATCCATAGTGCTGCATGCAGCGCCATGAGAACATCGATGTGCATGTAGATGGGCGGGTTGATCTGGTAAATATTCTTCAGGATATATTTCTTCGACCTCCAACTTTACTTTACTGCCGGTATGGTCACAAAAACGAACTTTCTGTGTATTCCATTGCTTGTAAGCCATCGTATCTCCTCATTACAGTCAATATTTATAATATTAAACAAAGTTACCAGTGGAATAGAGCAAAATGGTTACCACATTTAGGGAAATTTATTTCAAAATGATTTCATTCTGAATTTTCGGAATTATCCTCGGGGACAGGCTCACATTTCCCTTCGATGATGTCGGGTGTAGCAGTTTTTTTCAGGTGTTTGGGCAACTCCTGACGCAGGTTGTTCAAATGCTCCTGAACGATATGCTGTGGGCAAAGCGCGATGAACAGGGTAAAACCTAATCCTATAATGGCTGCATCATCCAATGGTGTAGGGAGGTCGATGGGATTAATCAGATAAATGACGCTGAACACGGGTAATGCTTTCAAAAATAGATTGACACGCTTATCCATCATCAATCGCCAGATGAGTTTTATCCGTAATACCAATTCTGTGATGAAACCGCTGGATGGGATGAGGTCACCGGGGTTTGAATAGGTCATTTTTACCTCCAAAAGTACTTATTACACATACTACCATTAATTGTGTGCATTTTTTACCTGTTCAAAAAAGGTTTGTAGTTTTTCCTGTGTCGCAACACGGCTTGCTTTTTGCGAGACCCGTTGAAGGTTGATAGCTTTAGCTTTCTCCCGCAAATCTTTCGCTTCTAAAGCTGTTAAAATGGCGCGGGCAATTTCATCCGGCTTATATGCATCTACGAGGAATCCATTCACTCCAGGAGTAATCCAATCCCGCAGGCTTTCCAGGTCGCCCGCAATGGGAAAACATCCACACGACATAGCTTCAAGCAGGGTGTTGGGTGTGCCGTCGTGTGTACTGATGCTGACAGAAACCTGACAGGCACGAAATAACTGCCAGAGTTCGGGTTGCGTCAGATAAGGTAACAGGTGGACATTCTTTTCAACCTGATATTGCCGGGCATATTGTAAAGCTTCTTCCTGCCCTTCCATTGCAGGACAAAGAAAAATAACTTCCGGGTTTTGTCGTAAAACCAATCGGGCTGCCTGGAAAAATTCTCGGGTGTTAATGTATCCGGGACGCAATCCTCTTGGGTTGATCACATATTGTCCTTGAGAAGAGACCCATCGTGAAATATCTGATTTCTCTTCAGAAAGAAGAATTTCAGCCAGGTCAATGCCTCCCGAACCTGGAACAACCAGCTTGGGTCTTTGTTGTTCATATCCCCACTGTACTCCCAGCCGAAGATCTCTACTTGCATCAGCAAGCAGACCATCTGCGCGTTGCAGAGCTCGACGTGTCCAGTAACGCATACTGGCTGAGCCCCGCGTATGTAATGTGAGGTCATTTCCCCAGATGGAGATCACGAGAGGTATATGGGCCGGTGTACAACTCGCCAGCATTCCTTCAAATGGGATGCGTAATGCATGGACAAGATCTGGCTGCCAAGCTGCGATTACTTCCTGCAATTTCTTTTTTGCTTTGGGCAAAGTTAACGGCCCCAGCCAATAACGGAGTACCATAAGAGGTTTGCGAGCTTTCCGAACCAGGCTGCTGGATCTTTTCTTTTTCTGGTTGCTGCCAGCTACCTGAGTGCCAGCCATTCCCGAAAAGGCTATTGGGATCACGGTTTGATCTTTGACTCCCTGCAAAGGTGAACAGGGAAAAGTGGAAACCAGCATCATTTCATGTTCCATACTAATGACGGTTTTTAGCCATTGGTGGGTGATTGGGCTACGTCCATCTGCTACCAGGAGGATTTTCACTCTTTTTCTCCCAGTACATAATGGATCGCTTTCATGAATTGACTCACCATTACATCTACGTTAATTTCGTCATGAACAATGCGAAATGATTCCCTGCCCATTTCGCGCAGACGACAGGGTTCACCAAGTGCAACCTCAAGGGCATCCCGCAGGGCATAGACATTTCCTTTGGGAATCAACCAGCCATTATTCTCTTTCACCAGGTCACGTTGAGTTCCATCCGCTTCAGCAACGATCACAGGCAGAGCATGGGTCATCGCCTGCTGTATAGCAAGCCCGCCAGTACCCGGCAACACAAATAAATCAGCACTCTGGAAAAAGTAATCCAGTTCTGCGCCATATTTTGCACCATGAAAAGTGGTGTGTGGATAAATCTCTCGGGCAAGCTTTTCCAGGTTTTCCCTTTCAGGTCCATCACCGATGATCTCAAGCAATGGCTGTATTGACTTTGGCAGCGCAGCACATGCCTGGATCAGCAGGTCGATATTCTTTCGCCCCTGCAGCCTACCAACAAATAAAACTTTTACTGCATCCCCTATATCAATTTCTTGTCGTTCTATAGGAGGGTGATCGGGTCGGTGTGTAACCGCATTGGGAGCTGTAAAAACTGCTTCAGGTGGAAAGTGCAGGTCAATGAATTCCTGCCTGCCCTGTTCACTATATGCGATTAGAGCGTTGAACTGTTTTAGCCAGAGGTACTTTGCTGCACTGGAGAGTATATGACTGGAAGGTGAACCTAATCCCCAACCTATGACAGGGCGCTTCCGTTTCTTCATCCAGCGGATCATAGAGGGAAGATGAAGGTAACGAGGATTAGCTTCGACGATTAAAACATCGGGGTTAAATTCTTTCAGCCAGTCAAGAAATTTTCTCTGGAAACACAGGTAATACTTGTCCTTAAAGAGATGCAGATTCTTTGCTTTAAATTGTTGTGCTACCATCAGAGGAGCAGTCTGCCCCAGGTTTTCTTGCTCTCTCGGCTCTCCTGCAAATACTGAAACAAGAACCCCTGGTTCTTTCGCCAGAGTATCGAAAAAGAGATTCCGGTAACCGGGCAGTACCCGTTGGAGAATTCCAACCCGCAAAGCAATTTGGCTCATGTGATCACTCGAACAATCGAACCTGTCCCAGACTTTTCCACTTCGATCCTGGCAGGAAAAGCATCTTTCAACTCTTCCAGGTGTGTGATTACCAAAATCTTCTTAAAATCATGCTGCACCAGGTTAATGGCTTCGATCAAGCGCTGTTTTCCTTCAGTATCCTGGCTTCCAAACCCTTCATCGATCACCAGGGTTTGCAGTCGGGCGCCAGCCCTCTGTGCCAGCACGCGAGCCAGTGCAAGCCGTATGGCAAAATTCACTCTGAAAGCTTCACCTCCAGAGAATAATTCGTAAGCTCGTGTACCTGCTGGATCATGAATCATGATATCCAGAGTTTCTTTTTTATCATCGCGCTTTTTCGACTTGTAATCCGTCTGGGTGACAAACCGTACAGACATACTTCCTGCTGTCAGGCGGTCAAGGATGTCATTTGCCTGGGTTTCAAGTTCGGGCAGCGCCTGCTCGATCAGCAATGCCGGAACACCATCTTTTCCGCATGACCTCTCCAACGTGCGATACCGGGTGATCTGCTCGCGTAACTCGGATAAACGGGCTTCGATCTCCTTCTTTCGTTCTTGCTGCCCTTTCAACACATCCACCGCTTGTTGGGCGCCGCCCACTTGCATACGAAGGGTATTTTCTCTCTCTTTTAGATCATAGAATTCACGTTCTTGAGTGGCTATATCTGGTAAACCACTTTTTTCTTCTTCATAACGTTCAATAGCTTGTTGGCTTTTGAGAGAAATTTCTGTGAATTCTTTTTCTGTAGTTTCAACCTGGCTGCGAGTATCTTTCATTTGCCGCTGGAGTGGTTCAAAAGCCGCCCGAGCTTTTTCCAACTCATGCAACTCGTCTGCAGCTTTTCGCTCCTCTTCTTCCTGTTTTCGTAGAGCTTCATGATATACAGGGTCATAGCCCAGGTCTTTTAATTTTGCATCAATGATCTCGAGATTTGCGCGAGCTTCTTGTGCAAAGAAACCTTTCTCTAAATTCTCGGTTATTTTTCGTAATTCGGGTTCACCATGCTTTTGCCATTCGTTTATTGTTTTTTCCGCCTGAAGAATTCTGTCAGATAGCTGGTCAATCTGGCGTAGTGTATCCCGTAATTGCTTTTGCACCTCTTCCAGTTCAGCCAGCAATTGAATCACCCTTTGCTGTTCTTCCAGGACATTTTTCAAGGTTTTTGCATTATCGCGGTGGCGATCACCCTTTTCTTTCCCCTGTTTTTCAAGGGAAGCAATCAATTTCAGGCGATCTTCTTTTTCTAATGATTGACCGCACAAGGGGCATTCTGCCCCGGTACTTGCGCTTAAGTGATTGATCCGTTCATGCAACTCATCCATATCTGATCGCAAGCGATTATTTTCCGCTTTTAGATCAGCCTGTGTCTTATTCAATTCCTGCAGGGAACTTTCCAATTCTGTACGCGTAGCAAGTCTCTTTTCCAGTCTCGATTTTTCTTCCTGGTTCCTTTTCAGTTCATCCTGCAGAACGGGCAGTATATCGAGGAGTGTCTTGACTTGTTTTTCGCCTTCAGAAAGCTGCAGATATTGCTGCTCGAGACGGCTTTTTTCTTTTTCAATGATCAACTGGGGTTCAGCTCGTTGGCGATATTGTTCATTGAAATTAACAGAGAGAGCATCCATTTCTTTTAGCTCTGCTGCTATTTGCTGCCAGCGCTCATAAGCTGTCCTAATTTCAACTTCTTTTTGGAAGAGTTCCTGATAATGTTGTACTTCTTGATCCAGGGTAGTGACCTTGTCTTTTAATTGTGCAAGCAGGGCTTCTTTTTGCTGCTTCTGACCCACTAAAATATCAACCAGCTTTTTCTGCTCATCCAAAACTGCAGATTGTTTCCTCAGAGAGGAAATCAGGAGGTTCTTCTCCTGACTCTGTTTGGCTGCTACCTGCAATTCTATCTCCAGGTCTTGTAGTCGCTTACGCCGGGCATCCTCCTGATCCAGCTCAGCACGGATCTCTTCCAACCGGGCTGTTTCAGCGCTTAATTCATTTTCAAGTGCTTTTCTCTGCTCTGCAGCTCGCTCGCGATATTCTTCCCAAATTTCCAATCCAAGGATATTGCTCAAAATATTCTTACGTTCTGTGGGAGTCTGCTGGGCAAATTGATCGGCTTTACCCTGTAGGAAGAACGATGCATTGGTAAAAGTTTCATAATCCAGCCGCAATGTTTTCCGGATCATTTCTTCCGTTTTAGACATTGTTGGTTCGGAAAGGACATGCCAGCCTTCATTTGAATAAATAAAGAATTCAAGAAGAGCGGTTTTCCCTGCCGTTCGGCTGCGATCGATCCGGTAGATATTTCCCTCATATTCAAACTGGAAGGAAACTTCTGCTGTCTTCTTCCGGGAATTAATGATCGAATCATCCCGTTTTCTGGCGATGCCAAACAATGCCCAGGTGATGGCATCCAGGAGAGAAGATTTTCCAGCTCCGTTTTGACCGGAAATACATGCCAGGTCAAAACCGGTGAAATCGATCACAACGGGTTCTGCGTAGGATAAAAATCCTGCTAGCTTGAGGGTGATTGGTATCATTTTCAGTTGTCTCCCCTGATCCCCTAATTCTCTGATGGTATTGGCGCAGGTGTATCCTGTTGGATCAGACTGCCAGCCAGCTTCTTCATCTCTTCGATTTCGTCTGGTTTCATTTCGGTTGATTTCCAATAGAATTCTAGAAGATCCAGTGGTGTCATACTGCTGATAGTTTGATCAACTGGCAATCTTGATCGCAAATCCAGCAAAGGCTTGCGGATGAGGTGAAATTCGAGGGCTTTGTCTCCCTGTCTTCGAATTTCAGCTTCATCGATCAAGCTTTCCCATTCACGTGGATATTCCAATTCAAGACGCACCATGGCATCTTCCATTTCGTCACGGGTGGGAAGCGTGTCAAGAATTTGCTGCTGGATATCTTTTTGTTCTTTGATCTTGATATATCGCGATATGAATTTTCGACCGTTCAACTTGTGCCATGTCACTTCAGTGGATTTTCCTTTTTCGATTGTGGCTATGACGAAAAATTTATCATCAGCAATCTCGCCAAAATCAACCCGTTCAATCGAACCTGGGTACACAACAGGCGGTTGGCTACCTTTGTTGACGTCCTGTGCTTTGTGGATATGACCCAGAGCAACATAATTAAAGATCGGATTCTTCACCAATGAACCAGGCAGGACAATATCATTTCCCAACATCACGCTGCGCTCTGCTCCAAAGGTAGCGCCAGTGACTGATGCATGAGCGGTGAGCACTACAGGGAGTGATGGATCAAGGTCATCGATCATGAGTTTGATCATCCCATCCAACAAGTTTTCCATATTTTTGTTAACCTTTTCAATGGAAATTGTTTCATCTTGTTGAGCCAGGAAATTTGATCGGGAGATCCAGGGCAGGGTGATGATCTGTAACGGTAGTCCTTCCAATTGGGCGGGAGTGAAAAGTGCAACCTTATTTGCAACGATGACATGAGGTACCTGCAAGGTTTCGAACTCATGCAAGGTATTTGCCCTGCCTACTGCGGGAGAGATATCATGGTTCCCGACCAGGAGCAGGGTAGGAATCTCAGCCTGAGATAGACGGATGATCCGTTTTCCCCATTCTCTTTGAAAGGTTGGTACAGGAGTGCGGTCTTTGTATGCATCACCAGCAAAGATCACCATATCCACTTTTTCAGCGATGGCAGTATCCACGATCTGGTCAAGCGATTTAAGAAAATCCAGTACCCTTACCGGCAAACCAGAAACAGGATCGTGTTTCCCCTGGGTAGCAATATCAATGTGAGCATCAGCAAAATGTAGAATACGCATTATGGGCATTCCGACATACCAAGGTTTTGCATCTGAGTTAAAGCAGGCGGGAAATTCGGATGATATTTAAGGCTGGTGCAAAAATCTTCTTTTGCCAGATCCAGATCACCTAGTGCTGCGTATGCCAGCGCCCGCCAGTAAAAGCTTTCTTCAAAATATGGCTGGGTGGCAGCATCGATCGTGTTGGTTGCCAGGTTGATTACATCCTGATAGCGACCAGTATAGTAATAAGAAAAATACGGTCCAGTTTCATACCACATGATACGCCAGGGACGGTTGGCAGCATCTAATGTAGGCAGTAGTAAAAATGCCTGATCATAGGCGGATGCTGAACCAAAATAATCCTGTAAAAGTTCCAGGCTGGTGCCACGATTGAACCAGCCATGGAATTGATCGTTGCCGGTCAGCTTAACTGCTTCATCCGATGCGATTTGGGCAGCTATTTGATAGCTGGTGACTTCGTCTGCATATTCACCCAGGGCTGACATAACCCGTTCTTCTTGATCCGCAGGATAAATTACCTGAAATACATAATTGAATCCACGCCATTCTTTTTGAATGGTTTCGTATGGGATTTCATAGTCTTTTGAAATGAGAGAGTCCTGTACTATGATCATCCGGGTTGTATCATCATAGCCAGAAATGACATTAAAGTGACCCATCCAACTGATCTTGCCAGTCAGGTCTCGTGTATAGGTGCCTTTTTCGATTAAAACTGGGAAACCCGCAGCCAACAGCCTTTTTACTACGTCCAGGGTTCCACCATATCGTGTGACAATCGAATAGTCAGTTTTTTCTTCCACATAGTCCGCAATTTCATAGACCATGACATTTTTATCTTCATTGAAAGGTTTCAGGTAGCTGCCGACTTCATTAACATCTCCACGCCAACCCCAGTAAGTAAGAGCCATATACAGATTGGCAGGAGCACAGTAGTTGAAAAATCCTTTTTGAGTCTGGTAGATAATACCTGTCAGAGCAACTTTATCTGGAACAGGTGTAGATGTGATAGTAGGTGTAGTGGTTGGTATGACAGGATCAGGAGACTGTGTGATGGTAGCAGTTGGCGCGAGGGCGGTTAAAGCCTGCTGTGTTGCCTGCATGTCTTCTGCTACCTGTGTTGCGGGGGTAAAAATTTCTTCTTCTGGTGGGTGAAGTAGATAATTCACTTTTATCCAGGTTTGTTCAATATGATAAGCCGCACGTGATCGCAGTGATGGCACGATTGCAATGATCGCAATCACGATCACCAGCAAAATCAACAATCTTGATAGTATTCTTAGAAACTTTTTCATGGGATTATTATATCAACAACAGAAAAGATAGACCGAAGGAAGATCATACTCTCCGATCCTCTAATCCGATATGCTTATTCATTTTGCAGACGTGGATTTAAGATCTGCTCGAGCGTGAAACCAAACAATGAAAAAGCCAACCCGGTGATAATGACCAGTGCCAGGGGTTCCAACAGGCGATATTGTGCATAATACAATCCCCCCTGTGTAAGTGCTTGATAAATAATTGTCCCCCAGGTGGGATATCCTGTGCTGATATTAAATAATCCTAATGTGGCTTCAAGAAACACATAACTGGGGATCAGGATGAGCAATTGAGGAATCATCACCGGAACGATACGCGGAACCATGTACTTGATGATGATCCGGAAGTTGCTGGCACCGTATGATTGTGCAGCTTCGATGTATGGAGCTTCTTTTATGTTCAAGAATGCTGACCGGAAATTCTTAGTAGGGCTGCCAAAGACGTTAAGCAGGATGATGATCACCAGGATTACCCATAGATTGACTCCCAGATATGCATAGGCAAGCACGCAGATTGCCAGTGTAGGTAAAACCAGGTTAATCTCGGTCATTCTCTGAATAAGATTGTCCATCCAGCCGCCAAACCAAACGCCTGCTGCAGAGATGACCATCGAAAGTAATGTGGTTGCTAATGCACCCATCAGACCAAAACCGAGTGCAATGGGCATACCCCACAGAATGGGGGTTAATAGATCCCTGCGGAGGGTATCTGTACCTGCCAGACCGTACACATTCCCCAGCAGTACCATTTTTGCATCGAGAGTACTGCCTTCTTCGAACGTGATCCCATTCACTCGCAGGGTATATTGCCCTTTTACCAGTTTTGCTTCATCAGCCACAGGATCAGCAAAAAGCACATAATTTATTGGGGTGGGATCGATCTGCCCAAAAACAAACCAGTTTTTCAGGTGTTGATTTTTATTCACCAGTCTTCGGACGGGAATATTCGCTTCGAAATCATAATCTGTACCTGATATGGCAGAAACACCATTCAAATTAAATTCGCGGCCGTCTGGTGTGATCCAGGTAAGAGAAGCATAAGGTCGTTTTGTGTCGAATTCACTATCAAAATAAAGGTAAATTTCTGTAGGAAAATTCGCATATTCATAATCGAAAGTATAGGTCAAAGTGATCTGGCGTTGACCGTTGCTAAAATCACTTTCAGTACGGGTGTAATTCATTGCTTCAGAAGTGCTATCAATAATCAATGTGGAAAGGTATTTATCTCTTCGAAAGAGGTTTACCCACGATGGTTCCGCAAGCCTTGGTACCAGAGCCTGGCCTTTCATCTGGCTTCCACTCCACAACGCACCAACTTTTTCATAGGGCAAGCCAATTACAGCGATCAGTGATCCAACTACTAGGAAAATAATAATAATAAAGCCAATGAACGCAAAAGGATATTTCAAAAGCTGCCTGAATGCAGTTTTACTGTTAATCTTCACCCAATCTGAAATATGTGCCAGGTGTTCTTTAAAGAAAACTGCCGGTTTGTTTCTTTTCTGATGAAATCCATCCGCAACTCCAGCCTGGTCCGATTGAAAAGCTGCTGGCAATCGTTTTGGGAAATGGGTTATCATTTTTGAGCGGAAGACTTTTTCGTGAAGAACTGGTTCGCTCTTATCCACCCGAATACGCGGGTCAACCAGAATATAGATGATATCCAAGAGAAAGACAATCATACCCAACAGATAGGCAAACGCGACGATGATAGTGAGTGCAATAACCATTTCACCCGGATACATGCTTTCGCCCCAGAAATTAGGCAGCCCTACTTTAATGAATAACCATCCCAGCCCTGGCCAATCGAAGATCACTTCCAGTGCCATAGTCATTTGCCAGAAGGAGACAAGCAGCAGAGAAAAACTGGTCAACATGTACGCAATTGAGGGACGAAGGATGTACTTTCTCTCCAACCTGCCATTGGTAAGACCGATGGATTTTCCGAGAATTACATAATCTTCCTCTGAATAAATGAGGAAGTAGGTGCGCCAGGAATAGACAAGCTGGAAGAACATGCTGAGAAAAATTGCCAATACAGGCAAAGCCATGTGTTTTACGATGATGGGTATATATCCAATTGGATTATCCGGAGGAAGGGTGTCAAGCATTCCTCCGGTTGGGAGCAGACGAAACCATACAGCAAAAATTGCTACCAGGATGATCCCGATTACCCAACTGGGAATGGAAAAGAGCGGGCTGATCATGACAAAGAACTTATCGAACCACTTCCCATAATTTCGAGAAAGTACTAATGCCAATGGTAGCCCCAGTAGAAAAACAAGCAGGTTTGATAATGCTGCAAGCAGCATTGTATTGGGTAAATGCTTTAGAACAACATCATTCAGGTTGATGGTAACACGACCAAAACCCAGCATGGGCAATAACCCAACATTGACACTGCGGAGTCTTCCCCAATCGAACTTCAGGGCATTCAGTGTCCAATAAAGATGTTTGGGTAAATAAGGGAGATTCAAACCAGTATCATTGATCAACTTTGCCCGTAGATCATCTTCAACTTGCTGCTGTTCCTCTTCACTCAAATAGTAAAAACTTGGATGTTCGATCTTGTAAACTGCGATGGTTTGTTCGATCTGTTTCTGGAGATTAGTTTCGAGTTGTGGTGGTTTGACGGTAAAACCTAGAGTTACTGGTCGATCAATAATGATAATGGTTAGGAAGATGCCAATAAATATGGTTGCGAAGATTAAAAGAGCTTTTCTTCCAAGGAATCGAAATATCCTGAAGGCGGATGAAATGAGTTCTCGAGCCTGCCCTTTTCTTATGCCTGATAAATTATTGGTTTTCGTAGACTTCCTGGTACCAACGGGTATAGGGCGGGTGATTTCTTCCTCTTCTTCTTTTGTTTCAGGGGCAGTTTCTAATCTGATGGCAGAGCTCTTTGTAGAAGGAATTTCTTCCTCCTGGAGTTTTTGAGCTATCCATTTCAACCCTTTTTGAGCAGACTCATTATTGGGATCGATTTCTAGGATCTGGTTAAGATAACCGATGCCTTCCTGCGGATCGCAGACATATGCCAGGATCAATAAAGCCTTAATTTCTTTAGAATCATAACGGAGAGCTTCTTGTGCCCAAAAACGGGCAATAGACGCATTCCCTGATTGCAGAGCATCATGAGCCTGTTTTATTGCAAAAGTGACTGAGGATGATTCTGGTTCTGGCATAGTCTAGTTCTTTGTCATCCAGTGTTAAATTTATTCCACCAACCTGAGATCCTGGTTTAATGGATGATTCTTGAATTTATCCGTACAGTTTGCCCCCAAAAGCATTTTACTCTATTGCCAGATTTTTGGGGGAAGAGTGTAATGATCTATGAAGCAGCGATTCTCTGAAGTACGTTGCCAAAGGATTGTATCTCGCCAGATGTGTTGTAGTGAACAGCTCCAACCCTCACCAATCCTCCGCTTTCTTCCAACCCAAGGTACTGGGTAACTGCCAAAGCATAGAAATTGCCATCCCAGATGTTTATACCTTCTTTACCAAACTCTTCTGCCACCTGACGGGGAGATTTCCCTTTTACCCGGAAGGAGAAGGTGGCAACGCGCGGTTCGATCTCTTTCGAACCATACAGGGTGACACCTGGAATAGACTGAAAGATATTCAAAAATTGTTTGTTTAACTCATATTCATACGCACGCATAGCCAACATTGCCTGTTTGAAGGCAAGTGCCCTGCCAGTATATTGTCCAGCCAATAACTCAAGATAGTCTGCGCCAAAAGTTTTTCCGAGCCATTCCAGATATTCCATCGTGCCGTAAACTGCATGCATGTCTTCGAAGGAACCGGTACCAGTTTCAAATTTTCCTGGCAGGTTGCCAGGAGCTGGACGAACGCGGTAAGCATTCAATGCATCCAGCAGTTCGTATCGCCCATAGAGGATGCCGATATGCGGACCAAAGAACTTGTATGCAGAGCAAACTAGAAAATCACATCCGAGTTTTTGTACATCAATGGGACCATGAGGGGCATATTGAACAGCATCGATATAGATCAACGCACCAACAGCGTGCGCCCATTCCACCAGTTTTTCTACTGGATTGATGGTGCCAAGCGCATTGGAAGCATATCCTACCGCCACCAACTTCGGTTTTTCCTGCATAGCAGCCTGGAAATCTTCCAGGTCAAGTGTTCCAGTTTCGGGATGGAAATTCACCCAACGAACTTTACAGCCCCTGTCTTCAGCTGCTTGGAGCCAGGGTGAAATATTGGCATCGTGATCGAGCCGGGTGACAACAATGGTGTCGCCTGATTGAAAAGTGCGGGCAAGTGCCCTTGAAATGGTATATGTCAGGGTGGTCATGTTCATCCCAAAGATGATCTCTTCGGGACGTGATGCATTAAGGAAATCTGCCATAACCGCATGCGCAGCTTTTATTGCTTCGTCAGAACGTGTGCTGGTTTCGAAAGCACCTTCGTGGTTGGCGTTCATCGTCAGGAAATACTCATTCAATCTGTCAATCGATTGCCGGCAAATTTGTGTTCCACCTGGATTGTCTAAAAAGATGGTATCCGAAGCCAGCGCAGGAAAATGACTGCGTATTTCGGGCAGATTCAGCATGATCAGCCTCCTGGAAATTCGTCTGGATCGTTATCTTCGTCTAATAGATCATCATCATTGTCATCGTCAAGTTGAAGGTCTACTTCGCGTCGTACCCATAACAATAAGACATTTCCATCCTCGGTTTCTACCGCACGCGCTGCTACGATAGGAACCTTCTCTTCCAAACCAATATCATTGCGATAATGCAAATATATAGGTTCCTGTTTACTCCATTGCCTGTGGCATCGTTCCACCAACGCAGGGCCATTGAAGGTGCGCAGGCGAGTGAAGGCAGTATCAAACAGGATCGGACCTTCATGTAACCCTAATGCCCAGCCATCGTGGCTATCTTCAAAAATTGGTGTCGGTCCTTCAATAATTGTAATCCGGTCTTCCATCGTTACTCCATTGGGTGTGATGATACCATAAATCAAGGGAACATTTCATTAACACTTCCGAAAACTTATTGCCGATGACAATCTTCGAAAAGAATTTTCCGGGGTGGTTCTAACAAGATTCCAATATTCTGTTGATAAATTTCCAATATGCCAGATTTATCATAATGTCAACAATAAGAAAGAGACCTTATTGAGAAAGGAGAAATAAAAATGACATACTATTTAACAACCCCCTATGCACATAGAATGCGCCGTATGATGCAGCAGTTGATGGAACCTGAATGGGAGAATCAAGAACGACAGGCATTCATCCCAATTGATGTAAAAGCTGAAGATGATGCATATGTTGTGACCGCTCTTGTTCCTGGTATTAGAGCAGAAGACTTGAACATCCAGATCGTCAATGAAACTCTGACTATCCAGGGTGAAATAAAAAATGAACGGGATGAGAATGCGAATTACCTGTTAAGCGAACGTCCTTCTGGAAAATTCAACCGCAGTCTTACCATGCCGGAGCCATTGGATGCATCTAAAGTCGAAGCTGAAGTCGAGAATGGTATCTTGACCCTGCGAATTCCGAAAGCTGAAGAAGCAAAACCAAAAACAATCAAAGTGATCACGAAGTAAAATCTACCACTTTCCTCCCTTATGGTAAGTGTGAAGAAGAAGGCAGCAGCAGACAGCTGCCTTCTTCAATTTTTAACTACTTATGTAATCTAAATTGTAAGGTCAGTTGGTCATTATTTTTCAACAACCAAATGCTCTATTCGGGCATTCTCACCTATGTATGGAAGAAGGTGTTCTGCAATATACCTGCGATGACAGAAACGGGCATCTGCTTCAAAGCAAAGCAGGCAACACCTTTTTTCTTGTGCCAGCTTTGCAAGGTTTTCCAATGATTCAGTTTGTGCTGCCAGGTGTTGAAGATACCGAATTGAATACTTTTCCCAATCGTGGTCTTTGTGATAATCATGTCTAATTTCGCGCGGGCAACCTAACGGGCGAATATTGAGATAAGCTATTCCTCTTGATGCTGCTTCACTAGATAGAGGAGTCTTTGAAAAACCGGCTTTCCGGCTTAATGGTAGTTCTCGAACATCAACGAGAATTTCAACTCCATTTTCTATCATGCAATCCATAACATCTTTTAAAGTAGAGCCTTCGTATCCAATCGTCAATAATTCCATTATGCTCCTCCATTTTCATGAGTATATCGTAGACGGTGTGAAAGGGAAAAGCAGGCAAAACAGAAATGGTTATCTTATTTGCAAGGTTCTCTTTGTTGCACATTCCAAATCCATGGACTAAAATGAATCTGCGCGATTTAATACAATCTTTGCTGATTCATCCATGAGCAAATTCTCTTTCATCCTCTTTCGTATCCTGGCTGGGGTCATCTTGTTGTTGATGGCAGGATGTTCAACCGATACCTCTTCTTCTTTTTATCCGGCCACTCCGGGGACGTTTGAAGTTGATAACCAACTGAAGGAATTCTATGTCGAAAAAGGGGGAGCAGCAGTATTTGGTCCTGCAATCGCTGAAGTAACCACGCAGGATTATCTCCGCTGTCAGTTGATGGAGAATGCACGCATTTGTGTCAATACCAACCAGCGAGGTTCAGGAAAGTACTCATTATCTCCCCTGGGCAGGCAGTTAGGTATTCCTTTAAATAATGCAGTGGATACAAGCGGTATCTTTTCTGGCTTTATGCCCATGATCAATCAGTTGGGATCAGAAAATGTGGGTCAGCCTCTTGATGTAGTTCATTACAATTATGATCAGGGCAGGGTAGAACAGTATTTTGAAAAGGTAGGTTTTGCGATCTATTTTAATGAACCTGCTGGTACGGTGCATTTGCTTCCTTATGGTGATCTTGTTTGTGGTATGTCGTGCTCCTATGACTCCTCAATAGCTTTTTCACCAATCATCGACCTGTACGGTTCACCATTTAAGAATGCCCTGCAAAATCTGGGTGGAGAAAGCCTTACCGGTATTGCCCTGACCCCTGCTTATCAATCCAGTGATGGATACCTGGAGCAGGTTTTTACAAATATTGTAGTGTACGCTCTTGCTGAAAATCCTGATGTAATCCGGCTTCGGAATGTGCCGGCGATTATTGGAATAACTCCTTCAGCACCTGGTATTCAGCAGTATGATGTCACCGACAACATGGTTTTTGTAGCAGTGGAAGGCGAGCTTGGGTATCACGTGCCTCTACCGCTGGATACCTATCTCAGTATGCATGGAGGGTTGGGAATATCTGGCAATCCGATCACGGAGATCACCCTGCTGCAGGATCAGGGTGTTTATCGGCAATGTTTTCAGAATCTCTGCCTGGATTATTATCCTTCTGCGTCTGAAGCCTATAAAGTCCTGCCTGCATCGCTAGGGCAGGCTTACCTCAATGTGATAAAACCCGTCATTCCTGGGGGAACTATCCAGCCAGATGATGTGATTCTTCAATCCAGTGAAGCATTACCTCGTCTTTCATCAACGGAGAACCAGATCATTACTATTACTCTTACTCAAAAATATACGGGTCAGGGGATCCCTGGTATGGGTGTTGTGCTTATCCTCCGGAACTCCGATGGGAGTGAGATTTCGGAAACGAATTTCCCATTAACCGATACATCTGGTAAGGCCAGTATCACGTTGGATGCTCTAGCCGACCGGCAAAATGGTGATCTGCTGCTTTACCAGGCATGCCTGACAGGGAACACTACTGCTCCCATCTGTGTCAATGGATCCTTTCTTATCTGGAATTAGCAGGCAGTCAAGGATTATTTTACTGGTTCTGCCAGGGCTTCAACGTGGGTGATAGATCCCGCCATGCTGTAGAGTTCTACATGGAAATTAACCAAATTGGCATCGGTTGGAATGGTGATTGTAAAGCGACGTGCTCCAACAATCTTCCCGGCATCATCAAACCCTGTAACCATCAGCCAGTAAGAGTCCCCGCTGCCGTCGGGATCTTCGATAGTTCCACTTACCCAGGCATTGCCAGTAGAACCCTGTTCGATCGTATTCACCGTAGTGACGGATGTATTTCCTGCTACCTGCGATGGGATGGCAGAACGCAGCTCGATGGTCATCGTTCCATCCCAATCTGGATCTACGGGAAATGATGCGTACAATGGTACGGATTTTCCTGGAGGAATGGTATTGAGCAAGCTGAAAGCCGTTGCTTCACGCACATTCCCATCAGAAGCCTGGTAGCGTAAGACTGCACTTACCCCTTCCACCGCCATTTCTAGAGAATTGGTGACCATCACAAAACAAGCGATCGTCTTATCCATAGCTGCATAACAGGTGGGGGATTGCAGGGTGACACCTATCGGGGTAGGAACAGCGCTTTGTTCTTCGCCGTTGATGACAACAGGGGGGATGATCAACACGGTTCCCACGATCATTGCATTGGGATTGACATCCGGATTCGCCCGGATCAAGGCGTTGACACTGACGCCATATATCGTTGCAATGGTGCCAAAAGTTTCACCCAGGGTAACGGTATGTGTGCGCGGGGTCGGGCTGGGACTGGGCAAGGGTGTAGGAGTGATTTGATCGATTTTTACTGGTGCTGGAGTTTGTGAAGGAAGGATATATGGCTTTAATGTAGCAGGAGGTACAGAGGGGGTGGGTGGGCTGATCAACGTGGCTGTTGCAGAACTGCAACTGGATATCAACCCCAAAATGAGCATCAGACAAATAAAATTCACCCATTTACTCATGTGAAAACGCATGCCGGCATTATAACATGCGAAAAATACTCAGTTGAATTTACAATGTGGGCATGATAAAGAACTGCCCTTCTTTTCCATCGGGATGGATTTCTATCTGGATCTGGTATACCTCAGAGAGAGTTTCTGCTGTTAACACTTCAACGGGTGTGCCAAAATTGACCAGTTGCCCCTTATTCAGCAAAGCAACCTGATCGCAAAATCGACTCACCAGGTTCAAATCGTGCATTGCCATGATAACCACCAGATTCTGCTCTTTTGCCAGTCTACGTACATCAGCCATCAGATTGAACTGGAACTGGATATCCAGGTGGGTGGTCGGTTCATCCAGCAGTAAAACAGGTGCGGATTGTGCCAGCGCGCGCGCCAGCAACAACCTTTGTTGTTCGCCACCAGATAGCTGCCCGACCTGCCTGTTAGCAAATTCCAATGTGGCGGTTTGCTGCATCACCTGTCTTGTGATAACCTGGTCTTGTTGTGAAAGATGTCCTATCCAATTGAGGTAAGGCGTGCGTCCCAAAATGACAGTCTGCCAGCCAGTGAAAGTGCCTGGCAACTGGTTGGCCTGGGGAACTACAGCGATCAATTTCGCCCGTTCTGTAGGCGAAAGACGAGAAATATCTTTACCAAATGCGGTCACAGTTCCCTGCCGTAAGGGTAATACACCACTCATGGCACGGATCATGGTCGTTTTGCCAGCACCATTTGGACCAACCAATGCGACCAATTGACCTGGTTGTGCGGTCATATCGATTCCATGCAGGATCTCTTTTTCAGGATAGCCAACGTGAATATTGCACACTTCGAGCATACTATACCTCTTCAGGTCGTGAACGACGCAACACCCAGATGAAGAATGGTGCGCCGGCCAATGCGGTGATGATCCCAACGGGCACTTCCTGTGGCGCAAGTACCACGCGTGCCAGGATATCTGCCAGTAATAGAAAGGCAGCCCCTGCGATGGTGGATAACGGCAGGATGCGCCGGTAGTCTCCACCGGTCAACAGACGGATGATATGGGGCGTGATCAATCCGACAAAACCGATCACACCGGAGAACGATACTGCTGCTGCGGTAGTCAGGGAAGCGGCGATGATCACGATCAACCGCCGTTTTTCTACTTTTAAGCCCATTTGCGTTGCCTGTTCATCACCAAATTGAAAAACATTCAAGGTATACCCCATGGTGAGCAGAGTCCCTATTCCCAGAGCGATATACGGCAGCATGCCGAGCACAGGCTGCCAGCCACTTAATGTTGATCCACCCAACAACCAGACCAATGAACGGCGTAACTCGCCAGTAGATTTAAGCATAACAAATGAAGTAATGGCGGTGGTGAACGAGCTGATGGCTACACCAGCCAGCACAAGACTGGTGGCAGGCACACTGCGGTTGACCCGCGAGAGCGAGTAAACCAGCAATACTGTGATCAACCCGGTGATGAATGCTGCAACAGGGGTGATGAAAGAGGATGTCCATCCATCAGGCCAGTGAATAGACATGGCGATCACAGCACCCAGGCCAGATCCGGAAGCCACACCAATCACGTAGGGGTCTGCCAATGGGTTGCGGAACAATCCTTGATAGGCTGCGCCGCTGCTGGCTAAAGCTGCACCGGTCAAAGCGATCAAAATGGTGCGTGGCAGCCGTAACTTAAAAATAATGGAAGCCAGCGGGGTGGTTTGGTCGGAAAATCCATTTCTGATCCCTTCCCCAAAAACAGAGATCACATCTTTCAGGGGGGTTGCAACACTGCCCACCACCACACTAAGCAGTATGGCAATGACCAGGATGATGGTAGTGAAAAGGTAGGGATGGGCAGTGTTTTTCATATCTATTTTGGAAGTTGATCAGCAATTTCAGGGTGGAGGATACGAGCAAATTCGATCAGACCATCCACAAGGCGAGGACCTGGACGGGAAACCAGATCGTCATCGAATGGAAAAACCTGATCATTAGTAACGGCTTTCAAATTTTCCCACCCGGCACGTGCTGCAACCTGTTCAGAGGTGATCCCATACGCAGAATCACCCAACAGGATGATGTCGGGATCGTCAAGGATCAATGCTTCCTGGCTGACCTGTACCCAGGCGCCATCGAGGCTGCCACCCAGGTTTGTACCACCAGCCCTGGCGATAAGCTGGTCAACAAAAGTGCCAGGTCCTGCTGTCCAGGGTTTGGTGGGTTCGGTTGCATCCAGTTCGTAAAAGACAAGCGGGCGGGTGGTTGTGGTGGCGATCAACTCATCCACTTTGGTTACTTTCGCTTTCAGAGAATCGATCAACGTGGTAGCTTCAGCTTCGTGACCGGTGATCTTTCCCAGGGTTTCAAGGTTGGTGTAAAGCCCTTCGATTTCAACAGGGTTGCCCAGATAGTAGACGGTCATTCCGAGATTTTCAAGTGACTGTACCAGCTCGGATGAATTCAACTCTGATAAAAGCACCAGGTCAGGCTGTAGGGCAACAATGGCTTCAAGGTTATAGTCACCCATCGAACCGCCGACAGTGGGTAATTGTGCGGCTTCAGCGGGATAGTCAGAAAAGTCGTCTCGTCCGACCACCTGATCGCCAGCACCGATGGCAAAAAGAAGCTCTGTGTTGGAGGGAGCCAATGAGACGATCTTCTGTGCTGGCTGAAGGAGGGTCACTTCACGTTGCAGTGAATCTGTATAGGTTTGCGGCGTGACGGGTTTGCAGGCTGTCAGCAACAGGACAGACAGTAAAAGTACAATAGACAAAATTAGCGATGTGCGTTTCATGAATACTCCATAGGTTAAGGTTTTGATTCATTCATTGAGGTTTATCGTTTCTCCTGTTTGGTGACCGGCTGTTAAAAATAATTTCCCTGCCACAATGGTCAGGGAAGAATTTCTGGGGGTACACGGCTCAGCCGGGTTTCCACCTCCTTTCTGCGAGGTTGTGGCAAACGCTGCAGGGCGGGCGACCTGGCTTGATCATGTTGGATGATCTTACAGTTGCGCAACAGCACCGGACTTGCACCGGTTTCGCCATTATGCCTTTCCATCCGGGGAGAAAGCACGCGAGCAGCAAGTATTCAATTATTTATGATTCTATAGGTTCGTTGGGCTGCTGTCAAGTGAAAAGGGCTTTGTAAGGGTTTCGGGTCAATGTGATAGTGCTTCACCACGAAAGGCACCAAAGACAAAAAAACGCGAGATTGCCACGCCCCAAAAAAGCGGGGGATTGCAATGACGATAAAATAATTGGTGCGGTCAAAAAGCGACCACACCCTACCAGAGAACAAATGGTGTTCGCAATTACATAATTTATTTCACAGTGGTTTTACGGGGTCTTCCAGCCCGTGATGTGCCCGCAGGAACAGGAGATGCCCTGAAGGCTGGCGCGGTGATCACCAGGAATTTGCAGAACCTCTGATCCAGCATCCGGCTGCGGATACGAGGATCGAGTTCATCCAGCGTGGAGGTGGTGGTGATTACCGTAGGCAGCTCTGCGTTATAGCGATAATTCAGAATTTGATAGAGCTTTTCCCGTGCCCAGGGGGTGGCGCTTTGCGTTCCAAGGTCGTCCAGGATCAACAGGCTATTGGTGCGAACCTGCTCGAATAATTCATCATACGTGGTGGTGCTATTTGGGCTGAAAGTAGCGCGCAGATGATCCAGCAGGTCAGGTACTACCACAAACATAGGGCTTTCACCCAAAGAACTGCGATAATTTCCCACCGCGGCTGCCAGGTGGGTCTTTCCACAGCCATAGTCGCCGGTTAACACCAACCAGCCGACAGGGTCTTCAGCAAACTGCCGGGCGGTGTGGTATGCCTTCTCCAGGCTTAGTTTGGCTTCAGGGGTGATCTTTTCTGTTTCGCGCAAACGGAAATTACTGAATATCTGTTTGCTATGCATCGGTAGAGAAGAAAGCTGTGGCACACTGGTATCCACAATGGGTGAGCGGTAATCGGGTGCATTGATGCGGATGGTGGTCACAAGAGAGGGGTCTCGTAGCCGTGAGCTGATCCGCCCATCGATCTCCGCCAGGCTCTGGTTGGTGGTGATGATGGTAGGTAACTGGTTGACGTAACGGTGATTGATGATCTGGTAGAGTTTTTCCTCTGCCCAGGGGGTGGCATTTTGCGTTCCCAGATCATCCAGCACCAGCAAGGAAATGTTACGAATTTCATCGAATCGATCTTCCATCGACTGTTCGCTGCTGCCATATGAAAAACGCAGCCAATCCAGCAGATCGGGAACCGTCAAGAAAAGGGTTGCTGTTCCTTTTTCCACAGCGATGTTGGCAACTGCTGCAGCCAGGTGCGTTTTCCCGCATCCATAAGGTCCCATGAAAAGCAACCAACCTTTCATATTTTGCGAAAACTGAAGAGCAAAGTTAAGTGCTAATTTCAACGAATTTACCTGCTGGTCACCCAAACCAAGTCTGCCTTCCACATTGAAATTTTTAAATGTCATATTCCTGAAGGCTTCCAGGTTGCTCAATTGGATGAGCCTTTGGCGGTCAGCTTCTTCGACTTCTGCAGAACGGCATACACACACCTGCAGCTTGCCGAAATCAGGATGGTCGATGGGCACATCGCGGCGGATGAACCCCTTACCATGACATATGGGGCAAACATCTTTCGTTTCGGTTTCTAGATTGGGTTGTTCCTGCATATTATTCATCTTCCTGGAAGTATTTGCGATAACTTTCTTCGTAATCTCGTTTAGTTTTGGCATAACGTCCTTCCTCTTTCCAGGATGCGAGAATGGCTTCAATGTATTTCCACCGGCGAACATTGTTCTCCACTGCTATCTGAATGGCATCCTTGATCCAATCTTCATGATAGGTGGTTTCCGCTTCCTTCAAGCTGTCAGCGATCAGGGGTGTCAACGGTCCGATATTCTCTTCGTATAGCTGATAGATCGTGCGGCGTTCGCGCCCTGTTTGAATACCGGTGCTTTCTTCGCCCGGCTGCCAGTTTCCCTTGAGGTATGCTTGAGCAAGCGCTTTCCCGCGGTCAGAATTGAGAAAATAAAGCGGCTCGGTAATTCCTTCGGGTTGGGCAGCGATGATCATTCCAATTTCCGTTAGATGTTGTACGGTTTTCTTGATCTTTGCTTTAGTGATCGCTTCTTTCTTCTCGCCATCCATGAACCATGCTGGCGGGCTGAAGTAATCTTCGAGGCGAATGAATCGGGTGGCACCCTCCTGTTGTTCCAGTAGCCAGAAAGTGAGTAAAGCGATTTTTACTTCCAATTCTGTCTTCAGCATGGGAAGTACGGACTGGAAGAATAGTTCAGGAATGCGAATTGTCCTGACTTTACTGCTGGGAAATCCTGTAAACTGGCTCATCTCGATTTCTTCAAAGGTAGTCCAGTTTCATCCGCTGCATTTTCGAATCGTGTCACATTCGCCTGGAATAAGATCCCGATGCCCGGACTGGTAGGTCCATTGCGGTGCTTTGCCACGATCAATTCGATTTGTTCAAAATCGGGTTTCTTCATATTGGGCTGCTCTTTTTCCATCATATTGGGACGATGGATGAAAAGAACGATATCCGCATCCTGCTCCAGGCTGCCGGATTCACGCAGGTCAGAAAGTACTGGACGTTTATCGGTACGCTGTTCGACGGCACGCGAAAGCTGGGCGGCTGCCAGTACAGGCACGTTCAGCTCGCGGGCTAACACTTTCAAATTTCTTGAAATGTACGAAACTTCTTGAACACGGTTATCTGTACGGGTGTCACCACCCATCAATTGGAGATAATCCACCAGAACCAGGTCCAGGTTGTATTCCATATGCAACCTGCGGCATTTAGTACGTAACTGCAGCGGGGTGATGGCGGGTGTATCGTCAAGGAAAATGGTCGTATCGGACAGAACTTCGATGGCGTGAGTGAATTTCGCCCACTCGTTTTCCTGTAGTTTGCCGGTGCGGAGGCGTTGGGTATCAATACCAGTTTCCTGAGCGATCAGGCGAAGCGCCAGTTGTTCATTGGACATTTCCATAGAGAACATGGCAACATGTTTTTTATAGGTCAGAGCTGCATTTTTTGCTACCGAAAGCAGGAACCCAGTTTTACCCATGCCAGGGCGACCTGCTACGATAAGGAGGTCGGATTTTTGCAGTCCGCCCAGAATTTTGTCCAGATCATACAACCCTGTGGGTACCCCCATTATCTCCGAATCTTTTTGTGAGAGGAGATCGATGCGGTCATAAACATCGCTCATCACTATGCTGATGGGTTGAAGGTCTTTTCTGGCGCGGCGTTCACTGATGGAAAAAACCGATTGTTCCGCATTGTCCAGTATGGTGTCGATGGGCTGTGCCCGGTCGAATGCCATTTTTGCCATAGAGTTGGCACTAGCAAGCATGTTCCTGCGGATGGAATTGTCGCGCACAATAGTGGCATATGATTCGGCGTGCATAGAGCTAGGAGTCAAGCTGAACAGGTGGGTCAGGTAAGCCTGACCGCCAATCTCAGCAAGTTGCTCATGCTGTTCAAGTTCGGTGGTGAGTGTCACATAATCAATAGGCATGCGTTTTTCATGCAAACGCACACACGCTTCCCATACCCACCGGTTACGGACAATGTAAAAATCCTCTGGCTGCAGAATCTGGGCTACATCGAAATACGTTTCAGGGTCGATGAGGACAGAGCCCAACACCGCCTCTTCAGCCTCGCGATTATGCGGCTGTGCCTGCATTTCAGAGCTGGGAGATGTGTCTGCAGTGGGGTAGTCGGTCATTTTTGGGGTTTGTCCGGATCAGGTTGATCATCAGCGGGAGGTTCGGAATCTTCATCCTCTTTATCCCCTGGTTCTTTTGGTTCCAGTGTTTCGAGAAAATCCTCAAAAACTGACAACCGGTCTACGTTTTCTTCCGGTTGTTCATCGGGGATCATTTCAGTGCTTTCTTCCGTTGCATTAGCATCGATTTCTTGCTCAGGGATAAATCCCGCCACTTCCATAATTTCTGAAGACATTAAAATAGGCACCCGACAGCGGATCGCCAGGGCTATGGCATCAGAAGGACGGCAATCGACAAAGATGAACTCACCATTCACATCAATAATGAGATTACCGTAAAAAACATCGTCCTTTAAAGAGACAATCTCGATACGAACCAGCCTGCCATTCAATGCCTGAATGGTGTTTTTCAACAAATCATGCGTCTGGGGACGGGCAACTTCGATCTCTTGCAATGCCAGCGTGATGGATTCGGCTTCAAACGCGCCGATCCAGATGGGCAAATGGCGGTCGCCATTTTTTTCGCGCAAAACAACAATGCGATGCTGGTTGGTCAGGCTGACACGAACACTTTCAACGATAACTTCAATCATTCTGGGCATGAAACCTCACTCTTGCCAGCCATTCTTACTGGCAGGGTACTGTACAAATCTATTTTAACACGCCGGGTGGGGAGACGCAAATTACTATGAGATGATTTCATAAGAAAAGTCGATGCATTCGTAATGCTCCCAGTGACTTAAGGTGCAATCAAAGAACAATCGTACTCAATGATCGTTAAAACGACTTGCAGGCATCCTGCATACACAGAATGCCTGCAAATGATTAAAAATTCAAATCAATTTTATTGTTCCTGCAAGAGCAGTTCTATTGCTTTATCAAGTTGAGGGTCGCGATTGTTGGCTACATCGTCTTCGGTCAATTCGACCACATAATCCGGCTGGATACCTACTTTGTTGATCTGGTTTCCCTTGGGGGTCAGCCAGCGTGCAATGGTCACGCGGATGGCGCCCTGGTCATTTTGAAGGGGAATCCAGTTTTGAACGGTGCCTTTGCCATAGGTGATGGTACCCACGATCTTACCGCGCCCGTAATCCTGGATAGCACCGGCAGTGATCTCGGCTGCAGAAGCGGTACCGCCATTCACGAGCACAACCAGCGGGATATCCGTTGCTATGCCGCCTGCGTTGGTTTTTAATTCCTGACGGGTGCCATCACCATACTCTTCGATAATGGCAACCTGGTTCACTTTGATAAATTCTGAAACCACTTCCACAGCGGTGTTCAAATAACCGCCGGTATTGCCTCGCAAATCCAGAACCATGCCAACAGGTTTTTGCGCCATAACGGTCTTTAATCCGTCACGTAATTCGGCAGTGGTTTTATCGCCAAACTGGTAGACGACCACATAAGCAATACCGTTATCCAGCATTTTCGCAGAAGCGCTGGGGACGGTGATCTTGGCACGTGTGATGACGACATCAAACGTTTCATCGGTTGCTTTGCGGTAAATGGTCAGCTTGACCGCGGTGCCTTCTTCACCAAGGATGCTTTTTAATGCCACATCTCCGAGGATGCCAGTCTGATCTTTTCCATCGATTGCAATGACCTGGTCACCCGTTCGCAAGTCTGCAGCTTCAGCAGGGCTGCCAGGCATGGTGCTCATGATAGTGACATAATCCTGTGTGGTATCCACCCATGCACCGATACCGGAATACTCCTTCCCCGCCAGGTCTTCGCTGGCTGTTTGGTACTCTTCTGGTGTCATGTAGGATGAATGTTCATCACCCAGCCCTTCCATCATGCCGCGAATGGCTCCCTGCATGAGCTTTGTATCATCCACTGGCTGGTCGATGTAATAGTTATGTACAAGATCCCAGGCTTCCCAGAATGGTGAGAACAGGGTTTCTGTATTGACTGGAGTTGCGGTCGCTTCTCCCTCTTGAACCGGTGTTTCTCCTGTAACCGGTTTCTCTGTCACCTGTGTGATGGTTGTGCCAGGATTACCTGGTAAGACCCAACCGACAACTAGTCCGCCAGAAAATGCACCAGCAAGCAGAATGATTCCTATTACACAAAATAAAATGATGCGAGATGCTTTCATCGGTCAACTCCTTATCCGCCGATTTTAATGTAAAGACAAGTTTACTCTATATTCCTGTGAGAATGTTGAGAAAGCTATCAAAATTACCTTAACAGAGAATCAAGCACTTCCGGTAGATCAGTAATCGTAGCAATACAAGCGTTGGCGATCGTATGGTTGGTGCAGGAATGGGGTTTAATGGTGTAGAAACCCAGTTCCCTGGCTGCTAACAGGTTCTTATCGTAATCATCCACAAGAATACAGCGCTGGTAATCTGTTTCACCCGCTTTTTTTAACGCGATCTCAAAAGCTTCGATATCCGGTTTGCAATGAGGATAGACATCGAGGATGTCAATAATATCATCAAAACAATCTTCCAGCCCTAACACCTTCAGAGTACGCTGTGCGTGTCCTCGGTCAGCGTTGGTGAAGATCACCTTTTTGTGTGGATAGCTGAGTAAGATCTCTCGTAATTTGGGATCAGACTCGAGGTAATCCTTTAACGGGATATCATGGACAAAATCGAGGTATTGGTGAACATCAATTCCATACAGGGTGTGAAGACCTCTCAGCGTAGTGCCATAGGTTTTAAAAAGTTTTTCGCGGGTAGGAAAAGCTTCTTCTGATGGTATGCCGATCACTTCATGGATGTATTGGTCAATGCGTACACCGATCGCCTGCCAAACGCCGCTGCCAGGCGGATACAGGGTGTCATCAAGGTCAAAGAATAATGTTGAATATTTCATAGAATGAAGTATACCCGATGCTGGTTTGCCAGTGAACAGATTATTTGGTATGATTTTTAGCGCAGGAGTGCGAATATGAGCCGGAACCTTTCTCAAGATGAGCTTTTTCGTTATTCACGGCACCTGATGCTACCAGAAGTTGGGCTTGCCGGTCAGGAAAAATTAAAACGGTCTTCTGCGTTGATCGTAGGAACTGGCGGGCTGGGATCACCGATTTCGCTTTACCTTGCAGCAGCCGGCGTGGGGCGGCTTGGATTGGTGGATTACGATAAAGTGGAGATCTCCAACCTGCAGCGCCAGATAGTACACACGACTTCTACACTGGGGGTAGCGAAAGTTGAAAGTGCTAAAAGGCATTTAAGCGATTTAAATCCGACCATCGAAGTGATCCCATTTAATACTGTGTTGACATCTCATAACATTGATGAAATAGCTGGCAGTTTCGATGTCATTGTGGACGGGACGGATAACCTGACCACCAGATATTTGCTGAATGATTATGCCGGGTTGCATAATAAACCGTATGTGTACGGTTCAATCTTCCGGTTCGAAGGGCAGGTGAGTGTCTTCGATGTCCGCAAAGGCGCCTGCTATCGCTGCCTTTTCCCGGAATCGCCACCCCCTGAACTACTTCCTCCCTGTTCGGATGCGGGTGTGATGGGCATACTGCCTGGTATTGTTGGCTGCATGGAAGCCAACGAAACGATCAAGCTGCTACTGGGTATTGGTGAGCCGCTGATCAACAGAATGGTATTGTTCGATGCTCTCGAAATGCGGTTCACAGAAATTTGTCTCAAGAAGAATCCCTCCTGCCCGTTGTGCGGAGAGCACCCTGCCATTCAAAACCTGGTGGATTATGAGCAATTCTGCGGCGCTCCTTACCAGCGCACAAATCAACAGGAAAGTTTTTCGAATAATATTTCACCAAAAGAGCTATCAGAGTTGTTGAAAGAGAAGAAAGATATTCTGCTCATCGATGTGCGAAACACGGTGGAACACCAGGTGTCCAGCCTTTCTGGTGCCATCGCCATTCCTCTGGAAATGTTATCTTCACAAATACAGGATATTTCTCATGACAAACCCATTGTGGTCTTTTGCCGTACCGGGGTACGGTCACAAACTGCTGTGGGATTGATGCAGAAGGCAGGGTTTACCAATGTACGTAGCCTGCAGGGCGGTATCAATGCCTGGGTGCGCCAGGTGGATCCTTCGATGAGCCAGTATTGAGAAACATTTATGAAAAATAAAAAATGTTTTTTCATATTCTTTTGGGTTTTATCGCTCACTATTCTCAGTAGTTGCACTGCTGTTTCAATGCAGCCTGCAGCGACTGAAGGCACCACAGAAAGCCTGGCATCTTCGGTATCCAGTTCCATCCCAGATATGACAGCAACAATTGTGATCCCTACCGAAACTCTACCTGCTGCAACGGCTACAGCCACAGTCATTGCTCCAACCGTTGCAACCCTGGTAAATGAAACCATCGAATCTCCGGCAGATTCCACAGCATATACGATTCAGCTCGAGAAGGTAAAAATGGATGGGGATGCATCCTATGCAGATCCCTTCAACACCCTGGTACAGGCTATGATGGAGGTTGAACAAAAAAACTTTTTGGATGGGATTGCTGAAATTGAAGAGTGGCGAGCTGCTAATATGCCAGATATTCGTTCGACACTAGATAATGCAGTCACCATCACCTATAATGATCATTCGCTGGTTAGCGTTCATTTTGAATTTTTTACCTATACTGCCGGAGCCGCGCATCCATTCTCATATTCGAAGACTTTGACTTATGACATGAATACCCGACAGGTTGTGGAATTAGAGCAATTGTTTACTTCGGGTAGTGATTGGATGAATGCGGTCAGCAGCTACTGTATCAATGATCTGACTGCCAAAGGGGTATACGAATTTCTCGAAGGGGCAACCCCCACGCCAGAAAACTATTCGCGCTGGTCAATCACACCTGATGGGCTGGTGATCTATTTCGATCCTTACCAGGTGGCGGCTTATGCAGCCGGACCACAACAGGTGACTATCCCCTATGCGTCTCTTGCTGACTATATTGCTTCGCCTGGGTTGATCGCTCATCTTGTACCATAGGTAAATATTTATAAGAGATAAATTGATGTCCTCTACTAACTCCAAAGTATTACTGGCAGTTCTTGCACATCCGGATGATGAAACTTTCGGAATGGGTGGTACGCTGGCGTGGTATGCCCGGCAGGGTGTAGAGGTGCATCTGGTGTGTGCCACCCGCGGTGAGGTTGGAGAGATGGATCCAAAATATCTGGTTGGTTTCTCTTCTGTGGGCGAACGGCGAGAGTCAGAATTGTGCTGCGCAGCGGATGTGTTGGGTCTTCGGGCTGTACATTTTCTGGATTATCGCGATTCAGGGATGCCTGGATCACCTGATAATCAACATCCCCAGGCGTTAGCAGCCCAACCGGTAGAGCAGGTGGCGGAAAAGGTCGCTCATTGGATACGGGTGCTCCAACCGCAGGTAGTGTTGACATTCGATCCGGTGGGAGGATACTTTCACCCGGATCATATTGCCATTCACAATACCACGGTAGAAGCAATGAAGCTGGCAGAGCAGCCTGAAACGGGTAAAGATGGGTTACCCGGGTATCATGTGCAAAAGTTGTATTTCCATACCATGCCAAAAGGTCTTCTAAAAATGGGGGTGTGGTTATTAAAATTAACTGGCAAGGACCCAACACAATTTGGAACGAATAAGGATATTAACCTCGAAGCCATTGCCAGAGTAAGTTTTCCCACCCATGCGGTGATCCGCTATACATCAGTAATAAAACTGCGTGACCAGGCTTCTGCCTGCCACGAATCACAGGGTGGGAAACAAATGACTGGCGGACCATTGGGGTTCATCATGCGATTGATCAATTCAAAGGATACTTATATGAGGGCGTATCCCGAAGTTACATCTCGAAAGATCGAACGAGATCTGTTTGAGGGAGTGATGTGATTTTTCCTTGATATCAGAAATCCCTGAAAAAGAGAGATGTTCATGATGGGTAAGAATTTAATTCTGACTATGGCAATTTCCTTAAAAATGAATATATAAATATATTTACTTATGAAGTGGAGGGAAAAATGAGCCAATCCAGAATTGGTCATATTGTGATAAATATTCATCCGAAAAATATGCAGTTCTACAAAGACCTTTTTGCATACCTGGGATGGGAAGTTGTTCGTGATCAGCCTGAAAAATTTGGGGCGAGAGATCGTCAGGGAAGCGGCGTATGGTTTGTTTGCCCAGCCAAAGAAGTAGAAAATGATTACGATGGCCCTGGCATGAATCACCTAGCTTTAATTACTGATACCCAGCAGGATGTGGATAACGCCTGTGAATATTTGCGCAGGCATAATGTTCAGCTTTTATTTGATACGCCACGCCACCGCCCGGAATTTTGCCATGTCCCAAATCAGACCTATTACCAGGTTATGTTTGAATCGCCTGATAAAGTTCTTCTTGAAATTTATTACAAAGGTCCCATCGCAGGTTAATGGCACAGCCCTCCACAAAAAATTCTCGACCAGTATTTTCCTCTTCTATTTTCGAATTTTTATGAAAATGGAGAAGAAATTTTTTTCGTGTTCTTAGTGTCTTCATGGTAGACATTTTTTCTATGGCTTAAGGGAGGCAATCTTGAGCAAACAATTCATTCGGATTTCCCCTTGCGAAACCTCTACAATGCTGTCATAGAGAGTCAACTGAAGCTGTATGAGCTATCAAGCTTTTACAATTGTCAAAAATTCGGAATTCAGCTAATCATCTGCGAATAATCACAGAAAAAGACTGATATTCTGATCAATCCATTCTTCAAGTTTCTGTATAATAGGAGGGTAACTATCTCGTTCATCATAATAGATTTCATTGAGAGGTATTGATGTCTTTCCTTATTTTGCCTGAATGGATCATTGCTCGTGCTGGTGCACCTCCTTTGCAGCATTGGGGAGTGCGGGTTGTGGATGATGTGATCGATGATGTTGCTCCCGCATATGTTCTGATGGACCGCTACCCAAAGGATGAAACCTGGCTGGCACCCGGAGAAATCCTTTCTCCCGGATTTGTGAACACCCACAGTCATTTGTATGGTGTACTGGCGCATGGCATCCCTATGACCAAGGCGCCCTCTGATTTTTGGGCTTTCCTGGAAGAGTTTTGGTGGCCATTGGTAGAAAATGCACTCGATTCTGCTATGATTGATGCAGCTACCGATTTGCGTTGCGCTGATATGTTAAAAAGCGGGGTAACTTCTTTCTATGATTGCACTGAAGCACCGAATGCGATCCCTGGCTGTTTGTTCTCGCAAGCTGAAGTTGTCAAAAAATGGGGCTTACGGGCAATCCTGTCTTTTGAAGCCACAGAACGGTTGAGCAAGGAAAACGGGTTGCTGGGCTTGAAAGAGAATGCTGATTTTACAGATGCCTGCAAGAAAGAAAATGGGTTGGTGCAAGGATTGATCTGTCACCATACAACCTTCACCTGTTCAGAAGAATTTATTCTTAAAGCATTTGCTCTGGCTCAAGAGCGTGATGTGCTATTGCACGCACATGTTTCTGAAGGCACCTATGAACCTGAATATATGCTCAAAACGCAGGGTATGCGCACCATTGAGTATTACAACAAGCTGGGGATTGCTGGTAAGGGTTTCCTGGCTTCACAATGTGTGCAGTTGAACCCGGCAGAAATTGAGATCATCGCCACAAAAGGTGTTCACGCCAGCCACATGCCATTGTCAAATTGCGAAGTAGGTGGCGGGATTGCCCCTATTCCGGAGATGATCAAAGCAAAAGCAACAGTTGGGTTGGGAACGGATGGTTATATTGACGATTTCTTTGAAGTAATGCGGGGCGCCTTCTTGATCCATAAGGCACACCAGCAGAATCCGCAGGTGATGCCCGCTAATCTGGTTTGGTATATGGCAACGGAAGGTGGGGCAAAAGTCTTAAACCTACAAAATGTTGGCAGGATCGAGAAAGGCTGGAAAGCCGACCTGCAGCTCATTAAAGATGATGTTCCAACCCCCATCGAAGCACATAATCTATATGATCAAATGCTCCTGTATCGTAGCGCAAAGGATGTTCAGGCGGTCTGGGTGAATGGTCAATTGAAGGTCAGTAATGGCGAAGTGCTGGGCGCTGATTGGGATACATTAAAGGCACATACTCGTGAAGCAGCCTGCCGTCTGTGGGCAAAAGCACGGTAGATGATCAAAATGAAATAACTATTGCTATTTTTTAAGGAAATGGTATGCCACATGAAGATCGGATTTTGATTCTGGAAGATGATGTATATGCCCGCGATATGATGGCATTGCTACTGCGCCGCGACTGGCGTACCCAGGTTATTGCTGAAATTGGCTCAATGGGTCAGTTGAAATCTGCGCTGAATGAATCCCCGATTGACTTGATCCTGATGGATACGGAACATCCAGATCATCTTGAGTGGGTGCGTGATGTAAAAAAAGAACTAGAAAATGCACCACATAAACCTGGGATACTCTGTGTTGGAACACGTGCACAAAAGTTACTTACCACACAAATCATCCAGCCACTTTTTCGCGGGTATATTCTCAAAGGTGAAATTGGGTACTCGCTTTCCTGGGCAGTCACTTTGGCTGCCAGCGGGACGTGGGTAGTGACACCCGGTGTGGAATATGCTACCGATAACAACTGGTTGCCTCCAGATGGAAGTCCGGTATTGCTACAGGGCAAAATGGAGGTGTTTGGATTGACACCGCAAGAAACAGAAATCGCCAGACTTGCTATTTTATTTAACCTTCCTCGAAGTAACCTGGCTCATGAACTCAACCGAAGTCCTTATACCATTTACGAATATGTCCATAAGGCATATGAGAAACTTGCTGTACGCGAGATTTATGAACAGGGGATCACACCAGAAGAATACTTTGCAGACGATCCCATGATGCTCAAATATTTTGGAGAAAAGATCAACCAGTTGTGGACTACTTCAAGAACCTCTAAAGATCTGGACACACTGGCATTCCATCTTCTTACCATGCCTGAAATCTTATAGACTACAGAACAAGGCAGGTGTTTATGCAAGACGCATTTATCAGCAATGGAAGTCAGAAGATCCATTATTATCGGGTAGGTAGCGGTAAGAAAACCATCATTCTTTTGCATGGCTTTACCGATAATGGATTGTGTTGGCCACGTCTGGTCGAAAGCTTGAAAGACAGATTTGACATCATCATGATGGATGAGCGTGGGCATGGTCTGAGTGATGCACCGATCAGCGGGTATACCCCTGAATTACAGGCGGGTGATGTTTCTAGCCTGATATCTCAGCTTCAAGTGGAAAAACCAGTATTGATTGGGCATTCATTGGGGGCAGAAATCGCAGCAGTTACTGCGGCAATATACCCTGACATTGTAGATGCAGTTGTTCTCATTGACCCTCCGTGGTTTGAAAAGGATATTCTGCCTGTTGGAAAGGATATGGAATTGCGGATCGAAAATCAACGGAAGGGTATCGAAGCAAGGCATGCATCCAGTATTGAACAATTGATGTTGTTCTGTGCTTTCGAAAATCCTACCTGGGATGAATGTGAACGAGAACCCTGGGCGATCTCCAAACAACAGGTCAGCCCCAACACCGCAGCCGGGATCAACGAACCCTGGCCAGACTGGCGGCAGGTAGCTGCGAAGATAACCTGCCCTGTATTGCTGGTATATGCGGATCATGACAAGGGGGGAATCATTACACCGGAATTGGCAGCAGAAGCATTGAGTTATTGGAAGAATAGCAAGGTTGTGCATTTCGCAAATGCAGGGCATTGTGTTCACCGGGAGCAATTCGGCCCATTTTTAACTTCAGTGATCTGGTTCTTACGAAATATCTGGATGATGTAGAAAGGAACCTCCCATCTCTTAAAACCTCCCTTATAAGCGGGATATTTAGGAATAGTGTGAAACACTTCCAGAGAAGCTACTTTTCTGATGGATAAATTTTTTTATTCAGACTATGCGTTAATTCTCCATGCATATACATTGTGAAAAAATTTACAGGTTATAGCAACCCTTCATTGACCAGCAGTTCGGCATTATAAATTGAACCTCCGGCTGCACCTCGAATGGTGTTGTGAGAGAGAACCACAAATTTCAAGCTGAATAGCGGGTCGGTTCGTACGCGCCCGACAACAGTGGTCATGCCTTTTCCGATCATGCGATCCAGGCGGGGTTGGGGTCTGTCACTTTGTTCGCTGACTACTATCACAGGTTGGGGTGTAGAGGGAAGCTGTCTGGCTGAGAATGGTGCCTGGTAAGAGCGAAGAGCTTCTATTGCTTCATCAACCGTGGAGCTCTTTTTTAAATCTACACTGACACATACTATATGACCATCTGTGACAGCTACACGGTTGGTATGAGCAGAAAGCCTCAACGAGGAGAATTTAATCCCTTGAGGAGAAAATTTCCCAAGCATTTTTCGAGGTTCCCATTCTACTTTTTCTTCTTCACCACCAATAAATGGTATTACATTGTCAATGACATTCATTGAAGGAACCCCCGGATACCCGGCTCCAGACAAAGCCTGCATCGATACCACAAATGCTCGTTCCAAACCAAAAGTGTCATCAAGGGCTTTCAGAGCAACTGTCAGGCCGGTGCTGGTGCAGTTTGGGTTGGTAAGAATGCAGCCTTTCCATCCTCTTTTTTCTCTTTGGGATTTCACAAGATGGATATGTTCAGCGTTCACCTCTGGAAGTAACAAAGGTACATCCTCTTCCCGGCGGTAGGCAGATGCATTTGAACAGACAGCAAAACCAGCCCTGGCAAATTCCGGTTCGAGGATTTTTGCTTCATCCGCTGGCAATGCAGAAAAGATGATCCGGGCATTCTGTAGAGCGTCAGGAATGGAAGGAAGTAACTTCATTTCAGCGGCCCAAGCGGGCATGGCATCGGGTATTATCCACCGGCAGGCTTGAGCGTACGATTTTCCTTCCGACTTACCTGAGGCAGCCAATCCGACTACCTTGAACCAGGAATGATTATCCAATAATGAAACGAAACGTTGACCCACTGAACCAGTGGCTCCAATCACAGCAACAGGAATAGAAGGAGACATTTTGTTTATCCTTTCTTACCAGACAATTAATTCGTGAAGTGCTCTGACTGCCTGTTCATCGTCTTTGCTCGCCACCACAAGGCTGATGGAAACATCCGATGAACCATGAGCAATTGCCAGCACATTGATTTTGTACTCACCAAGTTTGTGAAAGATCAATCCAGCCACACCAGGGGTGTCATGTGTGCCAGCACCCACTACTGTGATAATTGAAACATCATCCGTTGCCCAAACGCGGTCAATATCACGGTTGACCAGTTCCAGAGCGAACGTTTTCTTGATCGCCTGAAGGACTGCTTCAGAAGTCTCACCAGGCACAGCAAAACAAATGGACTGCTCTGAAGAAGCCTGCGTGATCAGGGGGACACTCGTGCCAGTAGAAGCTACGGCGCCAAAAGTTCGAGCAGCGACACCAGGAACGCCCAGCATACCGCGCCCTTCGACGGTTACCAAACGCTGTTTACGGATGGCAGTGACCGCCTTGATCACTTTATCCATTTTCGTGACTTGACCATTATGGTTGATGGTCAGTCGAGTACCAGGATTGGAAGGATTGAAGGTATTGCATATCCTCAATCCGATTCCTGCCTCAATCACAGGGCGAACTGCTTTGGGGTGCAGTACTTTTGCGCCATAATAAGCCAGTTCAGCGATCTCCTCATAGCTGATCTCTGGGATGGTATGGGCATCTGGAACAATGTGCGGATCTGCCGTCATTACACCATCTACGTCTGTCCAGATCCAGATATCGTCAGCAGGAAGGAGCGCTCCCAAAATGGATGCTGAATAATCACTGCCACCTCTTCCGAGGGTGGTTATTACGCCATCACGGGTGGCACCGATGAAACCTGTGACAATTGGCACAATTCCTTCGTCAAGGAATGGATTGAGAATTGTATGGATGGCTTTTTTGGAAGCTTCAAAATCTGGATGGGCATTCTGAAAGTTATTATTCGTCACGATCAGGTTGGTTGATTCAACGAATTGTGCGGATATTCCTTTTTCCTGGCAGATGGCAGCTAATATGGGGGCACTCCATCTTTCTCCCAACGAAGCTACTGCATCGAGAGCACGTGGACTGGCTTCTCCTATCACATGGATCGCGCTGCATAGATCGCTAAAGGTGTCAGATAATTCAGCGATTCCTTTCTTGATGGCATTCAGCCTATCAGGATCAGTGATCAACTCCTGGGCAACTGCATCGTGATTTTCTTTTAAAGCTCGTTCTGCAATTAAAAGTGGTTGCAAATTTCCCTTTGCGGCATTCATCGCGCAATCAATTAGAGTGTTTGTTACACCAGCCATTGCAGAGGTGACCACTACTACCCTGTCCCAATCTGCCTTTGCGTTTTGAATGATATCAACCGCTTGTGAAATTGCCTGCGCCGATCCTACGGAGGTCCCGCCAAATTTCATTACCAAAGTTTTTTGAGGTTTACGATCCATGTTCATTCCATCTCCCATGCAAATAAAATAAAAAGCGCTCCACATTCCTGTGGAGCGCTTACGGTCTGATGATCTGGTATTATTTCTACCCAAACACCAAAACCCCACAGGGAATTCGTGAGGAAATAGTAGTAGTTTGAGTAGTAGTGTGTTGATACTGGTACATATTGAACGCATTTATATCATCATGATATTTCAACGTCAAGAGAAGAATCACCTTACAGAATTATCAAGATGTTTTCTACAATATTTCCATCCTACTTTTCGATTTCAGACTGCAGGCATTGAAGAAAATTGGTCAGTTGCGGTTCAGGCTGTTGGCGGGTGATTGCCAGAATTGGTTTAGTAAGTGTTGTTTCTTCTATTCCATCCAGGGAAATACTTTTCACATTTTCATTCAGCCATCGAGTAGGAATGAAACCCATTGCGGAAGGATTTTCTGCAACAGCTTGCCGCACTGCTTCTGCATCTGGTGCAATCCAGGCAAAAGGGTTACGCAACGGTTGAACCCCAGTTGCTATTACTAGAATATCCAGCCCTTCGTCACCAGAAGGAACCATCCACCAGGCAATATCCCCAGAGATGGAAGAGCCAACCTGTTTCCATTGCGTTATTTCACCATTCAAAATGGCGGTAAGCTGCTCCAAAGTAAGGCTGGATTGTTCGTTTTCAGGATTGACAATGATGGATAAAGAATCTTTCCCAAGTTCATACACTGTCAGAATTTCATCAGGTGTTTTTCCCCAGGTGAATGTCACATCGGATTTCTGAAAATCGACATCCGAAGGGGCAATTTCCTGTAGAAATACTCCTGTTGTTGAATCCTGCAGTGTACATTTATGGATGATAGGCTTCATCCAACCGAGAGCTGGGGTGATCTGCACACTCCAGATCGTTTGTGTGGGTTGAGGGCTGGGTGTAGGGGTACTGCACCCAGCCAAGAAAATAACCAAGAGAAGGAGAAACAGCCTTCTAGTGAATTGCATATACTCCTATGGCAAGTAGTCCAAGAACCACGCAGTAAATGGCAAAACCCTTGAAAGAGTGTTTGTTCAAGAAAGATAAAAGCCAATGGATGGAAAGGTATCCCACCACCGCGGCGGCAATAAAACCAACTGCAATGACAGGTAGAAAACTCGAAAAATTGGGGATTGCTATCAGGTCTTCGATGCTTGAAACCCCCGCAGCGACGAAAATTGGAATAGACATGAGGAATGAAAACCTGGCAGCAGCAGGGCGTTCGATATTACGCAGCATGCCAGCAGAGATGGTGGATCCAGAACGGGAAACACCGGGGAATATCGACAATGCCTGTGCCAAACCAATGAGGATCGCATCCAGCCAGCTTAATTTGGAAAGACTTCGGATGCGTTTTCCAAACCATTCTGCCAGAAATAATAGCAGAGCAGTGACAAGTAAAAAGATGCCAACCGCTAACGCGGAGTGGAATGCTGCTTCTACCTGGTCTTTGACCAACAAGCCGAAAACACCAGCGGGAATGGTTGCCAGAACTACCAGAAGCCCAAGACGCGCAGGCTCGTTATCCTTCAGGTTGCGAGAAAGCAGAGCTTTCCAGCATCCTGCCAGTATCTGCCAGATGTCTTTCCAGAAGTAAACAATTACTGCCAGTAGTGTACCTAACTGTACAAGAACATCAAAAGGAAAAACAACCTGTTCGTCTAAATTCCAATTGAAAAAGAAAGGAATAAGGGCAAGATGCGCAGAGCTTGATATGGGTAAAAATTCTGTGATGCCTTGAACAACACCCAAAATGATTGATTGTAAGAATGTCATTGAATGATCTCCGGCGAATGATTAAATGGTTTATATTTTTCGTAGAATTCTAATGCAAATTGCTGATACCGATGTTCCATGATAGCCTGACGGGCGGATCGAACGAGTCTTAACAGGGTGGTAATGTTGTGAATGGAAAGCAATGTAGAAGCCAACATTTCGCGGGATACGATCAGGTGCCGGATGTATGCACGGCTGAAACCCTGGCACGTATAACAAGGACAGGTTGAATCAATAGGTTGAGGATCATGCGTATAGATTGCGTTCAGCATATTCATCCGTCCCGTAAGTGTCATGGCTGCCTGATGGCGTGCAAGGCGCGTGGGAAGCACACAATCGAATATGTCAATCCCACGCTGTATCCCTTCCACCAGGTCTTCCGGGGCGCCAACACCCATGAGGTAACGCGGCTTGTCTAAAGGAAGAACGGCATTCACCACCTCGATCATGGCTGCCATTTCAGCCTTGGTTTCACCGACAGAAAGTCCGCCAATTGCATGACCTGGAAAACCCAGAGATGCAATAAATTCCGCTGACTGTTGACGAAGTTCGGGAAATACACCTCCCTGAACGATGCCAAAGAGTGCTTGATCGAGCCGGTCATGTGCTTTTAAGCATCGTTCAGCCCAGCGGTGAGTGTGATTCATGGCTTTGGTAATATTCTCCCGGTCATAAGGAGAAGCACATTCATCAAATGCCATGATGATATCTGCCCCCAACAATTCTTGGACCTCGATAGATTTTTCTGGCGTCAGGCGCTGCATCGAACCATCGATATGACTTTTGAAGGTAACGCCATCATCATCGATCTTACGTGTTTCTGCTAGAGAAAAGACTTGAAAGCCGCCAGAATCGGTAAGAATGGGCTGTGGCCATTGCATGAATTGATGCAGCCCACCCATCTCTGCCATCAGTTCAGCACCTGGGCGCAAGAACAGGTGGTATGTATTTGCCAGCACCAATGAGGCACCAGTATCTTTCACTTGTGCAGGGGTAAGAGCTTTAACCGTTGCCTGGGTGCCTACCGGGGCAAATATTGGGGTTGGGATATCTCCATGCGGGGTGTGAAAAACACCCGCGCGAGCATTTCCGTCTTGTGCAAGTAGTTCGAAAGTAAACATAGATTTCATTATAAATATTTATTATGCCAGATTCCAGAAGAGTGCTAAACCAACTAAAATAACTGCTATTGTGATCATTGTCAGAGGTGCACCAACGCGAACAAAATCCTTAAAACGATACCCTCCTGGTTTCATCACCATGAGATTGACGGGGTGGCCATAAGGGGTAAGGAACCCCAATGAGCAACCTAATGCAACCGCCATCGCCATTCCACGTATATCAGCACCAGTTTGAGCGGAAACAGAAAATATAATCGGGATCAATACCAGAGCAGATACCTGACTACTCATGAATTGTGTAAATATCAGGGCAATGAAGATCAAGATTGCTGCTATCCAAAGAGGAGAAAGATGCAGGTTTTGAAAGCCAATGGAATTGATGAGAAAATCTGCCAATCCACTGGTACGAATAGCTATGGAAAGCGGCCATATACCGGCAATGAGAAAAATGATTTTCCATTCAATTGCCTGAAATGCTTCTGACGGCTTGATACAACCGGTGATCATCATAAGAGTTGCACCAGCCATGACTCCCAGCGCAACAGATGCCAGATTAGTTGCAGTGACTACCAAAGTTAGCAGGGTAATAATGATCGCAATAATAGTTTTTTTAGGATTTTCTATTGTGCGTCCTTCATTTTCTGTAAGCAACAGGTCATTATTCTCGACAAGGGGTTGTGTTGCAGTCGGGGTGCCGGTTAGAAGGTTTCTGCCAAAAGTTATCAGATAAATAGCTCCAGCCAGAACAACTGGTATTCCAATAGGAAGAAAATCAAGCAGCTTAAATTCCTGATAACCCGCAACTCGTAATGCTCCGCTGGCGATAATATTGGATGTTGTGAATAATGTAGCCATCCCACCCAGAAGGGTGCCGTAGCTTAAAGGAATGAGCAATTTACCAGGCGCAATCTGGGTTTTTCGTGAGAGAGACCTGACAGAAGGAAGCAAAATTCCGACTGCTGCAACATTATTCATGAACAGGGAGAGACTTGCAGAAATAAGCGTTACCCATAGAATGGTCATCCTTTCCGAATTTCTGCCCAATTGGAAAAGAATTCTGCTTATCCATGCAGAGATTCCCGTCAGATGCAACCCTTCAGAGATAATGAATATCCCAATCAATGTCATAACTGGTGAACTACTGAAGCCTGAAAAAATCTCATCTGGCTTCACTAATCCCACCAAACCCAGGATAACCATAACTACCATAGCCAAGAGATCAGGTCGAAATTTATCGCTGATGATGAGAACGGCAAAAATTATTGTAATGATCAAAGTAATCAGGGCATGGGTGTTCATTGTGAATGATTATATCTGAAAATGCCTCTTGCTTGATGGTGGCTGCGCGTTTATACTTGCGCTCATGGAATCTTCAATTTGTACCAGTTGGCTAGAAATTGATCTAGGGGCAATTCAGAACAACATTCACCTGTTGCAGAAAATGACAGGCAAGCAGGTTATGGCAATTGTGAAAGCAAATGCCTATGGACATGGAATGCCAGAGGTTGTGAAAACTGCATTTGGAGCAGGAGTCACCTGGTTTGGTGTGGCTCGTGTAGAAGAAGCGATCCAGGTCTTGGAAGCAGCACCAAATGCCAGGGTTTTGGTAATGGGTTACACTCCACCTGATATGGTAGCAGAAGCTGTTAAACGAAATATAACCCTGGCGGTTTATGATGTAGATACAGCTGCCATGTATTCGGAAAAGGCAGGGAAAGCTGGTGGCAGTGCCAAAATCCACCTGAAATTTGATACTGGCATGGGTAGATTGGGATTTCATCTACAAGGTTGTGTCGATTTTGCCAGAAAAGTGATGGAATTTCCTCACCTGACATTGGAAGGAGTATTCACACACTTTGCACGGGCAGATGAGCCTGATGTCGATACTACCTCTGATCAAATCGTACGGTTCAATCAGATCCTTTCTGATCTCCGAAAGAGTGGGATACAGCCATCTCTAGTACATGCCAGTAATTCAGCGGGGACACTTAATTATCCGGATGCAAGATTTAATCTGGTACGAACTGGTATCTCTATTTATGGAATGGATCCCTCTCCATCAACTCCATTACCGGCAGATTTTCAACCTGCACTTGCTTTTAAGTCACGATTGACATCCGTAAAGATGCTACCTGCAGGTCATGGTATCAGTTATGGTCATTACTATTTCACACCGAAGGAAGAGAGGATTGGTGTGGTAGGTGTTGGATATGCTGATGGCTTTCGTAGAACCTTTGGTGGGCATGCATTAATCCACGGGAAGAAAGCCCCCGTATTAGGTGCGGTTTGCATGGATCAATGTATGGTCCTTCTTGATGAAATTCCCGAGGCAAAAATTGGTGATGAAGTGGTGTTGATCGGCAGCCAGGGAAAACAACGGATTCGGGCAGAAGAACTGGCAAAAGAATGGGGAACCATCCCGTATGAGGTGGTGTGTGGTATGTCTGCTCGTTTACCACGGATTTATATACAATAACGATTTTTGGGGAGAGTACATTTGAATAATCATGTTCCACCACAAAAAAAGTGGGTGGTAAGAACCTCCATACCTGACGAAATCAAATCAAAGCTTGCAGGTTATCCGGAGATACTGCAACAATTGCTGTATAACCGCGGTATTCATTCACAGGAAGATGCAGAAATCTACATAAACAAACAGGGCAGTATCCATGATCCTTTTCTATTGATGGGAATGGAGAAAGCAATTGCCCGGATCCTCCAGGCATTGGAAAAGCAGGAATTCATTGCAGTATATGGCGATTATGATGTTGATGGAGTTACCGCAACAGCGCTATTGGTTCAGGCCTTGCAAGCTATGGATGCCAGAGTCCGGGGATTCATTCCTAACCGGTTTGAAGAAGGATATGGATTAAGTAAAGAACCCCTCCAGAAATTATTTGATGAAGGAGTGGACTTACTCATTACAGTAGATTGCGGCATTCGCTCCTGGCCGGAAGTGGATTTCTGGAATGGATTGGGAAAAGATCTAATCATTACTGACCATCACGAACCGCGTGAAAAGGTACCTGAAGCGCTGGCAGTGATCTGTCCAAAACAAGAAGGAGATCTTTATCCTGAAAAGAATCTGGCTGGGGTAGGGCTGGCTTTTAAACTTTGCGAAGCGCTTTACAAAAAGCAGCCCCCTGCAATAAAAAGGGTTGAAGACTTCTACGATCTGGTGGCTGTAGGGACAGTGGCTGATATTGTTCCACTCACTGGTGAGAATCGTACTCTTGTGAAAGCAGGATTAAACGAGTTGCATTTTGGGAAGCGCCTGGGATTGCGTTCTCTGGCAAATGTGGCAGGAATTTCGATCGAAAAACTTAATGCACACGATATTGGTTTTGGAATCGGTCCGCGTTTGAACGCTTCTGGCAGGTTAGAAACTGCTCAGATGGCTTATGACCTGTTAATGTCAGATGACATTAATGTGACAGGAAAACTTGCTCAGCAGTTGGATGACCTGAACAGGAGACGGCAGGAACAAACCCGCGAACATGTTGAAAAAGCTGAATTTCTGCTGGCTGAAAAACCCGAAGCTGATATCATCATTGCGTTTAATCCGGAATTCAATAAAGGGATTGTCGGATTGGTGGCATCCAAACTGGTCGAAAAATATTACCGCCCCGCGATAGTGGGTCAAATCGAAGAAGGTCAAATTCGTGCATCATGTCGTTCTATACCAGAATTTCACATCACTAAAGCTTTAGATGAATGTACCGATTTATTCGAGCATCACGGTGGGCATGCCATGGCTGCAGGTTTTACTTTACTGCCAGAAAATGAGCTTTCATTCCGCGAACGTCTGGAAAGTATTGCGAAGAGAGAACTGGGGGAAATGGAATTGAATCCCGAATTGATCATCGATCAGGAAATCCAGCTTGAAAAAGTCAGACCAGCAGAGATTTTTGATGCCTTAAACAAACTGGAACCGACTGGACAAACAAATCCTGAAGCGGTCTTTTGTTCATACAATGTACAGGTTATGCAATTTTGGCCAGTAGGCGAAGGGCGGCATTTGAAGTTAAAATTGAAAGCAGGTGGGGTTGTTTATGACGCTATTGCTTTTCGTCAGGGACATTTAAAAGAAACCCTCCCCAAATTTGTAGATATTTCTTACACCTTTGAAAAAAATTCCTATAAAGGTATCGAACAAACACAACTGAATATTCGAGACATTCGGTCATCACAAAATAATTCAAAGGAATAGGATCATGAAACCCAGGCCGTCGAATAGAGTCATCGCAATTTGTCTCGGATTATTTGTCGCATTCCTCTGGTCCACTTCCTGGGTGCTCATTAAATTTGGTTTGGAAGACATCCCGGCAATTTCTTTTGCAGGGCTTCGTTATGGGGTGGCAACCCTCTGCCTACTTCCATTTTTATTGAAAAGAGAGAATTGTGAATGTATTCGGAACCTCAACAAACGGGATTGGTCGGGTCTCATTTTGTTGGGGGTGTTATGGTATGCAGTTTCGCAGGGTGCTCAATTCCTGGGACTTAAAGTCTTGCCTGCTATGACGGTCAGTTTATTATTGAACATGACACCATTGATGGTCTCGATGTTGGGAGTGATAATGTTACATGAGACACCTTCGAAGTTGCAATGGATTGGCATGGCGATCAATCTCACTGGTGTCGGGTTATACTTTTTTCCTTCTGCTTTCGAAAATGCACAGGTCGCAGGTATTGTGGCTGTGTTGATTGGTGTGTTTTCCAATGCTTTTTCCTCAATCTTGGGTAGGGGGATCAACCGCACGAAAAAGATTCCTGTAATGGTGGTTACAACCATCAGTATGGGTATAGGGTCAATTCTGCTGTTGGTAACCGGTGCAATTTCCCAGGGTATTCCAGTAATCTCCTTGAAGGGTTGGGGAATTATCCTTTGGCTGGCGATCCTGAATACTGCAATTGCGTTCAACTTGTGGAATTACACACTGAGGACAATCACTGCTATGGAATCAAGCCTGATCAACAGCACCATGCTGATACAAATCGCTCTTTTGGCTTTCTTTATTCTTGGTGAGAAATTGTCTCCCCAGCAATGGGTAGGAATGGCATTTGCTGCTGTCGGGGTGGTATTAGTTCAACTTCGGCTGAATGGAAAGAAAGATCGCGTTGATCATTAATCAACAAACCGGTATTTGATCAAAGTCCACATTGCTTCAAACGCGTCTTTTGTTTTAATTTTCTTCCCCTGACTGTAATCGCGCGGAAAAAAAGCAATAGGAACTTCCACGATCCGGACTTTCCGTTTAAGAATCTTAGCTGTGAACTCAGGTTCAAAATCGAAACGCCTGGCATGTAGTGGCATTCCTTGAACGACTTCTTTACGAAATACCTTGTAACCTGTTTCCATATCACTGAGTATGTTGTTAAACAGGATGTTCGTTACGAAAGTCAACAGCTTATTGGCAACCATGTTCCAAAAAAGGATGGGTCGCCTGGCTGCACCTAAAAACCTTGAACCATAAACTACATCTGCCAAACCTTCAATAATCGGTTTTAAGAGATTGCTATATTCCCTGGGATCATATTCCAGGTCAGCGTCTTGAATGATGATCACATCACCTGTTACGTGATCGATACCAGTACGAACTGCGCTGCCCTTACCCAGATTTTTTTCATGCAGGATCACACGGACATTTTCCTTACCGTCCATCTCTGAAAGCAATGTGCGGGTGTTATCTGTTGACCCATCATCGACAATCAAAATTTCACCAGGAATTCTGGTTGCTTTTACGCGTTCAACAATCGTAGATATGGTGGAATCTTCATTAAATACTGGAATGATCACACTAATTTTCATTAGAATAATTATAAAAGAGCATAAATACCAGCGCAAGCGGCACAAGAATGGTGTGTGCTATAATCTACATCAAACAAATTCAGTGTGAGGGAAGAGATATGACCAGTATGCCCGCCAAGCCTCCTGCTTCTTCATCTGCGCCGACTGCACAATCTTCAGCTTTTATTCCACCACCTATCAATAAAATCGAAGATACCGGTTTGTCATTGCTTTGGTTGCAAGACCTGGTATTGAAAGTGATGTATTTTCAAGGATATATGAGCGGCTTTAAAGTTGCCGAGTTGATCACTTTGCCTTTTGCCGGTGTGGTCGATCAGGTGATGGAGGCTCTAAAAAGAGAAAAACAAGTCGAAGTACGGTCATCGCAGATGGGGTTGGGTGAAGGCGCGTACACTTACGCCATTACTGGATCAGGGATTGCCAGAGCGCGCGAAGCACTGGAGCGAAGCCAGTATGCCGGTCCAGCTCCGGTTCCATTGTCAGACTATATAATTTCCTGCCAAAAGCAAAGTCGTTCTCGCACTCTGGTCTCTGCAAAGGTCATGAAACAGGTATTGTCTCAGCTTACATTGAATGAAAAAACATTTCATAGGCTTGGGCCAGCGGTGAATTCGGGAACTTCTATATTTCTTTATGGGCCTCCCGGTGACGGAAAAACAAGTGTAGCGCGCGCGATTGGCAGTATGGTGCTGTCACAGGCGATGTATATTCCCTATGCATTATTTGTCGATGGCCAGGTGATCAAGTTATATGACTCGGTCAATCACCAGCTTTCTCCAGAGGACGAGGCACCACCACCTGGAAGTGGTGGATTGCGGACAGGAGCCCGCAGAGACCCGCGTTGGGTAAAGATCAAACGACCGTTTATTGTTACTGGAGGCGAGCTAACTTTAACAGGTCTTGACCTGGTTTTTGATGACGTACGCAAGTACTATGAAGCTCCCTTCCAGGTGAAGGCAAACGGCGGTATTCTCCTGATCGATGATTTTGGCAGACAGCAGGTTCGACCGCGCGATCTGCTTAACCGTTGGATTGTGCCACTCGAAAACCGGATCGATTATTTATCTCTGCATACAGGGAGAAAGATCGAAGTACCTTTTGACGTTTTAGTGATCTTTTCCACCAATCTTCCACCCAAAGACCTGGTGGATGAGGCGTTCTTACGACGGCTTCGCCATAAAGTTGAAATTGGAGATCCCAGTTATGATGAATATCGTGAGATATTCAAAAGGGTTGCTTCTCAAAAAGGGATACCGTATAACGAACCTGGGTTGGCATACCTGTTACAAGAATGGTATGTAAAACGAAATCGGAAATTACGCGCTTCTCACCCACGAGATCTTTGCGACCAATTACTGGATATTGCACATTATCTTGGTGTTGAACCTGCCATGACGCAGGAAATGTTGGATCGATCCGCTGAAGCCTATTTTGTTGACCTATGAACTTTTTACATTCATTTACCAAACCGATCATTTTTGCTCATCGTGGTGCTTCTGGATATGCACCTGAAAATACCATTGCTGCTTTTGAAATGGCAGTTTCAATGGGTGCTGACGCTATTGAATTGGATACCAAGCTATCTTCTGATGGCGTTGTTATGGTAATGCATGACCAGACAGTAGACCGTACTACAAACCAAAGTGGCAATCTACGTACTTTTACCGCTCAACAATTGCAGCAAATGGATACTGGCAGCCACTTCGATGAAAAATTCGCTGGTGAGAGAGTACCGACTCTGGCAGAAGTGTTTGAAGCTGTTGGTCAGAAGATTTTTATCAATATTGAACTGACTAACTATCAGACATCTGGAGATGGATTGGTCGACAAGGTGATTGAATTGATCGACCAGTATTCCATGAATGAGAGGGTGATTTTTTCTTCATTCTTGCCCAGTAATCTTTTACGAGCACGCAAGTTGAAACCAAATATCCCTGCTGCGATCCTTTGCCTGCCTGGTAAAGAAGGATTCGTATCGCGCAGTTTTGCTGGTAAATGGATCTCACCTGAATTGATCCACCCTTATTTTTCAGATGTAAATCCTGGAATGATGAAGAGGGAGAAAAACAGGAATCGTCGAGTACACGTCTGGACGGTTAATGAACCTGAAGAAATAAAACGCCTTTTCGATCTTGGTGTGCAGGGTATCTTTACTGATTTTCCTGATATTGCACTTAAATTGAGGGGTTAGTAGTGAAATGCCAGTTTGTGTCAACTGCTGTGCTGATCATTGTTCTGCTCATGACAATAAGCAGCCCGGTTGCACCTGTATTTGCACACCCTTTACAGCAAGCTGACCCATCTGTCCTGGCTTCTCAAATGCTGGCAAAGATGACGCCAGAAGAAGAAGTAGGGCAGCTATTTCTGATTACATTTCAAGGAAGCTCATCTGACACCGCTATATTGAAGGATCTAATCGGCAAATACCATATTGGGGGAGTCGTTTTAAAATCTGAAAATGATAATTTTGTTGGTTCAACAGAAACACTGGCAAAAGCTTATGCCCTGACCACTGGTATTCAACAGTTGGAGTGGGATGCTTCACAGACTACACAAACCGACCCATACACTAATGAGCAGTTCACACCACAATACATTCCATTGTTCATTAGCATTTCGCAGGAAGGAGATCTCTCTCCTTATGACCAGATCATCAATGGGATGACCCCTCTTCCCAATGAGATGGCGATTGGTGCTACCTGGGATACCAGCCTGGCAAAACGGGTTGGCTCGGTTTTAGGGAATGAATTAAATGCCCTGGGATTTAATTTCTTATTAGGTCCTTCACTAGATGTTTTGGAAGTGCTGCAGACGGAAGCGGGAAAAGACCTGGGAACCCGTACTTTTGGTGGAGACCCATTCTGGGTGGGTGAGTTAGGTGCTGCATACATCCAGGGAGTACATGAAGGTTCTAGCAATCGGATGGCGGTGATCGCAAAATATTTTCCGGGCAGGGGAGGTTCTGATCGCCCCCCAGATGAAGAAGTTGCTACTGTTCGAAAAAGCCTTGAGCAATTAAAACAGATCGAGCTTGCACCATTTTTTGCTGTTACTGGGAATGCAGCCGATACTACCATGACCACCGATGGCTTGCTGGTTTCTCATATCCGGTATCAGGGATTTCAAGGGAATATTCGAGCAACAACCCGCCCTGTAAGCTTTGATCGTGACGCTATGGATCAATTGTTTTCTCTGGATGCTTTTTCTTCTTGGAGAGCGAATGGTGGAGTGGTTGTCAGCGATGATCTGGGCAGCCAAGCAGTGCGCCGTTTCTATGACCCAACCGGACAAACTTTTGATGCACGACAGGTCGCCCGTAATGCATTTCTAGCGGGGAATGATTTACTTTATGTTAATAACTTTATCGCAACAGGTGATCCCGATCAATATACCACCATCATTAAAACACTTGAATTCTTCACTCAAAAATATCAAGAAGATCCAGCCTTCATGCAGAGGGTGGACGAATCCGTTCAGCGTATTCTGACTTTGAAATATAAGATCTACCAGAATCAATTTACTTTGGAAAATGTACTTCCCGGAGAAGAAGGATTAACCAGTATAGGGACATCCAGCCAGGTAAGTTTTGATGTCGAAAGAAATGCATTGACCCTGGTAAGTCCGGATATCAACCAGTTGCCAGATGTTCTTCCAGAACCCCCTTCGACTGGTGAACGGTTATTATTCATTACAGATGTTGTAACAGGAAAACAATGCTCTACTTGTGAAGAACAGACTTCATTGTCTGTGAACAGTCTGATGAATGCTGTTGACAGGTTGTATGGAACACAGGCAGGTGGTCAGATCTACCGGAATTATATGAGTGCATATTCTTTCGCAGATCTGAACTACCTTTTGAATAGCCCTGAAGAACCTCCTATGTTAGAGGAAGAATTGTCTTTGTCCAACTGGGTGATCTTTTCCATGCTGTCAACCGATTCTTCAAGGGAAGTATCTTCTGCTTTAAAACGATTGCTTTCGGAACGCCCTGATCTACTTAAAGACAAAAAAGTGATCGTGTTTGAGTTCAATGCCCCTATTTATCTTGATGCAACGGATATATCAAAGTTAACCGCTTATTATGCTTTATATAGCAAGATCCCACAGGCGATTGATGTAGCTGCCAGAGTTCTCTTCCAGGAAATTGCCCCTATGGGAAACCTGCCAGTTTCCGTTCCTGCAATTGGATATGATTTGATCAGTGTTACTGCTCCAAACCCTGACCAGATTATTCCGCTCTTTCTAGATCAACCAACTGAGACAACTCCGACCAGTAGTCCAATTGAACCTGATGTTACTCCTTTTCCAACGCCCGTGCCAAAGTTCAAAGTAGGTGATACCCTGCCAATACGAACTGGTGTGATTTTCGATAATAACAATAATCCTGTACCGGATGGAACAGTAGTTACATTTACGATCACAGTGGGTGGAGAAACTGGAACAGTGCAACAGGTAAATACTGTTACTCAAGATGGTATTGCCCGTACTTCGTATCGGATTGCTTCTCAGGGAATAATGGAAATCAAAGCCAGCAGTGACCCCGCTTTACTTTCTGAAATCCTTACCCTGGATGTAACTTCAGATACAGTCGCTGTGATTACCATTATTGCACCTACACCAATAGTCACAGAAACAATTGGGGAGGTTGCTTCGCCGACACCTACTGCAACAGAAGCACCAGTGAATGAAGAAACCAAAAATCCCGGAATTTCGGATTGGCTGCTTTCCATGCTAGTCATTTGGGCTGTGGGGGGATGCGTATTTGTCCTGGGGCGGCGATATGTCTCTCTTCATTGGGGATTACGTTGGGGATTATGCTCCATTTTGGGAGGGCTGCTTTTCTACACGATTTTGATCATATTCATTCCCGTCAGTCTTAAATGGTCAGATCCATTTGGCAGGGTTGGATTGTTTTTTGTTCTGCTGTTGGGGTGTGGCTTGGGTTTTGGGGTTGGTTATATCTGGCGTAATCGTTTCCTTCAAACAATAACGAGAAAACAGGAGAAGTAGTTATTTCTTCTCTTTGATAAGCGTCATGTATTATTGGGGATTTAGCGAACAATCGTTAAAAGTAAAGTTAAAACTGTGACACCCATTACTGCCCAAAGAAGAAGGCTATCAGGTTTTGTGCGTAATAATTCACGGGTGGTTTCTGTCCCGTTCTTGACGAATGTTCTAACAGGGAGAGGTATATCACCAAACAGGCTTTTACGGAATTGATTAATATTTTCAGGACGATCATCAGGGTGTAAATTCATTGCCCATAGTATTGCACGCTCAACCCTAGCGCTGAGCTGGGGATTAATCTGTCGGGGAGCAATAAGGCTTTCAGGGTTTAAAAAACGGGTTCGAGCTTCTGGAGGAGGTTGGTTGGTAAGTAGATGGTATATTGTGGCACCAAAAGCATATATATCACTGCGTGCATCGGTATGGGTACTATCTCCACCATACTGCTCAATGGGTGTATAGAGGGCGGTTCCCTGTCCTTGAAGTACAGTAATGGTTACTTCGTCTGGTGCCATTACTTTAACCAACCCAAAATCTACCAATTTCAATACACCTGAAGGAGTTACCTTAAGGTTGCTGGGTTTGATGTCTCGATGAATAATCGGTGGGTTTTGTGAATGGAGGTATTCTAATGCATCTGCAAGCTGGGCAGCCCAATTCAGTACTTCTACTTCCTGCAGGAAATGTCCTTTTTGGCGCGTTTCAATAATTAATGTCCTAAGGTCATTTCCCGGTACAAAATCCATTACGAGATAATCGCGTACCCCAATAGAAAAGAAATCGGATACTTTCGGTAAATTGGGATGATCCAACCGGGCTAAGATTGTTGCTTCACGGAAGAACTGGTCGCGGGCTTCTTGCAGCAGGTCAGGGGGAAGAGAACGATCATGTTCGACTTCTTTCAGGGCACACTGACGTCCTTCCAGACGGGTATCATCTGCCAGGTAGATACACCCCATACCACCTTGCCCGATGGTGCCAATGATCTTATATCGCCCACGTAATACTTCTCCGGTTTTTAATGGGACCGGCATTTTTCACCCTGTTCCTTGAAAATCTACTTGTGGGCAGCGATGATTTTCGGCGTTTCGCTCACCCATTTGTGTACAAATATTCTCTTTTCTGCTATATTATACATCGACAGCCCAATTATAAGGGGAAGGGCAAAACTAGCTTATGGAAAATGAATATCCGGTAATTATTGCTCAGAACGGTGATCTGGATGGTCAGCGTTGGCTTATTAAAAAAGAACTGCTGATAGGAAGAGACTCTGATTGTCAAATCGTCATTGCAGATCGACAGGTGTCACGTCACCATGCACGGTTGACCTTTGGAAGGAAAGGTGTGCAGCTTGAAGACCTTGGCAGTAAGAATGGCACCTTTTGTAACGGCAAACAGGTGATAGAACCCCAATTTTTACAGGATGGAGATTCCATTCAAGTAGCAATTGTGCATAAGTTTACTTTTTTGAGTTCTGACGCAACCATGCCTATGGATGCTGAAAATGTTGTCAGGATCCTTGAGAAAGGCCGGTTGGAGTTGGATGTACGCTCTCGCAGGGTGTGGGTAAAAAATGAGGAAGTAGTGCCAGCCCTTTCTGCTCCTCAATTTCGTTTATTACAGGCATTATATGAACGTCCTGGGCAGGTGATATCGCGCAATGAGCTGATCGATATTACCTGGGGTGAAAATGAGGCTGCAGGAGTTTCAGAGCAGGCTTTTGATGCCCTGGTGCGCAGATTACGTGAGCGTCTGACGAAGATCGATCCAGATCATGAATATATTGTAACAATCCGCGGGCATGGGATGCGGTTGGATAATTCATAATAAACCATCAAAAGAAACGACTCCCGAGATCTTCATTAATGATTTCGGGAGTCGTTTTTTATTGAACCTGGTAAGGTCAGTTATGAAGTAAGGTTTTTCTTCATTGAAAATCTGAGAACCTGCTTGTAGGTTTTCTTTAATAATTCCACCATCTGAGCAGATTGATGTTGGCTTTCGCTCTGGTTAACAAGTTGATCGAATATTTGCAAAAATTCTGGAGTGACCTGATCTGCATTTTTCTCCAACAGGGCATCCCTATCTTCATCTTTTTCTGTACTGATCAACTGCTCGATGAATTCGATTTCTGGTGGAGGTGCTGTATATTTTTGCAGAGCGATGATCACTTTTTCGATCTTTCCCACTCGTTCTAGATCAGATTTTTTCCGAGCCTGTTGCAATTCGGATTGGACAAGTTGAACAAAGAAATCATCGATTTGATCCAGGTGCTCTTCCAAAGCTTTGGCAGTATCAGGTGCATTTAACAATTCATCCAATAATGCCAGCTTGTTCTGCGTATGTTCCTGTACTGCTTTGTCAATTTCCTGGGTTAATTTTATTAGTTTGTCGCGCAAGTCGATCAAAGCGCGCTTCTCTTCTCCATTACTTTGTTCAAGGAGTTCGGTCAATGTCTGGAAGAAAATGTAATCCAGGGCTGGTCGTGCCATACTGACAGCCGTTTGAAGGTAGAGTTCAGAAGGAGCATCTAAAAGTAATTGAATTAGATCTTCACGGGTCAGTCCTTTTTCTGAAAGTGCTTTCAGATCATTCATAGCTGCTTGAGTTTCTGAGGCACTCTTTTTTAATTTCTGACCCAACTCGGTATGCTCCAACAGGTCATTTTGAACAGCAAGGAGCATTTCAGCAGATTTCTTATCCCCTTGTGCAACGGTTGCTTGAGCAAGTTGGCTCATGATCGCGAAAAAGCTTTCATCAATATTTGCTTCTTCTTGTTTGATGAGTTCAATTCTGCCTTCATTTGATACACTCATCAATCTCTGCAGTAGATTGAGTTTCTTCTGCTGTTCCTGGATCATTTCCTTAGTGATGCCATCTGCTTCGAGAACTTTTTCGTACATGGTATCAAGCGTGAACATTGCTTGTGGTCTGAATAGATATCCCTTTTTCTTATCATTCGGTAAAGCATTCACAACTCCAGTGATGATAGGTCCGAGGATTTTTTCCTGCTCATTTACTGGAAGACCTAACTCCGCCGGAAAATAGGTAAGCAGCAGCTCTTTTTCCGGGTCATGGTACACCAATGGGGTTGCCATATTTCCTTGATACCCACAGGTTGGGCAAGCGATCAGGTTGTAGTTACGGCTTAAGAAGCGATTTTTCGCCTGGGGATCAACATTCAGGTCGAAGACCTGTTGAAATTCAACGGGTACACGGGTTTTACAGCGTGGGCAATTAGTAATAGTTTGGGGCATTATTCTCTCACATTAACTTTTTGACATAAATAGCCTGGGTTATACCCAGGTAAAAATAACGGTTTGATTATACCATTTTGGAGATGTGAATGGTTTTTCTTGCCCCCTCGTTAAGTATATTACTCAACGTTGCGGGGAATGAAGAAGCAAATGCGTGCACCCTGGTTGTTTCCGCTATCCACCCACATTCTGCCATCATGTGATTCAATGATTGAACGGCTTAGAAAGAGTCCGAGCCCTGTGCCCTTTGTGCGTTTCATTGCATCGGGTGAGCGGTAGAATCGATCGAATACATGGGGTGCATCTTGTTGAGCAATTCCAGGTCCCTGGTCACTGACGCATACAATTACACGTTGTGGCTGTATCCTGCCACTGATCCGAATCTCACCAGTAGGTGCATATTTGATCGAATTGGACACCAAATTTGAAAGGACCTGTTCCAGTCGGGTTTCATCTGCCAATACTACTGGGAAATCTTTGGGAAAATCTACAGTAATGGTATGGTCACTTGTTTGTGTTTGAAATTTTTCAGCTACTCGTTTTGCCAGTTCAGCAATCTGGCAGTCAGTTCGATTGATCTTCAAGCCACCAGCCTGTAACCGGGTGGCATCCAGAAGGTTTTCGATCATTGCGGTAAGCCGGTCGGATTCTTCTTCGATCACCTTCAGACTATCCTCAACCACCGAACGATCCCATGTAGCATCCTCACGACGCAAGGTGCTTACATAGCCTTTGATCAATGCAACAGGAGTCTTTAGTTCATGGCTGATCACTGATATAAAGGTGCTTTTTAGTTCATCCGCCTGACGGAAACGGGTGATATCGCGTACCGATGCAATAATATTTAGTAAATTACCTTCAGCTGAATGTAAGGGAGCATAAGTGATACCTACTGGCAAGGGGGTGACCTCATTGATACGAATGAGATCACCCTCAATATATAGTTGAGCATGGGGGGTTAATGGCCATCCACCAGCAACTGCCTGTTCCAGTGTCAATCCTTCCGGGGGAGTTGCCCAGCGAATCACCTCCTCATGCGGTTTGTTCTGAATCTGCTCGATATTTTCTGTTAGCATGCGGCTTAATGCCGGATTGCAGCGTTCTATTCGCAAGTTGGGTGTGAGGATCAGCATACCATCAGCTACAGAATCGAGCAGTGCATCCATACGCTGTTTTTGCTGGCTGAGTTCGTGATACAGTTGCGCATTCTGTACTGCAATGGCTGCTTGGTCAGCAAAACTGCTTAAAAGAGATCGGTCATTGCCTGTAAAAATGCTGGGGTAATTGCGAAAGATGTAGATCACCCCAATAAGCCTTCGTTGAGCTATGAGTGGCAACCCTACACTAGATAAGCTGCCAAAACTGGCGTCATAGGTGACTTCACTAAAAAGACGGTCGATCTCTTTTAGATCATCGTGATCGCTGGGGTCTTCAGGAACTCTGATTTTAACGACAAGCGGTTCAAGGTATTTCACAAAAGGTTGTGGCAATCCCTGGGTTACCCGTATCTTCCAAATTTTCTCATCACTGCGAAGTGCAATCATGCCGGCGTGTCCAGCCAGCATCTCAATAGCAATCTTTAAGATGCGATTGAGCAGCTTGTCCAGGTCAAGTTCCTGGGTAAGTGCGCGAACAATTTCCAATAAATAATCGCGCTGGCGGACACGGGCATCAGGCAGTAAGAACATCGAACACCTTTAATTTAGGGAGGTGATTACCTCGTCCATTATTTGAATACCTTCATCGATCTGTGATCTGGTAATACAAAGTGGTGGTGCAATTCGGATTACACTCTTTCCGCAACCCAATAATAATAATCCTTTTTCAAAGGATAGATCCACTATCTGGTCACGTAATTTAGTTGCCGGAGTTTTGACATGGTCATTTTTAATAAATTCCAAGCCGATCATTAATCCAATACCACGAACCTCGCCAATGCAGGGATGTTTCTGCTGTAATTTTTTAAATTGCTCGAGAGCATATGTACCAGTACTCTCGGCATTTTTGAGATATTCACGTTCGAGCAAGTCTATGGTTGCAAGTGCAGCAGCACAAGCTAATGGATTACCACCGAATGTATTTCCATGTGCCCCTTTTGGCCAGGTGACCAGTGATTTACGAGCTATCATCACACCCAAAGGCACACCAGATGCAATCCCTTTGGCAGAACAAACGATATCAGGTTCGACACCAAAATTCTCTATTGACCACCATTTCCCTGTACGCCCCATACCAGCCTGCACTTCATCAGCAATCAGAAGAATGCCATGCTTATCACAAAGTTTTCGTAATGCTGGGAAGAAAGTAGCTTCAGGGACAATATAACCACCTTCGCCTTGAATGGGTTCTACCAGAATGCCTGCTGTATCTTCAACGGGGAGAATATGTCCAAAAAGCTCCTCTTCAATATATCGAACAACCCGTTCGCCATAACCTTCACCTTCTCTGCATACCAGCATAGGGCGATAAGGGTCGGGATAAGGAGCATGGATAACACCATTCATAAGAGGATAAAAACCTTGATGATAGTGGGGTTTGCTGGCAGTAAAAGTCACTGCACCCATTGTGCGACCATGAAATGCGCCTAAAAAACCAATGAATTGACTGCGTTTGGTCGTGTAGCGAGCCAGCTTAATCGCTGTTTCGACAGCTTCAGTACCCGAATTCGTCATAAAACTGACAGCTGGTTCGCTAAATGGCGATATCTCGTTCAATTTTTCTGCGAGTTCTATCCATTGGGGATGGTAGAAATCAGAAGAGATATGGATGAATTTCTCAGCTTGGTCTTGAATGGCTTTTACTACCTGAGGATGACTATATCCAGTTGATGCAACTGCAATTCCTGCCATGAAGTCAAGAAACCGGTTGCCGTCAACATCCCATACTTCGCTTCCCCTGCCATGATCCATGACAAACGGGTAGCCACGTGGGTAAGATGAAGAAATTACTTTACTGTCTCGTTCGATCCATGTCTGTGCAACAGGTCCAGGTAGAACCTTTTTTTGCATAAAGCCCCTCCTCGGATGAATTTTCGTTCTCTAAAATTATATCATCGGAAAAATACCGCTCAAATCCCGAGCGAAAGCATTAAAAGGAAATGAAAATTTTTCTTTGATGGATATAGGTTTGTTGACGAGGTTATGAATCACGAGTATTATTCAAATAGATGCGAGCAAAAGAGAATATTTTCCAACGTGTTATTAAATTTATCCGTGAAGAAAGCCGATGGTTAACCCCAGGATTGGGTGTAAAACGCTGGCTTGCGGTCATTCTGGCTGGTACAACCCTGTTAGGGATTGGTTTTGCTGTATTGGTGCTGGATGTTTATCGAACTGCACCGGACACATGGTGGCTGCCAATACTATCCTTCTTGTCCCTTCGCTTTCTAGACCGCACATTGCGTGCGTTAATTTTTGGAGGGTTGGGCATTATCTTTATAATGATTGGAGTATGGGGGTTAAACCATTCGCTGTTAAAACCATTCATCCGACCAGGGAACGATATTATCAATACTCTGACACAGCACAGACGTCGTGAGCGAGGTCCTCGTATCGTGACGATTGGCGGTGGTACAGGTCTGGCTTCCCTTTTGCGTGGTTTAAAGAACTATACTTCCAATCTGACAGCAATCGTTACGGTAGCGGATGATGGTGGCTCATCAGGGGAATTACGCAACCGAATGGGTGTATTACCCCCCGGTGATCTACGGAATTGCCTTGCAGCACTTTCTACGAATGAAGCTATGATGTCACAGATATTTCAATATCGTTTTGCGGATTCCACCGGTCTGAATGGACATAATCTGGGAAATCTTCTCATCACAGCTCTTGCGGATATCACGGGCAGCTTTGAAGAAGCTATTGCTGAATCAGGTCGAGTTCTTGCAGTTCAGGGGCAGGTATTACCTTCAACATTACGTGATGTTAAGCTTTCTGCTGAAATCTCAAAAGACGCAACCAAACCTTCCATAAAGGTGAAAGGGGAAAGTCAAATTCCTCAAGCAACTGGCAAAATTGAACGGGTGTGGTTGGAGCCATCCAATGTGTTGGCTTTTCCCCCTGCAATCCAGGCAATATTGAGTGCAGACCTTATCATTATTGGTCCTGGTAGTCTTTATACCAGCATAATGCCTAACTTGTTGGTGCCGGATATTGCAGAAGCCATTCGAGCAAGCAAGGCGATGAAGTTTTATATCTGTAATGTTGCAACGCAACCGGGTGAAACGGATGGATATAGTTGTGCTGATCACCTTCATGCTATCGAAAAGCATGTCAATGGCCGTATTTTTGACCTTGTGATCTGTAACAACCAATTCGATGGACACTTACCGGCCAATAGTGATTGGGTGAAACCAGATCCCGATCTAAAGCAGCAATATGCGACTTATTGTACTTCTTTAGTTGACAAGAGCAATACATGGCGTCATGCATCGGATAAGCTTGCTCAAGTTGTAATCGATCTTTTTCAGGAGCGAACAGGACCTCTGGTTGGAAAAGATGAGAGTAAATGATAGCTTCAAAATTTCTTTGGCATGGTAAAATTCAATAATATGATGATTTGGAGGACTATACAATATGAAAATTCAAGTTGGAATTAATGGATTTGGGCGAATTGGCCGCCAGGTTTTAAAAGCCATTACTGAGTTACACGGTGATGAACTGGAAGTAAACGCAATCAATGATCTGTTTGATATCAAACAGAATGCTCATTTACTGAAATATGACTCAAACTACGGTGCCTACCACGGTTCAGTCGATATTGATGGAAATGACCTGGTTGTGGACGGACACAAGATCCGCGTATTTGCTGAAAAAGATCCAGGCAACCTTCCTTGGAAAGATCTTGGTGTTGATATCGTGATCGAATCCACAGGTCTATTCACCGATGCTATTGGTGACCCTGAGAAAGGCAAACCAGGGGCTCGTGTGCACATCGATAAAGGTGGAGCAAAGAAAGTCATTATTTCTGCACCTGCAAAGAATGAAGACCTGACGATCGTTCTGGGTGTAAATGATGAAAAATATGATCCCGCAAAGCATCATGTTGTTTCCAATGCTTCCTGCACAACCAACTGCCTGGCACCAGCGGCAAAAATATTACACACAAAGTTTGGCATTCAGCATGCTGTAATGACTACCATCCATTCTTACACCAATGATCAGGTAATCCTCGATCAGGGGCATAAGAAAGAAATGCGCCGATCACGCGCTGCTGGATTGAATATCATCCCAACAACAACCGGTGCTGCAAAAGCTGTCGCACTTGTTATCCCTGAATTGAAGGGTCGATTTGATGGTTATTCATTGCGGGTTCCAACCCCAACAGTCTCTGTAGTCGATCTTTCTGCTACTATCGAGAAATCTACCACCAAAGAAGAACTTAATGCCGCATTCATTGAAGCATCCAAGGGTGCACTCAAGGGTATCCTCGGTGTGACCACTGGTGAATATGGTGATCCATTGGTTTCTATGGACTTCAAGGGCGATCCTCGTTCGTCTATCGTTGACCTGCCTTCAACCATGGTGATGGGTGGCAACCTCGTTAAAGTAGTTGCCTGGTATGATAATGAGTGGGGTTATTCCTGCCGTGCTGCTGACCTTGCAGCAATGATGGCAAAAAGTCTGTAATCTGGTTTAGGACTTTAAAATAATGCGTAATCTGAATAGCATTCATTGCAGCAGATTACGCATTATTATTTGACCAACTCAGGAGGTTATCCATGTTCAATAAAAAAACCGTGAAAGATATTAACGTTAAAGGAAAACGTGTGTTGGTTCGGGTGGATTTTAATGTTCCTCTGAAAGATGGTGTGGTAGGTGATGACACTCGCGTACGTGCAGCATTACCCACAATTGAATACCTTCTACAGCAAGGAGCTGCCGTGATCCTGTGCTCACACCTTGGACGACCAAAAGGTGGACCAGATCCAAAGTTTTCTTTGAAACCAGTTGCTGAGCATTTGGCGAAGTTGATGGGAAAGCCAGTTGCTTTCGCCGAAGATTGTGTTGGACCTGTTGCAGAAGCTGCTGCAAAAGTCTTGAAACCCGGTGAAGTTTTAGTCCTTGAAAACACTCGTTTCCATCCAGAAGAAGAAAAGAACGATCCTGAGCTTTCCCAAAAAATGGCATCTCTGGCTGACCTGTATGTAAACGATGCGTTTGGCTCTGCGCACCGCGCACACTCTTCAACGGAGGGTGTAACGAAATATCTGCCTGGTGTAGCTGGATTCTTGATGGAAAAAGAAATCCAATATCTAAGCAAAGCGATTGAAGATCCAAAACGACCTTTTGTTGCAATTTTAGGCGGTGCCAAGATCAGTGACAAAATTGGTGTGATTAAGAACCTGCTCACCAAGGCTGATCAGATTCTGATCGGCGGTGGAATGGCTAATACTTTTTTCAAAGCCCAGGGGTATCCTGTAGCTGACAGCCTGGTAGAAGAAGAAGCACTGGATACAGCCAGAGAATTATTGGCTCAGGGTTCTTCAAAACTACACCTACCCGTGGATGTTGTGATCGCTGATAAGTTCGAAGATGGTGCAGCTTCGAAAGTAATATCAATGGGTCCCATCCCTGATGGCTGGCGCATTTTGGATATCGGTCCAGAAACCGTAAAGACATTTGGAAAAGTTGTGGCTGCTGCAGGCACGGTTGTATGGAACGGCCCAATGGGTGTCTTCGAATTCCCGAACTTTGCCAAGGGCACTTTTGGAGTTGCTAAAGCGGTAGCCGAAAGTAATGCGATCAGCGTCATTGGAGGTGGTGATTCCGTTGCTGCCATTCAGCAATCAGGCTTGACGGATAAGATCACTCATATTTCTACTGGTGGTGGTGCATCACTGGAAATGCTGGAAGGACTTGCGTTACCAGGAGTGGCTGCTTTGCAGGATAAGTAGTACCTGATTTGATCCTATAACCGGTTTCCAATTTGGAAACCGGTTTTTTTATTTTCCTTTTTTTCTGGCGTTATAAATAGTGTATGATTAACAAAACATATTATTGGGATAATGCGATGTTACCTGCAGCGTATGATAAGTATGATATTCACGAAGATTTTGCAATTAAAGTCACTCCTTATTCCTCTCCGACCACACTTCGTATTGGAGCAGCATTAGAAACACTTGGAGCATTGTTCATCAAACCTCCTCATGACCTCATAACCAGAAAGGTCAAGATAAAGAGTTTTGACAGCGAAAAGATCCCAATAACGATATTCCAGCCAAAAATCATTCTGGAACCATCACCCTGCGTGTTGTATTTTCACGGAGGTGGATTTGTTTTGGGAGGAAACCCTATACAAGAAAATATTATTGCAGGTTTCACCAGGGATATTCCGTTCAAGATCATCTCTGTAGATTACCGATTGGCGTTGGATTATCCTTTTCCTTATGGCGTTGAAGATTGCTATGCTGCTTTGCTATGGGTGTGTAAAAATGCAGATAAGCTTGGAATTGATAGAAAGAGGATAGCTGTCTATGGGGATAGTGCTGGTGGTGCATTAGCAGCAGCAGTGGCTCTGATGGCGCGCGATCGTAAAGGCCCTGAAATATGCCTGCAAATGTTAATCTACCCGGTTATTGATTGCAGTCTTTCGACAAAATCTTCATATCAATATGTTGATACCCCTGTATGGAACGCTGCAGCAAACCGCAGGATGTGGGAGGTTTATTTAAGAGGATGGGAAGGTCCTGTATCTCCTTATGCAAGCCCGATAAAGGCTGAATCGTTGAAGAACCTTCCTCCAGCATACATAGAAACAACAGAATTCGATCCATTGCATGATGAAGGTGTAAATTATGCCAATCGCCTGCGCGCAGATGGGGTAACGGTGTATCTAAACCAGACAAAAAGAACCATTCATGGGTATGACCTCATCAAGGAAAATGAAATCGTAAAGGCGAGTTTTCGCTTGAGAATAAATGCATTAAAGGCAGCGTTCATTCAATGAATAAGGGAATAGAGGTAAAAAAAGAATTTTATCTGTGAAAAAATCATTAGTTTTTCTAGACAAATATAGCCTCTTCGAGTAAAATTTACGTTCGCATTATGGTAATTAAGTATTGGAGGAACGAAGTTGGCTAATATTAAGTCCGCAATCAAGCGAAATAAACAGAATGAAAAACGCCGCATCAGTAATCGTATCTACCGTGGACGTGCCCGTACATTTATCCAGCGCTCTCGTGTGTTGATCCTTGCTGAAGAAAAAGAACAGGCTGAACAGACCGTTAAAGAAGCAATTCGTGCATTGGATATTGCAGCTTCCAAAGGCGTTATTCATAAAAACAATGCCGCCCGACGAAAAAGCCGCCTGATGAAAAGTCTGGCAACTCTGGGTAAGTAAACACTGGGTGGCTTCAAGCCACATTTCCCTCCCCGGATTTCGGGTGAGTTTTTTATACCACACACAGCGGGAGACATTCCTCCCGCTTTTTTCGTCACCAGGGAAAAGTAATGTTTGAACAAATCCAGCAACAAATATCGCAACAAATAGATTCCTTTCTCACGGAAGAAGGAATACCTGTTCTGCCTATCGATTGGAAGTGGATCCCATTCGCGGGGCAGTGGGGTATTTCCACTTCATTTTTCCAGACAGCAGCTCAAGAGAACAAGCAGGGAAAAGGAACGCCCGTTGGCGAACGAGCCCAACAAATAGCGCAGATGGTTGCTGATCACCTGGGCTTGCCCGAAGGTTTTACAAAAATCGAAGCTGTACGCGGGTATCTAAATTTGACCTTCTCGACTTCTTCTTTTGCCAAACAAGTTATCAGTACAGTGCAAGAGGAAGGTTCGCAATATGGCAAAGGGAAGCCCACTCACAAGCGCATCATGGTTGAATATTCACAACCCAATACACACAAAGCTTTTCACGTAGGGCATCTACGAAATGTTGTGTTGGGCAGTGCGGTATGTAACATCCTTGAATGGGCTGGCAATGATGTAATTCGCGCGAATTATATTGGCGATATTGGATTGCATGTAATCAAATGGTTGTGGTGCTACCTGAAATTTCATTCAGGCGAAGAGCCGCCTGAAAATTGTGTTCGATGGATTGGGGATATTTATGTTCAAGCAAGCCGCTATTATGAAGAAGACCCAACCGTAGAACCAGAAGTGCGCGCCTTGTTTGCTCGCTGGGATCGGCGCGATCCAGATATTGTTGAATTGTGGGAAAAAACCCGCCAGTGGTCTTTGGAAGCATTCAAACAAATCTATTCCTTGTTGGGTGTGCGTTTCGACCGGTATTATTTCGAAAGTGATATGGAAGATTCGGGTAAGGACCTGGTGAAAACCCTGATTGAAAAAGGACTGGCACGCGATGAACGGCCAGAAAATGCAGTTTTCATTCCACTTGACGAGATTATCGGAACAAAAGATAAATACCGGGTGCTGGTGATCCTCCGCTCGGATGGTACTTCTCTTTATGCAACAAAAGATATTCCACTGGCGATCCAAAAATTCGAAGAATACCATCTCGATCAATCCATCTATGTAGTGGATGTGCGCCAATCTTTATATCTGCAGCAAATCTTCAAGACACTGGAATTAATGGGATATTCTTGGGCAAAGCAATGCTATCACCTTGCCTACGAGATCGTAACCCTGCCAGGGAATGTAACTATTGCCTCACGGGATGGAGCTGTAGTGCTATTGGAAGACTTGGTACACGAAGCAACTACCAGAGCCCTGGAAATTGTAAAGACCAAGAATCCAGAAATTACCAGCAAGAAACAAGAAGAAATTGCTTACAATGTAGCATTAGGCGCTATCCGATATTCGATGGTGTCGCGCGACAGTACCAAAGTGGTTACATTTGATTGGGATACCGCGTTGGATTTCAATGGGCAGGCAGCTCCATATATACAATATGCGGCAGTGCGTGCAAACAGCATTTTGCGGAAAGCTGGAACATTGCCAACAACATGGCAACCTCCAGAAAAATTGGAACCATCAGAGATCACTCTGATTGATCTGATCAACCGTTTCCCGCAAGAGATACAAAAGGCAGCCAGGGATATTAAACCCCTTGTCATAACGAATCACGCGTATGAGTTGGCGAGAGCTTTTAATGATTTTTACAGTCAATGCCCGGTGTTACAGGCTGAACCCGCTGTTCGAGATTTTCGGTTACAACTTGTCACTGCTGCACGTCGGGCGATCAGCAATGCTTTGACAGTGCTTGGAATCAATACACCGGATATAATGTAGGAAATATTCCAGACCCCAAAAAGGTCTGAAACTACTAAAAAGGAGCAATAAAATGACACCTGTTCGAACATTGATTATGGGAGCTGCAGGACGCGATTTTCACAACTTCAATGTGTATTTTCGTGATAATCCTGCTTATGAAGTTGTAGCTTTTACTGCAACCCAGATCCCAAATATCGAAGGTCGCAAATACCCGACCGAGCTGGCTGGCAAGTTGTATCCAAAAGGTATTCCAATCTACCCCGAAAGTGACCTGGAACAATTGATCAAAGAGCATAAAGTGGAACAGGTTATTTTCGCTTACAGTGATGTTCCACACGAATATGTGATGCATAAAGCATCCGAAGTAATGGCTGCAGGTGCTGATTTTCGCCTGATGGGTCCAGAAACCACAATGGTGAAATCAACCAAACCTGTTGTATCTGTTTGTGCAGTACGTACAGGTTCTGGAAAAAGCCAGACAACCCGTCGTGTTTCGTTGATTTTACGCGAAATGGGGTATAAGGTTGCAGCAATTCGCCACCCCATGCCTTACGGTGATCTGGCAAAACAAGCAGTGCAGCGTTTTGCAACATATGCTGATCTGGACAAACACGAATGTACTATTGAAGAGCGTGAGGAATACGAACCTCATCTTGATAATGGTGTGATTGTTTATGCTGGTGTGGATTATGAAGCCATCCTTCGCCAGGCTGAACAAGAGGTCGATATTGTGTTATGGGATGGTGGTAACAATGACTTCTCATTCTACAATCCTAACCTCTCCATTGTTGTGGTTGACCCACACCGTCCAGGACATGAATATACCTACCATCCGGGCGAGACGAATGTACGCATGGCGGATGTGTTTGTCATTAACAAGGTAGATACTGCATTACCTGAAAATGTACTCGCAGTACGCGAAAGCATTACTTCTCTCAACCCCAAAGCAACGATCATTGAAGGCGCATCTCCATTATTTGTTGATAATCCAGAAGCGATCCGTGGGAAACGTGTACTGGTCATTGAAGATGGCCCAACACTTACACATGGCGGTATGAAGTATGGTGCAGGCTGGGTAGCTGCCCGTCGTTTTGGTGCGGCTGAGATTGTTGATCCTCGCCCATTTGCAGTGGCATCCATTGCTGCTACTTACAAGAAATATCCAAACACTGGAATGATCCTTCCAGCCATGGGGTATGGTGAGGCACAGGTACGCGACCTTGAAAAAACAATCAACAAATCCGATGTCGACCTGGTGATCTCAGGAACCCCAATCGATCTTACCCGGATCATCAAAGTGAACAAACCTATGCAGCGTGTACGTTATGAACTGCAGGAGATTGGGCAGCCAACTCTGGAAGATATCTTGAAAGAGAAGTTTGGCAAAAAGTAAGAATTAATTAGAATTTCGCAGAGCCAGAGGAAAAAGCAGGCAACATCACCTGCCAGGTATCCGACAGGTGATCGAAGTTAAGCCATCGCATGATAGATGATGAACTTCGCTTCGTAGATTGATAAATAAATTTCCTCTGGCTTTGTTCATATATGGCAAGGTACGATGATAGACGAAGTTGAAATTCTGGTACGTTCTGGTAAAGGTGGTGATGGAATTGTTCATTTCCACCGTGAGAAATATATTACCCGTGGGGGACCTGATGGGGGGGATGGTGGCAGGGGTGGTGATGTTATTTTAGTAGTAGTGCCTACCAAGAACACATTGGCTGATTTCCGTCACCAGACTCGATTTATCGCTGATTCGGGCAAATCGGGAGGGGCAAACAATATGTCGGGAAAATCAGCAGAAGATTTGATTATTCCTGTACCACCTGGTACGGTTGTGTATGATGCCATGACCAATAAGGTGCTGGGTGACCTGGTCAGTGCAGACCAACGATTAGTAGTATGTAAAGGGGGAAGGGGTGGTCGTGGAAACCAGCATTTTGCCACACCCAGTCGGCAGGCTCCTCGAATCGCAGAAAAAGGGGAACCCGCAGAAGAAAAGAGCATCCGTCTCGAATTAAAGTTGATCGCAGATGTGGGTATTGTTGGGGTACCCAACGCGGGAAAATCCAGCCTGTTAGCAGCCCTTACAAACGCAAAACCAAAAATCGCAGATTATCCTTTCACGACATTGGAACCCAACCTTGGTGTGGCTGAAGTAGATAGGGATACCCGCTTTGTTCTGGCAGACATCCCCGGATTGATCGAAGGTGCACATGCTGGTGCCGGGCTGGGAGATTCATTCTTACGACATGTTCAAAGAACGAGAGTGCTTATCCACGTGTTGGATGGTTTGGCGGAAGATCCGTTGCTGGATTTTGCACAGATCAATAGTGAAATGGCATTATTCGATGATACTTTGGCAGATAAACCACAACTGGTGGTTTTAAACAAGATGGACATGCCCGAAGTACAAAAGAGACAAAAGGCTATTGAAAAAGCTATCACCAAACGAGGGTACCCATTTTTAACCATATCAGCAATGGCGCGAACAGGATTGGATGCAGTGGTGAAGAAGACTGCCGAATTGCTGCAAACAGCTCCTATAACAAGAGATGTGGTAGAGATGCCGATTTATCGCCCTGCAGTAGATCCGAGAGCCTTTACAATTGAGCAAACTGCCGAGGGTTGGAAAGTGAAGGGAGCAGCCATCGAAAGGGCTGCCAGTATGACATATTGGGAATATGAAGATTCGGTTCGACGTTTTCATCATTTGCTTGAAACTCTTGGGATTGAAGAAGCATTGCGAAAAGCTGGAGTAGAGCAGGGTGATACCGTCTGGATTGGAGATTATGAACTGGAATGGCAGGACTGAGACATGCGCATAGGCGTATTTGGCGGCACATTTGACCCCCCTCATCTTGGGCATATGATCCTGGCAATGGAAGCATACGCCCAGTTGCATCTTGATAAATTGCTCTGGGTCTTAACACCAGATCCCCCCCATAAACGTGGGCAAGAGATCAGCCCAGTGGACATGCGGCTTGAACTTTCTTTAGCTGCATTAAAAAACGAACCACTTTTTGAGCTGTCAAGAGTGGAATTGGATAGACCGGGACCACAATATGTTTCTGACACCATGAGAATCCTTGGTGAGCAGAATCCTGATGATGAACTCGTCTACTTGATCGGTGGTGACTCGCTACATGACCTTCCTAATTGGGATCGACCGATGGAATTCATCAAGGAATGCCATGCCATTGGAGTGATGCGTCGCCCTGATGATGACGTGAATCTGCCCTGGTTGGAAGAACAATTACCCGGGTTAACAAAAAAGCTACGTTTCATTGATGTTCCCTTGCTGGAAATTTCTGCATCGCAGATCAGGCAGCGCATTCAGGCGGGAATGCCTTTCCGATATTACCTTTTACCTGAAGTCTACGAAATTATCTGTAAAAAACATTATTATATTTAGCCACAATGTCCTTTCTTACCGACCCCTTCTTCCTTGCTGTGGCAATCAGCCACTTTACTGTTGATTTCATCAACAGTTTTCGCGGTATTGTCCTTGCGTTTCTTAGTGAGCCATTAGAACTATCGAACGCCATGATCGCTGCTGTGAGTACCGTACATGTTATGCTTGGTTCTCTTATGCAACCGATCTTTGGTTTTTTGAGTGACCGAATTGGTACGCGCTGGATTGTAGCTGGAGGAGTATTATGGATGGCGGTCTTTTTAGGATTAGCTGTGGTTGTCCCGGGGTGGCCATCAATTATTTTTCTTGTGATAGGCGCACTAGGCTCCAGTGCTGTGCATCCCGCAGGAGCTGCTCAAGCTACCATGATCGGGAGAACCAGATTGGCAGGACAGGAAACGACTGCCGCCTCCTTGTTTTCATTGCTGGGAAATATTGGTTATTTTCTCGGTCCGATTATTGGTGGAATTCTTCTGCAATCTTATGGAATGCGAGGTCTGGCAGTCATTGCTGTTATTTCAGCACCAGTTGCTGGATGGGCTTTTAAACTCAAGAATTATGTTTCTACATCAAGAACAAGTCAGGTAGCAACCAGAGAATTTAGTAAACCAGGTATTTGGATATTGGTCGTATTGATCCTTTTGGCTGCACTTCAATCCTGGTCTCAACAAAATATGACCGCTTTTCTCCCGAAATATCTCAGTGACGCTGGTTGGACTCCTACAGAATATGGGGTAATGCTGGCATTATTCAGCGGTGGCTCAGCAATTGGCGTTCTGGCTGGGGGTAGTCTGGCAGATAAAGTAGGGAAGTGGAGAGTGATCCTCTTCGGATTAGGATCAAGTTTCATACCGTTATTGCTTATCCCGTATGTTGGGCTATCTGGGTGGTTATATGTTTTTGTTGTTCTGTCTGGATTCCTTACCGGCATGCCTTTTAGTTGTATCGTTGTTCTTTCTCAACATCTATTTCCGGTAGGTATGGGATTGGCTTCTGGTTTAACGATGGGTTTTCTATTTGCCAGTGGAGCACTCGGTACATTAATTAGTGGTCATATTGCTGACTTATACGGATTTACACCCGTTTTTTACCTGAGTGCAGCACTGGCATTTATCGGTGGATTGTTAGGTTTGTTTTTCCGCAACAATCACTCTGAAATTTGATCTAACACCACATTCCCAAGCCCCATTTGAATTTTGATGTACAAGACGGGACCACTGCCAGAAGTGGAATATACATTATTAATACTTGTCCATGTACCGTTGATATCCACATTACTGACACCTTCCTGCACATCTACCTGAGTGTTCATTCCTACGGGTACGATGATCTTCAATTCACTGACGGCTGAATTGATGGTCACATTAGCATCCTGCCTCAAGGTACCGCTGAAATCAAGAGTGTATGATCCCGCTCCGCTGGAGAAATTCATTTCTTTGAAGTTGGCATTGGCAAGTCCGATTATTTTTACCTGTGAGGCACCAGTGTGATAAGAAATCCTTTCAATTGTCTCAGGATTGGGCTGCGAAAAAGTAATTTCTGTGCTTGATGCGCCTTCATTAACATCTAGATCTGTTATTGGTAACCCACTCAGATCAAAGTTTGCCTCATATGCGCCACCATTAATGGTCAAATCCATTGGTCTGGATCCTAATTTTAAATTCCACTCATTAATGGTATTGTCTGGATCGATCGGTATCTTGTCCCAATTAAAATCCTGATGGATGTACAGACTTCCCACTCCACGTTCAATAACGGGTTTCAGTTCTGCGATATTGTATGTGACGGTTCCTTCAACCAGTTTTTTTGCACCTGGTTGCAGAGTGAATTTTCCAGCACCCATTGCAAATGTCAATTTAACAGTGGAAGCCGTGGAATCTTCCTCATCAATCGTAAATACTTCTGTCTCACCAGTTTTTGCGGTGTTGAATGGTAGTCCAATGGAACATGCCAGACTGGAAAAAAGAAGAATGGTAATAGTAATAAGAATATAAATTTTTCTCTTCATTTCAACCTCCTCGATATCATCCGAAGGTGAAGGAGCTGACAAATCTTGTTGATCAGTCAGCTCCGAATATCTTAATTTATTCTGTCGGTGGCAATGGCTCTTCAGGTTTTGGAGAAGTTATTGGCTCTTCTCCCGCTTTTTTGACCATCTTCTTTATTGTTTCTTCGTCCATCATCTGGGTTCTTCCAATATTGCTGGAAGTTTCTGTGGCAGAAGGGCTTGATATTGCTTCCTGAATAGTAAATGAGGGTGGAGTAGGAGGGACATTAACCTCTTTCACACCTTCTGGTAGTCGGGTTCCAAAGCGGGTAAGAACAACGGCGCCAAATCCGACCATGACTGCTACGAAAACAACAAGTTGTCCCAGGCAGGGAACCCAGCCAATTGCTGCACATCCTAATGAAAGAACCAGTGTACCGATTCCAATGGCTATTGGAGTTGACCAGGTTGTTTTGAAGAGTTTTGCCACCAGATTACCAATTTCTAATCCGAGTCCAAACCAACCAAAGAACAGTGCAACAGTAAAAGCCAGTAAAACCAAGACAGCTATTGGTATTCCTATAATCGTTACTGATAGAATGATGCTGCCCAAAGCGATCACCAGCATTCCCAATGTGCCCATTCCCAATGAAAGGGCAAAACGGGAAGAAATCGTTTTTGCCAACCGTTCATTTCCTTTTGGAGCTATGAGGGCAACGATAATTGCAATGATGGCAAACGCTAACGCAGAGAAAGTGGAACGGAAAAAGTTACCAACGGGGCGGAAAACATTCTGAGAAATCGCATTTTCAAGATCAAGATCTGTAACAACATTACCCGGGCTGGTGGATGTAATAATGTCTCCTTGAACAATTGCACCGCTATCTTGCACAACATTTCCACCTACTCGAACGATATCGCCTTTTACATTTGCTCCATCATATAGATGTACAAATCCTCCTGTCGAGACGATATCGCCATCGATCATACCATGAGCTTCGAGAGAACCGCCCATCAAAACAATGTTTCCGGTAACGGTTGATTCACTTTCCAAAGTTGCTGATCCGCCAAAGATCAGTAGATCACCCTTGAGGGTATGTCCGCTGCGTAGTACGCAGGTATCTCCTAATAAGAGGGATCCACAATCCTGGCTATTTGCAAGTGCTGTACCAGTAATGGTAAATAACAAGATGAAGGACAGCAGGAAGATTGAACCAAGAAATTTCATAGTTTTCATTGAATTTTCACTCCTTCATGAACAAGTTCACCTGATTTTGACTTCTTGAATGAAAAATGCCATAATGCACCTCCCCAAACAACGGCAAGGATTAAGGTTGTACCTAGTGTGAGGATCCAAGCCATGAGGTAGAGAATTGGTGGAATTCTAAAGATTACAGGTAGAACGATCATTTTTAATTCCTGATAGAAAATCAAAAGACGAGCTGTGGTCGTAAAAAACAATGCCAGAAGGTCAGAAGGAGAGGTAGTCGATACGGTATAGGCAACCCATAATCCTAAGGTGATCACTGCTAACCCTACCAGGAAAAGAGCCAATCTTTGTGCAGATCGTTTTTGCTGGAGCGCATGACGGTCAGCCAGGCTGGTTTGCCAACGAGTGGTGAAGCCTGCACCAGGTGATGCGAATCCTTCTGCTTTGATCTCAAGCTTCGCTGCCTGCCACTGTTTTTGGAGTTGGTGGCATTGGCTGCATTTTTCGATGTGCTCACGTACAGCCCTGACCTGCTGAGGAGTTAAAGATTCGTCGGATAAAATCCACTCTTCATAAGGGTAATGGCTCATAAGAATTACCTCCTGAGGCGGGAATTGCTTCTGGTACCTTGTATTGCTGTGCAATCATTAATCGAGCACGGTGCAACCTGCTTTTTACTGCGCTGGTAGTGGTGGATAGGGTCTGGGCAATCTCGTCTTCTGACATTTCATACCAATAACGTAAAATAATCACAGCACGATCTTCTGATTTCAATTGGGCAAGCACTCTCTGAAGAATATTTGCTTCCTCTTTTCTGCCTGCCATTTTTTCGGGTCCGGGAGTTGGGTCTGATAGCATTTCCTCTACTACCAGGTCAATAGAAAAGGTGGGCATGCGTTTTTTTCGTTGCTGATCAATGCAGTAGTGGGCGGCAATCGCCAGCAGCCAGGTCATGAATGGGCGATCAAAATCGTAACGATTACCGTGTTGGTACGCCCGCCAAAATGTTTCTTGTGCTGCATCTTCAGCTTCTCCAGCATCACCCAGCATGCGATAGCAAAGGTTATAAACAGGTCGCTGATAGGTATCTACCAGTACACTGAATGCTTCTTGATCTCCTTTGAGCGCCTGTTTTAGCCATTCTGGCTGATCGCTGTTCACACTCAACTCCAGAAACTGAATTGTTCTACTTCATATACGCAATGGATAGAAAATAGTTGCATATTTCTATTGTAAACCTTCTCTTTAATCGAGAATTCCCATTCAAGGATGGGAATTCCTGGCAATGTTCCTGTCAATAGATCTTAAATATCAAGATGCTATTTAGGGATGATATCGTAAGTAATTCGTGAGTTGGTAATTTTCACATTGTCTAATTCGAAATTCGCATTATCCATCGCTTTAGAGATTCCGGTATTGATTCCGTTAGAGAGAATGCCACCCACAAGTATCAGGGGAACGTTATTATATTTACGCAATGAGAAGATCGGATGTCCTCCGGTTTAAGTGATTTTTATTTCGATCGTAGCCTGCCCATAACTGGTATCGGCAGTAATGAACGCACGATCTGGGCTCTGAAAATTGACATCTAAAGAGTTGATCCAATCACCAGAAAACATATCCAACGAATTATTGAGTGCTTGAGTGGCTTCATATTCGGTCAGAAATTCTGTGCGTTCAATATCGGTATCGGTAAAAGTGTATCCGATGTTGGAAAAGGCAGTTTGGATCAATCTGGAAGCAATGGCTGCACCAGCGAGACTTATGATCAATGTAGCTGTAACCAGTGCTGCAATCAGGATACCAAAAAAGGTGAGTAGCCATCGTCCAACACTTCGAGACCGGGTGGGTTTCTTCGCTTTTTCGATTGATTTCTCAGGCATGACAACTTGAGTTGCAGGAAGAACTTGCTGAGAGACCTTAACAGGTGGCGCAATTGACACGACTGGCATCACACCGCGTGATAAATTCTCCAGTGCAGCTCCCATCGTTGCCATACTTGGGAAACGATCTTCGGGTATTTTAGCCATTGCCCTCAAAATGACGTTTTCCACAGGTTCGGGTATGCCGGGGAAAACTTCGTGCGGCAGAGGTGGTGTTTCTGTGGCATGCATGAGAACTACAGCCATAGGGGTATCGGCATCGAAAGGTAATCTGCCAGTGATCATTTCATACATGACCACCCCAAGAGAATAGATATCTGCCCTACCATCCAGTTTCTTTCCAAATCCTTGTTCGGGCGCCATGTAATGGGGTGTGCCAATTCCAAATCCTGTGCCTGTAAGATCAGTGTGGGTTTGTTGACCTATTGTTTTCGCAATGCCAAAATCTGAAAGCATGGGCTGATCATATTCTGTGATCAGGATATTCGCCGGCTTAACGTCGCGATGAATAATGTTCTGGTTGTGCGCGTAATCCAATGCCTGTGTGATGGGAAGAAGAATCTGAGAAGCCTGTTGCCAGGGTATAGGCTGCCCCATCCGATCTTTCAGGGTACCTCCCCCAATATATTCCATGATCAAATAGGGAGAACCATTCTCATCTCCGTAATCCAGAACTTTAACGATATGGGGATGCGAGAGATGAGCCAATGCTTTTGCTTCTCGTTCAAACCGTATCAAGAAAGTCTCATCTTCTTCTATAGCATGTAGCATTTTAATAGCTACATACCTTTCCAGACGGGTATCCAGCGCCTTATAAACCGTTGCCATTCCACCCTTGCCAAGCAATTGGACTATTTGATATCGCCCAATAGCCTGTCCAACCTGATAATCGTGATTACCTGACATGACATCCCCTATAGCGATACAGATTTTTAAGTTGTCAAATACTGATGATGACGTATTATATTATGAAAGATTTGTTAAGGATATTGATACGTATCGGAACATCGCAACCAGGGTTCTACTTTGTACTCCTTATTAAAAAATATTTCTGGGAGTTTCAACGATGAACAGCACTTTTTACCATGCAATAAAGATCATAGGATATCCGTTTCGTTTCAGGGTTAAGGGCACAGAACATCTACCCAGGAATTCTCCTATGATCATTGTTTCGAACCATGTGGGAGAAGTTGGCCCCATCGCGATGATGCTTTCCATGCCATTTCAGCTTCATCCCTGGTCGATTTCCGATATGACCGACAAAATGCGGGCCCCAGATTATATATATAAAGATTTCATCCAACCGGTTTGGAAATTAAAAGGCTGGTTTGGTAACTGGGTGGCACAGGTGGTTGGGCGTATCGCAACGATGTTGATCAATGGCCTGGGTGCGGTAGCCGTTGATAAGCAGAGTATTTCAATTCAAAAAGCTTTCAAGACCAGTATGGAATTGTTGCTGGATGGTAAAAGTATTTTAGTTTTTCCTGAAGAGCCGTTTTTGGCTGCAGATCCAAAAACAGGTATCAAACCATTTGCAGCAGGATTTACATGGTTGTGCCATCTTTACCAGCAAGAGACGGGAAAAACACTGCTGGTTATTCCCGCAGCAGTTCACGCAGGTAAGAAAACAATTTTATTGGGTGAACCATTCACCTTTACTTTCCATGAATATCCAAAAATGGATATTGCCCGGGCAGAAATGTTATTGGAACGGGAAGTGAAAAAGCTTTACACACAATTAGAAAAAGGTGTTTAACCTTATCTTGTATTTGCATGTTGAGGTTCGGGCGAAGAAATATTCACCAGGTAGATCCCAAGAAGAACAGCGATACCTCCCAACCATTGACCAGGCATTAGCGCTTCACCAAGAACAGGGATAGCAAGGAATGCGGTGAGCACTGGTTGGGCGATCATGGAAGGAGAGACCACTGAAGCTGGCAGATGACCCAGGGCATAGACAATGGCATAATATCCACTCACCTGTGATATCAGCCCTGCTGCCAGGAATGTTAGATACGTATTGAGCGAATATCCGGTCAAGGGTTGGTTTGAGATCAGGCAAGCAATCAGTAAAACTACTGCAGTTGCTGTGGTAACCAGCCAAACATAGGTGATTGTTGGCAGGTGATTTCGTCCTTTTTGGGTGGTTAGATAATACCCGGCGTAAAAGAAACTGGATGATACCCCAAGCAAGTCGCCAAAGCTCAAAGATGGATGGACCAGTATGTCATACCCCAAAACCACAGTTGCACCCAGTAAGGTAAGTAATAGTCCAACCCAGAAGCGCGAGCGGGGTTTTTCCTTCCATACCAACCAGGCAATCAAAGCTACCCAGAGGGGGGCTATGTTGTTCAAGAGAGTGGCGTTGGCCACCCGGGTATTCATGATGGCAAATCCCCAAAGTCCATGGTCAAATGCGGAAAAAGTACCTGCAGCAATCGGAAATAAAAAATGAACGTTCTTTATTCCTTTCTGCTTGATAAGTGACCTGATACCAAAAGGAAGAAAAACAAGAGATGCAATAGCCATCCGGTAAAATGATGTGACCAGAGGCGAAGCATCTGCCAAACGGATGAACAGGGATGAAAGAGATAATGCGAGAACCCCTGCAACCAAAGCCAGATAAGGAAGAGACCTGCGCCAATTCATGAGACGGAATTGTAACACAGGTGCTCATTCCATATATATTCTAATAAAGAGAGATCATTCATCCATTTGTTCACGAATTCGATTGCGAGCTTTCGTGAACAGTTTCACCACGAACCAGAGAGCAGGTAATAACAATGCGGTACAGGTAAGATTGGCAGGTTTGATCTGTAATACTTTATCTACTTTGATCTCATAATTAACATTACTTCCAGCCAGTTTTGTATCCATTGGGCGTACCCGGAGTATGTATAATCCATCGTTTTCGGCTTTCCATTGTAAACTGGCTTCACTATCGTATGTTTCTGGAGAAGCTTCGCCAAGAATCACGTCTCCCACCGGGTCATAGAGTTGAAAAGCAGCAGCCGCATACCCATCCAGTGGTTTGGTGGAAATTTTGTATGTTCCACCCGCACTGGCAGGGAATACATACCAATCATAATCCGAATAGCCACACAGGTTATGTTGCTGCGCCTGCCCAATTTCGAGAGGTGTAGCTCCCTGGAGGTCATCATCACCCGGGTCGGGGCTCTCATATTGGTCGGTTGTGCAGTCGCTGGCAATTTGCACGAATGCCTGTGCAGTATCAGAGAAAGGTTCTTTATTTCCACCTGTGTCAACAGCACGCATCCTGAAAGCATAACTGTGTCCAAATTCACCAACAAACCAGAGCTGTTGTTCTCCCACCGGAATGGCATTCTCCCAGCTTACCCAATCCGCTCCATCACGAGAATATTCCATCTCAAAATTTAGAATATTCTCACTGCCTTTTTCTGCTTTCCAGGTCAGCTTTATCGCTGTTGATTGCGAGATTGCGGGTAGAGCATCCATTTTGGTGACTGGCAAATGGATTGCCTGATAAACATTAAAATTAATACTTTTCTGACTTACTCCTGCCAGGTTACGAGCAGTGAGTGTCCAGCGATACTCCCCTGAGGGGAGAGTACCAACCTCCCAGGTAAGCCCTGTTTGCCAATCCATGATCTTTGCAAAGCCATTTGGTCCCTGCAACTGAGCAGAATATTCATCTGCGCCTACGGTTTCAATCCATGAGAGTCTGACATTATCCTCAGCAGTTAAAGAGTGACCGAGAGTTTCGGTTGGGGAAATGAGTTGCGGTTCATGGGGAGGATCGATTCTGTCAATAACCTTGAATGATTTCAGCCATTCTTTTGTACCCGTCTGTGAAGTCAGGTCTGTGGCAGAATCCAGCAATACCAATCGATTCCCCCCAAAGCCGAGAGTATCATAAGCCAGCACCATAAGGTTGGCACCCACTTTGATTGATTCAACTTTATTATTTCCGAGAGGGTTGATCCCTTCCAGAGCGGCATATTCACCCTTATCGAGGGTCATACAGTTGCCGCTAAAATTCGCTTCTGGATAGATTGCCACCTGATTATCATCGGGGTAACACACAACAGGTGTCGGTGTGATCGTTGGGGTGGGAGTGGGAGGGGTACAGTCATACGCCATTTCGAGCAGCCGAGTACCCTGTAATTTCGACGCAGTTTTATTCGCGTAGTCTACCACCTGTAAACCAATCATGAAAGGACCAAGTGGCACGTTTTCTTTGCACAAATCCAATTGAGTGCTGAAGGGGGTTTTCGTTTGTTGGCTTCCAACAGCCCGCCAGTTGCCATCTGTGGAAATATAAAGCTGCATTGAGGCAACCCCTGTATCATCTTTGCCAAAGCCTTCAACCGTAAGCATCTGTGTGTTGATCACAGCATTAACTGCCGGGGAGGTAATACCCCCCGAAGGTGCAGCTTTATCGCCATTATTCTGTGAATAATAGATATTTCCTGTGGCACATTGTGAGCCGTACCCTGGATAATTGGCAGCTTCCAGGCAAGTACGGGGACGACCTCCATTTACTGTCACCTCGTCAAAGACGATATCCACCGAAGTACCCCAATATGAGTATGCATTGGTGTGTACCATAAAATGAAGATGCGATCCAGAACTGGGTCCGGTGTTATCTGCATATCCAATCAATTCACCTTGTGCTACCGAGGCGCCTTTAACACGGAATTCTGCAGGAATGCTATCGTAGGCAAGATGATAATACACCTGGTATGTGGTTGGGGTGGTGGAGGTATCTTCAAGAACAATATAATTAGCGCTCTCGTGATAATTATCGGGATAGCGCCAGACTGCATATTTTACTTTTCCGCCTTTTGCTGCCAGCACCGGGAAATTCGTACCATTGGCAAAATCAAACGCATACAGGCAGCTATCCGGGCAGGTCTTGTAGGTGAAAACATGCCCAATACTGCCTGTAAGTTTCATTTTTAATCCTGAAGGATAGGGTAATTTGTACCCTGTATAAACTTTTCCTTTTTGCTGGGATTGTTCTTTCGAGACATAGCGGTCTTTCAGGTCAGGAAGCAGAACTTCATCTGGCACATTTTTCAGGGTCTTGTTCCAGGAACGATCAGCCTGCAGGGTGACCTTCCAATCTTCGGGATGAGTGCCATCTCCTTGTGTTCGTTCAGCAATAGCCAGACCTGCTTCAGCGGGGATCAATTCGCCAGTATCACGGTCAGCAAGACTTAACCACAATAAAGCGAGAGTGCCATCTTCGCTGAATGTCATGCGGTCAATATTTACATCAAAGAGCATGAATGCGATTGCATCTTCTCTGCCCTGTACGCCTTGTTGAAATGCTGAAGTTACAGCAGCATCCCAGGCAGGATTGTAGGGGACGGGGGTGCCTTGATGGTTTGAGGGCAACCCGCCTTCAAGGACGGAACAAGATGCGAACAACAGGGAGACGAACAGGAAAAGAAAGGTTATTTTGTACCAGTTGCGTGTCATAACGCCAATGGTTGCAGGATCTATGCCAGGCTATCCACCAGCAACTGCAGGAAACATCATGATCTCATCTCCATCCTGTATCTGGACTTCAGCTTCTTTGATACTCACAGGTTTGCCATTGAGAAATATTCTGAAGTGAGGAGCCAGTTTTCCTTCGTGCAGGGCTATCTGGGAGAAACCAGGGGGATAACGTTGTGCAAGATTGATCACCAGTTGTTCTAGCGATAGAGGTCCATCGAGATCCATTGTTTCGATTCTGCAATTGGTATAGTGCATCAGAATATTGAAGTATCGTAAAGTCACTTTCATTTAGAATTCTGTGTCTACCTCTTCGGTAAATGGTGCTGCCCAGGGTAATGAATCTCTGATTTCTGCAGCTCTTCCCTCTTTGATCTGTTCCTGCAGCAGCTCGAATTCAGATTGCAACCCCAACCTTTCCATTGATCTCTGAGTTGGAAGTCCTGTTTCAGCATCCCATTCACGCAAATGGTAGTAATCGGGCAGGGTAATTTCAATATGACAGACACTTCCATTAGCATGTCCGGATGTTGAAGGTTTTTTCGTGAACCTCCAGGGAAGAACGTCGTCGTTCTTATTGATCCCGTGCATTGCATTATATGCTCGCTGCAAGGTATATATGCGTTCACCAATTACTTTTAAACGACTCTCATCCATATCCATGCCTGTAGCATACGAAATTGCCCTGGCAGTTTCCTGCCAGTATATTTCTGCTAAAACAAATGTACCTCCAGATTTACATGTGCCAACAGAATCGATCACTGCACCGTAGTCTTCGCCATCTTTGACCAGCATGGCTTTATATCTGGTCGCCAAAGGGTCGACAAGCTCCGGCATATACTGCTGACCATACCTGCGAATAGCTTCCGAAGGATATCCTGTTTCATCAATGACAGGGAAAGCTTTGAGATGATCAGCACCGCGGTTGGAGGTGACATGTGCTAACCCCATCGACTGTTGCGCACGACCATCCTGGGCGGAGATATCCTGCCCTTTTACATGCATGGCAAATTTCACGGCATCACCCCCCAATTTTTTCGCGGCATGGGAAGCACCTTCAGCCAGCATATCCGCCAGGGCTCCCTGACGAAGTGCCATACGAGTGAGCAATTTCACCATGGTATGATAATTTCCCCAAGTTAAATCAAGACCATCCCATTTATTTGGCAGGAGAATTCCTTTTTCTGCTAATTCAAAAACAAATGAAATGGCTGCTCCAGCAGAAATGGTATCCATTCCCATATCATCACATATCTCGTTCCCCTTTAGAACGGCTGCGAGGTTGTGATTGCATATTCGTGCTCCCAAAGAGTTCAAGGTTTCATACTCAACACTGGAATCAAGTACACCTTTAAATTCACCTGCGTCAATCTGGTAAACTTTATCGCAACCAACAGGGCAGCTAAAACAGGACGCATCTCGATTAAAGTACTTTTCGTGAAGAATTTCTCCACTAATCTCTTCAAAACCGTCAAAACTTCCAAGCTGAAAGTTCTTTGTAGGAAACCTGCCCATAGGATGCATTAAAGCAACAAGGCCAGAAGTGCCAAAGCGATGGGTTCCCGGGAAGAACTCATTGTTCCGGATTTCTTGATGGAGATCGAGCGAAAAATTCAGCAATTTATCTGGTTGAGCTGCAGTAATCGGTTTTGTACCTCTCAACGCAATTGCTTTTAAGTTCTTTGAGCCCATTACAGCACCCATACCAGAGCGGGCAGCACTGCGACGATAGGTGACCTGAATGCTGGCAAAACGTACCAGGTTCTCACCGGCAGGTCCAATTGCAGCCACTTTTAATTCAGGATCTTTAGCTTCTGCTTTCAACCGGTGTTCAGTTTCGAAAATACCCTTACCCCATAGATCTCCAGCAAGACGGAGCTCGACTTCATCATTTTTGATCCACAAAACTACTGGTTCTGGAGCTTTTCCTTCCAATACGATCAGGTCATAACCAGCAAACTTTAGTTCCGGACCAAAGTGACCACCTGCATTCGAATCGCCATAAATTCCTGTTAACGGGCTTTTAGAAATGAATTCCAGGCGTCCTGAATTAGGCATTGGAGAACCGCATAATGGTCCTGTGGCAACAATCAACTTGTTTTCTGGGCTCAATGCATCTACTTCTGGGGGTACTTCATCCCATAAAATTCGGATACCCATTCCGTTTCCACCCAGATAGTTTTCCACCCATTCAATTGGAAGCGGAAGTTTTGTGATCATACCTCTGGTGAGGTTCACACGAAGATACTGACCGGCATACCCTTTATAAGGAAATAGATTCATTGTGCCCTCCGAGATTTCACCAATCCTGCTTTCTCCATCTCTTTTTGCAGCAGTTCTTTCGCTTCTTTTAATCTGTCATAAACGATCTGCCCGCCTGATAAGTCTTCCACTTTTCGAATTGCGCCAGAAGAACAGGCATGAACACACCAGGGATCACCATCACATTGATCGCACTTAAGTGATACCAGACGTCCGTTTTTCCCTCTACCTTCTAGTTGGTGAACACGAATGGCTCCAATTTCGCATGCACGGGCACATTTTCCACAGCCAGTACATAAAGATTCTGAGATAATCACTGCTCCCTGGTCATTCATGGCTATTGCACCTTCAGGACAGGCAGCGATGCAAGGTTTTTTATCACATGGAACACAGGTGATAGGGATTATTACAGTGCGTTCTTCATTATTCAACACCTGGATACGGGATAATTGCGGGTTGACAAGCCCCTCATGATGTAGAGAACAAAACACCTCGCATGCCAGGCAACCAGTGCATTTCTGTGGGTCAATGTCCAGATACATAGCATCCTTTCTGGCAGTTAAGGAAACGCCCACTGCCTGCTTTTCCTGTGAAAGTACCTTGATGAAATTGTAATTTTCCTCTTAGGAAGGTAGAAACCGGATATCCGGTCAATTCCATTCCTTCATAAGGGGTGTAGTCAACATTTTCATGCAGGATAGAATGTGTCAATAGTTTCTTTTGATGAGGATCAAAGATCACAATATCGGCATCAGAGCCTTCTTGCAATACACCTTTTTGAGGGTAAAGCCCAAAAATCCGGGCGGGAGCTGTGCAGCATACCTCTACCCAACGTGACAATGAAATGCGATTTTCAAGCACTCCAAAAGAATACAATAAAGCCAGGCGGCTTTCAATCCCAGGAACACCTCCAGGGATTTTTGTAAAATCATCTCTTCCCAATTCTTTTTGGGTAGAGAAGAAGAATGGGCAGTGATCAGTCCCTACTGTGCTGATCGTCTGGTTAGCCAACCCTTCCCAAAGAGCTTCCTGATCGTTTTCTGTCCGCAGCGGGGGAGAGCAAACAAATTTAGCGCCTTCAAAGCCTGGGCGGGATAATTCTCTATCATCCAATAGTAAATACTGTGGACAGGTTTCTGCAAAGCAATTAACTTGCCTTCTCCTGGATTCATGTACTACCTGAGTGGCACCTGCAGTGGAAAGATGGACAAGATACATGGGAGCTCTGGTAACTTCTGCCATCAACAAGGCTCGAGTTACCGCTTCAATTTCTGTGATCGCAGGGCGAGATATCGCGTGAAATTGCGGTGCGAATTTTTGTGCAGTAGTAAGTTCGTGTTGAAGATAGGCAATCGCCGCATCGTTTTCTGCATGCACCATCACAAGACCCCCCACCTGTTTGGTCGCAGCCAGTACCTGGATCAATTGTTCATCTGACAGTCGGAAACCTTCATAGGTAAGATAGCATTTAAATGAAGTAACACCCTCTTCAATCATCCTTGGAATTTGCTTCAAGGTTTCCGGTTGGCTGTTGGTTATGGTCATATGCAAGCCATAGTCTGCAACTACCTGTGAAAAGGCTTCGCTCTTTCTTTTCTCAAGAGCTGCCTGCAGGGTTTCTCCGGTTGCGGGTTCAACGAAATCGATCACGGTAGTTGTACCTCCGCATATTGCTGCCCGGGTGCCGGTAAACCAATCATCACTGGATGAAGTTTGACCAACAGGCATCTGTAAGTGTACATGGGGATCGATCGCGCCTGGAATGACCAGCATATCCGATGCGTCAATCTCTTGTTCACCATGCAAACCTCGTTCGATTGCGGTGATTTTCTCTCCAGTGATACCGATATCCGCTTGGGTTTGACCCCAGCTTGATATCAATACTCCATTGCGAATTACTGTATCAAATCGCATAATTTTCCAGATCCAATTTCTTCAATGTCTGTAATTCGGGTTTTCCGTTGGTATTCCATCCACGGAGGTGATAGTAACGCTGTAGCATGGCATCAAAATTATTTATGCTCACCACCGCTACTGGTTTCTCCGAACGAGTTGCATCTCCACCATCAGGGGAAGGTGTGTAGGTATAGATTTCCAAAGGCTCTTTGGTGAACCTTTCTGGTAGCTGGTCATTGGCACTATCCATACCATGCCGGATGTTGTACAACCTTTCAAGGTTGACGATTCTTTCACCGGTTTCTAGAAGTTTTTTCCCTGTATAGGGAAGCCCCATAGTAGTAAGACCTGCTGCCAGGTCATCTATGGTTACTACATAAGTTTCGGCAGTGCTGAATTTACAGACACCTAGTGAGTCGAGCACGGCACAGTAATTTTCACCATATTCCAGGATATCCGCTTTGTATGTTTCATCTGCGCTGTCCATCAGCAAGGGTAATTGCTCTTCCGGAAAGATCTTTCGTGCGGCGTCCCAGAGCCCAGCGGTATCAATTGTTGGTAAACCATAAAGATGGTCCGCACCTCGATTGCCTGTGGCGTGCCCCAATCCAAAGGATTTCGAAACCCGTGGTTCCTGGCGAGGCATTTCTACGCCTTTTACTTGCATGGCATAATATTCTGAGCCATTCCCGATCTGATGAGAGGCTCGTAAGACACCTTCTGCCAGTAGATCTCCCAATCCTTGCCGGTTGGCGATATCTTCAATCAATCCCAAAATGGTTTTTGGATCTCCCCATTCAAGTGAGTACTTTTCATCATTCAAGATGCCATGTTGATGGCATTCCATGGCAAATGCGATACATACACCCGTTGAGATGGTATCGAGACCAAATTCATTGCACATAGAATTGGCACGGATGACAATCTCTGGGTCACGGTTATAGACCAAGGGCCCAAATGCATCGGTGGTTTCGTATTCAGGACCTTCAATAGTGATTTCTTCTGTTGAAGTATGCAGGGTTGATTTTCTTGAGCAGCGCAGCGGGCAGGCTGAACAGCCTTTCCGTTTGGTCCAGTATTTCTCGAAAGATTGATGGTTCAACAAATTAATGAAAGGTATCTGGCATTCTTGATGATTTTTCGTTGGCAGATCGCCGGTTCTATTCTTAATGTTCATGAGAAAAAGGGTGGAGCCATTCATCAATTCTTGCGAATTAGGATGTCTTGAGAGATATTGGTTGGTTTGCCTGGAAAGCAACATGAAATCTTGTGATGTAGTATGCCGACTATTGGCGATAACATGTACAGCTTTTAGATTCTTGCTACCCATGACAGCTCCAGGACCAGTTCTGGCTGCTGCTCTCCCTCCATCGTTAATGATGGCTGCAATTTTGACCAGGTTTTCACCTGCTTGGCCAATTGAAGCAACCCTGCCGCCCGATTGAGAAACTAAGGTTTCTTCAACAAATGAAGTAGTGTGTCTCCAAAAATTATCTGCAGGTAATATGGAAATACCATTTTCTCGGACTTCTAGATAAACCGGGTTAGGTGATCGTCCAGTGATGATCAAGGCATCATATCCGGCACGGCATAATTCTGGGCCAAAATGACCACCTGCATTAGCGTATCCGTAAGCATCAGTCTCAGGACTTTTGAAAGTTACGTGATATCGTGATGATGTTGGCCAGAGGGTTCCATTGAGTGGTCCTGAAGTAAAAATTATGCAATTTTTTTCATCGAAAGCCTGTACTTCAGGGGGAACCAGCTTGTAAAGATATGCAGCTCCTAATCCACGCCCGCCTAAAAATTTTTGTAATAAAGCAGTGTCAGTCTCTTTATAGTCGATCAACCCAGTAGTCAGATCAATCATTGCAGTCAATGCCATTTGAACCTCACAATCAATGAATCTAAAATGCGGGGGGAGTCATGATGCAGATCACGTATAATTCTTCTTTTCCAATCGAGGAAAAAAAGCGCAGGTTGGTTCCTTCGTAATGAACACTATCTCCAGGTTCGAGGGTATATACCCTATCGCCCAATCCGATCTCCATTGTTCCCTTGATTACAACCATGACCTCTTCGGTGGGCAGGTAAAGTGGTTGTGCGATTTGGCGAGATCCTGGTTTTAGATGAATGGCAAAACAGCCCAATTGATGAGCCAGATCACGTGTGAGCAACTCATACTCAACCTTCTGACCCGGGAAATTTAATTTCTTCCGATTCTCTTTCCGTATTACTACTTCTGTTTGCTGTTCGCCTTCTAATAAAGCAAACATGGGAATCTTGAGGGCTGTGGCTATTCGCTGTAATGAGCTGATGGAAGGGGATGTGGCATCATTTTCAACCTGACTGAGGAAGCTGGCGGTCAAATCGGTTATTTCACCCAGCTCGCGTAAGCTTAGTCCCAATTCTTTCCTGCGTTCGTGTAATTTTTTACCAATCATGTTTATTAGTATAGAAAATTTGTATGTACTCTGTCAAGTGATATTTGATATATGTTCAGTATTATTGAATTATTTTCGACTTGATTTTGGAGTAGAATTCATTCAATGTGATTAATGTAATCTTGTACCTGATATTAGATTATGTTATGATACTATGTAAATCAATACTTTACATAGTAAAGTAATGATGAACACTAACAACCTTAAGGGAATCCCAATTTTTACTATCTTTGATGGAGGAATTGTATGAAGACGACAAGTTTCAAAGGTCGTGATTTCCTATCAGAAGTTGATTTTACCAAAGAGGAAATCGAAACAGTTTTAGCAGTTGCCGAGCAATTGAAAAAAGACAGGGCAATGCATAATTATCATGACCAATTGCTGCGTTCTAAAACATTGTTCATGATCTTCTACAACCAGTCTTTACGTACCCGCAACTCGTTCGAAGCCGGTATGACCCAGCTTGGTGGACATGCTCACTATCTTGATCCAGATAAAATCTACAAACCTGCACTCGAAGGCCGCGAAATTGCTTATACAACCGAGCGTGTCTCTGATGTAGCTCGTGTTTTGGATCGCATGGGCGATGCCATTGCCATCCGCTGCTATGGTGATCCTGTTGATTGGGAGTACGGTGGCGCTCATAATATGCTCAAAGAATTCGCAAAATGGGCAGATATCCCTGTATTGAACATGGAAGATGATATCTATCATCCTTTCCAGGGTTTAGCCGACATCCTGACTGTCAAGGAAAAATTCGGTGGTTTCAAGGGCGTGAAATTCACGATGTCTTGGGCATATTCACCAAGTGTACACAAACCACGTGCTGTACCTCAATCAGCGATCTTGCTTGCATCTATGATGGGTATGGAAGTTACTTTAGCTCACCCGAAGGGTATGGAACTGGCTCCCGATGTAATCGCACAATGCAAAGAATATGCAGATGCTGCTGGTGGTTCTTTCCGCTATACCGACAATTTTGAAGATGGTGTAGAGGGTGCTCATGTTGTTTACCCCAAAGCCTGGTGCGCAACCCCAATCTTCCTTCCTCCAGTAGGTGAAAACGATCCTAAGAAAACCAAAGAAATCTTTGACGCCAACAAGAGCTGGAAATGCACTGCTGATACCATGAAACTGGCTGACAAGAACGCCATTTACCTGCACTGCCTCCCCGCTGATCGTGGCTTCGAAGTTACCAACGAAGTTATGGATAAAACCAGTGGCAAGGGTTGGACATCTGCAATCTTCGATGAAGCAGAAAACCGACTGCATGTTCAAAAAGCAGTCATGAGCCTGGTAATGCAGTAAGATTTCTCTACAATAGGCTCTTAAGCCCGATAAACATGATGAGTGCAGTGAGGAAGGTAATAATGAAATACTTCACTGCACTCATTTTAAATCAAACTGATAAGCAAGATTTGTTATGTGGAGGATACCTTGGCTCAACGAATGGCGTTGTATTTACAGGATAAACATGATATCCAATACGAGTTGGAGATAGCAAAATACGCAGAGGACCGTGGCTTCAGCGAAATCTGGCAAGCCGATACCCGACTTGCGCGTGATTGCATTGTGATGATGAGTGCTTTCCTTACGCACACAAAGAAATTACGATTCGGGTCAGGTGTGTTACCCATCTGGACGCGCAACCCAGCAGTGATCGCTTCAACCTGGAGCACTATGTGGGAATTGGGTGGCAAGTATGAAGGGAAGTCACGTGTAATGCTTGGATTAGGTGCCTGGTGGGAACCGATTGCCAGCCGTGTGGGTGTGACTCGCACCAAACCCTTGAAAGCAATGAAAGAGCATGTCGAATCCATCCGCGAACTGTTCACCATGAAAGAGGTTACTTATCATGGCGAGTTTGTGAACCTGGAACGCATCAACCTTGATGTGGCGTATGGCGACAAAAGCCCGCGCGATATCCCGATCTATATTGGCGCTACGGGTGATAAGATGCTCGAAATGGCTGGAGAAATCTGTGATGGTGTGGTGCTGAATTATGTTGTTTCAGTGGAATACATTAAAGAAGCCATCCAGAAGGTTGAAGTGGGTGCAAAGAAAGCTGGCAAATCCATCAAAGATGTTGACCTGCCTGAATTGCTGGTTTGTTCCCTTTCCGATAAAGATCCTGAAGCAGCCATGCGCGAAGCAAAGAAACTGGTGGCATATTACCTGGCAACCGAACCTCATATCATGAAAGCCAGCCATGTAAGCGATGAATTACTTGCAAAAGTACAATCCATCATGTCATGGCCTGCCACTGAAGCAGATTATATCCGCGCCAGTGCAGTAATTCCTGATGAGGTGGTTCGAACCTTAATGGCAGTTGGCACAACAGAAGAATGCCGTGCAAAAGTGAAGGAATATATTGATGCAGGGGTAACCTGCCCGATCCTGTTCCCAATGATGCCAGATATCAAGCCAGTGGTCGATGCTTTTGCAGATTGGTGTAAATAAAACATCAACAGTTGATTGAAACTGCTGATGTCGGAATAAATAATTAAAAATTTTGGGATTAGAATTTCAAATCCCAGAAAAGGAGAAGAAGTTGTATTCTTTTAAAATTAGAATACGACTTCTTCTTTTCCAGCCAGAGTATCGTTAATTCTTTCCATTACTACATCAAGATGTTTCGGTTTGTGAACGAAATCAAGATCATCGGTACGGATGGTCAACACGGGGCAAAGGTCGAAAGATTTCAGCCATTCGTCATAGAATGAATCCAGGAGGGAGAGATATTCTGATGAAATACCCGTCTCCATGTTGCGGGCTCGTTCCTGAATCCGTTTCATGAGAAGAGGAACCGGGGCTTTAAGATAGATCAGCAAAGAGGGGGCAGGCAAGGTACGAACCACCATTTCATACAGCTTTCGATAGGATGCATAATCCAGCTCGTTTAAATTACCCATACTGTGCAAGGCGCGAGCAAAGATGAAGGCGTCTTCATATATACTGCGATCAATGATGGCATTGCGAGGGTCATTCCACATATCCAGGTGCTGCTGAGCGCGGTGCCCAAGGAAATAGATCTGCAAATGAAAAGACCAGGTTTTCATGTCTTTGTAGAAACTGGGCAGGTAAGGATTATCAACCACCGATTCGTAAGCAGTCACCCATCCTAACCGCTCACCAATTTTCTCGGTGAGTGAAGTTTTGCCTGAACCGATATTCCCTGCAACCAGAATAAGCCGTTTTGCCATAATTCACCTCATACAAAGATTTACTTGCTTATGGGTATTATATGCTGAAATAGCTGGACGATGCTTATTCGTGACAGCGAAAAACTTTATATAATATATCCATGACATTTTCACAAGATAAGTTCTTTCAATATTTATCATATGATGAAATTGTTTTATACAAGTCATTGAATACACCGGCACAAATTCAGGCATTCCTGGATGAAACCGAGTATTCCGCTGATCCTTTTTACCGCTGCCCGATCAGAGTGTTGCGTGAGAAGAAAGCTAACTGCCTGGATGGAGCATTCTTTGCCGCCGCCTGCCTGCGACAGAGTGGATACAAACCATTTGTAGTGGACCTGCTGCCCGAACCAGGAACGGACGATGACCATCTGATCGCTGTGTATAAGAGGAATGGTTTATGGGGTGCGGTGGCGAAATCCAACTTTGTGGGGCTGCGGTACCGCGAACCGATTTACCGTACAATACGTGAACTCGTGCTTTCCTACTTTGAGCAATATTACAATGTCGCCGGGATGAAGACACTGCGTGGTTACACAAAGCCATTCAACCTGGCAAGGATGGATAATACTGGTTGGATGTTTGAAGATGAAGGTATGGATGCAGTTGAAAGAGCATCCTATGAGTGGGAGAAGGTTACCCTGTTTTCACCTGAATTGATTTCGACTTTTGTTTATGTGGACGAACGATCAAGAAAGGCTGGACTTTCGGGGGCAAACGAAGCGGGGTTGTTCAAGGTGTAAAAGAATGGCCGTCTACTGGTTTTAAGGAGGATAATAGAGCATGAATTCTCAACAGATAATTTATGAAGAACTATTGAATACAAGATATTCTATGATTAACTTCTTGAAACAAAATAGGCGTGTATTCAGTGAGAATCAAAAGGAGAGAATATTTAGCTTGATCAGATGGTCTGAAAATGAGAGTAAACGCGATTTTGATTCAATAGATCCTTCACAACAAGATATATATAAAATACTTAAAATATTTTCCAACTTTTGGGCTGATTTATTTACTGAAGATAGTTTTAGTCGAAAAATAAAAACACTAGCCTTTCAAATAAAAGAACTCCGTAATGAAATAGTTCACAATGAAATGAATCCTGTGTTAACGAAAGAAGATCTTTTATTCTCATTACTCTGTATAAGAAGGTTTCATCAATTGTTAAGTAATGAAGACTATGTCAAAATACTTAATAAAAGGATCTTAGAAATTGCTTCAGAATTTGTTAAGCAAGAAGAAAAGAATTTATTGATTGCCAACAATAATAATTATGACAAAACCAACAAAATATGGTTATTGGATGAAGTTAATTACAATAACACATTTTCGAATAGCATATTCATTGAATATTACCAAGGTAAAAAACTATACGATATTAATATTGAAGATTTACAGCATTTTGCTTGGGAATTGTTTTTTGAATTTTCATCATATGTAGAAGGATCTTACCATGATGAACTTAGTTCATCTGATATCAGAAGAACTACTTCACAATTGATTTCAGATTATGTTAATTTTCTTAAACTAATTGCAAAAAAATATGATTTTCCACTTAAAAATGATTTACCTGAGATATTAGATGAAAGTTTATGGGTAATATCAGAAGATGAAACTTCCGAAGAAGATTTGTTTGAACTACGTGGAAGGGTAATCAATTTATCAGATTTCTATTTGTATATAATAGAATCTGACTTTGAGAAATTTGAATTGTTTACTTATGCAAGTGATGTTGTATCAGAAAGTATATTGTATCTTAACTCAAGTATTCTTCAATTTAATAATGAAGAAGAAAAAGAGGAAGCAATTCCAATAAAATCGCTTGAGGATTTAGATAAAATATTTTCATCTACTACAAACAATCAATTAGATGTATTTGCTAAAAGAAATGATGATCTAGAGATACGGCCGGGACAATATTATGGTACAACATATATTTCGAATAAAAGCACATACATATGCATTGGTAGAAGAAAGATTGAACTTGCCAAGCAATATTATCAGGAATTACTAGCCACCTGACAGTTTGTCATAGACAGGGATAAAAGCAAGCGAGAATTGGGACGAGTTAGATAAATGACGATCACGCATATACAAACCAATGCG
>DAOUFE010000035.1:0-32853 GCA_034430215.1 Anaerolineaceae bacterium | reverse complement strand
TGGGCTCACCTCATGGTATTTTGTTCGGGAAAACAAGCTTACCACGGTTTGGGCCCATTCTATTTGGTCCGCCCCCGATCAGTTAGCGAAAACTAAAGTCAAAAGGTAATCGGAATTTTGAGTTCCAAGGGTGGGGTTGGGAAATCATCTCTTACCGGTTTACTCGCAGTTGAACTTTCTAGAGCAGGTTTCCAGGTGGGAATCTTGGATGCAGATTTGACTGCTCCAAGCATCTCGATGTTGTTTGGTGTATACGGACCTGTAGAGAGAGGGCATTATAGCTTTTTACCTCTCCAAACAGGATCCGGAATCAAGATTATTTCACCCAACCTGCTTGTAGAGGATGGAACGCAACCATTTATCTGGAAAAATTCCCTGGCAGGTAAATTAATTGAAGAACTTTTTAAGGAAGTAGAGTGGGGTGACCTTGACTATTTATTAGTTGATCTTCCACCTGCGACTTCTGAGGTAACCGTTGAGGTTTTACAATCAATCCCCATTAACGGTGTAGTGGTTGTTTCTCAACCTGAAGAATTATCTACAAAAATCGTCGCAAAAGCGGTCCGTCTGGCACAAAAATTGAATGTAGACATAATTGGAGTTGTCGAGAATAAATCCTATTATCTTGCGCCAAATTCTAGTGAAAAGCAGTTCCTGTTCGGGCCTTCTCATATTGATTCTCTTTCTGCAATCGCGGATTTGCCGATCTTGGCAAGGTTGCCTTACGACCCTAAGTTTTCCAGCCTTTGTGATATGGGAAAAATCGAAGATGCTCTCCTATATGATGGGCAAGACCTTCTCGATGCAATTAACAATTCTTTGACAAGAATTGAATCAGAAAAATTGGCACACCCGAAAGCAGCAGTTATTCCTTTAATAGAAACCCCTCAAGATGCGAGCGATGCTGAACAGATGGATGCATCCTCACAGCAAGTTACTCATAACGGACAAGCTTTTTCTGATATTGTCATTCGATTGATTCAAAACAAGGAAAATGTTGGAACATTCGACCACCCAGATGCTGAGGGTTATTTTACCGGTAGTTGTGGTGACCGAATGCAAATCCATCTTCAAATTGCCAATGGCCGGATATTGAGCGCCAGGTTCTTAGCAGATGGCTGCGGCGCTACCCTCGCATGCGGCAGCATGATCACAAAAATGGTATGCTTAAAAACCATAGAGGAAGTTAATAAAATAACTTCCGAAGAATTGATTTCTGCCTTAGATGGTTTGCCTGAAGATCATTTACATTGTGCTGAATTAGCGGTCATGACTCTGCGGGAAGCTGTAATTGACGCTGTTGAAGGGCATGAAAACCAGTAGTTGAACATTCCTATGAATTAGTAATTTTCCCAATAGCTCTGGATATTAACAGGTAACGGAGTGAAGAAAGTGGGGATTTTTTCACTTGATCAGATAAGGGAAATGGTTCACTCATTCAAAAAACTCAATTTGGAGAATATGAATGGTAAACTCAAAAAAGTTATTATGAAGAAACCTTTCTTTATCGAATACGACATTCGGCAACCCATATCATGGTGAAGGCTGTGATAAAAAAGTTTCCTGATGCTAAGATCGCTATAGGTTCAGTTATTGCGGATGGATTTTTACGATTTTGACCTCCCTCGTCCTCTGACTCCTGAAGGCCTGGAAAGCATTGAGAAACGCTTACGCGGCATCATTCAATCAAAAGTTACTTTTGAACGTAAGGTGGTCAGTGCTGAAGAAGCTAAACAAGTTTTCAAAGATTTGCCTTTTAAACTGGAACTGATTGCTAAACTTGATGAAGGTAAACGTGACGACGACGATAACTCAATTATTGAGAAACCTGAAATTAATCTATTTACCCAAAGCACATTCACCGATTTGCACCATGATTTGAATGTGCAGATCTCCACAAAAATCAACCCTATGGTGATCAAGCTGTTTACAGTGGCGGGCGCTTACTGGCGTGGAGATAAGAAACGCCCCATGCTGCAACGAATTTACTGAACCGCATAAAACACCCCACAGGAGCTCAAAGATTACCTGTGGCGAATTTAAGAAGCAAAAAAGCGTGATCCCCGAAAGATCGGACATGACCTGGATCTTTTCAACTTATCAGATGAAGTTGACGTAGGATTGTTTCTCTGGCACCCCAAGGGTGACAGAAACCGTAAAATCATCGAACAATTCTGGACAGAAGAACATGATAGCAGCGACTATGATTCTGTTATTACCCCTCAAATCAGCAAGGCGCAGTTGTGCAAACGAGCTGCCATCTCGGATTCTACAGGGAGAACATGTATTCTCCTATCGACATTGAAGAACAGCAGTATTTCATCAAACCGATGAATTGTCCATTTCATCATAATATTTATAAGAGCCCATTCATTCTTATCGAGACCTACCTCTATTTTTTGTTAAAGAAGGTACAGTATACTGTTATGAACGCAGCGGTGTACTGCATAGCTTGATGCACTTGCGTGGATTTGCGCAAGATGATGCTCACCATTTGTACCGTTCTGACCAAATGCCCTCTGAGATTGACTTCGTTCTCAATTTTAACCTGCATATTTTATGCAGTTTTGCTTTACAGATATCCATGACTATCTCAGCACCCGCTTGGAGAAATCTGTTGGTGATCCTGAATGCTGGAAGGCGGCTGAAGCTGCGTTGGAAAAACCGTTGAAACAGGCACACATCGAATACGACGTGGATCAGGGTGGCAGCGACATCTATGGGTTGAAAATCGATTTGAAAATCAAGGATGCCCTCAGCCATGAATGGCAGTTTTCCACATCCAGTTTGACTTCAACTTCTCTGACCAGTTTGATCTGACACTTATCGGCGAAGACGGACAACTTCACCGTCTCTACATGATCCACCATGCCCTATTAGGAAATTTAGAACGTTTCTTCGGTGTTCTTATCGAATTTTACGCTGGAGCTTTTCCTGTTTGGTTATCACCTGTCCAAGTAGCTTTGATCCCAATTGCAGATCGCCATCTGGATTATGCAAAAGAGGTGGCTGACGAGTTACGTAAAAATCGATTACTGGTGAAAGCGGACGATCGTTAAAAACGCATGAATGCCAGGATTCGTGATGCCCAAAAGGATAAGATTCCATAATTGCTCGTGATCGGTGATAAGGAAGTAGAAGCGAAGCAAGTGGCACTTCGTCTACGCAGTGGTGAAAACTCCGGTCCAATGGCTGAGGCTGATTTTGTTGTAAGAGCCAAGGATGAAATTGCATGCAAAGTCTAGACAATCTTTCCGCATAGTTTGAAAAATTTTAATCCTTTAAATTAATACTTGACAAACAATAATTCTTTATTTATAATAATTATAAATAAAGAATTATACTAAATTAGAGATTATGAAAACGAATTACCTGGATGTATTACATAGAGCTGGATTAAGGGCAACTCCACAGCGTATTGCCATTTGTGAACTCTTGGCAGGATCAGATACACACCCCAGTTCGATTGATATATACAAGCAATTAAAAGAACGCTACCCATCATTATCATTGGCCACCATCTATAACACGCTGGATGTTTTAGTGAGGATGGGTTATGTAAACGTACTTGGAAGCATCGGTGATGATAAAGTTCATTATGACGGTAACACATCGCCGCATGTTAACCTTGCCTGCATAAAATGTCATAAGATTGGCGACCTGCAATCCGATCTTGTTAACCAACTGGATGCAGAAATTAACCAGACATCTGGATACCGTGTACTTGGGGCGCGAGTCCTATATTATGGCATTTGTCCGCAGTGCCAATCAACCGACTAGCGAAATTTGCTAGACAATGTTTTCAGATATTTAATATGGAGGAAAAAATGGAAACCACTACTTTATCAACATCATTACCCCGTATTGGTGATAAAGCGCCTGAGTTTAAAGCTGTGACTACTCAGGGAACGATCAACTTCCCGGAAGATTACAACGGTAGTTGGGTGATCTTGTTCAGTCACCCGGCTGATTTCACTCCAGTTTGTACTTCCGAATTCATGACCTTTGCCTCAATGGAAGAAAAGTTTGCTAAAGCAAACACCAAACTAGTAGGTCTTTCGGTGGATGGACTTTACAGCCACATCGCTTGGCTGCGAACCATCAAGGACAAAATCGAATACAAGGGAATGAAGAACGTTGAAGTTAAATTCCCATTGATAGAAGATATCACCATGGAAGTGGCTCATAAGTATGGCATGATCCAACCCGGAGAAAGCAATACCAAAGCGGTACGGGCTGTTTTTGTGATCGATCCAAAGGGGATTATTCGCACAATTATTTATTATCCCTTAAGCTTAGGAAGAAACTTTGAGGAATTGTATCGAGTTGTGATTGCTTTGCAAACAGCCGATGCTTTTTCAGTTGCGACCCCCGCTGACTGGCAGCCTGGTGATGAGGTTATTGTTCCTACCGCTGGTTCCTGTGGTGTTGCGAAAGATCGGATGGAAGGAAAAGAAGGCGAGATGCATTGCTACGACTGGTTCTTCTGCACAAAGAAACTGGAAAAAGATACGATTATGGAAAAAATCTTGAAAAAAGATTAATACTCACCGGATTTTCACCTGTGACTGAAACAGAATGTTCTCTATCCAGGAGGCATTCTGTTTTTATTATAAGTACGGACATATCTCTAAAGCCTATCGATATGGATAGGTTTTGAGATTAAAACCTACTGACATTGATATATTGCAATGAAATCGCAGAATGATACTCGTGATCTATCATAAGAAGAGAAGCGTCTCTCTTCTCAATTAAATTGTTCAAGGAATCAATGCATGTTTGAACCAAGAACTCCCCAAATAAGACGCCTGGAAAATAGTAGCAAGAAGGGGTGGGGATTCGCCCGCCCTGGCGTCCAGATCAGGGAATCACTGACCTCTGGGTTATGAGAAATTTTCCTAATTTCGGAGCGGTTTTCACTCAGGCTCTGCATTTTAGCCTGTCTTGTGTGACGCTCTTCTGAAGAAGCTGGAGGATCTTTGGTTTTGTGTTATTAGTCGTATGATCGCGACTTTTTGTGGCAGGGTCAAGTAGGATTTTTCCGTAACCCGGAGGACGATGGTAAAAAGTGGATAGACAAAAATAAAACTAACGACTATTGGTTGACTTAAAGACGAATTGATATAGAATTCAAGAAGCGATGAAGCTCGCTGATTAATTGCCATCTTGGCTAATAGCTTCTACCATCATTTGTATTTGGTAGAAGCATTTTTTTATGGTGAGGAAGTAATTTGATTATGGATAAAGACACCTCGCAAAACACACAGACAAACGGCATTACTGGAAAAGAACGAACAAATGAGAAAAATCAAGTCGAACGGAACGTTGTCTCGCTAGGTTGGGTTGCTTTCTTCGGCGGTCTGGCTCAGGATATGATCCAACCCATTCTGCCAACCTTCTACACATCTGTTTTAGGGCTGAACAAAGAATTCATTGGTCTGATTGAAGGGTCGCTTACTACCGTTGTGAGCTTGATGAAAATAGGCGCTGGTTATCTTTCAGATTTATTGGGTGTCAGAAAGATCATCGTTTTTATCGGATATGCACTCTCTGCCGTTGCTCGTTTCAGTTTAGGGTTGGTAAATAGCGAAATTGCTGTTTTTGGTGCCCGGCTTACAGATGGCGTTGGTAAAGGGTTGAAAGATGCTCCGCGAGATGCATTGGTAGCCGGATCTGCCGGCCGAAAGAAATTAGGTTTAGCCTTTGGAATTCAACGCACACTGGACACACTGGGCTCCGTTGCAGGTCCATTAATCGCTTATGGCTTACTTCGGCTCTGGGTAAATCATCCAAATAAATACCGTGAGATCTTCATGGTAGCCGGTTTGATCGCGTTTATCCCGCTGGTGATTATTGGGCTTTGGGTAAGAGAAAGAAAACAACCTGTCAACAAATTGTCAATTTCACTTAAACCTTTGAAAGGACCTTTTGCAGGTTTCCTGATTATCATGTTGTTGTTCACTTTAGGTAATTCATCGGATGCATTTCTAATTCTAAGGGCAAAAGATACCGGGATATCGAGCACAACCATTCCTCTTGTCATCGCACTTTTCAACTTGGTATCTGCCCTTACAGCCATTCCTGCTGGTAAACTCTCAGATCGCATCGGCAGACGGAAAGCCATTACCATTGGATGGGGAATTTATGCTCTGGCTTATTTTGGATTTGCTCTTGCCAAACAAGCCTGGATGATCTGGATTCTATATTCTTTCTATGGGCTATATTATGCCTTTACCGAAGGCTCTGCAAAGGCGATGGTTGCAGAATTGGTTCCTGAAGTCAATCGTGGATCTGCCTATGGCTTATTCAATGCATCCGTTGGCGTGATGGCACTACCAGCAAGTGTGATTGCAGGTTACTTGTGGAATATATCCTCTGGGGCTCCTTTTCTGTTTGGAGGATTGATGGCTTTCCTCGCGTTTATTGCAATACAATTTCTGCCCAAAAAGAAGGAAACATGATTTCTTTCACCCACATCATGCTTTTAAGGATCCACCCTTATGAAAGTTGATTTAGAAGATACAGAAGAAAATTCCAGTGAAGACTATCTCACTGAATCTCAAAAGAGATCCCTTACCAGTTCGTTATATCTCTTCGAGAAAGCATTGCGCAAAGCTGCCCAATTGTTATTGGAAAAAGACGAGACTGGAATATTCTATTCCCGAACATCACGATTAAGTCCAAAAAAACGCCTGTACATTCAAAAGAAAATTTCTCAGACGCTAAAAGAATTGGCACATTTTGCAAATAAATTGGGGTTAAATTCCACTGAAGAAAGTGTAGAAAGTGAGATTATGGCTGATATGAGTATTTGTTGGGAGAATATTGAAGAATGCCGGTCAAAACGATTGCAAGGGTATGGCAAAATCAATCCTCGTGCTGTGCAATTAATTGACCTCGCGATTACTAATTTTGCACAAACAGCCATTGAACTGTCAAGTATGGTTGCAAACAGTTCGCAAGATGATGCCATTGAAGAAACACAGTAAAAGAAAAAATACCATCCGCATTTCATCTTTTTGACTTTCACCAATCTATCACTTAAGGAGCATTGACATACTAATTATTATTGACGAGGATTCGAAAAGAGATACAATTAACGAAGCGATGAGGCTCGATAGGATTTTATCGAACCGCCGATTGCGGCTGATAGCTTCTGTCAGTGCCCTTGCATGGCAGAAGCTTTTTCTTAATAACCCAATATTTGGAGGAGTATCGAATGACCAGTATTGATTTTGTGCACGCACGTGAAATTCTGGATTCACGTGGAAACCCAACCGTTGAGGTCGAAATTACCCTGGAGAGTGGCGCATTTGGCAGAGCAGCTGTTCCCTCCGGCGCTTCGACAGGTGTCCATGAAGCACTGGAACTACGAGACGAAGACAAAGCCCGATTCAATGGCAAAGGTGTTTTAAAAGCTGTTGGCCATGTCAACAAAGAAATTGCAGAAGCCATCGTCGGCATGGATGCTCTGGACCAATCCGCAGTCGATAAAGCCATGCTTGATCTGGATGGAACCCCCAATAAAAGCAAATTCGGAGCGAATGCGATTCTAGGTGTTAGTCTGGCTGTTGCACGCGCAGCAGCGGACGAAGTAGGTCTACCTCTATACCGCTACCTGGGCGGTGTGACCGCCAAAGTTCTTCCCGTGCCTATGTTCAATATCCTAAATGGCGGTGTGCATGCGAACTGGCAGGGAACTGACTTGCAAGAGTTCATGATTGCACCAGTTGGCGCTCCCAATTTTCGTGAAGCGTTGCGGTGGGGGAGTGAAGTCTATCATACCCTTAAAGGCGTTTTAAAAAGCAGTGGCTATACCACTGGTGTGGGAGATGAAGGCGGTTTTGCGCCTGCGTTGAAGACAAATGCTGAAGCGGTCGAAGTCATTTTAAAAGCCATTGAAAAAGCTGGCTATAAACCAGGAGAGCAAATTACCATCGCTCTTGATCCTGCTTCTAGCGGTTTCTACGAAGATGGTTTCTACAATTTACGCACCGAGGGAAAGAAAGTCACGTCGGCTGAAATGGTCGCCATGTATTCTGACTGGGTGAAAAAATATCCGATTGTGGTTCTTGAAGATGGGCTGGCAGAAGATGATTGGGAAGGTTGGAAGCTCCTGAATCAAACCATTGGCGACAAAATCGAATTGGTGGGCGATGATCTGTTTGTAACTAATGTTGAACGTGTTTCCAGAGGAATCAAAGAAAATGTGGCAAATGCTGTCTTGATCAAGCTTAACCAGATTGGAACACTCACCGAAACTATTGCGACCATTGAGATGGCTAAAAAAGCCGGGTGGGGTGCTATGGTCTCACACCGTTCAGGCGAAACTGTGGATAGTTTCATTGCGGACTTTACTGTAGCCATGGGTACCGGGCATCTAAAGACTGGCGCCCCATGTCGTGGAGAACGATTGGAAAAATACAACCAACTTATGCGTATTGAGGAAGAATTAGGTGACGCAGCCATTTATGCCGGTCGAAAAGCGTTTGTGAGGTAGTCGACTTGACTAAACATAGGGCTGGGTGACGAACCCAGCCCTTTCTTTCGGAGTAGCGGAATAGTGACGACAATTCTTCTTGTTCGACATGGTCAAACTGAATGGAATCGAATTGAACGGTTTCGTGGTCGTGTGGATATCGAATTAAATTCCAATGGTCAAATCCAGGCTCAAAAAACCGCTCTGAAAATCCAAAAGCATTGGCAACCGGAAGCTATTTTTTCCAGCCCATTAAAACGAGCTGTGCAAACAGCGCATGCAATTGCAGAATTGACAAACGTTCGGCTGGAGCTTACTCCCGATTTAGTCGATATCGACTATGGCGAATGGCATGGATTGACCACTGAGGAAACCCGGTTGAAATGGCCGGATCAACTCGATGCCTGGTTTAGGCACCCAGAACAAGCACAGATTCCTGGTGGCGAAAATCTATTTGAGGTCCAATCTCGGGCAATGTCAACAATCACAAGCGCCATAGATGCTTACCCAAATCATACGATCGTCATGGTGAGTCATACGGTGGTCAATCGATTGATTCTGCTGGGAATCTTGGGAATTGGCGTTGAACATTTCTGGCAGATACGTCAGGAACCCTGTGCAATTAATGTTATTGATGTGAAGGAAAATAGCTTTTCACTCGTCACAATGAATGATACCTGCCACCTCGAAAAATAAATTATTAAAAAACGGTTCATGCTGACCTGTTATGCCCTAGATGTTGGGAAATTGTAAAAGAGAATCAGCGAGAATATCCCCTTTGTGGATACAGGCTGGATGACTTAACTCACTTCGACTTTGATGAAAAGCTGATTTCTGCCCTGCATCATTTAGTTTTCGAGCGGAGGATCATGGCAGCACAAGTAAATGCAAACGGGCATTGCCGGAATTTAGGAAGATACTGTCGAGTGATGAGGATAACTATTTTTTCCTAGAGCGATCCTGTTAGCTGTCGCCAAGTTTGAAGGTCCAGATCGTCAAGAGATACTTACCCAGTCGAAAAAACACCCTTAGGAATTGATCTCTCGTTTGGCTATTGAATTAATCAATGAAATATTCGGGAAAGAAAAGTACTTTTTAGGATCGGCATATGGGGTAAACTTCGATCCCCCCGTTTTATCCATGAAACGTAGATAAATACACTAAAACGAGAAGAAGAAATGAAATTGCGAACCTAAAATACCGCAGTTGCCTAATTTTCTTCATCAATTTGCTTGCCATTTCGATTAATTCTGGTAGATCGTTCAGCTGATTTAAGAGGATTGATGAATATCGTCTGGCGATCGGCGAGCTTTCGTTTTGAAATGAAATTCCAATATCTGCTATATTCAAAGCGATTCCGTCATTTGGTCCATCACCAACCATCATTACACGATGCCCTTTTTTCTGGAGTTGACGGATAATCGTGGCTTTTTGTAATGGCAATAACCTGGAAAAAACTGAACAATACTCTGCTTGTCTTCCAACTTCATCAAGGCCCATCCGATCAATAACATGTCCAGATAATGAGGCTTCGCTGTTATTTGCAATCCCACATTCATGGGCAATTTTTACTGCTGCTTCAGATTTATCACCTGTCAGTAACAAAGGTCGGATCCCTTTCTTGATAACTCTTTCAACAACTTCTTTAACACTCTCCTGTAAAGTATTTTTAAATTGAAACAAACATAGAAACGTGAATTCTTTTTGTTGTGGATCTACATCTCCGGTTTTTACAGCCATGGCAATTGCAGTATCACCTTTTTGGCTGATGGACTTACTCAAAGCCTTAATTTCAGATTGAAAACCGAAATCAATTTTTCTCTTACCGCCATCTTCATCAAAGTAGTCTTTACATTGCAAAATGACAAGATCAGGATCGCCCTTCAGAAAATACCATCGTTCCTGATCTTTAGTTTCAAAACCGCTATACATATATCTTTTCTCAGAATCAAATGGCATATCGAAAATTCTTTGAAATTTGCTGGAAATCTCTGCGAAATCAACGTCTTGTTTTTTTGCAAAAGATATCAATGCACGATCTACAGGGTTGGCAAAATTAGATTTCTCAACAAAGGAAACGTCTGTGCATAATACCGAAGCAGTTCTGATCAATGTCTGTATATCTCCATTACAACCTAAACATCTTCCATCCACTTCTGTCAATGAAGAATACATGAAGTATTTTGATATCTCCATTTGTCGGGTTGTTAATACACCAGTTTTGTCAAAACAGATAACATCAATTTCATCCAGAATGGGGATTAATTCGGAATTTCGAATAAGGATATTTCTTTTTCCAAATTTTTGTTGCTCGCGTTTTAGAAGAAAAAATTGGATTAACTTATCCCATTGCAAAAGCAATAAAAATGCTCCCGCAAATATGAATAGCAGAATTGTAGTAAACCTGTTTATTGCTGGTTCCTGCCACAAGTGTGCAGCCCCTGATTCTGAGCGCTCTTCTCAGCGCCGCCGGATATATAGGCGGGAGTAAAAGCCAGACCGCCGAAGTGGTCCAGGCCATCCGGATTGGTACTGGGATCATTCCAGCAGTCATTCTTCTAATTGGAATATTCCTGCTAATTCTTATGCCCATCAACCATAAGCGTGAGTTGGAAATCCAGGCAGCCATTGAGGCAAAACACGGCAGACAATCTGCAGATGCAACTTGAGGTAGGTTCAAATGCAAAAACTACACGTTATCTCGCATACCCACTGGGACCGCGAATGGTATTTGACATTCCAACAGTTCCGGCTAAAACTGGTTCACCTGATCGATAAACTGCTTGATATTCTCGCTGAAGATCCCAATTTCAGATATTTCATGTTGGATGGACAAACGATCGTGCTGGATGATTATTTACTCATGCGGCCCGAAATGGAAGAAGTACTACGGAGGCACATCCAAAACAGGCGCATTCTGATCGGACCATGGCACATCCTGCCGGATATGTTCCTGGTCAGTCCTGAAGCGCACATCCGCAATTTGCTGGAAGGCAGCCGCACCTCCCGTAAGTTTGGGGCCAAAATGCCAATCGGGTATATTCCTGATCCGTTTGGTCATCCCGCACAGATCCCGCAAATACTCAGAGGGTTTGGCATCGAAGCAGCTGTTCTGTGGCGCGGTGTGAGTGACATGCCCACAGAATTGTGGTGGGAATCACCGGACGGCTCAAAAGTGTTGCTGGCATACCTGCGGGACAGTTATAGTAATGGGGCAAATCTACCTGTTCATAATTTAGAGCAATTTGCTCAACTTATTGCAACGGCGCGCGATTCGCTCGCGGCACATTCAGCTGTCAACGACCTCCTGATCATGCTTGGCACTGATCACATGGAACCATCCCCATATACCTCCGCGGCAATTAAGTATGCCAATGAGAATCTGCCAAATACCCAGGTGATCCACTCTACTTTGCCTGATTACATTCAGACGATTTCCGATTCAATTGTCCAGATGGAAAAAACTATTCCCACCATTTACGGAGAACTTCGAGCATGCGACCATTCGAATTTACTGCCAGGGGTGCTATCGACACGTATGTGGATCAAACAACGTAATCAAAGCAGTCAAAACCTGCTCGAAAAATGGGCGGAACCTTTCAGTGTTTTTTCGCAGAAGATGATTTTAAACAACACGGAGAAATCGAGAAGCGACCAGTTTTCAGCCGATGCACTCTCGTCCAAACGGATCCGAAACGTTGCACCCATCATCCGCCAGGCATGGCGATTGCTGATGGAAAATCATCCACACGATTCCATCTGTGGTTGTTCCATTGACCAGGTACACGATGAAATGAAACCACGTTTCGACCAGGTTGATCAAATTAGCGAAGAAATCACCCAGCAGGCATTACAGGCTATTTCACTTGGTATTGATACAGGCTTAGAGGACGCTATTTCGGCTATCGTGATATTCAACCCGCAGGGCAGCCCACGATGCGATGTTGTAGAAGTTGATTTGAATATTCCTAAAGGGATCGACTGCTTCGAAATCATCACTACCGACAAAATTGTTGTCCCGTACGAATTCTTAGGCGCAAGCAATCAGGAACTCGCCAACGTTTTACTCTCAAAAAACAGCCTGCGCGATACGATTGGTACGATCTCCGAAGGTCGGGTTGCAGGGGCAGCCATCACACATGTGAAAGTTACCCGCCTTAACACAATTGTGACAATTGATGCCATTTTGGATGACAACGGGCAACCAGACATCCACGAATGGCGGCAGGCGGAAGAAGAAATTGCCAGGTATGAAGCCGACCCACGAGTGACCCATTTCCATGTAATCGCGCACACTCCACGCACGTCACGGATACGCTTTGTCAGCCCGGAGATCCCTGCAATGGGGTGGACCACAATATGGACACGTGAGGTGATGAACACCGAATCGGCTCACGTTACGAAAGTAAGTCCATTGCTCAAACCAATCCTGCCGCTTGCATTGCGTTTTGCACAATCAGAATTTGGCGAAAAACTTCTCGCCAAACTTAATACCGGTGATGAAAACAAACCACCTTTTATCATCCAGAATGAGGTTTTCATTGTGGAAGCCAGTTCATCAGACGGAACCCTGACAATAACCGACAAACGCACCAACGAGGTTTTCAATGGTCTCAACCGTTTTATGGATGGTGGGGATGCAGGCGATGAATACAACTACTCACCCCCTGCCAATAATTCACTTTACACCCCCCAGCAGGTTACGGTAAAGGTATTCCGCCATAAATTGGTACAAACGCTTGAAATCGATTATGCGTTGAAAGTCCCTGCTCAGTTATCGCAAGACCGCAAGAGCCGCTCGCAGAAAATGATTAATCTCCCAGTGACCAGTCGCGTTTCCCTGTTCCCCGGTGGGGAACGCGTTGACATCCACACAGAAGTAGATAATTCTGCGAAAGACCATCGTCTAAGAGTACATTTCACTGCGCCGTTTGGGGTGCAAGAAGCCTACTATGATAGCCACTTTGAGGTTGTGCAGCGTCCCATTGGCGTGCCGGAGAAGGGCGAAGGCTGGGTCGAAGATCCACGCCCCGAAGTGCCACAGCGCGCCTTCACGGATGTATCCAACGGATTGATCGGATTGATGATTGCCAATCGTGGGTTACCCGAGGTGGAAGTAATCAAATCAAACGGAGGTGACCACACCGAAATTGCATTAACTTTACTGCGCTGCGTTGGCTGGCTCTCGAGGGATGATATGCCTGTACGTCAAGGACACGCTGGCCCGGGCTTTGAAACTCCTGGTGGGCAATTGTTGGGAAGGTGGGGTTTTGATTATTCCATCATTCCGCACAAGGGCGATTGGAAGGAAGCCTTTCAACAAGCATACTCATTTGAGACACCCTTGAGGGCTGTCACCACTGTAATACACCCTGGCGAACTGGCTGCAAAAGGCTCGTTCATCTCTCACTCGCCAGAAGAATTTATCGTCAGCGCAATTAAGGAGTCCGAAGACGGCAATGGATGGATCGTGCGCGGTTATAACACTTCGTCAGAAAAAATCCAACTCAATTTGAAACCACTGCGGCATTTTGCAAATGTTGTGCAAGTCAATTTGGCCGAGGAACCAATAGCTGCGCTTAGCGCTGGAGATAATGGAAGTATCTCGATTTCCGTCTCTAAACATGAAACAGTAAGCATCATGTTCTCTTAACTACTCTCTAAATGATTAATCTATTTACTCGCGGCTGTCTTATTGTTGGAGAATGGATTCGAACCACTGACCACAAGGTTATGAGTCCGAATCCTAAATCCGTACATAAAAACCACCTTTTTAGGTTCAAAAGGTGGTTTTAGTAGCGGGGAGTGGATTCGAACCACTGACCTCCGGGTTATGAGAGATTTTCCTGGTTTCGGAACGTTTTTCACTCAGGCTTCGCATTTTAGCCTGGCCTGAGGGACGCTCTTCTGAAGAGGCCGGAGGATCTTTGGTTACGAGTTATTAGACGTATGATAGCGACTTTTTACGACAGGGTCAAGTAGTAGTTTTTTCGCGACCCGGAGGACGATGGTTGATTGTAATCTTTTTTGATTTTTTATGAAAAAAAAAGGGAAGCGACGCTTCCCTTTAGTGACTATATTTTGTTGAATTATTACATCTTCAGTTTCTCGACTTGCCCCTTTAAATTTGACAGTACGGCAGACTATCCAGGTTGTTGTCCTCTACTGCATCAGCTGCTGACTTTATGTGATATTGCCGGCAATAGGTGCAATAGTATTTTTCAACCCAAGCAGTCTTTCCACTTCTAGGGCCTAAAGTATAGAATCGGTCTCCTTTATCCATCATTTGGATCACTTGCGATAAAGAAAACCGTTGAGAGTAATGATCGGTAGTGGTTCCTACCCCGATAGCCACGATATGAGCATGCTGTGGTGGCTGAGATGCTGGTTCTTGGTTCGTGCAAATAACTCGATAGGTCGTCATTGGATATTCCTTTGGTTATGTTTGAAATCGGTAATAGTGTATTCGGTGAATATCAATGCTTCTTATCCACTGGTGGACAAGGGTCCTTTCCAAAACTATCTTTATCTCTTATCGTTCCATCCTTCCTGTGGATAACCACCTCTGATTCTTGATTCTTCGCAATATCACGAGCAATATCAATTGCTTGGGTTTGAGTGGAGGTCTTTTTGGTGATTTTTGAGTTACCTTCACCGCGAACTCCCCATTTGCCATTTGATGTGGGGACAACATGTTGGTTTTTTCCTGTCATATTAACTCCAATCATGCATTAGATGGTTTGCAATGCACATTAATAATAGCATATCTCTTGCAAAATTGCAAGCTTTGGTTGTCAATTTACTATTTTTGTTGACATGGACATGCTTTGCTTCTATAATTAAGAAAGCTCTGTTTATTTTAAGTATATGAGGTGAGAAATGGATCCCAAGGAGCTTGGTCGTCAAGTCTTGGCAAAGAGAAAAGAAAAAGGATGGAGTCAGGAACAGCTTGGTAAGATGGCCGAAATTTCACGAAATTATGTATCCCAAATTGAACGGGGTGAGGCTGATAGTATCTCAATAAAAATTATCAATAGGTTAGCAATTGCGTTGGGTGTATCTCCATCTGATCTTGGTGAGTCTTCAATCCCTTCAAACGTTATGATTCCCCCCTCCCTTCGCGAATTAGCGCTTCAGGACAATCTATCTTATGAAGTGATAGACAAATTAGTAAATATTCCAAGGAGGGGTAAAGAACCTAAATCTGTAGCCGAGTGGCGAGCCTTATATGATGCCATTAGTCAGTTTATAAATGGGGATCATACTGCATGAAAGTAATCGATCCTGGCCTGATGTTCATTAATAAACATGGGCAGATTAATTCTGCCCAAGATGTACTAGCTTATGCAAATTTCTTACTGGAAGAATCAGGTCAGGATCATATTATCCCTGTTGATCTTTCTCTCATATTTAAACGTTTCCAAATTCCAACACCAATTCAAAAACCACTACCTGGTCAGCAGGGTTTATTATTAGATGCCAAGAATGGAATTGTAGTAATCAATTCAAATGATCCACCGAGTAGGCAGAAATTCTCGCAAGCCCATGAATTAGTCGAGTTCCTTTTTAACTCATTATCCGATGGAAAAGACATAGGCAATGGTTGGAAGTTGAAAAAACCAGGGGGATTTACTGAATCAATGAAAGAGTATTTGTGTAATCGGACAGCGGCAAACTTATTAATGCCACCTGTATACGTGACTAATCAGATAAACCAGCATGGTGCAAATTTTGATTGCGCCCGAATCATTTCAAGTGAGTGCGAGATCTCACTATCAGCTGCGCTCGTTCAGGTTGCTAGAACTAGCCGGGGAAATCATTCCGTTGTTCTATGGAAGTTGAAGAATAAACCTTCTGAAATAAAGAATATAGTTTCAACGGCTCAATTAGGATTGTTTGATGATCACAAACCTCAGCCAGCGATGAAGCTACGCGTCGAATGGTCAATGGGAAGTGAGAGTGCACCATTTATTCCAAAAGACAAATCGGTAGAAGAAACCTCGCTAATTTTCAAAGCTTGGCAAACAGGCTCCTTTACATCGGGAGAAGAATGCTTATGTCTGGACGGTAGAAAATCGCGGTGGTTCCGAACAGAGAATTTACCATTTAGTGTGGATGGTGCAACGCAAGTGTTATCATTGATAGAGCATCGTTAAGGAGGGGAATTGTTCAACGGCTCATTGGAATTAATCCTTGCACAACCTTATGATTGCTTGGTTTTGGTAAATCCACAAGTCCAAATTTTGGATGGAATTTCAAAAAAAATTCAATCCTTTGGGGTTAAGCATCTTAATGTAAGCAAGGAATTGAGTGATGCATTGATGACTATCCCAACCAACGAACGTGGACCATTTGCGGAAGAGTGGTTAAAAAACCTTCTCAGAGAATTAAAAGAAGAAACGGTATTATGTTCTCACCCTGATCTCTTCTTTCATCCTTCGCTTAAAATTGATTTTTTCACATTGATCCGTCAAGTCGCACGAATAAAACAAGTCATTATTCTCTGGCCAGGAGAATATTCTAAAGAGACACTTACCTACGCCATTCCAGATCACCATCATTATAAAGTCTGGAAAATTTCTGAATCATTATTAATTCAACCTAGAATCCTGATCTATCCTATCTCTGCTGCACAAGGAGCATAAACTATGCTGTACCGAGACCTCGTCCAATTTACACCCATTGAATCCATTATCCAATTACGCGATGCAGAAAAAGAACCTGCGGCGAAAAGTCTTGTGCAATCCTATGTGATATCAGACGCCATGGCGAATAAGCTGGTCGATATGGCTTTTCCACAATTGCAATTTGAACGGCCACAAGATAACAAGGGTGTCTTAATCGTTGGCAATTACGGTACCGGTAAGAGCCACTTGATGTCTGTTATTTCGGCAATTGCGGAAAGATCTGAGCTAAAAGATCAACTGACCAATGAAAAGGTGAAGGAAGCTTCAGGAAGTTTTGCGGGTAAGTTCAAAGTTGTCCGTGTAGAAATTGGTAGTGTGACCAAAGGTTTACGAGAAATCTTGCTAGATGAACTCCAGTCCGCTCTCAATACTTGGGGGATTGCTTTTACTTTTCCTTCAGCTGATCAAGTAAACAATAATAAAACAGTCATTATTCAAGCAGTTGCTGCATTTCAGGAAAAATATCCAGGGATGGGAATTCTGTTGGTTGTAGATGAGTTATTGGATTATCTGCGCACCCGTGAACAGCGCGCTTTAATACTCGACTTGGGGTTCTTAAGAGAATTAGGTGAAGTGGCCGCATCCTGTCCTTTCCGGTTTATCGGTGGTTTACAGGAGACGCTGTTCGAAAATCCGAGATTCAGTTTTGTGGCAGAACAGCTACGCCGTGTTAAGGACCGTTTTGAGCAAATTAACATTGCCAGAGAAGATATTACCTATGTGGTCTCACAACGCTTGCTTAAAAAGACAAATGCGCAGAAAGCTAAGATTGCTGATTATTTACGAAAATTTGCACCCTTGTATAAATCTATGGCTGATCGTATGGATGAATTTGTGGACCTCTTTCCGATTCATCCAGTCTATGTAGAAACGTTTGAAAACCTGGCTATTGCTGAAAAACGTCAGGTATTGAAAACTTTCAGTACCGCGATCCGATCTGTGTTGGATCAGGAAGTTCCCCCTGACCAGCCCGGATTAATTTCTTATGATCAATATTGGAAGTTGATCCAGGAAGATCCCAGCTTACGCAGCATTGATGATATTGCCCGCGTGATTCAAAAAAGCAACATTCTGGAGGGGTTAATCCAAAATGCATATACCCGTCCCAATCTTAAGGATATGGCAATCCGCATCATTCGTGCACTGAGTGTACAGCGGTTGGCCACGAGCGATGTGTTTGTTCCTCTTGGAGTGACAGCAGAAAGTTTACGAGATGGTTTGTGCCTTTTCCTGCGCTTGCCGGCTGAGATGAATAATGCGGACTTCTTGTTGGATCAGGTCCAGGTAGCCTTAAAAGAAATGATGAAGACCGTCCAGGGTCAATTCTTGTCCTATAATTCCGAAAATGGTCAATATTACCTGGACTTGAAAAAGGCTGTAGATTTCGATCAAAAAATCCATGAACGCGGCGATTTCATGGATAAGTCAGACCTTAACATCTTTTTTTATGATGCTCTGCGACAAGCACTTAACTTGAGTGACACTACTTACTTGACCGGATACAGCATTTGGTTCTACGAACTTCTCTGGGCGGAACACAAGGTAACCCGACCAGGTTATCTATTCTTTGGTCCGCCGGATGAACGCACAACGGCGCAACCGCCGCGGGACTTCTATATATACTTTCTCCCGCCATTCCTAAATCGTACCTATAATGACCAGAAGCTGCCTGATGAAGTAATTTTCTATCTATCCGGCTTGGACCATGAATTTGAAGAAAAAATTCGACTATATGCCGGTGCGCGGTCCATGGCGAATGAGTCTACGGAGTACCGCACAGAATACGCCAACAAAGCTGAAACGAATTTCCGCCACCTGATGCGCTGGCTGCAAGACCATTTAGTGGAGAAATTGCGCATCATCTATCAAGGTGTCGATGAACCTATTCAATCCGTCCTAACCCGCATGCATAGCACAGCCAGCCAGAATATTGATGAATTAATCCGCCTGGTTTCCTCACACTTGTTCTCGCCCGAATTTGAGGACCGTTACCCTGATTATCCGAAGTTCTCTAGATTGAGCCAACCCGTGACCGAAACCTCTCGAGCCAACAGCGCCATGGAAGCCATTCGCCGCCTTTGTGGACGCACTTCAAATTTAGGCGCCGGCGTTTTGGAAGGGTTGGGCATTCTGGATGCGCAAGGAAATATCCGCCCATACGATTCCTCCTATGCTAAATATTTTGCAAAGCTGCTTAATGATAAACCTGACGGTCAGGTGATCAATCGCGGTGAAGTCATTGAGTTGGTGGCAGGTGGAATCCAACCGGTGGAAAAAGATATGAAATTTAACCTGGAACCGGAGTGGGTTTCGGTCATTTTATTAGCTTTGGTGTATAACGGCGATATTGTTCTCAGCCTGGACGGCCGCGAGGAATTGGATGCCGGCTCATTGGAACGCGCCTTAACCCGCTCAATGACCGATATCATCAACTTCCGTTTCTACAAACGCCCACGTACATTACCCATCAACCTGTGGAGTATGATTTTCGAAGGATTAGGTTTACAGCCCGGCCTGGTACGGGATGAAAATACACGTGAAAGTGCAGTAATTGAATTACAGCGGCTGGTAAATGCTGAATTAGAAATGGTCGTGCAGCTGCAAAACCGGTTGGAACAGGGTGCCCAACTATGGAACACACCGATCTTCACCGATCGATTAACCTTTGTCGTGGAACAAGGCACTGTGGTAGGCAGCGATGCTCCAGATTTTTCTCTATCCAGCATGGATCTTTTACCCGGCTTGCGCGGATACAAACAATTTTTAGAGGAATTGAATAAATATACCACTGTCGGAAAATTGCGAAATCTGCGCTACACCCCCGGGCAAATTCAGGAAAATTTGGAGTACCGGATCACTGTGCAGCGTGCCCGCCAGCTTTTAGATGCAGTCAATCAAATCCAACCTTACACTACGTACCTGGCTGAAGCCCAGGCAAATTTACCAGAAGATCACGAATGGACCCGACATGCCCGCCAGGTCCAGAAGAACACACTGGATTCGATCCGGCGGTTTGGAAAGGGCAGCGCAGCTTTTGATCAACAGGCTGTTCTGCGCGAGTTGACGAAGCTAAAACAGGACTATATCAGGATTTACAGTGACCTGCACCGCAAATCTGTGCTCACGGCCAGCGGGGACGATTTACGCCAGCGCCTTTATCGGGATGTGCGATTTGAATCCTTGCGCGCGCTATCCGCCATTGAGTTGCTAACGCGCAGCGGTGATTTTGAATTCTGGAAGCAGCAGCTTACCGGGTTGGTTTCGTGCCGCGAGTTTCATGAAGGCGTGTTAAATGATTCACCCACCTGTCCCTACTGTCATTTGCGGCCAGCGCAGCTGCGAACGACAGCGAATTCAGATGCCCTGGTGCACCTGCTGGATGACAAGTTGAGCGACCTGCTTAAAAACTGGCGCAAAGCGCTGCGCGATAACCTGAACAGTGATACCGCTCAGCACAGCCTGAATGCCATGTCGCCCGCCGAACGCAAACCGGTGGAGGAATTCTTACAGCAAGGCGATGACGCAGAAACCCTGCCGGCGAACTTTGTCCCATCCGCTATTCAGGCTTTGCGCGGTATTCAGGCAGTAACTTTGCCGGTTAATGCGCTGATGCAGGCATTAAAAGCCGGCGGGCTGCCCTGCACACGTGAAGAACTGCAGAACCGTTTCAAACAATTCTTGGACCAGCAGATGCGCGGCCATGATGCTGGCAATACACGCTTGACATTGGACCAATAATTGATGCCGGATCTAATGCATTTCGCTTTCATTGACGAATCAGGAACAGTAGGCATTCCTGGGGGTACCCATTTTTTGGTTGTGGCTCTCTTAAGTACAGGTCAACCCCGTGAAATCGAATTGCCCATTCGACATGCTTTGAAGAAATACGGTCCAAGTTTAAGCCGTGGTGAGATAAAAGCTGCGAACTTCGAAGAAAAAGCGATTGCACGATTACTCACAGAGATTGCCAAAGAGGATGTATCTATTTTTGCAACCATTGTGGACCAAAGCGTGATTGTCAAACCCCCGGCAGAAATGGAAGATATATACAGACGCGCAGTTTCAAAAACAGTATATAAATTGGTTGAGCAGTGCCCACGAGTGAATATTTGTTTGGATCGTCGCTATACCAACGAGCGCCATCGTTTCGAACTTGAATCGAAGATTCGAGAATCCATCCAGGATCTACCTCAAAAAGTGGTGATGATCCAACAAGAAAATTCCATCAGTCGGAAGGAATTGCAGGCAGTAGATGCTGTTGCATGGGCTTTTTTTCAGAAGTATGAACGCGACAATGCCAGTTTTTATGAATTGATTTCTTCAAAAATCATTGCTGAGGAAATAATTCAGGAAAGGGATTGGACAAAGTGACCTTTAAAGAAAAATCCCCCGCATTGGGGGATCTCACGAGCGGCTCACCCTGGGCCTTGATTTCATTATTTCCCGCCGCATTCCAACGGAGGCTAGGACACTCTACGAGTGACCGGGGTCACCAGGCTTTACGATACCGCTCTGACACTATTATATAACGTTATATGAAAAAGTTCAAACCCCAATTTCGCAGAAATGGTTTGTGGTGAAAGGAGATTGTTCCATGATAACACTCAATTGGGAAGAAATCCAAAAACTTGCAGACCGAAAGGCCACGCTGCTGACAAAAACAAGAGTACCTTTTCAAGTTGTCGCAGCGTCTGAAGAAACAATAACCGTGCGTGTTCGTTCCGGTGAAGAGCACACCATTAGCCGCGTGAACCTTGAAAAAGCGGTAAGAATGATCCAGTCCGGTTTGGTTTTGAGTGGTCCAAAAGACTATCGCGAACAGATCGCCGATGACCGCCCCGCTTACGCCTGGGCGATCTTACGCGAGTTAGGATATTTAAAATAAAAAGCAGCTCACCCTGGGCCTTGATTTCATTTCCCGCCGCAGTCACCACAGGGGTGCGGTGACAATAGAGGCTAGGACACTCTACAAGTGACCGGGGTCACCAGGCTTTACGATACCGCTCATCTTTATTGTGGCATAAACGATAAACAAGAGGCACTTCCATGACTGAATATCAACCCGATTTGATTCGCGAAGAACGTGCTGAATACTCTGCAGCAGACCAGGCCAGGGGTGAGGAATACCGCCGCCGACTGGCCGAGTACCTCAAAGATCCCGCCTTTCGTGCGATCGAAGGTTTTCCGATTGGTTCGGATGAGGACATCCTGGCGCTCTCAGACCCGCCCTATTACACCGCCTGCCCCAATCCCTTCCTGCCGGAGATAATCGCCGAATGGCAGCAGGAACGGGAGGATATCCGGGAAAAGCTTGGATTGAAAGACGAAAAATACCAGCGTGAACCCTTTGCGGCGGATGTCAGTGAAGGCAAAAACGACCCGATCTATAACGCCCATTCCTACCACACCAAGGTACCGCACAAAGCCATCATGCGCTATATCCTGCACTATACCGACCCCGGCGACATTGTTTTTGACGGTTTTTGCGGTACGGGCATGACCGGCGTGGCCGCACAACTGTGCGGAGACAAAAAGACCGTGGAAAGCCTGGGCTACCGCGTGGATGAAAATGGCGTGATCTGGGATGGAGACAAAGCCATCTCCCGCCTGGGAGCGCGCAAAGCGGTGTTGAACGACCTTTCACCCGCTGCCACTTTTATTGCTTATAACTACAACACCCCGGTGGATGCCGCTGCCTTTGAGCGTGAAGCCAAGAAAATTTTGAAGGAAGTGGAACAGGAATGCGGCTGGATGTATGAAACCTGGCACCCCAATTGCGACGATCCAAATAGGGTAAAAGGGAAGATCAACTACACCGTCTGGTCAGATGTATTTGTCTGTCCAAACTGCGAACAGGAAATGATTTTCTGGGAAAGTGCAATTGATAGACAAGCTGGTATCGTCAAAGATGCTTGGAATTGTCCAAAATGTGGTACCTTAGTTTCAAAAAATCCCCCAAAAGGTAGTGGGGCATTAAAGGCTGAAAGAGCTCTGGAAACCTTTTTTGATCCAGAATGCAAACAAGTTATTCAAAAAGCAAAACAACTTCCAGTAATGATTAACTATAGTTTAGGAAAAAAACGTTTCGAGAAAAAACCTGATAAAAATGATTTGGAAGTATTAATAAAAACAACCGTAAAGGAAATCCCGTACTCAACTCCAAATCAAAAAATTCCGAAGGGAGATAAAACAACAGATCCTTACGGAGTTGGGATTTTCTACGTTCATCAATTCTATACATCGCGGAATCTTTGGATCCTTTCAGCAATTCATCAAAAAATTCAAGCAATTAAGGATTATCGACAACGAAATTACTTGAATGTGTGGTTCACTTCTTCGAACTCTAGATTGCATCGAATGAACCGTTATATGTATGAACACCACAGACATGTCGGTCCGCTTTCGGGCACTTTATATATAAGTTCCACTCCTGTGGAAATTTCTCCTTTCAATTTTTCAAAAAGCAAATTAGATGAATTTTGCTCAATAAAATCTCCAAGTTTTAGATCACTTTTATCAACGAATTCATCTACAAAGAGCTCAATCCAAAACAATTCATTTGATTACATTTTTGTCGATCCACCTTTCGGCTTGAACTTGATGTATTCTGAATTGAATTTCTTGATTGAATCATGGTTAGGTATCATAACCAACAATTCCAAAGAAGTGATAATTAATAAAACACAAAGAAAAACTATTTTTGAATATCAATCATTAATGGAAGCATGTTTTGATGAATTTTTCCGAATTCTGAAGTTGGGAAGATGGATAACAGTAGAATTCCATAATTCACAGAATTCAGTTTGGAATTCCATTCAGGAATCGCTACAAAAATCCGGATTTGTCATTGCTGATGTCCGAGTGCTTGACAAGCAAAAAGGAACAACAAAGCAATTATCAACCACTGGTGCAGTAAAACAAGATCTTATCATTTCAGCCTATAAACCAAATGGTAATCTTGAAGAACGTTTCAAACTGAAAGCTGGTACGGAAGACAGCGCTTGGGAATTTGTGCGTTATCACTTGGGCAAGCTTCCTGTGGTTAATGAAACCAATGGTACAGCCGTGGTCAACGCCGAGCGTCAGGCATTCCTGCTCTTTGACCGCATGGTGGCTTTCCATATTCAGCGCGGAGTGATGGTGCCGCTTTCAGCACCGGAGTTCTACGCCGGGCTGGAACAGCGTTTCATCCGCCGCGATGGGATGTATTTCCTGCCCGACCAGGTAGCCGAATACGACCGCGCGGTTCTTGACTCGGGTAAGCCCACCCAGCTCTCACTCTTCGTTTCCGATGAAAAAACGGCCATCACCTGGCTGCGTCAGCAGCTTGATCCGGCCTCCGGTGGCGAGCCCAAAACCCAGGGCGACCTGACCAACGACTTCAACCGGGTGATGAATCGCGCCAAGCATGAGCAGCCGCTGGAGCTGATCGAGCTCCTGAAACAAAACTTCCTGCAGGACGCGGAAGGCAAGTGGTACGTGCCCGATCACAATAAAGCCAGCGATCTGGAGAAGGTACGCCAGCGCGCCTTGTTGAAGGAGTTTAAGGAATACAACGAAAGCACAGGCCGGCTCAGAGTGTTCCGCAGTGAAGCAGTGCGCGCCGGCTTCGCCGATTGCTTCAAGCGTCAAGACTACGAGACCATAGTTAAAGTTGCTGAACGGCTGCCAGAAGACGTGCTGCGCGAGGATCCTGATCTGCTGATGTACTATGACAGCGCGTTGTTGAGGAAGAAGTAGGAAATGAAAAAGATGAGTAAACAAATCGCTTCAAACTGGCAAGTCTTATTTGACATTTCAAGTGATTCATGCTATAAAATAACTACATCCCCCCTGTTCCTTCGGGGGCAGGGTGCGAGGCGGCGAATACCCGCCTCTGCTTATTTAAGTAGGAGAAATCAATAAATATGGCAGGGGGAAATCCGATTCCATCTTATGTTTATGTAGATGGATTTAATTTATATTATGGGGCGGTTAAGGGAACCGCTTATAAATGGTTGGATATCCAAAAAATGGTCCAACTGATCCTGCCTAAAAACCAGATCCTGAAAATAAAATATTTCACCGCTTTGGTTAATGCTCGGCCGCAAGACCCGGATCAACCCATACGTCAGCAAATGTACCTGCGTGCATTGAGGACAATTCCCAATTTGGAAATTATATATGGACACTTTTTGACCCATCCAGTCCGACTACCGTTAGTGAATCCCATTCCTGGGCTAAATTCATATGCTGAGGTCATTAAAACCGAAGAAAAAGGGTCGGATGTAAATATTGCCACCCATCTTCTGCACGATGGATACCAAGGTGCATTTGGTGTGGCGATTGTGATCAGTAACGATTCAGACTTGGTTGAGGCAATCAAGATTGTTCGGAATGAACTAAATAAAGGGGTGATTGTACTTAATCCTCGTCCAAATTCTCCAAGCCAAGAGTTAAAACGAACAGCAACTTTTGTAAAAGATATTCGGCAGGGCGTTCTGGCAACCAGTCAATTCCCAAATACCCTGCAAGATAAAAATGGTACATTTACAAAACCAGCAAGCTGGTAGAAGATGAATGAATACTGATTTATTAAGATATTTTCCCTCACATATTCACCCCCTTACCCTGGTCAGCGATCCGGACCACTTGCTGGCGGGTGAAGCGTTGATGGCAGAATTAACCCGGCGCGGTTTTCAGATCATCCAAGAAGCCGACCCGGTGCTCTTGCGCCGCCGTGTGGAAGAAGCACGACCCTTTACAACAGGTCACCCCATCATCATAACCACCATCGGTGCATTGGAAGACCTGCCATACGATCTCTATCAGGTCGCTTATCGAATCAATTTATCATTGCACCAGTTTTTTCCCAATCTGGCTTACCCCGTCCTACAAATGCTGAGCCCTGATCAAATTGAAAGCCTTGAATCACGCCCGCAGCCGGTCCAACCGTTGAGCCGGCAAAAAACCATTAACTATCTTTTGCAAGAGGTTTTCAACGCTGACCCTGGTTCACTTTCTCAGCCATACGCGTTGATTGCCTGGTTAAATGACTATCATCGCCAACAATCACCCCTCCCGGAACTTTTACGCGCCAGCCTGGTAGAGCGGTTAAAGGAATTTCCTGAATACCGGGAATGGAATATCGATCTTCTCATCAGAGATACTCAAGCCTTCCAGGTTTTTATCCAAAACCAGTGGCAGTTATCCATTGACCAATCTCTTTCAGGTAAACAGGTCAAAGAAACTCCAGCGGGTTATGTCATTCCTTTCTCTCGCGATCCACAACTGCAAGATTTGGTGCCCAGTCTCGTGCGACAGGGAACCCTCCAACCTGTAAAAATAAATAACCAAAATAAATTGCCAAAATGGGCGCAACCCGGCGTTACTGTGATTGATGTTCGACTTCAACGGCTGAAGATGTTGTTAGAAAACATTGAGAACCAATTGACGGCCATGAAAGCTGATCAAATGGGTTGGAAAACCTGGCAGAATTTTGCCCAAGATTGGGCTGATACATGCAGCCTTATGGCTCAAGCGGGTCTTGTGATTCAACCGCAGCAGAAGACGACTTTCCAGAACTCTATTTCAAATGTAGACGCCATTTTTACACAATGGCTTTTGAAAAACTACGCAGCTCTGGGTGTACAGCGTTTACCCGCTCCTCATCATGTACATCACGTTCCCCACTATTTGGCGTATTTATATAACCTCGGAAATCTACATAAAGCAGTGCTTTTAGTCATGGATTGTCTTTCATTGACTGATTGGCTGGTAATATCTCCTGTGTGGACCAAACGGCATGCCGAATGGAAGATCAAGACCGAAACTTTGCTTGCCCAAATCCCAACCATCACAACAATTTCAAGATACGCCCTGATATCTGGCCTTCGTCCTGCTGATTTTCCTGGCGGAATTAATCCCAGCATTCCAGAAGCGCGAGCCTGGGAACTTTTCTGGTCCCGCGAAGGATTCAGCGAGGATACGTGCAAGCTGCTTCCCTTATATTACGATCGACAGATCGACCAACAACCAGAACTACAAGATCCCAGAGTGAATTTTTGGTGCTTAATTGATGATACTTTGGATAAATTAGCCCATAATGCCACTCTCGGCGCAGCGGACCAGCAATCCTCCCTCCGATTATGGCTAGATCCTGCACATGAACAAAACTCGATACCTTTAGAAAATCTACTTGATTGGTATCTAAACCACGATTATTCAATATTTATTGCCAGCGATCATGGGCATGTTGAAGCCACAGGGTATGGTCAACCCTCCGAAGGCTTGCTAGCACAAACACGTGGAAAACGCGCCCGCATTTATTCAGATCGACTGGCTGCTTTGAGAATTCAAGATGCCTTTGTAGACACTATTTTATGGGATAATGATGGCCTCTTGCCAGAACAGATGTCAGCATTGATGCCGGCAAAGCGAGAGGCTTTTGCTCCTGCCGGAGAGGTAGTCGTAACTCATGGTGGAATTTCCATTGATGAGGCAATTGTTCCATTTATACAAATTACAAAAGAGAGTAAATGATGGATAAAGGTATTGGGTTTAGCCGAACAATATTACTAGATTGGTTGGACGTGACCGCATCTATGTGTGTTCAAAAGATGGAACCATTAACTATCCGACAACGTTTAGCAGACACAATATCTGGAACCGTTACCGGTACAGATGCGCAGCGAAAAACCATTGATGTCCTTTCAGCAATTTGGGTAAAAACTGCAAAGACTACTCCTCGCATCCATCAGGAAGCGCTTGCATTATTTCCAACTTTGTCGTCATCAGATGAACGTCTGTGGCTCCATTATGGATTGACCCTGGTTTGCTATCCTTTCTTCAGGAAATGCGTCGCTGCCATAGGTCAGATCAGCCGTGCTGAAGAAATCATTACCCGCAAAATGATCAAAGACAGAATTGCTAGTGAATACGGTCACTTAGGGGCGTTGGATCGATCCGTAGAGCGTATCATTGCATCACTGACTAATTGGGGAGCATTGGCCAAAACAGAACAAAAGAAGAATTATCGAATTCTGCTGCATAATTTTGCTTGTTCAGAAAATCTGCAAAGCTGGCTATTATCTTGTGCTCTTCAAGCACATCCATCCGATGCTATTCCCTTTGACGATCTAATCCATTTACCCGAACTCTACCCATTCAGAATCACTCTCGGCGTAGATAGTCTGCGAAGGGATGAGCGTTTTGAAGTTCAACGACAGGGCGGCGGGTTGGATATGGTAAGAATAGCCGAAACTGAAAAATAAAAGGGGAATTGTGAGCTTAGCATTCCCGAAGGTTAATTACGACTTAAATGGGTGCTTATGAACAGGGCCAAATGCGTTTCGAGTTTCCGTGCGCAGTTGAAAACGGTTTTTGAAGGTGTAAGAAGCTGAATAAATACAGGAAAATTAGCAGAAGACCACAAGGAAAATAAATTCTATGAATGGTCAACAAGTTTGTTTGAAAACTGTGGACGAGTTAAGAGTTGATTCTAATTCCAACACGCCATTAAAATTTTGGGTGCCGGCTTACCAGTGCGGATACCGCAGCTTGATCTTCAATTACCTGTACGATGAGCAAACTGGCCTGCCGGTGGATGTGTACTCACCCGAAGATGTAAATACCCTGGCAGAAGAATTATTCAAGCATGTGTATGTTCAGTATCCAGATGCGGTGGAGAATGTGTATCGTTAATACCTACCCTTCTTTTCCAGTGATATCTTAATCCAACAGATCACAGGAGTTATCAATGAGCATTTATGATCAAATCAAGAACGAAATCAAGCAAGCCTTCTATGCCCAGAATTTTTCAAACGACGGGCAAAGATTTGTTGCCTGGTATCTTCGCAACATTCATCTATGCAGTATGGATGAAACAAAATACAACATCACGGATGGCGCCAATGACAAACAAATCGATGCGGTTTACATCGATGAAGATAACAGCGCGATCTACATCATCCAGGGGAAATTCATTGGAGCTCCGCTCGTAGATGCAGAGCCATTGCGTGAAGTGCTATCTTCCTGGGCTCAATTGAAGAATTTGATCAAACTCCAAGAAAACTGTAACGAAAAATTACAGCAAAAATTATCCGAGGTCTCCGTTGCTCTAGAGGATGATTATGAAATCATTTTCGAGTTAATCACAACGGCTCAATTAACACTGGCAGCAAAACACGATTTGGCGGTTTTTCAAGAAACCATTGCCAAACCGGATGATTTAACCTGCTCAATCAATATGATAGATGAGGAAGAACTCAAGCGTAGATATGATCTGGCTTTGGAAAAAGATAATCCGTCGTTAAAGCACAAGATTCAATTGGAGCCTGAAAAATATATCCAGATGGAAATCGCCGGCACAGAAGCGATTATGGCAGCAATCCAATTAAAGGATTGCATCTCGTTCCCAGGCATAAAAGATGGCACCTTATTCAGAAAAAATGTAAGGCAATCACTTGGCCTGAATAACCCTGTAAATAAGGCTATCCGATCCACAATTTATAGCGATAAATATCGCGATTTTTACTTTTTCCATAATGGCATCACTGCCATCTGCAATCATATGCACCTATCTGAGGATGGCGTTTTACAACTTAACGGTTTATCTGTCGTTAATGGCTGCCAATCGCTCAACACCATTCTTTCATGTAGTGAACGGGTCAAACAAATCCCGGATGCATATATTATGTTCCGGTTTTATGAGATCCCTCAAATAGAACGGGCAGACCGCATCAGTATATCCACAAACTCCCAAAGCGTGGTCAAACCCCGCGATTTGCGCAGCAATGATAAACGAGTTTTAAATCTTAAGCATTCTTTCGAACAGACTTTTCCAAATGGGTACTTCATCTCGAAACGTGGTGAAATAGCTCCTCCTTCTAAGGATAAGACAACAATCCTCGATCTATCTGATCTCGGAAAGTATTTGATCTCCTGGCATTCGCAAAGACCAAACATCGCTTACAGTGAAACAAAAATCTTTGATAAATATTTTGAGCAATTATTCAAGCGAGATTACTCACCCTATGATGCGCAAGCGCTGAATTATTGGATGCAAGAGATTATGAAGGGTTGGACGTCTGAAAATATTCTCGGATTAAACGAGACCCTGTTGGCAATGAAAGCGTATGCGCCTTATCACCAACTTTATGCTGTATCTATGTGTTATTCAATTGTCAGCAATCTTCCTGAAATGGTACCCAGCCCTAAGGCCTCCTGGGATCAAGCGGTTGCCAAAAACCAGGTAGAACAGATTGTAAAGATAGCCGGAAGTTGTCTCAATACTGCCTTGGAGGCAGCCGCAAATGAACCTCAACCTGCTAATCGAGTGTTCAGTCCACAAAACTGGGTGAAAGCAAAAGCCTGTCTTTCAGGGATTAATGCTGCGATTCGGCAATATTTCAATATGCTACCGACATTACCAATGCCAGGAGCCAAAGAATTGAGCCTTCAATTGAAAAACACTCTAACTTTACCGCGTGATTCCTTTGACTACCGCTGGGCGGCAGATTAACGGAGATCAGAAAAGGTATTTTTATGTCCCAACCAACTCCTCTAGAAATTAATTTTCACAAAGACATGATTAATATTTACCGCAGAGCCAAAGAGGAATGCGGCTATAATGCAACGCGGTTTCTTCAAATGGTATCCAACGAAGGTGGCCTAAAAACTGCCAAAAAGTTACTTGCAACCTCTGAGCCGTCTGATGGTTTCACAGAATTATGGAGAAATCACCGTCTTGACCTGGCCATGGAAAATCTAGTTCTTAAATCTGAATATCAATCGCTTTTCACGGATCAAGAAATCGAAATTGCTAGAGAACGGCTCAAATCTTATGGATTTATCAGTAAATAGAAGAGTATCAATTTTCAGAATGAAGGGATGATGGTGTTTTTTTGCTAATACTTGTTACGGAAAAATAGTCACTGCCATATTCATAATGTTCCACCGCCGCCTGAAGGTTCCAATCTGGGACCGAACCATATCAATATGAGTGTTGAGGTCAGGAAGTATCGTCCCTGGCGGTTGGGTGATATTCTCAAAACCATCAAAGACCATCCAACAGAGAACGAAGTGTCACTCTGTTGACCCATTCCCCTTAAGACTCTAGGGGATCGAGGTGGATGGAACGAAGTGCACACCGTTGCTATTGGCCAAGAAAGCTTTTCTTGCTCCCAAAATATTCCGATTTAGACTCAAGTTTTCGGGATAGAGGGTGCATTCCCGGTCGAAGGGTATTTCCATACCGCTTTATGGCAAAAGGCGCTTCAGCGCTCTTCCTGTTCAATCAACGTCTGCGGCAGGGTCTGCGTCAACGTCTGCGGCGTGTCAACAATGTGTCTGCGGCACGTCAGCAAGGACGCAGACGCTTGGTTTTTGTCGAAAATATACTTCTGTCTTTTCCAGACTTTGATACCGCAGCCAAACAATCGGATAAAGAATAAACTAATCTCTGCCCACCTTGGATCATGCCTGATATCTTTGTAGAATAAAAATAGTAACGTTTTAGGTCGCTGATCTCCTTGGACATCCATCAAATCGTAGGAGCGGCCGCATAACAAAGTGATTTGTTGTGCTGGTCGCTTTTCGTTTTCTCTGGCGACCTTCTTATTGAAGAAAAGAGTAACTATCAATCCCTTTGGAGACTTTGATGTCCGATCCCATTCCGCCCAGTGATATTGACGCCGAACAGGCCTTGCTCGGTTCGATCATGATTGCACCTTATTTATTTGATGATCTGGTCGCCGTCGTAAAAGCGGAATATTTCTATCGCGAATCACACCGCTGGATTTGGGAAGCGATGAACCACCTGTTGAAATCTGAGCAGCAGATCGATCAAGTCACCTTGTGTAATGCTTTGACTACCAGCGGAAAACTCAAGGAAATTGGCGGGCCGGCGTACATCACAGGGCTGATCAATGCAACTCCGACGTCCATGCACGCCGAGTCTTACGCGAAGATCGTGCGTGAAAAAGCATTCAAGCGAAAAGCGTTGGAGGTCGCCACCCACCTTGCGCAAAATGCCATTCAAGATAAACCGCTCTCCGAAGCTCTGCAGCAGATGGAAGAATTCTTTGTCAGCTCATCCGCTTTGTCTGGAGCCACGGAGCGCATGGTGATGACCGCAGAGAAATTGTGTTTGTCGGAGATGGGTGAACTGACCTGGATTCTCAAGGACTGGATTATGGCCGGCGGGATCAACTTGATCGCCGGAATGCCGGCAGCCGGAAAGAGTTTTCTCGCTCTGGACCTGGCAATTGGCATGGCTTCTTCTGGACTGGCGTGGGATAACCAACCTGTAACACAGGGCAAAGTGCTGTATCACTTCCTGGATGGCAGCTATCGAGGTATGCGCTCGCGTGTTCTCAAGCTGTGCCATGCGCGAGGAATTCAACCGCCTGCGGACCTCATTTTCGACTTTTCTCCACTTAACCTGAAAGGCCCTTCCGAAGTACTGGCATTGCGTCAGCGCATTCACAGATTGGATGCCTCTGTCGTCATTTTTGATGTCATGGCCAAGTTTATGCCTGGCGCGGATGAAAATTCGGTGGCAGAAATTTCCCCGATAATGAACACCCTGCGTGAAATCGCCAACCAGATCGGTACGACTTTCATTCTGATTCATCACCTCAATAAGGGTGGAAACCCCGATCTTTCCTATCGCGTTCGGGGTTCCTCTGATATTTTGGGGTCTGTCGA
>DAOUFE010000034.1:0-87599 GCA_034430215.1 Anaerolineaceae bacterium | reverse complement strand
TTGTCTTACTCCGTTTTATAAAATGCTTTCGCAAAAACTATTTTATTGGAGATTCAATGTCGTTCAACCTTCTTTTTTTAAACTGTCAGGTAGCTAGTTCTTTCGTTATATCTTTATATAGTTCTAGTAAAGACGTTGCATCCGAATCCCATTCGGCTGCTTCGTGAAAAGTCTTAAGATCATCATAAGATGAAAAGAGCTCTTTAGCACTAGATACAAGGCTTTCAATTTGACTGAAAAGTTCATCATAAGCTAGCATAAATCCTCCCATGAAAAGAGTGAAAATAATTTCTTCTATGCTATTGATGGAAACATATTTTGATCAATCAAATCTTATGCTTAGAAATTCACTGGTTATCGAGGCAAATTATCTACTTCTATGTTTCCGTGGCAACGCAGCTACGATGATCACAAGAAAAATAATTGGACCAAAAATAGCACCATACAGTTGGAATATCTGCTTCATTATGTCAGGAAATAGGAAAAATAAAACCACCCCAATTCCTACTATAACAAGTAAGTTGATAAGGAATTTCTTTATAAACTGCATAATATACCTCCCTGCAATATTTAATAAGATTATATAGGATTATTTATCTTTTGGGAATTTGTAAGACAAAATTATCAGCTCCTCGATCAGGACTCGATATCACACCTCGATGGTGACCAGGAACCTTTTAAAAGAAAAGAGCTCCTCGACCAGGACTCGAACCTGGAACCTAGCGGTTAACAGCCGCCCGCTCTGCCGATTGAGCTATCGAGGAACGCGAGGTACATTATAAGGCGTGCATCCGCTGACGTCAAGTTTTTTAACGGGCAAGCACATGCCCGGCGGTGGCTTTGAAGCTGGCGGATACCGCCTGCCCCTCTTTGATCCCCATTTCCATCCACGAGGAGCGCGTGATGAGCGCCACCACCGGAAAACCGCAGTCGATGGTCACCCGCACCAGGGCGCCCAATATGCTGCAGCGCTGCACCACACCATGCATGCGATTGCGGGCGCTGGATAGCGGCACTTCGCCATCTTTCCACAGCGTGATATCTTCAGGACGCAGGCACAGCAGCACCGGGTTGCCGGTTCTGGCGTCTCCTATGGATTCGAGGGTGTAATCCCCAGCCTTCAGGCTTACTATTCCTTCGTGCTGGCTGATCACAGTCGCCGGGATGACCGTATCCACTCCCACAAAAGCAGCCACATCCGCATCCACAGGCGCGTTGAACACCTCCTGCGGGGTGCCAGCCTGGCGGAGTTTGCCATCGAGCAGCACCGCCACCCGGTCACCCAACTGCAGGGCTTCGTTCAGGTCATGGGTCACCAGCAAGGTAGTGATGGCATTTTCATGGATCAGGATGCGGAAGTCTTCCAGCAGGCGCACGCGTGAGGGGGCATCGAGCGCGCTGAAAGGTTCATCCAACAACAGCAAATCGGGGTCGAGCACCAGAGCGCGTGCCAGGCTGACACGTTGAGCTTCACCGCCCGAGAGGGAGCGGGCGCGGCGTTTTTTCAGGTGCGCAATGTTCAGTTTTTCGAGCCAGGTGTTCACCTTCTGATCAATGACTTTCTTATCTACACCGCGAAAACGCAGCCCTGAGGAAACATTTTCATAGATGGTCATATCCATCAACAAGGGGTCCTGCAGCACCAGCGCAGTCTGGCGACGGTACGCCAGCAAGCTGCCGGCATATACTTCTTTGCCATCTTTGGTCAGGCTGCCAGATTTGGGAGGCAGCAGACCCGCAGCAGCCAGCAGCAAAGTGCTCTTCCCTGCGCCGTTGGGTCCGATCACCACCATACTTTCACCGTGCAGGATATCCAGAGCATCCACTTCCAGCACCTTCTGCCCGCCGCGTAAGATGGAAATATCTCGAAAGGACAATAAAGCTGCAGGGTTCATCGCCGCCTCTGCTGAACAGTGGTAAGGAATAGATTAACAAGGTATGCCAGCAGCAGCAAAATGGCGCTGAGGGCAATGGCAATGGCGAATTCTCCTTTGCTGGTTTCGAGCACGATCGCAGTGGTCAGTACCCGCGTCTGGTTGCGGATGTTGCCGCCCACCATCATTGAAGCGCCAACTTCAGAGATCACACTGCCAAATCCAGCCATGATCGCAGCCAGCAACGGCAGGCGGGCTTCACGCCATAACATCCAGGTGGTCTGCCAGCGCGAGGCGCCTAACCCTTTCAATTGCAATTGCAAACGCGGGTCGAGCGATTGTAAAGCCGAGGCAGTTAACCCGGTGACCACCGGTGCAGCGATGATGGTCTGCGCGATGATGATCGCCACAGGAGTATAGATCAGGCGCAGGCTACCCAACGGACCACTGCGCCACAAGAAGATCGAAACCACCAACCCAACCACCACCGGAGGCAGCGCCATGCCGGTATTGATCAGGCTAAGAATGAACTTGCGGGAAGGGAACCGCCCCATTGCCAGGAGCGTCCCCAGAGGTAAACCGATCAATAAACTGATGGCAGTTGCCAGCCCTGATACTTTCAGGGATAAGACAGTGATTTTCAAGACATCCGGGTCAAGGTTGAAGATCAACTCGAATGCCTGCAGTATTCCTTTCCAAATCGTTTCCATGTGTTAAATTCCTGAGGGTATTTTAATCCATCCTGCTACCGTCTACCAATAAAGAAAGTGGGCAGGATATCCTGCCCACCTTTTCCCCTAAAAGAAAAGTTACTTGATATTAATTTCGACAAGGTCTTTCGCCCAGGCTTTGCTTTCCATTCCGGGCATCACACTGATGAGGGTGTCATCATCACCGTAAGAGATCAGGCAGTCAGTGCAGGCGGTAACATCAGCCAGAGCTAAATCGAAGGTATATCCATCACTGGCAACAAAGGTTAATGTTCTGGCATCTGCTTTTGGTTTCGCCATAGCAAGAATGTCGTTGAGAAGTGCACCGGTATAATCTTTGGTTTCATCTTTCTTGGTAGCGGTAACAGTCTTCTGTTCTATTGCCTGGATATCAGCAAGTTTCAAAGAAACCTCGGTTTCGACATTGCCGGTGATCTTCAAAGCGGCAGATTCTTCAGTACCAAGAAGGTTGTTTTCGTCTTTGCCATAATCTGCGATGAACAGCGGTTGACCAAATTTATCTTTGCCATATTCAGCAATAACAGCCTGGGTTTCAGGAGAGATCATGAAATCATGGAATGCCTGAGCACCTTCAGCATTGACCAATGGCCATTTGTCGGGGTTGACGGTAATGACATGATAGATGTTAAGAAATACAGGATCGCCTTCATACAGGATATCCAGATCAAGGTTTTCTTGCTGGAACAGGTAGGTGGCGCGATCAGTCAAAGTGTAGGCATATTTCTCAGAGGCGACTTTTAAAGTATCTGCCATACCCTGACCAGTTTCGATGTACCAATCCCCTTCGGGGGTAATGCCAGCTTTTTCCCACAGGCTCAATTCCATCTTGTTTGTGCCAGAATCATCCGCGCGGGAAGCAAAGGGGGTTTTTGCGGTAGCGATCAGGGTCAATGCTTCGACACCACTGGTTGCTGCTTTTACACCAGCCGGATCATCAGCGGGTCCAACGATTACATAATCATTGTGCATTACCAGGTCGCGCTGCTTGCCAAAGCCATTATCCATGAAGGTGATCTCGGATTTGGGGGCATGTACCAGTAAGACATCAGCATTGCCTTCTTCACCCATTTTCAGGGCTTCACCGGTACCAACTGCGATCATTTGAACCACGTACCCGGTCTGTTCTTCGAACATGGGAAGAAGTACGTCAAGCAAACCAGAATCGCGCGTGCTGGTAGTAGTAGCCAGAATCAGGTTTGGATTTTCTGGAGCTGGCTTGGTTGGCTCTTCTGTAGCCGTAGGCGTTTCCGTAGCAGGAGCTTCAGTAGTCATTACTGCTTCTGTAGCAGATGGTGCTTCAGTTGCTGTTGGTGCAGAGGTGGGTTTGCATGCCACCATTCCTACCAACATGACGATCAGCAACAGGGAATACAATAATTTTTTCATTTTGTTCTCCTTGCGGTTGTATTGTTTGTATCCGTACAAGTGATTATACAACCAGAAGAGAGGTGAAGCAAATGTCTTTTCTAATATTCATGGTAATAAACTTTTTAGTTTTACATTTTAGGATTACAGAAATAATCATTTTTACCGTCAAGGGCATAAAAGTCTGAAAGTATTCTTTTCGTGTTTTTGGTGACGTTCGTGGTGATTTATTACTTCGGGTTTGCCTTTGAAAAGACCATCTCGAACAAACGATCATTTTTACTCCACTGAATAAATGACAGCAAGGTCCTACATGGTTGTAGTTAATGTTCGATCTTTAAGAAAAGAAAATAACATAGTTTCTCTCACTCGCCGACGAAACCTCCCTTACTTCTATTGAGCGTGAATAAAGAGTAACTCTTCTTGCGGTCTTTATGATGATTGCTTCAATAAAAGACCTCCGAAGTTTTAGCGACTTCGGAGGTCTATTGAAATAAACTTGTTATGAGGAAATATTTACATATCCCGGCTGGCTAGAATATCAATGCCAGTATCAAGCACATTCGCAACCACCACCGTGCCTGCTTTGATGGGAGCATGCAACACCACACCCCGCAGGGATTTCATTAACTCTGCAATCCTCGGTTTTGGAAAAGGAGATGCAGTATATACCGGTAGCAGAGGATGGCGGGCGCCTTCGATTCGTACGGTGGTGGCAACCATACGCCGCGGATCGGTCAACTCTTGATGGGCGTAATTTTTCCCACGGTTGCAACCAGCTTTCACATCCACAATCGTCTCCCCTTCTTTTGTGACCACCAGCGTGCAGCCCTTCGGACAAGTTGTGCAGATTAATTTCAGCTCTTCATTCATCGTTTCACCACTCCCACCACCAGCTCAGTGGCATTTTGCACTTCGTCATACGCCCTGGGCGTCAGCGTCAGAGTAATGATCTCACCAGGTCGAGCATAGGGTTCAGCCCGGCGTGCCACCAGGTTGCCATTACTGCGAACTTCCACCCATACCGGTTCTTCGATGGGGTTTTTGACCCGCATCTGTAGCCGCACTTCGCCTTCAGCCAGGCTCTCTTTATCGAGTGTGTGCGGTACTACATACCTCACCGTTGCATCTGTTCTGAGGGGCACATGACGTTCTTCTTTTGCCCGTTCCTGCTGCGCAAAGACAGCAGCGCTCTTCCCGGCAGTATAACCGGCCTCAGTCACCCAATCCACCAGGTCATACACATGCACCACATTTCCGGCTGCAAAGATGCCCGGTACGTTCGTCTCCAGGTGATCATCCACAATGGGTCCACCCGTCAGTACATCCAACTGTACTCCAGCTTTACGAGAAAGCTCATTTTCGGGAATCAAACCAACCGAAAGTAGGAGCGTATCGCAGGGGATGATCTCATTCGTTCCAGGGATTGGATTCCACTTTTCATCCACCTGCACTGATTCAATCGCTTCCACCCGTTTAGCTCCAACGATCCGATTGACTGTATGGCTCAACTGCAGGGAAATATCATAATCCAGCAGGCATTGCACATAATTCCGGGTCAGTCCCGTCAAATATGGCATCACTTCCAGAACACGCTCCACATGCGCACCTTCCAGCGTTAATCTACGCGCCATGATCATGCCAATATCTCCCGAACCTAGCACTACAAAATTCTTGCCGGGCATATAGCCTTCTACGTTTACCCAGCGTTGGGCGGTGCCTGCTGTAAACACGCCCGAGGGACGCATGCCAGGCAGGCGGATCTGTGCACGAGTTCGCTCACGACAGCCCATCGCTAAAACGATCGCTCTGGCTTGAATATCCACCACGCCAGAGGATTTCCCTGCTGCGAGAATGCGGCGCTGAGGGCTGATATCCAGTACCATAGTGTCGAGCAGGGGTTCCACCCCCAATGCCAGTGCTTCATCAATAAAATGCTGAGCATAAGCGGGTCCGGGCAGGTCTTTTTGAAAAACTTCTACCCCGAAACCGTTATGAATGCACTGCAGCAGAATACCGCCCATCTCTACGTCGCGCTCGATGATGAGAACATCCTCAGCGCCATGCTTTTTGGCTTCGATCGCAGCCGCCAACCCGCCTGGCCCGCTGCCAATAACAACCACATCATATCTGGATTTAGCGGGCATGGGTCACCTCCCCTTTGGTAGTGCGCATCAAGAATTCAGTGCCCGGTCCTTTTTTACTAACCTCAAAGGGGCTGATATTCAGCTCACGCGCCAGGATCTCGACTACGCGGGGCATATCAAAGGAGCCCAGGCAGCGCCCTGTTCCCAGCCAGGTACGCCGTTTGATGGCGTCGTATGTGCGGGCTGGCAGGGGTGCATGGATTTCTTGAATGATCTCAGCTTCGGTGACATTTTCACAGCGGCAGATGATACGCCCATAATCAGGGTTGGTTTTAATCAATTTGATCTGTTCTTCGAGAGGTAGTTTGCGAAAACGCGGTCTAGGCGGCCGGATAGGATTCCAATCACTCTTTTCCTTTAGAATCTCACCTGCATCTTTCAATAATTCGATCACGCGTAATGCAATGGCTGGCGCAGCAGTGAATCCTGGGCTTTCGATCCCACCAAGGTTGACCAGGCCTTGCACTTCGTCAGGAATTTCGACCACAAAATCGTGATTATGCTTCACACCGGGTGTTTTACAGGCGGCATTGCCCATTGCTCGCAATCCAGCGAAAACCGCAATAGTGTGCTTCGGCTGCAGCGAAGGTACCAGTTTATGTGCACCCTGCCAGATTTCATTCAATCCATGAGGCGTGACTTCGCGATTTTCTTTATCATCAATCACCTCGGCATTCGGACCGAGGATGGTGTTTCCATGTAGCGTAGCGGTGACCAGGATACCCTTCCCCTTTTCAGTTGGGGTAGGGAAGAGTACATTGTTTATTGTCATTTCTGCACGATCAAGCACGCAGTACTCACCCCGGCGGGGTGTGATGTGAAATTCAGGACGCACTCCAGCTTTATGCATCACATCGTCTGCATAAATGCCTGCCGCATTTACCACCCAACGACAGCCAAAATCACCTCGGTTTGTGCGAACTCCAACAATCTTCCCGCTTTCGATAATGAAATCTTCAAAAGCGGTATCGAGCATCACGGTTACTCCATTTTGAATGGCATTTTCAATAGCAGCAACTGTGACTGCAAAAGGATCACACAACCCGCCGGTAGGCGCCCAGAGCGCTCCACTGACTTTGGGGTTGATGGATGGTTCCCGATGGTGCATCTCTTCTGCACTGATGAGGTGCATCCCCGGCACACCGTTGCGAATGCCCTGATCGAGCAATATTTCCAGAGCGGGCATTTCTTCTTCACCGACAGCCACCACATAATCACCACGCCGCTCGAACTCAAACCCCAACTCACCAGAGAGCTTGTCCCACATTGGATTGGCGAGGACATTCAATTCAGCTTTGAGGGTCCCTGGTTCAGGGTCATAGCCGGCATGCACGATGGCTGAGTTGGCAGCACTGGCTCCCATGCCAACATCGGATTCTTTTTCGATAAGGAGAATATTCAGTTGATAACGGGAAAGGAAGCGGGCGACCATACTCCCCACCACCCCTCCACCAATGATGATGACATCGTACGGGTCTTTCAATGATCGCTCCTTTTTATTTGGGTAAGTGAATTATACACCAGGCGAAAACAACGAGGGGATTGTCACATTACGAACCCCCTGTTTTTTCAGGACGAGGAAGACTCATGGCAAAGAATGCTACACTCTGCTTGCAGTGACAAGCTTAGCTTTGTGGGTATAGCTATCTGGTTTCAATCACTCAGCTTCAACAACCGTCTCTTTTGGCTGTTCATAATCTGGCAATATAGTTTCCACATTGCGAACACTTGGGATGTTCAATCCCACAAGGATCACGATCAGGTAAAAGATCCCAGCAAACACATACTGCAAAGCCATGCCTGAACCGGGTTCTGTTCCCGTCAGCCAGCTAAAGGTACCAGAAAGAAAAGAAGTGGATGTGGTCATGGCAGGTTCCGTCACATAATCTGCCAGTGCGCCAGCTACAATAGGCATGATCGGGTCGATGGCCATGCAATGAACCGTCTGGCAGCAAAAACCCTGCCCTGTACATCAGGCGCCACTTTCGATTGCCAGATGGCATTGCTGGCACTTTGAGCAAGAGGGAACCCCATTGCAGACAGTGCCGCCACAGGGATCCAGGCGTACAAAGAACGCCCTAAACCAAAACAGACGAATCCCAGCAATCCACTCATGCCCCATCCAATCAACATACCTCGCAAGCGTTTCTTTTTGAATCCACCCCATACACTGACGATCAATCCACCTGCGACGCCGCCTATAGCAAACGCAGATTCAACTGCCCCTAATGCTTCACTACTGTTGTTTGTACGGGTGAGGATCAAAGGTGCAGTTAATGATTGTGCCAGCCCGCCCGTAAGGTTCAGGCATAATATCACCAATAAAAGGTTTAACAAGCTACGCCTGGCAAAAATATATTTAAATCCATAGATCGCTTCCTGAAGCAGATCACCTTTTCCCTCTTTGCCTTCTTCGGTTTGTTGAGGTTGGGGAACATGAACGAGAAGCAATACGCCAATCGCAAAAAAGAAGGTAATAACATCAATGGTGAGAATGCCGGTTAATCCAATGATGGGAAGCATCATACCAGCCAGCACAGGAGAAAAAATAGCTGGTCCAGAGTCGATCAATGACATCATGCCATTTGCACGCCCATATTGTTCTTTGGGGATCATAGTGGTAATGGCAGCCATGTAAGCCGGCCATTGGAATGTACCACTGATCCCATAAATAGCAGATGCTACGCAGAAATGCCAGATCTCCAACATATCAGCAGCATTGAGGATCAAAATGGCTACTGTCGCCAGTACTGCACCCAGATCACTGACCATCATCATTAATTTGCGGTTATACCGGTCTATCATGGCACCAGCGAAAGGCGAGACGATCAGGAATGGCAGTAAGAAGCAAATCGAAACAATACCTAAAATCGTGGCGCTTCCGCCTGACTTCTGGAACGCCCAAATCGTCAGAGCAAATCCACTCATATTCGAAGCCAGTACAGAAACGATCTGTCCAGCCCAAACCAGTGTAAATCCAAGCATTCCTGAAAGGCGATGCTTTTCAAGCGGCGCATTATTCATCGGAGATCATCCACCAAAATGTATTGTATTAAATTGGAATTCGTAAAAATACAGGTAAGGGTATCAACAATCTGACTCTTTTATTATAAACACTTTCTCATCATTTCTTTTATCAGACTTGCGAATAACCTTTGCCGGGAGTAGAATTTCGGGCATGTCTGAATCTTCTTGTTACCTTCCTGAAAGTGTGCTGGTAATTTCTGCGCACCCTGATGATATTGAATTTACCTGTGCAGGTACCATCGCCCATTGGGTGAAACAAGGCACTCGTGCAGGATATGTTATTTGTACCAGTGGTGATGTTGGAATTGCTGACCTTAATCTCACCAAACAGCAGGCTGCTGAGATTCGTGAATCAGAAGCAAGGAATGCTGCAGCCATTACTGGTGTAACCAATGTTGTTTTCTTGCATGAACCAGATGGGTTACTGACCGCCACATTGGAGTTGCGCAAGAAACTGGTACGTGAGATCCGCCGGTTTAAACCCGAAGTGATCATGTGTGGCGATCCTACGGCGGTTTGGTCAGGAGAGGGCCACATTAATCATCCTGATCATCGTGCTGCCGCATTGGCAGCAGTAGACGCTGCTTTTCCGGCAGCTGGGCAACCCCATTTGTTTGCTGAGCTTCGCGAAGAAGGATTGGAAGCCCACAAACCACGAAATATTTATATCTTTGGGCGTGGCCAGAATGGAACTTTCATCAATATCGATGATTCAATCGAAACCAAAATCCAGGCTTTACGCGCTCATAAAAGCCAAATGGGTGATTGGGATCCATCCGAACGCATCAAGCAATGGGCTGCAGAGAAAGCAGACGAAAAAGGAATGCACTACGCTGAGGCTTTTCGAGTGATCACCCTTGAATCAGATGAGACCTGGCTGCGGTTACATCCCAAAAGTTAGCATTATTTGTGAATTGAAATATTCTTGAATTTCAAGCGCCGCACATCGGCGCTTTTTATTTTTACACAGCCCTGCAGATCAAGGTACTGCAACCGGGTCAAGCCGGTCAAAGGCTTCAATCCTAAAAACGTGATCCGGTTGCAATAACTCAAATTCAACCATTCCAGTTTTTTTAATGCTAGAAGGAAAGGAGTGCCTTTATCGGTAATGTCACATGAACTCAAATTGAGCATTGTCAAACCAGGCAGCTCATGCAGCATTGCCAATCCCTGATCGGTGATCTTCCGATTTTCGGACAGGTTGATCATTTTTACCAGGGGATGATGGTCGATCTCCTGCAATAGCGCATGCAACATATCATCCCCAATATTTTGAATACGGATTCCAACTTCTATATTATCATCGAAGGTGAAAATGCCTGGTGCGTCATCCACGTGATGCCATTCTTCACCTGGATGGCGGTTGAATATTTGGCAGGAAATGCTGAGGGTTAATTTTGGTATAAGTTCTTTATTCACAGGTAATATCCATTTTTAAAGTAGCAGCAATCCAACAGAAACGATCAGCAGTAGAGGCACCAGGATCCCCGCTGCCAGTAAAAGATAGCTGATCGGTTGTTGATTTTCCTTGCTGTAAAAATACATTCCACCAATCACATCCATCGCAAAACAAAAAGCTGCCAGAATTGGCAGAAGCAATAGACGAACTGGATTTCCTGGTTCCATAGGATTTCCCTGAGATGTAAAACCGATGCTCACTTCCTTTACGTTTGGGATGGCAACGGAAACCACCAGAAAAAGGATAACCGTTAGCCCTAACCCAACCAGAAATAAGATCCTGAAAAGACCATCCATCCACACCTGCCGCATGAAAGCTGCTGGGACGATCGATACCTGTGGAATGGGATTCAAACTGCCTAATTCGGCCACCTGCTGAAAAGTACGCAGGAATCCACGTGAATCTGCTGGCGAGATGACAAATACTTTATCATGTGTGACTACAATAAGCGCATCATCCATTTCTGACGCCAGGAATTCAACGGATCCCAGATCTGCTACTTCTCGTTTCCCCAATATTGCTCCCGTTGCACTGAAAGGAGGAAATTGTAAAGCATGTCCTAATTCATTGACCGGGCGTAACCATTCAATAGTATTTACTGGAATATCCTCAGTGCGCAAACCCCACTTTATGTGTAGTCCATCCCTTTCAAGCATATATGAAGCCCGAATTAGTGCATAACCCCGATATATTACAATAGGAATAGGGAGCAGACACACAATTGCAACCACCAGTAAGAGAGGAAAATAACCTCCCACCTGTTCGTCCATCGCAAAATACAGGCTTCCTCCTGCGCCTGCAATAAGCAGCAGAGCCACACCCAGGTGTAAAAACAATCCACGCCTGCGAGGTGGAGTAAACAGGTATGCTGTGCTTTCAGTTAGATTGAGCATGAGGTTGGTTCGTTCTGATCACCAATCGACTTATCATAGACAGATGGTACAAAAATGCTTTGGGTTGTCTGTATTACCCACAATGGGCAATGGCATTTGCCAGTTCAAAACACACCTGTTCCACCTGTTCCCTCTGCATAACACTGGAGAAAGGTAAAGCAATACCACGGTTGCCAAGGTCTTCGGTAACGGGAAAATCACCCTGTTTATACCCAAATCTTTCGGTTATATAAGGCTGGAAATGAATGGGTGCAAAGTATGGTCTTACCGGGATACCTCTTGCAGCCAGATAAGGGATCATTTTATCGCGATCGATACCTTTATCCAGGCGTATCACATAAACAAACCAGCTTGATCGGGTGGTATGCGGATCGATATTCGGTGCAGAAGCACCATCAACGGTAGCCAGTTTTTGCCCATACCAATCTGCCACCTGTTGACGTCTCACCAGGAGTTCTTCGAGCCGGGTCATTTGAATCACACCCAGGGCGGCACTCATTTCATTCAACCGGTAGTTGTATCCCAGGTAGGTATGCTGCAGCCAGGTATCTCCCGGCGCTCTGCCTTGATTTCGCATTGCCATCATCATTTCTGCCTGGTGTGCGTCATCTGTAACGATCAAACCACCTTCGCCGGTTGTAATCTGCTTATTGGGGTAAAAAGCAAAGACAGCATTATCACCCAGGGTGCCTGCTTTGCGACCCTTATACTCAGCTCCCAGGGCTTCGCAGGCATCTTCGATCAAAGCGATGGAATACCTGTCTGTTGTCTGTCTGAGCATATCAAAATCAGCGGTTTGTCCAAACACATCCACCGCCAGAACTGCTTTTAATTTACCATCCGGCTGCCAGCCTTTTCGAGGCAGCCATTTTTTTGCCCGGTTTCCGCCTGCCATAAGGTCAGCGGCCGCCTGTTCGACCAATGCAGGGTCAATATTCCCGGTCATGGGATCTACATCGACAAATACAGGCACTGCATTTTCATACAAAAGAACATTGGTCGAAGCTACGAATGAAAAAGGCGTCGTGATCACCAGATCGCCAGCACCAATCCCTGATGCTCTGACACACAGGTGCAGCCCGGCAGTACCAGAATTAACTCCTATGGCAAACTTCCGCCCTGTAAACTCCCGGAAGGCATTTTCAAAACGATCAATATATGGACCCATACTAAGTGAAGTACCCTGCAATACATCCAATACAGCCTGGCGTTCGGCTTCAGTTAGGTAGGGTGAGGACATGGGGATAGAAAAATGACTTTGATAATCCATGCAGATGATTCTACCATCAAACGGGTACCTGATTTTATGGCTGTAATTCTATAGGTTTAATAAGAGAATTGGTCACGCTTCAGGATGAAACACCGGATGAGCAACGACCATGCTGACGGGTATCCCCCCCATGCGATCCTCCATTTGCGTTTGAATAGCAAATCCATTCTTTTGAAGGAGCCGGACAAGGGGAATGGGTCTACAATCGAATATACCCGGCATTGATTTGTGACCCCAGAAATAGATCCGTTGAGACAGGGTGGGAGGGTTCGATTCAGACATGGCTACAATGCCCAGTCTGCCATCGGTCTTTAAGACACGCCTACACTCTCCCAAAACTCGGGGTATAGCATTTTCTGAAAATAGCTCGAGGGTAAAGCTCATAAAAATTGCATCGAAAAATGATGGTTCAAATGGCAATTGTGCAGCATGTCCCTGTTCCAATACCACCTGACCGATCAGACCAGCTTTATCCAGCCTGTTCTGGGTAACGTGCATCATTCCTTTTGAAATATCGATACCATACACCTGTCCGTTATCACCCACTGCACGCGCCAATGCGACCAATGCACGGCCAGTGCCAAAGCCTATTTCTAATACACTTTCACCTCGTGCTGGTGCTAATAGTTCCAATCCACGTTGGGTAAAACGTTTTTCACCAGGCGCAGACAGACTATCATAAAACCTGCTTATTCTGTCATAGCTGGTACTACCCCCAGGAGGTTCGCTAAGTTCTAGCGAAGGGTCATCAGATTCCATAATTCAACGTGCTTTAAGTATACACCCTATTTTCTTTCAACATTCAACATTGATTGGTTCAACTTTACATTGCACTAACTTTTACTCCATGCAAGAATCAAACGGAGGACAAATTCCACTATTTTTTGAAGGTTTTCAAGGCTGATCCGCTCGTCGATCCCGTGAATTCTTTTTAAATCAACTGTGTTGATTATCATGGGAGAAAAACGGAATATGGCATCACTGATGGAAGCATAATGGCGAGAGTCCGTTCCTCCCAGCATGATAAAAGGAGACACAGGCACCTGATCAAAGGTGTTTTGAATGGTAGCCTGTAATTGCTTGTATAGAGGGGTATCTATTGGAGAAGCAGGGATGGGATTCCAGCAGGACAGTTCAACAGGGGAGAATTGCACCCTGTCATCAGCAATAATGCGTTTTATCTCTGCCAGTGTTTGATCAACAGTTTGCCCCGGTAAGATCCTGAAATTCACTTTGGCGGTTGCCTGACGCGGAAGAATGTTATCTTTTATACCACCAGAAACCATCGTCACAGCCGTTGTGGTGCGAATGGCAGCATTGGACTGAGGATCGCCAGATAATTTTTTTATCAACGAGCGGCCAAAAAGCCATGGATTTGCAAACTCCATTCGTAAACCAAAAGGCAGCAGGTATCCTAGAGATTTCATCGTTTTTTGAAAAATGTTAAGGTCAGAAGGCATGGGAGATGCTTCAAGTTTTGCAAGAGCTGCTGCCAGGATGCCAATTGCAGTCTGCCTGGGTGGTGTTGAAGCATGCCCGGGTTTTCCTTCCACGGTGAAATCAACGGTCATGTAGCCTTTTTCTGCAATCCCAACCAGACCGACCGGTTTAGTGATCCCAGGTAATACGCCTTCCAGAATACTGTTCCCTTCATCCCATACGGCTGCCAGGTGTACACCGCGCGAATTAAGAAGTTCAGCTATCTTCTCAGCTCCTTCTATACCACTTACTTCTTCATCATGACCAAAAGCAAGGTAAAAAGTACGGTCTGGTTTGAAACCATTTTCGAGGAGTGTTTCAATAGCATCCAAAATACCAACTAACTGGCATTTCATGTCAATCGAACCCCGTCCCCAGACAAAACCATCAGATACCTCACCACTAAAAGGAGGTTTTGTCCATTGTGCTGATGTAGCAGGATCCACTGGCACCACATCTTGATGGGCGGAAAAAAGGATGGGTTTCAGGGATGGATCATTCCCTTGCCACGTGTATAGCAAGCCATATTTGTTTACGATCTCCAATGAAAGTTGGCTATGTACCAATGGATATTGCTGTATCAGTACTTCATGGAGTTGCTGTAGTGCTGAACCCTCGGGGATGGAGCCTTCATGGTAGGAAATCGTCTGGCATTGTACTGCTGCTGAAAGACTCTCTACCATCCGGTCAAGATGGATCGGCGGGATGGCTTCTCCAGATTGGGCTAATGGTTTTTTCCCAAACTGCAGCGTACGAAAAATGAGAACGCCACTAAATATAACAACTACACCAATAATGACCCACCAGGTTATTCCCATAACCCCTCGCTTTCCACATAGACTGTTATTTATTGCAAGGTTGTATCTTCTTAGAATAAGTATAATGCATGTACACAAATGAATCCGATTTCGTGAGGAAATCGGATTCTTCATTTCTAATCATTTACAGGGTTATTACTTTGCCAATCCCGCAGTAAGTTTCTTTAATAAAGTACTGGCAATGATATTTCCACTCATACTTCGATGCTGCGACTGACCTAGCGGGCTGGCAGCCAGGATTGCACCTACTGCTGCTTCTAACGTGCTTGCTCCGCGCGCCTTCGACTGCATGAAAGACATACCAGCGGTTAACAGATCATTAATATCAAGCTTGCCATCGGTCTGACTGGATTGCTGCCCTGTTAAACCACCCAGCAGTGAGCCCAGCATGTCTGCTGCATCGGCTTGACCAGCGGACGATGGCCCCGTTCTCTGTTGAGTTTCACCTAACAGCGCACCTAAAAGATCCGCAGCGCCACCCGCCTGACCAGTTGACTGTTGTGTACCACCTAATAGTGTACCCAATAAATCATCTGCAGCAGGTTGCTGAGTCTGAGTGGCGGTTTGCGATGCACCGCCCAACAGGGTAGCCACAAAATCCATCGCATTCGATGAGTCCAGTTTCTTGCCCTTGAATTGCTGGCTTGCTTTTGCCAGAGTGTCTGCATAGAACTGCCCTGATCCACTGGTCTGACTTTTCCGGACATTTGCACTGGCATAAGCCAATTGTTCAGCGGGTGTGGCGCCTTTCTTTTGCTTCACAGCAGTCGTGATGGTTTGAAAAATATCCACGATATTGCTGCCATGATTATGATTATAGGAATCCGCCTGATTCAAAGCCTCCTGATTTGCGCTCAGGTTCTTTGTTACTGCAGAGAATAGACTTGCCAGATCAAGTGTGCTGGATGCCATATCAAGCCTATTTATCTTTCAACTCGGGGGGGAGCTCTGCGATTTTTACGACTTTGCCAGGCTTATAGTCTAAGGGTTTATCACCAATTTCTTCTTTATTAACTTCAATGATGTACTGCCAGTATGGCGGGGTAGCATGCCCATAATACTTCAACGCCAGGTGGCTTGGGGTTTCCCCTTCTTGAATGGTGTGTTCTTTGATAATGACATATTTTGGCTTGGCGGCTGCTGCCTGGCGAGCCTGCTCAACGCGGGCACGAGCTTCTTCGAGTTCACGCTGCTTCATTACTTCTTCACGCTTCTTGGCGTTTGCTGCTTCTTCTTCCTGTTTCTTCTTCAATTCAGCCAGTTCTTTTGCCTTTGCTTCAGCTTCCTGCTTCGCTTTTTCGGCAAGCATTTTCGCCTTTGCTGCTTCTTTCATTGCTTCTTGCGAAGCCTGTTCTTCATCTTTGCTGGATAAAGCATCACCAATTTTCTTAAAGAAACCTTTTTTCTCTTCTGCCATTTCTTATTACCTCCATTTTTAAATTTTTATAAAAGTAAATCCAAGGTTGATAAAAGATCGCTTGAATTTACTCTACACCACTAACACGCATTTATAGCCAGGTAGCAAGAGGGTGTAAGGAGGGGAATACTTACACCCTCTTCTTAAAACCTAGAGACCTTTGATCAAATTCCCAAGCAACAGCAATGCAAGACCTGCTACAGCAAGCCATAATCCCGGACCCCAGATATTCGCAAGCACAAGAATAACACCTGCGACTCCCAGGAGCAGAGAAAGCCAAAATGTTAAAACTTTTGGTGCACTTAATTTCATCATATCCTCCTTTTTGCCGATTGGCATAATTCTTTCGTTTTCCCCAGAAGTGATGATATTCCTATGGTTTAAACATTATAACTATATTAAAGCGGATAATTCAAGTATAAACGGAATTCAAAAGAAGCACCTGTTATTTATTCATTTTTCGATAATCATGCAAGTGAGGTGCAAATGCTTATCAATGCATCCATTAAATATTGGAGATTTTCTTTTTCCATCGTGAGCGCTGGATCAAAGCGGAGAATGTTTCCAGCGGGATAGTACCCTGCCAGGATCCTGTTTTTGTATAATTCACGAAATGCAGTTTCAGCAGAAAAGGATGGATGCGGTCGAAATTCCAACCCAAGCAGCATCCCTCTTCCTCTTACCTCCCTGATAATAGTAAATCGAGATGCCAGTTCTTGTAGACTTTCCAGGAAGTATGAGCCGGTTTCTGCTCCCCGGTTGATCAGGTTTTCCTCCTGCATGATCGTGATCACCTCTTTTGCCACAGCGCAACCTAAAGGATCATTTTGATGGGACTGCGCGTAATGCAGATCGCTATCTTCGAGCGCCTGTGCAATTTCACTTCGTATGGCAACTGCACTGACCGGATACCCATTCCCCAGCCCTTTTCCGATGGAAACGATATCCGGTTGGATATCATAATGCTGATAGCCGAACCATTTGCCAGTTCTTCCCATACCGGTCGTGACTTCGTTCGCAGCTATCCATCCTCCAGATTGTTTGATCCTTTGGCAAATATCTTTCACCAGCCGTTCTGGTGGAAATTTCACGAATGCAGAACCGCTTCCACCGGGTTCAAAAACGAAGCCACCTATCTGATCAAACGGGATTGAGTCGAGAGAAGCCTGATAATTTTCTTCATTCAAGTTTTTCCAATCCAACAGATACCATTCTTCAGGGTTCTTTCTTCCCGCAGACCCAAATGCAGAGAGATATGAATTCGCAAAAGTAAGGAGAAATTTCTTTCCCGTTACCCGCCGGATTGCCTGGGAGCCAAATTCAACCGCTTCGGATCCTGAACTTAAGAAGATGCACTTTCCCTCAAATCCGGCGATACCAAGAACAGCCTTTGCTGCATCTTCGACTTTTTGATTGGGATACCGGGTTCCCAGATGCATAATCTCGTGACATTGATTCTGGATCACTTGAATTATGCGGGGATGGTTGTGCCCCAATGCAGTACACCAAATACCTGATTCGAAATCAATATATTTCTGCCCCTGATCATCATAAAGATAACAATTTTCACCACGTACAAAATTAATACGAATGATCTCATGACATTTGAGAATGTAATCCACTTTGCACCTCACAAGGAAGTTTTTGTGATCAATGGAAACAGTTTTGTGTAATTAACCTGATTTCATCCAGATAAAGGTTTGCCAAAGCTCGATTATGCAAGATGACAATATTTTCGTCATTATACTTTTCAGCACTGTTGGTGTAATTGTAAGAACCGGTGATCACCACTTCTTCGTCCACCACGATCACTTTGTTATGCATCAATCCAGCTTCGCCATCCATGCAGACAGGCAGCCCTGTGCTTACAAGCCATTCATAATCAGTGCCTGTATTGGATGCTACCATATCACTATCGAACACGCCTAATACTTTCACTCCCTGTTGGGCTTTCTGGATCATAGCCTCTGCCAATGAATCATATGTGAAAGAATATGCCAGAAAATCGATCCGCTCGCCAGCATCATTCACAAGATTCAATATTTTCTGCATCACGTTGTCATCTGGAGAAAAATAGATTTCCATGGGAATCCCCGCTACTGCGATGGTATTCCCAGAATCTTTTCCCGATGGGCTACCGGATCCAAATTGCTTATCTGTGAACATTTCCTCAAACTCATTGGTGTATTGTTCAGCAACTTTTGTATTATCTATCCGGATAAAGTTGTTGCGGTCTTTGGTTACCCCGTTATCAGTAAGGTTCAACGAGCCTGTCCACACCTGCTGATTATCGATCACGATGAATTTATTGTGCATCAGGCTTTCTTTGCCATCGCCAACGATATCAATCCCATTTTCTTTTAGAGAACGGGGTACATTTCCATCCAGGGCATCGCTTTCCATCACCAACCGCACCCAGACACCACGCTGAAATGCATGAATTAACGCCTGCTCCACCTCGGGCAGATTGATGTTGTACATCGCCATATCAACAGATTGTTTCGCGCCATCGATGGAGTCAACAACAGCATCGATAACCTCCTTTGAATCATGCCCGGGACCAGTGAAATATACCTTGATATCTTCATGAATAACCTGCTCTGTAACCTTCGGAGGAAGAGGAACTTTTCCGCACCCGGCTAAAAGTATCAGGAAAATTATAGAAATCCTTAAAAAGGATCGTAAAACTTGCTTTTTCTTTCCACCCTTTGGCAATCTCATGTTAATTTTTTACCCCCCAAACAATAAGCCTTCCATCCTGGTTGCTGCTTGCCAGCCATACTCCATCGGGAGAAAAAGCTGCTGAGAGAAATGGATTAGTTTTATCTCCCAACACTACCAATAATGTCCAATCTACTGTATTCCATAGTCGAAGTGTTCCATCCCGTGATGCAGAAACCAGAATATTTCCTTCGGGATGGAAAGCAACGCTTTTCACACTATCTTCATGACCAACAAGGTCTTTCACCAGCCATCCATGAGACGGTTCAAAGACCCAGACATCATTATTTTGCGCTGCTGCTGCAAAAAGCTGGCTGTTGGGCGAAAATGCCACCATGTTCACCCGGTTATATGCGTAGGCTGATTGCCGCCAACGTCCATCTGCTGCGAAAATGCGTACATTACCATCCCCACAACCAGAAATGAAACCGGAACCGTCAGGTGCATAGGCAAGGCTATTCACATACTCGCCGCATACTGCTTCCTGCCCTACCTGGGTGCCGGTAGAAATATCCCAAATGCGGATAGCCTGGTCACGCGACCCGCTGACCAGATACTTTCCATCTGGTGAGAATACAACCGCACGCACATCATAAATATGGCTCTCGATTTTTCTCACCAATTCCCCTGTATTTATATTCCACAATCGGATGATGGAATCACCGCTGCCACAAGCTAGCAATTTGCCATCAGGTGAGAAAGCCAGACTGTAGAGATACCCCAAATCCGGAGGATCAATTAATTGCATCAGTTCATCCCCTTCAGGAACAGAATAGAGACGAATGATCCGATCGATCCCTGCAGTTGCCAGCATTTTTCCATCAGGCGAAAAAACCAGGGTATTGGCGAAAGCATTCCATTCGGAAATCGGTTTTAACATGACCGCATTTTCAGGGGAAATAACTGTACCACCCAAGTGCCTATTTTCCGGCGTGGTTGTTGTTTCACTTACTATTGTTGTTTCGGCAATATCAGGAACAATGGTGGTTTCAGTTGATTCCATCGTCTGCACTGTAGGAGTGGCAGCCTGCCAGGTTACTTCTTCCTTAGTTGTCGTGACCGTTGGTGAAGAGCACCCCGCCAGAACAGATAGAAAAACACCCATCATTAGCATGATTATTTTCCTTGCCTGACAGGTGTTCTCTTTGCTGTTCATGATAGCTCGATATTCGATAAAATAGTTACCTGACTCTATTGTACTTTAGTGTCATTTGTGTTGCTTTCAGTCGTTTCTTCAGGCGTCATACGTGCCAGTGAAGCAACAGAATCGCCTTCTTGAATATCCATCAAGTGGGTGCCACGCGTTGCTCTGCCCGATTGGCGAATCTCGGATACCTTCAGGCGCAATACCAAACCCGCGCTGGAGATCAGCGTTACTTCATCTTCTTCCTGTACCACGCGTGCAACAGAAATTTCTCCGGTGCGATCCAGGTTCTTTACATCAAAAGTGGCAACCCCACCAGTAGCACGCCCTTTCACAGGGTATTCGCTCAGGGGGGTGCGTTTTCCAAATCCTTTTGTACTGACCACAAGTAAACTTCCATTAGGTTCAACAACCTCCATAGAAGCAACTTTATCACCCTCAGCAAGTCCAATACCTGTTACGCCGCCTGCTGTTCTCCCCATTGAGCGGATCTTTGACTCTGAAATGCGTAATGCCTGTCCATAAGCGGTCACAAAAAGGATATCATCCTTACCGCTGGTCAATCTTGCCCATCCCAATTCATCACCATCATCCAATCCCATGGCGATCATGCCGCTCGAACGGACACTGGAAAGGTCGGATAGTGCCAGCCGCTTAACTTTGCCTTTAACAGTTGCCAGAGTGCAATAGCTCCCCTCCTCAAAAGCAGGTACTGCCAGAGCAGCAGTGATCCGTTCACCAGATTCCATAGTCAACAGATTGACAACCGGAACTCCACGATCGGTTGGTTTGGCATCTGGGATCTGCTTGGCACGCTCAGAATAAACCTTACCCCTGTCTGAGAAGAACAGAATGGTCTCCAATGTGCGTGCATGAAGAATAGTTAAAACTTCATCTTCTTCTTTGACTGCCTGACCTGTGACACCGCGCCTGCCACCACGAGTAGTACGGTATGATTTAACATCCACGCGCTTGATATACCCGCGTTGGGTAATGGTGATAAGGATTGGCTCATCCACGGTCAGATCTTTTTCGCTGAATTCACCTACCCCTTCAGCCACGATTTGAGTGCGCCGTTTATCACCATATTTTTCACTTACTTCCTGCAGATCGCTCCGGATAACACCCAACATCTTCTCAGGGTGAGCAAGGAGGTCTTCAAGATAAGCGATCTTTTCTAGAACCTCTTTATGCTCATCTTCGATCTTCTGACGCTCCAGTGCTGCCAACCGTCGAAGTTGAAGATCAAGGATCGCCTGTGCCTGGATCTCGGTCAGCTTGAATCTTGATACCAGACGTTCTCGTGCTACGTTTGCATCGGGAGATTTACGGATGAGGTCGATAATAGCATCCAGGTTTGCCAGTGCAATCAATAAACCTTCCAAAATATGAATACGTTGGCGGGCTTTGTCAAGCTCATATTCTGATCGCCGTGTGATAATCTCCTGCCTGTGTTCCAGGTATATCTGTAGGGCTTTCTTGAGGGGAAGCGTACGCGGTTCACCATGCACGAGCGCCAGCATCTGTACACCGAAAGTAGATTGCAATGGTGTGTATTTGTAAAGCTGGTTGAGTACTATGTTTGGCTGCGCTCCTTTTTTGATCTCTATGACAATGCGCATCCCCATGCGGTCTGATTCATCCCGCAGATCAGTAATATCTTCAATTCGTCCTTCACGTACCAGCTCTGCAATACGCTCGATCAAAGTTGTCTTGTTTACCTGGTACGGTATCTCACGAATGATAATCTCAGATTTGCCACCGGATGAAGGTCGGATCTCCGCTACGCCGCGCACCATCAGACGACCACGCCCATGTGCATATGCCTGGTTGATGCCATCAACTCCGATGATCTGCCCACCCGTGGGGAAATCCGGACCGGGAAGGTAACGCATCAAGTCTTCTACGGTTACATCATCAATGGTGTCGTAATTGTCGATCAAATAAGTGAGAGCTGTACATAATTCACGCAGGTTATGCGGCGGAATATTGGTTGCCATCCCTACGGCAATCCCAGCAGAGCCGTTCAACAGCAGATTAGGAAGTCGCGCAGGCAGTACTTCAGGTTCCTGAAGTGAGCCATCGAAATTATCTACGAAGTTCACCGTATTCTTATCGATATCCACCAGCATTTCAGACGCGATCGTGGCTAATCGGGCTTCAGTGTAACGCATGGCAGCAGGTGCATCTCCATCTACTGATCCAAAGTTTCCCTGCCCATCAACAAGCGGGTAGCGCATGGAAAAATCTTGAACAAGACGCGCCATGGCGTCATATACTGATGCATCTCCATGAGGGTGGTATTTCCCCAGGACCTCTCCAACGATACGGGCAGATTTTTTGTAAGCAGTACTCGACTGCAATCCCATATCCTGCATAGCATATAAGATCCGGCGATGAACGGGTTTCAATCCATCCCGCGCATCGGGTAATGCCCGAGCAACAATAACGCTCATGGCATAATCCAGATACGCCGACCGCATTTGCTGATCTATATCTACTGATTGAACTGTTCCTACATCCATAATGCTTACCTGTTCCTGATAATTATTGCCTTTCATTAATATAAACAACAAAGGCAAGACGTTCCATTATACCCTACTACAATGTAATGACCTTTTCCGCATTGATCTGGGCGGAAAGGATATCACCCATCCCGCCTGCGATTCCTACCTTTAATTTATCCATCAATCCAAAATAATTCAGGCAAGTTGTACATACAATCAACCGTACTCCTCTGGCTTCTAGAGCAGCCAACTGTTCAAGTACAGGAGAACCTTCCACTGTCAACTTGACGCCGTCAGTATAAAAACAGATTGCTGCGGGAAGATCACCGTTATCCAGTAAAAGTTGGAAATATGTAACTACCAACTTGTGCATGAGCTCTGATTCAGCATTGCCTAATCCTTCGTGGGTCACGAGAATGACTGCAGATGACATTTTATTGTTCGTTATCATGATCGAATCTTCCTGAAGATGATTGTGTACGTATGAAAAGCATAACTGAATTATACCTGCCTGCGTTTTCACCTATCATGAACTTGTCATAAAGCATCTTGCAGATTTTAATGATTCGAGTAAACTTAATCCCATGCTCCGAAAATTCTCTACATCCTTTGCTCTGCTTTTTGCTGGATTTTTATTTCTCTTTCCCGTTTTTAACAGTGTTCAGGCTTCATCAATACATACAGTAGAACAAGAACAAACACTTGCTGAAGTAGAAAATTCTCCAGAATTCGAAGGGGAGAACCAGGTTCATGTGCTGTATTTTTATGCATCTGAATGTACTCACTGCAAGGCAGTATATGAAGAAGTGCTCACTCCCTTGAAGGAAAAGTATGGTGATCAGATTGACCTGCGCATGCTTGAAACGGGTATTCCGGAGAATTATGAACTTTTAATCGCAACGGAAGCATATTTTAAAGTCAAGCCTGAAGAACGTGCCTTACCTGTAATCGTTGTGGGCGAGCAAATATTGATCGGTGAAGAGCCTGCGCGCACCAACCTGGCTTCATTGTTGGAAGAGGGAATTGCTAATGGCGGAATCACCTGGCCTGCCATTCCTGATTTCAATCCAGATGCCCTGCAAAATGGCACTCCTGAATTCACAGAGAATGATGAATGCACGCTCACTGATCCATCTGCTTGTGAAACGGGTCAGCCAATCTACGCGGCATATTTCTATCAGGTGGGTTGCCAGGCATGCAGCCGGGTAAGTGCAGATTTTAAATATTTGCAAACCAAATATCCCAATTTGATCATCGAAGAATTTAACATTTACGACCAGGCAGCTTTGGCAGATTGGATGAGTGCCAGAGCAGGTCGCGATGACTTTCACACTCCCGCCCTGTTCATTGGCAATCAAGCCTGGTTCGGAGAGGAAGAAATCACTCCCGATGCCTTGCTGCCAGTGTTGAAAAACCTTAATGACACAGGTTCTGAAAATTTCTGGAAAAATTTTGATGAAGATAAACTGACCAACAGCATTGTCGAGCGTTTTCGTTCGATGGGCTGGATGGCTGTGGTATTTGCTGGTCTGGTAGATGGATTGAATCCATGCGCGTTTGCCACCATCATCTTTTTTGTCTCATATTTGACCATCAGCGGCCGAAAAGGACGGGAAATTTTGATGGTTGGCGGTGCTTTCGCCCTGGGTGTTTTTCTGGCATACCTGGCTGTGGGCTTTGGCTTTTATAAAGTATTAGACCTTTTTGGCGATTGGCTGGGAGCCGTAGGTCGCTGGGTATATGCACTGACTGCGATCTTTTGCCTGGTACTGGCATTTTTCAACCTGCGTGATTTCTTCAAAGCCCGCAAGGGGCAGATTGAGGATATGGAGTTGAATCTTCCAAAGCCATTACGGATGCGCATCAATGCCACCATCCGTGAGGGGCGTAAAGCCCAGGCGTATGTTATTGGGGCATTCGTCACAGGAGTTCTGATTTCTTTCCTTGAGCTGGCATGTACAGGTCAGATCTACCTGCCTACAATCATTTTTGTCAGTTCCATTCCTGAGCTTCGGGTTCAGGCAATCTTCTTCCTGATCCTCTATAACCTGTTATTCATTGTCCCGCTGATCGTGGTATTCATCCTGGCTTACTTTGGCACGACATCGCGAGACCTGACCGCCTTTCTGCAAAAGCACACGGCTGCTGTTAAGTTGGGGATGGTGATCCTTTTCCTGGGTCTGGCGATCTGGTTGGGCGTTTCTCTGCTGGCGTAATAGAAATTACCACGAAAATCACGAAAGAAGGAAAGCTCTTCTTATATTTTTTTAGCAAAATTTATCACAAGAATTCCGAAATCGTGAAAATTTCGGAATTCTATTTATTTTAAGATTGCTTCACTTAATAATCGAGGGCAATGACAGGGTTCTTCCCCCTACCCAAACAACCCTGCCTGGAGAGGGGATTCATTCTCCCCTTTTTCGAATACTTCATCTACCGGCAGTCCCTTTTTCTTCGCCATCGCTACAGATAACCGGTCACAGCGTTCATTTTCTGTATTTCCTGCGTGACCTTCCACCCAGTAAAAGGTCACTTCATGGATACTGGCTAGACGCAATATCTCCTCCCAAAGATCCTTGTTCTTGGCAGGGTTTTTCCGGTCTCGCATCCAGCCCTTTGCTTTCCAACGGGCTACACTTCCTTCGTTGTAATTCTTCACCAGGTACTGTGAATCGGAATAAAGAGTCACCTTCGATGGTTTTTTCAGCCATTGCAGCCCCTTGATGGCAGCCAGCAACTCCATGCGGTTATTGGTGGTCAAACGAAATCCACCACTCACCTCATGGTGTTTCCCCTCAGTAATAATGATAGCCGCATACCCTCCTGAGCCCGGGTTTCCCAGGCAGGCGCCATCCGTATAGATCACTACAGGTGATGAGATTGGTTTTTTATTCATAATATTTTGAGTGAAAAGCAATCATACCATCAACAGTCGGATTTTAGCCTACCATTCCAAAGACATGTCCGGGATGATACTCATTCTGATTTTGAAAGAAAAATTTCAGATAACCCTCTTTGACCTAACATTCCGGTTATAATCTTGTTTAATGCGGAATTGTGTCTTTTTTTCCCTTTTGATTATCTTTACCTTGCTTCTGGCAGGTTGTGCTTCTACATCTGATTCGGCTTCCGGAATTAACAGCGTTCAATATATTCAGAATAAAGGTTCTGACACCATGGTCAATCTGGCGCTGGCATGGGCGGAAGCATATCAGAAAAGCCATCCAGAAGTGAGCGTTTCCGTCACAGGTGGGGGATCTGGCACAGGTATTTCAGCTTTGATCAACGGAACCGTGGATATCGCCAACGCCTCTCGTGAGATCAAAGATGAGGAGATCAAAGCTGCCGAAGGCGAAGGATTTGAACCATATGAGCTTGTAGTGGCGAAAGACGCTATTGCTGTAATCGTCAACAAGGAAAATCCCATTGATAAATTGACGTTGGAACAAATATCCGGCATTTATCGAGGTGATTATTCTAACTGGAGCGAGCTGGGTGGTTATGATAGCCCCATTGTGCGCCTGTCTCGTGAAACCAATTCAGGCACCCATGTTTATTTCCTGGAACAGGTAGTGCGCCTGGGAAACAACGATGATAAAAGTCTTTTCACACCTGAAACATTGCTGCTCCCCTCCTCTGAAGGGATCATCTCTGAAGTACGAGACAACCCCAATGCTATTGGATATGATGGACTGGGCTATATTACCAATGAAGTAAAAACCTTAGCAGTCGCCCCCCAGGCTGGAGAAGATGCAATTTTACCTTCCATCGAAACAGTGAATAATAATCAATATCCCATTTCCCGTGATCTGTACATTTACACCCGCGGAAAACCCAACGCCACTATTCAAGCCTACCTGGATTGGATCGTCTCTGCAGATGCGCAGGCGATCGTCCAGTCTTTGGGATTTGTGCCCATTCAGGTGAATCCATGAAGTCTAACCAGAAATTACGCAGAACTAAGTGGAACGAATGGATCATCACAATTCTTATCCGGTTAGCCGGTTACCTGTCCATCCTCTATGTGACCCTGATCATCCTTTTCCTGTTGAGAGAAGGAGTACCGGCACTGGTAAATGTCAGCCCTGCCAGCCTGTTTGGGAAGATCTGGTATCCCATAGAAGGGTATTTCGGTATCTTGCCTTTATTGCTGGGTTCGTTGATCGTGACCATCGGAGCATCCATCATCGCCATCCCATTGGGTATTGGAACCGCTGTTTTCATTTCGGAGTTGGCACCATCCTGGGTGAAAGAAATCCTGAAACCACTGGTAGAGATCCTTGCGGGGCTTCCTTCTGTTGTTTTAGGCTTCTTTGGTATTCTCACACTATCACCATTCTTGCGAACTGCTTTAAACCTTCCTACTGGATTAACCGCCTTCACTGGTGCCCTGCTGCTTGGATGGTCTGCCATTCCAACGATCGTTTCGGTAGCGGAAGACGCGTTGAATACTGTTCCCAAAGGATATCGTGAAGGTGCACTGGCATTGGGTACCACCCACTGGCAAACGATATGGGGTGTGACAGTGCCTGCAGCCCGTTCGGGTATCATCACTGCTGTCATGCTTGGCATTGGCAGGGTGATTGGTGAAACCATGGCGGTCATGATGGTCACTGGTAACGCACCTGTTATGCCGCATGGATTAGATGCCCTGTTCCTCCCCATACGAACCATGACTGCCACCATCGCTTCGGAAATGGGTGAAGTTGCTCAGGGAAGCGTGCATTACCAGGTATTGTTCCTGATCGGGATCATCCTTTTTGTATTCTCCCTTGCAATCAATATCGTTTCATTTGCCGTATCGTCACGGCGTATGAAACGTACTGAAAGGCTGCTCTCATGAACATTACGCCACAGAAGCAGCAGAAGATCGGAATTAGCCTGATGGTTGCCATCAGTGTACTTACCGTTCTGCCAATCGTGGCGTTGATCATTTACATCATTATTCTTGGCGCTCCTGCCATCTCGTGGGAATTTCTAACCAGCATGCCAAAAGACGGCATGCGCGCCGGTGGGATTCTGCCAGCAATTCTGGGCACATTCTACCTGACGCTTGGTACCGCTCTCTTTTCTGTGCCGCCAGGTATTGCAGCAGCAATCTATCTGGTGGAATACGCTCCAGATAACAGGCTCACTCAAATGATTCGTATTGCCATGCTGAACCTCTCTGGAATCCCATCGGTTGTGTACGGGTTGTTTGGCATGGGCATGTTCGTCATCTTTCTCAAGCTTGGTACCAGCATCCTCGCAGCATCTCTCACCCTTTCCATCATGACCCTGCCTGTGATCATCAGCACCACCGAAGAAGCATTGCGGTCAGTACCGAATAGTTTTCGCGTGGTCAGCATTTCACTGGGAGCTACTCGCTGGCAGACCATCTGGCGCATTGTTTTGCCACAATCAATTCCTGGCATTATTACCGGAGTCATTTTAGGGCTCGAGCGTGCAGCAGGAGAAACAGCCCCCATTATGTTTACGGGTGCAGCATTTTTCCTGCCATTGCTACCATCTTCGCCTCTCGATCCTACGATGGCTTTGCCATATCATCTCTTTGTCATCTCTACACAAATTCCTGGAATGCCTGTGCAGATCCAATATGGAACAGTGCTGGTTTTGCTGGTATTCGTTTTGGGAATGAATCTGGCAGCTACTTTCATCCGTTCGAATGCACGGAAGAAACGCCAGTGGTAAAAAAGTGCAATCTTTGAAATACCTGGCAATGGAAACCTTCTATGGATAAGATCCTGATCGAAAACCTGACCATCCGTTATTCTGATGGCGCCGAAAGCCTGAAGAACCTGACGCTTGCCATTCCGGAACACACCATCACGGTTCTGTTTGGTCCATCGGGTGGGGGAAAATCTACTTTGCTGCGTACTTTGAACCGTTTAAATGATCTGGCAGATGTCGCCGAGCTTTCAGGAAAAGTCACGATGAATGGGATGGATTTGTTGGATCCAAAGATGGATGTGACTGAACTGCGTCGGAAGATCGGGATGGTATTTTCACGACCGGTTGCTTTGCCTTTGACTATTTTTCAAAATGTCAGCTATGGCTTGGAAGTAGCGGGAGAACACCGAAAATCTGTATTGAAAGATACTGTCGAGCGGGCACTTCGCCAGGCAGCTTTGTGGGACGAGGTGTACGATCGTTTACAGGATCCTGCCAGCGCTCTTTCAGGTGGGCAACAGCAACGTCTATGCATTGCTAGAACCCTTGCCCTGGAGCCAGAAGTCATTCTGCTGGATGAACCAACCTCCGCATTAGACCCACTATCAACCGCAAAAATTGAGGGGCTGCTCCAGGAGATAAAATCCGAGATCACCGTTATTTTGGCACCGCACAATACCCAGCAGGCTGCCCGAATGGCAGATTTCGCTGCATTTTTCCTGCAGGGCGAACTGATAGAAGCAGGTGATGGGAAAGGTATGTTCTTACGCCCGAAAAACAAAAGCACCCAGGACTACATCATGGGACGATTTGGATAGCATTTTCTGGGTTTTTTATTCTTTCCCATAGTTGTACAATCTTAATAGATATCCAGAATTTCTTGAATTCCCTTTTATCTCGGTTTAGTCAGGTGATCTATGAAAACTCACGAACTATCACTGGATAAATTAAGAAACATCTGTAATCCAAAAGAATTACCCTGCTCCAGCAGCGCTGAGCTTCCTCCAGGGAAAGCCATTATTGGGCAAAAACGCGCGGTTCGAGCCCTACAATTTGGGCTTGGTATTGACTCTTTCGGTTTTAATATCTTTGTCAGTGGCTTACCCGGAACAGGTCGCACCACAGCAGTAAAAGGATTCCTGGAAGAATTAGCCAAAACAAAACCTGTTCCTCCCGATTGTATTTATGTGTATAACTTTCAGGAGCCTTCACGCCCAAATGCCATCTTGTTGCCTGCTGGTACTGCCAAGACTTTCCAGGCAGAAATGAAGGCACTTATGGAAGGAACGCGTAAAGAAATCCGGCGCGCGTTTGAAAGTGAGGAGTATGCCACCAGGCGCGACGAAGTAACCAATGAGCTGCAGCAACAAAAAGAAAAGCTGCAGAACCGGGTAAGCGATACCGCCATGAAGCAAGGTTTCGTCATCCAGCAAACACCTATGGGATTTGTAACCATTCCGATTAAGGATAACAAACCCTTAAAAGAAGAGGAATTCGTTACACTGAAACAATCGGAAAAGGATGAAATCATTCAAAGGCAAAAGATCCTGCAGGCTGAAATTGAGGCTGCAATCAGGCAGGCGAAGGGGTTTGAAAAGCAAATAGTGGAAGAATTGGCTCGCCTTGATCAACAGGTAGCGTTGTATTCCATCAGCCACCTGATGAATGAGCTAAAGGAAAAATATAAAGATCAGGATGAAATCGTAAAGTATCTTTTACAGGTGCAAAATGATATTCTGGATCACCTGGCGCACTTTCGTGGTGAAGAAGAAACAGCCGAACCTTCTGCAATTCAGGCAGGCAGCAAAGAACGCTTTTTCAATCGGTATTCCGTCAATGTCCTGGTCGAAAATGACCCGGGTGATGGCGCACCCGTTGTCATTGAATTGAATCCTACCTATACAAATCTATTTGGGCGGATAGAAAATGAAGCCATGTTTGGTACTCTTGTGACAGATTTTACCCTTGTACGATGTGGTTCTCTGCATCGCGCTAATGGCGGCTTTTTAGTGTTGCCAGTGGATGAATTATTACGAGCTACATTTTCATGGGATAGTTTGAAACGGGCTTTACGCAATCAGGCGCTGACGATCGAAGATGCCAGTGAACGAATAGGATTATTTTCCACCCGGACGCTGCAGCCAGAAGCAATTCCCCTGAACGTGAAGGTGATCTTGATCGGACAGCCGAACATTTACCAGCTCTTGCTTGAATATGATGAAGATTTTTCGGAATTGTTCAAAGTCAAAGCAGATTTTGACAACCGAATGGACCGCACCCCTGAAAGTATTCGGGATTATGTCACATTTGTTAGCAGCGTGTGCAATAACAGCAAGCTCAAACACCTGGATTGTAGTGGTCTGGCTCGATTGGTTGAACACGGTTCACGCCTTGCAGATGACCAGACCAAGCTCTCTACACGTTTTGGTGAATTGACAGACGTTATTCGCGAAGCAAATTATTACGCAATGTCAGATAACGCTGATTTGATCACTTCTGACCATGTTCGCAGAGCGATCGATGAACGTTTATATCGTTCTTCTCTTGTCCAAGAGCGGATGCAGGAAATGACAAAAAACAACATCCTGATGATCGATGTGGAAGGTCAGGTTTGTGGGCAGGTCAACGGACTGGCAGTGATGGGAATGGGTGATGTTTTTTTTGGTCACCCATCGCGCATTACTGCAGCTGTAGGTGTTGGACGCGAAGGGGTAGTAGATATTGAACGACAGGCTGAAATGAGTGGACCGACCCACACAAAAGGTGTGCTCATCCTTGCAGGGTATCTTTCACAACGTTTTGCCCAGGATAAACCTTTGAGCCTGTCTGCTCGCCTGGTATTTGAGCAAAATTACTCTGGTGTGGATGGTGACAGTGCATCCAGCACAGAGTTATACGCCATCCTTTCTGCATTGTCTGAAGTGCCCATCGATCAAGGGATCGCAGTAACAGGCTCGGTCAATCAAAAAGGTGAAGTACAGGCAATTGGCGGGGTAAATGAAAAAATCGAGGGCTTCTTTGATGTCTGCAAATTGAAAGGTTTCACTGGAAAACAGGGCGTGATGATTCCCAAGGCAAATATCATCAATCTGATGCTAAAAGAAGATGTTCTTGATGCAGTAAAAGAAGGAAAGTTCCATATCTGGGCGGTCAGTACGATCGATGAAGGCATCGAGATCCTTACCCATTCGCCATCCAAAGAGATATTTACCAAAGCTAACCAGCGGTTACAACATCTGGGTGAAGTTCTGGTTCAATTTGGCAAAGAGGAAAAGAAAGGGCGGAAACGAGCAGCATCAAACAATAACGACGATGTTGTAGAAACTTTGTGATAAGTCGATACACTTTTGTTGAAAAATTTCGAAAATAAAAAGAGAAACGGAGTGACTACACTCCGTTTCATTATTAATTTACTGTATCATATTCAACTTTTTGAATCGCATTTTTATAGCTTTAATTCTTATGGACTGACGAACTCTGAACCTGTGCTGCAAGTGTTAACTTCAGTGGTTACTTTGGCATTGATCGTCAATACTTTCCACAGGTCGTTCCCGTCTACACAACCAGCAGAAGCATCAGTGAGTTTCACGCTGGCAATGATCCGACCCTTTGCCCATAATCTTACCACTGGATAAACGAAATCTGTTCCGTCCGCATCAAGGGTGTTTTCCCACCCATCATTGCTGTAATCTGTCACCATTAAGGTATACGTGCCGGCATGTTTGGGAGTGTAGTAAGGTGCAACAGTTAGTGACAGCGCATTTTTGATCGATATGAATTCCGTCGGACTCATCCAGACACCTTCTCCATCCAATCCGGGAGATTCAATGAAGCTTCCGCCATCAAAAATTAGCTGTGCATATGGGGATGTCGTGGCAGACGGGTCATATACAGCAGCATCAAGCAGGGTTCCCAAGTCAATATACGGGTCAGCTGGCATTGCCAGGTAATCGATCAATCTATCACTCCCAACAATGAAATCTTTTCCATCTCCAAATACATCCACCTGGTCTGGCAGTAATAAAAACATATCAAGGTTGGGATATAAGGGGGCACTCCCTACCTGTTCGAGGTTGTTCCAATCCATAATAACTTGCATTGCAGTGGTAGGTGCCAGGCTTATGGAGCTATATGCATCATAAATCAGTTGACCCTGCCTGTAGAGAGGATCACTCTGGCTCAAAGTGAGTTCATCAAACGTTTGCGAACCAGTAGTGTAACTGGTTCGGCTGACCTGTAATCGGTACAGGCTGCCAGGATCTTGCCGGATAGGCAGGTTGATCAACACCACATGCGAACTAGTTTTAGTGGTGATCGCCCTTGCCCGCTGGACAAAAGTTGTACCGGTGGTGTTTTCCATCGCCATTACAATTGAGTTCATCAGGGGCAGCCCTGTTGTGGCTTCTTTCACTTCAGCATACAGAGCGCCTCGTTCCATCGCAGCAGCAATGTTCAAGTAGCGGGTGTTGGTCATATCCTGGGTTGCACCAAATGTTCCTCCGCTGACCGGCCAGCAGAAAGGTGCCATAATGGTGTCTGCATTGCCATCTCCATCACTATCGAATGGCACCCCGTAACTGATGTCATTTCCACCAAAGGAAAAATTCGTCAAGTTCTTGTATCCGCTGGCTGCATTCGCAACCGTCGGATCAACCGCTCGTTTCAGATCACTGCTGTACAGGGGATCAGTAAGCCGGCTTTTCATAGCCGCCGCAGTCTGAGTGGTCATAATACTCCATACCCGGGCTGCACCACCTGAAACAAATGCCGCGGCAGCTGACGAACCGCTTAGATATTCATACCCTGATGCCATCCCTTCATAGTAGTTCCCATAGAACCCATAGCTGACAGGAGTAGCAGAATATATATCTTCACCTGGAGCCACCAGGCTCACCCAGCTTCCATAATTGGAACCCAGTACACTGCCATCATCGAATAACATTCCTGTGGCACACTGTTCAGCAGAATAAAGTTCGGTGGTATCCATGTCACGTGCCCCATCAGAATCGACCCAGATCTTATAACCCATGGCGCTGGGAGCACGACCTGCTGCCACTGAGATCAGACTTTCATCGAGTACATTCGGTTGAGCATAAGGCGCAAGAGTATCAGCATCAGCCCAAGCCGCCGGGTAAACAAGCGCACTGGTAGATTCATTCCCTGCTGCTGCCACCAGTAATTTTCCTTTCTGGCTAGCATAAACAAGCGCGTTGTACTGCAGTGCATCCGGAGCAGAACTGCCGAAACTCATGTTGATGATCTTGACATAGGAATTATTCGCACAATACCGAATCCCGGCAGCAATACTAAAAGAGGTGCCATATCCCTGGGCATTAAGCACTTTCACCGCCAGGATTGTTCCATTTGATACTCCTATACCTGTTTCTGTTGTACTGGTATTGTTATTGGCTTTAGCAACCATGATCCCCGCCATGTGAGTACCATGCCCGTTGTCATCTGCAGAGTTGGTATCGGAATTAGCAAAATCATACCCGTTCACTACCTTGCCGCTCAGGTCAGGATGTCTGAGGTCAACCCCTGTATCCAGCAAACAAATACGCGGGCTGACGTTTGAATTCGTCCAGATGAGATCAGCCTGCACAGCATCCCATCCCCATTCTCTGCCGGTACCAAGCTCAGTAGGAAATGCTGGCAAGGTTTTATATGTTGTTCCAGATTTTACAGAACGGCGTAATCCGTTCACCTCATTCCAAGAGAGGGTTTTTGTAAGACCGCCTTCTGTACCGACTTGATACCCATCTGTGACTAGCGGCTCACCCAGACTCTGGCTCAATATTTCTGGCATCCAATAAATGTAATTCGGTTGTGCTTCCTCCACTTGCTTTGAGGTAGAAATCTTTTCCACCAGGGCATTCACGTCTGACTCTGGGTTAAAAGAGAGAAGAGCACTGTTTCCATTCTTACTGGCAACGGTTCCATCCAACGCTTCTGCCAGGGCTGTGGCACTGATGTCATATGCACTGGCTGTTAAACCAGCTGTGAAGGTCACGATCACCTCACCCGGCACATAGAGATCGTTTCGAGTAATATCCTCATGCGAAGGTTGAGCAATAACCTTTTGACCCGGGAATAGTGCAATAACAAGTACAAAAACTAGGAATTGTTTCGTCCAGCGGTTTCTCATAAGTTACGCTCCTTATTTTTCAACCTTCATTTTATTTAGGATCTTCAGACAGGACTTCATGTCAGGGTTTTACAGGAATTCCTGAATAATCTTCACCCAATAAAGTGAAGCCGTTCAACTCCAGATTCCTTTGGATTCGAACCAGCACAACCACCGGTGCACCAGATAGGATCTCCACCGTTCCAGAAAATCCACCTCTGGTCGGGTCTACCACAAGGGCACTATTGGGATCTGTTACGATACTGGCAAATGCGGGAAGCGGGCTTTCGTTGTTTGCGATCTGTTGAGACTGCAGTAAACTGCCATCTTCAGCATAATAATTGACGGTGATATCACTCTGTACTGCATCACTTGCATTTTGAATGATAAAACTGGCATGATCGCCATTTTCGCGGCTGGAATATTCTGCAAAAGGGATCGCGACCCGGTAATAACCGCCTGATTGATAGCCTGAAGCCATTCTGGGTTGGGCAGTGAACGCAGTAAACAGACCGGTAGTAGTGATCACTCTTGTCACTGCAGAAATGGGTTGGGTACTGCGAATGACTGCTGATCCCTCTAGCCCTCCCATTTCAGCCAGGTCGCAGGTGTTCATGAAGATTTTTGCACCCGGCTGTATAGCAGCAGAAGTCTGCACACCCAATACTTGCCCTGCAATGTCGTAGTAAGTAATGGATATGGAAGCAATAGAGCTCCCGGCGTTTTGCACATCGAACTGGCTGGTCATTTCACCATCACCCCACTGGCAGGCAGCCTGCGGGGAATAAAGTTCAGTAGCGATACCTGCACTTCCCTCATATGAAATCGCGTGGAATTCATTCGCGTGTGTCTGGTCTACCGAAGCAACAATACGGGCAGAAGCATAAGGGCTTTGGTTGAATACCGCTTGAATGACCAGACTGCCATCAAATTCTGGGGGGAACCCAGCGAATTCTTCTCCAGATGCACGAACCTGTACACTTGCCTGACCAGGAATGACCCGATCGTTTAATATCAAAATACCGGCACTTCCATCATCGGGGTAAAACGTCATATCCACTCGGATAGGGGTTGGTTCGATATTCTGAATACCAACTACTGGATCGAATGCCGGTGTTCGTTGAAAAAGAGGAATGAAAAACTTGCCCGTACCCGCCTGGTTGCTGGTAAATGAAGCGGAAAGCAACGGACTAAAGGCATCTCGGTTGGAACCTGCTTTAAGGATCACTGCTAATAGAGGAAGGCTGGAACTTACCACAGCCGAACCTTGAAAATCAGCTTCCAGGCTGGCGTCATTCATGTAGAATTTGCCTGAACCATGAGCGGGAATCGTGAGAGGAGGAGTCGCAGCGTCACTGCCATCAGTGCGATAATATACAACATTAAGCTGTGCACCGGAGGAATTCGGGTTGTAGTAATGAATTACAGAAGACCAAGCTGAACCAGCAAGCGCGGCAGCTTCAGCGGTTGAAATAGAATTTCCACCAACAAGAAAAATGATAGCAATGAACCAGAGCAAAACTTTACGCATGGTTCATCCCCTATCCAGGAGCCTGATAGGTAAGAAATGGGTCATCCTATTCAGGATAGAGGATTTACCGAAAAAAGGCAAGGGTAAAGAACTTACCAGAAATGAAAACCTTAAAAACAGGTTAATTTATCCTAGATATATTTCTGGTCTTCAGGTCCTGCAGGGGTACGCTCATCGATGACTTCCACATGTGGGGCAGCTGTCTTCATCAACATAAAGAACTTATCCAACCAATTCTGCCCACCGGCTGTACTGTGCTCTATGGTGATCTCACCAAATTCCCCTTTTAAACGAACAAAAGTTTGCATCATGCTCATCGAAGAAACAAAGGTCTGCTTTGCATAGGTATAGATCACTGCCTGCGAAACAGCCTGCCAGGGGAGAAATCGCCGGATCCATAACAAACCGCGTTGAGAATATCCATTTTCATCCATTCGTTTTTCCATGGCACCAGCCGCATAGGAAAGACAAGCCAGAGCAATAGGCAACCAGAAAGCCATTGAACATATCATGGTGACTTGCTGATTTTGGATATAAGATACAAGATTATAAATACTCCACCCTAATAAACCTGCACCAATAATTCCCAACATAATTCGCGGCATCCGCGTAGGTTTAATCACAATCATGGAATTTCATCCTCTATGGAAAGGTCTTTATTACAAAGCACTCATGATTCTAACAGAAACAAAGAGAATTATGCATTTCGGAAAAAGATTCTTACAATTCTTTGATACTTTTCGGATTCAATAGAATTAAAAAGAAAAATTTTACAATAGAACCTTGACAGGTTGTTCACCCTTCCTTATACTCACTGAATGAGTATGAATCTAAGCCCCGAATATGTTTTGCTAGGATTACTGTACGACCATCCCAGGCACGGGTATGAGCTTCACATGGCCGTTCAGCGGGAATTTGGTCAGGTCTGGTACATCAGCCAGAGCCAGGTATACAACATCCTTAATCGGTTGACCAGTCAGGGTGTGTTAGAAACCGAACGATTACCAGGAGAAGGCACTCCAGAGCGCACCCTTTTACATCTTACTGAAAAAGGGAAAGACCATTTTGAAACCTGGTTAAAAACCCCTACTCGTGCCGGAGCACAAGCTATTCGAGTCGAATTTGTAACGCGGGTAGCATTTGCCCGTGAAAAATTTCCCAAACTACTTCCATCCATCCTTTCCGATCAAACAAATCTGATACAAGATCAAATCAAGAAACTTGAGGATCAATTTGCAGCCTTACAGGGTGATTCTATAGCGAATCAAATTGCATTGGATCTGCGAATTCGTTCATTAAGAGATATTTTAAAGTGGATGGCGGAACTATCCATCAGATATACATAGACGTGTGAATCAAGGAGCAAAAACCATGGAAAAGATTTCAAAGAAGATATTATTTGTTTTCATCATTGCTATGTTGGTATTGAGCGCCTGCACACCATCCAATACCCCTACGGCAGAGATCATTCCGATAACAGTTACTGTACCTCCTCAAGGTGATGGGATCGAGTCTGTTACTCAAACTGAAGAAGCACCGTCTGCCCCTATCACAACCACAGATGCACTTGGTCGCACCATAACATTGGAGAAAGTACCAGAAAGGATCGTCCTCGCTGGTAAAGCGGTTATCATGGTTGCAGATGCGATGTACCTTTTTCCTGATGTTGGAAATCGGGTGGTCGGCATTGCCAATTTGAACCAGGGTCATGGTAGTTTTATTGAGGCAATCGATCCCACCTTTGGTGAAAAAGAAAAACTTGAAAATGACGCTGGTCCTGAACAAATCGCTGCTCTACAACCGGATCTTGTCATTCTAAAAAGCAGTATGGCAGAAAAGCTAGGCAGTCCACTTGAAATCCTGGGTATTCCTGTGATCTACCTGGATTTTGAAACCCCTGAACAATACCAACGTGATCTTGCAACACTGGGGCAAGTTTTCCAAAATGATGCGCGGGCACAGGAATTAGCCTCTTATTTCAGCGATGTAGCTACCAAAGTAGCTTCTGCCACAGCAGGGATGGACGATACTCAAAAGCCACGGGTTTTATTGATTTATTACAGCACAAAGGATGGCAATGTAGCTTTTAATGTGGCACCAGAATCCTACATCCAAACGTACATGGTTCAGACTGCGGGTGGTATCCCAGTGTGGTTGGATATCGAACTGGATACCGGTTGGACAAAAGTGAACCTGGAGCAAATTGCAGCTTGGGATCCTGATCAAATTTTTATCGTTACATATACTGAAAATACCGTCGAGATCGTAGATAATCTGAAAGAAGATCCCAACTGGCAGGCATTGAAAGCCGTTACCAATAACCAGATCTATGCTTTCCCCGCTGATTTTTACTCCTGGGATCAGGCAGACGCACGCTGGGTATTGGGGTTAAAGTGGCTTGCCACAAAGATACAACCCGATCTCTGGAGTAGTGTAGATATGCTGCAGGAAACCAAGGCTTTTTATCAAACCCTTTATGGAATGGATGAGACCATTTTTGAGAGCCAGGTAGCTCCGCTTTTGACGGGTATCGAATGAGGTTGTCTCACCCCCTTCGTATCCTGTGGGTGTTGGTTTTTGGGTTGCTGATCGTTTTTGCGCTCAGTTTGCTGGTAGGGCGATATCCCCAACCCGGTATTGCTTTCCCCTGGGATCTCGCAGAAGATAAGATGGCAATGCGCCTTCTGCTGAATTTACGCCTTCCACGTTTGCTGGCAGGCATGCTGCTTGGCGCTTCTCTCTCTGCTGCAGGTGCGGCTTTTCAGATGCTCTTTACTAACCCTCTGGTAGAACCCGGCTTTTTGGGAGTCACACAGGGGGCTTCCTTTGGAGCAGCCCTGGCGATCATCTTTATGGGAAATGTTGCCTGGTTGGTACAAGGTTCAGCTGTAGTTTTTGCGATGGCTGGATTACTGCTTTCTTATCTCCTTGCCCGTAAGGTACGTTTTGGTGGCTGGGTGCTGCGCCTGGTGTTGGCAGGAATAGCGGTTTCGGCTTTCTTTTCTTCTGGTGTAGGTATTTTAAAGTATCTGGCTGACCCTTTAAGACAGCTTCCAGAGATCACTTTCTGGTTATTAGGGGGATTATGGAGTGTGGAGTGGAAAGATCTGCTGGCAATCCTTCCCCTGGTGTTGATCGGATTGTATGTTCTTTACCGAATGCGCTGGCGTTTGAACCTGCTTTCGCTGGAAGATGAAGTAGCTTTTTCACTCGGAACCACACCGCAGCGTGAACGAGCCCTGATATTAGTAGCAGGGGTTGCTGCTGTTGCTGCTGTCATCTCTGTTAGCGGGATGGTCAGTTGGGTTGGCTTGCTGGTGCCGCATCTGGCAAGACGCATATTTGGAGCGGATGGAAGATACATCTTGCCGGCTTCTATGTTGATAGGTGCATCATTTACAATGATTTGTGATGATCTAGGTCGTACCTTATTAGCTGCTGAAATACCGTTGGGGATATTGACTTCATTATTAGGCGCATTGGCATTCATGATCTTGATGATGGCGCGTAGGATCAAGGTACAGCGATGAGTGCCCCTATCCTTGAATTTGATCATGTAACTTTCCGGTATCACAATACGGCAAGGCTTGTGCTGGATGATTTTTCCCTTTCACTTCCTGAAGGAGCAGTATCAGCAATACTTGGTCCCAATGGCAGCGGAAAAACCACACTCATGCGGTTGGCATACGGTAAAGAACAACCCCTTCATGGATCTATCCGTGTAAATGGCAGGGAAATGAAGGAGTACTCACGCCGCGAGTTGGGTCAGTGGATAGGATTGGTTCCACAAAATGAATACCTGCATTATGACTACACATTACTCGAATATACTGTTCTCGGGAGAGCCCCTTATCTAGAGCCACTCGCAATGCCCGGAGAAGAAGATTTTTCGATTGCCAGCCAGGCATTGGTGCGGGTTGGGTTGGGCGAGATGCAGTACCGCCCGGTAACCAGTTTAAGTGGTGGAGAGCTTCAGCTTGCTTTGGTTGCACGCGCTTTGACCCAACAGCCCAAACTGATGCTGCTGGATGAACCTACCTCACACCTTGATCTGGCAAACAAGCGAAAGTTAATCGACATTCTGCGCGAGCTTGCAGGGCAGGGTATGACCATCATCTTTACCACTCATGAGCCCGAAGCAGCCGCAAGTATTGCCAGTCATCTGGTTTTAATGCGGCCAGGTAGGGTTCAATATAGTGGTGCTTTGAATGAAGGATTAACAAACGAACAATTAACTTCAGCATATGGTGTGCCTGTACGGGTGATCAAGGTAGACGGGCTACGGGTGGTAACATGGCAATAACTACCCCACTGTTGACGATTATTACAGGAGAAAGTGGGGTAGGAAAAACCACTGTTTGCCAGGCATTAATTGAGTTGGCAAGACAGCGGAATCTCCATGTTGAAGGAGTAATATCTCCTGCGATTATTATTGATGGAATGAAAACAGGTATCCTGGTAGAAAATGCAGCCACAGGTGAACAACGAAAGTTGGCTTGTTTGAACAAAACTTTTTCACAAGAGGGTTTACAAACCAGCCATTGGCTTTTTAATTCCGATGCTATGGCTTGGGGTAGCCAGATCCTGGATCAAAGCGGGGATTGCGATTTATTAGTAGTGGATGAGTTAGGACCTTTGGAATTAGAACGTCAACAAGGATGGGTGGAAGGGATCACTGCAATCGATAGAATGAATTATCGGATGGCAGTAGTAGTGATTCGCCCTGAATTGATAAAAAGAGCAAAAGATCTCTGGCCAAATGCTGAAGTTTATACAGTTGCAAAGGGAATATCACATGGAGAGATCGCGTCAATATTGTTCTCCTATGAGTAAAGGGGTTATTTCCACCCTTTTTTTCTCTTCCATTGCCAATTTCAAAAAAAATCTGATAGGTAGAAACCCCTCTCTTTTCGCTTATGGTAGAATGAACAGTACAAATCTCTTTTGTACCTATTCGCTGAAGAAAGGTGAAAATCCATGGCAACATATACACAAAGCAAATGGGAATTGACCGATCTTTTTCCTTCTATCGATTCCCCTGAATTAAAACAAGCAATTAAATCCCTGGAAGAAAAAGTAGATGTTTTTGTAAATTACCGCTCAAGCCTGACCAACGATATCACTGGTGATAAATTCATGGAAATTGTTCATGAAATGGATGCAATCAGTGATCAAGGCTCACGCATTTACGCTTTTGCAGAACTAAACTTTTATACAGATACACAAAGCCAGGCAGCACAAGGATTTTTACAACAAGCCCAGCAATTTGTTTCTGAACTGCAGAACAAAACCCTTTTCTTCGATCTCTGGTGGAAAGCCCTAGATGATGACAATGCAAAACGCCTGCTGGAGTTTACAGGAGATTATCGCTATTATTTTGAAGCCCTACGGAATTTTAAGAAATACACCCTGAGCGAGCCCGAAGAAAAAATCATCAACACGAAAAACGTTACGGGTTTCAATGCCCTCAACCTGATCTATGATTCCATCACCAACCGGTACACCTTCAAGATGAAGATCGGTCGAAAAACACTCGATCTAACACGAGGAGAGTTAATGATCTATGCCCGAGACCCAGATCCAGCGCTTCGCGAAGCTGCCTACAAGGAACTGTACCGGGTTTATGGAAATGATGGATCAATCCTTGGACAAATTTATCAGACCATTGTACGCGATTGGAACAATGAAAACGTCAAAATGCGCGGGTATGCTCAACCAATATCCAGTCGCAATCAAACAAATGATATCCCTGACGCTGTTGTTGACACACTGCTGGATGTTTGCAAAAAGAACGCATCTGTTTTCCAACAGTTCTTCAAAGTGAAGGCAAAATTGCTGGGAGTGGAGAAATTACGCCGCTATGACATTTATGCCCCCGTCAGTAAATCGAACAAGAAATACCCGTACAACAAAGCTACTAAAATGATCTTCGAATCCTTTACTGAATTCGACCCCCGATTTGCAAAACTGGCAAAGCGTGTATTGGATCAGAAGCATCTTGACAGCGAAGTTCGAAAAGGTAAACGTGATGGTGCATTCTGTCTAACCGCTGTTCCCAGCCTGACCCCTTGGGTTCTATGTAACTACCAGGGACGAGCTGATGATGTTGCAACCATGGCACACGAACTTGGACATGCCATCCATTCTATGTTGGCAGAACACCATACCGTGTTTACCCAGCAAGCCTGCCTGCCGCTGGCTGAAACCGCATCCACTTTTGGTGAAATGATGCTGGTTGATAAGATGTTAAAAGAAGAGCCCGATAAAGCGGTTCAGCGTGATATCATCTTCCGGCAGTTGGACGATGCCTACGCAACCATCACCCGCCAGGCATTCTTTGCCATGTTTGAGCGTCAGGCGTTTGATATGATTATCAAGGATGCTTCTGTTGATCAAATCTGTGATGCCTATCTCGAAAACCTGAAAACCCAGTTCGGTGATGCTGTTGATGTCTCTGATGAATTTCGCTGGGAATGGGTATGCATTCCTCATATCTATAATTATCCATTCTATGTTTATGCCTACAGCTTTGGACAATTACTGGTATTTTCTCTCTACCAGCAATACAAACAGGAAGGCGAATCCTTCAAACCGCGTTATATTGAGCTCCTGTCTGCAGGCAGCTCAAAAGCACCAGTAAAGATCCTGTCGGATGCGGGAATTGATGTTTATCAACCATCATTCTGGCAAGGTGGCTTCGATGTGATCTCCGGAATGGTCAAGCAGTTGGAGCAACAGGCTTGAAATTGAGGTTTACAGGTTTCTAAAATAACTATGCACCCTTGATCGTGGAAGTTCCAAATCAAGGGTGCTGCTGATTTTGACGATCATAGAAAGGTTTCTTCATGTATTTTGCGATTGAAGGTGTTATTGGCGTTGGAAAAACAACCCTGGCTCGCTTGCTGCAGCCATCTTTTGAATCGAATGTGCTGTTGGAGGTGTTCGAGGAAAATCCTTTTTTGAGTGATTTTTATGCCGACCGAAAGCGCTATGCTTTTCAAACACAAATATTCTTTCTACTCAGCCGCTATCGCCAGCAGAGTGCTGCCGTACCAAGCATGGTAGCCACTGGTAAACATCTCATTAGTGATTACACATTCGAAAAAGACAGTTTGTTCGCCCGGATCAACCTGGAGGGGGATGAACTGCAGATGTATTATCGGGTTCATGAAGCCTTGGGAGAGAAAATCCAGCGCCCCGACCTTCTGGTTTACTTGCGGGCAGATACTGATGTGCTTATGGCACGCATTGCACAGCGCGATCGTCCATACGAACGCCAAATGCAGCGCGAATACATTGATCAGCTAAATGTAGCTTATGATGCGTTTTTTCTGGAAGAAAAAGAGCATCCGAGTCCGGTGCTGGTAATCGATACCAACCATCTTGATTTTGTAAACCGCCCCGAAGACCTGCGCAAGGTGGATCATCGAATTCGCCAGGCGTTGCAATTACCTCCATTTCAGCCTGAGCTGCCTTTGGATTAATTTTTTTACAAGGGAATGTTATGAAACTGACAAAGGATTTACTGATCCGATTTGCAAAAAATCATGTGGCAGAAAGGCTACAAGAGAAACCACGCCCGATCTGCATTTATCTCACTGGTTCATTATGCACCGATGATTTTTTGTTGGGCGGAACAACAGATATCGACTTGATCTTTATTCATAACATTCAACCCTTTGCAGATCGAGAATTGATCCCTGTGACACCCGATGTTCACCTGGATATCTGGCACTATGATGTCACCCTTTTCAACCAGCCGCGTGAGCTTAGAAAGGATGCCTGGATTGGCAGTTTTATGTGCGAAAATCCACTGGTATTGTACGATGCCGGTCACTGGTTCGAATATACTCAAGCCAGTGCATGTGCTCTTTTTTACCGCCCTGAAAATTGCCTGTCACGAGCTCAACCATTTATAAATTCTGCGCGACAACGATGGATGGAATGCTACTCTGGATCCCATAAACCTGGTGTATTCACATTACGCACATATTTACGGTGTATCGAAGATGCTGCAAATGCACTTTCTTGTCTGATCAGTGTTCCTCTTAGCGAAAGGCGAATGATTCAGCAATTCACTAAAAGGGTACAGGCAGCGGGAAAACCAGCCTTGATAGACATGTTGATCGGTTTGATTACCTCATCAAATTTCAATGATGAAAGATCATTCACCTGGCTGCAAACATTACAAAACACGTTATCACAAGTGGAAAAACTTTCCAATTGCCCAGTACAGCTTTCTTCACCCAGACAACCTTATTTACTTCGAGCTGCAAAATCTATGGCAGAAAGTTCACCCGCAAATGCATTATGGATAATGCTGAGAACCTGGACAGAAGCTGCTGTTTTCCTTTCTTCAGAAACGCAAGAATTCCAAGAATGGGAAAGTATGGTTCAGGAGTTGGAATTATCACCAGAGTTTTATAATGATCGATTCGAGCAGCTCGATCTTTTCCTTGAAGAAATCGAAGCTTATTTTGACCACTTCAAAGCTCAAAATAGCTTAACTACCGACTGATTTATCTGATTCTGTTGTAATTTCTTTTGAAACCTGTGGATAAGTCGCGATTTTCTGTGGATAAGTCTCCTAATTTGTGGATAAATGTAGAAAATCTTTTGGATAAGTTCTCTCGAGCTATCAGAAAGTACCCGAATATGCAGGCGTAAATTAATTTTCAAGCTGTATATGGGAGAAGGGGATAAAGCTGTGGAAAGATGGATAAGTTATTCTTTTCCATCCACAAGTTTTCCCAGGTAGGTTGGGGATAAAAAAGGAACAAATAGCCTTATATACAGGTTTCTTTTTGGATAATGCACACATATAGTGGTTTTCCAATCAAAAAGTATACTTATCCCCTTTTCCACAGGCTCTATTACTACTACTAATTTAATTAACTAATAAAAAATGGAGTTGTGGAATAAAAATAATGCAGGAATACCTTAAAATATTATGAAAATTGATGCTTGAAATGGTCAAATGATTCTTGTACAATTAATTTTGTTATTAGATTATATTTTTCCCCAATATTTGTATCGGCATTTTTAAAATGCATTTCTAAAATCAACGTAGTAGGGAGATGTAAGATGGACGTCATAAAAGTCAAGGCAAACTCCCGTACAGCTGCCGTAGCTGGGGCAATCGCTGGAGTGATCCGCGAACATAAACATGCCGATGTACAGGCAATTGGTGCTGGAGCTGTAAACCAAGCTATCAAGGCTTTAGTTCTGGCTAAAGGTTATTTAGCCGAAGAAGACATCCATGTTGTCTGCATTCCTGAATTTGTGGATGTTGAGATAGAAGGAAAAGTTCGAACAGCTATTAAACTGGTGGTTGAACCCCGTTAGTTTTTTATTGCAGGAGAAGCAGTCGCTCTTTATTAATACGGGTGATCTCTATTTACTTGTAAAAATTTATGCAACCTCTTCATCAGAAAAGATAACTTCTTCTTTTCCGGTAAGTTTTTGTTGCACCTTTTGAACAACCAGATCAAAATGTCTGGATTGCTTCACATAATCCAGGTTATCTGCTGGAACGGTTAAAACCGGGCACAGGGTAAATTTATCTATCCAGGTGGAATAAAGCTGGTTCAACTGTTCCAGATAGGCGCTGCTGATGGTTCGTTCATAATCACGACTGCGCAGAGAAATGCGTTTGATCAAAGTATCGACAGATGCCTTTAGATAGATGACCAGATCAGGAGGAGGGAGAAGGCTGGCAGTAGCATGGTATAGTGTGGAATATGTTTCATAATCGCGCTGACTTAAATGACCTTGAAGAAAGAGGTTATATGCAAAAACCTCTGCATCTTCATAAATAGAACGATCCTGGATTGCTGAAGAAGGAAAACGTAAGACTTCCTGATGGAGGATCAGGCGATGCGAAAGAAAGAAAACCTGGGAGTGAAATCCCCATGTATCCATTTCCCGGTAGAAATCTGGCAAATAAGGATTTTCTGTCACCGGTTCATAAAATGGTTGAAACCCTAACCGTTCACTTAACATTTGCACCAGGGTTGACTTGCCTACTCCAATATTCCCTGCCACAACTACAAATTTTTTAGGCATTGGTTCCCTCCTGGTATTGATTGGCTTATTGTGACAAAATAGTATCGATGACTTTTTTAAATTCTTCAAATGGTTGAGCACCCACCAAACGATATCCGTTCACAAAGAATGTAGGGGTGCCTTCAACGCCGATCATTCCAGCAAATTCCATGTCTTGTTGGATTTCTGTCTGAATATCCACTCGCTTTTGACATTGTGTAAATGAATCCAGATTCATATTCAACTGTGTGACAAATGCTTCATAGGCAAGCGGGCTGAGTTCGATATCTCCCTTATAAATAAGGTCATGGTATTCCCAATACTTATTTTGTACAGCCGCACAATTTGCGGCGATGGCAGCGCTCATGGCGTTGCTGTGAATCTGGGTAAGAGGGAAATCTCGAAAGATCAATCGTACTTTACCGTTGTAAGCGGCTTCGATTTGTGGCCAGACTTCTTGATGCCATTGCCTGCAATAGGGACATTCGAAATCACTGAATTCAACGATGGTGACCGGGGCATCAATTGGTCCTAACGATGGGTCATCATCGATAAGGGCTTGCATAAAAAGCTCTTTGTCGCTTAAGTTTGGGTTAACTGCAGCCTGTCTGCCCCATATGATATATCCAAGGGCAATACCAGCAGCCAGCATCAAGAAAACCAGTAAATAGTAGTTCCAGGTACTAGAAAAACCTGGTTGTTGATCATTTTTTTGCATTTCATCAGAAGGGGGATGGGGATTTTGTTCCATGGCGAGATTATACCATGCAGAGGAAAGCCGCTTTTTAACCCAAGTTGAGATCACTTTTTGGCTTTCACATTGTGCGGAAATCGTTATAATGGATTGTACAGAATGGAAGAAAAAAAAGCAGGATCCAATCGGTATTTTAAAATATCCCGTCGAAATGGATTCATTCTTCTTCTAGGGGGAATGTTATGGGCACTTCTTGCCTGTTCTCTTTCCCAACCAGTAACAGAAGCCAATCCAAAGGTTGAAAAATCAACGAAAACACTCACCCCTACACTGGTTTGGAGGGATCCATACGATTTTGCAACTGAAACAAGCCAGGTTTTACAACAGACACGCATTGCTGCTGCCACTTTAGGCACCTATTACCCCACAGAAATAAAAGGAAAGACATACTATCCTACATCAATAACCACACAGCAAGTCACAGAAAGTGGTGTGCCAAAAACACCAACGCGCACCCGAACTGCCACTTATGGGATCATAAAATACCCTACTCGAACGTCCATCTATTACCGGTCACGGACTCCAACAAAGACTTATACCCAGCGGGTTATGACTGAAACTGTCACCCTTACGAAAACAATCACGCCAACCCCAAGCATCACGAAAACACCTACAGTAACGCCTACTCCAACAGTTACTCATACTGCTACAGAGACCCAGACTTCAACCGTGACCCATACTCCAACGGTTAGCAGTACACCGACACCTTCACCCACGCCAACCGTTACACCTGATTGGGTGATCTATTCCGCTCCCGCGAGTTCTGGTGAGGTCAGAAACATCTGGCTGGAGGGCTTATATGGAACGGCTTCTTCCAGTAGGCAACTGGTATACCATCATTCAGATGGAGATAGTATAGTCAGTGATATTTCTCCTGATGGAAACAGTCTCATTTTTTCTGGCTTGTGTGGAGAGCCAGAAGTAACAGGTTTGTGCTGGCTCGATATCAGCTCTACTCCCTATCCAGAACCCTTGTTGTTGAATGCCCTTCCAGAAGGTCTGAATTCTTCTCCATCTTTTTCTCCCAACGGGAATTGGATAGTCTTCAGTAATGAAAATGCAGGAGATGCTGATCTATACATGATCGACGTGAAAGACCCATCTGCAGTACCATTTCAACTGACCAGTGGGGTTGAGATGGATACCCAACCGGATTGGTCCAGTATGGGGATAGTGTTCATTCGTGATGGAGACCCCATGAAAATCGTTTTCGAGGGTAAGTTTCCCCCTGCTGAACCTCCCGTTCCGCAAAATATTTTCACCAGCGTAGAAACCGAAGCCGATGTGAGAGTTTCGCCGAATGGGAATACTCTGGCATTTTCTCGTCTGATTGAAGGGGATTGGGAAATATATTTGTTTGATTTCACTTCTACAACACAAACCATGTTGACCAATAACCGGTCAGATGATCGCCAGCCAGCCTGGTCACCGGATGGCAGCGAAATTCTCTTTATCTCTGATCGAGATGCGATTGGTGTATTTCAGCTATACCTAATGACCAATACAGGGGATGATCAATTGCGTGTTTTGAACAATCTGGCTAATGAATTTTATCCGCTCTGGTTGCCTTGATTCTGGTACAATACCCCTTCGTATTACGAGGTGATCATGACAGAATTATGGCTTATCAGGCACGGGCAAACGGATTGGAACGCCGAAGGAAGAATTCAAGGGTCGATCGACCAACCCTTGAATGAGTGTGGAATCGATCAGGCAAAAAAGCTGGCAGCAAAGCTGGATGGGAACAAATTTGCAGCCGTGTATTCAAGCCCGGCGATCCGTGCTTTTCAGACAGCAGCCATTCTGATGGAAGGTAAAAATGTTCAGATACACTGCGATGAGAGATTGAAAGAGATTAACCTGGGTATTTGGGAAGGACTGACCTGGCAGGAAGTGGAAGAAGAATATCCTGAGCTCTTAAGAAAAAGAGAAGAAGATCCCGAAAAAGTTGCCCCTCCTGGCTCAGAGAATTATAGTGAACTGGCAGAACGTATGATAGAAGCAGTAAATGATATTGCAGCCGCACATCCCGATGAACGAGTGCTGGTGGTTTCTCATGGGATGACGATTGCATCCTTAATCTGCAAAGTCCACGGTTTTCCGTTAAAACAGGCATATAACTACGTGCCCAAAAATGCAGACCCTGTTGTACTCCCCTGGAAGGGCAACTTTACGATCGGTTAACAACCTGAAAAATCCACTTCAGAGTATGTTACAGTAGACCTATGGAAACCCTATCAAAGGTTTAACATATTTTGAAGAAAACAGTACTGACGTCTATTCTATTGTTTTTCCTAATATCGGGCTTCATTGCGCCTGAAGTCGCGCAAGCTCAGTCTACACAAATTCCTGAACTGATCATCCCTGGACCTGCGGTGGAATCTTTGGAAATCGCCATGAATCCCATGGTTTCTCGTAGCCAGCAGGTTTATATTGACTATTCGGTTATTGAATATGCTGCCGAGTGGGAACAAAGCCAGATTCATGCACAACTCTTTTTTGATGCAGAATTTTTGATCAACCTCACCGCTAGGGATTTTCCTAAAGATGGAGGGGTGGTGTTGACCGGCAAAGTCAGTGGTATTCCCGAAAGTGAAGTTTACCTTTCGTTAGTGGGAGATAGCCTTAATGGAAAGATAAGCCTGCCCGATGCCACCTATATCATCAAACCTGTAGACCAGGAACTACATATGGTGCAGCAGGTGAACCTGGCAGGTCTCCCAGCCCAACTTCCTAGCATATCACCAGATGTCCTATCTCCAGTATCGGGGATGGTAACCGGGGATGATGACGGAGGGCAGATCGATGTAATGGTGGTTTATACTCCCGCTGCCAGATATGCTGCTGGAGGAACGAACGCCATTCAATCTTTGATCAACCTGGTGATGAACGAAACCAATGAAGGGTATGCGAATAGCAATATCATTCAACGTGTCAACCTGGTATATACCAGCGAAATTTCCTATGACGAAAGCCCCTATGATTGGAACACGATATTGAATCACCTGACAAAGAGTGATGATGTCATTGATCAGGTACATACCTGGCGCAACACCTACAAGGCAGACCTGGTAGTAATGCTGATCGACAAAGGGGGGTATTGTGGATTGGGATGGTTGATGGATTCCAATTTTGCCAGTGGAGCATACGATTTTTCACCATACGGTTTCAGTGTGGTTGCAGTGGATTGCGAGCCAGGCGGGTATACCATGTCACATGAAATGGGTCATAACATGGGAGGGCAGCATGACCGTGAAACTGCTGGTGGGTCAAAAGGGGCTTTTTCTTACTCTTTTGGAAAAAGAGAAGATGGATATTATTACACGATTATGGCATATGCCTGCAAGAATACACCATGTATCGGCATCAATTTCTTCTCCAACCCTGCTGTTTATTATAATGGTTGGCGTACTGGTGAACCAGCGAACGCCACTGATTCAGCCGACAATCACCTGACTTTGAATAATACCCGGGTACTTGTTGCCAATTTTAAAGATGGACCGGGTCCAAGTGCGCCCGAAAGCCTGACAGTCACATCTTCTACGCGGGAGAGCATTCAACTTGGGTGGGCGGATTCCAGTAATAATGAAATTGGATTTAAGGTCGAACGTGCAACCCCTACAGGAGATTTCGCAGAGATCGGTGTGACTCCAGCGAATGCAATCAGTTTTAACAATACCAGCCTGACCTGTGACACCACTTACCGATACCGGGTAAGGGCATACAACCATAATGGATCTTCTGCATATTCCAATGTAATCACAGCTTCAACCAATCCATGTTTGGAACCACCCACTAATCTGCAGGCTGCAGCAACCTCGACAACTGCCATTAAACTGACCTGGACAGATGCCAGTGATAATGAAAACGGGTTCAGGATTGAACGGGCGCCATCTGGCAGTACAAGCTGGACACAGATCGCTCAGGTTGCAGCCAACACCACCACCTACACCAATACAGGATTAACCTGCAGTACGACCTACCAGTATCGAGTGTTTGCTTTTGATGCTATTGGTGATTCCATGCCGAGTAATACTGCCAGTGAAAATACCGTAGTTTGTGCGCCGGGTGGTTTAACCATCACCCCCATGTCACAAAGGCGGCTTCGTCTCACCTGGGTGGATAACAGCCCGAATGAAGATGGTTTTCGAATACTACGATGGAATGGTTCTTCGTGGACGCAGATTGCCCAATTAGGCAGTAATGTCACAAGTTACGAAGATTATCCATTATCTTGTGGTACAAGCTATCAGTATCGGGTTCTGGCATTCGTAACCGCACGCGATGCCGACTGGTCTTCGATCTACCAGTATTCGTCTGCTTCTGGCAGCACAAAAACCTGCGGGGTACCTCCTCAGGTGACTGGTTTGCTTGCAGAAGCGCGCTCGATCTCATCCATTCAGTTGTCATGGAATGATATTCTGGATGATGAGACTTCTTACCGCATTGAACGCTCACCAAACGGGAGCTCCGGTTGGACGCTGGTTGGTACCACTCAGGCAGACATGATCAGTTTTGTGAATTATGAGTTGACCAACGGTACTACCTACTATTACCGGGTGGCTGGGGTGAACTCTTATGGCACTGGAACATTCAGCTCTGTCTCTAGCACGGCAACATTTAGTAGTGGATTGTTCATACCGATTATCAACCCATGAAAATAAACCTATCAAAAGCGTGTATAGACAATCTCATCTATAATTTCTAACTTATAGTACAATGCCTAATCAAACATTTCGGAGAAGGAAATAATGAACGAATTAAAAGAACGCATCCTCTCTAAAGGTCAAAACCTGGGTGGAGGTATTCTAAAGGTAGATAGTTTCATCAATCACCAGGTCGATCCAATTCTCATGGAAGCTTGCGGAAAGGAACTTGCGCAACGCTTTGCTAATGTTGGCGCAACCAAGGTTCTTACTGCTGAAATTTCTGGAATTGCTCCAGCACTCATGACAGCAAAATTCCTGAATATACCGGTAGTTTATGCCCGTAAAAGCAAACCTGTTACCATGCCCGACCAGGTTTACCTTACCCTGGCTCCTTCTCACACGAAAAAACGTATGGTAGAGCTTATTGTCTCTCCTGAATACCTGAAAAGGGGAGAAAAAGTTCTGATTATTGATGATTTTCTTGCTTCAGGTGCCACAATATTAGGGTTGGTGCAATTGGCCACCACAGCAGGCGCTAAAATGGTAGGGATCGGCACTCTCATTGAAAAGACTTTCGAAGGTGGGCGTGATGCTCTTGCTTATCTCAAAATTCCGATTGAATCTCTGGTGACCATCACTTCTTTGGATGATGGCAAGATCGAAATAGCTGATTAGCAAAAAATGTAATTATCATGTCGAGACCTGATGCCATAGCTATTTTGGATTTCGGTTCGCAGTACAGCCAGTTGATTGCACGGCGTGTGCGTGAACTGCAGGTGTATTGTGAATTATTCCCCTGGAACACGGATCCAGCTAAAGTTCTTACAATACAGCCAAAGGCGTTCATTCTTTCCGGTGGACCTGCCTCTGCATACGAAAAGGATGCACCTTTCTTGCCTTCTTATATTCTGGAGAGTGGGCTGCCTATATTGGGAATTTGCTATGGCATGCAGGCGTTGACGCAGGCGTTGGGGGGCAATGTAGCTGCTTCAGGCAAGCGTGAGTATGGTCTGGCAGAGATCCATGTTAATAGACAAAATCCATTGATCCTTGAAAACGACCTTCAGGTTTGGATGTCGCACGGTGACCGGATTGAAGTAGTGCCATCCGGTTTTACTATCCTGGCAGGAAGCAATCACAGCCCGATCGCTGCCATGAGTGACGAAGCACGAAAATATTATGGTCTGCAGTTTCACCCAGAAGTAAGGCATACTCAGCACGGGATGCAGATACTGGAACGTTTTGTGTTGAACATTTGTGGATTGAACCAGCAGTGGACGCCGCAATCCATGATCGAGCAATGCGTTACCGCCATAAGGGCACAGGTAGGCAAAAGAAAAGTCTTGTCTGCGGTCAGTGGAGGAGTGGATTCGAGTGTTGCGACAGCTTTGACGCTCAAAGCGGTTGGCGATCAACTGGATGCAGTTTTTGTAGATACCGGCTTGCTGCGAGAGGGTGAACGAGAGCAGGTTGAAACTGCCTTTATAAAAAATCTCAGAGCCCGGCTGCATGTAGTTGATGCCAGCCAGACATTCTTTTCAAAGCTGGCTGGAGTGATCGAGCCGGAAGATAAGCGACGTATCATTGGGGAAGCGTTTATTCGTACCTTTGAAGTACAGGCAAAGCAGATAGGAACACCTCCTTTTTTAGTACAGGGGACGATCTATCCGGACGTGGTGGAATCGAGCGCCCCGGATCGTTCACAGGCACAGCGTATTAAAAGTCATCATAATGTAGGTGGATTGCCACCTGATCTTGATTTTGAATTGGTGGAACCATTGAGGTATCTTTTTAAAGATGAAGTGCGCGCTGTTGGTGAAGCGCTTGGTTTACCGCATGAACTTGTCTGGAGGCAGCCATTCCCTGGTCCAGGATTGGCAGTACGCTGCCTGGGAGAGGTTAATCCGGATAGGGTGGCGATCCTGCGCAAGGCAGACGCCATCTTCACAAGCGAGCTGGCACAGGCGGGGCTTCTCTTCCGAAAAGAGATCCAGAATGGTGTTTCTCAAGCTTTTGCCGTGCTATTGCCTGTACGTTCCGTGGGGGTGATGGGTGATCAACGCACCTACCAGGAAACAGTTGCGTTACGGGCGGTAACCACAGAGGATTTTATGACTGCAGATTGGGCAAGATTGGATCACGAACTCCTGGCAAGAATTGCGAATCGTATTGTCAATGAGGTCAATGGCGTGAACCGTGTGGTGTATGATATAACCAGCAAACCACCCGCAACCATTGAGTGGGAATAATTAGACTTTTTATCAATATTTTCTGGGTAAATTATCCAACAAATTGGTTATAGTAAATATATTATTGCTTTTATTGCAACTTTCTATGCTTTACAGCGTAAATAATAGAAAGGATATATACCCGCTCGAATACCTCGAGGTCTTCGCGGGTTGGAAAATGAAGGAGGAAGTATGAATTACGGTGAAATATTTTCAAAAGCCTGGAAGATCATTAAAAAATTCAAGGTATTATGGGTCCTTGGATTCCTGGCGGGATGTGGGGCTAGCTCCGCAGGAGGTAACGCTGGAGGGAATAGCGGTTATCAATTCAGTAATGGAGATTATGGAAATCATGCCCCTCATTACTTCAACCAGTTCTCCTACAACTTAAATCACTGGTTCCATAATCTGATCAATGAAGAGCAGGTATTTATGTGGGCGCTGGCAGCGATTGCAGTCATCATCGTGGTCTGTTTCTGCCTGGGATTATTGACCCTTGTACTCCGTACCATTGGTCGTGGTGGTCTGGCACGTGGCGCATGGGATGCCGATGAAGGGTACAACAAGCTCACCTTTGGCGGTTTATGGAAGAGCGGCGTAAAAATCTTCTGGAAAGTACTGCTGTTCACCCTGCTGATGTGGCTGATCAATTTTGGATTGAGTTTGCTCCTGATCATCCCCGTCGTTGCACTTACCCTGGGTACGCTTTTCTGTGGCTTGATCTTCATCATACCGGCATTGATCGTACTCAATTGGATGATGACCGCCTGGTATGAACTGGGTGTGGTTGCCATCGTTGGGGATTCAATGGAGGTCATGGAAGGCTTCCGCCGTAGCTGGAATATTCTCTGGAAGAACTTCTGGAAGGTATTGCTGACCGCATTGATCGTCTTTGTCGGGACCTTCGTGGCAACGCTCATTCTCATCGTACCTATGCTACTGGTGGCAGTACCTGCATTTATTGGGTATGCCGTTCAGAACCCTGTGGCGATTACTGTAGGATGGATCGTGGCGGGAGTATTCTTCCTGATCTATCTGGCAGCGGTGATCATCGCTGGTGCAGGCATCAAAGCCTACACAGGCACTGTCTGGGTACTGCTCTATCGCCGGTTGACGGGAAGAATGGGTGTCGATCTCTGCAGTGTTGAACCCCCTGCGCCAGTAATAGAAGCAGAGGAAACACCCAAAGAAGAAAAACCTGTTGAACTTGAGAAACCAGCACAGGAGGAACAGCCCAAAAAAGTTGTTCCTGATAAAACGAGGGTAGTGGCGGAGCCTTTGCCAAACCCTGATAAGACAGAATAAAGCGTTAGATCCTTATCGTATACAGACTTCAGAAGTTTACAATGAGACTTCTGAAGTCTTTTTATCTTAACGTGAAATAAAGTACAATACAAGGAAATAATCACATGGGGTGATACATGCCGCTTCAACAAGGTCAGGTTCTCAACAATCGTTATCGCATTGTGCAACAAATTGGCAAAGGTGGGTTTGGTACAGTCTATCGTGCCTGGGATCTGAATATGGATGGCCCCTGTGTGGTCAAAGAAAATCTGGAAAGCACCCCTGAAGCTGCCAACCAGTTCATGCGTGAGGCACGCATTCTTTATCGCCTTAAGCATTCGGGATTACCAACAGTACACGATCACTTTATTACACCAGGTTTGGGGCAATACCTGGTAATGGAATTTGTAGAAGGCGAGAATCTGGAAGCGATCATCAATTCCCGTGGTATTGTTCCCGAAGGTCAAACGATAGAATGGATCTGTGAAGTATGTGAAGCGCTGGAATATCTTCATGGGCAAAACCCACAGATCATTCATCGCGATATCAAGCCACAAAACATTATTATTAACCCCAAGGGTCATGCCATACTGGTAGACTTTGGGGTAGCAAAGGTGTATCAGGGTCAACAGCAAACCACAATGGGTGCCAGGGCAGCTACCCCCGGGTTTTCACCCCCAGAGCAGTTCATGATGAGTGGAACAGATGAACGCAGTGATATCTATTCGCTTGGCGCAACCATGTATGCCCTGCTGACTGGTCAGGTGCCACCGGAAAGTGTGGCGCGTTTTATGGGTCAACCATTGCCCGCTTTACGCGCCATTAATGTACAGGTTTCGCCTGAAATTGATCGTGTAGTTCAAAAAGCGATGGCGCTGCAAAAAGATGACCGGTTCTCCAGTGCAGCAGAATTTCACCAGGCGATGGAACATAAGGTTGTTCCACATCCTCACACTATTCAGCCTCCAAAAATACCAGCGGGGATGCCAGCAACGGTATTGGCGTCACAGGTGCACATCCCCTCTATTCAGCAAAGTACCCATCTGGCAATTGGAACAACCAGCGTTAGAGCGAAAGACGGCATGGTGCAGGTCTATATACCTGCTGGAAAATTTATTATGGGTTCACAAAACAGTCATTCTGATGAAGGACCTGCGCATACTGTCCAGGTAGATGCTTTTTGGATCGATCAGATACCGGTAACAAACAGGATGTTTTCAAATTTTGTTTCCGCTACCCATTACCGGACTCATGCAGAGATAAATGGCTGGTCATGGATTACTGTTGGCAACCAATGGCATAAAGTAAACGGGGCTGATTGGAGGCATCCCTTTGGGCAGAAAAGCGACATTCAGGGAAAAGACGGTCATCCTGTCGTACAAGTCAATTGGAATGATGCTCAGGCATACTGCCAGTGGGTGGGTAGTCGCTTACCAACCGAAGCCGAATGGGAAAAAGCTGCACGAGGGACAGATCAGAGAACCTATCCATGGGGAGAAAGAACTGATTACTCCTTCGCAAATTATGGCAGATCTATGAAAGGAACAATCACTGCAGGAAATTACCCTAATGGTGTGAGCCCTTTTGGTGTTCTGGATTTGGCTGGTAACGTGTTGGAATGGGTTTTTGACTTTTATGATGAATATTATTATTACAATCGTCAGGAGGTATGGATTAATCCAACTGGTCCTACCAACGGCGAATTTCACGTGCTGCGAGGGGGTTCTTGGTTCAGTTTAAAAGAGAAAATCCGCTGTACCTGTCGAGATAAACATCGGACAATTGACGCGAACCATACCATTGGCTTTCGCTGTGTAAGTAATGGCTGATTGAGAATTCTTATTCATGAAACAAGCGCCGAAATCTCTAATCAGCGCTTGTTCGTAATCTTATTTACCTCTCTGGTGTGATCAACCTCAGCGCCCGGTCAAAGAAGAAGTAATCCCATGCCCAGTTCACCAGCACCACCAGCCGGTTGCGGAACCCGATCAACTGCATAATATGAACTACCAGCCAGACCAGCCAGGCAAACAACCCTTTAAATTTCAATCCGCCAATATAAGCCACTGCCTGGTTACGCCCGATAGTTGCCAGTGACCCTTTATCGTGATATTTAAAAGGCTGCAAAGGCTGGTGGTTAATGGAATTCAGAATGTTCATCGCAGCATGTTGTGCTTGCTGGATGGCTACAGGTGCCACCATAGGCAACCCGTGCCCATTCTCTTCCAGATAAGCGGCGTCACCGATCACAAAGATATCAGGATGCCCTGGTACCTGTAAAGTAGGCGCAACTTTCACTCTTCCCTGGCTGCCGCGTTCTGCATCCAGTTTTTCCACTAGTTCTGCAGCTTTTACCCCTGCTGCCCAGATCAAAGTCTGTGCAGGAATGACGGAACCATCCTTGAGGGTAACCAGAATGGTGTCAAAACCGGTTACCTGCGCTCCAAAACGCACTTCCACTTTCTTTTTCTGCAGCGCTTCCATCGTTGCTTGCCCAAGGTCTTCCGGCATCCCAGGCAGCAAGCGCTGGGTTGCTTCGAGAAGGATCACCCGGGCTAACCCTGTATCAAGGCGAGGGTAATCTTTGGATAATACAAGCCGGATAAGCTCGGAAATGGCACCTGAGCATTCCACCCCTGACGGGCCGCCACCCACCACCACAAAAGTAAGCAGCGATCTTTGTTCCTCGATATCCTGCGATTGGCTTGCCAGTTCAAAGCAGCGCAATAAATGATTGCGTATGGAATTGGCGTCATGAATGGATTTAAGCCCCAGACCATATTCAGCTACGTCTTGCATGCCAAAAGTATTGGTAACTCCACCTACCGCCAGGATCAGATAATCATAAGGAACGTCACAGCAGGTGGAGAGCAACATTTTCGTGTGAGTATCGATTCCCTTTGCTTCTGTCAGCCTGAACTCAACATTTTTCTGTTTCCGTAAAATGCCGCGCACCGGGTAAGTAATATCCTGTGGAGATAATCCTGCCGTGGCAACTTGATATAGCAATGGTTGAAAAAGATGAAAGTTTTGCCGGTCAATGATCGTGACACGCACAGGTTTATCTTTGAATGCTCTTGCAGCATTTAAACCACCAAAACCGGCGCCAACAATGACAACATGGGGAAGAGAGGTTTCGTTTTTCATATGAATTCACTTTTGTGAGTAACTATCATCCTGATAACGGGTTACTTGATTCATAATTAACAAAACAACAAAATGAAATTTACCCGTTATTAATAAGATATTTATTGTCCTAATTATATCATTGCTCTAAAATGAAACAAATCAGATGGTTTAAGCGTATATAGAGTAGTGATTAATACAACGGAGTGCGCAATGTCTGGGATAATCTATTTCACGATTGGATTGATCGGTGTCCTGTTTGGGATGTGCAGCGTGGCTGCTATTCTCAAGGATCCCGATAAGAGCGATCAGTGACCCAACGAGTTCTTTGGGAGACTTTTCTGCTCAAAAAAACCACCCTGCATGGTGAAATACAGGGTGGGTTTAGCGCGCTACTTTGTAAACCGGTAAACTTTCTTTAGATCTGGGCCTGCAATTCTACCAGCACATCTTCCAATATTTTGATAGCTTCTTTCAGAGTCTTTGAATCAAACGCCAGGCGTGCACCGGCTGTTTTATATAATTCCGGTAGTGGCACAGTACCACCTAAAGCCAGTGCTTTGCGATAGCTGGCAACCGCTGCCTGTTGGTCTTTTCGAGCGTTACCATAGATCAAAGTTGCTCCCAACTGCGCCAGCCCATACTCGATATAGTAAAAAGGTTCAGCATGAATATGAGCTTTACGATGCCAGCCAGTAACCTTATATTTTTCCAACCCAGTCCAATCCACACCAGGCATAAAACGATCCCATAATTTGCCAAACACCTCATCACAGGCATCTCCATCCATGGCATCCTGAGGATTTTCATATACCCAATGTTGGAAGAGGTCGACGATCGACATATATGGCCAGAAAAGAATGTTAGATTCAATATGCTGGATTCGAGCCCTTGCAGCTTCAGATGGATCATAAAAACCAGCATGATCATCTGTCAGATAAGGCGCAGCGAGCAGTTCCATCGACATGGATGCCACTTCGGCGAATTCCATCGGTGGATTAAGTTGGTGATAGAATGGCAGCCTGCATGATTCAAGAAAATGGAAAGCATGACCGCTCTCATGAAGCAGAGTGGCGACATCATCATGAATTCCTACAGCATTCGCAAAAACAAATGGTTTACGGATAGAGGGCAGGTCTATGCAATATGCACCTGGTCCTTTATGTTTGCGGTTTCCCAGATCAAGCAGACCTTCTTGCATCAGGGTGGAGAAATATTGCCCAAGTTCTGGATCAACTTTATTAAAAATGATAGCTGTTTTTTTGGTAAGCTCATCAATATTTCTAAAAGGTTTTAGTGCGGGTAAACCGGTCGTGTCTACGTCCAAATCCCAGGGACGCAAAACATCCAACCCCAATTGTTGTCTGCGTTTTTCATAGATATGGTAGGCGGCAGGTACTACAACCTCTTCGATCGCATCATGAAATGAGTAGCAATCCTGGGGTGTGTAATCAAAGCGTTGCAGGAATTGCCAGCGATAGGTACGGAAATCAGGTTTGTCTGCGTTGGCGGCAATTTTTAACCGTAAAGGAAGGAGTTTTTGCCACACCGCTGTGATCGCATCTCGATCAGCGTACCAGCGATCCATCGATAACCGCCAGGCATCTTCACGGCGCTTGCGATCAGTTTCTTGAAAAACAGGTCGAAGCTGTGTCACCGTGACTTCTTCTCCATCCCATTGAACAGTTTGGGAGCCAATGATCCGATCATATTCGCTGCTGAGCTTCATCACTTCGCTGAACAACAGCAGATTGCTTTCGCGAAAGAGGGAAGCATCAGAACGCATATTACGCAAGGGAATGGCAAACCCTTCTGGTTCCAGGTTGCTGGCGATCAGTTTCTCTTTTAATTTTTGCTCCGATGCCAGCAATTTGGGATAGAAATCATCCATAAAAGTGTTGAAACGCTCTTCAACCTGTTTATCGTCGGTGTTGAGTGTTCTTGCGATATACAGACGGTTATAAAGCTCGAAACCTTTGCTGGCAAAATTACTCCAGTCAGCTAACCAATCGTATAGATTATTACTATTCAATGCATGATCTGCCAATTCAGTAGCTGCTGGTTCAAAATCCTTCCATTCTGCCTGCATCAATTCTTCTGTAGTAATGGGTAATCGACTTTTCAAGACTTCCCTCCCGAATTTTTTATTTTTTTGATTTTCTTTCTTGCAATTGCTTTTCTAACTCAGATCGTACTACTTGAGGATTTGCTTTCCCAGATGCTTTTCTCATCACTTGACCAAAGAACCAATTGCTAAGTGTTTCTTTACCCGTCAGGTATGATTTCATTTCTTCCTGGTGACTATTCAATACTTCGCTGATCAAATCTGCTATCTCCTCGACATCAGAAACTTGCTGCAAGCCTTTTTTCTCGATGAGAGCACTGGCGGTATTACCGGTTAGCAGCATCTCCAACAATACTGATTTGGCAGTATTGGGAGTGATCTTTTTCGAGTGAACATAGTGCAGTAATTCCATAAATTCTTGTGGTTGCACTTTGATCGTATCGATCGAGCTTCCGCTTTGGTTGAGGTATGCAAAGATTTCACCTGTCATCCAAGTGAAGATCAGATGAGCCGGAACTTCACTAGCAGTATTTATACAGGTTTCAAAATACCGGGCGGTGGCATTATCTTCTGTCAACAATGCCGCTTCAGCGTCACTCAGCCCATACTGTTCCATGAATCGGGTGTATCGCGCAAATGGCAGTTCGGGCATGTCACGGGCTATCCGATTTATCCATTCTTGATCCACTACCAGGGGAGGCAGATCAGGCTCAGGAAAATACCGGTAATCATGGGCTTCTTCTTTGCTTCGCTGAGAAAAGGTGATCTCATTATCGGGATTCCAACCCAGAGTCTCCTGTACAACCAGTTCGCCTGCTTCCAGTGTCTTGATCTGTTGTTCCACCTGATAGGCGATGGCGTGCTCCATGGCGCGAAAACTGTTTAGATTCTTGATTTCTACCCGTGTGCCTAATGTACTGCTGTTTTCAGGTCTGATGGAGACATTTGCCTCGAATCGGATGGCTCCTTTTTCCATATCCCCAGAATTGATCCCCAGGTGACGCAGTAATTTCCGCAGTCCTTCTGCATACGCTCGTGCATCTTCTGCAGAATGCATGTCAGGTTCAGAGACGATTTCCAACAGGGGGACGCCTGCACGGTTAAGATCCACCAGGGTATAGTTTTCGTTTTTGGTGTCCACATGGGTCAACTTGCCGGTATCTTCTTCCAGATGTACCCGGTGAATACGGATGGACTTATTTCCCTGGCTGGTACGAATGGGCAGGATGCCGTGTTCTGCCAGTGGATATTCATATTGAGAGATCTGGTATCCTTTGGGAAGATCCGGGTAAAAGTAATTTTTTCGCGCAAAAATTGATGTGGAAGCAATGGTGCATTTCAATGCCAGTGCAGCTCGCAAACCAAATTCCACAGCTTGCTTGTTGACCACCGGCAATGTGCCTGGTAATCCAAGACAAACCGGGCAAACCGCACTGTTGGGTTGCACCTGGTTTGGCTCAACCACCGGACAGGAACAGAACATCTTCGAACGGGTGGTCAACTCTGCGTGTACTTCCAGGCCGATATCAATAATGTATGCCATGGTGTTTCCATTTTACCATCAGGAAAAGCTATATCAGATAGGATATAAACTATTGATTCGCTTTTCCTCTCTGTTTTCATCTTTTTTAAAAAAGGGGGAAATAAAAAGGTGAATATTCTTATAATTAAATAGGATAGTGTTTAAATAAAAAAACTCCCGCCTTAAAGCGGGAGTTTCGGTTTGGTCTCGGGTTTACAGTACGACTACATTAGCGGCTTGCTGGCCTTTGGGACCTTGCTCAATCGAGAATTCGACAGTCTGACCCTCTTCCAGAGTGCGATAACCATCGCCCGTTATTGCGCTGAAATGGACGAAGACATCGTTGCCATTTTCGGGAGCTAAGAAACCATAGCCCTTGCTGTTGTTAAACCACTTTACCGTACCACGAACACGTTCTGACATATTGTATTACTCCATTCTTATTACATAAACCAATTACCGGCGAGGTCCGCCACCGCTATTGCGATTACGTTGACCGCCACCGAAACCACCTTGTGAACGACCGCCACCATAGCTGCCGCCACGAGGGCTAAAACTGCCACGTCCGCCGCTTTCTTCACGCGGTCGGGCAGGGTTGACCTTTAGTTCACGATCACCAAAGCTAGTGCCATTGAGCGTTTTGATCGCCTGATCTGCTTCTGCTTGTGAGGCCATTGTGACGAAAGCAAATCCTTTAGACCTTCCAGTGTCTCGGTCTTTGATTAGCGCCACATCTGTTACCGTACCTGCTTGTGTAAACAGCGTACGAAGTTCATCCTCAGTAGTAGAGAATGATAAATTACCGACATATAATTTGACTTCCATTGATTTTCCTTTTTAGCAGATCTGGTGAATAATAACACCGCCATCAACTTGACTGGCGGCGAACGCACACTAGCCCACTTGTGATAGAAAGTTATTATAACACACAAAGTAAAAGAATTTGTCAAGTCAAATTTGGTTTTAAAAATTCAACCTATGATACTCAAGTCATGAAGGTCATAAACTAATTATTCTCTACGAAAATAGCAGCATTCTGCCAAAAGCATTTCATCATGAAAATGGATTTTTGATTCTTTTGTGCGCAATGATTTTCGCCTGAATTCGTATCGCGTTTATGTAAGAAGCGATTGCTGCGTTTGAGCAAGCATGATCCAAATGTTGCATCACACTCGGAAATATATAAAAATTCAGCAAATATGTTTTGTAAGGAATTGAAAATAACTATCCCAGCTGGCGGACAATGGTATCTACCAGCATTTTGATCATTTCATCCCGGCTGGTAGCATCATGCAGATTGATCGATGTACTTATCCCCTGTTTTTCGGGGATCAACCCAGCAAACAGTAATGTACTGATGGCGCTTTGGAATGCCATGCGCAATCGTTGATGAACCTCATCTGAAAGGTTTGCCTCAAATTCAGCAGTGGTGCGCTTTAACCATGCATTCAACATATCAAGAAAAGGTCCATTGGGGTCGCCTTCCATGATCGGTCCTATGATATGCGCACGGATCAGGTTAGGAAATTTAACCACCCCATCGCTCAAATAAAGAAAGAGGGTTTTCAATCGTTCGGAATAATCTTCGTTAGTGGAGAGAATGGCATCCGTATCTTCCATCATGTGATGTAATGAGAGTGCCAAAGCCTGGGCAACCAGATTCTCCTTCGTTCCAAAATAATAATGCAATGCAGCATTATTCACTCCTGCTTCTTCAGCAATACGACGGGTTGTGACGTGTTGAATGCCATACTTTTCAATGGTGGTGATGGTTGCAATAATGATGTAATCACGAGTTTTTGTCTGGGTCATAGTATCCTGCAGGTGTGAGAAATTTATCCCATGTCTCTGTTTATTGTATATCGAGAAGTAATAAGTGTGGAATTATCTGCTTGCCTCTTTTTGTATGTGGCTTTCCATCTTTTACCAATGACGTGTGCCATATAGGTTTCAGGAAATAATCCACTAAAGAAGCGGGCAAGTTGGTTGGCGAATCCGGGAACAAACAACGCTTTCCCGGCCAAAGCACGATCGATCGTTTTGGCTGCTACATCACCCACGTTCTTGGTGGTTAATCTTCCCAGGAATCCTTGTACACGGATCCCGCGGATTGCTTGTTGCGTAGTGGGCATACCGGAAGGTGTAACCACTGTAAAGGTAACTTCTTCTGGAAGAAACTCTTCTCGAAGCGCGTATGTCAGGTTGATAAGAAATCTCTTGGTTGAAGCATAAACTGCTTTTACTGGCATGGGATTGAAACCTGCAAGGCTGCTCACTAAAACAATGCGTAGCGGGCGTACAGGATCGCGAAATGGAAGAATATTTCGAGTGTTCTCGACATTCGCTTCAACATTCAAACGAACTATCGTGCGTAATTGAAGCAGGGTGCGTTCAGCGAAAGGCCCTTCAAATTCAGCCCCTGCCACATTAAGCAGCATATTGAACCGCATCTGGTTCTGTCTAACAAAATCCCATAATTTGCCGCGCTCTTCGGGGTCTGTCAGGTCACAGGCAAAAAAGTACGCTTTCACGCCAAATTGCCTTTCAAGGCCTTGCGCCACGAGAGATAATTTTTCAGAGGAATAATCGGTAAGCAGCAAATCCCATCCACGTCCGGCGCATTCCGCTGCCAGAGCTTTTCCGAAGCCGCCTGCGGCACCCGTGATAAGTACATAGCTTGCCATAATCAACACCTGTCTAATACTGAGCTTAAAAATATCTTACCTAAGATATTGCAAAAAGTCAAGCATGTGGTTATACTAAATGGTATAACCAAGTGGTTAAATATATTGAGGTGATATGAATATTCCGGATGATCTACACAATGTGCATATTGTCATTACTGGTGCTACATCTGGTATTGGTTTCTTCGCTGCCCAGGCTTTAGCAAAACAAGGTGCTTTGATGATAGGGGTTGGGCGTTCAGAAGAGCATATTGAGCAGGCAAAGCAGCGAATTCTCGCTGGAAATCCACAGGCAAGGCTGCAATTCTTTCTGGCCGACCTTTCCTCTCAACGGCAGGTGAGAGATCTGGCGAAAAAGATTGCTGATTTTCTCAAGACAAATGGAGAAAATAAACTACACGCATTGATCAATAACGCCGGCGCTGTTTCCAACTGGTTCACCGCTACCGAAGATGGATATGAGATGCAATTCGCGGTCAATCACCTGGCACCCTTCCTGTTGACCCACGAACTGCTTCCTTTGCTGCGACAGACCCCTGAAAGCCGGGTCATTACCGTTAGTTCAAATTCTCACCGCAATATGCGTATTTGCTGGAAAGATGTCATGTTTCGCAAGGGATACAACACATTGGTCGCTTACAAGCAAAGCAAACTTGCCAATGTATTGTTTACCTACGAATTCAACCGGAGAGAGGCGAAACTCTCTTCCGTCAAAGCCTATGCGGCAGATCCCGGGCTGGTGAATACGGATATTGGCCTCAAGGGTACTCATGGATTGGTCCGTTGGATATGGCAAAAGCGAAGTAAGCATGGCGCATCCCCTGAAAGAATTGGAAAGGAAATTGCCTGGTTGGCGGTTACTCCGGAGGTAAACACTTCCATTTCTGCGTATTGGAAACATGGCCGACCTGTACAACCAAGCCGATATGCACTACGTGAAATTGAGGCTGCCCGCTTGTGGGAGTTTTCTGAAAGATTGTGTGGCATAAACAGTACAATAGTCGAGCCAGATATTATTGGCAGTGGTCCTTTAGTGGGCGGGGCATAATCTCTCGTTTATAAAAATTATCAACTCAAATATATGCTAAATTGCAGCCCTGATCTTCCAGTGCTGTGATTTGGCTTAAATCCATCAGCACAATATGACATTTGATATTGACAGTATTACGTAATAGTGATATTATAGTTTTTGTACATATAGAGACAGGGTTTGCAATGGCAGATAAATATTTAATCAGTGATCTGGCAGAGAAAGCGGGGGTTACCGTACGGACGATCCGGTATTACACCCAATTGGGATTGTTGCCAGAACCTGAACGACCCGGGAAATTTGCCTGTTACACCAACGAGCATCTCGAAAGGCTTGAATTAATCCGTAAATTAAAGGATTTGCGCTTGCCCTTGTGGGAAATTGAGCAGGTATTAAAAACACCAAACACCGGCGAATTACAGGAGTTGCTGGAGAAGATTGAAAGTTCTACTCCTAAAACATTTGAAGCATCAACACAGGCTTCTATAACAGAAAATAAACCGGGTAAGAGCGCATTGGAATACATTGCAAATATTATGAATGCGCAGCAACACATCAATGAAAGCCAGGCTTTATATGCGCCAGCAAGCCCTGCTCCTCAACCGTACCGTGCAGGAAGAAGCTCATCAACCGAATGGACACGGATCGAGATTAATTCAGAGATAGAGATCCATTGCCGCCAGCCATTGAGTTCTGAAAAACAAAGGAAGTTGGATAAGCTTATTGAATACGCCTATCAATTATTTACCCGCTAAAAGGGAAAGGGGAAAGAATGAAAGAAAACGAAATTGTTGTGGGGTTACAAACTGATATCGGAGTCATTTCAAAAGGTGAAACCACAAGCAGAATCGTGGAAATCGAGATCCAGGCGCCGGTGGCAAAAGATGAGAAGCAGCGTCATCCATTAAATCTGGCGTTGGTACTTGATCGAAGTGGTTCCATGGGGGGAAATAAACTGCATTTTGCAAAACAGGCTGCCTTGCATGTTGTAGATTTATTGGATGAAAAAGATCATCTGGCTGTTGTTGTTTACGATGATGCTGTGGATATTTTATCTGAAAGTGGACTGGTAACCACTCAGAATCGCAGGCGGATAAAACAATTGCTGCAACAGGTTGAATGTGGAGGATGTACGTACCTCTCTGGGGGTTGGCTCAATGGATGCCAGCAGATCGCAGCAACAGCTCAGAACAATTCTATCAACCGCACGTTATTACTTACGGATGGATTGGCAAATGCGGGTATTACTGATATAGAAGAGTTATCGCATCATGCCCGCGAGTTGGCTTCGATGGGAGTTTCTACTTCTACTTTTGGAGTAGGGAATGATTTTAATGAACACCTGTTGGAATCAATGGCCAATATGGGTCAGGGGAATTTTTATTTTATCGAATCCCCTAAGGATATTCCCAATATTTTTGCGTCTGAATTCAAGGAATTATCCGCTATTACAGCCAGAGATATCGAGTTAAAGCTGGAGCTTCCCAGCGGAACAACCCATGAATTATTTGGAGGATATGAGGAAAAGCAAAATGCAGAAAATCTGGTGATTCCAATTGGCAACATGTATTCCGGGAAATCACAAATGATCTATGTCCGGGTTAATTTCCCCGCCCAGCAAGAAGCGAAAGATCTAGTTTTAAAGGCAGCGATCTACGCTCGGGGAGAATCGGGTGAATTGCTCGAAGCCACGAATAAATTGACATATTCTTGTGTTTCAAAAGAAGAATTGGAAAAGGCTACGAAAAATATTCCTTTGCTTGAGCGTTTTACTACTGTGGAACTTGCTGAAGTGTCCACCCGTGCCTTGAAAATGGAGCGAGAAGGAAGGAACGCAGAAGCTTCCGAAATGCTCAGCAATACCCTTACGGCAAGTGCTCCCTATACTGATCCCCACATTTACGAGTTGTATCGATCACAGGCAGAGCGAATGAAATTCACGATGTCGGAAGAAGATCGAAAGGGCAGCCATTATGAAAATTACCGGCGCCGCAGGATGCAGCATCGTGATGAAGAAGAATTCCACATGGACATCATTTCTGGGCATCTGGTTATGCATGTGGATAGATTTCTCGATGTATTGGATACTGGCAGCCCGATCAGTATTGGAAATATCCATAAATTCCTCTTTATGGGAGACATGTTCCGCTTGCATGAGGAATATTTAGGTGTGGATACTCATACGATTTCCCAACAAGTGGGAGAGCAAATTGATGCCATGTTGGGCATGGATATTCTGCAAAACTATACCGTTACTATCTGTAATGCTCGAAGAAGGGTGTATTTTAGTAAAAATGGCTCCTTCTTGGTCAATGGTGAAAGAATGGATATGGACGATGTGAAGGGCATTCCATTCATCCAGGTACCTGTAAATGGTGACACGCATAAAATGCTCCTGGATACCGGATCACCCTTGAATTATCTGGCTTCCATGGTTACCCAGGGTTTACAGCAGGTAGATACAGCCAGAGACACATATCCGGGCATCGGCGAATTTACGACCCCCATTTACGAGCTGCCTGTTACCATTGCAGGTATGACCATTCCTTTGCGTTTTGGAAATTTGCCCGCAACACTCGAGTCTTCCATGATGGTGAGTGGCATAAAAGGCATTCTGGGCACCGAGATTTTTCGTCATTTTGATGTAGCGTTTGCATTTCCAGAACATTGGATTTTAATCGCCCCTGCGAATTCCTTTTAAGGAATGGTCAGGTAATAGATAAATATACTCAAGATATTCCGGCCCCGGCTTCATGGGTGGGAAACATCAAAGTGCCAGGTGGGGGCACATGCCAGCATCTTGCTGGATCCACCCATGGAGTCGAGTTTCTTATCATGCTATACTCCAGATATCCCAATTGCGGTTGAGGTGAACTATGCTGGATATGCGGAATGTTGTGAAATGTAGGATTTTTCCCTGCCAGGATATAAATAAAGAAGGGTATTTATCTCAACCTGTGATGATTACTCCTGAAGAAATTTCTATGGTTGTCATTTCAGAATCCGCCCCCTCTCTGGCAAGCGATGATTTTTACTTCGGTAGTGGCGCATTGTTCGCCCGTACTACATTGCTGGCATTTGAGGATGCCGGGTTGAAGGCAAGCTCTGTTTCAGATTTGGTGAGTAAGGGGATATACTTCACCCCTGCAGTGAAGTGCGCCAAAACGGGGTACGGGATTGCTACATCTACTATCCAAACCTGCTCTCATCTATTGGAAAGAGAACTGGCACTGTTGCCAGAGGTGAAAGTCATTATGTTGATGGGAGATGTGGCGATCAAGAGCCTGAACGCGATCGCCCGACGAAACAAAGAACCCCGTGTTATCCCTGCCGGTTCCACCTATAAGATCAGGGGACAGGAGTTTACCTGGCGGGGGATCCGCGTCTTTCCCTCTTACCTGCAGGCAGGTGCCAGTTTTAATATCGAGAAAGTCAAACGCCGCATGATCGCAGAAGACCTGGCGGCTGGGTTGAAGGTGGTGGAGATTGGCTGATATCACCGATTCAAAACCAGAACAACTATTCCTATCTTTCCTACCCGAGCTGGAAGAGCATATTCTGCCCATCTATGCAACGCACGAGATGCACTTTGACCCCACCAGCCTGCATGGGAGGATGCATATCTGCCGGGCGTTGCTGTATGCGGAGTGGATGGGACAGATTTATCTCTCTCATGGGTTACACCCGGACATGTACGCAGTAAGGGTGGCGGTTGCCTTTCATGATTCCGGTCGCCAGAACAATGGCACCGATTACTGGGAACATGACAGCGCAACCCTTTGCCGGCAGTATCTATTGAATAACAGCCCATACAACAGTATCTACCAGCAGCAGCCTGAGCAGGCAGCCTGGATTGCAGCCCTGATCCCTAAAGAGGGTTCACCATCCCTGGAAAAACAGATCCTGCACGATGCTGATGTTTTGGAATATTTACGCCTGTTTTCTTCATGCAATTGGAGAACGGATTTTAAACCCGACCGGTTATTTTTTCTCAACAGCAAGGACGCATGGGCTCCTGAGAGGCTGAATACAGCCTCAATAAGGGACGGGCTGATTCGGGAAGCCTGGGATTTCATTACCCTGACGGATGATCTTCACTCCTTTTTTAGTAAATCCCCAAAATATTTTGAAGCAATGCTCGACCTGTTGGAGCACCACAAAGTTGATTTTCCTTTGCTTTCCCAATTGATTTGACGGAACGATTTTTTCCGTATGAATTAGACCTCATCCTCTGTATAATAAAATATCCTTGTGAAGCACATCGGGGATGCATTTTCGGAATCATTGATGAGATAGGCTGGAAGTCCTTATGGCATTATCCCTGGCTTTATGGGTTTTTCAAAGTATTATCTTCCTTTGTTACGGTAGAGCATTTCTGCGCCTTCTTTGTCTTTTTTCCGGTATAGACTCGCGTTTTAAATCTTCTCTTGTGCTGCAATTCTTGACCGGATCTGCTATTGTTACCACTCTTGTATCTTTAGTCTCCTTGTTCATCCCTCTCAATGGTTTGGCGTTAGCCATCATTACTGCCGGTGCGATCCTCTTCTTTGCTTTTGAATGGAGAGAAGATCACTGTAAGGATTTCTTTCAGGTTATTAAATTCCCAACCGGGAAAAAGCTCTGGATGGTGGTCTGTTCCGTTCTTCTCTTGATCGTTCTGGAAGTATCCACTCGTACTCCTGGCAATTCAGACACGGGTATCTACCATGCCCAGGCGATCCGTTGGATCGAGACATACCCTGCAGTGCCTGGGTTGGGAAACCTTCACTATCGTTTTGCCTACAATTCTTCCTGGCTGGTCGTGAATGCTTTATTCAGCTTTGCTTTTACCCACGTGCGATCTTTTCATACCCTGCCGGGATTGTTCATGGCTGTCTTTGTTCTATATTCCATGCAGGGGGGGATCCGAATTTTTCATCGTGAATCCAGATTGAGCGATTGGTTTGCTGCCTGCCTGCTTCCGTTTTTATTCTATAAACAATTGAGTGAAAGCGCATCCCCTGGTACCGACCTGCCGGCTATTTTGTTGTTATGGTTAATCCTGGCTGAATGGATGAAGGAAATCGAGACCCCCGGCAATGACCCTTACCGACCTCTTGTTCTTGTATTGCTTTCCGCGTTTGCTATTACTATCAAGCTATCAGTGTTACCCATTTTACTGATTCCGGCGTTCCTTATTATTATGCAGTTCATTCATCGTGCGAAAAAAACTGCTTTTATCATGATCCTTCTTATTGTTCTCATTTTGATTCCCTGGATGGCACGAAATGTCATCACTTCTGGATACCTGGTATATCCGGAACCTGCTCTCGATCTTTTTCAGGTGGATTGGAAGATCCCAAAAGAAGAGGTTATTTCCGAAGAGATCACCATTCAATCCTGGGCACGGATTCAGAGGATGGATGCTTCTGTCGTTCATGACATGCCTTTCTCGACCTGGTTCCCTATCTGGTTCCGCAATCTTTCGCTTTTTTACCAGGGCTTACTCTGGGTAATCCTTTTTGGTCCTATGATGTTGCTGTTGAGTGTCATCATTAATAAAGCCAGGCATGTTGCCCTGGAATTTCTGTGGAAGATTCTGCCTGTTTATGGTTTGCTGTATCTTTCGTTGATCTTCTGGCTATTCAGTGCCCCCAGTGCGCGGTTTGGGTTCGGTTTTCTTACGGCTACATTCGTCATCGTATTCTTACCGTTGTTTTTTGTGTTACAAAAAAGGCGATATCCCTGGGTTAATCATTTGGCAGCTGTTTTTCTGGTTTTCTGTAGTGTTCTTTTTTATGGTGTTCTGTACCAGGGCAGCGAAATGAAATCCCTCTCTGAAAGATTGGTGATCCCGGCGGATTATGAAAACCTTTCAACAACACCCTGTCAGCTAGATACTGTCACAGTTTCTTGTGCAGATTGGTACAGTATATGCGGATATGACGCTTTTCCCTGTGTACCACAGATAAATCCTGATGTCTTATTAAGAGGAAACAGTCTCCGTAATGGATTCTGGCAGAAATCCTCCGGAGACTGATCAATCATTTTTTAATACATTGCTTTATGGTTATTTCATCCCCGGGCTTTTTTGCAGTACTTCATCCAGAATGACCCGTTCTTCATCCGTTGGAATGACCATCAGTTTTGTTCGCGAGGTAGAAGCATGGATGAAGGCGGGTTTTCCATCGACTGCCTTTTTATTAGCTGCTTTATCCAGCACAATTCCCAGAGCTTCAACATTGCTACAAACGCGTTCACGCAGCTTCCAGGAATGCAGCCCGACATCATCGGTGAAAACAATGGCATCAGCCCCATTAAGCAGCCAGGTGAAGGCACCCAGGTATTGCTGCAGCCGATATGCATATACTCCAAACGCCAGCTCACATTGGATATTTCCTCGTTCTGCTTCTGTGATCACTTCTTCTAGATTGGAGGAAAATCCTGAGATCCCCAGCAGCCCTGATTGATTATTCAGGATGGTTTCAATTTCATCTGCGGTTTTACCCATGCGTACCAGCTCGAGTACCACTTCCGCATCAATATCTCCACAACGGGTGGACATCACCAAACCTTGCAGCGGTGAATATCCCATCGAAGTATCCAGCGACCTGCCATCCTTCATGGCAGTGATGCTTGAACCACCTGTACCCAGATGACAAAGGATGAGCTTCAGATCTTGCAGAGGTTTCCCAAGCATTGAGGCAGTTTTCCGGCTGACATACTGGTAAGAAAGTCCGTGAAATCCATATTTCCGGAAACCTTCTTCTTCAGCCAGAGTGGCTGGAATTGCGTATGTATAAGATTCCGCCGGCATACCTGCGTGAAAAGCAGTATCAAAAACCACATACTCGGGTATTTCGGGCAGGGTTTCGAGGCATGTTTCTATGACGCTGAGCGAATTGGGGTTATGAATGGGCGCCAGCGGCAGAGTCTTATTCAGCTTTGCCAGAGTTTCGGCGTCAATTCTGGCGGTTTGTGTGAAGAATTTCCCTCCGGATACATATCTGTGTCCAATGGCATCCACCCGGATGGATTTTTCCTTCAAAAGGGTCAAAATGGCTTCTGCTGCCTTGCGATGACTCGAAAGATTGCACAGTTTTTGCTCAGCTTGCATACCGCCATACTTCCATTGAAGAACGGGTTCAGCTTTGGTATGGGTTGCAACGTTGCGTGCTTTACCTGAAATGACTACCTCAGGCTCATTTTCATCTCCGATTCGAAACACTTTAAATCCCTGAGAAGAGCTTCCACAGTTAAAGATTAAAATATTCTTCATTCTTATAATCCTGGTAATAGTGTGATGCCCCCATCCACTTTCTGCATCACGAATTTTTTATGCCTCCCTATTCTACTGCAAAAAGCCACCTTCTTGCTTGTGTTTTCTTATGGCAGGATGAGATTGTGTCTGATCATCAAACAGTTTTTTTCTCTAAACCTCGGAGGTATTTTCTTCTTCTGCAAGAGGCAAAGATACTATTGCTTTGCTTCCTTTCCCCACTTCACTTTCCAGAGCCAGGGTGCCATCCTGCTTTTCCGCCAGTGCCTTGGCGATCGCCAATCCCAATCCAAACCCTTTCTGCTCTCCCGTTTCATCTGCTCGATAAAAACGGTCAAAAACGTGCTCCAACACTTCAGGAGGAATGCCCTGTCCCTCATCCTGAATAATGATATTAATCAATTTACCAACTTTTTCAGCCTGAACAGCGATCGTACCATCAGAGTACTTCATAGCGTTATCCAGCAGCACCAAAAGAACCTGTTTAAGGGCATCCCGGTCGCCCAGAACAGAGAAGGATGGATCAACATCAGTAGTGATCGCTCTTTCAGGATCAAGCAGCCGGGTTTGCTTGCAAACTTCTTCGACCAATGGCAGAAGGGAGATGCTTTCCCTGGTGAAACTACGTCCAGCGTCTGCACGCGCCAGAACCAGCAGTTCATTCACCAGTCTGATCAGGCGGTCGCTTTCGCTTTCCATATCTTTCAGGATATCTTGCTGCTCAATTTTGGGTAGAGGTGGGTTCCGCTGCAGCAGACCTAGATTACCTCTCAGTGTGGTTAGCGGTGTGCGTAGCTCGTGCGAAACATCTGCAACAAAATTCCGCTGCATTTCCAATGATTTTGCAACTTGTTGATAAGCATCCTGTAACCTTGCAAGCATATTGTTAAATGTGGTTGCTAGCTGCCCAACTTCATCGGGTGGTCCCCGGTATTCCACTCTCCGGTCAAAATCACGCTCTCTTCCAATTTCCTGTGCTGTCTGGGTGATGCGATGAATGGGACGCAGCGTATACCCTGATAAGACCCACCCAATGCCAAATGCTGCCAATGTGGTGATGATGCCAGCAAAGGTCAATGTGGTTGCCAGGCTGTTCAGTGAATTGTTCCGTTCGGTCAATGGACGGGCTACCTGCACAATGAAGATTACCTGATCATTCACCACTACAGGGTAGCTGAAGATCAACAAGTCAATGTCATCTACCGTGCCTTGCTCCAGCCAACCTTTCTTTTCTTGAACAGCTGCCAAACCATCTTTGCTTAAAGGCAAAGCTTCTTCACTCATACCATTCGGGCTGGCGATCAAATTGCCATCAGGGTCAAGGATGCGGGTTATTTCCCGCTCAGGAAGACGGAGAAAGATAATATCATCTGAAAATTCACGGAAAGGTACTGTACCATTCCCCTGATCCTTTGGGTCCATTGGAGGAATATGAACAAGGGATTGATTGATCTTTTCAGCGCTGGTGCTTAAATCCTGTTTTAATGCATTGAGCGTGTACTGCGATTGTAAAGAATAAAGTGCGATGCCAAAAACAGCCAGGGTCGATGCCAGGATGGCGCTGTAAAGTAAAGTCAGGCGCAGTCGGATGGACATTATTCTTCTTTCAGCACGTACCCAACACTACGAACGGTATGGATCAATCGGGGAGAACCACAGGCTTCCAGTTTCTTTCGCAGATACCCTATGTAGATTTCCAGCACATTATCATCTCCTGCAAAATCATACCCCCACACATCCACTAATATTTGTCTGCGTTCCAATACCTGGCGGGGATTCAGCAGGAAAAGTTGCAGCAATTTAAATTCTGTATTGGTAAGGGTGACCAGAGTGTTATTACAGGTGACCTCATGTGCTCCGGGATCTAGATGAATGCCGGCAAATTCCAGGATGCGATTTTCGGGTTTTGCTTCAACCCTTCTTAGCAAGACGTGAACACGCGCTACCAGCTCTGCAGGTGCAAAGGGTTTTACAAGATAATCATCTGCGCCATTTTCCAAACCTTCTACGCGGTTTTCGATGGCATCCCGCGCAGTCAGCATCAAGATAAGAGTTTTATCTTCTTCCTCGCGTAGTTTTCGAATGACAGTCATGCCATCCATACGCGGCATCATCCAATCCAGAATGACCAGGTCAGGTTTCTTTACTTTGATTAGTTGAAGAGCGTCCTGCCCATTGGTGGCGGTAAGCACATGCATATTTTCATAAGTCATTGTCCGCTGAAGCATTTTCAGCAGTTTCAAATCATCGTCAACGATCAGAATTGTAGGGATCATATTTTTCTTATCTGCCTACACATAAATATAGACCATATTGCTGTGAAAATGCTGTGAGAGAGAAGAAATGCCCCTTTTCACAGGTCTTTCACAGGCTTCTCATGGAAAACTCACAGGAATACCCTATAGAATGTAATTATAAAACTCTTTAAGCCAGGCGCTCAACTGGCAGATTTTTCTCCTCCTTTGAAACATAACGCTCTCCATTTGGAGAGCATTATGTTTTAATAGAATAGAAAGAATTATTTATCATTTGTCCTGTATAATTCCATCTGATTCAGCCATGAAACCCCTTATTGATCTTCATGAAGTCAGCTTTTTCTATCCTACCACTCCCGAGCGGATCGTATTGCATGGGATCGATTTACAGGTGGATGAGGGAGAGTTTGTAGCTCTGGTAGGCGCCAATGGCTCTGGAAAATCCACCCTGCTGCGGTTGATCGCAGGATTGTTGAACCCCAGCCAGGGTGAAGTAAAAATTGCTGGATGTGCCACCCACCTCACTGAAAATCAGGTAATGTTGCATACCACTCTGGGGATGGTATTCCAATACCCTGAAGACCAGATCGTAGGTACCACTGTAGAAGAAGATATTGCCTTTGGGCTGGAAAACCTGGGCTGGCAGCCTGAAGATATGCGCAAGAGAATAGATGAAATGCTCATTGCTTTGAATCTGCAAGAGCAGCGACACCGTCCATCTCATCTTTTATCTGCCGGGCAGACCCAACGGCTGGCACTGGCAGGTGTGCTGGCACCCAATCCCCGTCTTATTTTATTCGATGAAGCGACCACGATGCTCGATCCACGCGGCCGAAAGGAATTAATGGCGCGGATGAAGCAGCTTCATCAGGATGGGATCACCATTATCATGGTCACTCATCACATGGAAGAAGCAGCTCAGGCGCAACGCATGGTGGTTTTATTTCAGGGAAACATTGCAGCAGATGGCACCCCACAATCGGTTTTCAGCCAAATATCTCTTCTCAAGCAATGCGGGCTGGCAGTACCTGATCATCTTCAGCTGGCTACAATTCTTCAACCATATGTTCCTGATTTATCCAGTAACCCAGCCAATCTTGACGAGTTATTGAATGCGTTAAAAAAATTACCACCCGGCAATAGTATGCCTGTAGAAGAAAGAAACCATTGTTTTCAAGAGACCAAAACACCTGCTATACAAGTCGAAGCTTTGCATCATATTTATAAAGATGAAAATGGGCAAGCCAATACTACTTTGCAAGACGTTTCATTGCAGGTCATGCAAAATTGCTCTCACAGCCTGTTGGGAGCTACAGGTTCCGGTAAATCTACCCTGATGTTAAATATGATGGGATTGGAAAAACCGCTGGAAGGACGCATCCAGATCGGTGATTTGGTTGTAACCGATAAGCAAACAAAAATGCGTGACATCCTTAAGCATGTTGGAATGGTATTTCAAAATCCAGAGATCCAGTTCTTTGAGCAATACGCGGGGGATGAAGTTGCGTATGGCGCGATTATGCAACATCTTGACCACGAGGAGGTTGTGCGCAGGGTTCGCTGGGCGATGGAAATTGTTGGGCTGGATTTCGAGGCATTCAAAGATCGCCTGACATTTTCTTTGAGCGGTGGCGAAAGACGAAAACTGGCTCTGGCATCCACACTGGTATTGCAACCCCCCATTCTATTACTCGATGAACCAACTGCAGGTCTGGATCCTTCTTCGCGTAAAGAGATCATCCAGCGTCTACAGAGAATGCGTCAAGATGGAAGGACATTACTGCTATCTACACATGATCTGAATGATGTGGCAGCTTTGACAGAAAATACCACCATTATGGATGGTGGAAAAGTAGCTTTCTCTGGTTCAACGCGCCAGGCTTTCTGGATGCCAGAGATGGTAAATGCTGCAGGATTGGATATCCCTGCGGCGGCGCAGGTTGCCCAGGTGATGCGTAATGCTGGCTGGGATTTGCCTGAAGGGGTCATCACGATTTCCGAACTGGAGTCTTGTCTGGCTGCCAGTGGGCATGAGGTGCTTCATGCTTAAGGCAAATGTTCCTGTCCCTTCGCAAAAAAATAGGCCTTTCATACAGTTGGATAGCCGGGCGAGGCTGTTCTTCTGCCTGATGTTGGTTATCGGTTTTTTGGCAGCGCGCAATCTGCTTCAACTGGGTGTCCTTTTTATCCCATTGATAGCCGCGATAGTACTGGCGTACCCTGATTTCAAGCGTTTACTGCGAAATATTCTTGTTCCAATGCCATTTCTTCTCTTCCTTGCTGTATTACAGGTGTTCTTCAATGCAAATACTGCCGTTGCACCAGTGTTATTCCAAATAGGAAAAAACATTGTCACACCAGAAGATATTATGAATGGTGTGATGCTTCTGGTACGATTCACAGGGATGGTTGGCGCGATCAGTCTGGCTGCATTCACGCTTAAACCTTCTGAAACAGCACGTGCCTTCGAGAATATGATCTCTCCATTGATGAAATTGAAGATTCCTACACAAGACCTGGCGCTCATGGTGTTGGTCACGTTGAGGTTCATTCCACTGCTGCAACAAACTTCACTCCGCATTGCAAGGGCACAAACCGCTCGAGGTGCTGATTGGGGAGGTCGTGGGGGAGGTATAGGAACCAGTGTTCGCAGGGTCATTCCAATCATCATTCCTTTATTTGTTAATGCGCTGAAGCGGTCAGAACACCTGGCAGCTGCAATGCAATCGCGCGGCTACAGCAGTACTTTACGTCGTACTTCCTTGACCCCGATGCGCTTTAAAGCAATAGATGGTTGGATATTAATATTACTTTTGTTGAGTGTCAGTGGTATTCTGATTTTCTTATAATCTTGAGGGAGAATGATCGCTATCTACCTGGACGGATCGTTCTATAATTTTGATTTACCCCTGCCAACTTTTATCTGACGGACTGCAGCCACAACCAACAAGACGAGCACTGCAGAAACTGCTGCCTCAGGCAACCCATTTACCAATGCAATGGCGGGCAGCGCCTGCCATGGAACGAATCCCAATAACCCGATCATTCCCAATACCAACACTGTGTTGGTCAGGCTACCAGCAATACCGCTAGCAATCAATCCAACAGCAGGAATTTTCTTTAATGATTTCCATATCAGCCAACTGATGATACCAATGAATAGACGGGGTAAAACCGAGAGAAGCGGGTTGGTAAACCAGACATCGGTAGGACCAGATGGGGCAATGGCTGCTTGGATCAGGCTAAATACCCCAAAGATCAAGCCAATGAGGGTTCCAACAACCGGTCCTTCAAGCACTGCACCAATGATGACTGGCACATGCATGATGGTAAGTGATGCACCAGAAAACCATGGGATGAAACCCCAATGAGTGATGCCTAAGAAGATTGAAATTGCTCCCAAAACGCCAGTAACAACAATTTTTCGAATACGGTCGTTCATTTCATCCTGTTAATAAATTAAGATTTTAATAATTCATGAGAACGTTGGCGAGCCCGGTTAAGGGCTTCGCTGGCTGCGGTCAACCCGGCTTCACTGGTATTTCCTAATAATTGAGCCAGTTCCATTCTTCTTGAATCATCATTCAGAATATCCACACGAGTGGTGGTACGCCCTTCTTCCACTTCTTTCCGCACGCTGTAGTGCTGGTCGCCAAAAGCTGCCAATTGGGGGAGATGGGTTACACAAAACACCTGATGCTGCCTGCCCAACCTCCACAATTTCTCACCCACCATGCTGCCCACTCTTCCGCTGATGCCCTGATCGATCTCGTCAAAAATCAGAGTAGGAACAGAATCAGCCTTGACAAGCACATTTTTTAATGCCAGCATCAAGCGAGAAGTTTCACCACCAGAGGCTATCTTCACCATAGGTTTTAACCCTTCACCCGGGTTGGGGGCAATGAGAAATTGCACCTGATCGATCCCATTTTCATCGAATTTAAGCTTTTTCCCGTCCGGCATGAGCAACCCATGAGTCTCATCCTCTTCATGTGAAATATCCACCTGGAATCTGGCACCCGCCATGCTCAAATCATTCAATTCTTTTTCGATGGATTCCTGCATTTGCTGAATGGCTGCTTTGCGATACTGCGAGAGTTTCAAAGCGTGCTCTGCCAAATGTTGCACCTGTGCCTTCTCGAGTTCTTCCAGCTCTGCAATACGGTCACCAGCAGTTTCGATTAATTCAAGCTTCTTTTTTGCTTCCATTCCAAATGTGATCACTGCCTGAATGGATGCACCATATTTCCGTTTAAGATTTTGAATAAGGTCCAGTCGATCATCCACTTGTTCCAGCCGGCGCGGGTTATATTCGATCTGATCGACATAATCGCGCAGGTTCCGGATCAAGTCAGTCAGTTCTTCATTCATGTTCCTGGCAGAGTTGGCGTATTGCTCTAAGGTTTTATCAATGCGCGCCAGTGCAGTCAGCTTCTCCACCACCTGACCAAATCCATCAGAAAGTGCCAGTACATCATCACTGCCTTCATCCAGTAATATCAGGCTTTCCTGAGCCAGGGCAGCCAGTGTTTCTGCATTGGCAAGCCGGTCGCGTTCCTGGCGTAAAGGTTCTTCCTCGTCTGGCTGCAGCCGGGCTGATTCGATTTCCTGTACCTGGAAGTGAAGCAAGTCACTACGCTGCAGGGCATCGCGTTCACTTTGGCGAAGTGCAGCCAGCTCGCGTCGCAGGTTTGAAAGGGTATGATATTCTTTTTGATAAGCAATCAGGGTTTCTTCACTGCCTGCGTAACGATCCAATAGTTCAAGATGACGGCGGGTATTCAATAGTGAGAGATGCTCTGACTGCCCGTGAATATCCACCAGGTACCCCCCGATTTCACGTAAAAGATTACTGGAAATACTTCTGCCATTGATCCTCGCTACGCTGCGACCTTCGCGCCGGATTTCACGTGCAATCGTTATTTCTTCGGGATCATCCAGAAGATCTTCACGGTTCAACACCTCCAGGATTGAGCTGCCATCCCTGTCTGCGAGAGAAAAGGTTGCTTCCAACAGCGCGCGTTCTTCTCCTGCTCTGATCTGTGAAACGTCGGTTTTTCCACCAACCAGCACTTCTATTGCATCTAAAATGATGGATTTCCCTGCACCGGTTTCACCAGTAAAAGTAGTTAACCCTGAAGATAATTGCAGGTCAAGCTGTTGGATGATCGCGAAATTTTGAATGCGTAGTTCTTTCAGCATGTTTGTTCAACTCATCGAATGTGGATACCACCCAGACGGCCGTACACCGAAGAGGTAATCAATGCGGTGTACAAGAACTGCCAGGCAATTCCCAAAAGGCTGGAAATATTAAAACCTGTTCCAAGACCCAGCCGAGCAAAGATTCCAATCAGGCTGAATACTAAAAATGGCAGGCTGCCCAATGCGGTTGCGACAGCCACCCAACGGAATAATTGCATAGACCGTCTCCGTTTGGTGACCCAGCGAACAGCTTCAGCAATGATGAACCCGGCAATTGGAGCCAAAAAAATGATAAAGAAGCCCAAATAAAGAGCGATATAACTGCCAGCGAATGACAGGATGGTTGCAATTAAAATTGCGGCAGGGTAATCTACCCATTTGGCGGTATCGTACACTTTTTGCTGGCTGTGAACACACTCTCTGCAGCGATACCCTGTGGGAGTTTTTTGTGCACATTCAATGCAGATAGGCCGGTTACACCGGTTGCAGCGCAACAGTGTTTCGCGTTGGGGATGAACGTAGCAATAAAGGGGAGCATCGACGGGGGTTACATCCACAACATCAGGGATGGGTTCATTGTTGGGAGGTTGATTCATTTTTTGTCACCATAAATTCGGGGGGTTTGTTCCATGTACCGGTTTAGAGTTCGGTAGAAATACCCTGGATTCTGAAAGCGGACAAAGTAAGCTGAACGTCTACTGGCGGTCACTTGCACTTCATCGCCATCTTCCAGTGAAATTGATTTTTGCCCATCTGCGCTTAATACAGCACTGTGCCGGGTGTGCACTCTGATTGTTACAGAAGCCCCTTCTGAAAGGACGATCGGTTTGGCAAATGAAAGATGAGGTGCAATAGGTACCAGCAGGATGCTGCGCATTTCAGGTGGTAACACAGGTCCGCCAACCGCCATAGCATACGCCGTAGACCCGGTAGGCGTCGAAGCGATCAATCCATCTGCGACATACGAGGCTAATGGGTATCCATCTACCTCGGCAGTAAGGTGTACAGGACGAACCATTTCTCCTCGGCAGATAGCCACCTCGTTTAAAACTTCCCATTCATCCAGAAGCACTTTCTTTCGAAGATGGCTGCTGTGCAGCATCATCCGTTCTTCCAGACGATAATCTCCAGCCAGCAACCTGGGAAGAATATCACGCCAACCGGTTCGCTGAACTTCTGTCAGGAAACCAAAATTTCCGACATTAATTCCCAGGACAGGTAACCCCACTGGACTGCATAGACGCGAAGCTCGTAAAACCGTTCCATCACCACCCAGTGCGATAAGAAGGTCATAAATGCCTGTGTGAACCTGCCGGATTAGAGTTTCATCTGTATAAGAGCTGGCAAAAAATATTTCAACGTTGTGTTCCTGCAATACACCCGCCAGTTCATTGGATTCCTTAATGGAATCAGGTATTCCGGGGTGTGATAGCAGGATAACTTTTCGTGGAACAGTTTGACCGGGAATCATCAAGAATAATTATAACGTTAAACCCTGCCCGTACTTAGCTTACTGTGTTGATTCTGCTATAAATGCTGATCGCAGATACCTCGATAACCACATCCCAGGCAACGCGCAGGAATATTATGTGAGCGTTCAGCCCCTCCCCCTTTTTCAACCTGCCGGATTTCTGCAACCAGGTCAAGAAATTCATTCTCCAGCTCGGTTGTGTAATCAATAGCAAAACTACGATTTCGGTAACGGATGATCCCATAGGCGGGACGGCGGAACAGGGTTTTTTCCACCAGGTAGCAGTACGCAACCAACTGCATGATGTGATTATCATAAGGCTGCGATGGGGCAACTGTGCTTTTAACTTCCACAGGAATGAGAGTACCTTTTTGCTCCACCAGGTAATCAGGCTTGCCGGTAATTCCCAATGTTGGTTCAAACAAGGGGCGTTCGATGATCCGTTTGTTTCCCCCGCTATCGTCATATACAATTCTACCGGCAGGCAATCCGCTTTCAGCACGCTGGCGATTGGCTCGCACCAGTATGATGATGGCAGCAATCGCCAAAAGTACCGCAATGAGAAAGAGCCACTTCATCTTTTTCTTGAGTTATCGAATAAGCAGGAGGGTGGCAGCCACAGCAGCGATAATCAGCGCCGCTGCCAGTAAGATCAATCCCAACCAGGTAGCCAGACGCGCCTGCCATACGCTGGTTCCATGCTGGCGGTGGAAACTGCTTCCCGCCGCCAGTTCAGCCTTGTTTTCAGATGCGATTCCCTGGGCGTTATACCACCAGGCACGTTCGCAATATAAAAAACTTCCCAGTTCTGATGCGCGGATGATCCGCATTTTTGTTACTCTCCCCCAGGAAGTTGTGCCCGCAGGGCATCCATGGCTTTCTTTACATCTTGCTCACGCAAACTTAAAGTCAGGTCAGCCCGGGTGCGTTCCACGATACCCCGTACGATATCAGTCTGGCGGCGCAATCCATTGGTAATGGCATCAGGGTAATCGAGGGTTACCAATACATCATAAATGTCGTCCATGCAAGAGAGCAATCTCTCTGCTTCTTCAGAATACCCCTGACGCAGAATGTCCATGCACCGCCTGCGAAGTTCCCCGGTTACCTCTGCCAATCCATTCAGATAAGTGTTGCTTTCCACCTCAAGCGTGTCAGGAGTGGGTAATGATAGGTTTTGTATCAATGCCAGTGTGCAGCTCGCTTCAACAAATTCTTTGATAGCATCCTGGGTGTAGCCAGCAAAGAACAATTCAGGGTATGGCTGTAAATCTTTTTTAAGTTGCGATACCAGAATAGAAGCTTGATTTAAGTGTTCATTTGCGAGATCAATTTCACTTCTATGCACTGCACGGATGGCATTGGCACAATGCCTGGTTAAAGCGCGTGATTGCATTAATGCCTGATCACGTGCCCTGGTTCTGATTTCAAATGCTTCACGAATTTGTTCTGCAATTACCGGTAAATTTTTCATTATTTCTCGGGGGGGTTATCAGGTGGCTGGATGGATCGAAACAGATCATTTGCCAGTGCACCACTGGGGGGTAAATTGATTTCACCAAAATTGGCTTCATATTTTGCGAGGTTTTCTGTCAGGGCGCGGTAAAAAAGTTTTGCACCAATCGGTGACATGATCAACCTGGAAATCACAGTCGCAGTCTGGGTATAAGGTACCATTTGGGCAAAATCGAAAACCAATTCTGCTGGAGAATGGCTGATCCGCACCAGATTGGTATATTTTGGTTGACAATCAATTGGAATGTCAAGTTTTATTGTTGTTGTGGTCATTTTTTGTCACACATCTTTTTGGGTTCTACCAGAAGCATGGGAGTTCTCCTGATAGAACCGTCTGGTTAGAATGGAATATCCTCTCCAGAATCAATCTCAGCAGATTCTCCAATGTCTTCACCGCCGGCACCTTCACCTTTAGGAGTTAAGAAACGAACTAATGAAGCGGTAACTTCGAATGAAGCTGCCGGAGAACCATCTTGTCGATTCCAAATTCTCGGATTTCCAGTAGCAGGATCAGGTTTCAATCGACCTTCAATGAGAACTTTATTTCCTTTATGCAGGTAGTTATTGGCAGTTTCTGCTTGCTTACCCCATACACTTATCCGGAACCAGGTTGTTTCTTTTACATTTTGACCTTCAGCATTACGATATTGATGTGTTGATGCTACATTAAACTTGGTTACAGCCTGACCATTTGCAATATAACGCATTTCAGGTTCTGTACCCAAATTTCCTACGATGATGATTGTATGGAACATACATGCCTCCTGTGATATGCAGTGGAATTATCATTATCACATCTTATTGTACACGAATAATTAAACCACAATTTTCAGGGCAGATGGACGATGGATTATTACCTGGATAAATGCTTTTGCTGGAATTACTGCGTGGGTGTCTTTGTCAGTTTATCTGCAGAGGGAGAAGGTGTTTTTGTTTTTTGAACCGGCGTTATTTTTGTTGGGATATTCGTAGCGATGGGATTGGTTTTCACACCTACATTCCGGATGACCAGATCACGATAATTTACGGTCAGGGCATTATTGCTTGATGAACGAGCATAAATGGCTATTCCGCCGGAAGAGAAAGCCTCATCAGTTGTTCCAAATTGAAAAATGTCATTGGCAAAGATACGTATTTGATCACCATCTGCCCAGATACCCAACCGTACCATCATTGGAGCACCTGGCGGAATTTGACCACTCAAGATCCAGTCCTGCAGGATGGTGGTGGTAGCCTGACGAACCCGCTCAAGACGTATTTTCCCCGCACAGGAGATCAGAAGTCGGTAGTAATCATAGCGTGTGTTGTAACGGAACAGGATGCCATATTCATCATCAACTGTACAAAGCGAAGGATAAGCCGTGATCTCGAGGTAAAAGTTGTCTACTTTCACAGCATTTGCCTGACTTATCATGGTGATTTTTGCTTTTTTAATGGCTATGGTTATCTCTTTTACCCCATAGGCAACACTACCATCTGCAGAAGAAGAAGTATTCCAAAGAGTCTGATTGGAAAAATCATCTTCATAAAATATTTCTCCTACTCCGGGTTTCATTTCTGGGGTAGGAGCCAGGGTTGGAACCTTTGTTGGAGTGAATGTTGGAGTTGTAGGGAACCAATCAATGGTTGCTGTAACCGTTTCAAGGGATTCAGGCATCTGGGTAGGTGTAATGGTTGGAGAAACGGATAGTTCACTGCATCCGCTTATCAGGAAAGTGATCAATACACAAACGATGAAACCTTTTTTCATCTTTAATGAATGATTATACCTGTCCTCAATTCCTCTCGTTCACCATTTAACACGAAATCCATTAAAATTAAATGATGTTACAGGTTCTACTGTTAGGCTCCCCCGAAATCCTGAATAATGGTCAGCTTTTGAATTTCCAGAGACGAATGGTACGCCATTTGCTGACATATATTGCTTCAACACCAGATTGGGTAAGCCGGAGTGAGCTTGCCACACTTTTTTGGCCAGATGATATTGGCTCAATTGCCTACAACCGACTGCGCGATACCCTCCGGCATTTGAATAATTCATTGCCAGAGAAGGATATGCTTTTGAAATATGGTTCAATGATGACCATAAATCCTGAAAAAGTGTATGTTGATCTTCGTGATTTCCAAAACAAAATGACCATGATCAAAAGGTCATTACAGTACAGACCAGAGAACAATCCCATTCCAGCCAACACAATAGTTCTTATGCAAGATGCGGTACAGTTGTGGCGATCCCCGCACTTTCTATGCGGAATTAATCTTCCTCCAGAGGGAGAATACTCCGAATGGGTAATCAAAACCGGGCAAAAATTAGAACTTGATCGTCAATATTTATTAGTTCAACTGGCTGAACAATCTCTGGTGTTTGGGTCGCCTTTGGCAGCATTGGATTGGATGAGTATGGCTCTTCAGACAGATGATATGGATCCTGACCTGAACCGACGATATGTCGAAATTCTGGTTCACCTGGATCGTGTTTCTGAGGCGCGGAGTCATTTGAAAAACCTCAAGAAACAATATGAAATGCAGAATTATGGTGAATTTCCTTCAGCTCTGGAGCGATTAAGTAGCAGTTTACAGAATCTTCCCATGAAGAAGATCCCTGATAATGAGATAAAGTCTGAGAGATCATATTCCGAAATTCCTTTTGTTGGTGGGATTTCCCCATTAAAGGAGTTAAAGACAGCAATAAAAAATGGAGAAAACTTGCTTGTTCTGGGAGAGGCCGGGTCAGGAAAGAGCCGCCTGCTGTACGAATTAAAAATCCGAGCTCCCGCCACCTATCGATTCATGGTCATGCAGCCTAGAAAGAATGAACGCAACACTGCATTTTACACAATTGGTGAAATGCTTCGCCAGTCTGTAAAAAGAGAAGAATGGCTGAAATTGAAACCAGAACATCTCAGCCAGATGGTGCGGTTACTCCCAGAGTTGATCGGATTGCTACCCAAAGATGCTTATACAACAGGATTACCCCTGGATGATGCCAGGGTGGTTATGATGGATGCAATTTATCAGATCATGCAAATTTGCAATCAATCAAAAAAGATAGTTATGGTTTTAGATGATGCACAATGGTGTGATTCGGCTTCATGGAATGTGATTAATGCCCTGATAGATAAATCTTATTTTCGCGATCAGGCGATTTTTATTCTTGCTGCACGATCAGAAATTCCCACAGGAATGGTTGAGCAATTCATCACAGATTTTCGTTCAAAGAGTCGTTTACATGTAATCCAATTGCAGCCTATGGGTGATGAAGAGATCAGTCAAATAGCATATTTTCTCACGGGCGAAAAACCTGATCCTCAACTGATCCAGCTATTAAAGAAATCCAGCGGTGGCAACCCAATGTTTTTGATCGAAATACTACGCGCAGCATTAAGTTCGTCGCCCGAAATCAGCATCGCTGAAAGAATTCTTCATGGTCCTACTACACCTACTTTGGCAGATATCATCCATGAAAGATTGGAAAGGCTTTCGCAGAACGAAAGAACGGTACTCAATATCGCTGCAGTATGCGGTGATAATGTGCAAGCCTGGTTGCTAGAAAAAGTAAGCGATTTTTCGCCTACCACTTTGGCAGATACACTTGAGATTCTCGAAAAAGAACAGCATTTATTACAGATCCAAATTAAGGAATCTGAAATCAGCTATTCATTCATCCATGAAAAAATTCGAGATGCGATTATACAGGATATTTATCCAGCTAGAAAACGGTTGCTTCACCAACGAATCGCGAAAGTGTTGATATCAGAGAATTTATCCACATTTTCATCTGTAGAACAAATTGCTGAGCATTTAGAGCTGGCTGGATCGATTGCTCAGTCTATCCCATACCGTATTCAAGCTGCCCGTTTTGCCTGGCAGATGCTTTCACCTGAAGATAGTTACAGCCACCTTCAGCATGCAGAAAATTCATTGAAAAAGCTTGATAAATCGATCAGTACTCAGGATATTTATTCTGTATATTCGCTCTGGGGAAAATATGCTATTGAATTGTGTGATCTTCAAGGTATGAAGCATATTTATGAAGCAATGCAGCTTTATGGAGAAAAATTGAATGATCATACATTAATGGGAGCTGGATTAAGTGGATTGGGATTAGTGCAGGCATATGCCAGAGATATGAATGCAGCATTCGAATCCCTGGATAGAGCAAGCCAATTCTTAGAGCTCAGCGATTCAGTTTTGGAGAAAATGACCGTTGCCTCACGCAAAGGTAAAATGTATATGTTTATCTAGCCACCTGACAGTTTGTCATAGACAGGGATAAAAGCAAGCGAGAATTGGGACGAGTTAGATAAATGACGATCACGCATATACAAACCAATG
>DAOUFE010000033.1:0-16584 GCA_034430215.1 Anaerolineaceae bacterium | reverse complement strand
ATTGCCCACGATCGATTCAGCCATATCCGTGATTGAGGTGGAAAAGAGCAGCCAGGGTACCATCGCCGTGTAGGAAAAAACGGGGTATGGTACACCCTGTGTGTCTACTTTTAAGATAAATGAAAAGACAGTGGTAAAAATTGCCACTGTGGCTACTGGCTGAGCCAATTAGAATTGTGCGATCCTTTTGAAACAAGCCCGGTCCATGATCAGCAGGAGGATCAGGCAAAGTCAGGATGATCTGATGAAATGAAGGGGGATTTGTTGTCAGATTGAAGAAAATATTATATGATTAGAGGCGAACATATTTTTCATATTCCACATCGAAATCCTTGAAAAGTAAAGCCACATGTCCAACTTTCCGGCCTGGTTTAACAGAACGTACAAACGATGGAGCCGATCCCAGGCGGGTGAGGAAGATTTCGTAGCCTTTTGCGATCTGTTAGGCTATCCACCTTCCAAGGTATTAGGCTGGTTGCATGGTGAGTTTTTACCTGAAGGTCCAGAAGTATTAAGCATAGCTGGAACCTGTGGGATAAAGGTATATCAGGTACTGGATCTTCCTATGCCTGATCCTGAACTGCTAAAGATTTATGGATCATTCTCGCACTTATCCGGGCAGGACCGTTCCAATTTGGCTTTAGCTCTTCTCGAAATCGAAAAAATTTTTGAGGAAGACAATATTTCCGCTAAATCTCCCGAAGCCAAAGAAATCATAAAAAGCACTTTCGAGAAATACGGGCTGAATAGATAGAACAAGAGATAAGTATGAAAAATCAACCTGTAAAACGCCCTATTCAGGGCGTTTTTTTGACACTCAATTCTCTGGTGATGCTATAATAAACTCAAGCAACTGTGTTTAAACAGAATATTTGGGAGGGTAATATGGATTCCGAATTCCTAACAGCTGAGGAAGTAGCTGAGTATTTACGTCTCCCGCTATCGACTGTCTATAAATTAGTTCAAGACAAACGATTACCCGGTTTTAAAGTCGGAAAACATTGGCGGTTTCGAAAAGAAACAATTATTCAATGGATTAATTATAAAGAACAAGAAGCGATAAAAACGAGCCAATCTCGCGATCTATAATAAGCAACCTGGTAGAAATTTTGCATGTAATTTTACTTCTCGGATTTAGACTATACTAATGAAATCTCAAAACCAAATTACCATGTGGAACCAAGGGCGGAAATAGGGGGCAGTTAAAGAATGAAGTTAAATGAGCTGACGATTGAAGACCTTTGGAGCCTGGCTGATTTCAAACCCAATGACAATCAGAAGGATGCCATATTGCATGTTGACGGGCCGTTGTACTTGCCGGCAGGTCCGGGTTCGGGCAAAACCCGTGTTTTGCTCTGGCGAACATTGAACTTGATCGTTTTTCATGGCGTCAATCCGGATGATATTTACCTTTCGACCTTTACCAAGAAGGCAGCCTTCCAGCTTCAAGAGGGCATTCGCAGCTTGCTTTCGATTGTTACCAACCTGACTGATGTGCCTTACGACATTTCGAGGATGTATGTAGGAACAATCCACTCCCTTTGCCAGCGGCTGATTACCGACCGACGCTTTTCAGGAGAACGCCGGCGCCATGAACAGCCATCGCTGCTTGATGAACTCTCGCAATACTTCTATGTTTCCCGCAACCGTCATTGGAATAGTTTTGTGGCGGAAATTGGTCTTGGCGAAGCCCTCAATGAGATACACCAGGAAATCAATGGTTACTTCGGAAGACGGAGTGAGTCCAAGCACCAGGCGGTTGTCAATGCCATTGCTCTGTTCAATCGTCTTTCTGAAGAATGTATCGATGCTGGCGCTTGTGATGGCAGGGTAACCGATGGGAGGCTGCGGGCGATGCTGAAGGCATACTCGCGGTATATTGAGGCATTGCAAACCGAGCGCGCCGTCCCTCAAACAGACTTTTCGCTCTTGCAGCAGGAAGCATATAAAATGCTCCATGCTTTTGATGGCGCTGGCAACGTCTTCCGACACATCATTATTGATGAGTACCAGGATACCAATACGATCCAGGAAAAGATCATTTTCAAACTGGGGGAGGGGAGCAAGAACATTTGTGTGGTGGGGGATGACGATCAGGCGCTTTACCGTTTTCGCGGCGCAACCGTCGAGAATTTTGTTGATTTTCCCGATCGGTGTATCACAAATCTGGGTGTGCCGCCACGGGTCATCCCGCTGGACACCAACTATCGCTCCCGGCAGGAAATTGTGTCGCTCTATTCCGAGTTCATGAACCGCTGCGATTGGCGGCGGGAGGCGAATCCACATTTATTGCACCGCTTCCCCAAGGCGATCCAGGCGAACCGCAAGGATAATCACCCATCTGTCGTTGTTAGCACACCGGGACATCCGGATGATGTTTGCGTGGAAGTTGCGCGTTTCGTCAAGAAGTTGATTGATGAAAAAAAGGTTGAAAACGAAAACCAGATCGCCTTTTTGTTCCCATCGCTAAAATCTGACCAGGTGGGCCGGTTCAAAAGCGCACTGGAGCAGTTGGACCTCAAGGTGTACGCGCCCCGCGCTGGACGTTTTCTTGAGGTGGATGAGGCGGTAGACGTGTTTGGTGTTCTCTTGCAGATTTTTGGCAAGCCCACGCGCGGGCAGTTTCCCGGGCAGGATTACAACAGTTACTTTGACTGGGTTGATCGAGCGCACCAGGTGGGCAAAGCCATCATGGACGATGATCCCCTACTTTACCAATTCGTTCATGATCGCAAAGCCGACCTGGAACGGGCACAAAGAGATTACCAGGCGCTGCTAAGCCTGGTGGGGCGGCGCGGCTGGCAGTTGAACCAGCCCTATGATCTGGCCACCATGAAACGCCAACTGCAAGGAATCGGCACCTTATCAGATTTTGCCCGGCGCAACATTGCCAATTCCTACTTTGACCGGGTGGTTATCCGCCGGCAGGAAGAAGGAAATCCGGTTTTGCTGGATTATGTGCTCAAACGCGCCACATCGCTGGACTGGAACATCCTGGACCTGTTCTACCGGTTGTGCGGTTTTCGGCATTTCAAGGCCATGTTTGACTTAGCCGAAGCGGGCACGGATGAAGGCCCGGTGTGTAACTTGAGCTTGATCTCGCAATACCTGGCCAAATTCATGGATGAATATCGGTCGGTGATCAGCGCAGACATCTTGCTCGAAAACGGCTTCCAGCGTCTGCTGTTTGGCTCCTACCTTTATGCTCTCTTCCGTTTGGGCGAGTCCGAATATGAAGATGCTGAAGACCCCTTCCCGAAAGGACGCATTCCGTTCCTGACCATTCATCAAGCCAAAGGGCTGGAGTTCCCGGTGGTTGTGTTTGGCAACCCGCGCAAGAATGCACGGGTGCAAAGGGTTGAGGAAATCGTTCAGCCGCTTTTAGACCGCCCTGGCGAGCCGCTGCACCGCATGGGGGAGTTTGACATGATGCGCCTGTTCTACGTAGCTTTGTCACGGGCAAAGAACCTGCTGGTCATCCCGCATTGGTCAAGCCAGGGTAACTGGTTGAGTCAGCCGTTCCGCCGGGTGATTGAAGAAGGGCACTTTACACGCATTCCCGACTTCGATCTGGAAACACTCCCCCCCGCCAGGCTGGAACAGGATGAGCTGCCCAAGAATTATTCGTACACCAGCGACTATCTCCTTTACAAAACCTGCCCGCGGCAATACATGATTTTCCGCAAATACGGCTTTGTGCCATCCCGCTCGCAGACCATGTTCTTTGGCAGCCTGGTGCACCAGACCCTGGAAGATTTACACCATTATTTGATCGCCCAACGGGAGGCAGCATGATCCCTGATGATAAACAAGTAGAAACCTTCATCCGTGATGCACTGGAGCAAAACTTTGAGCTGCTGCGCCTGGAATCAGGTCATGCGCTGACAACCGATGTCAAAGACACGGCGCTCAACCAGGCTTTGCTCTATTGGCGCAAGCTCAAAGAAGTGGCAACCACGATTACCGAGACAGAAGTGCACCTCAACCTTCCCGGGCAGAAAACCCCGCAAGGGCGCGTCTTTGGCATTGAGGGGATTGTGGATATCGTTCGTGAAGATGACCGCACGATCATGTATGATATCAAGACCCATGAAGCCGAGGATGTGCGCCGCAACATCGAAGCGTATGAGCGCCAGCTCAATGTTTACGCCCACATCTGGCAAAACCTGCGCGGCCAGCCGTTGGACCAGACCGCGGTGATCGCCACGGCATACCCGGAAGCCGTGAAGGCTGCCCTGGCCAGCCGGGATGAGGCGCGCATTCAATACGAGCTGCAGCGCTGGAATCCTCTAGTGGAAATCGAATTCAGCCCAGAGCATGTGCAAGAATTGATTGCCGACTTTGGCCAGGTGGTGGACTGCATTGAAAATGGTGAATTTACCCCGGCGCCAGTGGAAGTGCTGCAGGGACGCAAAGAGGATGGCGAGCGCGCCTTTGCTTCGCGGGTGTGCCGGCGCTGCGATGCGCGCTTTTCATGTTCCTCTTACCGCGCCTATGCCTCCAGCGCTGGCGGCCGGCCCGAATTGGCCCTGCGGCAGTACCTGGAAGACTTTGGCTCCGACCTGGAGCAGCAAGACTGGCTTTCGAGCAACCTGGAAATTGCGCTCCCTACTGAAGAACTTGAGTGACAGAAAAGGAAAAAACTATGCCTATCGAAAAACTGCGCCCCTCATTCACATTTACCGAAGACCGCCTCAAAGAACTGCAGGCCGTCGTTCCCGAAGCCTTTGCGGATGGCAAAATCAACTGGGATGTGCTGCGCGAAGCGCTGGGAGAATACCTGGAAGAACCTGACCAGGAACACTTCGGATTAACATGGCCAGGCAAACGAAGTTCCAAGAAGTTAGCTTATCAACTAAGCAATTGCTCATTAATTCCACATGATGAACTAAGTAAAAACTTAGAAAATACAAGAAACGTCTTTATCGAAGGTGACAATTTAGAAGTTTTGAAGTTATTAAAAAAAAGTTATGCGAATCGGATAGGTCTTATATACATTGATCCTCCATATAATACTGGTAACGATTTCATTTATGATGATTCTTATAATGACTCTTGGGGTGGTTATTTACAACAAATGGGGTTAGTAGGCGATAGTGGACAGATATTGACTACCAACCGCAATGCTTCTGGCAGATTTCATTCAAATTGGCTAAGCATGATTTATCCAAGACTTGTGCTTGCTCGCAATCTTCTTTCTGACGAAGGGACGATTGTGGTTCATATCGATGAAAATGAGTTGGCAACTCTATTATTAGTGATGCGAGAAGTTTTCGGTGAAGAGAATGAGCTTGGAATAATCATTTGGGATAAGCTAAATCCAAAAGGTGATGCTTCAGGAATAGCATACCAACACGAAGTAATTTTAGTTTTTGCTAAAAATAAAGAAATATTAACTGCCAAAAGAGCTTTGCAAAGGCCTAAGAAAAATGCTTCTGCAATTCTCAAAAAAGCAAGCGATCTGTTTGGCTTATTAGGCAAGAATGAATTACCTCCGGATGTTAAAGACTTTTTAAAAAAATATAAGCTTCCTGAGGAGAGATTCTCAAACCTTAAAAGAACCCTGACATTGGAAATTATCAACCAAATGTTTTCTGATTGGATTAGAGAACAAGATTTCTCTGGAGGCGAGGCGGCATATTCAAAGATTGATGAGAACGGGGAAGTGTTCAGGCTTGTTTCGATGGCATGGCCTAACAAGAAGAGGGCCCCAGATGACTACTTTATACCTATTATTCACCCAATAACTGGGAAAGAATGTCCAATACCAACTCGGGGTTGGAGATATCCCAGCCGCACAATACAAGAGTTATTAAACGCTAATCAAATAATTTTTGGAAAGGATGAAACAACCCAGCCACAAAGGAAATATTTGTTGAAAGATAATATGTTTGAAAATATCCCATCAGTGATCAGGTTTGGTGGAAGTGACGACCAGTTGTTTAGAAAGATGGGGATTGCCTTTGATAATCCCAAGCCCCTTGCGATTGCGAGACAAGTTGTGGCAGCGTTTTCTGGAAAAGATGATATCGTTCTTGATTTTTTTGCAGGATCAGGAACCACAGCGCAGGCGGTCTTAGAGGTAAATCAATCCGACCAAGGTACTCGTAGATATATTTGCATTCAGCTACCAGAACGTATTGATGAGTCTCATGAAGCTTATAAACTGGGATTCCGAAAAGTTTCGGATATATTTATTCATCGTCTGAATTATGTATATGACAATTACAACTCTAAAGATGTTTCTATCGATTATGGTTATCGATATTTTTCATTAAGCGCGTCAAATTTCCGAGGTTGGTCTGATTACCTTGGTAAAGATGTACAAGAAGTTGAAACTTTATTTAGCAGGTTTGAGACTCCACTAGTTGATGGATGGAAAAAAGAAAACCTTCTTTGTGAGATCCTATTAATTAGCGGTTTGGGGCTAGACACAAAGCTTAATCCTGTTGACAATTTATCTGATAACCAAATCCTACAAGTCACAAATCAGCAGGATGGAAATTCTTTCCTGATATGTTTAGACGAAAAGATTCATCAAAATTCACTTGAATGGCTTGTTAAAGCAGGCGAATTGACATTTATCTGCCTTGATTCAGCCATTACTGACGAACAAAAAATCAAATTAAAGGATTCGTGTTCACTGAGGGTAATCTAGATAGATATGTGCACTATAATAAAAATTTGTTGTGCTTTACACTGCAAGAAATGCAGGAAAGGAAATGACCTATGAAAGCTATTTCAGTTCGCCAACCATGGGCAGAGTTCATAATTTCAGGAAAGAAAACTATAGAGATAAGAAAACTCAATACCAAGTATCGAGGTCTGCTCATGATACATGCAGCGTCAATTCGTGGAACACAAGAATTCCAACGGGCTGAACTTGATAGGACAATGATCAGTTCTTTCACACAACAGGCAATAATTGGAGTGGTTGAATTAGTAGATATCAAACTACTTGATAAAAATCTTTGGGAGGCACTGAAAGAAAAACACTTACTCCCAGGTAGTTGGTCCCCATTCGAATTCAAATATGCATGGTTTCTTGAAAAACCCAGACGTATTCAGCCTATTTCATATATAGGCCTTCCAGCGATATTTTCAGTTAATCAAGAGATAGAGATAAAAGTTCTTAAAAGCTTATCAAAGAGCTGATGACGATATTTTGTCCTATAAAAGCCACCCCCTTTTAGGTTCCTTGTTGAATTTAAGGAGAAGCCTTGTGCCCAATTATTATAAAACTAATGCAATTTACATAAGATTACAAGAAGAGGGACTGATTCCACCTTATTTTTTCTTGGCAGGAAATGCATGGGCCTTGATTTATGGTGATCAAAATGCCAATCCGGTTTTACTGGTTTTGGCTGAAGGAGTAACGGAAAGCAAATTATTTGCTGAAAGAAATGTTGAGCAGACTATATCATGGACGGTACTTCAATCCCTTTCGGCACTAACTAGCATTCCCTTGATAAATATCAGGTTCAATATTGATCGAGATACAATTAATACAGTGAGCTGGATTAACAATGGGGTTGAGGAAATCAGTTTGAGCAGACTTTCTCAAATATTTCAAAAATTTGGCTTGCCAATCAATTCAGGAGTATCACAGAAAGCGATAAACGATGCCAGCTCTAGTGCATACCATAATTGGCAACGCAGTTCTCTTGGAAAAAATATCATTGTTTCAGATATTGACCTGATTAAATACGATACTAGTAATGCTAGAATTCAGAGTGTAGATGAATTAAAAAGATCATATATACCTGTTGCTGAATGGCAACCCTATTTTGATGATTATCCCAACTTTAAACTTTCCTGGAATTTGTTTCAGTTGGCAAATATACCTTTTAGCATAGTATATAATCATCGACAAAAGGTTCCTTATATAGACAATCCCAATGAACTTGCCATTTTCAACGTGGATTTCTCTAGAAAACCTCCTATAAATCGAATACAACAATGTCGGTTTGATGATTATTTTCATCGATAAAAGCAGCAGTTCGAGGATGAATTCATGCAGAATCTTCGATTGAAATTTGATCCTAATCAGCCTCACCAACAACATGCTGTTGAAAGTGTGGCGCGCTTATTCGAAGGGCTTCCTAGACATTCAACAGCTTTTGCATTAGGTGATGAAATCATACCCAACCTGCCGAAATACGAAACCATGGCGGAGAGCTGGCTGTTCAACAACCTGCGCCAGGTGCAGGAAGACAATCACCTTCAGCTTCCGCAAATCCCCCTGGGGCTGGAGGTGGATGACGGCATGGTGTTGGAGGGCATTGGGTATGATAACTGGCGCTACCCCAGTTTCACCATCGAGATGGAAACGGGCACCGGTAAAACCTACGTTTACCTGCGCACCATCCATGAACTGCGCCAGCGCTACGGCTTCAGCAAATTCATCATTGTGGTGCCCAGCATTGCCATCTATGAGGGAGTGATCAAGAACTTCCAGATCACCCAAAGCCACTTCCGTTCGCTCTACAACAATGAGAATGTCAATCTCACCCAGTACGATGGCAGCCGTTTGAGCCAACTGCGCAATTTTGCCACGTCCACCTTCACCGAGGTGATGGTCATCACACTGGATTCATTCAACAAAACCTCGAATGTGATTTTCAAGCCTTCGGAAAAGCTGCCTGGCGAGCGGCTGCCCTACCAATACATTCAGGAAACGCGCCCGATTTTGATCCTGGATGAACCGCAGAACATGGGCTCCGAGAAATCCAAAGCGGCGCTGCGCACCCTGCACCCGTTGTTTGCCCTGCGTTACTCCGCCACGCACCGCGAAAGCCCGAACCTGGTGTACCGCCTGACGCCGTTTGATGCTTACCGCCAGAACCTGGTCAAGAAAATCCAGGTGTATGGCGTGACCGAACGGGAAAACTTCAACCAGCCCTTTTTATCTCTTCAAGAAGTGGTGACCAGCGGCGCCGGGCGCGATGGGATCCGGGCGCGCATGAAAACCTACGTGGATGACAGAGGGCGGTTGAAAGAAGCCGAGATCATCCTGAAGCATAACGATGACCTGTATGAGAAGACACACCGCGAGGAACATCGCGGCGGTTACAAGGTGGTCGAGATCAACGTTCGAGACAATTTCGTTGAGTTTGAGAATGGCATACGGATTGTGGCCAAGGAGACAATCGGCCCTTCACGCCCTGAGATTTTCCGTGTGCAGATTCGCAAAACGATTGAGCAGCACATGGAAATGCAGCAGCGCCTGGAACGCAAGGGGATCAAGGTGCTGTCGTTGTTCTTCATAGACCGCGTTGCCAATTACACGGCTCCAGATGGCATTATTCGCAAAATCTTTGAAGAGGAATACGAACGGCTGAAACACCGCTACCCATTCTTCACCCAATGGACAGCGGCTGAAGTCCGCAATGCGTACTTTGCCAAAAGCAAGCCCAAGAAAGGCGAGGGCGAGGGTGACGCCATTGATACGACCCTGGATGAAGAAAAGAAAACCAACGTAGAAAAGGATGCAGAGAAACTAGCTTACGAGTTGATCATGAAAGACAAGGAACGATTGTTGTCTTTCTATGATGGCAGAGATGAGCTAAAGAAAACCTGCTTTATCTTTGCGCACTCGGCATTAAAAGAAGGTTGGGACAACCCCAATGTCTTTCAGATTTGCACGCTGAACCAGACCGTTTCAGACATCAAAAAACGGCAAGAGATTGGCCGCGGCCTGCGCCTGGCAGTCAACCAAAACGGCGACCGCGTTTTCGAGGAGGAGGTCAACCTGCTCTCGGTAATTGCCAATGAGAGTTACCAATCCTACGCCGCCAGGCTTCAAGATGAGTATCGGGAGGCCGGAGACGCACCGCCACCGCCCCCGCGAAACGGCGCCAAGCAGCCGGCAAAGCGCAACGATGCGATCTTCGCCAAGCAGGCATTCCTGGATTTCTGGGCAAAGCTCCAGCGCAAAACATCTTATCGAATTGAAATTGACACTCCGGCGTTGATCGAACGATGTGTTGAGCGGCTCAACAACCTGCCTACCCCGCAAGCCGTCATTGTGGTAGAGAAGGGCGCTTTCGTGGTGACCGAATATACCATCAAGCTGGAGCGGGTTTCGGGCGAAAAAGCCCGGATTCAAATTTCCCGCCGAGACACGGATGGCGGCGAGATGAACGTCACCAATACCTATGCCGTGAAGGCGGACTTATCGGAAAGCATGCGGGATGAGCGCTTGCGTGATTTCAAGATTTCACGGATTGTGGAAGATGGAGAGAACTCCTACGTGGTCTTTGGCAAGGATATCGAGCTGCGCTTGAACCAGGCGATCACCTTCCAAAGCGAGCAGGGGCAAAAAGTGGTTGAGCGCGCCGTGATGGCTCCCAAGGAAACCTACCCTGTACCGAATCTCATTGACCGCGCTGCGCGTGAGACAGGCCTTACCCGCCCTACGATCAACCAGATTTTCAAGGGTTTAAGCGATCGCAAAAAACAATCTATTTTTGCCAACCCGGAAGGCTTCGCCGGGCAATTCATCAGTGAAGTCAGCAATGCCCTGGCAGATCATGTCTCCGAGCGAATCGAGTTTTACCTGGATAAAGCCGACTTGAGCTGGGGGTTCGACTTGGAGGATCTCTTCCCACCGCAAAAGGAATTTCCCCAAAGTGAGCTCATTGACGCTGGTCCCGCCGGATTATATGACCAGGTGCAAATTGACTCGGACGTAGAGAAACGATTTGTGCAATTCCGCCTGATTGAAGATGACCAGGTCGTTTTTTACTTCAAATTTCCTCCTTCCTTCCGTATCCAGTTCCCCAAGGTGATTGGTAACTACAACCCCGATTGGGGCATTGCCCGCTATTCACCTGATGGCAAGATTGTCCTGGAATTGGTACGCGAAACGAAAGGCAGAGAGGAGTTGGAAGGGCTGCGTTTCCCCCACGAGAAGCGCAAGATTCTCTGCGCCAAGAAACATTTCAAGCAGATTGGCATTGACTACCGGGTTGTGCCAGATACCGTTGTTGAGTGGTGGAAATCCGAGGAAGAATCACCCTTCCAAGAAAGGTTCACTCCCTCATGAAAGCTATGGACGCCATATATCAGGTTTTGCAGCAAGCAGGACAACCTTTATCTGTTGCTGAAATAACCCATAGAATTCTAGAGCAAGGATTGTGGACAACGGAAGGGAAAACCCCTGAACAAACGATTAGTTCAACGCTTTCAGTAGATATTCGTAAACACGGCGCAAAGTCTCGCTTCGCACATTTCGAAAAATCACTGTATGGGCTGAACAAAACGGCGCCGGCCATTTTGGATTCAACACCTGAAACAAACGTTGAAGAAAAGCCGCCATCGGTTGTTCAACCGAAAACCATGTCCTTTTCTGACGCAGCCGAATATATCCTGCAGCAAGATGCTTCAAAGCAGCCCATGCACTACCAAACAATCACCGATAAAGCCCTTGATTTACATCTAATTTCAACCAAGGGGCTGACGCCCGCTGCCACGATGTATGCCCAGGTTATTACCGAGATCGAGCGAAAAAAGAAGCGCGGCGAACAGCCGCGCTTCATCATGCACGGCAAAGGCTATCTTGGTTTATCTGCTTGGGAGGCGCAGGGGTTAGCAGGGATGATTGAGAGCCATAACAAGGAAGTCCGCAAGAAACTACTTGAGCGCTTGCAAGAAATGCCGGCGGGAGAGTTTGAGAAGCTCATTGCCTTGCTGCTTGCAGCAATGGGATTTGAGGATGTGATCGTAACACCATACAGCGGTGACAAGGGAATTGATGTGCGTGCGACTCTTGTTGTGGGCGAGTCCATTCGGACACGCATGGCCGTCCAGGTGAAGAAGTGGAAAAACAATATTCAGGCGCCAGTCGTACAACAAGTGCGCGGCAGTTTGAGTACCCACGAACAAGGATTAATCATCACGACTAGCGACTTTAGCAAAGGCGCTTACGAAGAAGCAAATAAACCCGACAAAATTCCGGTTGGTCTGATGAACGGCGAGCAGTTGGCGGACCTGATGATTGAAAACAACATTGGAATCATGCGCACGCCTTACGATCTGATCGAATTGGCCGAAAGTGAAGAATAGCCTCTCATGAGCACGCCTCGGTTAAATCCTACCAGCTTGAGTCAATACATCCGCCTTGAAAACTGTGAGCGGTACCTGCGTTTTCGACTGGTTCCAGCAGATGTGGAACGTCTGGAGAAACGATGGGGAATTACCATCCAGCCTCTTACTCCCCTGCTGAAAGAATCCGGCGCTGATTTTGAGCAAAATATCGCTGCAAAATTGGCAGCTAAGGGCGAAGTAATTGTTGACCTGGACAAAGAGGATCTTCAAGAAACTCTGAGATGGTTCCGCGAAGTAAAAACTCCTACGATCCTGTTCCAGCCAACCCTGGAATCACCCATTGGGGACTACGTGTGCAGCGGCCGCGCAGATGTTATTCATCTGTCGCGTGACAAACAAGGCGGCTTAAAAGTATTGATTGCCGACATCAAGGCGTCTCGCAAAGAGAAAACCGAACATCGCTTGCAAGTCGCCATTTATGCCCGGATGATCCAGACCCTGGCTAAGGATTATCAAATTCCACTTGCAGATATTCGGGGAACGATACTAACAAAGCAGGATAATGGCAGTTATCCAACCTTAGGTCCAGATACTCCCACTTTTGACCTTGATACTTATCTATCTATCCTTGATCGCCTGGTTGTCCATGAAGACGCGGTAGTCAAGCGCGTGGCTAACCAGCCTTTTGAAGACGCCTTCTATCACTTGAGCTACAAGTGTGATGGATGTCTTTATAACGCCTTATGCATGTATGATTCGGCAGAACGGCTCGATGTTGCGTTAACCCCTCACATTACGGCTGTTGAAAAGAGAGTGCTCAACGATGTGGGGATTACAACATTGCCTGAACTGGCCAGGCTCATGGACTTACCCCCGCAAGGAAGCTATGAATTGCAAAATGCCAGTTCTGAACAATCTCGACTGGACATACTCAATAACCGTTGGCCAGTGGCGCCCAACCTGCCATTCCTTGTCCAGCGCGCCAAAGCGGCTTTGCGGCATTTTGACCCCAACGCTGATTATCGCTCTTATTTGGTTGGTTCGGGATTTGGAACATTGCCGAGTGATGAGGAATATCCCAATTTAGTAAAAATATTCTTCGATGCCCAAAGAGATTATCTGCAAGACCGTGTCTACATGATCAGCGCCTTGGTCATCGGCCCGAGGGGTGAGAAAGTTGTTATCTCGTGTGCGGATAGTCCGCCAAACGATGCTGTTGAAAAATCGTTGTTAATTGATTGGGTGCGCCAAGTGATTGGGGCGATGCGGCAAGTCTCCGAAAACGAGCAAGCGCCTGTCCACCTGTACTGCTACAACCGTTATGATCAAACCGTGTTGTTGGAAGCTCTCAAGCGTCACCTAACAGCCGTTGCTTCTGTCCCGGCTTTTTTTGATTTACTTACGCAAAGCCCGGCACTTACACAACCCATTATTTCATTCCTGGCGGATGAAGTTCAAGAGAGGTTGAACTCGGGACGCGTGTGCGCTCCGCTCCATGATGTGGCCCGCTGGAGGGGCTTCGATTGGAAAGACGAGAAATATGAGTATTACTCTCTCTTTCGCGCTCGCATGTTCGACAATCGGCGGAACGTGACCCGTGAAGAGGATGGCCATATCATCCCAAGCAAAGGCCAGGAGAATGAAAAGGGTAGGTTCGCGATTGAGGCAGCCAGTCGTTTCAACTCGCAAATTCCTTTAGAGTATGCCTATGCTGCATGGAATTGCCTCCCAGAAAGCAAGGAAGATTCTCGCCTGTTAGAACCCTTCCGCCAGGTCAATCTGGAGATGTTGACCTCATTTGCAGCAATGCGTGTACGAGCACTGGCAAAAATTGAGTCTTCATTCAAAACAAAAGCCCGTTTCCTGGATAAACAGCCACTTTACTTACCTGCGCTTTCTGGCGGCGCCGATCCGGTGGACCTTGTGCAAAGCCTGCGAGAGTTTCTGTACATGGAACATCATACTGCGCTGCAAGCTAACTTGTTGAATTACAGTTTGCCAATCGAGCGCAGAGTTCAGGGTGGGCTGGCAATGCTCCTGAAGTTCATCGGGAGAGTTGGGAATAATCTCTACCAGTTTCACCCTGAATTTGGCGCGCTTGGGTTGGATCCGGTTCTTATCATGAATTCCTGTAAGCTTAAGGAAGGCGACTGGGTTGTATTCAATCCCAGCGATCAAAAGATTTCGGGGAATCAGATCAAGCATGGCAGGCTTGCAATCGTCGAGGCCATTGGCAAAGATGAGGTTGTGCTTCAATTACTTGGAATTACCTTCCCGGATGGCGATTTTCGCTATTTCCACAATAATCGTCTCGAGCCGTCAGCCGGCGGTTTTTATACGATTGACCCAATGTCTGATGATCTCAATGCTGATAAGATCCTGGATGCGTTGGCAAACGTAGACGGCAATACATTCTTCAACTGGTTGAGAGAAACACCTGTCGAGCGAGAACTCAATCCGAATCTTGGGGAGTTTTATCGGCGATTCGCAGACCTGATTGATGCATACCTAAAGAATCGGAACCGCAAACTGACTCAACGGCAGCATGAAGCCATTGCTGGACATTACAATAAACCTTTGGTCCTGGTACAGGGGCCTCCTGGTACTGGAAAAAGCTATACATTAGCCTGGGCTATTCTGGCCCGTGTTGCCGCGGCGGCAGTGCAGGGTAAACCTTGCCGTGTATTAATTTCATGCAAAACACATAATGCAATCAACGTAGAGTTGCAAGCACTGGCGCACGCGCTCCAACAAGTAAGCTCATTTGCTTCCGACCAATTTGGCGGAAAGGGATTACGCAGCCTGGAGATTTATAAGCTTGTCAATGATCCTGGCGATCCAGTGGCCCCTGGCGTGAACGCGTTGAACGCATTTGAGCAAAAACAAAACCTTGAACCCATACTGCAAAAACCTTTTGTTGTCTTTGGCGCCACATCTGGCGGTGCATATAACTTAATGAAATATCGGGCGTTAGGCGGCCGTTATGTTGATTGGACAACCAAAACTTTTGATCTGGTCGTGATTGATGAAGCGTCACAAATGAGTGTGCCAGAAGGGGTGCTTGCTGGCAGCTTCCTCAAAGCATTAGGTAGCATGATTGTGGTTGGCGACCACCGACAGATGCCGCCAATTATTGCACACCCTTGGAAAGATGAGAAAAAACGCTCTGCGACAGAACACAAACCTTATGTTTCGCTTTTTGAAACGCTTGTTGACCGGGGTTTTCCCCAAGTCAAACTTGATGAGAGTTTCCGTTTGCACGAACAGATCGCCGAATTCTTAAGGGCGAATGTGTATGCCAAAGATGGGATTAACTTCCATTCTCGACGTAAGGAAATCATTAATCAATTACCCCCCTTACAACCTTACGTTGATGCGGTATTGGATCCACATTACCCTATCGTCGTAATTGAGCACACGGAACAAGCTTCGCAACAGTTCAATCCGGTTGAGTTAGAACTGACACGTCCCTTGATTGATGCATGTGTAAAGCATTTGAGTTTGGATGGGAGAAACGGGATCGGTGTGGTGGTGCCTCATCGAGCGCAAAAAGCGCTTTTAAGAGCAGAATTTCCTAACCTGGCAGAAGTAAACTCCATTGATACCGTTGAACGCTTTCAGGGAGATGAGCGGGATGTGATCATTGTATCCGCAACTGCTTCGGATCCGGACTATGTTCGCAATGAAGCGGACTTTCTCCTCAACTTGAATCGCCTGAATGTTGCTATTTCTCGCCCTAGAAAAAAACTTATTGTTTTAGCCTCCAGATCAGTAGTAGATCTCCTTACGTCTGACCTGGAAATATTTGAGCAATCAGCGATCTGGAAACGACTGTTTCATCATTACACCCCAGATATCTTAATTCAAAGCACAATGAATGGATTTAAGGTATCTGTTCGTGGGCGTAGGATATGAAGATCCTGCAGATTTTACGAAATGGTATCCAAAAGGCAACTACCGATATTTGAATAATAAGAAGAATCCAATAACTAAAGAAGCGATAGAAAATTGAAGAGCTGCCAGTAAAAACGGCAGCTCTAACAAATTTAAATTCCAAATCCCAACTGACCCTCCGGTACTACCTCCTTTCTTCGTGTCCGCCTGACCACCACTGTCTTCTGGCTCACCCAATCATCCCAAGTCATCACTTTTGGACCCGGAACGATCACTGCGCTTGGGGTCGTCAAACTGCCCATTGGATTGTGGCTGACTTGCAGATCATCAGCGAACAAGGTCTGTAGGTCAGAGAGCTTCGCGCCCTCCAGCACATCACGAGCAAGCTGAGTGAGAAAATCGCTTTCTTCCTCCGGAACAATCGCACCTCCGACCTCATCCCCGTAAACGAGCTGCGCGGCCTTCATCTTTTTTCCCATCAAGGCCAGCGCTGTTGCTTCCATCGCTGACGAGTAAACTGAGAAAATCGCTTTGACCGGCTGGGTCTGTCCCAAACGCCATACACGTCGCACGCTTTGCCACAACGTATAGAGTGAATATTCGATCTCGAAGAACACCACGGTTGAGAATTGCACCAGGTCG
>DAOUFE010000032.1:0-1894 GCA_034430215.1 Anaerolineaceae bacterium | reverse complement strand
TAGGATCATACGTTAAGGTTTCTGTTGGAACACAGATTGCTAAGGCAGCGCCGATATTTTCAGAGAAAATACCCGGATAAATATTTCCTACCCCGATTGCAGCGGCAGCTTGATCCAGACAACCAGTGCAAATTTTTGCATCTCTTGAAATATCCAAGTATTTTGCCATTTCCGGCACGATTGTTCCCACTAACTGTCCTGACTCCATGATGCGGGGCAGGAGTTGCGAACTGATGCCGATGAAATCCAACATTTCCTTCCAATACTGTTTGGTTGAAATATTCCAGTACAGGGTTGAGGTGAGTAGGGATTCTTCTGCGACAAATTGTCCAGTTAATTGATAGATGATGTAATCTTCGAGCAGGAGAATGTGCTTAGTTTCCTCAAAAATAGTTGGTTCGTTCTCTTTTACCCATAGTACTTTGGCCGCTGGCCAACATGGTTCAAAACTGATCTGACCAGTGATTTGGTAGCATAGTTCATTGCCAAATTTGGAGCGCAATGCTTCTGCTTGGGGAACTGCGCGATTATCCATCCATACAATCGCGTTTCGTAATGGTTTTCCATTCTGATCCAGGAAGCAAAGGGTTTCCCCTTGAACTGAGAAGCCAATGACCTTGATTTGCCTGGTGTCGATTCCTTTTTTTGCTCGCAACGCTTCTAGGCTACTTTTGATCGATTCCAGGTAGATATTGCATGGGGTTTCGACATAGCCCGCTCTCGGTGTGAGGAGGCTGTATTCAATGGTTTCAGAAGCAAGTTGCTGCCCTTCAAGGGTATAAACCGCAGATTTCAATGAAGTTGTGCCAACATCAATTCCTAAAATAAGCTCACACATAGTTTTGTCCTATTGATGGGGTGCACATGACCAAGTTAGAATCGCTTTTTCTTCACCAATATTGAAGAGTTTATGGCCTTTCCCTTGTGGAATCAGCATTGCGTCGCCTTCACAAAGATGATGGTAACAATTCTCTTCAGGCACAAAACAAAGAACTTCGCCCTTCACACAGTAAAATATTTCATCAGCTTCGGCATGGCCTTTATCCAGTCCTCCAACTGCACCAATTGCCAATTCGGACATACCAAATGTAATCCGATCAGTTACATAGTATTCTCTGCATATCTCTTGTTCATCCAACCAAATTCTTGTTTGGTCTTTTTTCTTCACCACCACACTTGTCATTTTTTTGCTCCCATTTTTTTGAAATATTGAGAAGACTTACTTTAACAAAGATGGATCAAGAATATTGTTAGCATCTACACTGAGCACGCCACCCAGAATTTGACCAAAGACAGCGATCTGTGCACCATGTTCAAGGATGTCAGAAAGTGCAAACGCTTCTTCAATGCTCTGAGCAATCACAACAGTTCCATGATTTTTCAAAAGAGCTGCTTTGTTGACTTTCCCCAGTGCTTTTACTACCTTAGTTGCCAGGTCGGTCGATCCAACCAGACCATATTCTGCACAGATGATCTCACCACCTAAATGTACTGCTTGTTCAGCGAGAGATAGGGGGATATTCTTCCCGCATGCTGCAAAAATGGAGGACCAGATGGGATGACTATGCAGTATCACCTGTACTTCGGGACGTGCTTCATAAATTGCCAGATGCATGGGAATTTCGCAGGTTGGAATATACTCATTTTCGACCAAGTTCCCTTTCATGTCCAAAACCGCAATATTCTCCGGTTTCAGTTCGGTCCAGTTATAAAGCATAAAATTTCCTTTCGGATTTGGATATGCATAGACCAGTCCGCTATCCATGTCTCGCATGCTAATATCCCCTGCGTCAAAGGCAGGCGAAAGACGTTTTTCATAGAATCGTTTTGCAGTGGCGGCTAACATTTGTTTATATTCGGTTTTTACTTTGTTCATTTTGCAATCCTTTTTTAC
>DAOUFE010000031.1:0-207686 GCA_034430215.1 Anaerolineaceae bacterium | reverse complement strand
CATTGTCTTACTCCGTTTTATAAAATGCTTTCGCAAAAACTATTTTATTGGAGATTCAATGTCGTTCAACCTTCTTTTTTTAAACTGTCAGGTAGCTAGTATGTTTATAAGCAATTATCCACAGGCAGAGCAGGCTTATCGTCAGGCATTGCTTATTTATGAAGATGCTGGAAAACCCGCTGAGTGCCTGTCTTTAAAAATTGAAGTAACCAATGGGCTGGCTTTCATTCTTTCGTTGACTGGAAAGCCATCAGAATCCATCAAGATGGCGCAGGAAAATCTCAGAAGAAGCGATCTTGAATTTGATCAGATAGGAAAGATTGGGGCAAATATTCAGATCGCAATCAATCAATATTATCTTGGTAACTATCGACAGGCAATCTGTACTGCCGGTAAGAGCCTTGAATCGGCAACAGCATTTCGAAATGGCAGGATGATGATGTATCTCCATCTGATCATCGCCCGGTCTGCACTTGCGATGGGCAGAATAGCAGAGTGTTGGCAGCATCTGCAATCCATAAAGGAATTGGAAAGAAAATATAGCTGTATTGAAGTTTCCCGTACGGCGCACACTGTTTGTGGTGAGCTATATTCCAGCCTTGGGGCTTACAAGTTGGCGATTAAGGAATTTGAAGACGGCATTTCTTCTTTTAGCAACAGCCTCGAAGTGCTGGATAATCGCTTGCATTTTGGGATGATGTTAAGATACCTGGGAGAGATTCAGAGAGGTGACCAGATGGTTAAAACCGCTCTGAATGAAGCACAAGCAAAAAAATTTGCATCCATTTATTTATTAGGCGAGCTATATGATGTGTTCTGGTATATACGCACAGGAAAAGACAAAGAAGGGCAACAATTAATCGATATTTACGAACGAGATATTATCTCATCAGATATGCGTGCTCCAAAATTGTGTCTTCAGTTGATAAAGAGCCATCTGGCGAAACATAATCATCAATTGGATAGAGCTAAAGCATTCGCCCAACAGGTTGTAAATGATTCTATAGAAATTAACCATGTCTGGATGGAACTACATGGCAGAAGGATCCTCTGGGAATTAACGCACAACAAGAGAGAAAAACAGGTTCAGGCTGAAGAGATCGATATGAAAATAGAAAACATGACCGAAGGAATTCAAGAGGCATCGATCTCGGGTTTATTGAATAAATTTAAGAAAAGAATTTTCGACAGACGAGATGCATAACAATGTCCACGATTTGTCCACATTTTATTGCTATTATATTGTTACAAAATCCATGCATAGCCTTCACTTACACATAGTACAGGGGCTATGTGTAAAAAGGTCGCTAGCGAGAGGGGTTTTTTACCGCTAACGACCTTTTTTATGGTCTCTAGTCATTCTTAATAAATGCGACCGTTACACCATCTCCCCCTTCACTCTCCTGACCGGTTTCAAAACCTCTCACATGAGGAGAATGCTTTAACTCATCGCGGATCACCTGGCGTAATCTGCCTGTGCCTTTTCCATGGATGATACGCATAAAAGGTTGCCCAGCCAGGTAAGCTGCTTCAATGTGGTTGCGCATCTCTTCCAGCGCTTCTTCAGCCCGCTGCCCTCGCAGATCGAGTTCCATTCCTGGCGCGGCATGCAACCCGAAAGTACCTGGTTTACTGGTACCAGATTTGCTAACCTCTGTGATAGCTTCTTCCTCCGCTTCGGGTTTCAAACGCTGAATATCCGCCAACCGGGCTCTGGCTCGTAAAGGTCCTGCCTGCACTTCGACCATATCCCCAGTGATGCTGGTTACTTTCCCTAAAAGGTTCAAGCTACGCAAACGCACTTTCTCGCCAACCTGAAGCACATCACTGCGGGGAGAGGGAGTCACCTGCCGGCGTACCGGTTTTTGCACCACATCTTCGATGTTTTCTACTTCTTGCTGTAAGCTCTTTACTTGTTCCAACGGCTGACGGGCTTTTTGCAGAGCTTTCCGTACTTCGTCAAGTTCTACTTTCAGGTCTGCAAGTTCATCTTCTGCCTGTTCGCGGGCTTTTTCCAGTGTTTGAAGACGTTCATCTTCGATCTTTTCCAATTTTGCAGCCAGTTCCGCGCGCATCCGCTCGGCATCCTGGCGGGCTTTTTCTGCTGTGCTGCGAGCCTGGCGTGCAATATCTCTCTGGCGGTGAATTTCATCCAACATGGTATCTGCCTTAAGCTCATCTGGATGGATTTCTGAGCGTGCTGCTGCCAGTATTTCTGATGGTAACCCCAATCGTTCTGCGATCAATAAAGCATTCGACCTGCCAGGGAGCCCGATCATCAGGTGATAGGTGGGGCGTAAGGTTTTCAGGTTAAACTCCATACTGGCATTGGTCACACCCGGGGTGACGTGTGCATACGTCTTTAATTCAGGGTAATGGGTGGCTACCAGGTTGGGCACATGTCGCTGAACAAGGAAATCTAGTAATGCTCGTGCCAGGGCGGCGCCTTCCTGCGGGTCAGTACCCGCACCTAGTTCATCCAGAACCACCAGGGTAGTTTGCCCGGCAGCCTTTAAAATGCGTGCGATATTGGTAATATGTGCTGAAAACGTCGAAAGTGACTGCTCGATGGATTGTTCGTCACCGATATCTGCAAACACATCCTCAAAAATGCTCAACGTAGAACCAGAAAGAGCAGGTATTTGCAACCCGGATTGAGCCATCAGTACCAGCAACCCTACGGTTTTTAGAGTAACTGTTTTTCCACCAGTGTTTGGTCCGGTGATTACCAGAGAAAAGGTTTGTTCATCCAGGTCTACATCGATCGGAACAACATTTCTCGGATCGAGCAGCGGGTGACGTGCCTGGTACAACCGGATAGTGGTGCCGGGATGGTTCTCTCGCCCTGTTTTCACAGGAACCAGTTCGGGTTCAGCAGCATGTAGGTCATCGGCGTATTTAGCACACATCAAAGCCAGATCAAAACGGGCAATGGCATTCACCATTTTCCGCAATGTATCTGCGTGTATGCCCACCTGGGCAGAAAGATCTGCCAGGATGCGCCTTTCTTCTTCTTGTTCAGCGAGCTGCAGCTCGCGCCATTTGTTATTCAACTCCACCACCGCCAGGGGTTCAACAAAAAAGGTTGCCCCAGAAGCAGATTGGTCATGCACGATCGAACGCAGCTTGCTTTTATATTCAGCCCGCAAGGGAACGACATAGCGCCCGTTCCGTTGGGTGATCAATGCTTCTTGCAGCATCGGCGCGCTTTTTGGATCATTAATTATCCGTTGTAATTTGGAGAATAACCGCTCATGCGCGATGCCCAGCTCTGAACGAATGGAAGCAAGTTTCGGTGAAGCGCTATCCAAGATCTCTCCTTTATCGGAGAGAGCCCGACTGATGGAATCAACCAACCCGGCAGGTGGTGGCAGGGCTTCAGCGATCTTTTGTAATGATGGATACAGCCCTGGAGTTTTTGCAAAGACACGGGTCAGGGTGCGCGCAGAAACCAGGGTGTTTTTTACATCCAGTAACGCAGAGGCATCCAAAACTCCATTGCGCCAGGCAAGATCAATAGATGGGAGGATATCTTTCGCAGCGCCAATAGTAACCGAATCGTTAACGCTGAGCAAATAACGGGCTTCACGTGTTTGCGCCTGCCGCTCCAGTGCTTCTTCCAGAGAAGAAGTAGGTAGCAGTTCCCGCGCCAGTTGAGCTGAAAGGCTGAAAGCAGCGTATCCCGCCAGCTTTTCGCGTATTTTTGAAAATTCCAGAGTGTTTAGACTTTTTTCATCCATAACGGATGTGAGTGTACCACATTCTTCATATATAGATACTCAAAATAATTCCTTTAGAAAATCGCTATGGTATACTTCGACGAGGGTCGAAATGTCTCTATTACACGCCACCAACCTTTCCAAATCCTTTGGCTCTGAGGATATTTTTTCTGGCATATCTCTCAGTATTCCGCAGCGCGCCCGCATCGGAATGGTGGGACCAAATGGGGTAGGGAAAACCACGCTGCTGCGAATTCTTCTGGGATTAGAGGATCCCAGCGGTGGAAAAATTGTTCGCGCCCGCGGTATTCGTATCGGATATCTTCCACAAGAAGCCTCATTGGATTCAAATAATACCTTATGGGACGAATGCCTGACAGTGTTTGCTCCGTTGATCGAAAAGCAAAAGGAGCTGGAGTCTCTGGAACACCAGATGTCTGAATCTAGTGACCCGGAGCAGATTATTCCTACATATGGCAAGCTTCAGGCAGAATTTGAGGCTTTGGGAGGCTACACCTATGAACTGCGCATCCGGCAGACGCTCGCAGGGTTGGGTTTTGACCGCGATGATGAGAAACGCCCCGTAACTCAGCTTTCGGGCGGGCAGCGTACCCGCGCCTACCTGGCAAAGCTGCTGCTTGATAATCCCGATCTATTGCTGCTGGATGAACCAACCAACCATCTGGATATTCAGGCGGTGGAATGGTTGGAGGATTATCTGTCGGAATGGGATGGCGGTGTACTGTTGGTAAGCCACGACCGGTACTTCCTCGACCGGGTGGTGAATACCATCTGGGAGATGACCCCCGCACTGGAAGTGTATCACGGGAATTACAGTGCATTCCTGATGCAGCGAGAAGAACGCTATGAACGCGCCTTGATCGAGTACCAGAGCCAGCAGGAGTTCATCGAAAAAGAAGAAGAATATATACGGCGGAACATGGCAGGGCAGAATACCCGCCAGGCACAAGGACGCCTGAAGCGGCTGGAGCGGTTGCTGGTGGAAGCCCGCCTGGCGCCACCCCAACACACAAAGACCATTCGATTGAAGATGCAAACCAACCTGCGCGCCGGCGACCTGGTGCTGCGCACTTTCGACCTGAAAGTGGGATACCAGGATGATCATCAAGTGCTCTTCGAAGCCCCCGACCTGTTGTTAAAGCGCGGTGAATGCGCAGCTGTGATCGGTCCCAATGGCGCGGGCAAGACCACCTTCCTAAAAACATTGCTTGAACAGATCCCGCCACTGGCTGGTGAAGTACGAATGGGCGCCAGTTTGAAGATTGGCTACTTTGCTCAGGCGCATGAGGATCTAAAACCGGAATTGACATTGATGCAGGAGATCGAAGAGCTTGCGCCGAAAATGCTGCCTGGCGAAGTGCGCGATTACCTGGCAAGGTTCCTGTTCACCGGCGATGATGTCTATAAAACGGTGGATGTGCTCTCGGGTGGTGAACGTGGACGGCTGGCGCTGGCGCGGTTAGCCATGCAGGGTGCCAACCTGCTGTTATTGGATGAACCTACCAATCACCTCGACCTGCCCTCGCAGGAAATACTGCAGCGTGTGCTGGCTGAATTTGGCGGCACGATCCTGCTCGTTTCGCATGACCGCTACCTGATAGACGTGCTGGCGACTCAGATTTGGGAAGTGATCCCCAACGAGCATCGGTTGCGTACCTTCAAAGGCACCTACAGTGAATATCGCACTTTCTTGCAGCAGGGACAGGTCACCCCCGTGAAAATGGTGGAACCCGCGATCACCCACCACGACGCCGTTGAAAAGGGTATAAGCAAGCACCAGCTTAAGCGCCTGCAGGAAAAGCAAAGCGCCCTGGAAGAAGAGATCACAAAGCTAGAATGGGAATTGGCGGATATTGGCCGCCAACTTGAGAACCCGCCTGTGGATGCCGGCATGGTTCAGAAGCTGGGGCAGAATTACCTAAAGATACAAAAGAAACTGGATGGGCTCTTGAACGAATGGGGTGAACTGGGGGGATAAAAGGTTCCTTACGTTCCCCAGTCACGCAGGTAGAGAAAGTCATACCCGATGGTGCGGTTGCTCAACTTGGCAACCGGTGGCAGCACCCGCTTGAACTGATTGCGGCGTACCCGCTCGACCACAGAGTGCACGAAACTCTCGCCAAAGCCTGCTGCCACGCATTCGGAGGGGGTGAAACGCTGGTCAATCAACAGGTAAAGCAGCCGATCAACTTCAGCATAGGTATATCCCAGTTCGCCCTCATCGGTCTGCCCCGCCCACAGGTCAGCGGTGGGGGCTTTTTCGAGCACCGCACCCGGCACCCCCATTGCTTTAGAAAGTTGGCGTACCTGGGTTTTATAGAGATCACCCAGGGGGTTCAGGGCGCAAGCGGCATCGCCGTATACGGTGGAATATCCCAATAGGATTTCGGTTTTATTTCCGGTACCGATCACCAGCCCATTGAAAGCGGCTGATTGGTCATACAGCACGATCATCCGCTGGCGCGCCATGATGTTGCCTTTGCGTAGCGGGCTCATTTCTGGGAAGCGGTTGATCAATGGATCGACCATCTCGGTAATGGGGATAGTCATGGACTGAACACCGGTTGCTTCGATCACACTCTGGGCGTCGTCCATCGATGCCTGCGAAGAGCCTGAATAGGGCATGCGGATGGCAAGCACATTTTCGGGTCCGAGCGCTTCAGCAGCTAGGTAACACGAGAGCGCAGAATCAAGCCCACCCGAAAGCCCTACCAACCCGCGGGTAAAGCCCATGCGGTTGATCTCACTCTTGATGAAACCAGTCAGGATTTTGCGAGCCAGGTCGGTATCGATTTTCAGGGAAATTTCTTCCATCATGCCCCGTCCTTCAGCGAACATTGTCGCGGGTCTGGTCACTTAAAATACGATTTAATTCACGTTGCACCAGCGCTGTACGCTCATCTCGCAGCAGCGGCAGGCGGGCACGTGTGCGGTGTAATTGGTTCAGGTCTACCTCGGTGATCAGCATATGCTCATCATGATGGGGAGCTTCTGCAAGCAGGATGCCGTTGGGGTCAACCACTGCTGCCCCACCTGGAAAATTCAATCCATCTTCGTACCCCACACGGTTTGTATAAAAGACAAAAGAGGTAAACAAACTGGCATATGCCTGGTTGATCTGCCTGATCCAATGAACGTTTTCCAATACCGGGTCAGCAGTCAATCCCCGACCAGGCGAAGAAGAGACAAAGATCAGCAAATCTGCGCCATCCAGCCAGAGCAGGTAAGGAGGTGACGCGTGCCAGAAATCTTCGCAGATGAGCATACCGACCCTGCCAAAACGGGTATCGAACGCCCGCACCTGATCACCCCAGGCAAAGAAACGACCCTCATCAAACAAACCGTAGGTGGGCAGGTACACCTTGCGGTGCACGTGGCTTACTTTTCCCCCGGAAAGGTAAGCAGCCGCAATATAGAAGCGGTTACGTTCATCCTCTTCGACAAAACCAACCACCATGTCAATTTTTTGGCTGGCTTCCAACAGCGGTGCAAAAATGGGGTCATCGGCAGTGGGATGGTGCGCAACAGTTGGCACCAGGTCCTGCAGCACATATCCGGTCAGTGAAAGCTCCGGAAAGATGATCAGATCGGCGTTTTCGTTTTTTGCCTGCTCGATATATTCCAGATGTCTGGCGAGATTCTTGTCTTCTCTTCCCAATGTAGTGTTCATCTGTACTAGAGCCAAACGCATGGTTTTACTCCATAGTTACAAAAATTTTTCTACTATCCATAATACATTATTTTTTATCCAACTCTGTCGATCCTGCAGGACGCGGCAGACTTGCATACAGAGCCTCAATGAAAATTAACAACATAAAGATCAATGCAGCCCATGAATCCAGCCGCAGACCTGCCTTCATGGGTGATGCATCCGCACGCAGCAAGCTACCCGCCATCAATACCACTGCCAGCCCAGAAAAATACACGATGGATTTCATACCGGGCAAGAGAAAAGCAGGTGGATGCAGCTCCAGAACGCCATAATAAACCAAAATGACCATTGCTGCCATAATCTGCAGGGGAACTCGTTCGAGCATGGCGCCACTTTCATCCAGAGTGGGTAATCCCCACCAGGCGTTTTCAGGTGCCAGGTTGCCATACGCCACTCCAGATTGCCAGCACCCCAGACAAACGAAAATCGCAAGAGGCGGGATCATAGGGACAATCCGGTCACATACTATCAAAAAGCGTTGTTTCCATACAATCGCCAGGATGCCAGCTACCAGCAGTCCACCGATCAGAGCACCATATACAGACAATCCACCCTGCCAGAACTGCAATGTTTCAAGCAGATGTTCCTTATAGTAAGAAAAATGCAGAATTGCGAAGGCAAAACGCGCTCCCAACAGCGCCCCTACCATGACTAATACCCCGCCATCTACCCAACGTGAGGATTCTTTCAAGGAGTTGTGCCGATATATTTGTAATAAAGCCAGTGCTGCTCCTAAACCGAGAAACAAAGAAAATGGCATGATCACCTGTTCCTGTCGAAAGGATTATTTTAGGTAAGGCTATTTTTCCAAATGAATAGCTGGATGTAGCGGCGAAGGCATACACACGATCTCGATGATCTTCAGATCAAAGAATGTGTGGGCGTTGGATGGTTTCAGGATCACTGCGGTATCTGATCCGTGAGAGGTTCCCGCAACGCAGATCACAGGCTTATCGGTACGGATCAACCCTGCATCGGCTGCCATAAGTGCAATTTCTACTGAGACCTTCATTCCCTCACAAAACAGACGCAATGTGTTTGCCATCAATTCTATAGGTTCCATGGTGGAAAATTTGCCACGGATCGCCCGATCGATCCCCGCAAAAGCATGGGCAGCGGTCAGAATGGGAACCCCGGCAGCTTCGATCACGGATCGGTTTTCAGGGGTTAACTCCTGGGTATCCGGGCTGACAAATCCGGTGACATGGCTGACGCAGATGAGCTTGCGACCACGAAATACCTCTACTGCTTTCGCCCCAGCATCTCCATTAGTGGTTGCCACCAATGCTACCGGAATGTTCAATTCGTCCATGCGCGCACGAGCCAGCTTTAAAGTATCCAAGGTATTGTCAGGACCTTTAGTCGTGAAATAATGTGCTGAAGTAGTAAGGGTTGTCATTTCATACTCCCATAGGTAATTTTCCGGGTGAACCGGTTGGATATGAGAAAAACGTCTGGCTGGGCAAACCTTATTTCAACGACAGAGCGTCTTTCAGCAATATCCCATTGATATATATTGTAACTGTTTTCACGGTTGAAAACTGTAAGGCTGTTTCATTTAGTTGAGCTTCGACGCGCGGATTGTCACATTCACCCCCAATCATCATCGAGCCTGTCAGGTAGATCTCAGCATTCCCATTCTTTAAAGTAATCTTCTCGACTTGAAGATCTGATTGGTATAACGCATTATAGAGACCTGATTCGCCATAATAAATGGATTTCAGTTGAAGCAGTTGATCCATAGCTGTCTGCAGAACAGCTTTGGTTTGGGGAATTTCGACGATTACCGGTACCACACTATCATCGCAACCAATTTTCTTACCAGAAATGCCGTTATCTGCTATAGCGATTAAATATATCTGGATTGTCTGCGGAGCAGTAGAGATGGGTTGTTCTGTTTTTATGGGAGAAATAATGGTTATGGTGGTAGAGGGAAAAGTCTCTGATAGAAGGGAGATTGTTTCTTGTGTTTGTGTGACAGGCAAAATGGTATCAGTGGGGGTAAGAGGAAGTGCTGTTGTTACAATGGGCAGGCAACCTGTCAGGATTAAGCATGCGATGAAAATGATGAACAAAGGAATGCCCTTCATCTTTACCTCACAAATTAGCGACGAAATATTTAGATGAGAAGTTCCTGTAAAAGTGCTTTAAAACATCAATCGCCCGGGTGAGGGGGGCACCCGTGCGATTGATAAATACAGTATATCACACAATGTCAAGAATTACTATGGCAATTCTATAAAGAATTACTACGAATCTTTACTATAAAACTCTTCTAAGCATTGTACCGTCATACTAATATAGAACTAATGTTCTGGTAACGCTTCGATCACAGGTTCCACCTGTTTCCAATTCTTCTTCATGCGGGTCAGGAGCCAGATGTTTACAACAGCAAATACGACAAAAACGCCTTCGATAAGAATGGTATTTACTCCTGACTGACCCAGGATCACTGCAGACGAATCGACGAGCATGTGATAAGCGATTGCCAGTACCAGCCAGGCAATTTCGTGTTTCTGCACAGAACGCCATACCAGCATCGACAATGTAATGTGCAGAATGATCGTCGTAATTCGTTCCAACCCGCCTAATAAGGGCAGATACCAGGCTGTGCTGTTATACCCCGTAACCATATCGGGAGTGATGCCGGGTACTGCTGTGCCCTGTGATGCAAGGCGCATTGCGATGAAAGTCGAAAGAACAGAAACACCGATGATGATGCTTTCAATTCCACCGTGCCCAACACCAGCAAGGATGCCCGCTTCTGCTGGTTTGGCACGTTTTTTAAGCAGAACGAAACCCAGATACCGCATTGGTTCTTCGCAGATTCCCGCCATCAAGCCAAGATAAAGACCATATAAGATGGTTCCAACCATTCCACCAGAAAAATTGACGCCCAACGCTGAAAAAGCATATCCCAATCCCTGAAGCAACGGGATATGAATAATCTGTGATGCGATGAATGTGCAAACACCAACTCCAACCACGCCCCAGCCAAATTTATATCGTTTGGTGAGCCAGATGGCAAGAAAGATCGGCACACCAAGTTCAATGGCAATAGCAATTATAAAGAAAGGAGAATTATTCATGACTAAGTCCTTTACAAAAATAGTTTAACCTTCTGTGAGTAATTTACTTCGATTGAAAATACGAATTGCATACCGGGTCAATAATCCGGCTACCAACCAAAGGAACAAACCAACCAGCATGCTGATACCCACACTGAGGTACAGTAACCCAGTTGCCTGTGCAGCTACCAGGCCAAGAACTATGATCACCAACGATCCACTGGTCTGGTAGGCGCCCATGAATGTAGGGGTCCGAGATGAGATCAAAACGGTGAAAGCGACTCCCAACAGAGCAATCGCAGGTGTGATCCAGAACATAAGCGGGTACCAGGATGGCACTGGGAACCAGAGCCGATTGAAAATTGAAAACCCCGCCGCATTGAGAACAACCGCATATAGCAGAAAACTGCCCCAACTTACTACTAAAGATGGAATCAATGCTGCCATGACTTTCCCAACAAGCAATTCAGCATCTGTTGCTGGAGTGTAAAGGAGTGCCTCAATGGTCTTCCGCTCCCGTTCTCCTGCAAATGATTCTGATGCAACGATGGTTGAGATCATTAAAGGGAAGATAAGGAACATAGGGGCGAACAGATAACCCAAAATCAAGACTTGCATGCTTTGAACCTCATCCAACCCTGTCAAAATAGCTGTCATGGATGCAGGCAGATTCGCAAGAAATCCTTTCAGTTGATATGAGGGCATCATTTCTTCAGGCGCCATATTGATCAGGCGGGGTAAAAGGAGAAATGCCAGGGGGATCACAATGCAAAAGATCATTGGCACGATGATCATGGGCGCCCAGGCTGATTTATTCTGTTTAACTTCCAGTAAATCTTTCTTTGTTATAGCAAAAATTGTTTTAGCTTTCATTATTCCACCTCTTCTGCGTCCTGTTGAAGCTTAAAATAGATCTCTTCCAGACTTTGTTCCTCAGGACTTACTTCCATCACCTGCAATCCACTATTTACAAGGCGCTCAACGATTGATGGAATCACTTTTTGATCATGAATTTGCACGCGAAAACCGTTTTCCTGAAGCGTTTCCAGCGATTTTACTCCTTCAAAGTTCAGAATATTTTGTAGTTTTTCTGTAGAAACGGTTTGTACAAAGCGTAACTTTACCCAGCAGCCAACACTGTACCTCTTGCGGAGCTCATCCAATGCGCCCATTGCCAATAGACGTCCACGATGCATGATCACAACGCGATCACACAGGCGTTGCGCTTCAAGAAGATTATGCGTGCAGAGAAGTACGGTATGCCCATTCTTCATACGTAATGAATCGATAACACCCAAAACCTGTTGCGAAGCTTCCGGATCCAGACCCGAAGTAGGTTCATCCAGGAATAATAGATCAGGGTGATGTAAAAGCGCCCTACCTATTGCAAGACGTTGCTTCATACCCTTGCTATACGTGGATACTTTATCGTTTCCACGCTCCGTCAGTTCAAACATCCCTAATATTTCTTCGATACTGGTTTTCAGTAACTCATCAGACATTCCTGCAACTGTGCCAAAGAATTGAAGGTTTTGACGGGCGGTCAGACGTTCATAAAGGGCAGGTGTTTCGGTCAGCACACCGGTTTTTCGGCGTAATTCCTCTCCTTTTGTCACCGGGTCATAATCTAAAACTCGGATTGAGCCATTTGTTGGTTTTAGAAGACCATTCAATATTCTTACGGTGGTGGTTTTTCCCGCACCATTTGGTCCCAATAATCCGACCACTTCGCCTTGCTGAACAGAAAAAGTCAGGTCGTTGACGGCTATTCGTTTCCCGTAATTGAAACGTAATTTTTCCGCCATAATAACTGTATTGCTTGATACATCTATCGTAGAATTCATTTTTTTTCTTTCCTAGTTGAATGTTTCACGTGAAACCTCTTAGCAATATTTCGCTTCATTTCCAATGATGTTTCACGTGAAACAATAAGTTGAAGTGTATTAATGTCCGATTCTTTCTTCCTGCCGCCAAAGGATATAGGAATAAACCATTACTCCCAGAGCTACTGCTAAAACTGGTATGATCATCAATAGAAACGCAATATCTGGAACCAGGAAGCCCAGAAAACAGATAATTCCCGCAACCATAAAGGCTATCCCTCCAACCTGATGGGTTTTTTCCCAAACATAATCACTGTTCAGTGTCCAGGGGGTGCGAATACCGATCATATAGTTTCTCTTTGCAACCCGAACAATACCTCCCATCACGATATAAAGTAGTCCTATGGCAGGGATGAGCATGCGATTCATGTCAATTCTTTTTCCAAATCCCGCCAGTAGAGTCAAAATATGCAAATAACTGAAAAAAATTGTCATGCAAACAATAAAAATGTTGTACTGGGGTCGGAATAACGCAATATTTGCACGTTTAGGGTCGATGGAGGGGATTACGATCATAAGAATAATCATCCCCACCATGATTGCAGGCATTACCAAAATGGCATTCCATTTACCAGTATATCCATTTACCTGTCCAAGCTCGTTCCAGTGTGAGGGTACCTGTTCTGGAAGTTGAGGGAGAAGTACCAGACCACCTAGTATCAGGATCATGGCAAGACCAAATGTAATAATGTAAGTAATTTTATTGCTCATTTTTTCCTTATCAATATACGTAAAAGCTTACTACCGGTTTCTATATTGGTATATTATCAGTGTAATTTACCTTTGTTGCCTTTAAGATCGCTCTACTTCGTTCGCAAAGACATAGCTGCTATCATTGTGATGACTGCGTTTTTTGCGGTCCGAGGCAATCTGTATACAGTGAATGTATTTTTGCTATGACAAACCAAACGTAATTATGTGCCCCGCTTTTTGGGGCGGGGCAACTTTTTATTGGTGTATTTCCAACGTGCCCTGTTACTTCTTTTCCGGTTCTTCTTGAGCTTTAATGGAATTTTGCGCCAGCGAAACCATTCCGCTCAAGCCACCTAAATTCATTGTGTCCACTGCACTGCTTGGTACGATCACAAGCGCTCCTTTTTCCTTGAGACCTTCAAACAACATGTTCATTGCTCGCAGGTGAAGTGCTGTCGGATTATTCACATATGCTTCTGATGCAGTCGAAAAACTGTGGGCGATTTGCATTTCTGACTCACCCAAAATAACACGAGCCTGACGTTCGCGCTCTGCCTGTGCCTGGCGGCTCATGGCATCTTCCAACCCTTGTGGGATGATCACGTCGCGAATTTCCACACTCTGTACCGAGATACCCCAGGGGGTAGTCCGCTCATCGATGATCTTCTGCAAGTCTTCATCCATTTTGGCGCGCCCGACCAGAATATCAGCCAGAGGCATTTGACCGATGATCTCGCGCAACGCGGTTTGAGCTGCCCAAGTAATCGCCGATTGATAATTTTCTACTTCCAATGCTGCTTTCTCTGCATCCCATACCATCCAAAACAGAACCGCATCGACATCTACGGGAACGGTATCTTTGGTAAGCGTCTTTTCTGCATTGAAAGGAGTAACCATCACGCGATGGTCAATCCAGGTTGGAGTGGTATCAATGATAGGTAATATCCAAAACATTCCTGGACCACGCAAGCCATGAAATTTTCCAAGACGTAATACGACCGCCTTCTCCCACTGTTGAGCAACCTTGAGCGAGAAAAGGAAGAAGAATGACAACAAAAGGAATGGGAAGAAATAAGCCAGGATTGTTGTATCCGAAATGCCATTTTCATCCATGATGATGGCTCCGCCTATTCCTGCCGCAAAGAAAATGGTAAAGAGGGTCGCCCCTGGAGCGCTAATATGGACATTGTCAGGCATTTTGGCTTTCTTTTGGAATACCTGGATTTCTGGTTTTGGGTTTGTCTGTTTATCTTGCATTCTCTCCTCGCATTTCTGAATATTCTTGTGCGCTTTCATTTTGATAAGCGACTATATTTTTTATTTTTTGCATCGCATCTGCCACTTCCTCAGAGTTGTATCCCAGGCTGATAATTTTTTTAAAAGCCTGAGAAATTAATTCCTCTAAACTCATCTGGCGCAGGTGTTCAATGGTAGCTGCATCGGGCTCTTCCCAGATGTACGTTCCCCGACCGCGTTGTGTTGAAATGATACGTTCTTCATCCAAAATACGATAAGCACGCGCAACAGTATTGAAGTTCACACGTAGTTCTGTCGCAAGGTTTCGTACAGTAGGAAGTTGATCTCCTTTCTTCAGTACACCTGATGCTATCAAATGTTGTATCTGCTCAACGATCTGCAGATAAATAGGAATACTGGAGCGGAAATCTAGTTTCATCTTTTGGAAAGCTTCGTTCACATTTGCTCCTCCTATAAAGTATCTTTGTACAATTGTATAATTGTATCATTGACATAATTGTATACAATTGTGAGGATTTGTCAAGAGGTGAACGAGCGTGTGAATACGTCATTACCAATATTCTTCTATATGCATTATGGAAGAATGATGGAAATGCTACTTGTTTTTTCTACCCAACAGAGAATCGTGTAGAAGGGAGGGACGTGCTGGAAAAATCCCTGCCTGTGTTTCGCTGACCTCTTCTACCGAGATGAACGCTTTTGGATTTACTTCGTGGATGATAGTTTCTACATCTTTAAGATCTCGCCGATTAATGATGGTGTAGATCAATTTCACTGCGCCTGCTGAACCCTGAGCGTCCAGTGTAGTTACCCCATAATTCTTTGCGTGTAGTTTAAAAGCCAGTTCTTCAGCCCCTGATTGCACAATGATGTGCAGCATTAGTTTGCCAATTGCCAACTTGCGTTCGATCTGTAATCCTATGAAAGTGCCAGCTGCAAAACCAGCCGCATACGCAAGGTATGCGATTAGATTATGGATATTCCGCACCAACTGGCTGACAGCTACGATCCAGATGAAGACTTCTACAAAACCCAGTAGCGGTGCCACCAGATATTTTCCGCGGGCAGTAAAAATGATGCGCATGGTACCCAATGAAACATCCATCAAACGCGCAAGAAAAATTGCCAGCGGGAAAATAACCCATGTCACGATATCGGGCTGGATAGATTGGACCAACTGATTGATCAGCTCATCCATACATTTATATTACCTTAATCGCATAGAAAAAGAAAACGCCAGCTTATGGCGTTCACTTTTTCCTATTCACCTGCAATCCGTTGCTCTTTCCAGATATCTGCTTCATTGTGATAACCGGCTTCCTCCCAGAAACCCAGCTTATCCTCTCCCATGAATTCCAGCCCACGCAGCCATTTAGCACCTTTCCAAAAGTAGGGGGTTTTTACTTCGAGTTTTTCAGGAAGGGCACCAACCACACCACGCAGCGGGTAGCCATGATCTGGGGTGAGAGGCACTCCGTCATAATGAGTAGCCAGCAGGAAATTTTCTGCCAGAACGATTTCAATCGGCAGGTTGGCAGTAAACCCAAACTCAGCATGCTGCAGCACGAATTTCGCAGTGGACAGAGGTTTTACCAGACCCAGTTCTATTAATGTACGTACTGATACCCCTTCCCAAAGGGTGTCGAATTTGCTCCAGCGGGTAACGCAATGAATGTCCATCGTTAATTTTGTGCGGGGTAGCTGCTGGAATTCTTCCCAGGTCAGGCGTAAAGGTTTTTCTACCTGCCCCCAGACTTTGAAATCCCAGGTGTCTGGGTTAAAGGAGGGAACGGGACCATAATGTAACACCGGAAAACGCTGGGTAAAAGATTGACCGGGCGGCATACGCCCCTCAGCGATATATTTTTGCTCATCTTGCTTACGTTTCATAACACTATCAAACATAGGTACCTCTAAGGGGATTAGATTCTATAAATCCTTCTGTTTAATGAAAATTATAAATGAATTCTTCATTATTTAATCCTATTGCGAGACATTGCGTTTCACCTGCCGCAGGAATTCTGGCGTGTTTAACTTGCGTTCTAATATATATGTGATGTAATACTGGAGAATCGTCTCCATTTCAATCCGTACAGGTTGTGGAATGACAGCCTTTTTTGCAGTAAGATAATTACTTCTCTGCAAATGGCGCATAAAACGGAGCGCCTCCATGGATACAGGCCTGCAAGCCGTAACAGATAGACCGCACTCAGGGCAGAGCACTCCTCCCTGTTCTGCCGAAAAGAACTGATCCTGTGCTTGGATGCCTTTGTTGCATTGCACACAGTGAAATAATTCTGGTCTGAAGCCAAACTGCTCCAACATCTGGATTTCGCCATACCGGACCGCTAGAAAAGGATCTGGTTCTTCTGCAATTCGCCGCAGGGTGTCGGCGAGGAGATTAAATAATGTAGAGTTCTGACCTTCTTCGACGGCAAATCGGTCTACCAGCTCGATGATATAAGCTGCATAACCCGTACGCAAAAGATCATTGGTCAAAGATGGATAAAACGCTACAGTCTCAGCCTGAGTAACCAACCAAAAATCACGACCCGCTGCAAGTTGCACTGTACTGCGGGTGAAAGGCTCCAGGTGCCCTGCCTTACGCGATTGAATGCGCCGGATACCCTTGGCGATGGCGCGTAGCTTGCCTTTTTCGAGGGTGTATAACACGAGCAGTCGGTCAGCTTCGCCCCAATCGCTGTGACGCAAGATGATTGCCTCCACTCGCTGTGAACGTTCACTGCGCGGCACGGCTGTCTCCTTTTCTTTAATTCAAAAGCAGTGATTATGATTTCTCGGGAAGATCAGCACCTGTGAATGCACCAGGAAGCAGATCAGAGACGGTGAGCTCGCGGGTGACAGTTCCTTTTTCATTGGCGATCCATACCAGCATATCCAGACCGAATTCTGCCATCACCTGTCGGCAGGCTCCGCAGGGCATACCCGCGTTATCTGTTACCACTGCCAGTGCTACAAAATGGCGTTCACCTTCTGAAGCAGCTTTGAACATGGCAACTCTTTCAGCGCAAATACTGCTGGGATAAGCTGCATTCTCGATATTCGTGCCGTCGTAAATTTTGCCAGATTCGGTCAAAACTGCTGCACCTACGGCATACTTTGAATAAGGCGCATACGCCCAGCGTCTGGCTTGAATGGCTGCCTGCACCACCATTTGTTTGGTCTGCTCATCAATCTTCATGATTTTCCTCACTTTCAGGCTTTACCGGTTCTTTACTTGCATGCACCTTGCGAATACGTCTACCACTGATTTGCTCAACGGTTAATTGCCAGCCATCTACCATCACCTGCTCGCCGCCTGTGGGAACGCGCCCAATCTCTCCATATAACCATCCCCCCAGAGTATCTGCGACTTCTTTGGTCAGGTGAGCACCTGTGATATCGTTAAAATCATCCAGGTCGATGCGCGCCTGGAAAATATATTCGTGATCGTTCACTTTCTGATAGGGCAATTCTTCGCCCTGATCATATTCATCCCGTATCTCGCCGACGATCTCTTCTACGATGTCTTCCAGGGTGACCAATCCAGCCATGCCACCATATTCGTCGATGACGATCGCCATGTGAACCCGGCGTGAAAGCATTTCGCTGAGAAGTTCGTCAGCTTTCTTTGCTTCAGGGATGAAGTATGCTGGACGAACCAGATTGCGGATCGTACCCGGTCGCCTGGCTGGGTCAGAAGTTACTGCTCCCAGCAGGTCTTTCGCATATAACAATCCAATGATGTTATCGATCACTTCGTTATAAACGGGCATGCGTGAATGCCCCGATTCACGCACCACCTGGATGGCTTCTTCCAGAGGAGTATTGGCATCCAGAGCTGCTACATCAATTCGCGGCACCATAATCTCGCGGCTGAGCGTATCTCCCAATTGAAAGATGGAATAGATCATCTTGCGTTCATCCTGCTCAAGGGTGCCTTCAGTTTGCCCGGTTTCTACCCAATTACGTAGTTCATCATCAGTCACTGAACCAAGCGAACGCTGTAATGCTTCTGGTTTGCCAAGGGCTACCATAAGTAAAGCGGATATGGGACGGATCAGGAAATCAACGAATTTCCCCATGCCTGTCAGGTTTATTGCCCAGGATTCAACATTTCGCAATACCCTTCCTTCAAGACCAAATTCGATAATTTGAAGGATGATAACTACCACCAGTAACAACAGGAGAGGTATCCAAAGGTTGTTCGATGCCAAAAATAGCTGCATAAACAGTAAAGCAATACTGCCAGCCAGCAGAAAATGGCAAAAAACTACGAATATTCGCAATGTTGCAGTAAGATGAGGTCTTTCAAGAAATTTCAGTGTGCGTTCAACCGCTTCGGGGTTTTTCTCGCGCAAATTCCCCAGATGAGGGATACGGGCATAAATGAAACTTGCCCGCAGCGCTACAAAGAACAGGTCTAGCACAAAAAAAATGGCGACTAATATTCCTAAAGTGTGAACGTTCATGTTTTCCTTGAAAAAGGAATTATCTTCCTTTCATTTTAAAAGAGATTCATTCGATATCTAAAATATTTTGATCTTCATCCATCATCGCAAATTGGATTGTCTGGTTGGCTTTCACCGTAGTATTGCGAATTGCAACTTCCGGTCCAAGAGTGCAATTGTTTTCAATAACCGTGTTCCATAGATATACAGATGGTCCAATCTTGCAACCAGTGCCAATGTGAGTATTTCCATATAGATGGGTATTGGGATAAATGATCGTCTCAGGATCGAGGATCACATCCTGATCAATATAGGTGGTTTCCGGGTCGATCATTGTGACCCCAGATAGCATCCAGCGCTGGTTGATACGCTGACGCAAAATGGCTTCAGCTTCCGCCAGATGCACCCGCGTGTTGATGCCAATGGCTTCCCGTGGATCATCCAGCACCACACATTCCACCCGCTGATTTTCACGAACTGCCAGCTCCACGGTATCTGTCAGGTAATATTCTCCTTTCGGAGAAACCCTGATCCGATCCAGCGCAGTCCATAACCATTCAGAGCGAAAGCAGTACGCACCTACATTAAGCTCATGAATTTTTCGAATCTCAACATCTGCCTGGGCTTCTTCGACGATCGCCTGCACTGAGCCATCGGTATTTCTTACCACCCGCCCAAATCCATGTGGGTCATCCATGAAAACAGAAAGCATTGTCATCACACCTGGATTGCTGCTTTGGGTATTCACCAGGCGTTGCATGGTTTCTTTAGTAAAAAGGGGCATATCCGCATAGAAAACCAGGATCAAGCCATGAAAACCTGCAAGAGCTTCTTTGGCAGCCTGCACAGCATGTGCGGTGCCAAGTTGAGGATGCTGGATCGCAAAGCGGGCACGATCTCCCACCACAGTGCGAACCTGATCTGCACCATGACCGATCACCACGACAGGTTTTTCTGTAATGACAGATTGAGTGTTTTCAATTGCGTGAATGACAAGAGGTTTTCCTGCCACCTGATGAAGTACTTTTGGCAGGCTCGATTTCATCCGGGTGCCTTGCCCGGCAGCTAATATGATCGCTGTTATACTGCGTAGGTCATCATCCATAAGTTTTGAAAAAAAACCGCACGCTTTTCAGGGTATTCTTCCTGCAAAGAGGTGCGGCACACCGTAAAAGAGCATCTTTCAGGCTGGGGCGCCTGGATTCGAACCAAGATCCACAGATCCAAAGTCTGGTGTGCTGCCATTGCACTACGCCCCAACGAAAGGTCATTTTAACATAAGATGAAGAAAACGAACAGATGGAGCGGGTGAAAATTGCTTTCTCAACCGCTCAATTTTCATCAGATGAAATTTCCTTCCCCTCTCCAACAGGTGCAATACCCAACTGTTTTGCCTGTTCATAGTTGAGAATATCCGGGTTCATTGCTTCGAATTTACCGCTGGCTACCTGGTTGTTCCAGAATTCCTCTGCAGTCTGGCGATTCATGTTTTTTGCAGCCTGGTTCAACTTTTGTGTGAAGATATCTTCTTCTTTTTCCTCCATCTCTACCCTGGGCAGGTCTATGGAAATCTTTTCCAGATCTTCCATGTCCGTTTCGACAGCAGGGAGAAATTCTGGGGAAACTGTTACCCGAATGCCCATTTCGGATAGAATGGCAGCAACATCTTCTTGAGCCCGCAGCATCTCAGCATGCGCCAAAACAGAATGGGAAGAGACTGTTCCACCCGGGATGATCGCCACCAGCACAAAATCACCTACCGGTGCAAACAATAGGTCATTCTTATCTCCTGCCATGACGCAGGAAAATCCTTTTGGTTTTTCGGTGAGCATGCGAGCCAGGCGGCTGTTGGCATTCATAGCAGACATCAGTGAAGGGACCATCTTTTCAAGTATCTGTCCTGCATCAATACCTGTTTGGGCGATCAGCCTGCCGTGATCATCCAGCAAGTAAACCCCGTTTCCATTCAGTGTCTTTTGAAGATGTGCCAGGCAGTCGGAGAGATTTTCTCCGGTTTCGAAGGTTTCTTCTTCCAGTTCCCAGGCGGGTTGGATACCCAGGACGCGAGCGGTGGCTTCTAAAAATTGCGGGATCTGCATTGGCTTGTGGAAGTATGCATCTGCATGTAGCTCTTCAATCTGCAGGTCTATCTTCTTATTGGTGAGGGATGAAATAAAGATCACTTTCACCTGCGGAAACCTGCTGCGGATCCTTCTCACAAGATCAATACCCGAAATCCCTGGCAGCCGTACTTCGGTAACCAAAAGGTCAACTGCCTGCCGGGTCACTTCAAGAAGCGCTTCTTCAGCAGTTGCCATTACACGGATGTCGAGAGTCTTATCCATGGTGATCAGGGTTGCTTGAAGGAAGCGACCCAATTCCAACACGTCGTCAACGATCAATATGCGATGCATACTCATCATTTTACACTAAATAAAAAAACAAAAATACACCCCAGGGTAGAAGCTCTATCCCTGGGGTGAAAAATTTATTTGAACATCTACGGGTCAGTCAGTACATCCCTGTGCGATGGTGTAATTCTCAATTCCCCATAAAGAAGATCGCGCGCTGCTGTCCATCTTGAATCCACACAGGTCAGTGCGGCTTACGGCAATGTGAGGATGGAAGAAAAGCGGAACGAATGGCATATCCTGTGCCAATGTTTGCTGCAACCCGGCGTAGAGGGTTTGCTGTGTGGCAATATCTGCTGAACCGACCTGCGATGCTGCCTGGCATGCCTGATCATAAGAAGTGTTGCTGTAACCAGCAATATTCACCCCAATCCAGTTGTTCGCTGCGGTTGGAATCTGCCAGGATGCAAAGGTGGAACAGTTGGGCACATATCCCCATTCCAACAGGTCGAAATTTCTCCCAAACGCAACACCATCAGGACCCGCGGCATACAGGTCAGCCGGCTCGTAATATTGGACTTCCACCTGGATCCCGCATTGGGTCATCGAATCTGCCAGAATCTTTGCCATCGTCTGACGTACAGGTGCCGTAGATGTGGCATATTTAACGCTCAGGGGTGTACCATCTGCTACGCCAGCCACTCCAACCGCAGTACGCGGAGTTGCAGGGTCGCCATCAAGGTCTTTCCAGCCAACTTCATCCAGCAGTAAAGCTCCTGCAGTGGGGTCGTAAGCGGTTGCCTGAAGGTCTTTTGCAAGCAGCGTACTGCCTGGTGGCAAGAAACTGGCGGGAACATCACTTAATCCAAACAATACTGCCTGTTGAATGGAACCTCGATCCATGCATTGAATAAACGCATTTCGTGTTCTTACATCACTGAAGAAATCCGGACGATCTCCCTGTGCTGGGTAATAACCATCATCATACGAAGCAGGCTTGATACCAAAACTGATCAGATCCAGTTCTGGTCCAAGGCTGGTATAAGCTTTGAGCTTGCCAGCCTGTTGCAATTCGAGGATCAGTTCCAACTGTTCGTCGAGGAGGGTTGTGTCATCTACCAGATCACATTCGCCGCTCAAGAGGGCTTCGATGTTATTATCTGCTGGCTGCCCCAGGAAGCGGTACACCAGGGTATCAAATTTTGGTAAGCCTTCTGCTGATCGAAAATAATAGGGATTTTTCGTGAGAGTGATATGGTCTCCCTTTACCCATTCCGAAATGATATAAGGACCCCAGCCAATGGGACTTTTTGCTGAAATATCCGCTTCCAGCAGATCAGCAGCTTTGAATCCGCTCCAGGCATGTTCAGGGAGGGGCATCCAGAAATATGTGGAATAGCGGGCAGGAACAAAACCGGGCACCCCTTTCCACTGGATGGTCAATTCATCCAATGCTTCATACGAAGCTGTACGCAATAAATTTCCACGGGTGACAGGTGTGTCAGGGTCGTTGGAAAGATTAAAGGAATATATTGAATCCTGTGCGGTGACAGGCTCGCCATCTGACCAGGTGATACCAGATAAGAGTTTGAAAGTCACACTCATTTGCGACATCTGCAAGGCGCTGGTACCATCCCAGGTTACAGCACAGGTAGTGTCACTGCATCCTGCTGGGAAAACCTGAACACCTTTTTTCAATATAGCTACTTCGCCGCTAGCATCCACGATCTGCATGCCTTCGGTTACATCTACTGTCTCCAATAACGCATCACCATCTGCAAGGCTGGGGGTTTTCTCTAAAATGACAGGTTGAACACCGCTATCCAGTACGTCAAAGGGTCCGTCATAAACTGCTTCAAGAACCGACCATGTGGTGCGGGAAGAAGATCCATAAGGATACAGGGAGGTAGGTTCAGAGCCAAGGCATATGGTCAATGTTTTCTGTGGTTCCGGTGTTGGAGTGTATGCCGGTGTGGGAGTGTATTGTGGTGCAAGAGTGGGGGTGGGTGTAGTTGAAATACCGCTACAGGCTGTTAAAATCAATATTCCGATAATAAAAACGGGGGAAAGCTTCCTCCAGCGCATAATTGCTCCTCTTCATTCACCCGATAGAAATACAAGGTGGAATTGTCAAAATTGTCAGGATTTATTATACCTTAGGGAAAATAGGCGGTGAGTGTTCTTCTCAGGCTATGGAAACTTAATCAACCCTTGATGGTTTCTTCTTCACGCAGCCGGAGATATGAATCATAACGCGCCGCGCTGATCTTTCCCTCTTCCACGGCTGCTCGCACAGCGCACCCCGGTTCGGTGCGGTGTGTGCAGTCATTAAATTGGCATTTAGCTACCAGGTTACGCAGCTCAGGGAAATACCCATCCAGTTCTTCTGGTGTAGTATCCCAAAGAGCAAGGGATCTCAAACCAGGCATATCTGCCACAAAACCGCCGTCCTGCAAAGGGAATATCTGCCGGACTACTGTAGTATGCCTTCCTTTATTGTGCCAGTTGCTGACTTCGCGAACCTCCAATCCCAGATGGGGTTGGATGGCGTTCAACAAAGATGTTTTTCCCACCCCGGATGGTCCCGCGAAAGCAGATAGTTTTCCACTCAACTTTTCATGTAATTCATCCACCCCGACTCCGGTTTTAGTGGATGTAAAGACAAGCGGATACCCCAGGTTCTTATAAAGATCAAAGAATTCATGGGCTTTTTCTGGGGGAATCAGATCAGTTTTATTGGCGACAATAACCACGGGAAGTTCTTGTTTTTCGCAGATTACTAAAAAACGGTCAAGCATACGTACATGCGGATCAGGATGCGCGCATGCAAACACGAGAATAATCTGATCGGCATTTGCCAACATCACCTGTGGTTCCATACCTCCCGGAGTGGGAGCCATGCGAACCAATGCTGATTTTCGTGGCAATAGATCTTCAATAACTCCGCTGCCATCGGATTGCAATGAAATATTTACAAAATCACCAATGGCTATGAAATCTTCACCGCTCAAACTGCGTTTAATCTTTTTACGTAGTTTACAGGTAAATTGTCCTTCACCGGTATGCACTGTATAGAATCCTGATTGCAGCCGGATGATTTGACCTTGGAGGGTAGTATTTTCATCAGGCAAAGCGACACCACCTTGCTTGAAAATCCGTCCTGCAAATGAGATTTCGCGATCGCATTCCAATCATAGGCTCAGGGTGTTGGTGTAACCTCAGAAGTTGCGGTGGGTTCCGGAGTATCCGTATATAGAGGTGTTGGCGTCTTTGTTTCATTGTATGCAGATTCCCAGGGGTACAGGATCGTTGGTGAACCACGATAATACAGATCCAATACACGTCTGAAAACCGGCACTGCGAACTCTGACCCTTCGCCAACGTTTTCCATCAGAACAACTACTGCGATATCCGGTTTATCGGTCCTGTTTTCATCCGTATAACCAGCGAACCAGGCATGTGGTTTGCCTGTGGAATTGGTTGCCGTACCCGTTTTTCCATAGATCTTATACCCGGTGCTGGCAAGTTTGTGCGCTGTGCCGCGTTGATTTTCAACCACACTCAACATGGCATCCTGTATGGTTTTAAGGGTGTCAGTACTGATGGGTAATTTTCCGCGCGTAACAGGAGTGAATTCCTGGGTGATCGTGCCATCAGTTCCTTCTATTTTTTCAACCACCTGCGGGCGCAATAGGGTGCCACCGTTTGCAATTGCAGCAATAAAATCTACCACCTGCAAGGGAGTAACTAACATGGCACCTTGACCAATTCCCTGCTGAACAGCATCACCTTCATTTTGTGAGTAAGGGATGCTTCCGACATCTTCTGCTACTTGCTCGATACCGGTTGCACTCCCCAACCCGAACGCCAGTGCCATGTTGGTAACATCATCCGGGTGGTTTTGGCGATAAAGCTCTAACCCGATATGGTAGAACCAGGGGTTACAGGATCGCATCAACCCTTCCGGGAGGGTCAAATCACCACTGGGCGCAATCCCTCGTTCGTATGTCCAGTCATAGAAAGTCTGCCCTGGTAACTCAGTAAATTCATGCCCGCAATAATAGCTTGATTCTTTTGTGAACACGCCGCTTTCAAGAGCGGCTGCCATGGTAATGATCTTGAAGACAGACCCAAGCGGATATCCTCCCTGTGTGGCGCGATTCAGCAAAGGCTGGTCTCCTGAAGAAAGGAGATCATCCAACAAATAACTGCTATTGATATTTGTGGCTTCGAAGGAATTGGGATCGAAGGTTGGCGAGGATGCCATTGCAACAATTCTTCCAGTATCCACTTCCATAACAACAATTGCGCCGCGGAACCCCGCAATTGCTTGCTGCACACCCCGTTGAAAATCACCATCCAGAGTAGTGTATACCGATTGAGCAGGACGACTTTCCCTCATCCCCAGTCGGGTGACAATTTCACCTTGCGGGTTAACCACCAACAAGCTGGCGCCTCGGGTTCCAGCCAGGTAATCTTCCGCCCATTTTTCCAAGCCGGCAGCTCCCACTTTTTCATCTCCGCGATACCCCTTACGACGATATTCATCAACATCTTCAGCAAAAATAGCCTGAACATACCCTGTTAAATGGGGGGCGACACCGCCATAATTGTAAAGACGAGCGCTGTAACTGGTCATATACAGACCGCTCAAATTAGACAGGATGTTATAGCGGTCGTCCACTTCTGTAGCTGGTGCCTCACCTACCGCTACATACCAGGCTGCATCACGGATTTCATCATACAATGCGAGGATTGCGGGAATGGGTTTTCCTGTCAAACGAGATAATTCAGCAAGCAAAGTACCTTCGTTATCGCCAATCTCAGCAGGTACAACACCTAGCGCTATCGAATCCTGCTGGGCAGCCAGGGGAACTCCATTGCGATCGTAAATGTTTCCTCTGACTGGAATGGTGATATCCATTTTTAAGGTATTTCCACCTTTCAGCTCTGGCATGATCATGCCATCATCCCATTGGACTTTCCAGGTGTTATTTTCAAGCTCCAGATTCATGATCATTTCTCTGGTCAGGTCACCAACCATACTCGTTGTAAATGTCACCCCATAAGCCACCTGGGCGTTAGTAGGATTGGTAAGGGTGGATTTCACTTCATACGCAAGAGAAATCAGACTCAGATTTATAGCGGTATCGTTGTATCGCTTTTGAAACTCATCGAATGTGATGGCATCCTGACTGACGCGCGCCAACATGTTGTACATAGACGCGTAATCTTCAACTTTCCAGGCTTCTAAAAAAGCCACAGCCGTCTCGTTTGCATCAGGCGCATGTGTGGTGTTTACAACCGGTGTTGGTAAGGATAATGTAGCAGTTCCAACAGGAGTTTTGCCCGATGAATTTACCGAACAAGCGGTAATTACGATCAAAACCAGCAGTGACCAGATTCGTTTTTTCATGATGTTATAACCTTTTTAAAAGAACACTCATTGCCAGATAAGGTGATTGCCACGCCAATACCTGTGATTGAACAGGGCAGGTATAGTTTAAATTCTGCTGGCAGAGTTCAGATATGTTGATGTTAATTTGTAAACCAGCTTTGGATAAAGTGCGCATTAAATGGCACATAGGGAGCCCCATGATGCAAGCAAAACATCCTTTCATATCCTCGACCAGTTTAAATGTCTGATTCTGAATGGCATAGGCACCTGCTTTATCCAGAGGATCACCTGTTGCGATATACGCTTCTATTTCTTCATCCGTGTAGTTACGCATTTTTACATCTTCACGACAGATATCCTGAACCGTCTGGTTGGAGTCTGCTGGAAGGATCGCCAGGGCAGAATACACCTGATGAGTTTTATCGCGGAGTTGTAACAACATCCGACGCGCATCTGCTTCATCGACAGGTTTTCCCAGCAATTCTTCGCCATCAGCCACAATTGTATCTGCTGCAATGACCCATTCATCAGGCAAACTATTGGCACGTGAGGCTGTGGCTTTTTGTACCGCCAACCTTCTGACATAGATGGCTGGGTGTTCACCAGGTTTGGGATTCTCATCAATCTCAGCAGGTTCTACGCGAAATCGAAATCCCATCCAGGACAACATCTGTTTACGGCGAGGGGAATTTGACGCTAAAAGAAAGGACACATTTTCCATGATGTCAAGATTCTAACACATCAAGGTTGTTTCAGTTTCTGTAATTTAGAAACCTTATGGAAGAATAGTTCCTGTTGGTGTGGGAAGGAGTTCTGCACCTTCAGGTACGGCAACGATGATCAGACGATGCGTGTTGGATGTCTCAGGCCAACAGGTGACGATGGTCAGACGTTCATCAGAGGATGGCAATAACCATTGTGCATTTTCCAATCGCTTTTCGATGGAGACATCTCGTTCTTCTACCAGCATCTTATTAGCCACAGCGTAATGATAAACTTTTTCCTGACCATAGACATCGATCTTGTCACCGGGAACGAGATAAACCAGTTTGAGAAAAACTTTGCCGTATACGTTGTGGTGACCAATAAGCACGGTATTGCCAGGAACGCCCAATCCTGCAGATGTTGTTTGCCAGCCGACCGCTGGTTCATCGGGAGCTGCCCATTGCTGGTATGTTTTTCCATCAATTTCTACAAGTTGAACCAATGCATCAATGACAGGAGCATCGATACCCAATTCCTTGATCACAAAACGGGTGGGTTCTTCTCCTTTAGGGATGGGTGTGGCAGTCGGCTGTGGTATGGCGGTGGGCGTCAGGATGTTTTCGGGCGGGATATTACTAGGCATCGCGGTAGGAGTATTCACTGCAATCTCATAGGGTACGAATCCGGTGGCTACAATCACTTCATCGGACAACCCGCTTTGACGCTGCATTTCCAGGCTATTTTTAATGAGGAAAATCGTGCTGGTTATTCCCCACCCTAAAAGCAAGAAACCTAATGCATAGAAAAGATAGCGTTTTATGAACTCAATGACAGCTTTCATATTGTTGTTTCATTATATAGAGGGTTTTCATTCACTGCAATAGTAAAAAAAACAACTGCTGGCAGAAGAATCCACCAGCAGTTATTTCTATACAGAGTAAAAATCAGCCCATTAGTCTTCTTTCTTACCCATCTTCTTGGTGAGACCAGTCATCACAAACGCCGTGCCAAAGAAGATAAAACTCATGTTGAATAACAGTTTTCGGGCAAGGGCTATGCCATCTACGCCCTGGAATTCAATGCCGGTTACAGGGATGAGCACTTCAGGCGCTGCCACCACTCCGGGCGTTACAACCTGGGCAACCTCAACAATCTGTACGCCATCAGGGTCACCAGGATCTCCAGGATCTCCAGGATCTTCTGTTGGAACTTTTGGATCTTCAGTGGGAACGTAGCAGCAGTACTTCTCAATGGAAGTTACAGGGTCTAGCTGCACTGGAGTTCCGTTATCCATATATGTGATGATCACGGTATGGGCTAAACCATCTGCATCAATCAGAAGGAAATCTACGGATCCGTTGGCAGGTATTGGGTCAGTTACATTGACAGAGGGATTCCCATCCAAAACGTAAGAGAAGCTCACTGGTTCGTCATTGGGATTGGTTATTGTCCACAGAATCTTGTATAGTCCTTCCTGGCAGCTATAGGATAAGGAAAGAGTATCCAGGGGTGGGATGATAATGCACTCATCGCTATCACTGCTGTCACTGACATTACCCCAATCACCAGTGATGGCAAAAGTGTGGGCTCCACCGGCAGAAGCTACATTATAGGCAGTTCCGGGAGCCACAATGATAATAGAGCTCAAGGCGCTGCCATCGATCTGCCATTGGAAACCCAGGGCTTCGGTGTCATTGGGATTGGTAATTTCCCAGGTGATGCCATCGCCATCTTCTTCACAAACATGAGTCAGCGTCATAGGATCAGGAGGAATGATGACACAGGCATCTGCCGGACTTGTAACTACAACGTCAGCTCCCCATCTGCCAATCAGCGTGATGGTATGAGTTCCAACGGTGGTGTGTAAAGTCCTTGAAGAAAGGGGATTAAGGCTTTGCCCGGCTACCATAGGTTCACTATCAATGATGTACCGGTATCCTACCTGCCAGGCATTGGGATTGTAAATCGTCCAATCTATGCCCGTGCCGTCCTCTGTACATACATAGTTAACCTGCAAAGGAGCCGGGGTGGGTTTACAGCTGTTCACTTCCGCCGAAGTGGGTGTGGCGCTTGCTGTTTTCCCGTTGTCGAATGTAATGGTCATGGTGGCGATGGTCAACTCGGCGATAGTGATGGTGCTCTTGCCGGGAGGTGCATTCACGGGGCCATTCACGCCTGTCCAGAGTTGCCAGGTATAGGGTACTTCAAAGCTGTTAGGGTTGTTAACCGTCCAGCGTAAATGTAGATAATCACCTGCAATACACTCATATCCCACCGTCAGAGGTTGAATGGTTACTGGAGTCTCTGTGACATCTGGAGTATCTGTACCATCAGGGGTGTCAGTAACGTCTGGGGTGTCAGTAACGTCTGGGGTGTCAGTAACGTCTGGAGTGTCAGTAACGTCTGGAGTGTCAGTAACATCAGGGGTATCGGTGACGGTAGGGGTTTTGGTTTCTGTTGGTGGAGTGGTAACTACCTGTGTCTCAGTTTCTACTATACACTGCCCGGGATAATCCCCTGCATGCAATGGGTTGCCATTTGCATCCATGTGACCACCATTCTGCAGGGCAGTCAGTGGCAGGTGAAGCGTCTGGCATCCACCACTGGGTTCACAGTGGCACCAGTAGATTTTTTCAGCGGGATCAGCCTTCACGGGTAATTTCACCATGCTGAGCAACATGCCCGCCAGAAGAAAAGCTACCCCTAAAATATACGCCAGCCGGGTTAACCTACGAAATAAAAATAATCGCTTTGCGCTCATAGTCGTTCTCCTCTTTTTTTGATTGCATCCGTGTCTGCAACAATAGTTTCAACGGAATTATTCGGTTCGCAGTTTGTATCCCAGCCTGTCAACATTGATAAGCAAGTCATTTGTGGGATTGATCGAGTCGAACTTCTGGCGTAATAAATAAATAAGATATTTAATCCTTCGATAAGCATCTTCAGAATCAACACCCCAAATTTCCATAGCCATGGTCTGATACGTCACCACGGATGGGGCAGCCTTGGCCAGAATCGTCAACACTGCGAACTCTTTGGTAGTCAGTTCAATGGAGTTTTCCTCAAATTTCACCTCCTGATTGATAAGGTCGATAGTAAGGTGGACTGCAGGGAAAACCAGACGAGTGACATCCGTCTTGCTGCCTGCGCGCCGCAATACTGCCTGTACACGGGCAACCACCTCGGCATTGTAGAATGGTTTGGCAATATAATCATCCACACCCTGATGCAGCCCTTTTACAATGTCATCTTTTGCATTTAATGCAGATATGATAATAACTGGTACATTTGACATTTGCCGAAGATAGGACAGTGTTTCCCAGCCATCCATTTCCGGCATCATAAGATCAAGCAGAATAAGATGAGGTTGCTGTTCAGCGGTTTTTTTAAGAGCTTCATTACCGCTTGAAGCACTGAGAACATTAAAACCGCCAACCCGCAAAATATGCTTCAATAAGAAAGTAGTATCAGGATCGTCTTCGACGATAAGCACCCGTGGCCTGATTTCAGTCATCTGATCAAGGTCTACCCCAACCTCTGAAGTTGACTGTGTCTGATTTTGGGAAGAAGATGTCGCGACCATAATGCCATCTCCGGAAAAAGAATATGTTGCTGCAACTTAAAAACAGAAAACCGTCCACAAAACATGGCCGGTTTCGCTACTTGCTCCCCGTAAACATTATCCAATACTTAAATGGATAAGCGACCAAATGAATGTTTCCGGATCATTGCATCCCAGATATTAAATTGAAAAAATGTTTGAAAGTATGCTACGAAGATGGTTATATTAAATATCAATTAAAAGTATAACAATATAATTTTCTTATGTCAACACTCAATTTTTCTATTACCGAATTCTAACTAAATATCCTTAAATTTCCACCTCCTCTCACCTGATTTTTGACATACTGCTGTTAGGATTTTCTAACAGCAGTATGTCTCTGATCTATCAGGTCATTTCCTATGATTAAGGCTTTTGGCTTTTATATTGCGATACGCTGGATAATACGAACGCAATGCCGAAGAAAATGAAACTCAAGTTAAACATCAACTTCTTTGTCAGTGAAAAAATCCAGCCATCAGAAAATTTTAAACCGGTCACGGGGATCAGTACTTCCTGTGGAGGGTTAACAGCAACCGCCACTGGAGTCCCAATAACTACAACGTTAATTACAGCAGTCTCGCCTGGATCTGTTGGATTGATGGTTGGTTCAGTGCAATACCCGATAGGAGAGGTTAATCTCTCACTTAGACCGTCTCCCCAGAGGATCTCAAATGAATGTGATCCTGTGGCACTTGTTGTTGCCCAGGTGCCAAATGGACCGATTTCCACATAATTATCAGGGGCTTGTGCCAGTCCTGATATCCCTTTCTTCATCATTGTCGTCTGTGGAGGGGCATCCAGGTACCAGGTGAACCCTACAATTTGATTACTTTGATTGGTAACAGTCCAATTGATAGCGGTTAAATTACCACATGAGTACGCCAGGTCGAGGTTTGCCGGTGGAATATACACACAGTATTGTGCTGCCGAGGTAGCCGGATCCAGTTGAACTGGGGTGCTGTTGTCTATATATGTAACCGTGACTGTATGTGCCAACCCATCTGCTGGAATGGAGAGAAATTCCATTGAACTGTGGGCTGATACCGGCGTAACTACTGTAACACTCGGATTTGAATCGAGCACATAAGAAAAGTTAACCGCTTCATCGTTGGGGTTGGTTAATGTCCAAACGATCTGGTGAAGTTCCTCATTGCAGCCGTATGATAAGGTCAATTCCTCCAAGGGAGGAATGATCAAGCATTCCAGGCTATCGCTGCTGTCATTTGCATTACCCCAACTTCCTGTAATGGCAAATGTATGCGCTCCCCCGGTGGAAGCAACATCATAAGTGGCACCTGCAGCCAACACGACCGAACTGCTGAGAACACCACCATCCAATTGCCATTGAAAACTCAGAGTTTCAGTATCATTGGGATTGGTGATCGTCCAGATGATGCCATCTCCATCCAGTTCACATGCGTGGCTCAGGGTAAGTGGATTGGGTGGAGGAGGTACACATTCTCCACTGGTGCTGCTATCACTCGCGCTACCCCAGGTACCAGAAACGGTTACGGTATGAGCTCCATCAGTTGTATGAAGAACATCAGTTCCACCAGCATTTATGCTTTGGCCGGCTACCTCAGGTTGACCGTCTATTTGATATTTATATGTTACCTGAAAAGCATTGGGGTTGTAAATTGACCAATCGATCCCGGTGGATGTTGCGCTGCAGGCATGGGTGATCTGTAAGGGTAATATCGTTGGGGGAAGGCATGCAGCCAGATCCTGCACCGTGGTAGTCGAGCTGGCAGTTTTTCCCTCGTCAAATGTAATCGTCATGGTAGAGATTGTCAGTTCAGCGATAGTTATAATCGAGGTGCCGGGAGGAGCATCCGTTGGACCATTCACCGTTGTCCAGAGTTGCCAGGTGTAAGGAACCGAAAAACCATTAGGGTTGGTGACAGTCCATCGAATGTGGGTATAATCTCCCTGAATACATTCCCAATCTACCTGCAGGGGTTGAACGGTGATAGGGGTCTCTGTCACAACCGGTGTTTCGGTTTCTTCCGGAGTCTCGGTTACAACCGGTGTCTCAGTTTCAACGGGTGTTTCCGTTACCGTTGGCGATTCTGTTACGATCGGGGTTTCAGTCTCTTCGATACATTGCCCCGGATAATCTCCTGCATGCAGTGGGTTGCCGCTTGCATCCATGTGTCCCGCATTTTGCAATGCAGAGGGGGGAAGGTAAAGGGTCTGACAACCGCCACTTGGTTCGCAATGGCACCAGTAGATTTTGTTATCTGGATCAGCCTGCGCAGGCAGTTTCACCATATTGAGCAATAAACCAGAAAGTAAAAATGCTACACCAAAAATATAAGAAAGTCTTGTCAATTTTCGAAGAATTCTCCATTGCCGTGTATCCATAATCATCCTCCTTTCAAAAAACACGTACGAGGTCAATGGGCTGCAGCAACGTTAAAATCAAAAACCGACCAGAAAGATGGCCGGTTTCGCTATTCCGCTCCTCGAACACTCTGTCCTGTTACCCAATCAGGACAAGCGACCAGATGAGTGTGTTCGAATCAAAGCATTCCAATATATATAATATGAAAAAAGCAAATATAAATTGATATATTTCCTTCTACCAGTATAGCGATAGATTTTTCATAAGTCAATCCCCTAATTTTCTATAACTAAAATCTAACTTAGAGAATCATTTTTTCGATTATTAAGAAAAAACTGCTGGTATTTTGAGCCAGCAGTTTTTCAAATTATGGATTTATTTCCAGAATGAGCTTACTTCATGCGACGGGTGATCCCTGTCATGATGAATGCCATACCGAAGAAGACAATGCTCAGATTGAACAGGAGTTTTTGCGCCAGAGTAAATCCCCAGTTGTTGTTAAGGTCTACACCGGTCACCGGGATCAACACACCCGCGCTACCTACAGCAATAGGAGTAACTACCTGGGCTACTTGCGTACCCTGTGGGTCATAAGGAGTAGTGGTGATATCAGGTGGGTCAGTAGGTGTAACCTTTGGTGGGCAGCAATACTCTTCAGGCGAGGTAAGTACCTTGCTCAATTCACCTCCCCAGAGGATTTCGAGCGTGTGGGAGCCAATGTCACTGTTTGTTGTCCAGGTTCCAAAGGGTTCAATGGTCGTCACTGTACCTGCAGCATGTGAAGGATCATCCATAAACCAGGTGAATTCTACTGTCTGATCGCTGTTGTTCGTGACTGTCCACACAATGTGATGGAAATTACCACATAAGAAGGAAATAGCCAGGTCAGCGGGTGGAATAAAGTAGCAGTATTGTGCATTTGAAGTGACGGGGGTCAGTGAAATCGGTGATGCTCCATCCACATAAGTGACCGTCACGGTGTGTTCCAAACCATCAGCGGTGATGGTGAGGAAGTCTACCGAGCCATTAGCGGGTACAGGGTCAACAACCGTCACAGATGGGTTGCTGTCGAGGACATAGGAGAAATTCACTGCTTCATCGTTCGGGTTGGTTAATTTCCAGGTGATCTTGCCAAGCACTTCATCACATCCGTAAGAGATACTCAGCGTTTCTAATGGAGGTACCACCTTGCATTCTTGGCTGTCGCTGCTATCATTCGCACTTCCCCATTCACCAGCAATGACGAATGTGTGAGCGCCACCATCAGAAGGTACATCATATGTTGAACCAGCTGCTACATTGACCACAGTACTGAAAGCGCCACCATCTATCTGCCATTGAAATGACAGGGTTTCGGTATCATTGGGGTTACTGATCGTCCAGGTGATGCCGTCGCCATCCGCTTCACAGCTATGGGCGAGAGTCAATGGATCAGGTGGAGTAGGTACACAAGAATCTGATGCGCTGGAAACAATGACGTCATTGCCCCAACTACCCATAACTTTCACTGTGTGAGCTCCAGATGTAGTATGAAGAATTCTGCTGGCTCCGGCACCAAGGCTTTGCCCGGCAACTTCACCCAATGAGTCGATCTGATAACGGTATCCTACATTGAAGGCATTGGGATTGTATATTGTCCAATCGATACCCGAACCATCGGCAGAACATTCATACGAAAGCTGAAGCGGGGCTGGTGTTGGTACACATTTGTTTACTTCTCTTGCGGCTGCAGTTCCACTAGCGGTTTTACCGCCATCAAAGGTGATGGTCATGGTAGAAACAGTCCGTTCACCCAGGGTGATTGTGCTGGTACCAGGTAATGCATTCACTGGACCATTGGTGGTTCCCCAAAGTGACCAGGTAAAGGGTACTGCAAAACCATTCGGGTTGGTGACAGTCCAACGGATGTGGTAATAATCACCAGAGATACATTCCCAATTCACAGTCAATGGTTGCACTGGCGTGGGGGTAATTTCGGGCGTCTCCGTTACCTCGGGGGTAGTAGTTACTGTAGCGGTCGGGATGCAGGTTACGGTGCAGGATGCCTTTAAGCCATTATCCGAACCGGGATGCCCTGCTTCTTGATGGGTTTTAAGTGTATATGTCCCTGATGCCGCTACGGTAAGGTTCAATACCAGGTTTTCGCCAGCAGCTAATTTAAAGGTACCACTGTCTACAACTGGTCCATTTTCATCTCCCTGATGCAACTCCCAGGTGGAAGTATTGACCATATCGCCGCTGCCAACATTGGTGATGGTAAAGGAAACTTTACCGCAATCAGCAGTACAGTTACTGCTTAAGGATAATGAAGAGCCCGTTACATTTCCATTATCTTTGCAGCCATCGCCATCTTTATCTTGATTGGCATTGGCTGGGGCAGCCAGCGGGCACTGGTCTACGGTGTCCAGAACACCATCGCTATCGGCGTCATCACAGGCATCGCCTTCAGCATCATTGCCATAAGTGTTTGCCTGATCAGGGTTGGCAACCAGAGGGCAATTATCGGTTTCATCTGCAACGTCATCACCATCGGTATCATTGGGTGCCAGTGTAGGTAAGTCTGTTGGCACATCCGTAGGAACCAATGTGGGATCTTCGGAAGGATCGGGTGTTGACGTGACAACGGTATCGCAGGCGTCTCCTATCCCATCTTCATCAGAATCACTTTGATCGGGGTTGTAAACGCTGACACAATTATCTTTGTTGTCTTTAATACCATCAGCGTCCTGGTCATTACCAGTGGTAGCAATTACTGCACCGCTGGTCATGCTTATGAACATCCCGGCAAGCAAAAACGCCACACCTAAGATGTATGCCAGCCGGGTTAATTTTCTATAAATCACTAATCGTTTTGCGTTCATGGTTGTTCTCCTCACGTACAATTCTTACGAGAAATATGAAAAATTCTGCAATGATTATTCTGTGCGCAACTTGTAACCTAATCGGTCTACATTGATAAGCAGATTATTGGCAGGGTCTATTGAGTCAAACTTCTGGCGTAATAAATAAATAAGGTATTTAATTCTTCGATAAGTGTCTTCTGAAACTACACCCCACACTGTGTTAGCAATAGTCTGGTAATTGACTACTGAAGGGGCTGCTTGTGCCAATACTGCCAAAACTGCAAATTCTTTTGGGGTAAGCTCAATAGATTTATCCTGATAGATCACCTCCTGATTTACACGATCTAATGTAAGGTTTATACCTGGGAATACCAGGCGAGAAATTTCTGCACGATTTCCTGCCCTACGTAGAACAGCTTCAACACGGGCAATGACCTCGGCGTTATAAAACGGTTTTGCAATATAATCGTCAACCCCATGGTTAAAACCCCTTACAATATCATCTTTCGATCCTAAAGCTGAAATGATGATCACCGGTGTATTGGTCATCTGGCGAAGATACTCCAGAGTTTCCCATCCGTCCATTTCGGGCATCATCAGGTCAAGCAGTATCAAATGGGGTTTAAGCTCAGAGGTTTTCCGAATGGCTTCAGCACCACTGGCGGCGCTTAATACGTTAAAACCACCATTACGTAATATGTGTTTTAAAATAAATGTAGTATCGGGGTCATCTTCAACAATGAGAACACAAGGACGTTCTTCTGTCATTTGATCCAAATCCAGCCCAATGACTTCTTTTGTCTGTTGGATGACATTATTGAAGGATGTAATAACCATGATAATTTCTCCGATGAAAAAATAAAAAGCGAATTAAAACAAAAAAACCGACCCAAGTAAAACGGCCGGTTTCGCTACTCTGCTCCCCGAACACAATGTCCTAATGTGGCTTGGACAAGCGACCAATTGAAAGTGTTCGGATCAATGCATCCAAAAATTATAAATTGTCAACTAAAATGATAAAAACAAATGCTCTACTAACTACAAAAATAGTATAACAATATAATTTAAAAATGTCAATAATCAATTTTTATATTACCAATTACTAACCAGCAATTAATATACTTAGTAATCATGGCAAAAATGGATTTTTATCTGGCGTGCTATAATGTTTTCTTGAAGGTAGATTGTCTTCATAAGCTAACAGGGATCAGGAAATCATCATGCAGAAAAAATCAAATATTCTTTTTATCATCGTATTAATCATTGTGATAATAACTACAGCCTGCCTTGTGGGCGAAGGAGGTTCTTTTAGCCTTCCTGGTGGAAGAGCTGAAAAGACCAAGGCGTTTGAGATCACTGCTGCCAGGCGAGCAACAAAAACTGCTGTACGTGAGGTCACTTCAACGGTTGAAGCGCAATTGACCGGGACTGCACAGGCTGCCACTGAAATTTCAAATGCTGAGGCTACTGCTTCTGCTATTGCGGCAACGGAAACCGCCATTGCTGAACAGACTCAAATGGCACTCAACATGACAGAAACAGCCATCGCTCTTCAGCAGACATTGGATGCAGCAGATGCACTTCTTAGTTCATGGTCAACAGAATTTGTTGGAGATATGCCAGAAGGTTGGACGGTTGCGAGAGAAGACCCTACCCGATGGGACCTGACATTACAACCTGGCTGGCTGCATATACGAGGCCGTTATATTGATAACAGTGATGACACCTGGCTATCCAAGAATATTTTCCTGCACAAAATGGATGCCTATGATGTGACGGTTACTACACGGATAGATAGCAATATGTACCATGATGGGCAAAGTGCCTGGATTGGGTACACTCCTGAGTCATTTCGCACGGATGGCCATTCCATCATGATGGGAATTGTCATGGGGAGTAAGGGAAGATATGTTTATATGGATGCGTGTTGGTACGATGAGTGTCAATATACTGCTCCTGATGAAGTTAGTTGGTACAACTTTTCAGCGACAGACACGTTAACCTTCCCGGGGGCTGTTTACCTCAAGCTGGTAAGACATGGTAATGTTTATACCGGTTATTTCAGCCCTGATGGAAACGCCTGGACGTACCTGGGTGAGTTGGAAGATTTTTCACCCGCAGGATATTTCATGATAGGAGCAGGTGGCGGTAGTCAATGGAATGAAGAAGAATTTGATGCTTTCTATGATTTTGTGAAGTTTGAAACACCAAAAGAATAAAAACTACAATCAAACCCTGTTACCAAGAGGAGAAATTCGCATGACCCAATCAACACCCAAACATGCTTTCGATACACAAGCTGTTCATGCTGGCAGTACACCCCCAGCCGGGAAAACACTGGTGCCACCCATCTACCAATCTTCCACCTTCTCCTTTGATGAATTCGCTAAAAGCGAAGCACTGTTCCGTCATGATATACCGGGGTATGTCTACACCCGGTTAGGCAATCCCAATCAAGAATTGCTGGCAAGTCGTATTGCTGCTCTGGAAGGCTTCGATCTACTAAAACAACAGCCCGATGTTGTGCAATCTCAGGTGGTGGATGGAAGAGTATTTTCATCGGGCATGGCAGCCATATCTGCAGCGATCCTCGCACTATGCAAATCGGGTGATGTCATTCTGGCACAGGAGGGGACCTACAGTGCCACGCTCAACTGGCTGCAAAAACTCGCCCCGCGCTATGGTATACAGGTTTTCACATTGGCAGATGTCAATACTGCCACCTGGAAAGAAGCTTTTGATAAATGCCCTCATGTCAGAATGGCATACATTGAAACCCCAGCCAACCCTACCCTTGAAGTTTTGGATATTGCCGCGATTGCAGAACTGGCACATGAGCATGGAGCCTGGCTGGTTGCAGATAATACCTTTGCCTCGCCATACTGCCAACGCCCGCTTACTCTGGGAGCGGATGTGGTGGTTCATTCACTTACCAAATACCTTTCTGGGCATGGCACGGTGATCGGTGGTGCTGTGATCAGCCGCCATCCCGACTTCATCCAGAATCAGGTGCAGGAACAGATCGTTTTGAATGGCGCCTCCTTCAGCCCCATAGATTCGTGGCTGGCTACGGTAGGGTTAAAGACCTTTGTTGTTCGCATGGAGCGCCATTGTAAGAATGCCATGATCATTGCCCGTCATCTTAACAGCCATCCTGCTGTATCTATAACTCATTATCCCGGCCTGGAAAGTCACCCACAGCATGCTCTGGCGCGCAAGCAGATGTTTGATTTTGGTGGAATGATCGCATTTGAATTGAAAGGTGGTTATTCAGCGGGTGTGCATATGATGAACCGGGTAAAACTGTGTACTCTGGCGGTCAGCCTGGGTGATGTCGATACCCTTATCTGCCATCCCGCAAGCATGACCCATTCCTCCCTTTCTCCTGAACAGAGGGTGAAGACCGGGATCACGGATGGGTTGGTTCGTCTTTCGGTGGGGATTGAGGACGCACAAGACCTGATCGCTGACCTTGACCAGGCGATGGAAGGGTTAGTCTAAAAGAATATTTTCCAGCAGCAGCCGGGGATTGACGTTCTGGTCCAGCATGGTCAGGCTTTCTTCGAGTATGCGCAAGTGGGCAAGAATTTCAGCGGACGACTTGCTGGCTGCCAGGTTTTGGATCTCTTGTTGTTGAGCCAGGTTTGTGAGAGGTGTATTTGAACCACTTGCAAGGTGAAGTGCATCTCTCCAGACGCTGATCCAGGTTTCGATATATCCCCGTAGACGAGCGCGCGCCTGCGCCTGGTCTGAAGCTCGGGTCATAATATCTGCTTTTCCAAAACGCTGACGCAGGTTGCAATCCAATAATTCAAAAAGCATTTCCACCTGTTCCTGATGCTGATCTTTTTCGCTTTGATCTTCCAGCATCTTCAAAGCAGCTCCCATTCTGCCTCCGGCGAGGTGCGCCACCTGACTGGCTTGCGATTCGGGAATTTGATATTGTTCTTTAAGAACCGTAACCAGTTGTGGAACAGGCAGCGGACGCAGACGGATCTGCTCACAGCGTGACACAATAGTTGGCAGCAGTTCTTCTTCAGAACTGGCAGTGATCAGCAGGATCACTTTATCGGGCGCTTCTTCCAGCGTTTTCAGCAGAGCATTTTGTGCATTAGCATTGGCAGCTTCAAAATTCAACAGTAACGCTATGCGATAGCGGGCTTCATAGGGCGACAGGGAGAGCTTGTGCTGCAATTCCCGGATCTGGTCGACCTTGATCATTGCCCCTTTTACCTCAGCCTGCACAATTGAAAGATCGACCTGCTGCATTTTTTCTATATGCAGGCACATGGGACACTTCCCGCAGGCTTTCCCTGGTTCGGGGGATTTTGTACAGTTGATCGCTTGCGCAAACCTCAATGCGAGCGTACGTCTTCCCACACCTTCGGGACCTGTGAATAGATAAGCATGCCTGACCTGATCACCGGCAAGCTGATGCTGCAGTAATTCTATAGCCCATTCATGACCAAGAACTGATGAAATCATGAATTGGATTGTAGCCCAGGCTAGCTTGATCGGCAAGCCCGGGAGTAAAAAAATGATCCTGTATCAAAGCAATGTGTCAGTGAAATGATAATGCCCATTCCTATTAAATAATTTTCCGCCCTTAAAGGGTTGGGATTAAAGAAGTGGGTGATTATTCTTTATCAAAGATATTGGGTATGCACGCACAATCTGATGGAACAGAGCGAAAAAAACACCAGGGGCACCGGTAAACTAAAGTGCCCCTGGCAAACCAGCACGATCAACTAAACTCGTCTGTGATTAATACACATATATATTCTCATCACCTGATTGATCGATATCGTTTCCAAAATAATTGGTATTGGTTATGATGAATTGCGTGTATGGATTGGTTATATCCACCAGAATACCCTGAGCGGTGTTACCGATCATGCTGCTGTTGAGGATGGTTACTTTCCCTGCAGTGGACACAATGTTTACGCCAGCCAGATTAGCGGAGTATCCATTGGTTAACGCAACAAGAGAGCTCAGGATCACATTACCAGCCGTAGTAATCAAAACACCTTCTCTGGCATTGAGATTCGTTTGGCTACCGGTGATGGTAACCGCCCCGTTGGTAAGAATGAGAATTCCTTGCAGTCCATTGTATGAAGCTGTTGTTCCAGCCACGGTGACCAATCCATTGCTCTCGATGCGCAACCCTTCAGAGGCGTTATCCACAAAGACATTGGTTCCCAGCACATTGACTGCTGCGCTTGTTGGTGATTTGCTGTTGATGAAAAGAGCACCTCCCGCCTGGTTTCCCCAGACTGTTATGCCGCTTACAGCAATAACTGCCTTTGATTTCACTTTGATACCCAGGCTGGCATTTCCTTCAAATGTAGATTTGGTGATGGTCACCAGTGCAGGGGTGGTTGTTGCAAAGGCGTTATCAAAGCTGCCGCCATATCTGCCGTTTTCACCTGATACAACCGAGGTGATGGTGATCGGTCCAATGGAATCTACATAAACACCATCATAGGTGCCCTTATTCTGGATGAATCGGCTCGAAGTAATGGTTACCAGCTTGGGAAGTAAAGCAGTTTCATTGTAGATATAGAGACCTCCCTTGTTGTTCATGCTGACATCTACTTTGCCTATTACGACGCTGCCACCCGCATGAATGATTATCCCCGTGCCATTATTTGCGTAGATTGGGTTCAAGAAGTTAGCTAGTGTGGCATTGATGGTCACATTTCCTGCGCTGCTTTGAGTCTCAATATCAAAACCTTCTCCATCATTCTGGTAGGCAATGACATTGGTTAGAGACACACTGGCAGGGGTCCTTATGATCAACCCATTTCCTCCGCCGGAAGCATTCGCTCCGTTGTATGAGAACATATTAGTGGTACCCATTACCGAAACAGGACCACCGGAATAAATGATTTCTATCCCTGCGCCATCGTTATTGTTGGCAAAGATATTGGTCATTTTTACTGCCCCATACGAGCTGATCCACAATCCCTGGTTCTGCCCGCTGTTGGAGAACTCACTTGGGTAAATGCTGGTACCATTGATGGTGATCGAACCTCTTCCCTGGCAGGTACCGGTATTTTGGCAGGTATCGAGATGTGCATTGCCAAAACCATTTTCATCTGCCTGAACCCGATTGAGAGTGATGCTGCCTTTTGTGATGATGTACAATCCGATAGTGCCGTTGAGGTTGAATTTGTTGTAGCCTTCTGCCAGTGTACGCTGGATGATCACGTTTCCACCGAATCCAGCCATGTTGTCGAACCACAGTCCAGCAAAAGCATTACTGCTTGCGCTGATATTGGTTAACGTAACGGGTCCAAGCGATGTGAGGAGCAATCCGTGATTTCCCAGGTTTTCATCGAAATAGACATCTTTTAACGTAATGGCTTTCGGTAATCCTGAGAAGGTGTTCCCCAATTGTGCGCCACCACCCGTCAATCCGGCGTTCTGCCCGTTTTGCCAGGCGCCGCCTTTATTCCAGATGATCGTACCCCCAACATCTGCTATGATCCCCCAGCCATCATTATTAGTATAAGAAGAGACGTTGTTCAGGATCAACGAAGTACTGAGCCCGGTCACGGCAACTGTGATCCCATTGCCTCCACTGCCACTGACAGCCAGAGTGTTCAGTGTAATGTTCTTAAGCGTGGATATTTGCAGACCATCCATCCCATTATCGCCAATGGAATTTGTGCCCAATGTACCTAATATTAAAATGTTTCCTGTCGCCCCGGATGTGATGTTATCCAGAACAACCCCTTCATTGGCGTTATCCCATACCGAAACCGCATTGAGCGTGATATTTCCTTTGGAATTTATCTGAATACCCCGATCACCATTCTCCCAGGCTTTGGCAACATTGAGGGTTACTGGCAGGGGAGTTGGGCTTTGGGTATTATCAATGAATATGCCGTAACTGTTCGTACTGTTGCTGGCGTCAGTATTCGTCAGGGTGACTGCACCATTAACGGTTATGGTGACATTTTCATTCGTATTTCTTCGGAAAATCCCGTTGGTCATGGTGATGGTCTTACCACCAGTCGTGCCGACTCCGTACTGCGGTCCAATGTATAGACCCATGTTGCCATTGTCAGATGCTTCTACTTTAGTAATGGTGATATTTCCCGTGGTTGTCAAAGTAAATCCGTTATAACCATTCCCTGCTGCCACGATATTTTCCAGGACGATATTTCCGGTAGTGTATTCACTGAACCACAACCCAGAACCCCAATCATCTACGTCTACGGTACCAGAAATATTGCTGTTCAAGACCGCATTTTTCACAGTTGCGCTGCTGTAGGATTCGATATCAAGCCCGTCACCTAAGGTGCCAATTGCGCTGATGCCGTTGATGATGATTGGACTGGCTGATTCTATCCATAAGCCTTCAAAGTCATCACCACTATGACCGTTATAATTGAAAGAGCTGTTGGTTACTTTCACGGCACCGGTTGCCGGACAGCCAGAAGCTGCATATCCACAATTATAGAGATATGCACCCCAGCTATAGTTATTACTGGCATCAACCCGCAGCAGTTCAATTGGGCCGATATTTTCGATATCGATACCCCCACCAGCTGCATTGGTAACACTGATATCTGTTAATTTCAACGCGCCAATGTTGTCGTACAAGCTGACAGCAGGACCTGCTTCATTGGTGATAACAGAAAAACCTTGTAGTGTTAAGCCAGCAGGTAAACTCTCCATATAAACCCACCCACGGATAACCGGAATACTCCCTGCGAGCGTCATATCGCGTGCAATCCCCTTGAAGGTCGCAAAACCAGGATCAGTGCCATAAATCTCAACATTTTCTGTCTGGTCAAATCCCCCTTCTAGATAGATCATCCCTGAACCTTTCTTGCCGAACCAGTCTGCCAGGGCATCATTAATTAATGTATACCCGGTGCATTTTCCGCCAGCACAGGAGCCAAAAAACCACGGATCAGGTGTATTTAATGCATCCACCGTAGTTTGTGAAGCAAGCGGGATGGTCCCTTGATCACCCTCCGTCACACTGGCGTTATTATCGCTCAAGGTTTGGACTATACCAGTGGTATCGGTAGTAGATGCTGGCGCTGCCGTATCTGAGGGAGGAACCTCTTCTGGTGTTTCCCCTTCTGCAAATACTACATGCGGCACAGCACAAACAGCAATAAGTGAAAGAATTATTGCAATTGGAAAAAACCTGCGCGTTAGAATAGATTTGCGCATAAAAAACCCTCCTTATTCAATTGTTTTACGGGGGTAAACACAGCTTCCCCCTGCGGCGCAGGGGCTACCTGAGCGAGGCATGAAATGCAAGCAATATATATTATATTAATATTAGAATTTTCTTTCCATGATGTCAATAATTAAAAGAAAAATCCTCACAAATGCCTGGATTTTCATCTCAAATTCAGGCTGATCCGATTAACCTCTCCGGTTACTGGTAAAATACATCCTGTCTGAATGATTTTTGATCACTAAGGGTAAATATGTTTCGTAAACCAACTCCTGCTACTGTGCCAACCGTAGTTCCAGGTGAAAGGATCACTTCCATCCTGGGACCTGGTGTCATCTGGAAGGGTAATTTGCGCGGCAGCGGTGGAATTCGTATTGAAGGTACGTTCGAAGGGGAGATCGCCATTCGTGGTTTGCTGGTGGTAGGCGAGACCGGCAGGGTTACCTGCCCGGAAATTAAAGCTACCTCGGTGGTTGTGGCTGGATTGGTGCGCGGAAATATCACTACCGAAAAATTAGAGATCCGCGGCACAGGAAGAGTGTGGGGCGATGTCTCTGCGATGTCTTTCGCCACTGAAGAAGGTGCTTTCTTGCGCGGTGCAGTGCGTATGGAAGAAAAGATCGACCTTAAACTGGAAGAAACCGTGGAAGAATTACCCCTTGAGCAACAACCTCCACCAGATGCCAGTGGTATTGAAGGTGTACTCTGATGGATAGCCGAACCTTGATCCTATTCGCCAGTGAGGTGATGGGTGTTATTGCAGTCATGCTTCTGGCAGGTTTAAGTAAAAGCTTCCGACTGCGAAAACCGCTCGGGTTCAAGTATCCACGCCGTGAAACAGTTGTCTCACTGACCCTTTTCAGTCTGATTATGTTCGCGGCTATCCTTTTCTACACCGATGTCATTCTCACCCCGCAGCCTTTGTATGACATCCCCAATGAGTTGTGGCAGCAGCTAATAGCAGCTGTGGTGGCATTGGCGGTAATTCTTCTGGCATTGTTCATTCGCAAGCAACCTGTACGCAGCGCTGGTTGGGGTAAGGTTCTGCTTGCTCCATCTTCCCGTCTGGGGTTGGCGCTTGTTTTCCTTACCATATTCCTGCGCGGTGCCATTTTCCAATTGATTGATGGCATCTCACGCGCAGAGATCACAAGCTTGATCGTCTGGCTGATCATCGCATTTGCAGAGGAGACGGTTTTCCGAGGTTATCTGCAATTACGAGTGACCTCCTTCTTTGGAGAGAAATTTGGCTGGCTGGTTACCGCGCTGGTATTTATCATCTGGCAGATACCGCGCCTGATCCTGCATCCCGAGACAATCTGGATTCGGTTGGCGATCGTGGCAGTACAGGCAGTTCTTTTAAGCTGGTTAATGAAGCGCAGTGGTCATGTATTGGGGATTGCACTTTATCGTGCCTCCAGTGAGTGGATCTGGCTGCTGGCGTAAGTATCCCAATAATCAGATACAATGGTTTATCACTATATGAAACCATGAAGAGGTACTCATGTTGATGTCCCGTATGTTTTCCCAAACCCGCCGTGAAGTTCCTTCTGATGCAGACCTTGCCAGCCATCAACTGTTGATCCGGGCTGGGTACATCCGGCCCCTGGCTGCTGGAATCTTTACGTATCTGCCTCTGGCTCTCCGCAGCCTGCAAAAAATTCAAAACATCATGCGCGAAGAGATCAATTCTATAGGTGGTCAGGAAATCAACATGCCAGTGGTGCAGCCAGCCGATTTGTGGAAAGAAACCGGACGATGGTATCAGATTGGGACTGAAATGGGACGCTTCAAGGATAAATCTGATCGTGATATGGTGCTGGCGATGACCCATGAAGAAGCCACGGCTGACCTGGTGCGCAACGAGGTGAGATCATACCGACAATTGCCCGCTCTGATCTACCATATTCAGACGAAATGGCGTGATGATCCGCGACCACGCGCCGGATTGATCCGGGCACGCGAGTTTACCATGTTGGATAGCTATAGCCTTGATGCGGATTGGGAAGGATTGGCTGTGCAATACAAGGCTCATTATGATGCTTATAAACGCATCTTTGCGCGCTGCGGGCTGCCGGTGGTTACCGTTGAATCAGACAGCGGTATGATGGGCGGGAAAGAAGCGCATGAATTCATGTATCTCAATCCAGCAGGTGAAGATACCCTGCTCCACTGCCCATCATGCGGGTATTCAGCCAACCGGGAGGTAGCTGATTTTCACCGTCCCGTGATTGCTCCTGAAGAGCCAGCAGCTTTGCAAAAAGTTGCCACACCAGAAGCAAGAACGATCGAGGAGTTATCCAATTTTCTCCACATTACCCCTGACCGTACCGCTAAAGCGGTTTTCCTGGTTGCCACACCCGCCATAGCTGATCTGGATATGGACATTCAACAGGAATTCATCTTTGTAGTGGTGCGTGGGGATATGGAATTGAACGAAATCAAGCTGGCAAATGAGATCAAAGCGATGGAGTTGCGACCTGCCACAGAAGAAGAGATCATTTCTATTGGGGCAGCACCCGGGTTTGCTTCACCTGTTGGGTTGAACCTGCATGACCCATCTCACATGCCTGTTAAAGTTGTGGTCGATGAGTTGATCCCCTCCTGTTTCAACCTGGTGGCAGGGGCGAATGAGGCAGGCTATCACTTGTTGAACGTGAATTATGGACGTGATTACACTGCGGATATTGTGGCAGATATTGCTTCTGCCAGTGAGGGTTCTGCCTGTCCTGTTTGCAGTAAGCCCATGCAAGAATCACGCGGCATCGAAATGGGTCATATTTTCAAGCTTGGTACTCGCTATTCCGAAGCAATGGGATGTACATTCACAGCAGAAGATGGCAGCAGCAAGCCGGTCATCATGGGTTCTTATGGCATTGGACTTGGGCGATTGCTGGCATGTATCGCTGAAGAACATCACGATGAGAAGGGATTATGCCTGCCTGTTTCTGTTGCACCTTACCAGGTGCATGTGGTGGGGCTGGCAAGTAAAACCGGAGAAACCGAAGCAGCAGCACAAAAGTTATATACCAACCTGACGAACGCAGGTGTCGAAGTGTTGTACGATGACCGGATTGCCACAGCAGGTGTTAAATTTAACGATGCCGATCTGATCGGTATTCCCATCCGTCTGACGATCGGTGAACGGGGTCTCAAGCAAGGTGGAGTAGAGTACAAACTGCGCACTTCGGGTGAAAGCGGTCTCTGGATGATGGAGGAGATCCAGGAGAAGATTAAGGCAATGGTGCAATAAGAAGGGTTTACCTGGAAGCGGGTGAAATAAACGCTTCTCAACACCACCCAACAAATGCATGCTATTTTAATATCATGAGAGCCTGGGCTGCCCAATCCAGCAAGGTGCCCGGTAGAAAACTCACCCCCACCACCAGTAAAGCGCAGGTGATTGCAATAATTTGTACCCAGAGATCATGGCTAATTTCGGGATTACCCGGTTTCATGTACATCATGACGATGACCCGTAGGTAGTAATATGCCGATACTAACGAGGCCAACAGCCCGATAACTGCCAGCCAGATGAATCCGCCTTGTATGGCGGTGCCAAACAGGTACACTTTTCCCCAAAACCCGAGCGTCAACGGAATACCGGTATAAGAGAGCATGAAAATCGTCATGGAAGCGCCCAGCAGAGGATGTTTTTTCCCTAACCCGGCATAATCTGTCAGATCCAGCCCCTTCAGCCCGGGTTTTTCCAGTGCGATCACAACTGCCCATGCACCTAACGTGGTCAAACTGTATGCTACCAGGTAGAACAGCATGCTGGAAATGCTATTCCCAACCACATCGCTTTTGCCATACGACACAAATGCCATTGCCATATACCCGGCATGGGCAATACTCGAGTATGCCAGCAAGCGTTTGATGTTCATTTGTGCCAATGCAATCACATTCCCCGCGATCATCGTGATGGCTGCCAGTGTCCATAATACTGGTGTCAAATCCACAGCCAGAGATGGAAAGACTGTGACGAACACCCGCAGCAGCGCAGCGAAACCAGCCGCTTTGGCTCCCACAGACATAAAAGCAGTCACGGAGGTAGGTGCGCCATGATAAACATCCGGCGTCCACATGTGAAATGGCACAAAAGCAGCCTTGAAACCAAACCCAACCAATAGTAAAGCTGACCCCGCCAGGAAAAGCGGCATCTGTACTGTTTTGTTTGCCACACTGGCTACGATATTTGTAAGGCTGGTAGAGCCAGTTGCGCCAAAAACCAGAGCTATTCCATAGAGAACAAACCCTGAAGAAAAGGCTCCCAATAGAAAATATTTCAGTGCGGATTCTTCGGATTCAACTTGGAGCCGGGCAAAACCCGCCATGACATATAGAGGGATCGAAAGCAATTCGAGGGCAAGGAAGACAACGATCAGGTCTTCGGCGTATGTCATTAACAACATGCCACTGGTTGAGATCATGATCAGAGAGTAGTACTCTCCCCGCTCGATGTTCATTCGCCGCAGGTAATCAAATGCCAACCCGATAGAAATTATGCCGCTGCCTAGGAAGATCACATCCAGAAAGACGGCGAATCCATCCACCTGCACCAACCCGTTGAAGGCTGCTTCAGGAGTGGAAAACTGTCGCAGGCAGAGCAGGAGAGCAACTGCCATTCCAACTACAGCAAGAGCAGCAGTGATCCCCTTGCTCTTTTTGGGGATCCAAAGATCAACCAGCACCAAAATAACTGCCCAAATCACAAGAACTACCAGCGGGAGAATGACCTGAAAATCACGTAAATTCATCTCATCCTCCTAATACACCGGCAGTACGGTATCCAACAGGGTTTGTACTGTTGGGTTGATGAGTTCAAAGAATGGTTTGGGATAAAGCCCAATCCAGAAGATCACGATCAGAATGGGGATCAAAATTGCCAATTCCCGCCAGTTGATCTCTTTTAATGTCTTATTTTCTTCATGGGTGACCGGACCCAGGAATACTTTTTCGAACATCCACAACAGATATACCGCTGCTAATATGATCCCCAGGGTGACAAAGCCAGCAAAGAAATAGCTGTGATATGTGGATGACATGAATGCTCCCTGCAGAATGGTGAATTCGCCCACGAAACCGTTCAATCCGGGTAGGCCTGCGGAAGAAAGCATAACGATCAATGTCAGGGTCGCCAGCACTGGCATCACCTTCCATAGACCGCCAAAAGCGCTGAGCAACCGGGTGTGCCGCCGTTCATACAGCATCCCCACGATCAAGAAGAGTGCACCGGTGCTCAACCCGTGGTTGACCATCTGGATGATGGCACCAGAAACACCCTGCAAGTTGAGGGCAAAAATTCCCAGTACTACAAATCCCAGGTGGCTGATGGAAGAATATGCCACCAGCTTCTTTAAATCCTTCTGACGGTAAGCAGCCATTGCGCCAAAGATGATCCCGATGATTGCCAAAACCGCCATCCAGGGTGCCATAGTCAGTGCTGCATCCGGAAAGAGGGACAGGTTGAAACGCAGAAAACCATACGTACCCATTTTCAGTAGTACAGCTGCCAGGATGACCGAACCTGCAGTAGGTGCTTCGACATGTGCATCGGGTAGCCAGGTATGGAACGGGAAGAGAGGTACTTTGATGGCAAATGCGATCCCAAATGCCAGGAACAACCAGATTTGCGCACCCGCAAAAGAGCTTCGCTGTGCCAGCACATCCGCCATAGTGAAACTGCCTGCCTGTAATCCAACGTAGATGATGCCTGCCAGCATCAACACGGATCCAGCCATTGTGAACAGGAAGAATTTTACGGCTGCGTAGATGCGCCGTTCTGCTCCCCATAATCCGATCAGGAAATACATCGGGATGAGGGTGAGTTCCCAAAAGATGTAAAACAGGATCAGATCTTGAGCAAGAAAAACTCCCAGCATGGCGGTTTCGAGCAGCAGGAAGAATGCCATGAACCCTTTAACCTTTTCTTGTATTGCTGTCCAGGTGGAAAGGATTGCCAGGGGGGTGAGAAATGTTGTCAGCAACACCAGCAAGATGCTGATGCCATCCACACCGAAGAAGAAGTGGATGGTGAAATTAGATATTCTGAACCAGGGAATATCCAGGCTGAACTGCATCCCGGTCACTTCGGGTTGGAACAGGGTCAACATCCAGATGGCAACCCCAAATACAGCCAGGCTGGTGATCATTGCCACCATGCGAATAAAATTCTTACGTTCAGCCGGCACACAAAGGATAATCAATATCCCAACCAGCGGAACCAGGCTCATGATCAATAGTGGATTTTCCCAAAAATTCATACCATTCCTCGTCCAAACCTGGACTTTACTTCAAAACGACATAAGCAAGAATGAGAACCACACCAACAACGATCATCAAAGCATAACGGCGCACAAAACCATTCTGCAATTGGCTTCCTAACTTCCCAAGCAGGTATGCAAATTTTCCCAGGTCATGTGCCACACCATCGATGCTGCCCAATTCACCCGGGTTGGCGAGTGTCTCTGCGGCGGCGTCAAAAGGCTTGATCACCGCAGCCCTATAGAACTCGTCCACTCCCCATTTATTTTGCAGAGCAGTAAATAACCTTCCCAGGTTACGCGCCAGAGGGTCGGTCATTTCTGCGTTGACAAAACTGCGACGCGAATAAATCCACCAGGCAATCAACAGACCTGCCACTGCCATTCCCAGGGAGAGTCCTGCTACACTCAAGCTGAATTCTGCCACCAGGGGATGGGTTAGAGAAGGTTCGAGCCAGGTTTCCAGCCAATGCACTCCTGGTAAATTGAATACACCTCCGAGGGTTGCCAGAATGGCGAGGATCACCAGAGGTACGGTGATCACTTTATCGCTTTCCTTCGCCAGCGATGCAGCTTCCGTTCGGGGTTTACCAAAGAAGATCAGAAAAACCTGCCGTCCCATGTAGAATGCAGTCAGGAAAGCAGAAAGAAGGAGCACAACAAAGACTGCCGGGTTATGCAGCATGGCAGCAGCCAGGATCTCATCTTTTGAAAAGAACCCAGCCAGGGGGGCAATGCCGGAAAGCGCCAGTGCGCCAATTATGTACACCCAGAACGTGGTTTTCTGCTGATTTTGCAGCCCTCCCATATTCCGCATGTCTTGTGGGTCAAATGGCTGTTCTTTTGTATCTCCGTGATGCCCGGCAGCATGCCCATGTTCCATTCCCAGAATCACCGAACCAGCAGCGAGAAACAGGAGTGCTTTAAAGAAGGCATGCGTGATCAGGTGGAACATGCCAGCCACTGTTGCTCCCATGCCCACTGCTGCCACCATGAATCCTAACTGGCTGATGGTGGAATACGCCAGCACTTTCTTGATGTCAAATTGACCAATTGCAATCGTTGCAGCAAAGAAAGCAGTGGCTGCACCTACCCAGGTGACTACTGTCTGTGCTTCAGGTACCAGACTGTATAATACGCTTGAACGGGCAATCAAATATACACCAGCGGTTACCATAGTCGCAGCATGGATCAATGCGGACACCGGAGTTGGACCAGCCATCGCATCCGGCAGCCAGACGTATAACGGAAGCTGGGCAGATTTGCCAGTGACTCCCAGCAGCATGAATAAGGTGATTGCAAGCAACACTCCGGGTGTTGCAGCAGCCATTGCGGGTGCTTGCTCAAATACCGCATCGAACTGCAATGTACCAAAGCGGGCAAAGATTAAAAAGAGGGCAATCAACAATCCAAAGTCGCCAATACGGTTGACGACAAAAGCTTTCTTGGCAGCCTTTGCATTAGCGATTCCATTTTCCCCTTTTTCAAACCAGAAACCGATGAGAAGATAAGAGCATAATCCCACCCCTTCCCAACCGACAAACATCATTAGATAGTTATCGGCGCTCACCAGCAGTAGCATACTCAAAATGAAGAGGTTGAAAAAGACGAAGAAACGACGATACCTGCCAGGGTCACCGTTGTATTGGGTGTCATGTTTCATGTAAGAAATGGCATAGAGATGAATGAGCGTTCCAACTCCGGTGACCACCAGCATCATGGCAACGGAAAGGGTATCCACACGAATAACCCACCCAAAATTTAAGTTTCCAACCGTGATCCAATCCGCAATCGGAAAATCAATCGGACCAACAAGCTGTGTCAACAGCCACCCCAAGATGATTGAGACTCCAAAAGCCAGCCCGGCAGCCAATGTGGCGATGATGCCAGCTGACCTTTGCCCCAGTTTGCTGCCCAAAAGAAGATTGACCAGCATACCCAGCAGCGGAAAAATCAAAAGCCAGGGCGGGAGGAAGTGAGCTATGGTTTCTGGTGTCATCTCGTTTCTCCCTCGATCACCCTTTTAGCTCATTCATTTTATCAATGTCAATGGAGTTCTTGCTGCGGAAGATGGCAACGATCAATGCCAGACCCACTGCCACTTCAGCAGCAGCAACGGTCATCACAAAGAACACCATGATTTGACCGGTCAGTACTTTATGATAAGCAGCAAAGGCAACAAAAAGCAGGTTGGCGGCATTGAACATCAATTCCAATGACATAAAAATCACCAGTGCATTCCGCCGGATCAGGAATCCCAGGATACCAATGATAAACATTAATGCAGAAAGCACCAAAAAGAATGCTAGAGGCATACAACCTCCCGATTTACTGACCAGAGATAAAAAACCCCGCTGATCATGATTTTTTCCCTTCGATTTTATCAGCGCGAGTCAGCAAAATTGCACCCATCGTTGCTGCCAGCAAGATCACGGATGTGACAAGCACAGGTAAGGCATACCGGGTGAATAATTCCATGCCAATTTTGGTTGGGGTGGCAAAATCCACTGAAGGCGTAGTAACCAAAGGGATCAAACCAACCTTCCAAAAAATAAATACGCTTATCTCCAGCAGCATCACCACTCCCAACAGGATCGCCAGCGCGCGGTTATTTTTAATACTCTCTTTGATGGGGAGCCTTTCTGCCCCCAACAACATGATGACAAACAGGAACAACACCATGATGGACCCTGCATATACGGTGATCTGTACCAGCGCAATAAAAGGAGCCCCCAACATCAAGTAGATCACTGCAACTGTAGCAAAGTTCAATACCAGAGCAAGAACGGAATATACCGCATTGCGGCTGAGCAGCATCCCCAGCGCTGTCGCCAGAGCTGCAATTCCTAAAATTGAGTACAAAACGATCTCACCTGTCAGCATTCCCTTCAACTCCTGTTGCGTATCTCCGGATCAATCTGTAGGGTCTTTCATTTCTGGTACCGAACGGGTAAACATGCCAGGTTCGGTCTTTTGAGGGGTGGGTTTACCTCCCGCTGGAACTGGCACCAGTAGCATATCTTTGGTGTAAATCGCCTGTGCTCTGCCTGTGAAAGAAAGCTCGTAATTGTCTCCTAACACGATTGCCTCCGTAGGGCAGGCATCTTCACAAAATCCGCAAAAGATACAGCGAAGCATGTTGATCTCGTATGTGCTGGCATAACGTTCACCAGGAGAATACCGCTCTTCATCCGTGTTTTCAGCGGATTCAACAAAAATAGCATCTGCTGGGCAGGCTGCTTCACAAAGCGAACAGCCGATGCAGCGTTCCAATCCATTTTCATACCTCTGGAGAAAGTGACGCCCTTTGAAACGAGCTCGCACCGGACGTTTCACTTCGGGATAGGATATGGTGACCGGCTTCCGGAACATGGAGCGAAGGGTTGTCCAGGAACCTTCCAGAATTGCTCTTAACTTCGTCAATGGACCTTTCGGCATGCAATTTCTCCTGTGATTAGCTGCCGGTCAAAACCAGCACAACGGCTGTCACCATGATATTCGCCAGGGCAACCGGGAAAAGCACTTTCCAGCCCAGCATCATCAATTTATCGTACCGGATGCGGGGAAGAGTCGCTCTCATCCAAATAATGAAGAATAACCATGCAGCCGTCTTGATGAACAAATAGATCGGACCCAGCCAGGGGTATTGGCTAACAAACGGACCCTGGAAACCGCCCAGGAAAAGGGTGGACCCGATCATGGAAATGGCAATCATTTTGATGTATTCCGCCATGAAGAACAGGGCAAATTTCATCCCGGAATATTCGGTGTGGTATCCAGCCGTCAGTTCCTGTTCTGCTTCTGGCATGTCAAAAGGCGAGCGATTGACTTCCGCCAGGCTGGAGATGACATAAACAATAAAAGCTACTGGTTGAAGCAAGGCGTACCATAGCTTGCCTTGACCCTCCACGATATCCATTAGGCTCATAGAGCCTGCCATCATTACAGGGGCAAGCATGGCAAAACCCATTGCCAGCTCGTAAGAGATCATTTGCGCTGTGGCTCGTAAGCCGCCCAAAGTGGCGTATTTATTATTGGAAGACCAACCTGCCAGCGTGATGCCATAAACTGAAATGGAGGTGACTGCCATCAGATAGAGAACACCCAAATTGATATCCGTCATGGCAAGCTGTATTTCCCTTCCGAACATCTTAACGGGAGGTCCCCAGGGAACAACGGCGGTAATGATCAACGCGGGGATGACGGTGATGATCGGCGCTGCCAGGAAAATGATCTTATCTGCTTTGGCAGGCACCAGTTCTTCTTTAAAAATCAACTTAACAGCATCTGCGATTGGCTGCAGAAATCCGGCAGGACCAGCGCGGTTTGGACCTACACGTACCTGCATGCGTGCCAGTACTTTTCTTTCGTATAATGTGGTGTATGCAAAACCAAGGGTCATTCCAAGGCAAATGACCAATGCTTTGACCACCCATTCAAGTACCTTCGACCAATCCATACTCATCCTCACCAAACAGTTCACACACTACGTGGCAGCAATGCCACATTTTGCGGAACATCTTCATCAAGAATTACTGCAACCTCCAGAGTTTTTGCTCCAACATTGATGGAGGTGGTTTTTTCTGGGGATAACTGGAATTTCTTTGCGGTTAAAGGATGAACCCTGATAGCCAGAGGTGCTTTGCGTTCATCCAGTAAAGAAGTATGCCGCATAAGAGTTCCTCTATCATATAGCCTTGTCACAGGAACGATATGCAGATCCTTTGTAGATGACTTTTCAATAGATACTTTTTCCCATTCCAACGGTTCTCCACGATCTGCAGCCGTGCTCAATTGCACGCCAATTCCCTGATGGTTATCGTACTCAGTCCCGCCATAATACAGGTCGCTCCGGCCTATGGGCGGCCACTGTTCGGGCGATTCAGCCAATTTTTGATAGCTTAATCCGGCAAAGTCAGGAATTTCCCTGGCAATCTGATTGAAAACCAGGCTGGCAGATTGACTGGATATATGAATATCCATCTTCTGAGCAATCTCTGCAGTGAGCGCATAATCCGGGCGTGTACCGGGCAGGGGCGCAATTGCCCGGTAAAATCGCTGCACACGGCGCTCTCCGGAGGTATAAGATCCCTCGCGTTCCTGCATTGCCTGCACTGGCAGAACTACATGCGCCTGCATGGCAGTTTCGGTCAGGAACATTTCCTGAACTAACACAAATTTTGCGTGGGAAAGAGCTTCTTTCAATTCCGGATCATCCCCGGATGGGTCTGCTCCTGCAATATAAACCACCTTTGCATTTTTCAGGGTGGTCTTTAAATCCATATCTGGGCGAAATCCCATCTCCCAGGCACCCTGCATATTCCCATTTAACCAGGCTGGCAGCAATCCATTATTGGGCTTGCCTGTATGACCTGTTAGCTTTAATAAATCACCACAGGCTGCTGCCAATGCAGACGAAGTTTGCAAGCCAATGCCTTCTGAACCAAAAATGATGATCGCATTCTGCGCAGAAGCAAATGCTTCTGCAACTTCCTTTGCATTTTCCGGCAGTTTTCGAGCCCCGGGTATCATACCGGAAATCGTTTGAACTTCTTCTCCATACTGGTAGCGCACAATGTGGGTGGCGTACTTTTCCAGGCGGGTCTTGCGGGGGGTCATCACGATCAAGGTCGCACCGCGTTCTGCAGCTTGCTTTACTCGCAGCCACCAGATGGGGGCTTCTTCGTGCAGATCACACGCAACCACTAATATGGCATCTCCTTTCCCCAATTCTGAGAGATTGCTGCCCTGGCTGAGGCCTACTTTTGCGACGATATCACCGCCAGCCATTTCTGTATACAATACTGCCTTACCAGCTCGCTCCCGGGTGAGAACTGCCAGGTTGAACAGGTCTTCGTTGGAAAGTCTACCGCCGGCGATGGTCAACATGTTGACGCTCATGAACTTCATGTTCTCATCCACCATCTGCATGGCTTCTTCCCATTCCACTGGCTGCAGATATCCATCCTTTCGTACCATTGGCTGTGTAAGCCTCTCCGGACTTTCGGAATAGTGGTAAACAAACCGGCCTTTATCACACATCCAAATCTCATTGACCTGTTCGTTTTGGCGGGGCATTACCCGCTTGATAATTATCCTGCCTTCACTTTTTGCCTCACGGCGGGTGTTGTACATAATGTTGCAGTTCACTGCACAATGGTTGCAAATAGAAGCTGCCTGATTCAATTCCCAGGGACGGGCTCCGAACCGGAAATCGGCCGTTGTTAACGCACCTACCGGACATATATCGGTCGTATTGCCAGAGAAGATCGAATCGAACCCTGGTTGTGATTGGGTAATGATCTCGAGTGATCTGCCACGTTGGTAAAAATCGATCACCGGGTCATCTACCACTTCATGTTGAAAACGCACACATCGGCCGCATTGGATACAGCGCTCGCGATCAAGAATGATCAATTCGCCCAGTGGACAATGCTTTTGAAGATGTTTCTTGTCACTATAGATGAAACGGCTTGTATCTGGCCCATACTGCAAGGTCAGGTTCTGCAATGGACATTCGCCACCCTTATCGCAAACCGGGCAATCCAATGGGTGTGAAGTGAGCAGGAATTCCAGCATTTCTTTACGGGCAGCGATTACTTTCTCGCTGTCTGTGATAACCACCATTCCTTCTGAAACGGGAGTAGTGCAGGAGGTTTCAAGTTTAGGCATAAATTGTATCTTTGGTGCACCATTCTCATCCATCTGAACCTGACCAGTAACCCGATCTATCACCGGCTTACCAATCTCTACCAGGCACATGCGGCACATCCCCACTGGCTCCATTTTGGGGTGATAGCAAAAAGTGGGGATTTTAATACCAATCCTTTTGGCTGCATCGACTATCATCATGCCGGCAGGAGCAGTTACAGTTTTCTTGTCGATCGTCAGGGTTACCTGTTTACTCATGCCTGTTCCTCCAGTCTGTATGTATCAGAAGGAATACCATTGTGATCAGAAAGAAAATCCTCGTGAAAATGTTGAATAGCTGACACCACTGCCATGGTCGAAAATTCTCCCAGAGCACACAGGCATTTATTTTGGATCTGTTTGGCCACGCTGTTTAAAAGGTCTACCTGTTGAGGATCATGGGTTTCCAGGATCCGGCGGGTCAAGTTGTTCATCCAATAGGTTCCCTCACGGCATGGAGTGCATTTCCCACAGGATTCATGCCTGAAGAATTCCACCGTCTTGTTCACCAGGGATGCCATATTGGTGGTTTCATCCAGAATGATGACCGAAGCAGACCCCAGGGGTACACCGAGTGTGTTCTGGACACTCTCATAATCCATAGGGGTATCCAGCGCCTGTTCAGTGGCGGGGATTATAGTAGATGAGGCGCCTGCGGTCATGATGGCTTTGATCTTTTTACCATTGATGATTCCTCCGCCCAATTCATAGATCAGATGGCGGAAGGGAGTGCCCAAAGGCAATTCATAGTTCCCGGGCTTGTTCACCCTGCCTGAAAGACAAAATATCTTTACCCCCGGGCTTTTTTCTGTGCCAAACTGGCGGTACCAGGCAGCCCCTTTTTCAATGATGGGGGGAACATTCGTCAGGGTTTCGACATTGTTGATGACCGTTGGTTTTCCAAATAAGCCGTATACTGCCGGGAAAGGCGGGCGAAGCCGGGGTTGCCCCAATTTTCCTTCCAGTGATTCGAGGAGGGCAGTTTCTTCACCGCAGATATACGCGCCTGCCCCCATATGAGTGAAAATTTTTAAAGAATAACCAGTACCAAAAAGATTGCTTCCTAATAAGCCAGTATTTTCAAGTTCATGGATACAGGTGTCAATCTGGGACGCGATCTGCCAGAACTCACCTCGCAGGTAGATATAGGAAGTTTCAGCCTTCACAGCAAAGGACGCCAACATCAAACCTTCCAGAAACTGGTAGGGGTTATTCTCCAAGATTTCCCGGTCTTTAAAAGTGCCGGGTTCTGATTCGTCTGCATTCGCTACTACATAATGTGGCCAGAGGGTATCTGGCAAGAAACTCCATTTCATTCCCGTGGGAAATCCCGCCCCGCCACGACCGCGGAGCCCAGAATCTTTGATCAAGTTGAGTACCGCAGAGGATTCGAGAGTTTTTACCGCTTTTTCAAAGGTTTTAAACCCGCCATTTTTGCGATAAACATCCAATTGTTTCAACCCGGGTATATTTCGATGGCGCAAAAGAATATATTCGCTCATACCATATCCTTTGGAGCCAGCTTTTCAGTCTTCGCTTTAACAGATACCCGTTTTTTAAGTTCTTCAAAGATTTTCAATGCACTATCGAGGGTTTGGTGCTCATGATAGGTAATTTCACCATTCCCCTGCACCTGGAAAACAGGCGCTTTATCGCAGGCAGCAATACATTTCACTTCTTCTACTGTAAATAGCCCATCAGGGGTGGTTTCTCCAGGTTGTATCTTTAAGGCATCACAAACCTGATGCAGGAAAGTTTCAGCCCCACAAAGAGCACAGGGCAGGTCAGTGCAAACCTGGATGAAATACCGCCCACCTTTTTCATGAAAGAGCGTATAAAAACCTAAAACAGAAGTTACGTCCGTCGTAGAAATACCCGTCAATGCTGCAATATCCTCAACTGCTTGTTTGCTCACCTTGCCATCCTCGCGTTGAGCCAGGTAAAGCAGCGGCATCACGGCTGATCGTTTGAATTCTGGCGGATATTTCGCCAGGATCCTTTCTACTTCTTTTGGATATTTACGCTGTAGCTCGATCAACGGTCAGCATCTCCCAAAATAATATCAATACTTGCGATAATTCCAACCACATCTGCGATAAAATGCCCGCGGGTAAGCAGAGGCATGATCTGCAGGTTAGCAAAAGAAGGTGTATGGTAATGCACTCGGTAGGGTTTGGGCGTGCCATCGGATTCAAGAAACACTCCCAGTTCGCCACGAGGTGATTCGGTTGCTGTATATACAGAACCAACGGGTGGGGTAAAACCTTCTGTCCATAATTTGAAATGATGGATGAGTGCTTCCATGCTGGTACCAATTTCGGATCGGGGAGGTGGAATGAATTTTCGGTTCTTACTCCGAATTTCTCCGCCTGGCAGCTTATCCAATGCCTGGCGCACGATCTTTAGGGACTCGCGTAGTTCTGCCATTCTGATCTCGTAGCGGGCGTAAACATCGCCTTCCTGTCGGGTGGGGATATCAAAATCAAACTGTTCATACCCCGAATAAGGCCTTGCCTTTCGAAGGTCATACGCCATGCCGCCTGCCCGTAAAATCGGTCCAGTGACACCCCATTGGATACATTCATCCGACTTGATCACCCCTATCCCACGGGTGCGCTCAATAAATAGCGGATTATCATGAAGCAGACTTTCATATTCTTTGATCTTTGCTGGAATGATCTTCAAGAATTGTTCGACCGCAGGAACGAACTCCACTGGCACATCTCGCCATAGCCCACCCGGTCGGATGAAGGTGGTCATCATGCGTTGTCCGGAGCATAATTCAAAGATATCCAACACCATCTCTCGTTCGCGCATCGTGTAGAGAAAAACCGACATGGCACCCAGATCAAGAGCAGATGATCCCAACCAGAGGAGGTGTGAAGCTATGCGAGTCAGCTCTGCCAGCAGCACCCTGATTACCTGCGCGCGGGGAGGAACGTCCAGGTTGCACAATTTCTCCACCGCCAGGCAATACGCAAGGTTGTTACCGATTGGGTTCAAGTAATCCAGCCGGTCAGTCATCACTTCAGCTTTCTGATAGGTTTTGCTTTCCATGTTCTTCTCGACACCGGTATGCAAGAAACCGATATCGGGTACGCAATTCACCACAATCTCTCCATCCAGTTCAAGTAGCAGGCGCAACACACCATGCGTGGATGGATGTTGTGGTCCCATGTTGAGGAGCATGGTCTCGCCTTTGATCGCCCGGTCGGATACCAGGTGTTTGAATTCTTCAAAGGAAACTTCACGGATCTCTGTCATTGCACCTCAAACACGCCTTGTAACTTACTCTTTCCCATGCAACTTTTTCAGGTCAATTTCACTGAAATTAATGCTGAATTCGACTTCTTCATAACCTAAAGGGTAGTCTTTGCGCAAAGGATGACCTTCCCAATCGTGTGGCATCAAGATCCGGCGCATATCTGGGTTGCCTTCGAAACGCAACCCGAACATATCCCATACTTCCCGTTCGTACCAGGTGGCATTGGCATATATACTGCTGATACTCGGCAGACTGCTGGTTTGCGAATCTACAGGTACACGTATGCAGATAACTTGATTGCTGTCAGTATCGAGGAAATGGTAAACCACATGGAAACGATGGCCAGTTTTAGGCCAGTAATCTACGGCGGTGATATCAATGAGCATGTTAAAACCATGTGTATCATGCAGTTCGGCAGTCAATTTGAGCAAACTCTCTGAAGGTATATAGAAGCTGACCTCTCCGCGAAACTCTTGCGGTGTGGTGTTGAATGATTCAGACAGGTCTTTGATGATGCTATCGAACGGTTTCTTCATGGTTCTATCTTTCAGCCGGGGCGATCCCATTTATGCCCAATCTTTGATCTGCTCTTTCCTGACTTTTTCATGTAAACTGACAATCCCGTGGATCAATCCTTCGGGGCGGGGAGGGCAGCCTGCTATGTACACATCTACGGGAACGATCTCATCTACGCCCTGCACAACCGCGTAATTATTGAAAACACCTCCGCAGGCTGCGCAATCACCCATGGCGATCACCCATTTGGGAGAGGGCATCTGATCATACAGGTTGCGTAATACAGGTGCCATTTTACGGCTCACCCTTCCGGCAACGATCATCAGATCTGACTGGCGGGGGCTGGCACGCATCAACTCCATACCAAAACGGCTCATGTCGTAGCTGGATGCCTGGGCAGCCATCATTTCGATCGCGCAGCATGCCAAACCAAAAAGCATAGGCCACATCGAACTTGTTCTTGCCCAATTCACTGCTTGTTCAAGAGTTGTGGTCACTAATCCCAAATCACCAGCTTTTTGCTCTATTCCCATTCCAGCGCCCCCTTCTTCCAGGCATATATAAATGCAACTTCTAAAATCAGGATAAAGATGATCACTAGGATCAACCCAGGAACCCCAAGGCTGCGAAAAGAGACCGCCCAGGGCAGAATGAACACTACCTCGATGTCAAACAAGATGAATAGGACACCAATGAGGTAATAGCGTACGGATACCCGTCTGGTTCCAGCTCCAAAAGGAACCATGCCGGATTCGTAAGGAGAAGATTTTCGTTCGTTAGGGTGACGTGGACCGAAGAGGATTCCCAGACTTACCGCAATAATGGCTACCGCTAACGCAACTAAAAGAATAACAAGTAAAGGAAAATACGCATTGAACATGTGTCATCCTTAAGATGTTAAGCCTGAGTTGTTGGATTAAGTATATCAGAATTGTCGGAAAAAGAAATACATTTAAAGAAAGATTAGCTCTCTGTAGTTTCAACCTTACCTGGATATGGTTATTTTATTGACGTACCGATCAACGGCGCCAAAACGGTATTTATATTCTTCATCCCCACGCATAAAATCGAGCGCTTCACGTTTGTTATCGATTGCCCATTGGATCATATTGCCCAGAAGCACCCAACCGGGAGAATTCTCATAGTAGGTATAATTCATTCCCGAGTTGTATACCCAGATGCGATTGTTAAAGTCAAAATTCAAATAAGCAGCGACTTTTTCCTCTCCCGATTCCAGAAACGCCAGGTTCAGATAGCCACACCGGTAGGCGGTTTGGATGACCTGGTGTATCTGCAGCCGCATGGCACCAGTGAGAAATTTTGCTTTATCATCATCTTGTTCCATGAGAGAAATAAAGTCCTCCGCATCCTGTTTCAACCTCGAAGGATCATCGGCAATTCGGAAGCGCATGGGAACTTCCAGCTCCTCTGCGCGCCGCAGTTTTCGGCGAATTTCATGACGTTGTTTTTTATCCACTCCAGCTAGGTACGTTTCCCAGCTATCTGATAATGAGATATATGGGCAGGGCTGCAATGCTTCTTTCTGAAATTTCCAGCCTGCTTTTTGGGCTGCAGATTGCAGAATTGGGTCAGAGGGTGAATCATCCAGCAAGTTATGGAGAACCATCTGTTTCCAGGGGAGATCCAATTGTGCCAGAAAAGGAAATAAATTATTGAGAAAGGCAGATAGTTTTTCTGTGCTTACAATGAAGTCCAAAAAATCGGAAATCTCGACAGCTCCAACAAACAATAATGATGGCACATCAGTCAGGGTGGTAAAGAATAATGGTGCAACTGCGATCAGATTGCCATTTTCTCTGGCAGTGATTAAAACCAGCTCTGCATTCGACCATTCACCTCCACCGCGTGTGATCCACCAATCATGCATATATTCAAATCGCAGAAAGGGAACCCGGGTAATACTTTTTTCTAATAGCGTATTCCACTCTTCACAAAGAGATTCGGGGAAGGTATGCAGGCAGGTGATTTCCATGACCCCAATTATAAAGCCTGACTGTGTTTCAAGTAAAAAACAAATCATCCATGCCAGCATAGGCTGGCATGGATATCACCAGACAGGCTCAATTAATAAAAATACCTGGTGTTTAGAACAGACTGCGAAGGATCAACAAGAATCCGAAAATGATTATTGGAATACCTACGATAGCACCAACAACCGTCAGGCTGACAACCACACCTACAATAAGCAATGCCAATCCGATCAAGGCGCCGACTACTCTACCTGTCAACTCAATAATGATCACAACCAGCCGCCAAATAGCCCAAAATGGCCATAAAAACCAGGGAACACCATGTTTTTTATTTGTTTCAGTCATTTTTACCTCACTCCTATATACGGAAAAGGGGAGGAAAGGTTGCATCTTTAGATATTCTTCTGTTTTAACCGTTTCTCACGAAACATATCAGCATTGGCTTTATCAATGGTTGAACGCAACCCCTGACCAGTGAAGTTCGTATCGCCACCCATGGAAAACTTGATTAGATATTTCTTGTCTGACACTTCGTTTGCATATTGTGCATTTGCTTCGATGCGATTCATTACTTCCTGTAGGATTTCGGGTTCAACACCAGGCAAAATAATAGCAAACTGGTCTTTGTTGATCCGAGCGATTGTATCACTCTTCCTCAATGAATTTTGTAAGACCTGAGCCATTGACTTCAACAGGTCCTCTCCAGTTTCTAAGCCCAGGGTTTCTTTTACGATTTTAAATTGATCAAGATCGATCACTATAAAACTTACCGGGCTGGTTTGTTTCATTTCAAGCTGGTCGATCTCGTTTTCAAAGTAATTCTTGTTATATAACCCGGTTAGAGGATCCACCATGGCACTGTATGGTTGTTCTGCTTCAGTTTTTTGAGATGCATCACGGATTGTCCAGACCGCTCCAATGAATTGACCCGTATCAGTACTGATAGTGGATGCTGAAACATGAATGCGTTTTTGGGTGGCATCTCTGTGGGTGATCTCAAGCTCAAAAACACCTTCCATTTCCTGGATTTTTTTCCCGGATCTACTTTCCAGCCGGGATAATTCGTTTTCATCAATGCATTCTGAAATGATCTTTCCTGTCAGTACACCCAGATTTACACCAAAGAGTCGCTCTGTCGCCAGATTGGCATAGACGATACGTCCCTTATTGTCGATCAAAACCATTGCCTGTGTTTGTTTTTCAATCAAAAAACGATAACGCGACTCACAAATGGCAAGGGCAGCTTCAGCCATTTTTTGCCGGTTAATATCTATCAAGCTTCCGGTAATAATCACTGCCTTTCCGTTTTCATCTTTTTCTGCAATTTTGCCATGGGCAGACACCCAATGAAATTCTCTGTCTTCCTGTTTGACGCGATACTCAAACGTACATTCTGTTTGCTCTCCCTTCAGAAAGCAACTCAATCCTTGCTGTACAGTATCAGCATCCTGAGGGTGGATGGCAGGAAAAGTATCAAAAAAATCCGCAGCTTTCTGCAGTTTTTCGAGAGAGATCGTCACTTTTGGTTCACTCATTCCAAGGTATTGCATCGCCCTGGGATTTAGAGTCAATTCACCCGTTGCCAGGTTCAATTCCCACAAGCCATCGGTAGTATTTGCCCGTATGGTATCCAGTTCTTTCTTTGCCTTATCGACTTCCTCTTCAAGCTGATGCTGTTTCGATACAATGCTGTCAATCAGGAAAATGGCGACCGTAAAGGCAAAAATGGAAATAAGCATGGTAACCAGTGTGGAACCAAATGGTTCAGCACTGATATAAATAAATCCCACTGTCATCAAGCCATAGAAACAGAGAAGCAGAATACATAAGGCGATGGGGTAATAGAATACTGCCCAGATGATTGGCACCATCATCAGGGTAAGAAATTCCACCGGCATATTAAGAATACGCAGGCTTAATCCATAAGCCAGGCAGATCAGTACATAAAGTACCGATAGGTAGATTGGCTTTACCAATTTAAAATGCGTTTTCATCTTTCCCTGTTCTTTCGTCGGGCACGTTTATTTCTGTACATACGCGCATCTGCCAATTGCAGGCTGGACCTGAATTGATCAGGTGTCTGGCTTGTTGCGCCTCCCATTGAAAATTGGATGGAGTATGGATCGTCATTAGACCCATTCTCCTCAATTGTTTTCTGCTGGATACGGTGCATTATTCTTGCCAACCCATTGGCGCGCACACCAGGAAGGAGTACTGCAAATTCGTCTCCTCCCACTCTGGAAACGATATCCTTTTCTCGGACACACTGTTTTATGATACGCGCTACCGTTTTCAATACTTCATCACCCTGGTGATGCCCAAATTCGTCATTGATTGCCTTTAACCCATCCAGGTCTATCATTAATACGCTGATGGGAAACTGATCGCTTTGCTCAAGACGGTCAACAGTTTCATCATAAAACATACGATTATAGCAACCTGTTAATCCATCATGGGTTCCCATATAGCGCAGATGCTTTTCAGCTTCTTTTCGTTGAGTAATATCCCTTAATACGCCAATGATCTCCACCAGATCCCCTTCAGGGTTTTTACGAGGTGTTGTGGTAACAAGGAGGTTGCGCGTTTCATTTTTATCTGTAGTTATTTCGAGTTCATATGTAATGGTTTCGCAGTTCATTCTACTTTTTTCTACATTGAGAAGGACTTTCACCTGTTCGGGAGAAAGAAATTCTTTGATGTTTCTTCCAAGTAATGTTCCGGGTTTTACTTGAAAGATGGCATCCGTTGCCGGATTGGAGTAGATGATATCGTCATTTAGATTTACTATAGCTACCCCTTCACCTTGCTGCTCTATCAACTCGCGGTATCGTTTTTCGCTTTTTTGTAGATTTTCTTCCGCCTGTTTACGAGAGGTAATATCCATCAGACTGCCAATGATCCGAACTGGTTTCTTCTCATCTTCTTAATGTATGCCAAAAATCCGGCATAATATCCAATAGACCTTCCCACTTGATCGCCTGATGCGGAATTCAGTCTCTGCCACGTGGCTTTCACCCGAAAGCAATCTGCTTACAGCACTTCGAAGGTTTTCTAGGTCTTCTTCCAGGATGAGAGGGAAGATCATTTTGAGATTGTCGATATTTTCAAAAGTTCCTTCAGCCAGGATGATCTCCGCCTTTTCCTGCCCGAGCACTTTCCCCACCTGAGAACTGAAGTAGATCTGCTTATTTTGTAAATCCCAATCAAAAAGGCCTTCATTCAGGGATTCCATCACAATCTTCAACCGTTGATTGGCAAGAAACAATTCGTGATCCGATTGGCGATGTCTTTCCAAAAGTAATCCCAGCCAAAAGACGAGAAACAAGAGAATGATGCCACTTACAACGATCATGATTATGGCAGAAACCGAGAGAGAAATTATGAAGCCAAAACTTACTCGAAAAATTATGTAGATCAAAGATCCGATGGCTGCCCATTGCCATGAAAACCTGTAAACCATCCAGAAAATGATAAAAACAGGGAAAAGAAGGATACTACTTGGAAGATTCGGAATCTTAACAAATATGAGCCCCAATCCTGCACAAAACAGTATCAAAATGGTGAGAACAATAATGGGGTGGAATTTCTTTGGATTGTCCATAACCTGTGATCCATCACATGAGTAGTTGAAAACAAATAAAGTATTAAAATTATTATAACGTACACGAACACAGGTCTGATTAACCTGTAATCTATTTGCAAGGGAAAAAACACAGGGGAGAGAACAGTAAAAATGATAGATTCCACTTATCCATTATGTGAACTCCATCGCCACCTGGATGGTAGCGTTCGCCTATCAACCATCTTAGAATTGGGGTTAAAGTACCATCTTCATTTGCCGGGTGCAAGTCTGGAAGAGTTGCGCCCTTATGTGCAGGTTTCTGATCCCCAGCCGGGTGTGATGGCATTTATCCAGAAATTCAAATGGCAAACGTGCGTTATGGCAGACATCAGCGCCTGTAAAAGGATTGCTTGTGAGAGTGTGCTGGACGCAGCGGCGGAAGGAATAGATTATATTGAGTTACGTTTCAGCCCGTTATTCATGGCAGAAGCGCATAAGCTCGATCCAGTAAAGGTTACTGCGGCAGTGATCGAAGGTGTCGAAGAGGGCAGGCAGTCAACGGATATCAGTGTCAATTTGATCGGGATCATCAGTCGCACCTACGGACCTGAAAAAGCCTGGCAGGAGTTGAATGCTTTGCTGGCTCACCAGCAATTCATCACTGGATTGGACCTGGCAGGTGATGAAGCCAACTATCCGGGAGAAGAATTTATTGATCATTTCCGAAAAGCACGTGATGCTGGCTGGCATATCACAGTACATGCCGGAGAAATTGCCGGTGCTGAATCGATCTGGCAGGCTATACAGCAACTAGGTGCTGAACGGATCGGGCATGGTTTGAGTGCGATTACCGATCCGATTTTAATGGATCATCTCGCAGAACACAGGATCGGAGTTGAATGCAGCCTGACAAGCAATGTGCAGACCAGCGTGGTGGCTGATTATAAGGTTCATCCATTACGAGCATTTTTGGAGCATGGGATTATGGCTTCGATTAATACCGATGACCCGGGGATCAGCAATATTACCATAGCCCATGAGTATGATGTGGCGCTTAATCGGGCAGGGTTAACATCTGAAATGGTACATCAGGCTCAAAAGAATGCTCTGGGAACAGCATTCCTTACAGTTAAGGAAAAAGAGAACCTGATCCAGAAAAAAATATCACTTTCCAGTTTATGATAGAATAACCTACAATCACATCGCAGCATTCCCTTAAGTTTCACAAATGTGGGTAAATGTGATAGGAGCTGTGGGTACTTGTTTCAATATATCGTTTATGTCTTGTTCGCAACGATAACCGCCGCAGGGTCAATCGCCCTGGCGTTGTATACCTATCGTGTCCGGAAATCTTCTGGAGTGAATTACTTTTATTGGTGTTTCATTATTGCGGCAGGTGTCCTGATTTTTGATACCCTGCAACTTTTTATTCAAATTCCCACTCTAAAAATTATCCTTGCGAAGATCAGTTATATCCTGATGGCATTTATACCGGTCATCTGGTTTGCTTTTGCCATGGATTATTCAGGGAAGACTTATGCACTTACCCGCAGACTGACCTGGCTTGCCTGTATTTTTCCCTGCCTTTCCAGTATTCTTGCACTGATTGCTGAAAGCCATGCCCTGATCTGGCAGGGAATTGGGGTTACCGAGATTGGTAGTTTCTCGATATTACAGGCAACCGGCGGGATTGTTTATCAGATTCAAATGATCTATACTCTGATCCTTTTGCTTTGCAGTGCATACTTCATTTTGAAAATCTTCATTGCAACACCCAGCGCATATCGCAAACAGTCTATCTGGTTAGTGCTGGGAGCATTTTTACCGGTCATTGCAAATCTGGTTTTTCTCCTCAATCTTATTCCCGAACTGCAAAAAGATTTTACTCCCATTGGGTACGCATTGAGTGGAATGTGTTTTGCGGTGGGGATTTTTAGATACCAGTTATTTGATATTGTGCCTATCGCCCGCTCGACTTTGATCGATAAAATGGATGATGGTGTGGTTGTTCTCAACCTGCGCGAGCAGGTGGTGGATATCAACCCCGCCGCTCAGGGGATCCTTGGTCTATCGCGGCGGCATATCATCGGGAAAGATATCGGTGATTTCTTCTCTTCGTGGCCTGGGTATTTCAATTGTCCCGAAGGTAATGCGTACCTGCGCAGTGAGGTGGAACAATACCGGAATGGCACCTTGAAGTATTATGAAATTCGCACAGTCGAATTGACGCGCCGGCAGAATCAGGTGGTGGGATTGCTGCTGACTATGCACGACATCACCGAAAGAAAAGTGCTGCTGGAAAAGGTACGCAAACTGGCTACGCTTGACCCATTGACGGGGTTATTCAATCGCCGGCATTTCTTCAGCATGGCAACCAAAGAAGTCGCCAGAACCATGGAAGAAAACCTGCCCTGTTCATTGGTTCTACTGGATATGGATTACTTCAAGCAGGTCAATGATACCTATGGGCATCTGGTGGGAGACGTGGTCATCCAAAAAGTGACCAATACCATCCGCAATTCTCTCCGCACACTGGATATTCTAGGACGCTTTGGCGGGGATGAATTTGTGTTGCTCCTACCCGAAACAGATATTGAACAAGCCACCCTGGCAACTGAAAGGCTGCGAAAGCTGGCAGAAACCACTGCGATCCAGACGGAGCAGGGCGAGATCCATGTGACATTGAGTATGGGGGTTGCCACCTGCACGGGTTTGCAGCCATGCAGCCTTGACCAGCTGCTTGAGCAGGCAGACAAAGCTCTTTATCGTTCGAAAGCAGCAGGGCGAAACAAGGTGCATGTCTGGCAGATGGAACCTGTTGATGCAATGACCCTGTAAGATTTTCTTACAAAACAAAACAAATCTTATTTCATGATCGAATACCGGTTATGAAATTTTTCTGTTATTCAATCGTGGGAACAGCGATCATTCGTCTATGGCTACCATTACATAGGATGCTTTGATAACCGCATAAATCTGTTTTCCAACGGTCAATCCCAGGGAATCTACAGAGCTCAAAGTGATGACCGAAATTACTTCTGCACTACAAGACAGTGATATGATCACTTCGGCTTTGACCGCACCGGGATGAATGGCTTTTATCGTACCTTTAAGAACGTTGCGTGCACTGATCTTCATCATTCACCTCCAAAACTAACACTACACTATTACTTTAGCGATCATGGGAGGCAAGTTCCTCGAGAATTTGGGAGTGAGGAAAAAGTTCTAAAGGAGATACAGGACAGGTTACGGCTGGAGAAGTCGAAGAGGCCAGCCGGGAATGTGTCAAACTCAGAAGAACAAAGTGCGAAGGCGGATGATGCTTCTTAAAACCAGACACAACCCTGTTATATAACGAATTAATTGAGCGAAAGGGAATTTGCCAGGCAGGTGAATCAGTGCGATTGATTTTCTTCCGCTGCCTTGATATCAGCTTTGCGTAATTCTAATGCCCCAATAACTGACAATGCAAATACACAATCATTCGAGATTGGGACGCCTAATTTCTTTGAAAGCTCTATTAATTCCTGGTACGATTTGTTAAATACCTTGCGAGATCCAACGTCTATGTACTCCAATACACCCTTACGAGCATCGCTTAAATTGGCAAACGAATTATCATCGTTCATTGATAAATACCCCTTGTGGGTAAGTATAGCACATGGGGGAGAATAGTAGAACAACTTTATATTCAATCATGAAAAGAATGGTGTATTCCAGAATATATCCAAAAAAGCCGTTGAATGTTGACTGTCTATTCATGGAGTACAATACTATAGTTGAAGAATTTAACTTGAATGATATGATCATGAGAAACCCAGAGCGAATTAGCCTGGATAAATTGGAAAGGGGATATGAACATGAGTGATTACGAAACGGGGATGGATCCAACAGACTGCGAAGCCTATATAAAAAACCACAAGGAATCAATAGAACGATTCTCGAAGATGTCAGAGGAAGAATCGATTCAGTACTTAATAGACCTGAAAAAGAAGGCGAACGAAAACGATTTAGCGCGGAAGAAATCGATGAAGCCAACCGAGAATGTACCAAATCCAGAAGAGCCAGGCGACATGACTGATGATGCTTCTTAAAACCAAACATAACCCTGTTGCATAACAAATAATTTGAGCGAAAGGGAATTTACCAGGTAGTTGAATCAGTGCGATTGATTTTCTTCCGCTGCCTTGGCAAGGGCTTTTCGCTCTTCTAACGCACCTACAACCGATAACGCTACTAACGATTCTTTATCCATTGATAATCCGGCTTTCGAAGAAAGCGAGATTAATTCCTGGAAAGATTTGTTATAAGTCTTACGTGAACCAATGTCTATAAGCCGTAATATATCTTCGAGAAGATTGGCGAATGAATTTTCTTCATTCATTGATAAATACCCCCTAAATTGAGTATAGCTTATAGGAAAAATATGTTGAACAACTGAAGAAATAATTTTGGATTTCTTTGTAAATCTCTCCAGCTTGCCCGGGACAGGATTGAGGTGAGGGTGGTAAGTTTAATGTTTGCTGGCTGCTCCTTCCAGGGACATGAGCGGGAATTAAAAACACCATGCGAAAGCAAGGTGTTTCAAGTGGGCACGATAGGGCTCGAACCTACGAACCTGTGCGAAGCCTCCCCGTCAGGGGACACGGATGTGAACGGTGATAAGAAGAAAGACACCCTGTGTAATACAAGGTGTCTCTGGAGTGGGCGCGATAGGGCTCGAACCTACGAACCTGTGCGAAGCCTCCCCGCAGGGGACACGGATGTGAACCGTCTTAAGAAGAAAAACACCCTGCAAAAGCAAGGTGTTTCAAGTGGGCGCGATAGGGCTCGAACCTACGAACCTCACGGATGTGAACCGTGCGCTCTAACCAACTGAGCTACGCGCCCATATTCAACTATCAAACTGCTGGACGCTCTAACCAACAGCCCCTAAAGGGGTCTTTGGAAGCTACGCGCCCATATTCAACTATCAAACTGCTGGGCGCTCTAACCAACAGCCCCCAAGGGGGTCTTAAGAAGCTACGCGCCTATGTGCAAAAAGATTATAACAGACCCCAGAATGCCCTGCAAGGGGGCTTGTGATCGTGCCAGATCCAGACGCGCATGGCGAAAACCCTTGCATCAAGATCGATCAGGAACAAATGGTGGACTGCTTTTTATATTTACAATTAATGACATGTTTTTTCAATTTTGTTAAATATTTAATGTATAAAAAATTATTATTTCCTTTATAATAATATTATTATTATTCGGTAATATATTGGTTATACAAATTACCGGTATATAGCATTCAACATTGGAGGGAACCATTGTACCAGTCTGCTATTCGTGTTAATTTGTTAAACCTGCTGCTCTCCCTGTCAGATGCCCTAGACTTATATAACCATAAGCTTACGCTTCACCAGTTGAAGACGGCTTACATCGCTTCTGAGATTGGGAAAGTGATTGAATTATCTCAAGAAGAGAATACCGACCTGCTGATTGCTGCATTGTTCCATGATATTGGCGCATTTAATGTTATGGGGATAGAAGAAATTGATGATCATGGTCTGACCATATACCCTAAAGGTCACTGTGATTTTTACGCCAAACTCATCAACCGGCTACCTCTTTTTGAAAAAGCTTCAAAGATCGTCAAATATCACGCAACGGATTTTGCGCTCCTGGATGGAGATCAAAACAGTTCGGTGGGGTTATGCTCGCAGATCATCATGCTCGCGGATGAGGTGGATCGGATGATCGCAGAGGATCGATTCATTCTTTACCAGAAGCAAGCGATCGTTGAAATCGTCAAGAATATTCCGGGTATGCACATTAAGAAGGATTTGATCGATCCCTTCCTGCTGTTAGCCTCAAAAGAATCCTTCTGGCTTGATCTGGTATCGCCCCGTCTGTATTCTATTCTCTTGCACAGCCACCCATGCAAGGAGATTTCTATTGAGTTATCCTCCCTGCGAACCATTTCCGAAATGTTCCGCGATGTGATCGATCTGCGATCTCGTTTTACCTCCACGCATTCTACCGGGGTTGCTGCAACTGCTGTGATGCTGTCGCAACGGCTATTATTAACGGATGAAAGCATCACCATGATGGAGATTGCTGGTAATCTTCACGATATTGGAAAATTATCCATTCCATTGAGTATTTTGGATAAACCGGACAGGCTGACAGGCGATGAATTTGAAGTCGTTAAGAAACACCCCTATCACGCTTACAATATCCTGAATTCGATTGATGGCATTCAACCCATTGTTCATTGGGTTGCCTTCCATCATGAACGGCTGGATGGCAGTGGCTATCCTTTTCACCTGAATGATGGAAACCTATCCTCAGAAGCGAGAGTCATGGCAATTTCGGATATCTTTACCGCATTATCGGAGGAAAGACCTTATCGCCATGCGATGCGAAAAAGCGAAGTTATTGAAATATTGGTGGATATGGCGAAAAAGAACTGGCTGGATGTGGACTTTGTTTCGGTGTTATTGGATAATTACGACGACCTGGAAGGGAACATGAAATCAAACCAGGAAAAGATCAAAGCATTTTACGAAGAAGAATTCCTGCAAAACTACAATTCTTATCAAATTGGACTACAACTACAATTGAATTAAACACTCACATCTTTGCTTATTCGCCCGTAGAAAATTAGAGCAAATACACCCAATGCCATTTTGGTGTTGGGTGTTTTCATTTACAATAAGGGCAATATTAAAAGGTTTCAGGATAATCTTCCCTTCTAATTTCTATGCGTCGTCTTAGTGGATTCATTCTTACGATTGTTTCAGCCGTTTCTTTTGGGGTTATGCCAATTTTGGCACGCGCCGCGTATGCATCAGGAACCGATCCCATCACCGTGTTGTTCTTGCGGTTCACTACTGCCACAATCATCATGGCAGCCATTCTCATCATTAAAAAGATCCCCTTACCTAAAAGCCGCACGTTTTTCCAGCTTATGCTGATGGGCGGGGTTGGGTATGTAGGTCAATCGATATGCTATTTCACTGCACTTACCCTGGCAGATGCCAGCCTGGTGGCGCTGCTGTTGTATCTGTACCCGATACTGGTTGCAGTTCTTTCGTTTATATTTCTCCATGAAAAAGTCAACAAGGCAAAGATCATCGCGCTGGTCATGGCTCTGGCTGGTTCAGCCCTGACCATCGGTTTTAGCGGAGAGGGGAAGGCTGGAGGCATCATCCTGGGGATCAGTGCTGCAGTGATCTACTCGATTTACATCGTATCTGGCTCCAGAGTCATGGAAAAAGTACAGGCGCTTCCTGCATCCACTGTCATTATCTTTTCTGCGGCGGTGGTGTATTCGGGTATCGCTGCAGTGCGCGGAGTAGTTTTTCCCACTACAACGGGTGGCTGGCTTGCTGTTTTTGGTGTGGCTGTGATCGGCACCGTTATTGCTATTGGTACTTTTCTGGCTGGTATGGAACGAATCGGACCTACAAACGCTTCTACTGTCTCTACATTGGAACCTGCCGTGACGGTTATCCTGGCAGGATTGTTGCTGGGTGAAGATCTATCCCTGGCAAAGATTGTTGGGGGTGTGCTTATCCTGGCTGCAGTGATCCTGCTCACTCGTGCTGACAAGAAGGGTGAAATACCGTCACAATAAAAGATTTCGAAAAACAATATGTATCCTTTCTTGACAATCCAGCAGCCCTTTGTTATCCTTTACCCATCGTACAATAAAGGAAGAGTAAGAACAGTGATTCGCTAGCGGTAAGAAACCTATTGTCTCCAGCCTATTCAGGCACTTGTGCCTGTGCGGGCATTGCCACTTTTTCGGGTGGGTTTGACTTTCTGCATCTGCAGAAAACCAGCAAACATTGGAGGCGGATATGCTTACCGCTCATCATTTAAGTAAATCGTACGATCTTCAAACACTTTTTGAAAATGTAACCTTCTCAATCAACCCTGGCGACCGCATTGGTCTGGTTGGCGCTAATGGCTGTGGGAAAACCACGCTGCTGCGTATTCTGGTAGGAGCGGAGCAACCCGACTCAGGTAACGTTTATCGCGAATCTAACCTGCGAATCGGATATCTCCCTCAAGGATTTGAACCGGAACAGGGCATTACTATCGCTGAAATCATCGGTAAAGCCATCGGGTCGATCATGGTGATGGAAACTCGCCTGGCAGAGCTTTCTGCAAGGCTGGTGAAGGATCCGCACAACCTGTTCTTAAGCAAAGAGTATGACAGCCTGCTGCAACAGATCGAGAATGCTGACCCGGGAAGAGTTGCAACCATTCTCTCAGGGCTGGGTTTGGCAAACCTTGATCAAACCATGCCAGCAGCCCACTTGAGTGGTGGGCAAAAGACCCGGTTGTCCCTGGCGTTGGTGCTGTTAGCTGATCCACAAATTTTGCTGCTGGATGAGCCCACCAACTATCTGGATATCAGTATGCTGGAATGGCTGGAGAAATGGCTGCGAGGGCTTTCCAGCGGGGTGCTCATCGTCTCGCATGACCGCACTTTTCTGGATAATACAGTTACCCGTATTCTCGAAATGGATATACAACAGAAACGGGTGAAGGAATATGTCGGCAATTACAGTGATTATCTGTTGACACACCAGAATGAGCAGGAGAAACAAATCGCTGAATACAATGACCAGCGGCTGCGTATTCGTCGGATGAAGCAGGATATTGCTGCAGCCAAGAATCAAGCTGCTTACACCGAACGGCAAGCCAGTTCGATTCGTATCGGTGGACAAGAAATGAAGAATAAAGGTGCGAAAGATTATCATCGGGCGATGGCGAAAAAGGTCGCAAAGAAAGCCAAAGCAAGAGAGAAACGACTGGAGCATTATCTCGAATCCGAAGAGCGGGTGGAACGACCAATCTTTGCGCCAAAAGTGCGTTTTGGATTCGGTAAAATATCTCATCTGGGTCAATCGGTTTTAGAGTTAGATGATGTAAGTGCAGGGTATCAGGCTGATGCACCGCTTTTATCGCATCTTAGGCTGCAGGTTCAATCTGGTAAAAGGATCATCTTAACGGGTCCGAACGGAGCAGGGAAAACCACTTTACTGCGTACTATCGCGGGAGAAATTCCCCCTCTTGCCGGGCAGATATCCCTGGGTGGTTCGGTGAAAATGGGAATGATGGAACAGGACCAGAGCAGCCTGGATCCCATATCATCTGCTGTGGATACCATCATGTTCGCATATCCCAATGAAACTGAAGCACGCAGTTATCTGTCCTCGTTTTTATTCCTGGGGGATGAACCCACAAAACTTGTAAAACACCTCAGCTATGGTCAGAAAGCGAGACTTTTACTGGCAAAATTAATCGCAGAGGGTTGCAATTTTCTCCTACTGGATGAACCCATCAACCACCTGGATATTCCTAGCCGGACGCAGTTTGAGACAGCCTTAAGCCAGTTCAAGGGTACCGTACTGGCTGTAGTTCATGACCGCTATTTCATTGAACGCTTTGCAGATGAGGTCTGGTGGGTGAAGAATGGAGGGGTGCAGGTGGAGTATCAGTTAACGAGTATCGCCACCATCAGATGAGACCGGATTTATTAATCGAGGTACCACTGGCATAAACCTGTTGGTTCTTTTTTATATAGGCATCATAATCCTGTTTCCAGGCTTGCCGCGGATCCCAGCCAATGAGTCGTTCAAATGCCCGGTATAGTGTGGTATTTTGCTTTGCAAATTGGTTGGGGTTGCGGAAGAACATCTCGAGATAACCAGCAATGAATTCGCTATTATTTTTGAAAACATACGGATTGCCCAATGGCTGCGGGTCGGTTTTCGCTGCCTGACCAGTCTGGAATTTTTGGTAACGATCCATCTCAAGTTGCTTCCCTTCCACGAACAAGTGGTGGGCTTCGGGGTTGTAAAGTTTTCCGTCTCTTTTTAGCATACCGGGTAAAAGTCCGGTTCCTTTACGGGATATTCCCCTCCAACTTTCGAAATGTTCAAGCATATGCCCGAATTCATGAATGAACGGCGCCTGTGCCGGCATGCTGCCGTAAAAACCTTCAAAGATGCGCTGCATATATAGTCGAATGCATTTGAGTGTAAGATGATAATCACCGCCACCTCGCCCGCCTGCAGTAGCAAAATTAGATTTGGTTGGGTATACCCAGAAACTGCGCCGTTGCTTAAGAAATCTAGCCAGCATTTCCTGTTGAAAAAAGAAGATCTCACAAATATGCCCAGCAATCAGTATCTTTACCCCTTCGGGTACTGCTTGTTTTGATCGTTGTCCCGTGGGATCTTTCATAAGTACTCGGAATTTTTTATTATTCAAAACTCTTTGCATTAATGCATGAAATTCAATCTGTTGCTTTTCATCGAGAATTCGGAGAATGGGAAAATAATGAGCCAACGCCTGAATCTGCCCGATCAATTGAAAGACCAGAATGGCTGCCTGAGGTTGGCATTCGTTATCAGACAGATTTAGGTATAGCTGCAAAACATCATTGAGCGCTCTGATCGAAATTTCGCCAAAAGGCGCGTCCAGGGTCAGCGAATCATCAAGGTCATACCCTCTTTCGCCGATCTGGATGCGCACTTCTTTGGGCAGTACCCGGCACTGCCGGATATCGTCAAATTGCATTAAATCGCATTTTCCTTAGGATTAAACTCAGGGGCTACTTCTTGATGAGACTTATCAAATTCGGCACGTTCGCGCATTTGCTGACGAAGAACAGCTACATCCTTGGGGATCAAGAACGCTGCAACAATAAAGAAGATTGCACATAAACCCCAGGCACTTAAGCAAATGATCAACATTGCGGATTCAATGGAGAGTTGATCGGCAATGATACCGGTCAGCAGTGGGGCAAGCGCTGCGCCACCAGATTCGATGAAGCTTTCGATAGCCAGACTTGTCGAACGTATTTCGGGCAAAGTCACATCATAAACCGTAGAAATGACATTTGGCGAAGCCAATGGCATGAACAACGCAGCGAAGATCATAAAGATCGTGAATTGTATCTGGTTGTCCACCGGAGTTTTGAGAGCCAGGAAGAGGAAAATGGCTCCCAGGATCACACCCAGAGTACCGATGATGGCACGCCCGCTTGTGGTTTTCTTGAAAAGTGCATCTCCTAAAACACCGCCAAGGGGGTACCCCGCTGCCAGGAAAATGATCGCTAATCCCATAACGATCAACTTCGCCTGATCATCGTACATTCGTTCGTTGGTCAGGTACAGGAAGAAGAAGTATGTGATCACATTCCAGGGGAAGACGCCAAAGAAGCCCTGCAGAAAGATCAGGATCATGGAAGGTTTTTTGAATATATCTTTTACATGTTTCCATTCAAATTTATAAACCCCAATCTTATCCAGACCTTCCAACTCAGGTTCGCTTTTTCCACGGGGTGCTTCGCGTACTCCAAAGAAAATAACAATGGCAAGAAGGACCCCCAGTGAACCAGTAATGAAAAAGAGCTTCCTCCAACCAATAGCTCCACCCAACGTCATTGCGGCAACCATGCCAATGAGATAACCCAATGGTTGGGTCAGCTGCATGATGCCATACACTTTTCCGCGCATCGTCGGGTTGAAATAATCGCTCACCAGGCTGAACATACCCGGGTAGCTGGAATCATCGATACCTGTGGAAGAACGAGTAATTAAAAAGCTGGTATAGTTTGGTGCGATGGCATTCAACCAGGTGGTCGATCCCCAGATGGCAGAAGCCAGTGCCATGAGTTTAGCCCTTGAAAATCTATCTGCCAGATACCCCCACACTGGATAAAGAAATGCACCTACAAGTAACGCACCGGTAGAAAATGCACCAATTTGTGTATTGGTTAAGCTGAATTCTTTTTGAATATCGGGGGTGAGTGGGCTGATTAGCAGTTTATCGGATTGATGCAACAACATGAAAACAAAGAAAACAGCCACTACAAACCAGCGGTATCCTGATGGTTTCTTCTTGATCATCCCTTGCTCCTTAGAATAGTTTATGATTACTCACACTTCGATTATGGAAGTGATGTTTTCATCCAGGGAGGATGCTTTCTACCAGGGGGTGAAACCGAACATACCGGAAAGCTTCACCCAGTTCATAATCTTCCTGACTTCCCATTAATTCAGCTTGCTGGTGCATAAAGAATGTCAACGCCTGAAGAGGATTTTGTCTGGCAATTATCAGCATTTCGTTTTCTCCCACTCCAGCAATGATCGCCTGCCTTACCAGATCATCTACCAGGAACTCCACCTGGGTTTTATGAGCAGACAATGCTTCCATTTTCTTATCAAAGGTATCGGTGATGTCGATGACTTTATCCGTCAGGTTGGGATCTTCGGAATAGAAATATTTTTCCGCAACAAAGTGGGGTTTTAACCCCTCATCCAAATGCTGGGGGTACACCAGTGGAAGGCTGGCGGAAAATACTGCGTCTGCGGCAGCAAGAGCCACCGCTCGGTGATCAGGGTGGGGTTCTTGTTTGTATAGCACATCTTCCGCCACCAGCACATCCGGCTGGTATTGACGGATCAGGCGAACAAACTTCTCCCGCAGTACCCCTGGAGGGAGCAGATCAAGGTCTTGATCATGATATTCAAGAAAGAGGATTTCGGCAACCCCAAGAATTTTGGCTGCTTTTTTAGCTTCTTCCTTACGCAGCCTGGCAAGTTCATCTGCTTTAAGAATATAGCTACCCTTATTGCCATCTGTGACAGTAACCAGAATGATCCTGTGTCCTTGCTGCCCCCATAAAGCTAATGTTCCGCCTGCATAAAATTCCGCATCATCTGGATGAGGTGCAAAGACCAGAATAGTTTTCATGAAGGCAATCTCCGTTGTGCGAAGGTGATATACCGGTTATTCGAAAACGAGCAGTGAAAATATTATACTCTCAAACCCCAAGCTGGTTTCGGAATTGATACACATGAGCAGTATGGTCGCGCAAATGCCATAATGACCTGCGTATCATTTTTCGCGGTGACCAGAGTTCTCCTTGATCCATCTCAATTCTGCCAATACCAACCAATTTTGGCAGGATCAATGCAAGCTGAGCTTTCGACATTTCCAGGCTTTCTTGCCATGTTTTGGGTTCCGATTGAGGCTTGGGTACAAGATCGAGTTGATCGAGATACCACCAGGCAGCCCGGCTGGTATGCTTCAAAATGCCTTCGATATCCCAACCATCTTCCACTGGCGTAAGCATGGCCTCCTGACTTAAGCCTTGAGACGATTTATACAAATCCTGATAAGACCATTCCAGGAGGCGAAGCAAGTTGTCTATTTCTTCTTCCCGCAAAGGTATGGCGTCTGATGCGAAAAAAGCATTCACTGCGTAATCGGGGCGAGGTGGGAATGACCATTCACGAATGATTTCTACTATGTCAAAGGAAAATTCGCTGTCAATTGATAAATGCTTTCCCCCATGTTCTTTCAGCCAGGAGTAATAGTGATCGATTGCCTGGGGTATCTGTGCTATTGTTTCTTTTTGATCAATCGTGCTGGAAAAACATCCTGGCAATTCAAGAATATGCCCAACCCAACGAGTTTCTACTTCTTCCAGGCCAACTGAATATTTCATTCTTCCCTCCCGGTAGAAGATAATCCCTGCTTCAAATCTGTCAAAAACAATTGATGAATACTACTTTGCTACAATCCATTTGGAAATTTTGAGTGTTCTTAGATCGTTAATAAACCATTCTTCTTCTCCCAAAGCCCTGAATATGCGCTTAGGCAGAATGATGAAATTTGTTTCTTTACCAAAAAATAAAATATAGACTTCTGAATTTTCCATGATCTTGCTTATTTTATGCAAATCAAACCGGACAGGTTTTGTTTCTCCGGGACGGAAAAAATCCATTACTCCAGGACGTAAATTTACCCGATATTCCAACCGCCAGCCCTTGTTGCTCTTGAAATCCATTCCTGGCGCCACGAAATAAACAAGGACGGGCATGGAAATGAATATTGCTGCCGCAACAATTACAGTGATCCAGCTCCGTTCTTCCGCGGGAATTTGGAATTGTTGCCAACTTAAATAAGCAACTGCCAAAACACCTAAAAGTGTGGTGATAAGTAAGCGAGAGCTGTGCAGAAAACGTAATCTCTGTGCAGAAATGACTTCAGGTTTTTCGTATTTGAGAGTAAATGTTGTATCCATGAGAAATATTATAGCATGATGCATTTTTTAACTAATTAAACTTGACAAAATAAATAATCATGATATATTAGATAAATAAGGTAATAATAGTGTAATAAGGAGTTGATATGGCTGCAAGAACTATTTCTAAGCCAATTGAGATCACCGATCCCCCCATTGCTACAAAAATCTTTGGCAGTACACGTTGGGCATGGTTATGGTTGATCGTTCGTCTGATCCTGGGCTATGATTGGTTCAGCCACGGATTGGATAAACTTACCAATGCTGCCTGGATGAGTGGAGATGTTCTTAAGGGTTTTTGGATGAATGCTGTCATTGTTCCTGATGCTCCAGCCCGACCAGCCATTGCTTTTGGCTGGTATCGCAGTTTCATTGAGTTCCTGTTGAATAGTGGATCTTATACCTGGTTTGCCAAGCTGGTCGCAGTTGGCGAATTTCTAGTAGGAGTCGGGCTTATACTGGGACTGTTTACAGGTATAGCAGCTTTCTTTGGTGGATTTTTAAACTGGAACTTCATGATGGCAGGCACCGCTTCTACTAATCCGCTACTTTTTGTAGTGGCAGTACTGCTCATGCTGGCGTGGAAAACCGCAGGATGGTGGGGACTTGATCGTTGGCTATTACCGGCGTTGGGCACCCCGTGGAAACCTGGACTATTATTTTCGAAACGAGAGTAAACATTAAAGAAAACAGCCCCTTTCCAATCCATGCGAAAGGGGCTGTATTATTCTTAACCTTTTTAAAAGGGGACGACCTTACCTGTGAGAAGCAAACAGAGCGATCCCAATATACAGGTAAGAATGAACAGCATCAAGACAACCACAAAGCGCTGTGCAGGTGACATTCCTAAAAATTGTCCACTTGATTTCTTGACTCGTTTCGGTTTCTTCTCCCCCTCTGGTGGGATTTCCTCTTCATAAGAAGATGCGGCTGTGTTTCGTAAATCATCTAACATGGCTACCTCCCAGGTTTCAGGCTAGTTGCCCGAATCATATCGCAAATGTACATCACCTGCAGTAATTTCTTTTGTTGTACCATCATCTAATTCTACACGCAAATTTCCGTTTTGATTAATTCCCTGCATCTTCCCAGTGAAAGATGTTCCTGCTATTGGGATAATGGCTACTTTTTCTCCTCGATACGCCAGACGCTGTTCCCATTGCTCAAAAAAGGCTTTACTGCCTATTTTGATTTGCTCCTGGAAGAAAATATCCAATATCCAGTAAAGCAGTTGCCAACGTTCAATCTTTTTACCTGCAACCTCATTCACGCTTATCGCAGGCAACGAAAAAAAATCACTTTCTGGCACACTGACAGGTGCAATATTTACGCCAATTCCAACGACTACCCCTTTACAGATATTCTCGTCCCATACCGCCTCGGTCAATATCCCTGCAGTTTTCTTTCCCTCCAGTAAAACATCATTCGGCCACTTCATTTGTGGTGATAATCCTACGTGCTGCTCAAGCGCCTTGCATACAACCAATCCAGCCAGCGGTGCATATAAAGCAATAGAAGACTTCATTCTTTCATTTGGTCGTAGAATAAGACTGAAAGTTAATGTTGCTTCTGAAGAGCTGAACCATTGTCTGTTCATTCTGCCCCGTCCTCTGGTTTGATTGTTGGTAACCACCAGACTGGCATCAGGGGCACCTTGTTCTAGCCAGGTAAGTGCCTCATCATTTGTCGAAGCCATCGATTCGCGATAACGAATATCTGCCACGGGAATATTTTTCAATAAATGGCGTAATGCGAATTCATCCATATCAGCAATTCTACCTGATTTGGTGATGAAGCTTCTCATATTTATAAAGAAATACACCTGATGGTAGAATGAAGTATCCCATCTTGAGAGGTGCTCTATGCGTGAAGTTGTAATAGTAGATGCGATCCGTACTCCTATTGGCAGCCTGGGAGGAGCATTAGCAGCAATTCGCCCTGATGACCTGGCTGCACACGTGTTACAAACACTGGTGAAACGCACATCCCTGGATGTTAACCTGATCGACGATATATACCTGGGCTGCAGCAACCAGGCAGGTGAAGATAACCGGAATGTTGCCCGTATGGCGACTTTACTCGCGGGACTTCCCTTTACCATTCCTGCAGCAACCATTAACCGCCTGTGTGCGTCGGGGTTAACCGCGATCAATCTGGCTGCTCAAACGATCAAAGCAGGAGAAGCCGATGTCATCATTGCTGGCGGGGTTGAAAGTATGTCGCGTGCGCCTTACTCGCTACCTAAAGCCGATCAGGCATTTGGTTTTGGAAACCTGACTGCCTGGGATACGGCACTTGGCTGGCGATACCCCAACCCACGCATGGAAGCTGCTTATGGTGTGGAGCCGATGGGCGTCACAGCAGAAAATATTGCAGAATTGACCGGTATCACCCGCCTGGAACAGGATACCTTCGCATTGCAATCCCATCAAAGAGCAATCGCAGCTATTGATTCAGGCCGTTTTCAGGATGAGATCATCCCCGTTCCTATTCCTCAGAAAAAAGGCGATCCGATCCTATTCACGACAGATGAAAGACCCCGTCGGGATACTTCACTCGAGTCCCTGGGCAAGCTTCGCGCCGCATTCAAGAAAGATGGCACGGTCACTGCAGGAAATTCATCTGGATTGAATGATGGTGCAGCCGCCTTGTTGATCATGGAAGCAGAAAAAGCTCAAGCATTGGGATATAAACCGTTGGCGCGATTTGTTGCTTCTGCCGCAACCGGCGTTGAACCTCGCATTATGGGAACTGGACCCATTCCCGCAACCCGAAAAGTGCTGGCGCGAGCTGGATTGAGTATTTCTGATCTACAACTGGTGGAAGTAAATGAAGCCTTCGCGGTTCAATCGCTGGCAGTGCTGCGCGAGTTGGGAATTTCAGAAGAGATTGCCAATGTGAATGGCGGTGCTGTTGCGTTGGGGCATCCTCTGGGATGTTCAGGGGCTCGCATCATGACTACATTGGTTCATGAGATGAAAAAGCGCTTTTCTTCAGCAGCTCACCCATATTATGGATTGGCAACCTTATGTGTGGGTGTTGGACAGGGCGTTGCCACCATTGTGGAAGCTTTACCTGCATGATCGCTCTGGTTACCGGTTCTACAGGTTTTATTGGCGCTCAATTGTGCCGTACCCTATGCGAACAGGGGGTTCAGGTTCGTGCTTTTCATCGTCCATCCAGTAATACATTTTTACTGGATGGACTTCCTGTTGAGCATGTGATCGGGGATATTACACAGCCAGAAACATACACCAGTTCCTTGAAGGATATTGATGTTCTTTTTCACGCCGCTGCAACATTGAACAGCCGAGAAGGTGCTGAGAAATTAACTGCTGTCAATGTCTCCTCCACAAAGATGTTGTTGCAAGCTGCGTTAAAGCACGGTGTAAAACGTGTGGTATACACCAGCTCAGTAGCAGCCTTAGGAGTACCAGAGCAGAGTGCTGGGTATGGCAATCCTCATACCCTGATAAATGAATCTCACACCTGGAATTTCATCCCAGACCATTGGCAGTACGGTTATTCCAAATATCTGGCTGAAATGGAAGTGCAGTATGCAGTCAGCCAGGGGCTGGATGCGGTTATCGCCAATCCTTCCGTGGTGATGGGTGCAGGAAATATCAATCGGTTGACCAACTCTCCGGTTGTTTTGGTAGCCAACCGCAGGTTACCGATCACTGTTCCTGCGGGGATGAATATTGTTCATATTGATGATGTAATACGGGGTCATCTGGCTGCCTGGCAAAAAGGCAAAACCGGAGAGCGGTATATTCTCGGTGCACATAATATTGACCTGGCAGTTTTGCTAAAGGAGATTGCCCGTCTTACTGGGGGAAGAGCTCCTAAAATTTCCATCCCTGTTCCACTGGCGCGTAACCTCGCGGGAATTGTAAAAACACTGCAAAATTGCATCCCATTTCCTTTAGATACAAATTTGCTACATCTTGCTGGTTACTATTTTTATTATGATACTGAAAAAGCCCAGCGTGATCTGGGACTACCAGCGCCGTTATCGCTGGAAACTGCCATTATGGATTCTTATCGGTGGTTTCAAAAAATGGGGATTGTACGTTCTTGATCTTTGTCGGCTGCTCTTCTGGAAGGTGAATCTGATGTTTTTTGACGTTTGAACAGGTAGAGCGCTTGGTCTGCAAAATTGACCAGATCTTCACCATTTAATGCCTGTTCAGGATAAACTGCAATACCAAATGAGGCTGAAAACTGCGAAATTCGATTATCGGGAAGATCAAAAGGAAACTGTGCGATCAATACTTCCAGGCGGCTGACAATCTGTTTTGCATTCTCCAGATCACTTTCAGGCAATATAATTGCAAATTCATCTCCACCCGTTCTGGCGATAAAATCGGTATCCCGTACCGCAGCCTGCATGCAAACGGTGAACTGGACCAAGAAATTGTCTCCCGCAGGATGACCATAGGTATCATTGATCAATTTAAAGTTATCAATGTCCACTGCGATCAATGCAAAAGTATGGTCGTATCTAGCTGAACGCAATATTTCATCGTGGAGACGTTTTCCAAAAGCACGACGGTTAGCAATACCGGTCAATGCATCTGTCAACGCCTGATTCTCAATCACGTGATGCAACCTGGCGTTTTCGATCGCAATGGCTGCTTGATCACCCAAAAGGCGAAGAAGACGCATCTCCTCTTCCGTTGTATTGTGCGCTGTCTTATAAGCGAGATTCATCACACCTACTACTTTACCCTTGGCTATCAAAGGAACACCCACTATTCCACCATGCCATTTTGGTAGAACATCAGCAAACAGAGGATGTGTTGCCATGTCACTGACGATAATAGGTTGTCCAGTCCTTGCAACGTTGTAAGTTATTCCATCCTTTCTTGGTATTGCGAAGGGCTTTTTCGATCTTCTTTTTGCCCAACGAGCAACACCAAATGTGATCACTTCGTTCTCATAGAGAAAAATATGAGCGTCATTCGCTTTAGGAAAAATTGACATGACGCTTTCAAGAACAGATTCCATGACATCTTTCAGATCAAGAGAAGCATTTACTTTCAGGCTGGTTTGATAAAGAACTTCTAACTGATTATTTTGTTTTTTAAGGTTTTGAACCAGCTCAGCATTATCGAAAGCGGATGCTGATTGCCGTGCGATAAAACTGGTAACCATTTTTTCAAAATCACTGATATGGGCTTTAGGGTCGCAAAATCCGAGTAAAAGGACTCCAAGTATCCGATCTTTACTGGAAATTGCAGTAATCAGGATTTTACTGATCTCCATTTTCTCGAAAGTCAGACGTGCCTGACTGCGAGGTGGTAATTCTTTTGTATGGATGATCAAAGGATCACTTGCTATGTGAAAGCTGGTGATGCTTACCAGGTCTGAAAGCACCGCAGAATTGATAGTGCTCGCAGATTCTGAATTGCAGTGGATACTGAATTCCTGGGTATCAGGAAGATATTGCGCAAAAACGCAAATATCAAAACTGATCAGTGAGTTGATATGGATGAGGACGGTTTTGGCAATACTCTCGCCATCCAGGCAACTGGCAATCAACCGATTTACACGGTTCAATTCCTTGAACAGATCCTTGGAACTATGATAAGGGGTGAGACGATTATCGTCTTCCTGAACACCTGGTATGGCTGGGATAGTATCCTCTCCTTATATCTACAAAATTTGCTTAATCCTTATACGCAAATTTCACAAGATTAAAACAGGATGATTTAATCTTGATGTATCCTATTTTACGTGATTAGCTACCTGTTCGCGCTACCTTTTTTGATAAGTTGGTTATTTTTTATTTTCTTTTTTGTAAGGTCCTACCAACCTGCAACCACCCTGCGCGGTAGAAGATTTTTTAAGCGATCGTTAAGAATTTTTGCCAATCCCAGATATCTTCCCCTTTCATCCATTGTCAATACCAATTGACGATTAGCAAAGGAACCTGTTGGCTTACCTGGTAAATCTGATCCTTGCAGCCAGGATGTTACTTGATCATTGGGAATATTATAGCGCGTTATATGGAATTGTGACTCAAATCGTGTCAACCATTCGTGAACTGGATGATATCCATCGGGATTTATTTCTGCCATTGGCAATCCACAAGAAAGAAATGTCAGCGGCAGGGCATCCTGAAGAACAGAATATGGCACTGCAATAATCTCTCTACCCTGTTGTACTAACCCAAGATGATATTCTTCCAAAACTTTACCCAAATTAAATCCAAAATCGTTCATCCATTGATCACAAATCGCCTGGATTTGCCGGTCAATTAAAATTGCTCCTGGCAGTCCTTTCTTATTTCCAAAAAATTTTTCTGGACCAGATCCATTTGTTTGCATGCGAGTGAAACGGGCGGCAAAGAAACCAGCGGTACCAAAGACATGAGGCCAAATCCTGGCTGTTTTTCTCACTTCATTCGAATAAATAGAGTTGCCATCCCTTGCAATTCCTTGAATTACCACAGGTAGCCTGTATGAGACGTCTTCCAAGCGTAAGGATGAGCCAAAACGTTTCAGAACAGCATCAACGACTCCCTCATCTTCCATTGGTGCCAGGGTACAGGTGGAGTACACGATCTGGCCACCCTCCCTGGTTGCCATCACTGCGCTTTCCAACAACCGCTGCTGACGCATTGCCAGATCGCTCTGCTCTCTGGGTGTAATGGTTCGTATTGGATGAGATTCAGTGCTTCGCAGGCCTTGCATGGAACAAGGAGCATCCAACAGCACGGCATCAAAACTGGCAGGGCACAATCCTCCTAGTTGCTCTCCCGGGTAATGGGTGATGCCAACGTTCACTGCGCCCCAATTCTGCAGTATCAACCGCAAAGCGGTAAGTCGTGAAGTGGATGAATCGTTGGCAATGATCAATGCATGATCATTCAATCGGGATGCGAGATGGGTAGTTTTCCCTCCAGGTGAAGCTGCCATATCCAGCACCTGTGCCTCCGGCGGAAGGGGGAAATCAAACAATTCAACGGGAAGCATCGATGCGGCATCTTGAATGTAATAGTAACCCAACCTGTGTTCCCAGGTTTGACTGACAGGGGTATTGCTTTCATCGATCCACCAGCCAGTGGAGCAATAAGGTACCGGTCGGGTTTTCCAACCATAGCACTCAGCCCATTTTTCTAAAGATTGTCGCACATCCACTTTCAAGGGGTTCACCCGGATGGATGGTGACAAAGGTTGCTCTATTGAATTGACTAGTTTCTGGTATTCCTCTGCGTCTAGAAGATGCTGGAATGTTTCTGGTCCGCTAACCGGAGTCTGTTCGGCTTTACCGGTTTTTCTTTTACCCATTCTAGTGCTCCCAATGTGGCTGGATACAAAAAACGATTTCAGTCGGGAAGGTTACTTCTTCCACCTTCCAATCAAGTCCCCGCAGTGTGTTTGATACCAGCCGTCTTTGACGTTCAACCAATGAGTGCTGACCGGTCAAGTTTTCACTCGGTAGAGAAACCAGCAACCATTTTACATGTAATCGCTGCCAGAAAGCACGGTTGCATCCATGCTGGCGTTGTTCGAAGCGATGGGCTTCCTTAAAGAAGAAAGCGACATCCGCTTCTATCTCTGGTGGTTCAATCAGGATATCCCGCTGTTCGGCCAGCGGTGCCATGCCCCAACCCTGCATAAACTGGTTGATCAATTGGATACGCGGGAGATGAATATCATACGCATGATACTGCACAGTTTTTTCTAAACCCATCCAGGGAATGGCAAATGGGTTAAGGCCGCATGCCAGATCCAGGATCACCTCGGGTTTTCCTGTGATGGAAAATAAACGGGAATAGAATTCGGTGAGAATGGGTATCCGTTCCAGCGTAGAAGCATGTACCTGCAGTAGTTCATTGCAAATGACCTTCACCTTATCATCATCGCCCTGTGAGAATGCTTGCTCGAAATTCGCGTTTACTTGATCATAATCTGGATCGCCTAAATACGGTGCGACCAGGTTGTGCAATTTCTTCCGTACTGCCTGCAACGCCAATGCTTTGGATTTATAACGGGGAAGCTCCTGCTGAATAAGATCACGCAGTGTACTTTCAGGCAGGTTGAGTGCGTGGTATTTTCGCCCGCCATGGATCTCTGCAATGAAGCGATCGAGCTCATCTTTGTTTACTTCTGCACCAGTCACCTATCAAGAACCTCCCAGGGAGATACCCGCCACCATGAAAATAACCAGAATGATCAAATAGAAAACAAACAGTATAGCTGAAATGATCAATTGCGCGACGAAATAATGCCCCCAGACCGCAAATGCTCTTTTCCAGAAGCTGGGACTGAAAAGTTCACTGGAAGGGATATGTTTTTGAATTTCCTCACGAAGAGTAAAACTATCAACATGTCCAGTAGCCAACCGCTCATGGAGCAGCTTATTCTCGTTTTCCAAAGCGATGATGCGATTTTCGATGGTATTTAAATAGGTGACCAACTCATTCATTGAAGAAAAAGTAGTAGGTGTTATAGTATCCTCCTTTCAGGTAACACTCTGCTTCATGCTTCTATTATATGATGAACACCTAACGGTCAGACTCTCTTTCTCAAAATGCTATAATCTACCCATGCCCGATGTTCAAAAGAAAGAAACCCGCGAAATACAGATTGGGAGATCAACGGTACGCATTCAGGCGGAAATTCCCGCGGATTCACATATCGAGGTAAGGATTAGCGGAAGTGAAGCACAGAGCCTCTCTACGGAAGAATACAGCCTGATCGAAAAGCAGAATATCGCACCTCCTTCCAACGGATCGTTGGTAGATCAGCTGAAGCATGTAAAACTGGAGGGTTTGCTTTTTACCCTGGCAATCCTTATTTATCTGGTCACCCGCTTTGTAGGGTTGGGAAAATACCCCATCTATTTCTTTACCGATGAGGCGATCCAGACGGTTTCTGCTGAAGAGTTCGTGGAAAGGGGATGCAAGGGCAGTGATGGACAGCTTTTCCCTACTTATTTCTTGAATTCATACCAATATAACCTGGGAACATCGGTCTATTGGCAGGTTATCCCGTATCTCATTTTTGGTAAGAGCATCTTTGTAACCCGCGCAGCTTCAATGCTGGCAACTGCATTGGCTGCAGTGTGGTTGGGGCTGATCTTCAAACATGCTTTTGGTTCGACACGGGCATGGATGGCGGTTATGTTGTTGTCTATTGCTCCTGCCTGGTTTTTGCACAGCAGGACTGCCTTTGAAACCAGCCTGGCATCCAGCCTGTTTGTTGGATTTCTCTATTTTTACTTGCGATATCGCCAGGGAGACACTAAAAAAATCTACCTGGCTGTCATTCTTGCAGCACTTACTTTTTATGCTTACAGTCCTATTCGTATGGTGGTGGGAGTCACCGCTATCTTCCTTTTCTTTTCCGATCTGAAGTATCATTTCCAGCATCGTAAACAGGTGGGGCTTGCATTTGTCCTTACTTTAGTATGTGCGATTCCCATGCTGCGTTTTCAGCTTGTTCATCCTGATGAGACCATGCAGCATTTACGTGTTTTAAATTCTTACTGGATACAAAACATCCCTCTATCGGAAAAGTTGCTGAACTTTGGCAAAGAATATTTTGCTGGATTGAATCCAATATACTGGTTTTTCAATAATGACCATGACCTCGCACGCCACAAGATGGATGGGTATGGTCATATGCTGTGGGTAATGCTTCCCTTTGCTCTTCTGGGATTAGGGCTTGTTTTCATTCGATTTCGCCAATCTGCTTACCGGGTGATCTTCTTCACCCTTTTGGCAGCGCCTACTGGTGCAGCATTGGCACAATTGGGAATCACTCGTGCGCTGGTGATGATCATTCCTCTCACGCTGTTGGCAGCAATAGGACTGAACTGGCTGCTGGAAAAGGTTGTGCATTATTGGCAAAAGGCATCTCTCGTGATCAATCTGGGAGTGTTTGGTTGTCTGGCTGGATTCAATATTTTCCTTTGTATTCAGGCATTGACGGTTGGTTCTCTCTGGTATCAGGATTACGGTCTGGCTGGTATGCAATATGGCGCCAGGCAGCTTGTGACTGCCATTAATGAATACCTGTATATTCACCCCGAAACAAAAATACTGGTTTCTCCCTCCTGGGCGAATGGCACAGACACCATCATGCGTTTCTTTTATGAAGGAGATCCCCCTTTTGAAATGGGTTCCATCGAGGGGTATTTCAATGAGCACCGCCCAATCAGGGATACTCTCTTTGTGATGATCCCTGAAGAATATCGCCTGGTTCAGGAAAGCGGAAAGTTCCGGAATATTCACGTAGAAGAAACTATTCCATATCCCAATGGACAGCCAGGTTTCTATTTTGTCAGATTGGATTATGTAAAGAATATCGATGATATTTTGGCAAAAGAAAAAGCGGCACGCCAGATCCTACAGAAAGAAGCTCTTCTTGTTCAGGGAGAGAAGACCGAAGTATCTTATTCTTATCTCGATATGGGCAGCATTGATAAAATCTTTGATGGTGATGACCTCACCCTCATCCGCACATTCGAAGCCAACCCATTGCGGGTGAACCTGGCATGGGATTCACCAAGACCAATAAAAGGAGTATTGGTAAGAGTGGGTGGTACGGCTACTACTTTAACCGTTCGCGTGTATGATGATCATGATACCCTTCTAGTGGAAGATATATCAGAATGGGATTCAGACCCCAATCCTCGCACCATCCCGGTGAATTTCTCAAAACTATTGGATGTCAGCCGAATGGAAGTGGAGGTTTTGAGTACCTATGACTCTGAACCTGCACACGTCCATTTATGGGAAATTACATTACAATGAATTGTATGAAACGCCAGATACGGTCTTTCGATTTGATTATTTATTCATTATTGCTTTTACTCGCATCCGCTGCAGGGTGGCTGAGATTGCAGCAAGCGGTCATCTATTGGGATAGATTAGTTACTAATAAGATGGTTGTACCTCCACTGTATCTGGCAGTAAGCGGGACGGTGTTTGGGATTGTTATGCTGCTGGCAGCCATCTGGTTGTGGTATGGACTGCCCTATTATCGCAGCCTTATTACGGCAGCAGTTGCTTCTTTCAGCCTTTGGTACTGGATCGACAGGCTTACACTTACACGTAACGATTTTACACAGGCAAATTGGTTGTTTGCGTTGTTTGTAACTTTGTTCTTTTGGATATTCACTTTTGCAGTGCTGGCAGCCCACCCACCTTTGAAAGTAGATGCCGCTTTAAAAACTGAACTTCCTGCATCGGCAGGAGAAAAGAGCCATGATGATGCAGGAAATTGAAGCAAAGTTTTACATCGCTGATTTGCAAAGATTGCAAGAACGCTTGATCAGCCAGGGAGCGCGCTTGCTCGAACCGCGCATTCTGGAGGTTAATTTGCGATTCGACACACCAGAGAACAAGTTTTTGCAGGAACGGCGTGTACTACGGCTACGAAAAGACCGGGGAGCACATCTCACCTATAAAGATGATGCCAGGTTGGATAATGGCGCTCAAGTGCGCCGTGAGATCGAGTTCGATGTAAGTGATTACGATTCTGCTCGCCAGTTCCTGGAAGTACTCGGATATAAAGTAGTGGTTATCTATGAGAAATACCGGGCTGTTTATGAGTTGTATGGTGCAGAAGTAATGGTGGACGAGTTACCGTTTGGGAATTTCTGTGAGATAGAAGGAAAAGATGTTGATATCCTTCAGAAAGTAGCCCAAGCTCTTGAATTGAAATGGCAAAACAGCATTCCCATCAGCTATTTAGCACTGTTTGACTCTTTGCGGAATCGAAAAAGCTTGAAGGTGGATCAACTCACCTTTCAAGCTTTTGAAGGATTGACCATCAGCCCGGCAGACCTGGAAGTCTTTCCGGCTGATCCAACAGTTCTATAGTTATTTCTTTAAGGTTCGTGCTTTTTCCTGTAATGCTTTGTCATTTTCACTAACCGGTTCTATTATTAAACCATGTGGCTGTGGTTTACCCTGCAGATCTACATTTACAAAGGTTAAGAACCCTTCGAGAGCTGTCTGACCAAGCACAGAAGCATTCACATACGCCACCAGGCTGGTGCGACCAGTTAAAATGATCTTGCCGGTAAAGGCGACGATTTCGCCAAGCTGAACCGGACGGCTGAATTCCATCCCATGGATTTTGACGCATAGGATATGTTCTGGACCACAGAGACTGGCTGCGGCGGTAAATCCTGTTTCAACAAACCACTCAGCAGAGCGGCCGGCATATAATGTACCATGATGGTTCAAATCTTCGCTTTTAACCAGATGATGGGTGGTAAGCGAGATAACATCCATAATAACCTATTCTCCTCTTCTCCCCAGAGTAGCACCATACAACACAAACTGGGTTTCTCCATCTACATGGAAGGCAGCATTCAATAGGTCGTCATCAAAAGCACCAATGGCACAAACCCCACAACCGGTGGCTTCTGCTGCGAGGTATAAATTCTGGCAGGCATGTCCGGCATCAAGGAATAAATAACGGTATCCTCGTTCACTGTATCGCCAGATCATTCGCTCTACTACCGCCATCCAGAAGAATGTGACTGCACTGGTTGCAATTTGATTCTGGTTCAAGCAAGCCTGTGTCAAAATAGGATTAATCTCTTTATCAAGAGTTACTTCTATCAACGAATGTTCAATGGCTGCATACCGATACAAACCAGGCTGCAATCCATCCACCCTGTTAACTAAAACGTATGTCTCAAAGGCATGCCGCGAACCTGCAGAGGGCACGGTGCGAAAGGTGACAGGTTTATCGGTAATTCTTTCCACCCCCTGGCACGCCCATAGATAGAATGCCAGTTCCTGTAAAGAAATCGCATCATCAGTATATTTCCTTAAAGTACGGCGTTTTTCAATTAACCCTTTAAAATCAAGATTATATGGGGGAAAATCTTGAGGTTTAGGAAGGGCAATCACCCTGGCACCTTCTGGAATGGGAAGTTCCAGGGCTGGATAAGGTACGCCCTGGGATTGTGCAGATGGCGGCTGCACCCCTGGACGTGATGCGTGCATAAATTCATTTCCTGCTGTCATTGGGTCCTCTTTTCTATCATAAAAATAACCGCCTGGCGTCTTCCTGCCAGGCGGTTTGCATATTAAGTCTGGCTATATTATTTTACATAATTAAAGTGAGCTGTAAGGGTATTTACAATGTAATTTTCCCACAATGGGATCATCTGATCATATTTATAATCATGTGTTGAAAACGTCTGGAATATCATGCGTCCATCCATGCAGGTAGCCAAGGTTCCATACGAGTTATGTTCTTTTGGATATAATCCAGCCAATAGTTCTGCATCTCCACTACCTGTAGTCTCGAGCAGGTCTCCAGCATCTGTGAACCAGTAGTTTGTTGAACTATAGAGAGGCTGAACCATGTTGGGAGTGGAAATCACTGGGCTGCTGGTATCAAGCCAATACATGGAATAATCGAGAGGATCATAATCATAAGGGCGTTCCCAATTCCGGAAGAATCCAATCCCGCATTTGCTCATGATGGGAGAGATCTTTCCATTGGCAATCATATCCAGGTGCCATAATTCGATGATCACCCCTGCGCCTTCGTTGATCCGGTCGATCACGCCTTCAAACATTTCGCCACTAAAGCTGGTGCGCACCTCAACTGATACGATCACCAGGTCCCATTTTGTTGGTGAATAGATTTGCTTTTGGAAATTTCCCAAAGCATCTCCAACGTTGGTCACATGCTTCAAGCCCATGGAATCAATTGCCCGACTGACCCAGGGTGTCTGGTCATAATATCCTCGCATATCTTCAAAGACCAGTACATTTGCATTTTTGATTTTTTCATCCATGTCTACCGTCTCTTCTGTTGCAGGTATCACAATCGTTGGAGCAACCGAGACAGGTGGTTGCGTATAGGTTGGATAAGGTGTGTAGGTTGCTGGCATGGTTGCAGTTGGCGGAGGTTGCGTAGATTCCATGGCATTCTTCGTTGCCTTTTCTGCCACATCTGTCTCGCGGGCAGAAAGAGCAGCTTCAGTTTTACTGATATCCTTTTCTGGTTCCTCGGTTGAATCTCCCCCTGGCAGGTTACAAGCAAGCGAAACGATGAATAAGACCACAACACAAATAATCAAGGTGTGACGGTTCTTCATATCTTCCTCCGTGCCAGAATGATGAAGTTATTATAGCAAAATTAATATTTATCTCATACTAAGAAAGCAAAGATTTATAGAAAATTTTCTGCAAATATTGATGGATAGAAAAACCCGCTCTTCATAGAAGAACGGGTGAATGGAGTAATGATCACTAGTAAAAAAATCTATTTCCAGGCAGCACGCAGCCGTTGATAGGTCACTTCAAGTGCTTCAGGCAGTACACGTACTTCACCCAGAGTACTCATAAAATTTGTGTCTCCTACCCAGCGTGGCACAATGTGAAAATGAAAGTGCCCTGGCACTCCTGCACCAGCAGCTGAACCCAGGTTGGCACCGATATTAAATCCTTCTGGATGATAAACTTTTTCCAATACTGATTCTGCTTTTGCCAGTAATGCAATGATTTCATTCTGTACTTCTGTATTCAGGTCAGTGAGATTGGATATATGGGTTTCCGGCACGACCATGATATGTCCGCTGGCATAAGGATAACGGTTGATAATGACAAAAGAATGGTCTCCTCGATAAATCACGAGGTTTTGAGGATCATCAGGATTGGCTATTGCTTCACAGAAGAAGCAATTATGATTTTGGGCTGGCTGTTCGATGTATTTCATCCGCCAGGGAGAAAATATTCGTTTCATGGCACCACCTTACGATCAGATTTTGTGCCCCAAGTTGTGGTAAGGCTCTACTTCATTTTATACCTCTTTTTCCATGATCGCTACCTGAATGGTTAAAATATTAATGGAATTCTTATGCAATAGAACCGGATCGCTTTTGACCTAAGCATTATCCTTAACTATACAAACGCGAAAGTCAAAAAGACTTATTAGAACAGTTTGGACGAACCTCTGTATTATTGCGAGAATGTACCTTCCAATGGGTTGGGCAGGGTGCAGTCACTCTTTGACTTGCCCCGTAATGTTTTGGAAAATGAAAAGCGCCTTACATGTACTGCGTATATATTTCAAGTCAAAATTTTTTGGATAAACGTAATCTGGGGCGCCAATCTTTCTGCTGTTGCCAAATTCAAGAATCATATCCAGATATTTTTTAGTGCTCATGCAATAATGACTGTCGTCATCGATCCAGCCTGTCTGCATAACCTCAATCCCATAAGTCTCCAGACGTTTTTTCTCGCCAGCAATTTCCTCATCAGAAAACACATCCTTAATGTGGTGAAATCCATAGCCATTCTTATTCAAGAAATCCCAATAGATGTTTGGTCCCTTCACAGGCTGGATCAACTCAATTTCCATCTCCATGATCCACGCAACTGCACAGATGAATTCGAAACCTTCTGTGAAAGGTTTTCCGCCGATGAAGAAGTTTCTTACTTTCTGCGGGGTGAATGTTGTACATCCCATCCAATCACATTCGCAACAATGGCAAGCTGTTTAATATTCTGCTTATGTTGGATGGTAGAAACTGCACCAGCGTAAGGATATACACAATCGGGAGCACCGATCTTTCCACCCTTACCCAGTTCTACGATTACACCAAGTTGTCTGCGTGAATCAAGGTAGTATCGTAGCGCATTCAATCATGCATTATTTTAATATATAGGTATAAGGGCGGGAAAAGAAGAACTTCATTGTTGATATAATGAATTCATGAACCGTTATCCTTTAACTGTAACCATCACCTTCATTCTCATTCTTGCAAACGCAGCTTTTTGGTTGATGTATGCGGTTTTAATGGTGATTGGAGCTGTTCCAATGCCGGCCCCTTTCCGATGGGTCATGTTCGGGATGGCTTTGGTTTGTTCTGCATTGCTGGCAGGCTCGACATTCCTTCTGCAAAAAAGAAACCGCATAGCCTTTTTCTTCACGACAATCCTGCTTACAGTAGTCGCGGTATTATCCATAACGGATGAAGTTGGGTTGGCAGATATTCTTACCTTTGTAAGTAGCCTGGCAGCTCTGGTGTTGCTGTTCAAGGACAGGGCATGGTATTTAAGCAAGTGAAATCTATTTGGCTTTTTTGTTCTAAGATGAATACCAGATGATCAATATTTCAGGTACTGATAAATGGAATGCCGCACATCCAGGGGCGATCATAGGTTTATTGGAGTTTACAGGAATAAGGAATGATCTGGCTTGCCAGCCTTTGGATCAGCGCAAACGTGAGATTGAAGAATCCTTGCGAAAAACATATGCCGGGTTTACCCGGAAAGATTTCCTTTCCTTGAATGTGATGTCGGCGTATGAGCAATACTATAAACGGTTTGAGAAAACATATCATGTACTTCTCCAGGTCGAGTCAATTGTATTGAAAGGCAAGAAACTGCCAGATGTATCTCCTCTTGTCGATGCAAATTTCGCTGCAGAGGTTCAAACACATATTTTGACAGCCGGGCATGATGCGTCAAAATTAATCGAGCCTGTTGTGATCGATGTGTCAAAAGTGAATGACGAAATGACAATCATGAACGGAATCACCAGGCAGATTCGGGCAGGCGATATGATCATGCGCGACCAGCATGGCATTTGCTGCTCGATCATCTATGGACAAGATGATCTTTCTCTCATAACACCAGAAACAACGCATGTGCTGTATGTATCGTATGCTCCGCCTGAGGTGACAGCTACCGCAGTAGAGGCGCAATTGAAGAATATTGAGCACCATGTGCGGATATTTGCACCACAGGCGGTTTTAGAACAAAATAGACTGATTGTTGCAAAATAATTTCCCGGTTCAGAAACTACTAAAATTCACTTGTGTCTTTTAAATAATTTCCACTTATGAGAAATGGTTATTTACTTAAGATGATTTTTCCATAATAATACAAACAAGACTGATGATTAGTAAGTGACGAACAGACGGTTACCACAAGCTTGATTATTGAGAACGAGTAAGAGAGGGATGGTTATGGCAGCCGGTTCATCCAGTCAACATGATAATAAGCAAACAAATTCCAAAAAAGCCGGAAGGTTGGATTATGAATTAAGCACCTTCCTGTTCGAACATTCTTTTCAGGCAGTCGTTTTTCTTCAAGAAGAAAAGATCATTTATGCCAACACGCGTATGGCTGATCTTATTGGTTATCCTTATGAAAAGATCCTTGATTCTAACCCTCGAGAATTGATGGAATTCATCCATCCGGATGATCGCCAGTCAGTGATCGAAAGCTGGTCAAAATATAAAGCGAAACTACCAGGACCAGCGAATATGGAATTAAGGTTGAACCATCCAGAAGGCAAAGAAGTCTGGGTAGAAGTGTATTCAGATACAGTCCTTTTACATGGTGTGCCCACAGAGCGGGTGGCGTTGATAGAGATTAGCTCAAGAAAACAGGCAGAAGCTTCTCTGCTGTTGCGCGATGCGGTCCTGGAGGTGATCGTCCAAGCTGCACAGCGTTTCATGACAGCATCTGATTGGAAGAGCCAATTGCATTGGCTGCTGCGGGAATTGGGAAAAGCGGTTAAAGTCAGCCGAGTCTACTTTTTTGAGAATGACCATCCGTCAGCAAAAGCAGAATATGCCAACCAGATCGATGAGTGGTGCGAAAAAGGCATTTCGCCACAGATCAATAATCCTGAATTACAAAATATGCCATTGCGCACCGGATGGTTCAGCACATGGGCGAAGAAATTGGAAAGAAATAAACCCATGGCAGGCATTGTGCGTGAAATGTCCATTCAGAGCCAAAATGAATTATTGCCCCAGGACATTAAATCTATATTGGTTCTACCGGTACATTCCGATGGGCAATGGGTGGGGTTCATTGGGTTTGACGATTGTATCCGCGAAAGAATTTGGGGCACAGTTGAAATGGAAACCTTGCAGACTGCTGCCAGCCTGTTGGGGAATGCCATTCATCATCAACAGGTCAGCCTGGCTCTGCAAAAAGCAAACGAAGACCTGATCCAGTGGAACATAATGCTCAAAGATCTCAATCGTGATGCTAACCTTTTAAACGAATTCAACGAACTATTGCAAAATTGCATCACTGAAGAAGATCTATATTCGGTTGTTAGTACTTTTGGGAATGATCTTTACCCTCATGGCGATGGGGTTTTGTATATCCATAATAATTCGCATACGAGGATGGAAGCTAAAGGAACTTGGGGAACATTAAACCCCCAGGAAAACTTTTTTGAGCCAATGGAATGCTGGGGTTTTCGAAGAGGTCATCTCCATCGAAGTTCCAGCCAATCACCTGGTATGAGATGCCAGCATATCATTACAAATGATCCTGGTCAGGACGAAGTGATATATTTATGTGCGCCAATAATCGCTCAGGCAGATATCCTGGGGGTGCTTCATGTTCGAGCTCACACTGCTCACCCGATTGGTCAGGTAGAAATATTGACTACTACCATTGCCGATCATATCGGGGTTACTCTGAACAATTTACGATTGCGCGAAAACCTTCGGCAACAGTCCATCCGCGATCCCCTTACCAATTTATTCAACCGGCGGTATCTTGAAGAAACCCTTGAACGAGAATTGCGAAGAGCTGCCCGTTATCAACGCCCCCTGGGAATAATCATGTTCGATATCGATTATTTCAAGAGATATAACGATACTTATGGGCACGAAGCAGGAGATTGGGTTTTACATTCTCTGGGGCAGTTTCTTTTATCTCATTTGCGGGCTGAAGATATTGCCTGCAGGTATGGAGGTGAAGAATTTGTTTTATTATTGATCGAATCCAATTTAGAGGATACCTACCAGCATGCAGAGACGATACGAGAGGGGATCAGTAGAGTGCAACTAGAATATCAAGATCGTTTTCTGGAACCGATCCATCTTTCCGGAGGCGTCGCGGCATTTCCAGAGCATGGCATCAGTTCCATGGATCTTATTCGCGCTGCAGACAAAGCTTTATATGCTGCCAAGCATCAGGGGCGAAATCAGGTTGTCAGAGCAGATATGTGATTTTTCTCTTGACAAGAAAAAGTATTTATTAGATAATAATAGTACAGATGTTCTACTATTAACCCTTTTTCCTGAAACCTTGCGGTCCAATAAAGAAGGGGATAGTAATCCATGAACCGCATATCACTATGTAAGAATTGTATTCCCGTGCACCGAATGGTGTTGACTGGAAGTAGAAACAAGATGATATCTGAAGTTCTATTGACCACACGACAAAAGCAGGTTCTGCAAGAGTTAATGAAAGGATCATCCACCAAACAGATGGCACTGGAACTGGGATTGAGCGAAAGAACTGTACTTATGCACATTCATGCGTTGAAAGAACGTCTTGGTGCAGCTTCTCGCGAACAGGTGATCTTGATTGCTCTTTCTTCTGTGATGGTAGATAAGGGAGATAAGGAATTGAATACCCTGTTGGAATTTACAACTTCAACCAGTTAATCGCTTCCACACCTGGTAAAGGCCCAATCTACCCCCTTCGCCATCAGATTCGAACATCTGAAGGATCTCAAACCTGCTTTCTTGTGCCAGCTTCGCAAGCTCTTCACGAGAAAGGAGGTGAACATACCGTAAACCCGCTTTTTGGCTTTGCCCTGGCGCTTGTGCTCGCCAATCCAACAGTGTATCTCCAGGCTCTAATTGTTCGGAATCAATGGAAATCATCGACCAGGGTTGGATACGGCTGACCAACTTTGGGCTATTCTGGAATTGCCAACATGATAGAAGAACCATCCCCCCCGGTTTTAGCCATTGGTATACCTGTTGAAAAAATGCCAGCCGGTTCAGATACCCGGGAATGTGATGGATGGTAGCGAAGCTCATTACCCCATCAAACTTTTCAGGAAAGGCATCTGCTTTTTTCGATAGTGTAGATAAAACAGATCCCCAATCTCCTCCACCAATATTCGCCCACTGTAGCCATACATTTTTACCAGTTTTTCTAACACTTTCTGCCCGTAATTCAGCTTCTTTTAAAAGAGCCTGGCTGAAGTCCAGTCCGGTGAAAGAACCTTTCGATGCAAAATCCGCCCAGGCTGAAAGAACCGCTCCATTTCCGCAGCCCAGGTCCAACCAATCTCCTTGCATGGAGATATTATGCATCAATCGCATGATACCTGGTTGGATACGCTGGCGGGTAGCTGCAAATGGCGCACCAAATTCCTCATAAAAAATCTGGTTGATCTGGATAAGAGCCTGTACTGTTTGATCATTCATCCCGCGTTCATCCTTAACGAATTATTTACTCATCTCCATTGTAGAACTGGACTGGAATAATGTATACTTCTCAAACATTATAAGCAATAAAGATCTACCTTAGGAGAGAAAGCATGGAAATCGATCCCTCTCTAGAAGAACGTGCGCCAGATAGCGTCATCCAAATTCAAAATGGGTTGGTAAAGAACAAGGAATCATTAGCTTCTATTATTAATGCAAATCCGTCGATTTTACTTGTGCTGAATAAATTTCGACAGATCATTTATGCCAACGAGGCATTGCTGGAGTTCCTTGACCTGAAAAAATTTGATGATGTTTTTGGAATGCGACCTGGAGAGATCCTTAAATGTGAACATGCTACAGAACGACCAGAAGGCTGTGGCACAACCGAATTTTGTAAAACCTGTGGTGCGCTGAATGCCATTCTCACAAGCCAGAATGATCTTACGGATATTCAAGAATGCCGTATTATCCAAAGAGATACAGGAGAAGCATTAGACCTGCGTGTGTGGACAACTCCTTTATCTGTTGATGAAGAATTGTTTACCATTTTTGCCCTGCAGGATATCAGCAATGAAAAGCGACGAGCCTTACTGGAGCGTATCTTCTTCCATGACATCCTTAATACAGCCGGAAACATCCGAAATTATGCCATTCTGATGAAAAATGCTCCACCTGAAGAAATTCAGGAATTTATTGAAGACTTGCGCAGGCTTTCTGAAGGATTGATTGATGAAATCCAATCACAGCGCGAAATCACTCGTGCAGAGAATGGAGAATTGACGGTCAAACCAGTGCTGTTCAAACCCGCAGAACTCGTTGAAGAAGTAGCTGCAATGTATCATCGGCATGAAACAGCTACCGGTAAAAAGATCGAACTAAACATTAGCCACCCCGGCTTATCCATTGTTTCTGATCCCACTTTGTTAAGAAGGATCCTGGGAAATATGATCAAGAATGCGCTCGAAGCCAGTCAACCCGGGGACACGATCACTATCGCCTGTGAACCTGATGAAAAGAATGTATATTTTCGAGTATCCAACCCCTCAGTGATACCTCCACTGGTGCAGTTACAAATCTTTCAGCGATCATTCTCTACTAAAGGAACAGGAAGAGGACTGGGAACCTATAGCATCAAATTGCTTGGCGAGAGATATCTGGGTGGGAGGGTTACCTTCCATTCAAGCGAAGGAGCGGGAACGATCTTCTGCCTTTCCCTTCCTCAACAGATTTAAGTAGTTCACTATATTGTTCAATCCATAAGTCTGACAGTGTGGAGGAATAACAACCCACGCAACCACAACCATGTCGGGCGTATTCATGATGCCGTCTCTCTCATGTATAATGAACCGAGATCATCCAATATCAGGAGGACATTATGCCGCGCGCAACCATTCATTTTCCCGAAGGTTCTTATTGGGGCACTGCCACCGCATCACATCAGGTGGAGGGTCGTAATACAAATAATAACTGGTCAGTCTGGGAGCAAATACCCGGGAAAATAGTAGATGGTGGCACTGCTGGATTAGCCTGCGATTGGTGGGGAGGTCGTTGGAAAGAAGATATGGATCGTGCGGTAGAAACAGGTCAGAATGCACACCGATTCTCAGTAGAGTGGAGCCGTATTCAACCTGCACCTGATCGCTGGGATGAACATGCGATAGATTTTTATCGTGAAATGGCTCGCGGGATGATCGATAGGAAGATCACACCCATGGTTACTTTGCATCATTTTACCGACCCACTATGGATGTATGAACCATCACAGGATGGTAACCCATTAGGCGCAGGTGGTTGGGAGCGAGATGATGCCCCAGAATTGTTTGCGAAATTTGTAAAAAAAATTGTTGGCGCTCTCAAAGAATATGTGAACCTCTGGATCACCATCAATGAGCCAAATATTTATCTCACCGGAGGATGGTTGGGAGGCGCTTTTCCGCCTGGTAAAAATGATCCAAAAGCCGCTATGAAAGTTGCCACCAACCTGATCAAAGGGCACGCAGCAGCTTATAAGATCATCCATGACTTACAACCTGATGCACAGGTAGGGATCGCTCACCATTTCCGAAATTTTAGCCCTGCACGTCCCTGGTTCCTTCCTGATCGCGTCCTTGCCAGCACCATATTTAAAAGTTTCAATAATGGTTTTGTAGATCCGCTGGCAACTGGGAAGATGCATATCCTGAATTATCGAACGCAAATTCCTGAAGCGGCAGGTACACAGGATTTTGTTGGTATCAATTATTATAGTAATGATCTTACAAAATTCGTTTTGGATCCAAAACGGCTTTTCATGCAGCTTGGTTTTCCACCCGATGCACTTCTCAGCCCGTCTGGTTTTATTGCCAACCTGCCCGAAGGTATGTTTGGGGCGATCAAATGGGCGAGGCAGTATGGTAAACCAATTTATATCACTGAAAATGGGGTGGAAGACGCTACAGATCTGTTCCGGCCTCGATACCTCATCGAGCATCTTTTTCAGGTGTGGCGGGCTGTCAATTTCAATTGGCCAGTAAAAGGATATTTCCATTGGAGCCTGGTGGATAATTTCGAATGGGAGCGCGCCTGGACCCAACGTTTTGGTCTGTGGGGGCTGGATATTACCAATCAGATCCGCATCCGCCGACGCAGTGTGGATCTATATGCTGCCATTTGCCATGAAAATGGCATTTCTTCTGCTATGGTGGAAGAATTCGCACCGCAGATCATCCCGTTACTATATCCTGAATAAATTTTTTACTCAATTCCTAAAGATCCCTTAAAAGCACCTGATTTCAGGTGCTTTTTTGTCATCTGGCAAGATTCGTGCAACAATAGGCAGTATGGATACGAACTTGTTTTCGAAAATCAATACCTGGTTTAAGGAGGTAGTCATGGATAAGAAACGTTTATTCATCATTGCAGGTGGAGTGATATTGGTGCTCATTGTGGCAACTATCCTTCTTGTGTCGTGTAACAAGAAAGATGGAACAGAAGCGGCCGCTGAAGCTGTTGTATACCCTGCATGGCAATATACCACGGTAGTAGCGCGCTGCGAGTACGATCGAAATACTCAAGACACCGTTTGTACTACCAAGGATGGTATATCCACTGCAACCAATCTACTGGCTGCCAAAGGCGCCGAAGGCTGGGAGCTGGTATCTGTTTTTGGTGCCAACAATGATGGAAAAACCATGAGCGTATTTGCCTTTAAGCGTCCAGCAAATCCCGACTAGGCGATTTCTGCTCGCGAGATCGAATATGCGAACAGATCCGTAGAACTGGCAGCGGGGAAGGAGACCCTCTGCTTGTTCTGCGTTTCTGTTTATTTGTGAGAAACCAATGGTTTTATGAGGTAATGTGATCCGCGGAGAAATCCGCGGTTTTCATAATACAGGCGGGTGCCAATAGCAGCGATCACTGCCAATTTAGAATAGCCATTTTCCGTAGCGGTCTGCCCTGCAAGCTCGATCAAGTTTGTGCCAAGACCAATGTGCTGAGCAGCTCCTTCCCGTTCTTCTCCAACGGATAATGATTGCCCGTAGACGTGCACCTCGCGGATGATGGCAGCCCCTTGTAGATCGTTGATCATTTCCTGTAAACCCGCTCGGTCATGAAGAGAATCCTCGGGATCAGAAGCATCCCTCAAGTATCCCACATCCTTTTTGGGCAATGACAGGCGAAGATATCCAGCAATCTTCCCCTCAGGGGTTTTATATTCGAGAAAGTGTTCTTCAGAGTGCATGGGATGATAAACAGTTGTAACCAGAGATAATTTCTCTGGGTCGATCTGCAGTCCGCGCACCTCACGGCAGCGGATGCAGCCACATTTCTTCCCCCGGCGTTCTAGCTCTGCCAATACATCCTGGCGAAGACTGGTACGTTTATTCCCAGCGACCACATGGGATGATGGAATATCCCGGATGATGCGGTTCACACGGCAGTAGGGTGGAATATCCGGTTTTACCGTGGCAATGAGACCAATTAATTCCTCAGTACTGTAAGGGTGATACTCTCCCTTCAGCCACTGCTGGTAAAGGACAGTGTTTTCAAGAAGCTGGGTTGGATAGATTTTGATCTCATCGGGGCAGGCATCCTGCCATAATCGGGTGAAATCTTCGCAATCGCTTTCAATTGTTGCACCCAACAGGTTGGGCATCCAATGGAGCACGATCTTGAATCCTGTAGCGCGCAGCATTGCGCAAGCCTGCAGGGTTTGGGCTACAGTATGCCCACGCTGGTTGATCAATAATATTTCATCATCCATCGACTGCGCGCCTAATTGGACTTTGGTAACGCCCAATTTGCGAAACCACGCCAATCTTTCAGGTGTGATCTCATCAGGCCGAGTCTCAATGACCAATCCCACGTTCCGATGTTCACTGGTTTCATTCGCAATTTGCGCTTCTTCCAATGATTGGCTGTCGAAGCCATTTAAAGCATCCAGACAACGCTGGATGAACCATTCCTGATAATCGATAGGGTATGCAGTCCAACTGCCCCCTAAGATAAGCAGCTCGATCTTGTCGATTGGATGTCCGATTGCCTCATAAGCATCCAGGCGAGATGCTGTCTGCCGGTAAGGGTCAAATTCATTCTGTACTGCGCGAGCTCCACCAGGCTCATCAGAAAGGTAACTTTTTGGCATCATGGATTCTGTGGGGCAAAAGATGCAATGACCCGGACAGGGCGCCGGACGGGTCAGAACTGTCACCGTAGTGACCCCCGACAGTGTGCGCATTGGCTTCATGCGGATGCGATCGAGCAGGCTGCCATCGGGCTGCCATTCTCCACTATCTACCAGTTGGCGGTACGCAGCTACCAGCACGTGCTTGGCGATGATACCCCCTTCGGGTAATGGATTACGCAGCAAGGAGCGATGCAGGTCACTGCCACTGCGCATTTCTTCCAAAATGCGTCGGGCAAGCTTTATTTTTTCTGGGGAATAACGCCGGGCTTCCAACCAGGCTTTTTCATCACGTGGCATGAGTACCTCAAGTCATGTATTTATATCATATTCCAATATCCTCTTTCACCTTTTGTAATGGACGCTTTAACTTCTACTCTCTTTATAATGCCAGCCGTATACTATAAATAGATTCAAGTAAGGTGATATGAAAGAAGAATTGACATCTCAACAAACCGTATCATATTTTGGTGCCCAATCTACCTGGGGGATTACCAAACATATGGGTGGCTTAAGTGGAACAGACTTTCTGGTCGAAAAGTGCCAGATTGACAAAAACAGTCAGGTTCTGGTCATTGGCTCTGGCTCGGGTGTTCCTTCGTGTCACATTGCTCAAAAAAGTGGTTGTACACTGACCGGTATCGACATAGAAGAGCGGATGATTAAATGGGCTTCCGACCGGGCTAAAAAATGCGGATTGATAGAGCGTGTGGCTTTTAAAACTGCTGATGTACAGGCTCTTCCATTTTCAGATCAATCGTTCGATGCCGTGATCAGCGAATCTGTGCTGGCGTTTGTTCCGGATAAAGATCTGGCAACCCGAGAAATACTGAGGGTGTTGAAGCCATGTGGCAGATTGGGGATCAATGAATGCGTCTGGCACCAACCTCCACCACAGTATTTGCTTGATTTCACCAGGCATTCTATGGGAAATGTGGAATTTCTATCAACTTCAGGCTGGGTTGAATTGTGCGAAGAAAATGGATTTAAAATTTCTTTCACTGAATCGCGTTATATAAAGATGTGGCAGCAGTGGCGTGATGAAGTGCAACAGCTTCGAGAAGGTAATGAGATTAAAGAAAATTGGGCAGCCTGGAAGCAATTTTGGGGGCTGCTTGTTAAGGACAAGAATTTTCGAGCGTACGCTAAACAGATCACACCGAGCTTCCGGGTGATTGGGTCGCTTTTCCGATATTTAGGATACATATTAATCATCGGACAGAAGCCAGAACAGGGAATTTATGGATAGAGTTCTCTAAGCCTACTATCCCATACATAAATCTGGATGATGGTATTTAAATGAGGTATAATTATTGTCCCGTAAGGGAGATGGCTCACTAGCTCAATGGTAGAGCAACTGACTCTTAATCAGTGGGTTCAGGGTTCGAGTCCCTGGTGAGTCACTTTCTATTTAAACAACATAGGGGGTTCAGTGTCACCGTCGAGGTGCGATGTCGAGTCCCTGATGAGTCACTTTCTATTTAAACAACATAGGGGGTTCAGGGTCACTAGCGAAGCACCCTCTTGGAGGGCTTCGAGGTGTGATATCGAGCCCCTGGTGAGTCACTTTCTATTTAAACAACATAGGGGGTTCATGGTCACTAGCGAAGCACCCTCTTGGAGGGCTTCGAGGTGCGATATCGAGTCCCGGATGAGTCGCATATTTATTTGATATTGCAATGGTGGGTTGAGAGCTGGATGAATGGTTATTTTTGATTGGAATAATTATCGCTCTCAACACCACCCTACAAGAGTATCCCGTTTTTATCGAATATCAAGACTGCTGATTTCCTATGATAGAATTATGCCTATTCTGCACAACCCTTTGTTTGCCTAAAAACATCCACCGATGGTTTCTAAAAGAAACATTCCTTCTATTCAGGATCATGAATATGTCTGATACTTCTGTAAATCGTCCCTCGCTCACTCGTTTTGCATGGCTTTCAATAGCCGCAGCGGTATTGACAATTGGGTTGAAATTCACCGCATATCTTCTTACCGGCTCCGTTGGTTTATTCTCTGATGCGATTGAGTCAATCGTTAATCTGCTTGGTGCATTAATGGCATTGACCATGCTCACCCTCGCTGCCAAACCTCAAGATGAGCACCATGCATTTGGGCATTACAAGGCAGAATATTTTTCCAGCGGGCTGGAAGGGGGATTGATCCTGATCGCTGCCATCAGCATCGGCATTACGGCGGTAAAACGTCTGCTTGATCCGCAACCGCTAGAGCAATTGGGGATTGGATTAGCAGTTTCCCTGGCAGCTTCGCTTATCAATCTTGGTGTGGCATTGGTGTTGCAAAAAGCGGGTAAGCGTTATGACTCAATTACATTGCAGGCAGATTCAAAACACCTGATGACCGATGTCTGGACTTCAGCGGGCGTACTTGTTGCAATTGGCGCCGTCGCATTGACCGGATGGCAATCCCTAGATCCGATCATTGCACTGGTTGTCGCTGCCAATATTGTCTGGACAGGAGTTCACATAATTCGAAGCTCAGCGCTGGGATTGATGGATTCGGCAATTTCCACGGATGAGATTAAGAAAATTACCGAGGTCCTTGAAGCCAACTTCCAAAAGCCAGTAGAATATCATGCTTTAAGAACTCGACAATCAGGCTCACAACGCTTTGTTTCACTTCACGTTTTGGTACCAGGAAATTGGACGGTCCACAGGGGGCATCAACTATTGGAGCATATTGAATCCGACTTACACCACGTCATCCCCAACCTGACCATGTTCATGCATCTCGAATCGCTGGATGACCCATCTTCATGGGAAGATATTGCATTAAACCGGGAATCTACCAATACCGCGAATCCATTGGATGAACATACTCATCGTCACACTGAGGATAAAGAATAATAAACCAGCCTCAGGAAATTTAACAGTTATTGATAACTGACAACCTGCGGAAGGGTTTTCGCGGTTTCAATGGTACTGCGAATTTCTTTGACAGTGGTGTGATCCCATCAAACCCTGTTCGTTCGACAAAGGTGACCAGAAATGATCGAAGTTCATCGGGGTCACATTGCGCTAATTTCTCGGGGTTTCAAGACCCGCATGAAAATATAAACGAGCGCGAATCCCCTTTACACCAGGTATCCGGACAAGGTCCGATAGCTTTACCAGTTCGAGGATCCTCTCTACAAAAATTCCCGTTTTCTCCGACAATATATTCCATTCCAATGGAGTTTTTCCAGCCTGAAGCATCTGTTCAGCATTATTAATACCCAATGAGCTTAGTTTGGCGATGATATCAGGGTTTACCTCTTTAATTTATTTGAGCAGAAGTGCATGACGGTCTTTTAATGTCTCAGATTCATGCAATTCGCTGGCAATTCTGAAAATCTCTGTGTTGTTCTTTGACCTGTAATAAAGTGCGATTCCCCGAATGATGATCTTTCGCTGACGTTCATCCATAGTATTGGTAAAATCGAGAACATCCTGGTTGTTAGCCTGTTCAAGGGTACTGTTCTTTTTCTCTATCAGATACTTTTAAAAGATTTTTACCTTTGATATCAAACCCTGAATCACATGCTCTTTCTTGCCCAATCTTTTTAAATACCTGGAAAATTCCATATCATCCATCATCAAACACCTCACTTTTCGAAATAAGGGTTTTTACCTTTATGATGACCTGGGTTGCACGTCACTCGACTCTGTTTACTAAAAGAAAGTATAAAAAGATTGATAATCGAACCGTTCGATCGGGGACTCACTCTTCCACCCGGCTTATGAGAACTTTATCCACCCTCCTGCCATCCATATCTACTACTTCAAAACGGTAACCATTCCAGGTAAACGTATCACCCACAACAGGTAACCTTTCGAGCATTGCCAACACCAACCCCCCCAGCGTTTCATAACGGATTTCTGCTTCTTCAGGGAGTTCTTCGACATCCAGCAGCATTTTCAGATCATCTGCCACATATAATCCATCCACCAGCCAGGATCCATCAGCCCGTCGTGTTACTTCAGGTATTTCATTCGCGTTACTGGTGATCGCATGACCAAGCATTACCTCCAACACATCACTGCGGGTTACTAAACCCAGCACACCGCTGAATTCATCAATAATGATCGCCATATCGGTGGCATTCTCACGCATATAGTCCAGGGTATCCAGTGCAGAGATGGTTTCTGGCAGGAAGATGACCGGGCGAAGGATATCGCGCACAACGATTTTTTGACCCTGGGCAAGCTTGACCATTACATCACGCACATCAAGTACCCCCAATACAGAATCCAATTGCCCTTCATAAACAGGAAAACGGGCATAAGGGTGTTCCACCAGTGATTGGCGGATCTCTTCCCATGATTCTTCAACATCGATAAAGACAACTTCTGTACGAGGAGTCATTAGCGAAGAAATTGTACGATCGTCCAGTTTGAAAACCCTGTCTACCATTTCCTGCTCTGAAGATTCGAAGACCCCTTCTTTGGTGCCGTCGGATATCATTGACCGGACATCTTCAACGGTAACGCCGGGTTCTGGAGAAGGTTTAACTCGAAACAGTTTTAGAAAAAGGCTGGTGGTACCAGATAGCAGGCTCACTACAGGACGGGTGATGATCGACAACACATGCATCACGGGCGCCAATGCAACTGCAAGATGATCCGCATTCATGAGGGCAATCTGCTTGGGGAGTAATTCACCTAACACCAGTGACAGGAAAGTGATCAAGACGACAACTAATGCAACCGATAACTCCTGGCTATAGGATACCAGCGCTGGAATTTTTGCCAGAGCACGCTGTAATGCATCTGCAAGAGTAACTCCACCAAATGCACCACTGAGAATACCGATTAGCGTAATAAATACCTGAACCGTGGAAAGAAACCGCGATGGGTTTTCCAGGATCTTTAAAGCTCGTTCAGCCCCCTTGCTGCCATCTTCTGCGCGCTGCTCTAACCTCACCTTGCGTGCAGAAACAATTGCCATTTCAGATAACGCAAAAAAACCGTTTATGCAGACCAGCAAAATGATGATAAAGAATTCAAATCCTACTGAATGCATCCATCTCCAATCATTTATTAAAATTCCTTTGTTCTATTTTACTCAGAAAATTGCTTAAATAACAAAACTGTAATCCCTGAAAGACCTTTCGTCTGACCGGTTTGTATTATGATATAGATATGATCCTGATAATCAACCACAGGGAGGATTCCCGATGAAATTTCACAACCGTTTGCTTTACTTTATTTTGCCAGTCATTCTTCTGTTTTCAGCATGTATTCCTATAAACGCAACATTGGAAGGAAGCTCAACAGTAAATGGGACAGAAGTAGCTACCTCAGCTCCCGTGGAGAACGTTAGTGATGTAAGGGTGGAGAAAAATATCACCTATGCCAATCCCCAGGTAGATGGTGTTGTGCAAAGCCTGAAGCTGGATATTTACATTCCACAGGGAGTTTCAGGGAATATGCCTGGTCTGATATTTATCCACGGCGGCGGTTGGATGGAAGGCAGCAAATCGGATTGCCCAGGGAAGACATTAGCAAAAGGTGGGTATGTTGTTGCCTGTATCGATTATCGTCTGGTGGGGATGGATGGTAATTGCTCAAAGGATTCCATATTCCCCGCGGCTGTTCAGGATGTAAAATCAGCAATTCGGTGGCTTCGCCAGAATGCAAGGTCATATTCCATCAATCCAGACAAGATCGGGTTGATCGGTGATTCATCTGGCGGACACCTTGCTGTTCTGGCTGGCGTATCAAAAGGAGCGAAGATATTTAACAACACTCAGAATAGTGGTCCATCTGATGCAGTACGGGCGATCGTTGATTGGTACGGCCCTGTGGATGTTATGAAAATGGAAATCGCGTTCACCGAAGATGCATGTAAAGTTAAGAAGAGTGAACTATCGTCAACGTATGGAGATTCACCTACAATGAGCTTAACATACGCCTGGAGCCGTTTTCTGGGTGGCGGTTTGGATGACCCTACGGTTTTAAATCGTGCCAAACAGGCAAGCCCGCTATCCTATCTTGATGGAAATGATCCGCCTATTTTGATCATCCAAGGTGCTTCGGATAATGTTGTTCCCCCTGAGCAGAGCCAGATCCTGTCTGATGCAGTAAAAAATGCTGGTATCAAGACCTCATTCATCAGTTTGCCTGGAGTTAATCACAGCTACGGCAGTGCCTCCAACGTGAATAAAAATTTCAGCAATGCAACACTCAGTTTCTTTGATCTCTATTTGAAATAATGCAGCATGGTTTCGTTATCAGACGATCATAAGCAGTCGATTCCAACTCCCATCACATTTACATGGATGGGAGTTGCTGGTTTGTTGTTTCAAGCAGGTGACACAGTATTAGCGGTTGATCCTTTCTTTACCAGACCCTCGATAGTCGATCTGCTTTTCAAGAACCTGTATCCTGACCGTGAAAGAATACAGAAATCCATACCCAAATGTGATGCGATTTTTGTCAGTCATGCGCACCATGACCACCTGATGGATGTCTCTACGGTAGTTGCAGTCACCGACGCACCGGTATATGCATCGAGAAATGCCTGTAGGCTGTTAATTGAAATGGGTGTTGCGAAGGAGAAAATTCATCCTATCAAGCTGGGTGACCAGATAAGGCTGAAACCTTTTAAGGTAACCGTTGGAGCAGGAACACATGTCAAACTTCCTCTTCCGTTGAATGGCAAACTGCCAAAGAATATTCACCACCCGCCTCGTTTCTTGGATTACAAAAGAGATGAGGTGTTCAGCTTTTTAGTTCACGTAGAGGAAATCATAATGGCAATCGCGCCAGCCGCTCCGGTGCAATCGGACTTGATATTTTTATACCCTTATGAATTGGGAAAAATCAGAGAATTAGTGAAAAGTATTCCACCTCGAACTATTGTACCTATTCATTGGGATAATTTATTTCAACCCCTCAGAAATCCTCCTCAACGACCTGGTGTACTTCCCCGTTTGGTCATATCTCGATTTTCTCGTTGGTTAAATAGACAAGCACCAGCGTTTGATTTAATAATCCCAGAATATTTTCGCGCTTATGATGCCAGAAAGGTTCTGAAGAGGTAGTATTTATGGAGAGAGATTCATTAGAGAAATATTTATTAATTTTTCGCGATTTTTCTTCGTGATATACTTTTAAGCATAGTGTAGAGAAAGAAATGGAAGAGGTTTCTATGAAAAGTCTGCTCATTATGCGGCATGCTAAATCCAGTTGGAAAGACACTGATATTAAAGATTTTGATCGCCCCCTTAATAAACGGGGAAAATCAGACGCCCCTGCGATGGGACAGCTTCTAAAAGATCGCGAATTGCTTCCCCAACGGATCCTATCTTCAACAGCAGTACGGGCGCGCAAGACAGTCGAATCAATCGTTGCTGCCAGCGGTTATAAAGGAGAGATTATCTATCTTGATTCTTTCTACATGGCAGAACCCATTACTTATCTTGAATCTTTACGCCTGTTATCTGATGACCTGGAACGCGTGATGATCATGGGGCATAACCCCGGATTGGAGAGCCTGTTGCAGCAGCTATCCAGGCAGGTGGTAGCTCTTCCCACAGCAGCAGTTGCATTTCTGACATTGCCAATAAAACATTGGGCAGAATTAAAAGTTGACACAGAAGCTGAATTAGTAGAATATTGGGTACCGCGTGATCTTCCCGGTTATGAGATTAAAGAAAAGCAGGGGGAACCATCAAAGAAACAGAAAGAAAGCCATAAAGATAAAAAATCACAAAAGGATGCGGGAAAATGAGCGAATTTTTTGAAGTGACCGCAGATACTTTTGCCCAAAAAGTGACTCAAGCAGATCTGCCCGTTTTACTTGAGTTCAGTGCTCCCTGGTGTAATCCCTGTAAACGGCTCGAACCGGTACTTGAGGAGCTTGGACGCGAATGGAAGGGGAAGGTCTTATTAGCCAGGGTGAATGTGGATGAAAACCCGGAACTGGCGATGAAGCACCAGGTGATGAGTGTACCAACTGTGATTCTGATGACACCCGGAAAAGAAGTCGCCAGATTGACAGGGCTGCAAAGTAGAGAAAGAATCGTCGAACGTTTCTCATCTCACTTATGAATCGTAGATCAACATAAAAAGGAACCTTTAACAAGAGGAATTCTTGTCAAAGGTTCTTTTTATTTTAAACGCCTTGATATCTGAGAATTCGATTGTGCTTTGCTGCAGTTCACAACAAGTTTTACGAATATCGAGTCTTCGAATTTACCTCTTTCACAAAGCTGGCTAATAAAGCTCCCACTTTATCAGGTTCTTCCAGCATGACCACATGCCCACAGTTAGAAATGCACTCGAATTTTGTACCGGGAATACTTTTTGCAAGAAGTCTGGCATCACTTGAGGGGACGATTTGATCTTCAGCACCACAAATGATCTGAGCAATAATATTGCTTCCTTCGGGGATTTTATGGAATTCGTATTCCATACACGCATGAATGTCAGCAGTTAAAACAGCAGGTCGTATTTCTAATAGACTCTTGTTTACTTTCTCAATAATCTTTTTATTGCCCTTGCTACTAAGAAGCATACTCGAAAGCCATTCTAAGGTATCGGAAATCATTTTTGTATTTCCAATGCTATCTTGAATGTTCTTTTCGATTCGGAAGGTGGTGCCGACAGAGAGCAAACCCAAACCGGCAACTCTATCAGAATGATCTTGAGCTATCTGAAGTGCAACTGCTGATCCCATGGAATGGCCTACCAATATGGCAGTGAATATTTCAGCCTTATCCATAAATTGGATCACCGTTTTGGCATAACTGGATATCGATTGCAACCCTTTCCCGTTCGATTTTCCATGACCGGGAAGATCTAGCGCGTATACATTTTCCCCACTCATCATTCGAATGGAGGCTGGCCAGATCAGATGACTGCTTCCCATCCCATGAAGAAGAATAACGGGTGTGCGTGCTGGATTTCCGCCTTTATATAGCGCGTAAAAATGATCATCAATAAAAGGCATATTACAGTTTATCGGGATCGTTGCAAGCGATCAGTTGCAGCATCGCTCAATGGAATAAAGATACGGACGCGTGTCCCTTTGCCAGGAGCAGAATCTACATGCAATAAACCGTTGATCAGGTCAGTTCGTTCACGGAGGTTGACCATTCCCAGGCTGCCGCGTTTTTCATACGCATTGGTAACCGCAGAAACATCGAAACCTACGCCGTTGTCTGCGATCTCTAGCAGAAGAATATCAGGATCTTTTGGAATGGCTCTCAGGCGAACAGAAATCGTTTCGGCATGAGCATGTTTACGTGCATTATTCACTGCTTCTTCCACCAGATAAAAAGCTACACCCTGCCGCGTCGCATCCAGCCTGGTCAGTGCGTCTTGATCCAACTGAACTACAACATTCTGTTGATAGTTATCGCGCATTTTTTCTGCCATAGTCTGTAAAGCAGCATCGAGACCCTGGGTTTCCAACGCGAGTGGGCGTAAAGTAAATAGCATGTGACGAATTTCATTGGTAGTCTTGCGTGCCAGGTTCTCAATTTGCTCTATTTCGTTCTTCGCTGCATCCAGGTCTGTGTCCATATACTTTCGAGCGATATTCGCCCTCATTGCAAGGGATGCTACTGCTTGAGTTGGACCATCATGCAGATCCCGCGCCAGGTCTTTTCGGGCTTCTTCCATGCTCTGCACCAGGCGTTCTTTTTCGTCTGATAGGTCTTGAAACAAACGCGCATTCTGAATAGCGATCACTGCCTGGTGGCTGAGAAGCTCAAGGGTTTCGCGTCGATCCGGAGTAAAGAAACCTTTTTCGGGGTGGGCAACCAGTAAAACACCGTATGAATCCAAACCACGCATCAGGGGAAGGCAAAAAGCTGCGTCACAAAGTTGTACTCCAACCAACCGTGAAAGCTCAGGGTCTTTCGCGGGTTCTTCAACCAAAACCGGTTCACCTTGCGTGATCACCTGTGCAAGAGCACCCTGCACGCCAGGCAGGCTGGTTTTTTGGTCATGAGGAGAAAAACGACGAGAACAGGCGACCAAAAGATCACCTTCTCCATGCAGCAATACTGCCCGAGACATAAGCTCCGCCTGCTCTTGAGGTTCTCCCATTGCTGTCACACACAGATCCAGGATGGTATTCAAAACTTCCTGATAATCCAGAGTTGTGCTCAAATTCTCAAGCAGCATGTTAAATTTTTGTGATTGATCACGTTCGTGCTGCCGGGCAGCTCTTTCGATTTCTTTCTTCTGATTGAAGATAGCCAACTGCTTTGCTCGCTGACGATTGTAGGCTATGTGGCTGATCCATCCTGCGAGTATTACAGTAATCGCATCGATAAAGAAGGCAATTCCCAGCCAGATAAAACGTTCCAAACCGTACTGCGATCCAAATATTGTCCATGTTGTCTGGACAAGAAAAGCAATAACCCCCGCCCAGATTGCACCCTTCCATTCATAATAAATACCACCAGTGACGATTGGAAGAAGGATTATAAACCAAGGCAAAGAGCCAGCTAATCCACCTGAAAACGTAAAAAGAGAAGCAGCGATCACGAAATCAAGGAGCACGCTTGAAATGCGCTTCGCATTGAATTGCTTGTTGGTAATACTAATAAAAGAGATGAGGATATTCCAGACAGCAGACGCCGTCATGAGTCCTGCCGTTATGGGAGTATACCAACTGGTCAATCCAGCGATCACAGCAGTACCGATCAGGAATACCCATCGGAAGAAGGTGGCATACCAATCGGAGTAAAAGGAGGTGTCAAAAGGACGCATATTTTATTGTACCATCCAAATAAATACCGTACCATCTGCAGAGGCAGAAAGTAAACGCGTACCATCTGGAGAGAAAGCAAGGGCAGTCAGGTTGTCTGAATGTGCTGTCCAGTCGCCCAATCTGTGTTGTTGAGCAACATCCCAGAGGGTGAGGGTTTTCCCATTGGTAGAAGCCAACAGGCTGCCATCTGGTGAATAGGTCAATGCCAATGAAACCATATCACCGCTGAGTAGAACTGAAGGTGGCAGTTTATTCTCGGGATCCCACAATTTAATGACGGGGAGAAAATCATTACCAATGGTTGCACCAGAAGCGGTTGCCATTGTCCTGGCGTCAGGGCTCAGCGCCCATCCCTGGACAAAATCTTCATGTTCCAGGCGGGCTGCCAGAGCAGCACTGGCAGTATCGATTACCTGCACAGTACCACGGGCAATAAATACCAATTTTGATCCACCAGCCGCGAAATGGACAGAATAAACGGGAGCCGCGGTTTCGAAGCCGGTATAACTGGTGAGGAAATTACCTGTCTGCACATCCCACAGGTCAGCTCTAAAATGCTCACTAGAAGTAGTGAGCAAGGTTTTTCCATCAGGCGAAAACTCTGCCATAGGAAAAATATCGGTAGGTTTGATTGAAAGTACTTTGGTACCGGTTGTAATGTCCAGTAAATCGATAGTCTGGTGTTGATCCGTTATGGCAAAAAGGTTGGTTGCCAGTGAAAAATCGAGCAGCTCATACGATTGGATCTGAATATTGTTGAGGACTTTGAGGCTTTTAGCATCGAATATTTGAAACCCCTCGCTGGAAGCCACAGCAAATCGTGATCCATCGGCACTCCATTCCAGGTGATAAGGATTGGCGAACTGCACCTGCGAAATGGTTCGCAGATATCCTGCATTGGAAACACTGATCACTGCCGGTAAAGGTGTCGGAGATTCAACAGGTACGCTCACTTCAGTTGCAGGTGGTTCCGTTTCGACCTGTTTTTTATCTCCATCAGCCGATTTGCAGCCCGAAACCAGAATAATCAGGATGACCCCCAGGATTAATCGCCACTGCTTCATTCTTACCTCCTCAATCAGAACTGCGCGCCATTAATCGGTAATAATATAAGTATACTTTACCACTTTTCGCATCAGGGAAAAAACCAATTGCAGCTCCCCCGAGGGAGAGAGAGGTATCAGAAATAGCTGCAATTTCATTATTTTCATCCCAAACGAAGAGCTGGTTTTCAATACAACCGATCCTGTACCAACCCCAACCTCCATTCGCAAGGGTATGGGTGGTTTCTCCACTCGCCAGTTCAGCTGATATACTATTCACTATTTTGATGAGAGACCATCGTTTTTGGTTCACAATCAAACCGTAGTAATTGTTTTCATCAACATATCGTACTGCCAGAACAACTTTTTCCTGATTGTTTTCGAAAGCAAGATTGGCTTCCAACTGCATATCCTGCAATTCATCCAACCAATTTCCTTCTTGATCCAAGATTTTCACCCAGATTGGGCTAGTAAAGGATAAATGCAACGCCGGCAGATTCTGGTAAGTTTCTAAATCATAAACGAAACCCAATGCAGTCGGGTTCCGCCATTCATTTTGGAAGTCGGCTGTAGAGCGAAAATAAGATGATGAAATTGGCTCCCAGGGGCGGTTAGGCACAATAACGGTATCAGCTGGGGTGGGAAGTATATTCTGTGTAGCTGTGAGAGTAAGAGCGGATGTTTCTTTGATCTCCGAAGGGAGGGAAGTATTAGAGGAAGTTATTTGTACACCTTTTGTTGTAGAAATCCCTTTTTTACCATCAGATTTACCAGCCAATTGCCAGATGAACCAGGATAGTGCCAGCACGGCAAGAATGAACAGTACGATAAAAATCATCCGCCGGGCATGCCTCTGCCTGGCGACTTGGGAGGGATCGGGCCTTTTTTCAGGTGTTGACATGATTCTATAAGACGATTAAAGGATTAATGCGTATTATACCCAAACGAACTTCTTTTTATCGTTTGCGAAAAAGCACTATGATCTTTCCATCGAGCGTGCAATGGAATATCACAGAGAATGCATTATGAACTATCTGATTATTGTGCAAATTCTATCCAACGTTCCAGGTCGTCAGATGAGTTTGTGTAACGAGCCAGCCAGACCTGTTTTCCTTCAATATCACAGCTATCGAGATAATACGGTCCCGTACCTAACCAGAAATTATTATGATTGTCATACCAATTAGTCAGGTTTTCATATCGCTGAGCCACCTCATCTGCAGAGATGTACTTGCTGAGAGTCGGTGCATAAGGAATATAACCTTCAGCCGCTGCTTCGCCAATTTTATGCTTTAAAATATCCAGGCTCGTACCACCAATAAAATTTGTCCATTCCACACCCAATGCTGATGCTTTTTCGAAAGAATATGCCAGTTCACCATTTGCCTCTGCCAGGTTACTTAATGCCAGTACATGCCAGGGAGCTTCGCCTGAAGCATATGAGGGGAAAAGGAGAGGGATGTTCAATTCTGCGTCCAAAACCACTCTATCGCTGTAATACTCGATGATCAGTGGATCTGTTGAGATTATTCGGATTGCTTTAAAATCCGACTTGAAAGAATCATAAACCGAAGTGTTATATTCATCATAAATGGCACTTTCTGGTTTGCTCCGATCGAACATCATGATCAGATACATGACGAAATCCGCTGGGGATAGCGGGCTGCCATCATGCCAGGTTACTTTTTGGAACATATCTGCTGGATAATAAACAATAACCTTCCTGTTGGCGGTTAACCCACCCGGATATTGTTCATCCGCCGTGATGAAGGTCTGCGAAGCGGCATCCCAATCCACCCAGGCATCGCCCGGGATATTAATTTCAGGTTCAAACGACAGTCCTACCCAATTCAGGGTCTGATTGACAAGAAACCCTTCCCTGACCACAACCTCTGCTTTTTCAATTCGCAGCGGCCAGGCAAGACCTGTATAAGGATCTGATATGGTATCTCCGCTTTGGGTAGCCCGTATAAGAGCCAGGTCTTGTGACCAGGAGCTCCCAGAGATGGGATTCCAGGGATTGATCAGCAGGTCTGACATACCGATATTCATTTGCCCGCCAACCTGGTCTGTAAAACGTAACGTATAAGGCCACATTTGGGAACCTTGAAAACCTCCGACCTGGTCAGAGGCATATATGATCCCTTTGTTGTAAGGGATAAAGTACCGATTTTCCATCAACCAGATACGCACAGAATCTTGCAAAGATAACTCAAGCGCACGTTCAAGTGCAACCTGGCGTTCATTATTGTTCGCAAATTGATTCTGAGCTAACTGGTCACAAAGGGTCGAAAATTCCTCAGTCGGAGTATATGCCTTCCACAACCGTGCACCTTGAGGGCTGTTAGGTGAATAAAATTCCTGGAATAAACTACCTTCATTGTGAGTAATTCCAATCAAAGCCCAGGCTCCGGTATAAATATGCCACAGACCTTCTGCTGGATCGCTGCCCATCCAAATGGGGGATGCCTCGGCGCTCTTCTTGTATTGCCGATCCACGGAAAACCCCAGGGATTCAAGCTGGTTAGCCACATAATCCCCCATAAGCTTCCGAGTGCCATCCGAATCAGTACGGATCAGGAAGATAAGCGTGACAGGTTCCCCCTTATAAGTCCACACTCCGCCGGATTTCACCGCACCCATACTTTCCATCTCGGAAGTGATCACTACACTGGCTTTACCAAAGTTATACGCGTAATAAGCTTCCAGCTCATCTATTTTTTCTTTACTGTTATTGTAATCGGGCAGATCAACCGAAAGTGCAAAATACTTGGGTTCTGCCTTTCCCATAAAAATTTGCTGATTGATATGATCACGATCTATCAACCAGTTCATTGCTTCCCGGATCTTTGGTGAGGAGAATGGATTAAGTTTGCCGGTTCCTGGAAATTCAGGCCCAACTGGGTTAAATGTCAGATCATAATATAGCCCATAAGATTTTTTATATTCCAATCCGGTCGCATCAATCGCGTCGAAATATGAATTATCAAGGCTATCAGTGTATAAATCGATCTCTTTATTCTTCAATTGGGTTACGGCTACATCAGGCGATACTGCGGAAACAGCAATTTTATCCAGCCAGCCACCATTTTGAGAAAATGGTTTGGCAGTCATGGTTGGTAATGCTGTGGGAACAATACCCGCAACTTCAGTCATTGAAGTGGTTTCGGTTATTTTGGGGGTTTCTGTGCTGACGGTCGCGAGTTCGCTGGTATCTTTGAGCAAGCGAGGAAAGATAAAGAAAGCGGCTATGACACCAATGATGATCAATCCTCCCAATCCACCCAGGGTGATTGCCAGCCAGTTAGTTGGTTTGCGTAGTTTTGCTGGAATAGCCTGTGCTGCGCCAACATGCATAGTAGAAGGCATAGCAGATGGCACAACCGCAGGCATCACAGGCTGTTTTATGGCTGGAGGTTGAATGGAAGAGACTACAGGAGAAACAGGTTCAGTGCCAATGACTTTTGCCTGTAGTGCAGAACGCATTTCTGAGGCGGTGGCAAAACGTAAATTCTTCTGGGGTGCCATAGCTTTATCAACCACCGCTTCCAGCGCAGGATTGACTTTGGGATTCATATCTCGAATCGATGGGAGTGATTCTCCCAGACTGAGAGCCACACTCTCGGGTGGTACCTGTCCCGATAATAAGGTGTAGAGCGTTGCACCTAATGAGTAGATATCGCTGCGCGCATCAGTACCGGTTTGCAGATACTGCTCTGGAGGGCTATATCCGGGAGTGATAGCACGAGCCCCAATGGTGGTTTTTTGTTGGGCATGGTAAAGCTTGGCTACCCCAAAATCCACCAGCATGGCTTTGCCAGCCGGTGTGATGATGATATTCTGTGGTTTGATATCACGGTGAATGACCGGTGGGTTGTACCCGTGCAGATATTCCAGCGCCTCGCATACCTGGATGATCCAATTGACCGCGTCAGACTCATTTATCGCACCCCCTGAATCCTGCTGGATCTCTTCCAGGTTTTTCCCTTCCACGAAATCCATGACCAGATATAATCCCTGGTCGGGTTCACTGAAATAGTCAAACACCACGGGTAAACCAGGATGCCTTAATTTGAAAAGTATCTGGGCTTCGCGTTCAAACTGATTGCGGGCTTCAAGTGAGGTGTCGAGGTTTTCTTTTACGACACATGAGCCATTCATGCGCATATCCCAGGCACGGTAAACGGCACCAAAACCACCTTTTCCAATCTGTTTGGCTATGCGGTAACGATTGTTGAGAATTTGTCCTGGTTGAAGAGGCATGGCCACCTCCTGAAAACTTTAACTATAACTATAAATATAACTATATTGTACAGACTTTTATAGCCAGGAAGGCATTCGTATTGTTTTTGACGAAGAATTAACAATATAAAATGGAAGCTATCATAATTCTTTGTTCATAAAGGGGTATCAATCAAAGTCAGGGTAAATCAACTCTGCGGATGCTGTGTATACAATATAGGATTTTCTCATGCTTTCTTTTTATAAAACTCGGTGTGGTTTTTAAAACCACACCGAGAACTACTTAATAGGATACTAAATAATTTGCATCACCGCCAAAATTGTTACCAAAGTAGTTCACATTACTCATGACAAAATCGGTGGGCAATCCTGAATCAAAATGGATTTCAAACCCATAGCTGTTTGGATTATAGATAAAGCTGCTGTTGGTTAGTATTACCTTTCCTCCCGCGGGGACATACTCAATATATAATCCAGAAGTTGCATTGGCCATGCTGGTTAGATTAAGTATGTTAACAGGTGCCGAAACAATAGAAATGCCAGTGGCATTATTGTAAACCCAGCTATTACTCAACGTTACTTGTTTTACGGTTTCAATGTAAATACCATCAGAATCATTGCTACCTGCCTCGATACCCGAGGCTGTGACAACCCCAGTGCTTCGGATATAAATTCCTTCACTGGCATTCGCAATAAAATGGTTTGAACCATTCACTAACACGGGGCTTCCAACACCACTGTCGTTTTTCAAGAATAGGCCATATTCACCATTACCACTAGCTGTTACTGAAGTTATGGTCAGTGCTTTCCGAGTTTGTGAATCAACTCCAGCACCATTATTATCGTTAAATGAACTATTGATGATGGTAATTGGATTGTAAACTTGTCCTGGAATAATGGTGTCATTATACAGAGATGCGCCAGAAGCTCCATTTGTGTTACCGCTGGCGGTTACTTTGTTTAGCACGATTGCTCCAGCGCTGATGATGTTCAGTCCCATTCCATTGTTTTGATTAAAACTGCTGTTCGTTACTGTAACTGGTTTTGAAATGGAAGCCCCAGTATTGATGATAGAGGTTGCAGGATTCGAATTTTCTGAAATGTTCAGTCGATTGAGCAAAATTGCGCCACTTGACTCAATGTATAACCCATAACGGTTAGAAAAATCACCTTGTCCATTGGTAATTTGAGAGGTAAAACCAGCTATTGTGCTGTTCAAAGTTACGCCCACACTACCTTCCAGATTCCTGATATACACTCCTCCCCCGTGATTACTTTCTACCACAAAGTTAAGTATCAGTACCGAACCATTGGAACGATCAATATAAAGACCGTATTGTTGTTCAATGCTAATACCTTCTTCGGAATTCAGGTTGAGCTCATTTCTTTGACCATCCAGTATAACTGGGCCGTTGGCATAAATATAGACGCCGCTGCCAAGATTACCATTTGCCTGGAGGTTGGTGATTTTTACCGGGCCATTGACGTGCCCGATTTGTAACCCTGCTAAAGAACCGTAAAGGCTGTTGTCATAGCCCTCATTCCCGTTAAATAAATTAGGTTGTGATGCTGTTCCTGTGATTGTTATTATTCCGTATGCGTTGAGGAGGGCTCCAGCTCCTTTATTATCAATGGCTTGAATGCGGTTTAATACGATTTTACCGATTGAATCAATCCTTATTCCTGTTCCTTTATTGTTGCTAAATGAGTTGTACCCTGAAAGCTGCGTGCGAAGGATGTTTACGTTCCCTGCACCACTCATTGCATCGATAATCACTCCTCCCCGAGCGTTGTAATCCGCCGTAATATTTGTTACGGTAACAGTACCTTTCGAAGAGATATATAATCCGATACCCTTATCAAAAGAGGTGGTCAATGTTCCTGTCTGGTTTCTACTGAAGTCTACATCGCGCAGGATAACCGTTTTAGGTAGGACGGCAGAAGAATTAACCAATTTTGCGCCGATACCATAATTAAGCATCAGGCGCTGTCCATTATTCCAGGCACCGCCTCCATTCCAGGTAATTGCTCCTCCAACCTGCTCTGCGATTAATCCATCTCCACCATTATAAAAGACCTGCAGATTGTTCATTAGAAGGGCGCCGTTGGTATAGAGACTTATTGCCAATTTGGCATCTGCATTATTGAATACCTGATTTGAGCCCAACGTACTTAAAAAGGTAATGCCAGATAATACACCAGCGACATTATTACTAACATACAATGCTTCATTAGTGCCAGTGTTGTCATGGATTTGAATACCGTTTAGCTTTATCTCTCCTTTACTGAAAATTGAAAGGCCACGTTCTTTGTTGTAATTAAATTGTGAATTTGTGATCATGACTGGCTGGGGTGTAAGAGCCAGACTGTTATCTACATGCGCCCCATACTTATTTACACTATATTGAGCATTTATATTTGAAAGAGTGACCGCGCCGCTAGCTAAAATCAACAGGTTCATATTGCTATTGGTGGAGAATATACTATCACTTATAGTGATAGTTTTTCCACCAGCAATTTTCGTGATTAAATCCGCGTTGCCAATATTTACCCCATAGTAACCGTTATCAAGCCCTTGCACCTTTTTCAACGTGATATTCCCTGTAGTTTCTATCCAGGCGCCAGATCCTTCGTTGTTCTTAATGAGTACATTTTCGAAGAGAACATTGCCTGTAGAGCCAGATAATAAGTTAACACCAATACCATTACTAATTTGAGGAAGACCACCAAGCAATGTATTGACAATGGCACTGTTTTTAATGGTTAGAGAATTTTTCGTCTGTATCTCGATCCCAGCCTTTCCATAATTGTTCGCAATTGTTACCCCGTTAACGGTTACTGTTCCTGCTGTCATGATTTTAAGCCCGCTATAATTAACACCATTTGTTCCATTGTGATAAATAGTGCTGTTAGTTAATTGAATAGAGCCAGTATTTAAGCAGGAAACACCGCTGCCACAGTTATTTATTTCGACGCCATTATATTTATTGTCGTGGACATACACCTGGTTTATAGTGACTGAGCCCGCGTGATTATTAATGACAATCCCACTTCGAAAGGAATCGCTGATTTCAATGTTGCTTAGTTTGACTAAACCTTTATTGTTCGTAAAACTCAAGATGGGATAAGAGGCATCCGTATGAATGTATAGCCCATTGATTTCAAAACCGGAAGTGAAATTTGTAATTTCTAATGAGCCTTGAATTCGTGGCTTGTTGATTCCTGCTTCATCCCATTTCAAACCTTTTAAACTTGCATAACCAGTAGCAGCGTCTATCTGATAATGATTTAGAGCATAGGGCGAACTGTATGACTCAATAAAGATATAGCCATACCCTTTGTTGGATGACCAGTTTTCTAGCGCAACTCTCAAAGCGTTCACACCATAATCCGTTGTTGTATATAAGCATTTTCCTCCGGGGCAGGCAGCACCAAGGTACCACGGATCAGAATTGCAGAGACCGCTGATTGCGTATTGAGATGTGAGGGGTTTCCCTTCCCCCTCAGTTACAAGCTCTGCACTATTTTCAGATAATAATACAGCTGCTCTCAGAGGATCATCATTTGACGTTGGAAGATTCGTTTGAATATCGTCAACCGGCGGTACAGGTATTTCGGGGATTTCTCCTTCGGCAGACACCACCTGCGGTGTAAAAAGGGAAAAAAACAATATCGTGATAAGAATTACTGGCATAATTGCATGTAGGTGAAATGGGGATTTCATCTGCTTCTCCTTCACGTATTTAACTTTTAATAAAAGGCGAAAAATTTGTTTTCCCCCCAGAACTGGCAGGGTATTATTGTGTGACAACAATGCTGCACTTATTTTTAATGTATATATAATATAGTTTTTAAGATTGCAAGTCAATAGAATGAGGGGGTTTTCGGAGTTTTAGTGTTTAGAAATGCATCTCACTTTAGAAATTGCTGTAGAAAAGTTAATTTAAACACCTGAAAGAATTTGTAAATCTTCTCCCAATCAGGGGAGAAGTGAATGATTCATTCGAAACAATTTTACTCATTGTCGATCGTAAAACCTGCATATTTCGACAGGTTGACGAAACGTAATTTCCCGTTATACTTTGAATAAATAGAACATATATTCTACGAAAGGATACGAATGTCGAATCCCATTAAACGCGGAGCGCAACCAGGTAATCTCAATGCCCTCAAGAACGGCTTCTATTCACGTCAGTTTCGTGAGCTTGAGAACACAGACCTTGGACGGGTTTCAGATGGACTGAAAGATGAGATTCGTATGCTGCGTGTGCTCATCCGGCGCATGTTTGACCTGGCAAGCAGTGACGATGGTGATCTGGAGCAAATGGCTGGCTGTTTAAACGCGTTGGGAATGGCATCCACCCGGTTGGCGAACCTGTTACGTACTGATCAAAAGTTGAGTGTAGATGCCAGCGAATTTGCCGGCAACTTAAGCCAGGCGTTAGCAGAAACCATCAACTCTCTGTCAAAACCAGAAAAGAGGAAAGGAGCATCCCTGAATGGATGAGAATTCAGCCGCTTTGCTGGCAGAGCAATTGAATCATGCCATTGATCTTCTAAAGGCAGACCTGGCAACCCTCGAAACCCAACTGGCACATATTTCCAATTTGATGGAAAAGCAATTGAGCGACCTGGAACGACAATCTGCAGACCATGAGCAGCGATTGCGAGCTGTTACGGATGGGGTAACTCAATTGAAGGTGTACTCATCCCTTCTTTCAGGCAGCTCTTCCATCCTTTCGCTGGCTGCATTGATCAAATCCTTTTTTGGATTGTGAGAAAAGTATATGGCAGATGACCCTGGTGTGGGAAATAGAGCTGGAGAACACGGACCGGTGAACAGGGAAAAGGGCACTCAACCTCTATGCCTCTATTTCCTGCTCCCGGGTCAGAACTGCCGGGAGGATGCAAACCAGACCCATGCTGACAACCTTCAAAAAAGTACTACACGATCCGATCCTCTTTGTTCAGGCAACCTCTGGCATCACATTACGTGCCTACCAGGTGCCAGTGATAAAAGCCGTAGTCGATTCAGTATTTCGTCAACGCGGGCTTTCTTTTGTGGTCATGTTCCCGCGCCAATCTGGCAAGAATGAACTACAGGCGCAGTTGGAGGTTTATTTACTGATGATATTTTCGCAGGCAATTCCCGGGAGTGATCTGGTGAAGGTTTCACCGACCTGGAAACCGCAAAGCCTGAATGCCATGCGCCGGTTGGAAAGTGTGCTAACACGAAATCTTTTCACCCGTAGGTTATGGCGAAAGGAATCGGGTTACATCTATCGGGTTGGCGATGCCCGTATTACCTTTTTGAGCGGTGCACCTGAAGCCAATATCGTTGGGGCAACTGCCAATACCCTGCTTGAAGTGGATGAAGCTCAGGATGTACAGGTACAGAAGTACGACCGGGAGATCGCCCCTATGGCAGCATCCACCAATGCCACGCGTGTATTCTGGGGTACTGCCTGGACACATGACACCTTGCTGGGGCGAGAACTACGCGCCGCACAAGAGGCGGAGAAAAAAGATCGGATTCAGCGTGTGTTCAGGGTTGATGCTGATGTGGTTTCCGCTGAAGTGCCAGCGTATGGAGCGTTTGTGCGCGGGCAGGTTGAAAAGCTGGGGCGCTTTCATCCCATGGTGCGCACCCAATTCTTCTCTGAAGAGATCGAAGCGGATGGCGCGCTTTTTCCACCTGAACGCCTGGGAAGAGTGATCGGAACCCATCCACCTGTTTTTCAGGCAGAACCGGGAAGATTGTATGCCTTGCTAGTGGATGTGGCTGGCGAAGCTGAAACCCCTCCTGAATTGGGAAAACAATCCTGCGTAGAGCAGGATCGCCGTGACAGCACCGCAATCACGGTGATAGAGGTACGGATGTCACATGAACCGGCGGGAATGTCGTTTGCAGGGATGGCTCACGAGCCATCCCTGCTACAACCCATTTACCGCGTTGTATGGCGCGAGCAATATACCGGGCTGAAGCATACAGACCAATTTGCCCGCATCACATCCCTCGCAGAACGGTTCCACGCCGCTCATCTGGTGGTGGATGCCACCGGTGTAGGCGCAGGTCTGGCTTCCATGTTACAGCGAGCTTTCCCCGAACGGGTGACACCTTTTATTTTCAATGCTTCCACAAAATCAGAGCTGGGTTGGACATTTCTCAATCTGGTGGATTCCTGCCGTTTTTTGGAGTATGCATTGCCGGAAAATACAAAACCTGAATTTATCCGCCTGCATGAATTGCATGACCTGTTTCTGCGGCAGCTTGGCAGGGTGCAATATGACATCCCTGTGGGACCAGAAAAACGTATGCACTGGTCAGTACCGGAAGGAGCACGCGACACGCTAACGGGCGGGTATTTACATGATGACCTGGTTTTTTCTGCTGCACTGGTGGGTGTGCTTGAAAAACTTGATTGGTCACCCTCTACCTCAGCAGTGGTCATCCCCGCGAGTGATCCGTTGAAAGAACTGGATAGAGGGTTTTAGCGCGGCATTGATGCAGAGAGGAATGAGTATGGAACAAATCACTACCAAAATGAGTAAATCCAATAGTCTGCTGGTACGGTTGGGAACATTCTTTCAGCGATCCGAATTGCGCGGAAAGAATTCACGTCAATCCTTTGCCAGCCAGATAGAAACCGATGCAACCATGCACACGATGGCATTCTCCTGGCAGCAATCTGAGCGGGATCGCCTGCCCTATGACCGCCAGACCATGCTCGAACAATCCCTGGAAGCCTGGCGGGTGAACCCGCTTGCAAGGCGGATCGTCAGCCTTACCACGCAGTACGTAGTAGGAAATGGGATCGCTATTCACTGCAGGGACACACAGGAAGCACAGGTGATGCAGGCGTTTTGGAATCATCCGCTCAACCGTATGGATGTGCGCATCTTCGAGTTGTGCGATGAATTGACCCGTACAGGGAACCTCTTTCTGCTGCTCACCACGGATGAAGGTGGAAATTCATATATTCGGGCGTACCCCACAACCTCGATTGAAAGTATTACAGCCCATGTGAATGATCTGGAACAGCCGTTGGTTTTCACATTAAAAGCTACAGCAGAGAATATGAACCCAACGCCCATCGCAGCATTTGATGTATTGAATGATGACCCATCCCAGCCGGTGATGCTGCATTACAGTATCAACCGCCCAGTGGGAGCGCAATGGGGGGAATCTGACCTGGCACCGCTGCTGCGTTGGTTGAGCCGATATGCTAACTGGCTGGAAGATCGGGCGCGCCTTAATCGTTTTCGAAATGCGTTCTTGTATGTAATCAAATCACGATTTGCATCTGAAGCAGACCGTTACGCCCGCCAGCAGCATCTCAACGCCAACCCTCCCACACCGGGTGCCATTCTGGTGACAGACCAGAGCGAGGAATGGTCTGTGCTCAACCCGCAGCTTGAAAGTCAGGACGCGGGTGAGGATGGGTTAGCTCTTAAAAAGATGATCGCATCGGGGGCGGGTGTTCCACTGCATTTTCTAGCTGAACCTGAAAGTGCCACCCGCACCACAGCAGAAGCAGCAGGTGGTCCAACGTATCGTTTCTACGAACAACGCCAGCGGTATTTCTTATGGCTGCTGGAAGATATTTTACGGGTTGTACTGTTTCGCAAGGCGTTTTTTACCTCATCCCTTGACCCGCAGGTATCTTTTCATCTGCAGGGAGCAGATATTTCGGTACGAGACAACGTCTCGCTTAGTCAGGCAGCCGCAAATGTGCTGCCCCTGCTGGTGGAGTTGCGTAACCGGCAGTTGATCGATGATGCAGAGATGGTGCGTCTGGCGTATCGTTTTGCCGGGGAACAGGTTACGCAATGACAAAAAATCGAAGGGTACGGGCAAAGAACGATCCCACCCTGCAGAAGAGCAAACAAGGTTCGCCATGAAGTGATGTAAAGGAGAAAAAACAAAACCATGCAAATAAAAAACGAGAATATCCAGCTAGTCGAAGGGTATACAAGGCTTCACCTGAAACTACAGCAGCAAAAGGATGACGCCTTTGAAATTCTGGCAATTACAGCAGGTATCGGCAATGGTTGGGAATTCTCCCAAACCTGCCTGCAGGCATCATTACCTCTATGGGACGGGGTGGAATGTTATGTGGATCATGCCCGGGCTGCCCGCTCTGTACGCGACCTGGCAGGCGTATGCCACTCACCCCAATGGGATGATATCAACAATGGCATCCGGCTCCTGCTTCACCCCGGTGGACCATCTGCTGACCTGTTGCGACAGGTGGGGGAAGAAATGCTACAGGAGAAAAGCCCTCTGCCTGGCATCGGTTTCTCCGCGGATGTTCTCTTTCGTCCACATGGCAGTGTGGTGGAGCAGATCCTCAAAGTGCTTTCAGTTGACCTGGTGATGGAACCCGCCCGGGGTGGGCGGTTTGTTCGTGTGATCAAAACTAGACAAAAAGAAGGAGCAGGGATGGAAACAGAAACCTCAGAAAAAGGTAACACCAATGAAGTTGCAATGGAAGCAATACTGCAGCAAGAGTTGCCTGAACAGGTGAACATACAAGATGCAACACAGACAGTTTGTGGTGTTCTGCTGGAAAATACTCTTTCCGCAGCCCGGCTGCCCGCAGTTATGACAGATCGTGTACGGCGGCAGTTCACGGGACGAACCTTTCAACCAGCAGAACTACAACTGGCAGTGGAAGATGCCCGTAGCTTAATCAGCGAATTAACAGGAAAGCAGGTGGTACAGGGTCCAGGCAATGTGCAGGCGATGTTTTCAAGTGAAGATCAATTGCAGGCAGCCGTGGATGACCTGTTTGGAGCACCGCGCGAAGCCCATCTACAACAGGTAAAACCGGCACGCTTGAGCGGTATTCGTGAACTTTATCTGATGTTGACCGGCGATGATGATCTTCATGGTGGATATTACCCTCAGCGTGCTCGTCTGGCAACCACCGCAGATTTCACCGGACTTGTAAAGAATGCACTAAACAAAGTGATCGTCAACCATTGGCAGGAGCTGGGACGAGCAGGGTATGACTGGTGGGAGCGTATTGCCACAGTGGAACACTTTAACACGCTTAACCAGATCACCGGCACCCTCGTAGGAACAGTGGGCAGCCTGCCTGTTGTTAACGAAGGCGCAGCCTATACCGAACTGGTGGTGGGTGACAGTCCGGAAACCGCTTCATTCACAAAATATGGCGGGTATATTCCACTGACACTCGAACTGATCGACCGCGACGAAACGCAAAAACTGCGGGCGTATCCGCGTGAGCTGGCAACCGCTGGATTAAGAAAGATTTCCAGTCTGGTAGCAGCAATTTTCACCGCCAGCAGCGGAGTAGGACCAACAATGGCGGATACGGGTGCACTTTTTAACACAACTGCAGTGACAACCGCAGGTGGGCATGCCAACCTGCGCACCAACGCCCTTTCTGCTGCTGAATGGGATGCTGTGAGTACCGCAGTATACAACCAGCCGTTGTTGATCAAGAATGCTGACATCTATTATGGCACAGGACCTTCCATGGCGATCAATCCACGTTATCTGCTGGTGCCAAGAGCATTGCAGCTCACCGCCATGAAGATCCTCTACCCCACATTGGAAAACGCTGCCAATATCTATTCAGAGAACATGCAGCGCGGTCAACCTGGGGATGTGGTGACCGTACCCGAATGGACGGATGCCACCAATTGGGCTGCAGCCTGCGATCCACGAGTGGCACCTGCCATTTTCATCGGTGAGAGATTTGGTTTGCTGCCGGAGGTTTTCATCGCAGGTGGCGAATATGCGCCCGCAGTTTTCACCAATGACGAGCACCGTTTGAAAGTTCGTCACTTCCTGGCAGTCTGGGTCAATGATTTCCGCCCGCTTCACAAATCAAATGTGGCGGGATAACCAAGGAGGATGCTTATGAATAAATGGATTCAATTGTTTGGGTCACGCAAGTTTTGGGCAGCAATGGTCGGGTTGGTGCTGGTAATCGTCCGCACTGCCTGCCCTGACTTCCCGCTGGACGATGAAGCGTTGATCGGTACGCTTTCGGTATTGGCAGCCTATATTTTAGGCGTTGCTATCGAAGACAACGGACTTCGCCGCCAGCAGCAGTAAGCAAGATTTTTAAAAACCTCCCTCCAGAGAGCATAACCCTGCCCTGGGATGATTTCTGGAGGGAAATCAGGAGTACCTATGCAAACATATTATTTTTACCCATGTAGTGATGAATTTCCCATTTCACAGCAATTTGGTGAGAACCCGGGGGCATACCGGAAGTATGGGTTAGCCGGTCATAATGGGTTGGATATTGCCTTAACCGTTGGAGAAGAAGTATTCGCAGCTGGTGATGGCGTGATAGCCGTGGCAGAAACTCATGGAACCAGCAGCTATGGCAGACAGGTGCGTATCCAGCACGATGAAGCATTAACCATTTATGCGCACCTTTCGCGTTTGAATGTTGAAGTTGGACAAACTGTGAAGGCAAAAGACGTCATCGGTTGGTCTGGGGGTGCGGTGGATGACCCTTACGCTGGCAACACCACCGGACCTCATCTGCATTTTGAGATCCGCCCTGCTGCAGGTGGAGTGCCAGGTTACAACGGCGCCGCAAACCCGCTGCCCTTGTTACGAGGGCACGATTATAACCCTTCGGCAGTACCCATTTACCAGGTACAGGTAGTGGCTCAGCAGTTGAATATCCGTACGCAGCCAGATATCACCTCGCGCATCGTTTCTGTGGTTGGAAAAGGATGCGAATTTTCAGTACTTGAGGAGATATATAAAGAAAACAGGTTATGGCTGCGCCTGCAGGCTCCGTATGCCCGCTATTTATGTGCTGAAGAAAATGGGATGATCTACGCCCGTCGTCTGCTCACATATTCCAGTAATCCTGCAGGTATGAGTTGGGCAGAATCTGTGACTGCTTTCTTAAAAAGCATCGGCTATACCGGACCTGAACCGCAGGTGGAGAAAGGAAGCACCACATGGCAATCATTGTGAATCCAAAATGTATGGTAGCACATCCTGATTATGAAACCTGGCAGGAACTGCTGATATCTCATCCTGATGGAGAGCCTGGGGTGCCAATCGTGGTGGGTGAGTATTCAGACCGTCTGATACTGGTGGATTGCGTGGGGCACAAACTGATCTTTCCCCTTCCATTGGAAAAAGCAAAGCGTAAATTGGTGGAAGACCCAAAACCACGATCCCGCAGTAAAACCAGTCAGAGGGTGGCATCATGAGCGATTGGGATCTTCTTCGTGTACAGATCCTGGAACTGGTTGGTGACCCCACCGGTAGCAGGTACAGTGCCAATCTGCTGTCACAGGCGGGAATACAGGCTCTGCGGCTGTACAGCAATGCACTGCCTCTATTAAAAATTCTGACAGAAACGATCATCACTGAAACAGATGAGGTTGTGCTCGATGAAGCACTAAATTTGATGTCGGTAATTAATGTTGGAATCCAGACAACCGGTTCCCATGGAATGCATGGTTCTTCCATTGCATTCACCTGGAGCTGGGCGAATGGTCTACCCTTTATTCGCTTTCCTCAACCGATAACTGGCACCCTGCGTGTGATCTACACTGCGAGCCATAGTCTTGCGGGGTTGGGAACTGACACAGTTTCCACCGTGCCGCGTGTGCATTACAGCCTTCTTAACCGGCTGGCTGCAGCCTGTGCCATGCAGATGCGGGCGGAAGTACTGCGTGAAGCCTATGGACAAAAAAGCAGTGAAGCCCAAAGTATCCAGAATTCTGCCGAAAAGATGCTGCAACAAAGCCAACAGCAGCTTGATGCCCTGCGTTATAGCCAATCCATCAGCCCGCAGTGGGAGGAGAAGGGTTGGGAAATGGAAGCACTCACTGGTAAGGAGTAAGTTATGCCAACCATCGGACAGGACTGTCATATTGTACTCAGCCACCCACACGTGAATGGCGGTGCACCCTGTGGTTTGATATTGGACAGTACATCCAAATTGCGACCGGAAGGGATCATGGTCACCCGTCAATTTATCAGCGGTCAAGGCGTTACCATCTGGATCTATTTTGATGCACTGCTGGCAGATTCCCTTTTAACACCCGGAGGAGGATTTGCCAGTTCCAACCGTGTTCAACAATATGCCCTGCTGATGGAATACCTGCTGGAAACAGAAGGTATCACCCTTGAAACTGCCATAGGTACCTTTGTTGACCTGGGAGCGGTTGGTTTCACCGCGCATGAATATCACACCGCCGGCCAATCGGTAATTAAAGCCTGCCTGACAAATGCAGGGGCGTATTATCCACCAGTTGATCCTGCCGTGTTCACGCTTTCTGTCTGGGATGGCACCCTGACCTGGGAAACTTCATACTGGCGCTAGGACACAAACGAAAGGAAAGCCATGACATATCCATCTTCTTCAGCGGTATCCGCCGGGCAGCCGACTGCCAGCAGTCATTACAATCTTCTGCGTTCTGATGCACTCTATTTTGGGCAGAGTGTCAATGATAGTGTTGCGTTGGGTGCGCTGCTACAGCGTTTTGAACAGGGATTGCGCCTGGAATATCTGGCAGTCAACCGTCTGCGCGTGCCTGCCAGCGTGGCTGAACCGGTCAGTTTGATCGTTGGTGGGGTAATGCTGCAGGCAGTTGCCAATGTTGACCTGCCTGGAGGGGCTGCGCCTTCGGGACCGGCTGCCATCTGGTATGTCTTTGCAGTGCAATCCGTTGGGTTGACCAGCTTCACTCTTGATATCAACACCAGCCCGGGTGAAAGCACCACCATGCGCCGCATTGGCTCGTTTTACTGGAATGGTACAACCATTGACCAGAACAGTATTCACACAGAAACCGGTGATGCACTTCGCAACCTCCTCTCTTATACCGAACCGCAACTTTGCCAGGGAAGATTGACCCTTACCAGCGGATGTCCTGTTACCACGAATGATGTGAGCGCCGCAGGCACCCTGTATTTCACACCTTACCGCGGTAATCGGGTAGCACTTTACAGCCCGTTGGGGTGGCGCATGCGCATGTTTGCAGAGCTTGAGGTAAATCTGGCGGGAATGGCTGGGGGCAAGAACTATGATATTTTCCTGTCTGACCAGAACAGCATTCTGACACTGCAGGCTGAAGCCTGGACAGCTGATATCACCCGCGCAGTGGCATTGTCATGGCAGGATGGTGTAGCCGTCAAATCTGGTGCGCCGGAGTGCCGCTATCTGGGTACCATTCGCACAAGTGCCAGTGGACAAAGCGAAGACAGCCAGTTAAAGCGGTTCGTGTGGAATGCGTCCAACCGGTGTGTACGCAAACTGCGGGTGATCGAATCTACCACTTCATGGACATATACCTCACGCACTCCGCGTCCTTTCAATAACAGCATTGCTAATCGGTTGGAAGTGGTGCTGGGTTTGTTGGAAGACAGTCTGCAGATTACTTTTTGTGCATTTGGTCGGGTAAGTTCCAGTGCATTTTTCAGTGTCGGATTGGGTGTGGACAGCACCAGTGAAGATGACCCCATGGTGATCAAAAATGCGGGTAGCTCAACCTCCGGGGATGGGATCACAGCGGTGTACTGCGGATTGCCAGGTCAGGCTGGGTATCACTATATTCAACTGCTCGAAGTAGGCGGAAACAGTGTAACCACTACTTTCTTTGGAAATAACGGCACCGGCACGGATCAGGCGGGAGCCTGTGGATTTGTGATGGCGTAGGAGGGAAAATGAGTGAAAAAGTGTATGATCCCGAAATGTTGTTGAAAGAACTGCTTGCTGTGGGGTTGCCCGCGGTAGGCGCTTCGAGTGCGGGCAGGTGTGATTTCAGCCGTGGGTTGAGTGAAGCAGAAAAGCAGTTGGTTGAGAATGTGTGCACACAACATCTGGCAGCAGAAAAAGTTGTTCCTGCACCCATCCAGGAGGGTGTGTATCTGGTGGCAGCAAAACTGTTGCGTGAGAAACCTTTACCTGCAGTTCCGGTGGAATGGTTGGTGGCTGCTTTGTGGCAGCAGGTGATCGAAGGGAAACCTGACCTGGCAGTGATGCTTAATGAACGTTGAGCATAAAACCAACGATAGAGTATTCACCAAGAAGGGTATGAAGAACACCAAGGATTTATTCCGAAGAAGCGTAGCTATAGGGTCCGTTCATAACGCACCATTGGTCTTCAGATAGAAGCTCTTCCTCCCCTATTTTCGATTTTTCGGAAAACGGGGGAGGTGCAGGAGAGGGAAATGATTGATTGCTGAGTGGTGCGTTGGCAACAGCACCCTACGCGAGAAGGTCATTAAATCTGGTGGGTTGCTAACCCACCAGACCAAAAACTACCGAATAAATTTCGTGTATTTTACGTTTTCGTGGTTGATCGTTATGCTACTCTCTGTTTCCGCACCCGCACATCAATCGCAACCGCACCAGAACCGGGCTGTAGCACTCTTAATGGGTTGATCTCCAACTCCGCCAGTTCAGGGATCTCTTCTACAAGGGTTGAAAGCCTGATGAGTGTTTCTTCTACGGCTGTACGATCAGCAGCTGGGATGTTTCGGAAACCAGCCAGTTTCTTCCCAGCCCAGGTCGAATCCAGCATGCGCCTGGCTTCAGTGTGAGAAAGTGGTGCCAGCTCAAATGCAACATCCTTCAATCCTTCGACTTCTGTACCCCCCAACCCAAACATCATCATCGGTCCAAACTGCGGATCGCGCAGCATACCCACGATAACTTCCTGACCTGGCGGCACCATCTGCTGCACCTGAACTCCCAGCAGCTTCGCCTGAGGGCGGGCAGCCTTTGCCTGCTGCATCACGGTATCAAACCCCAATCTTACCTGATTGGCATTTTCCAACCCAAGCAACACTCCACCTACATCCGATTTGTGCAGAATATCCGGCGAGTCTATCTTCATTACAACGGGATACCCCATTTGTTCAGCTTCACGAACCGCCTCATCAGCGGTGGCAGCATTTCGGATTTGCTGCATGCGGATACCTGCTTGCGTGAATAATTCTGTTGCTGTACCTGCATTCAACCAGCCATCTGGAAGGGTTTGAACCCATTTGCGCAAAGAATCTGGGAATTGAACTGCTTCCCTCGATTCCACTGGCTGCTGCAGATACTGCGCACGTTTCCATAATATACCCAGGCAGGAAGCCGCTTCTTCTGCAAAGCGTACCTCAACTACTTCAGCAGCGCGTAAAAACAGCACACCCTCCTGAATCAGCCGGTCACCCATCAATGCAATGATCACCGGTTTAGTGCTCGATTGTATGATGGGGATGAGTTGTTTTGCTACCCCACCTGCCGAAAAAGCGGGCGGCGGCGGGCAGATTACCATCACACTGTCTACCCCAGGATCTGCCAGCAACGTTTGCAGGCAACCAGCATACACTTCCGGGCTGGCTGAAGCAAGCATATCCACCGGATTGTGAACACTGGCAGCAGATGGAAGGATCTTTGATAATGCAACCCGGGTTTCTTCACTTAAATTTGCAAGCTGCAACCCTTCTTCTTCCACCGCATCTGCAGCCGTCACGCCAGGACCGCCAGCATTCGTAAGCACTGCTACACGAGGTCCTTGAGGGAGTGGACACCAGGCGAGCGTTTTTGCCCAGCGGATCAGTTGTTCGGTAGTATGAGCGCGCAGAACCCCGGCTTTGCGGAAGGCTGCCTCAAATGCGGTTTCTGCTCCAGCAAGTGCACCGGTGTGAGATGCCGCTGCTTTTCTGCCACTTTCAAACCGCCCAACTTTCAAGGCTACGATTGGTTTTCTAACCGTTACTTTTTGTGCTTCTTCTATAAAACGACTTCCGTTACTTACCCCTTCCATATAGAAAGTTAGGACGTGTGTTTTTTCATCTTCCCCCACCATAGTGAGCATATCGGTTTCATTGACATCTGCTTGATTTCCCAAACTGATCAGGCGGGATAAACCAATTCCCTGACCGGAAATCCAATCAACGATTACAGCACAAATTGCGCCGGAATGTGAAATGAAAGCAATTTCACCCGACTGCGGTCCTGGAGGTTGCAGAAAAGTAGTATCCAGCGGCAGGTGGGTATCCAGGATCCCGACACAGTTTGGTCCGATCAGGCGCATGGAATATTTTTTAGCGATACGCAGGCATTCTGCTTCCAGGGCAGCACCTTCTGCACCTGTTTCCCGGAATCCTCCAGAAACGATGATGGTGGCACGAATGCCGCGCTTGCCAGTTTCTTCGAGGGCTGCAGGTACCGTATTGGCTGGTGTGAGGATGACACACAGATCTGCCGGATCAGGAACTTCAGTCATATTGGTATAGATCGGTCGTTGGAAAAGTTCGCCGCCTTTTGGATTGACAAAATGGATAGCACCCGTGTATCCGCTGCGAACCAGGTTGCGTGCCAGACCATATCCCAGTTTAGCGGGCTCGCGTGAAGCACCGATTAAGACGACACCCCGGGGATTGAAAAAAGGCATCAATGTTGAGTCAATTGTCATTACACACTCTCCTTCGAACTAGAATCCAACACCACTCTTTTAAAATGCTTTTTCTACCCATTCAAGGAACTCGGTTTCATCCACAAAAGAACCCAGCTTGAAATCTACAACAATGCCATCCTTACCGATCAAGAAAGTAGACGGCACGCCGGTAACCCCAAATGCTTTCTCCAGTTCATATACATTTTCCACTCCGTTTGAATAGGTGATCCCGTATTTTGCCAGATATGCCAGTGCATCTGCCGGGGTATCTTCATAACTGATTCCGATCATGATCACCCTGTTCTCTGCCTGTAAATCCACCCAGGTTTGCTGTAGAATTTTTGCTTCCTGCTGGCAGTGACTGCACCAACTTGCCCAAAAATTTATAACTGTTACCTTGCCCAACAGGGCATGATTATTCCATAGTTTACCGTCAGAGGAAGTAAAACTGAATTGCGGAGCAGGTTTTCCCACCAGAGATAGATTGGCAGCTTTCTTTAATCCGCCCCCACTCACGATAAAGAGAACTCCAGTGGCGACCGCTATAATAAATACGATCACCCAGATCAGAGTATTCCCTGAAGAGCTTTTCTTTGTCGGTGGATTCGAATCGTTTTCCACTCCAAAGGTTCCTTTTTTCGATGTTTTTGATCACAGGATTCTTTCATTATGTCTGGCACAATGCTAATATAATTAAACCATAAAAGGCAACAAATCAGTTTTATTGCTGACCACCCTGTAACAATTCGATCATAAAAATGAGGGTTTATGTCACGTATACTTTGTATTTGCACTATTGTGCTCATGGCTGTATGTTGCTGTAATCTGCCTGCGTTACAATCCCTCTTTGTAACTGCAACGCCTGCACCCACCCATACCTCGATATCGCCTACCTCAACGCCTACAACAGAACCTGGACCTCCACTTCCTCCTCCCGAAATTTCTGCTGAACATATCAGAGAAGTGGAATCACTACTCGCATTATCTTCTATTGATGGTTGGATAGAGACGGTCAAAGAACTATCGGGGGAAGAACCGGTAACCGTTTTTGGGAAAATTTTCACTATTGATACTCGATATTCTGTCGAAATGTTCCTCGATGAAACCGATGTAAATGCAATGGATTACCTGAAAATCAGGATAGAAGAAATCGTTCCAGAAGATTGGATCGAAATCGACACTTATCTCTTTGAATATGAAGATTATGAACAGGAATGGTACAACCTGATTGTTACAATCCCTGGCACTACAAAACCGGATGAAGAGATCCTCTTAACCGCTCATGTGGATTCTGCCACCTTTGATATAGAAATTGGTGATCCTGCCCCTGGTGCAGACGATAACGCCTCTGGTGTTGCGGCGCTAATGGAAGCGCTGAAAGTCCTCAGCCAGCATCCTTTTGAACGAACGATCAAGCTCATCTTCTTCTCGGGAGAAGAGCAGGGATTGCTTGGCAGTACGGCGTATGTTGAAGATCATGATCTCAGCAACGTTAATGCGGTCATTAACCTGGATGTGATCTCTTATGATCCCAATGACGACCAATGTGCCGACTTGAATGTCGGTACTTTAGGTGCATCGGATGCCATTGGACAATTAATAATGCAAGTGATCAACGATTATGATTTAGATTTGCAGATGGAGTATTTTACGGATGACGCAATTGATGCTTCTGATCATGCGCCATTTTGGCGGAGTGGTGTTGGTGCGGTGATGTTGAGCGCGAATCTGAAAGATGGAAAAGATACCATCTGCGAACCTGCGGAATTCAATCCCAATATGCACACCACGGATGATATTTTTGTTAACATTGATCCGACAACGGGCTATGAACTGACTCGCCTGGCGATTATCAGCACCATTGAACTGGCTGGGTTGCCATAGATTTGAGATCAGTACACTTCTGGAGAGAAAACGCTCTCAATCTAAAATTGTGAAAATAAATTAATCGTAGGCGGTGTGAATAGCCTTTCGTGCCAGCAGCTGCATAAAGATGGCTACCATCAATGGATCAAACTCGGTTTTTGCACCGCTTTTTAGGATTTCTATCGCTTTTTCATGACTGCGAGCATTGCGGTAAGGGCGATCTTCTGTGACAGCGCCATAGACATCGACAACTTTCAAAATGCGTGCACCCAATGGTATTTCATCACCGGCAATTCCATCCGGATATCCACATCCATCATATCTTTCATGATGATGCTGGATGGCGGGCAGAATGCGCTGCATTTTACTGATGGGGGTGATAATTTCTGCACCCACGCTGGGATGGCTCTTCATCACCACCCATTCCTGTTCTGTCAGCTCACCCTGCTTGTTTAATATTGCATCAGGTATGGCTATCTTTCCTACATCGTGCAACAGGGCAGCAAAATGGATATCCTGTATTTCTTCACCAGTACAACGAAGCTCCTGTGCCATGGCAACCGCCCAGGTCGCCAATCGCTGGCTGTGAGCGCCGGTGAAATGATCGCGTGCATCCACCGCCCTTGCCAGCGCCAGTACAGCCTGCAGATAGATCTCTTCCATCTTCTTTTGATAGGATGCATGATGTAAGGAATCGATACTGCGGTTCAACCAGGCATCCACAAGGCTGCTGGCTCGATTAATCAACAATCCACACCGGTCAAGGATTGTGACTGAGATGTTGCTTGTCACATTGTCATATGCCAATGATATGAACCCTGCAAATATTTGAGCAAGATCAAAATCTTCCAGAGTGAATGCAGAATTGTTATTTCGCTGAAGAACCAACATTCCGCGAATGCGCGTGTACATATTCAGGGGAACCGCAATGACATGACCAATTTCAGGCGGCTTTCCATGATTAACAGAACGTGGGTCTGCATGGGCATAATTGACCATTTCTGGTTGGCCCGACTGATACACGGAACCCAAAATGCTGTGGTCTACGGGAAGAACCCACTCATTCCACATATTCCCTTTTCGCTTTAGATGGATTGCCTTGTTAAGCTCTAAATTATGCCCTTGGGTATTCAAAGAAAATAACCCCCAGGAGTCAAAACGCATATTGTCTTGTAATAACATCATCAAATCGCTGATAGCCTGGAGCGGTGAAGAAGAATGAACAATGATGTTATAAGCGTCGAGAAGACACTTCTGTCGGAAAAACTCTGGTGATGTGTGTTCGTTATGCTTATAGAGCTGCTTTATCATGCTGCGATACGATCCTTTACGCGATTTTTATGTTCTGCTACGCATTAATGTGCAAGAGGTGTGCCATTTCCACATTTGTGTGAATTTAGGCTTGCAAGGAAAGCTGCAATGCCGTATAAATATACATATATAAAAAATCCCCATAATGGTCATGTGAAAATATGAAAAATTCAGCAAAAATTCGGTCGTTTGGTGTCACTTTACTGTTATTGGGAATCATATTGGCCACCATAGTCAATATTGCACTAACAGCACCGAACTTTGAAGCCTATTACCACTTTATCTCTAATACGCGGATCGATCACAAGAACCTCACCACTCTTGAATGTCCTCGAATTGCTGGTGCTACAGAACCTGTAGTATTTCAGGTTAAATTAGAGAACACCTCTGACAAAACGATGTTAACCAATATAGAAGCAAGTTTTGCACGCCCCATCGAGGATTATAGTGAACGAGTAGGTGTGGAAATTCCAGCAGGAGAAACCAAGGTTTATACCTGGCAAGCCACATCAAAAGACGTCATTTACGGGCGGATGATTTTAGCCAGCTTTTTCGTTTTTTCAGCAATTGACTACCCCAATCACTATGGAACCTGTGCAGTGTTGCAGCTTCCCTGGAATGTGAACGGTGAATTCTTTTTATACATCTGCATTGTGATAAGCCTGCTTTTCATCGGCGCAGGATTATGGCTTTGGATCCGTACTATCGACACAACAAATACCAGACGCATGATCATCTTGAGAGGAATATTCACCCTATGTGGGGTTGTTGTGATTGGTATGCTGGCAACCTTCTTTGGCTCCTGGATAATTGGAATAGTAACATTGATGTTGACAGTATTATTAAGTATTATTCTGTCTGCTTACATATTGCAGGGAGTTTAATAGCAGGTCTGCTTACAAACAATTCATGATTTACCATAAAGAGGGTGATCCTACCAGTATAATATTGGTATGGACATCCCCTTTTTTCAGCTTCTCATTGGATTCATAGCAGCAGTCCTAATTGCTGCGTTAGCATACATAGCCAGGTCGCTTACTAAAAGCGGAGCAATTGCAGCCGCCGTACTGGGAACGATCGTATTTGGGTTGGGTGGTTTATCCTGGGCAATTTTATTGCTGGGATTTTTTATTTCATCCAGTTTGCTTTCTCGTTTTCTTAAAAAACGAAAAGCTCAATTTAACGAAAAATTCTCCAAAGGATCCCGCCGCGATTATGGTCAGGTGATTGCCAATGGTGGGATTGCAGGTTTATTCGTTTTGGCTCATTTTGTTTTTCCAGAAAGCACGCTGCCCTGGTTTGGTTTTGCTGCTACCCTTGCTGCAGTAAATGCAGATACCTGGGCGACTGAACTGGGAGTATTAAGCAAGAAAGAACCTCATCTTATAACAACAGGAAAGGTTGTTGAGCGAGGAACATCAGGCGGTATTACTTGGTTTGGAACCAGCGCTGCCTTCATCGGGGCTGCTTTCATAGCATTTCTGGCAGTACTTTTCTGGCAAGGAGGTATTTATTCATTTCCTATTTCAACTACCCTGCTGCTTTTTTTGATGATAGCCTTTGTTGGTCTGGTTGGCAGCTTGATAGATAGCCTGCTTGGTGCCACTCTACAGGCAATTTACTATTGCCCTGTATGCCAAAAAGAGACAGAGCGGTTTCCATTACACACTTGTAATACACCCACCTACCAGATACGTGGTTTGAAATGGTTGAACAATGATTGGGTAAATATCGCCTGTGCGCTTACTGGTGCAATTCTCGCCTGTGTTATTGGCTTGAGTCTTGTTTCCACTGGCTGGTTCTCGACCAGTCAGGAATTAGAAGGAGGTGTATTAATGTCCGACTTCCAAATTTCCACTACTGCATTTTCTCAGGGGAAAACAATTCCTGATAAATTTACCTGCGAAGGTGAAAATCTTTCGCCCGCCCTCTCCTGGAGTAACCCACCTGCTGGTACGAAAAGCCTGGCATTGGTGATGGATGATCCCGATGCACCAGGTGGTCTCTTCATACATTGGGTGATTTATAATTTACCGCTTGAATCAACCCAACTTGCCGAAGGGTTTGGAACGCCAGATCCAATGCTGGGAACACCAGGAAAGAATAGTTATGGGCGAAGCGGATATAATGGTCCCTGTCCACCTCCCGGAAAAGCACACCGCTATTTCTTCACACTGTATGCCACTGATCTTGAACCTGTTCTGGCAAAAGGGCTGAATGCGTCTCAGTTACGCCAACAGTTGAAAGGGCATATTCTCAGCCAGGCAAACTGGATGGGAACTTACCAGCGCTAATTATTTTAGAGATTCAGGATACATCGCCTGTAAATAGCAACTGCGAAATTGTTCCACCACTTCCAGCAGGTCGGGTGGTAAACACCTGACAACTTCTTCTACCATGGATTGAGGTATCCCGGCGTAGTAGGCTTCAGCTACACTACCAGCAATACAGGCCAGAGTATCTGCATCACCACCCAAAGAGATCGCCTTTCGCAATGTGTCTTCATAATCTGACGCATCAAAGAAAGCGATCAATGCTTCTGGCACTGTCTCCTGGCAGGTTTCATTGAAATGATAGTCAGGTCGGATGCTGTCCACCGTTCGATTGAGATCATAGGCAAATCTTTCAGTGATAGCATCTCGGATTTCCTCTTTTTTCATTCCCTGACGAGCGAACAGGATTGCCAATGCAGTAGCCTGTGCACCCTTGATCCCTTCGGAATGATTATGAGTGGGCAGTGCGCTCTTCTCCGCCTCTGCAAGTACTTCGTCGATCGTATTAAAAGCCCAGCCTACAGCACTGACTCGCATGGCAGACCCATTGCCAAAGCTGTTATATGGCATAGGTTGATCGCTGACCAGCCATTTTCTGAACATACCTCCATACCCTGCGTGAGGGTACAGGCGACCATATTTCAGGTACGCCTCTTGATAACTCGAATGTTGGAGGATCGCTTCAGCAGCAGCGATTGTCATTATTGAATCATCTGTACAAAAAGATTTTTTTGTAAATAAAGGAATATCTTCACGTTTTTGTGGGTGAAACTCATAAATCGACCCCGCAATATCGCCTGCAATAGCTCCTATCATTCTTTACCCTCCTTTTGAATACGAAAATTTTTAGGGTTTATTTTTCTACTACCAGAGAAAAATTCCACAGTTTACTCAGCCAAGGTTCTGGAACACTCTGGATCCCAATCCGGGGTGCTGTCTTGATGATTTCAGGCGAGATGATTTCTCCATCCTCAATCCACAATCCTGAACCCCTGTTGCAAAGATTTATACCATTCAAATTCCCATCGATTGATAGTGCCTGGGTGAGCTTTGCCGGCCCATTACACCACAGTGCTTGCTTCACCTTCCCTCGCCGTTGAGCTATCTGCTCCAATCCTTCCACAGGCTGGATCGCGCGGATCAATACCGCTGCCGGATAGCCTTCTTCTCCGCATACGCAATTCAACATCCAGTGCATCCCATAGGTGAAATAAACATAAGCATAACCGGCAGGACCATACATTACCTTTGTGCGAGGTGTCAATCCAACCCGCGCATGGCATGCCTGATCTTCTTCTCCACGATAAGCTTCTGTTTCAATAATCAAACCAGATATGCGAATGTTATTTACGTACCGCACCAGTCGTTTTCCTAATAACTGCGGCGCAACTTCCAATACCTCGCGCTGAAAGAAGGATGGTTTTAATAATTCGGGCATTCGAAAATACTATGATCCTGAAGATTTGGCATGCAGCCGGTTGTCCTTCATAAATGTCAATCGCATGCCTTCTTCCAATGAAATTGACGGATTATATCGCAGGATGCTCTTTGCTTTTGTGATATCTGCACACAACCTGGCAGGTCCACCCTCTTTCAGGGGATTATGAACGGTCTGAGGTTTTCCACCTGTTATTCGCTGTGCCAGAGCAGAGATTTCTGCAACGGTGGTTTCGACACCACTCCCAACATTGATGATTTCCAGGTTCGCTTCTGGGGCAGTAGCAGCCGAAACCATGGCATTGACAACATCATCAACATAAACATAATCTCGTGTTTGATCTCCTTCGCCATTGATCACCACTGTTCCCCCCTGTGCAGATTGGCGTAGAAAATTGGGAATGACTGGCGCGTTCACTGGAGGTAGGTGTTGTCCTGGACCGTATGCATTGAACACTCTGAGACAAGTGGTTTCCATTTTCCACAAAGCACCAATCGTCCGTACATAGAATTCAGCTGCCAGCTTGGAAACCGCATATGGTGACCTGGGATTGGGTTTGGCGGTTTCAGCTACTGGCTGGACCGTTTGATCGCCGTAGATGGCACCCGAAGAGATAAAAACAACCCTTTTTACACCAACATCCCGCATGGCTTCCATTAAAGTTACAGTGCCACCCACGTTTACTAGGTTATATTCTCTGGGATACAACACCGATTCTGGCACCAGCACTCTTGCGGCAAGGTGGTAGACGCAATCAATATTTTGGAGAAGCGTCCATAACCCTGGACGATCATTCACATCAGCACGGGTGAACAGTACATCTGGAGAAAGGGCAGAAACATCACCAGTCGAGAGGTCGTCCATTCCTCTTACAGAATGTCCTTCTTCGACCAGCCGATTAGCCAGAGCTGACCCTAAAAAACCTGCTGCACCGGTTATTAGAAATTGCATGGTTACATCTTTGCTCCACAAAATCGGCAGAATTTTGCTTGAGCCGGAATCTGCTGCCCGCAGTATGGACAGGGTTTGCTGGCAGGCATTCCTGCACCTGGAGTGAGAAAACCCTGGGCAGCTTGTTGCGCGGCAGCCAACTCTGCCTGGTGCATTGCTCCTGCGCGTGCTCCCGAGAGGGCAACATTTGCTTGAAATAATTCTTGCGCCTCATTGGATTGCAGATCTACACCCACCGGGCGTACACGTTCTTCACGTAGTTTATTGATCTCTTCGCGGAAGAAACCGATCCACTGTTCAGCTTCACTGGTATGGTTCAATGCCAGGAGAGAACGTGCGCCATCCAATGTGGAAACTTCGCTAATGATCTCTGCTGCAAAGAATCGGGTGGTGAAATCAGAGCGTACAGCAATCGAGCTAGCTTCTACAGCATCCTGCATTCCTTTACCCACGCGTACTTCTGCTTTGGATAGAGTACCAACAATGTCCATCAAGATTGCGGTAGAGCGAAAACGGGCGGATTTGAATAATACTTCAGCGCTATTGATCAACCGGCTACCGTTACTGGTTGCTGCTGATGCTAAAAGGAGCATGGCAAAGAATTTTACCAGGTATGCAGGAGATACGATATTGCCTATGTTCCATACATCCCCGGGCATCATGAAAAAGAGGAAGATCACCACTCCGATCAAATAGAAAAACCATCCAGACGCTGCAAGTACATAGCCGGCTACCTGCGAGCCAGAGCTGATCGGCTGTGGCTGCTGTTCGACAAATGCAAAACCTTTAAATTGTCCCACGTTTCCTACTGAAGCTGAGGCTTCTTCCCGCATATCATGATCGCTGCGGTTGATAAAACCCTGCCAGCGTAATGGTAATGCAAGATCTGGAATACGGGTGATCAATTGGGCAGGGTGACCAAAACCCCGATAATACTCAGTACCTTCTGCACATACAGAATTGGGTTGCTGATGGGGCACTACCATAAACCCGGCAGCATAATCCAGAATCGAGAGAACTACCATCAGGACGATATAAAAAATAAATGGGGCAATTGGTAGCTGCACATCCACTTTTGCATTGGCGATCATCACCCCAACCGTAAAAATTATTCCAAATACCATTCCTGTGATGTGTCCGCTAATACCTCTGGTAGATTTTTGCACTACTGATCGTTCAACCGGAGACATAAATAGCGTGTTTGGACCGTACATAGCCCGCATTCCACCACCTGTATTGAATTGATAGGTAGAAATAACCCGGTTGGTAAGGGCGTTGTATACATCCACCTTATTGCTGAAATCACGTGGTATATTGGCTGCCATAACTGGTGCAATCAATTCCCGTATCCCTGTGCCAATACGTACAAGTGCAATGATGAAGAGGGTGATCGTCATGATCGCTAAAAATATCAGGTAAAAAACCTGAAGAGGATACATTTGTTCAATCACAGGGCGAACGTGGGCGTAATTAAGAAAAGAAGAAATGATAACTAGAAGTAGAAGTGCGAAACCGCCTGCAACAGTGATAACGGCATACATGACAGGTGGTCGACGAATATTTAAACGCTGTGAACCGTATTGAAACTGATTTGCCATAGTTCCTCCAACGGGCGAGATTGCGATTTTCGATATTGTAGCACGATTCGGAATTGACTTTCTCTTTTTATCGTCACAAAAAGGAAAGGAGATAATGTAAAATGATAATGTAAATAATTACTTATGAAGGAGACAGGAAATGACAAAAACACAGGATAATTTAATGGCTGCATTTGCTGGTGAAAGCCAGGCAAATCGCAAGTATCTTGCTTTTGCAAAGAAAGCTGAAGAAGAAGGCTTTCCCCAGGTTGCTCGCTTATTTCGCACCGTAGCACATGCTGAGACTATCCATGCGCTCAGTCATTTCAAGGTTTCTGGCAAAGTAAATTCAACAGCTGAAAATTTAAAATCTGCCATAGAGGGTGAAACATATGAATTTACCGCTATGTACCCAGATTTCATTAAAGATGCAGAAACGGAAGGTGAAGCTCGTGCGGTAAAGAGCTTCTTTAATGCTATGGAAGTAGAAAAAGTACATGAAGCCCTCTATCGTGAGGCATTAGAAACCCTTGGAAAAACCAATGAAACCTTCGATTACTATATCTGTCCGGTGTGTGGTTATGTGCACGCAAAAAATGCCCCTGAAAAATGCCCTGTATGTGGCACCCCGGGATCACGATTCGAAATTATTCCATGATTGAATAGTTTCAAAACTAACTGTTATGTGGTAATCGAACCCCTTCCTTGCGATTATTCGTGGAAGGGGTTCCTTTTAGCCTTCTGCCTTTGTGTATGCATATGTTGTCAACTTGAGGGATACTTTTTTCCGCCACTTGGCTGATTGACTCTCAACTTAAGTTTATCTATTATGATATTTGCGCCGAATATTTTTATTACCAGCGATCAGGTAGCCCCTGTATGACGCATGGGAAAATTCCCATTCATTGAAATCCCTTTCCAAAATTTAGAGGAGGTATCATGAACAGCCATTTGCGGTTTGGGCTTATTGTTTCGTTTGTTGTAATTCTCGCATTATTGTTTTCGGCTGTAACTCCAAGCGTAGTTCTTGCAGAAGGCGAAGCACCTGAATCACCACCACTAACCGAACCGCCTGAGGAACAACAGCCTGCCCAGGATGTTTCATCCGCTGTGCAGGATCTTGCCGAACAAAATGCAGTAGTGGTACAAGATGGAAAAGTTCTGCCTATGGCAGCCCAAAGTACCCTTACCGTTATTTGCGAACCTGATCCCTGGTTTTTTGGTTCTCTTTGCCCTGGTGGAAAATGCGCTGGAGCTTCCGGCTATACCACGATCAACCTGGCATTGGCAGATTGGGCAGCCAAAAAAGGATATGGGATGATCTACCTGGAGGGGGGAAATGTATATAACGAAAATGTCATAATTGATGGCTCACAACCTGGCATGTTGACCTTAAAGGGTCTGGTGATCGATGCAAGTTTGAATCCTACAGTTCCTGTTATTAATGGTCAGGTGAACATTTTTGGTTTGAAGAATGGCTTTACCCTGCAGGGTATCACCATTAATGCCGATGTTGCTGACGCTACCAACACTGCGGGAGCTGTTTATCTCCATGATAACATTGGGTTAATCAAACTCACCGATGTAACCGTAACGAACGTCAATAATCAGGGTGGTGGTATCGCCATTGATAATGTGGGTGCAGTCGAATTGCTGCGTGTCGACTCCAGTAACAATGGAACGTATGGGGTCTACATCCATAACAGTACAGATCCATTTGGTGAAAACCTGGGAACCGGCACGGTTAAAGTAACTAATAGTTCCTTTAATTTCAATGGCGTTGGTGGCAATGGCGCTTTCGCAGGCCTTGAAATTTTTTCCGGAAGCTCAATTACTTTGAATGGGGTTTCTGCCTCTTCAAACAACGGTGATGGTCTGGATATCCTTGGTAAAACTGTGGCAACCCTCAAGAACAGCGTATTTTCGCTTAATGCAGTTGACCCAGATAATGCTGACTGGGGATATGGTGTTTATGTGTATCCACAAAACCAGGCGGCTTTCTTGATCGACAACGTCAGTGCATCTTACAACGAAAACGATGGTTTATTCTTGACGACAACAGGCAATATCACCATCAGTAAATTACATGCTGTAGCCAATGGCGATACTGGTCTTCGTATCCAGGCTGTGGATGACAATGTCAGTGTAGGTGTGGGTGGTAAAAACATATCTTTGACAGACAGCATCCTCAACAGCAATGGATATACCAATGTGCTGGTGTATGCAAATGGCAGTATCACATTGAAAAATGTGAATGCCAGCTATAGCGTAGCCGGCAGCGGGATCAGTCTGGTGAACACTGCAGCTATCACACCTCTTCCTGTGTTGGCATCCAACATCACCACTGTGAGGAATCTGGGTGGATATGGTTTGTACATATTATCGAATGGGAATATTACAGTCGATAGCATCACCTCGTCATTAAACGATGCATCGGGGGTTTATGCGGATAATACTTTTGGTACAACGGGCGGTATTACTTTCCTCTCGACTTATGGGAAAAACCTTGTTGACCAAAATAATTATATCGGCTTGGAATTATTCTCCAAGCAAAGCATTAAAATCGTGAAACTCACCTCTGCATATAACCTGTATGAGGGCATTGTCATTGACATGGATGGAGGAATTGGCAACCTGTCACTCAACACAGTTTCAGTTTATGCCAATGGCGGATGGGGTATTACCGCCAGTTTGTTGGGTTCCATCACCTGGAATGGGAGTGGCGCTGCAGGAAACGGACGTGACGCTGCACTGAATGGTGGCGGAGCAAAATTTGACAATCACCTGGGTGTGGGTAAAGGGATCACTCTCTTGAATGTCGATTTTAGCGAAAACGCAGGAAATGATGGTCTGTATATAGAGTCAGCTGGGAGCGTTATCTTGACCAATATTTCTGCTGCCACCAATACTGGAAGAGGGATTTATATTGATAACCGTTACGGAACGGGGAATGTGAGCATTCTGAGAACCGCCCTGGAAAACCGTAACTATATCAGCTTCAATCAGGGCGTTGGCTTGACAATCTATACCAATAAAAATGTAACCCTGGCGAAAATATCCGCTTCATACAATTCCGATATTGGTGCCTATATCAATACTTGCAATGGCTCCCCTTGTGTAGGAACAGGTACTGTAACCATCACTGGTTCCAATAATGCGCACTCTGAATTCAGCTACAACGAGGGTTTATATGGGCTGCAGGTCATATCTGCTGGTGCAGTGAAACTTGCGATGGTTGAATCCAGTCAAAACCAGTTTGATGGAGCAAATGTAACCACCAACAGCACCTTTACCATGAACGGGCTAATTAATATGTTTGATTTCAATGGTCAAGACGGTACCAGTGGTGGAAATGGTTTGACTGTGATTGCGACAGGGAATATATCTGTGTGGAATACGCAAGCAAAATATAATGACGGCATAGGATTAGTTCTATCGAATGAGTTAACATTGGGAGATGTCATTATCAATGCTACCACGGCAGGATGGGAAAACTGGTTCTCATTCAACAACGGTTCTGGAGTGGATATAAAAACCGCTGGCAATATCACGGTAAGTAAAACCAGCTTTATCAGCAATGGATTGGTATCAGGAAATGGTGCCAAACTTGTTAATAGTTATGCAACCGCTCCAAAATTTGTTACAGTAACCAATAGTAAATTCAACAATAACAACCTGGCTGGGATGAATTACTCTGGTCTCTATGTTGATGCATCCGGTGCCATAACACTGAACAACGTTGAAGCATCAAGCAATGGGCTGTATGGTGTTGAATTGGATAACCGGGTAGGAACAGACCTGGCAAAACCTGTGACAATTTCCAACAGTATTTTTGGCGGGAATATTGGTGATGGAGTAAACATTCTGTCTGACCGGGCTGTGACAATTACCTCAGTTCGCTCTACATTTAGCAATACCGGTGTGGGTATCAAGATCGATAATTCCACCTCTACTGTAGCCAGTATGGTCACATTCCTGGGTACGAATCTATTCACATATAACTCAGAAAATGGGATTGAGATCAAGAGTGCTGGAAATGTATCGATAGCCAACACGACTACTGCCTACAACTCATGGAATGGAATGCAGATCGATACGACAGGAAGTGTTCTCTTGTCAAATGATCGAGCAGAGAGAAATGGCACAGATGGTGTGTGGATCAAAGCTGCGAACAGCAAGATCATTATCAATAACCTGACCAGCATGTTGAATGGTTTCCTGGGTGATTGGAACGGTTTGCAGATAGATAGCACCACCGCTAAAGTTACTATTTCCAACAGCAACTTCGTAGGCAATAGCGCCTGGGGTATCATCGCTGATGTAGTTAACCCCAATTCGGATGTTGTTCTTTACAACACCAATACTTTTGGAAATGACCTGGGTGCTGACTTTATGGAAGGAAATGTGTATATTTACTAATATTCGAAAATGTTTGGAGTAGTGCAATCTGACCCGGAGAAATCCGGGTCAGATTTTTTATAGATGCTATTTATAAAGCTCCTGTGGTGTAATTCCTACTACAGCATCCTTCGACTTATCTCAGATTGGATGAATTGCTGCCATACTTCATCCGGTTGCCATATTTCGCGCATGGGAAAGCTCGCAACCTCTTCACTTTCTTGGAGAAAGATAAGGCGATAGAGGTAGACGAAGGCTGAAACGCGCATATTCTTCGCACAGTGTGCCCATATGTTATGACCTGTATACAATTGCAGCGCACCAGCAAACTGTCTGAATTGTTCTGATTCGGGATGTTTCCATGCGACAGGGATCTGGATGTATGTCAATCCCAGCCCGGTCACCAGTACTGCTTCATTGGGGAGAGCTTTTATTGAGGTGGGCAACCCCAGATTGATGACAACCTCGATGCCTAGTTCGGGAAGATGGTGAATATCTTTTTCTGTTAGCTGTCCGGACGTCCACAGCCAATCAAATACTTTATAAGTATTTTCAGCTTCCATATACAAAAAACTCCTTTGAAATCCATTGAAAACAATTGAGTGAACACATTCAATTTATCAGATAAATTGGCGGTCAATAAATTTCTTCTATTTTTATCGCTTAATTCTTATATTTTGACTAATTAAGTTATTCTGCTAAATGATCCATATCTTCATAGTCACTTCGATGGTGTTCTCGCTCAACACCACATCTTTTACATTTATACTGGCAAAGATAAAAATACTGATAATCATCACCGCTTCCCATTTTACGGCTGCCTTCATAGATTTGATTAATCAACTGAAACTCATGCGTTGTTTTCCCAAATTCGACTTCTCCGCAATTGCTGCATCTCCTATACTTGCGGCATTGCGCATCATAGATCCATTCTCCCCAGGAGTGTTTCACTTCTGAATCACTTTTTAAACACTTCTTACAAGTCCTTCTATATGTGCAATTTTCATCAATTTCCCATGCATTCCAGGTATGTTGTAACTGGGATTCATTCTTGCCACAAAATTGACAGCTTCTTATTAAGATACATGGTTCTTCTGTGGTTCTCCATTCACTCCATGAATGTTTGGTTTGCTGTGAAATCTCCACCTGGTGGCAATTTTCACATTCTCTTACCATTTGGTTATGAATGCAATTATGCTCAGGCGTGTTTTTCCATTCACTCCAGGAATGCGAGGGAGTGCCAAATTTCACTTCTTTTCCGCAACGTTTACAAACGTTGGAATAAGTGCAATTTTTATTACGAAATTGTGGTCCCCAATCATGCTCAAATGGTCTATCTCCCTTTGTGCCACAATGCTTGCAGATGTGTCTTTCCACGCATTGCCCTGGAACCCTTTCCCAGGGACTCCAATCGTGCTGAATTTTGTGAGTTTCTTCAATCGAGCATCTTTTACAAACACGAGTAGTTGTGCAGATCCCTCTATTTACTTCCCATTCACTCCATTTATGACCCGAATTATTACAAATCGCAGATTTGAAATTATCAAGTAAGGACTTACTCATCGATCCCTCTCCAGGTTTCAAATGAATGAAAATTCTATATGTATGATTTAAAAAGATTTCTTCTATGAGTATCTTTTACATCGCAGTACATTTCTGGAATGAACAATTATTCGGTTAAGAGTTTCTTCTCAACTTATTTCAATGCCATGAAAATTTATGCACCCAAATAGTGACGAGAATTTATAAGTACAAGAATTTCATCAAATTCTCGTTCCGAATTTCACCAGATGCCTGGGATCAGGCGGAATTTTACCTGGCGGGCATATTCACCATACCCGGGTAATTCAATCCGCAATGTACGATCTTCAAGTGAGGTACGAGTGATAAAGAAGACTACACATAATCCACTTGCTGCCAATCCCCACCAGGATCCCAACAGAACTGCCAGGCCAATTTCTGTAATGATCGCCCCAAGATAACCAGGGTGGCGAATGAAACGATAGGGGCCGCTGGAAACGACAGCGTGTTCCCTATCGGTTTGGATGCGCACAATATGCGAAAAGAAAGCGTTGGACGCAGTTGCCCATTCGAAAAGGGCATAGCCTGCAAGGCAAAATACCAGTGCAATCACCTCGATTGCCAAAGGGAATCCATCCGTCCAATGATATCTTTGATCGATTCCAGCAAGGATATAGCGTGCTAATTGAGACAGGCGGATGCAAGTTAACAAAGCTCTATCCCATTTCTTTGCACCCTTCGGAGGGTGAACCCTTTCTTCCAACAATTCAGGTTGAATATATATCGAGATATACCCTGTTACTGCCAACCATATAGCCATTACACCAAGCGCAACCCATGCCTGCCACCAGTTCAACCGTCCAGCAGACCAGAAAAGCGCCACACCCATTCCTGCGAGGCTCAAGATCGAATCCATAAAATTGAAAACGATCAGTTTTTTTCTCATGATATGAGGTACGGTTCACATAGATAGAAAAATAAACCTTACCGCCACTTCGTGATCACGCTTTGACAGCTTTTATTGCATCTTTAAGAGCTTCAATGAATTGCTGTGATACTGCGTTATATTCCAGCCCAATGAAGTGACGACCACCCCTTAAATTCCAGCGGGTTTGTGAAAGGACGTCGATCCCATAATCTTCGATCCCAATGGCTTTTCCCATTTCCATTGTCTCAAAGGTGATCTGCATTTTATCCAGGTAATGAAACAGAACGATGATCTCTGTATTATATTCTGATACCTCAACTGCCTGCACCAGCCACTTTGGTGTTACGATTGCAGCAACATATTGAACCTTTCTTCTATTATTAAAAAGCCCGGATTTCTTTAATAAGATGGATTCTGTCTCAATACAAAACAGAATATCAAGGTCTTCTTCCATCTCCTTCAATTCTTTTTCAATGGCAACTCTAAGCTCAGGACGAAGCTGCGTATAATCGCATTGACGAGTATGACGATCCCATTCTTTTTTCATTCAATGCCTCCTGATTGAAAAGAATTATCCTTGATCGATCTTTTTTTTAGTTTTCACTTTATCCAGGTTTTCTTGTAAACGAAAGGCAACTATCTTTTTCACTAAGTCGTATGGAATGGATTTATCCAATGGGAAGCGTATCGCGCCTTTTGAGCTTTCGTAAGCGGACAATTCTCCCTTGAATTTTTCAATCCCACTGGAGGTTGGGTAGAAACCGATGTGATTTGTATGAGCGGCAAAGTACACCAGGATTCCATTTTGTGCAAAAGCTGGCATTTGATAGCTGATCTTTTCTTCAGCATCAGGTGCAGCAGCTTTGATCACTGTTCGTAATTCTTGCAGTTTCTTTTGTGTCTCTTCTGGAAAACCAGCAATGTAATCATCGATGGATGTATATGCTTTGTTTTCCATTCCATCTCCTGGTCAGGTGACTGAACAACTGTATTGAAATCATTGTAGCAAAGAATCAGAAATACTTCATTAGTTGGCAGAAATTGGGTCAGTTATATATAAACTAATGAGGAACGATAAGCGATATACTATGAAGAGATAAGAAAGAAGGAATCCAAATGGAGAATAGCGTAACAAACATATTATTAAATCGAAAATCGGTGCGAAAATACACCAACCAGCAGCCAACAGATGAGGTGATCCGCACTGTTGTACGTGCCGGGCAGCAAGCGCCTTTTGCCGCACAACTTTACAGCATTTTGCTCAACCGGAAAAAGAAACATCCATTTGGAGCTCCATTGTTGTTTACCATCTGTGTGGATATGCACAAGCTGGAGCTGATCATGGCTCGCCGTGGCTGGAAAACCGTTTCCAACAATCTTTCTCTACTTTTCTTTGGCATTCAAGATGCAGCTTATGCAGCAGGCAATATGGTAACCGCAGCGGAAAGCCTGGGGATGGGAAGCTGCTTTTTAGGGATGACCCCTTATAAGGCAACTAAGATCCAGAAAGAATATGCCCTGCCATCGCGTGTTTTTCCTCTGGTGGAGCTGGTTATGGGATATCCAAATGAAGACTTCCCGCCTCGCCCACGATACCCTTTGGAATATACTTTGTTCGAAGATCGATATCCCGAGATGACTGATGAGATGATCACCCGCGCCATGCAGTCAATGGATGATGGGTACTTGACTCAGGGGTACTATATTAAACAAGACGCCAAAATTGAATTGGAGGTGGAAGGAAAAGAAGAAACTTTCACCTATGATGATTATTCCTGGACGGAGCACATGTCGCGTAAGTGGGGGCAGTGGCTGGAAAATCCTGATGAATTGCTCAACCAACTGGCTGCCTGTGGTTTTCCCATAGAGGGGATGAGGCAGGAATAGCCTGCCAAAGCATAAACATTTATGATGATCCAGGAATCAACTTAAAATAGTATGCAATGAACTCGAACCCATCTTTTGGATTATTGAAGTAATCGAGGTGATCCTTCCGGAATTCCTCGGCATTGTTATTGGTTTCACCACGCCAAAGGCGTTCGGGGATATCCTCCCAACGGTATAACTCCATGGCAATGACCCGAATGGTGGCTCGCATCTGAAAATTACTATCGTATACATCATAATATTCGCCCACAACCAATGGATCATCATATTCATCATCCGAATTGTTAATCCTATCTAGCCATTCTGTACTGGCAGTTTTTCGTCCCTCGACGATCTGCTGTACTAAATCATCTGAGACGAATTGAATGCGTTTATGAGATTGAACGCTCATGGAAGGCTCCATTTTGTATTGGTGTCTTGTTTGAAATACAAGAGAGAAATCAAAAGGTTTCCTTTATTTATGCAGACTCGATGGCATTCGCTAACAGGATTGTCGTTCATAATTTCGTGCCATCATCCCGACGGCCTTATGCATTCCCAAATGTTCATAAAACGGTTGTAGCTCAGGATCACAGAGCAGGTCGACCATATAGAGTTGTTCGAGTTTCTTCAGCATCTGCTTAACTAACATAGTACCAATTCCCTGATGCTGGTATCTGGGCAGTACTTCGAGGAATGGAATATAGGCACAAGAAACACCATCGCTGATGGCGGTGATGAATCCGACCACCGTTCCATCTTCGATCCGTGCAAGAATCCTGGCATAGCTTTGAGAAAGGATCCGATAATGTGCCTCTGGCTCAGGCGGATCAGGCCATCCGACGAAGAATCCACCCATCAGGTTCTTGTCTGTAATTCCCTCAAGGGAGTCAGTGTAAACGATCATGGCACTCCTTCAATCGTTGATTAATTATAGCTTTCTCCTTTATTATGCTATGATGAATTCATTGATTCTCCTTTACGATCGGAGAAAACTTTATGGGGAATGAAGAATTTCGACAAAAAATAGAAGCAAATCTACGGTTTGATCCAACAAATGAGATTGTGCGGATCTGTCAATTCATCGTGGGCGAGGTAAAAAGACGCGGTGTGCGCGGGGTGACCGTTGGATTGAGTGGCGGGTTGGATTCCACTACCTGTGCTTTTTTGTGTGCTCGTTGTTTGCCTGTAAAACAAATCCATCTAGTCAGTCTCCCCGAACGAGACAGCAACCCACTCATTCACAACCATGTGAAAACAGCCGCGCAAGCCCTGGGTCTTCCATTTGAAGAGATTGATCAAACGGAGCTTTTCACACAGCTTGGGTTGTACGAACAGATGTCCCGCGACCTGACAGCCGATCGCAATTTTCTAGAAAGGTCCATCCAAGTATTGCGAAGGTTAAGTAATTCACCAGCCCTTTTTCCATGGGCTCAACAATATTCTTTCTATAACAGGCATGGAATTCTTGCCTGGCTTTTACAACACAGGTTTTGGCATTATGCGCAACGAACAGAAAAATTTATTATTGGGAAGGTGCGAACGCGGATGCTGGTGCTTTCTCTCATGGCGATACAGAATGATTGCCTGATGATTTGTACTACCGACCGCTCTGAATGGATGGTGGGTTTTTACGACCCACATGGAGATGGGGTGGGAGATATTGCCCCTCTCTGTCATCTGTATAAAACCCAAATCCGTGAGCTGGCGCGTGCCCTGGAAGTGCCAGAGGAAATCGTTTTGCAACCTTCTTCCGGAGACCTAGGAGCCGGTTTACCCAACGAGCTGGCTATCGGATTGCCCTATGAAGAATTGGATAGAATCCTTGTCGGGTTATCAATGGAAATGATGGATGATGAGATTGCTGCATCTTTGGGGGTGCAGAAGAAGGTGGTCAGAGCCATCCGGTCAGCATGCATCGTTGCTGATGAGAGGCGACGCATGCCAGCTGGAGTTACACCTGGATAACAATACAGCAAACTGCCAGAATACCCTTGTTGAAATAAAGATTATCCCTTAAGGAGCTTACTGTACCCCTTACGATATTTTGGATCTTCTTCCAAAGTGATCAACTCCCGAACCTTTATCAGCAGTTGATCATCTTTTTCAACCGAAAAGAGAGACATGATGGACTGAAGGATATCCATGCGGATAAGGTTGTAATGACTTTCCTCACGACACTCACGGAACCGCTTTTCCAGATGATCAAGGATTATGTTTCGATACTGCCTGTTCACGGCAGCTATTTTCCAAATATTCTGTATACATTGGCGCGAAGTGATAAATTTCTCGTCCCGGGTATGAGCCAATAAATCATTCAGAACGCCCGCCATGCGATTTTCATGATCGCTTTTTGCAAGGTTGCAGAACAGCATGATGGCGATTGACCGTTGATAGGAATTATCACTCTTCAGCTTTTCGAGCAAACCATCCCAGATATCATATACCCAATCCACTTTTTCGTCTGTCAGGCTGAGAAACGTCTGGAAGGCACTATACCGAACTTTATCATCGGTTGACTCTAAAATACTAAATGATTCCCTGATTGCGTTGTTCATTGTATTGCTTCTCCCTTATCCATATATTAATAAGCGCAAGTAACCGGGCAAGATGTCTCGGATGACCTGTTGAGAAGCCTGCTCTACCGAGACAGGCATATCGTTTTCCAACCACCAGGAGGCGATGCCTGTGAAACCTGCGCTGTAAAATCGCATTGCCATATCAAATTTCTGCCCAGGTTCTTCACATTGGGCTTCTTTTGCGATCGGTTCAAAAATGAGCTGTGTAAGCATTTCCTGAAATAGATCCCGAAAGTATGGGTTACCGTACCTGCCCAACATAGCCTGGTAAAACTTTCTATGACTTTCCAAATGATGGAAAACACATTCTACATAAGGCATGAGGGCTGACATATCTTCTTGAACACCAGTAGGATTATTGAGATAAATATTTGCGCGCAAGTTTGCGAAAAGCGTCCTGGCGCAATCTTCCAATAATTCATGCAGACCAGTATAGTGCAGATAGAAAGTTGTTCGGTTCAATCCAGCCCGGTCAGTGACATCCTGGATCGTCAGGTTCGCGAAGCTCTTTTCTGCCACCAATTCCATCAGAGCAGTTCTCAAAGATTCTTGCGTCCTGATCACTCGTGGGTCGGAGGGTGAATTTTTCATCGATAAATATCCTGGTTCTGTAGACTAAACAACATATCCCTTGGGTTTGTCGATTTTCAATTCTTTATAAAAATTATAATGCAAATAATAGACACTCTGTTGATAAACCTTCAATCGATCTCAAAGAAAGCAAAATTAGCCCATGACGAATATTCTTGATTACCTTTTTGTTGAACCATTTCCTTTGAACTGGATGATCCAGGATATTATCGCACTGTTGTTAGCCCTGCTGGTTATTGCATTCATCATCAAGCGTGAAAAACATCCATTTGTGGCAATCCTTGAGGCATTTGCTTTTATCTTTCTTTATGCATCGGTTTATGAAAATGCTGCGATTGTCATGGGTTTGTACTCTTATGGCAGGTCGCTGATGATGATCGGTTATGTGCCGGCATCTGTTCCCTTGATCGAGGCGTGCGTGTTGATTACAGGTTTCTGGTTCCTGGAAAAAACATCTGTTCCTAATTGGGCTAAACCTCCCATCATAGGATTGTCTGGAATGCTTCAGGATTTCTCGTTGGACCCTCTGGCAATTCGCCAGGTCAACACGCTGGGCGGAGTGACATCTGCCCGATGGAACTGGCTCATTTCTTCCACCGACGTAAATATCTTGCATGTTCCCGTTTTCAATTTCCCCGGTTGGATGTTGATCATGCTGTATGGTTCTGCCTGTCTGCTGGTCGGGCGGTGGTGGTATCGAAAATCAGGTTACTCAACAATGGTTGGAATTGTTTATCCATTTATATCAATGATCGCTGCCCTATTATTGATGATCAGCCCGATCTCCAACCTTCTTTTATGGCTGGGACCGGTTTTTCAGAAAGGGGATCCCATCGAATGGGTTATGCTGGCTTTCCATCTCGTTGTGCCTGCCACCCTGCTAATATTCTTCTGGCGTGGCAGAATGACACAACGATTTACAACAAACGATCTGCCCGTTTTCATCTTTCCAACCGTTTTACACCTGTCAGATATTCTTTTTACGATCATAGGTGGATATACCGAGATCCTGTGGATTGTCCTGCTGGCAAGCTTCGTTCAAACAACTTTCCTGGTATATGCATATTTCCATAATCGTAGATTGGCAATACAGGGATAAACTATTGAAAAAACTTTGCGATAGCTTCCCCAAAGGATCGTCTTGATCGCTTCTACATTTTCTTTTTGATGCCATCCCATCTGAAAGGTTGACCGTGCCCGGGGTAAACCTGTTGAATATTCAATTTCTCCAGGCGAGCCATACTGATGGCTGCAGTTTTCGGATCGTCCATGATGGAATTTAACCCGGGTTCTTTCACGTTTTCGAACAGGTCGCCGCAAAATAGCTCCCCTTCTTTAGTAAGAACACCGATGGAACCAGCCGAATGTCCCGGCAGGGAAAGAACCCTGGCATCCAATCCATAAGGTGTCAGATCGAATCCATCATCGAGAAATATTTCTGGTATGAAGCGTTCTGATCTGCCAAAGCCGGTAAAAAGCGGGATCAAGGATTTCACCAAAAAATTAGGCTGCTTCCGGTTCACAAACATATCACCACGCTCAACCATGCCTGAGTCAAGCTGGTGCATCGCCAGTTTGGAATCAAGTTCAGAACGCAGGTAGGCTGCATTGCCCGTGTGATCGAAATCTCCGTGAGTAAGGATCACCAGGTTCAAATTGTTTTTATCACAGCCATTATTTTTGAGTTGCTCCAACAGTACCTTCCGGGCGGTCGAACTGCCGGTATCAATCAGAACACACCCCGTGGTGGTAGGTATCAGGTAGCAATTCACCGACCCCATTCGAAAAGGGAGAGGAAGAGACAGAATGCGAATTCCCGATGGCATGTCAACCTCCTGAATTATTAATTAAGATTTACGGAAAACATCATGAATAGAAGTATAGAAAGATTATGACATAAAAGCCTTGAATATTCAGAGTTAACATCCGAATATTCAAGGTATTTTCCTTTAAACCTGACCATTTGCCTTAAGCGAAAGGTTAAGCTAGATCTTGATCGATTTTGGCCAGGGTTCCAGGCGAGCCTGTGTCCAAAGAGTGTTCACATAATTCAGTGCGAAGTAATTTTGCGCCAGATGAAGCCAAAATGCACCAGGTTCGGTGAGTTCGATAAGTCCATCCTTCTGGTTCGCATACCCGAACCTTTGGATTAACTGCAGCAGCCTGTGAGCTTTATGTGCATCTCTGCCCAGGTTGGTATTGACAGTATCCACAGGGATGCGCGTATCATAGAACCGCCAATACAGCCACCACCACCCCGCCATCTCGCCTGCAAAAGGCATGCGCAAAGCGATCGCTGATCTTCCATCAGATAATAGTTTCATCCAGCTATTGAGGTCGAAGGTATTCAGGACAAAACCATCGGCCATTTGTGAACCAGCACCGGGTCCGATACCGATGTAGCCATCACGGGTAACGGAAGAATAGCGGGGTACATTTCCCCGTTTGAACCCCCAGACGGAAACCCGCTCAAAACCGTTGTATTCACACCACCGGTTGATCGCCTGATATTGCGCTCGACGTACCTTTAGATTGGGCATACGAATCGCGTTGAGATGCAAGTATTTCCCAACGGAGGTGTATGGAAAGGTGAAGAGAGGATAGGTTGTGATCTGATCTGCTCCCAGTTCAGCCGCACGTTCAAGATCAGCAAGCACACTGGCTACAGTCTGGTGCGGAAGTGCGAACATGATATCCGCATTCACTGATGTGAAGTTGCTATTTGCGAGCAATGACAACGCCTTTTCGGCGATTGCCGGATTGTAATCGCGACCGAACAAGGTGAGATTTTCTGGTTGGAATGATTGAACTCCAAGGGATACCAGTGTTACGCCCATATCATGCAGCCGCTTTACCGTTTCTTCGTTCACGTCCGCCGGGTTGGTTTCGATGCAAAGATCACCCACGAGGTGAAAGCGATTACGCACATATTTCACAATCGTAGCAACACTTTTCAATGCCAGCGTGGGTGTGCCGCCCCCAATGTAAATGCTTGTGATCTCTGTTGGTCCAAGGATATTTGCCCATCCATCTACTTCTCTGAGTGCTGCCTGGGTGTAAGGCTCGATCAGTGACTCTTGATAGGGAACTTTGGTATAGGGGCAGTAAGGACAGAGATGCCGACAGAAGGGTACATGCAAATACAACGAAGTTTTTTCAACCGGCTGAGGAATCCACCCGGGTGATGGTTGTTCAAAGACCCATTTTTGCTCACGCCCTACCAGGTAGCGGCGAACTACACGCGTGATGCAATGGATAAGCCATTGACCCGGACTTCTCAAAGATACCTCGTCATCCCGAGTATTGTAGTGGGGCGTAACCGTAAGATCTCAGTGAGTTCAGTACAGGCGCCATACCCGCAATCGGGGCATACTTCATCTGCAGCGCGGCAGCATACAAATTCGCCATCCACATCAACCACTGCTGCAATGGGACTGCGCCGTTGCCAGTTTCCTGATCGCAAAGCCAGTAACCCGGCTCTCGAATTAATGACGGGTAACCCGTCATGAATATATGTCAGCAACTGATCAATGATTGGCTTACGTTCTTCTGCGGATAAAAATAATTCATCGTGACCGTAATATGGGGTGTGAAAATAGAACATCACACCAAGCACTGGAAAATGAGTGTCGCGCACCCATCGCAAAAAAGGTTCAATGCCTTTGGCAGTGTTGCGATCAATCACATAATTCACCGCAATTTTTGGGTGTTGGGCTGCACGGATGATGGCTTCCACTTGGTGAAAATGATCCCCCCGCCGTAGGTCAAAAACGCCCGGTAGTCCATCCATGCTGACCCACATGAGATCAGCCGGGGAATCTAACCCCAGCAGCCCATTGGTATACACATGCACATGAAAAAAGCCGATCTGTTTTGCTGCTGCGATCACATCAGACAGCGTGTGCGTTGCATCACGCCAGAGCATGGGTTCGCCACCGGTAAAATACAGCTCACGGAACCCCCTCTCCCAGGCGTTTTGCATGGCTGCGAGGAGTTCCCCCCAGGTCATATCCCGCCGCCCTGTGTTGGAAACGTGGCAGCCCAGACAAGCAAGATTGCAACGGTCAGTTATAGCGATTCCAAGAATAAGTGGATCAGGATGGTTCCTCAGCGCAGAGCGCACCATGTATCTGGCATAAAAAAAGAATTGTTTCCAATGGGAAGAATGGAACTGATTTATTAAACCGGTATGTTTTTTCTCTACTGGATCTGCCATTCGAACCATCCGTATACCGCTAAATATAATTCCATCACTGCCTATCTATAGTATACGGCGCACAGAATCTATTTTATATTTTTGAATTATCGCAATATTTGATTTTAGAAAAATGATCAATTCTGATTTGACCCAAAAGCCAGGTGTTTCCACCCGTGTCTTTGATCACAAAGCGGTAAGTACCCCAGGGAGTCTTTTCAAGGGGATTGACCACATCCACGGAAAAATTCAACTATGAGGTATTTTTATCCTGCATAGGTTTCAGAAAGGATCACACAATTCCGACCATCCGCTTTTGCCTGGTAAAGGGCAGTATCTGCAGCGATCAGCACCTGTTCGGGTTTTTCTTTTCCGGTAATGAAAGCTGCAATTCCGATGGACATGGTCACGCTAATATCCTCACCTTTGTAATCCACAGAAGTATCTTCGAATTGCTTGCGCAGCCGTTGACTATATTGGTATGCGGTCAGTGATGAAGTAGAAGGTAAGATAACAAGAAATTCATCACCGCCATAGCGAAAAATTAGATCCTTTGCTCGAGATTGTTTTCTTAAGGTATTTGCCACATGCTTTTGCACCAGGTCGCCGGCTTCATGACCAAATGTGTCATTAATTTCCTTAAAATGGTCTATATCCATGATGACAACACTGATAGGATACATATCATGCGACGCCTGTTGTAATTTCTCCAGAACGATCTCTTCCAGGTATCGCCGGTTGTATAAATCAGTGAGAGGGTCACGGATTGCTTGCTCTTGGAGTTCTTCTTTCAAGGCACTCAATTCAAGTAGCATATTCTGCAACTGGTTTTCTGCCTGTTTCCTGGTTGTAATATCTCGCAGGATAATAATCCGTCCGGCATCCTGCTGGTGAAAACTTTTCAGAGGGGAAATCCGCAAATCAAAAAAGCGTTCTTTACCGGCAATATCTAGAATGATCTCAGGCTGGGCAAAAAGACTTCCTTTGTTTTTCTTTGTTAACTCATTCCAGGGATGATTTAATTCAGTAATGAGTTTGCCCAGGATTTCTGTAGATTCGGATTTTAGGAGCTTTAAAACTGACTGGTTGATATCGACGATCGTCTCATTTTCATCCAACACGATCATGGCATCGCTCATGCTTTCGATCACATTATCTCTAGCCATCGGAATGACACTCGACATCTGATGTTGGAAAAGAGCAATAGTTAAAAACAAACCCAGCAGGGTGAAACCCAGAGGCGAAAGAGGTTGTCCGAGACTCGGGTTCAATAAAAAGGCATCGATCAGGCTGGTGATAAGGGGCGGAATGGCACCCAATATCAGGGGAAGGATCTGCCTTCGGTAAACATTCTTGTTGCGAATGGATTTGAAAATGATCAGACCAAGACCTGTACCCGCAAGTGCATAACTGTAAAAGGTGTGCACCCAATAAAGGATACCCAGATGGATAGAATCAAGCCCCATTAAAATTCCCTGGATGGAATATTTTTCTCCTGAATAAAACAAATGATGGCTTGAATTCGTCAGCACAACGATCTGTGTGACAAAGGGCATGGAAAAGAAGAAGATCAGAAAAGGTTTTGCTTGCAACTGCTTGTGGTCTGTATACTGGATCGCAAAAACAAAAAAGAATGCCAGCATGGTGGTCAGACCAAAATAGCGCAGATCAGCCCAATAATGTGCCTGTGCCTGGTTCTGGCTCATGGAAACCATCAGGCAGAAGAACTGCCAGATACCCATAGCCAGCATCATGCCAGCAAAATAGGAGGTACTCTTTCTGTTGCGATGCTGCCATGCAAGTGCAGAAATTGTGAGGGAAGTAAGGGTTCCGGCTGCAAGGGAAAAAAGGTAGAGGTATTGCGAAATCATGTTGGAAGGTCTCTCTTCGATTACCAGCTTCGAGTATTTTTACTACGGGAGAAATAGCTCCCACAAAATAATATACCTTGATTCGGGGAGATTAACCTTACAATCACCTGTTAGATTCTTGAGGTAGGGATGGATTTATTGCTATTTATTTTGATGGCGCATAATAATATTCCCAATTGATTGAAACTAAAGGTAATCTACTGGTAATAAAAGATCTGAACTCTGTGTGAGCATCAATTTCACAATTGATAAAACGAAATATGACTGAATTGTTGAGTTCGTGAATATCAAAAATATACTCAGCGTTTCTTTGTTTAGTAAACTATCATCTTTCTGCCCTTTTAAACAGTCAATCAACTTAATAGGAGGTATTACTTCGTGCTTCTTCTTTCCCTGCCCGCAATCAAAAAACACCTCCCGAAACCGGGAGGTGCCTGGAACAACTTAATTCTGTTTGGTTGTGCTATTTCTTTAAATATTCTGGTTGAACAGAGTATGATGGGGGCATGGCAGGAGTCCAGTACATGTTTGGCGGTACTGGGAAGACAGAGAAGCCACCCGCAGCGGTTTTTTCGAGCGCATCAACAAATTTATCATTCACCATCTTGTATGGGAGGGTGAACACCAGTTCGTGATTCTGAACACCACCAAAAATCCTATCACCCGCGCATGGGAAGCCGACGCTAGGTTTACCTTCAGCGATGGCATATGCAGTGCAGGAGCACATGGCACCTTCAGCTACTGTATCACCAGTAACTTTTTCGCCATTGTCGTATGCACAGGAGTGGATCAAACGCATTGCCTGAGCTGGATTGACATAGATGATTACCGCATCTGGTTCTTCGTTTTCAACTGCTGCCAAGGGTTTGACCATGACGCCGTCGAATTTTTTACCTTTATCGCCGATTCTGAATACATTGGACATAAATTTCTTTGAAGCTTTTTCATCGGCAGTATAAACACCAAGTGCTGCTTTACCTGATGTAATGACCTCAGGAGTTTCAATCAGACCCAGGCAAGAAGCACCAAAGGCGCAGATCATATTATCAGCCACGCTGCTGTTGCTACGACCCTGGTAGCGTGCCATTGAAACTAGCTGGCAGAAATTTTGTTTGATGTTCTGTGGATGACGGGGAAGATCCTTACGATCTTTGTACAACTTAATGGCTACTGGTTCGGTTTCAAGATGTAAAATGCTAACAATTTTTTCAGAGATTTCTTTTGGATTCATATCAATGTCCTTTTCTTCCAGGTAGACAGTATTAATATGAATAACCTGGAATTATTTATAAATTGGATATTTGGTTCCAATATATCCAGAAGTATTCTAGTCTTTTTCCCCGGTAATCCGTGAAGAGAAATGTACCTAACTATATTATGACAAAGATAACCTTTTTAGGATGGGAAATTAAAGCTAATTAAAAATTCTGTGAAATAAATAAGTTCTCAAGAAAATTGCATTAATTTATTATTTCCTGATCAAAAAGATTGTTCTTTTATAAATCATTTTATTCAATTATTCATTACCCAGAGAGCATCTTGCCCTTCGTACGGAGCCACGAGCCATAACTTCCCATTACCATCTATGGCGCCCAGCCTGCCAGCCAGGGGAGAAACCAGTTCGGGCGTGTTTCCCTGTATTCGATAAATCCCTCCTGTCCAGAAGATCCACGGAGTGCCCGCAGCATCAAAGAGGGGTCCCCAATATCCATAATCGAATTCGCTGACCTCGCCAATCTGGTTCCAGGTTTCGTCCCGCAGGTGATAGAGTACGCTGCTTCCAAAACAGCTCGCCCCACCGCACAAAACCAGGGTTGTCCAGACAGTGTCATCTGGATCCACTGCGATAAAGTTGACAAAGCCGAAACGCATCTCCGCTATGGGGGATTCAGGCGGGGAGAATTCCTCCCATGTATCCGATGCGGGGTCGTAGCACCATAAGCTGTTCTCTACGCCCACCCAAACATGCCCGGCGCTGTCTTCAGCAACAGTGGTTGCACAACCAGACGCTACTGGCGAGCTTTTTCCTTTCCAGATCCCATTATCCAACCAGCGTATACCCTGCCCTCCAAAAGGTCCAGGTCCACCCCAATCGCATTCAGCCACCCACACATTACCATCTTTCAAGATGAAAACATTGTAGTCAGGCATCAGGTCTTCTTGCGTGGTTGGTTCCATGCTCATTTCTTGCGGTGAAATAACCGTCCAGAGGTTGCCTTCCAAAAAACGAACGTCCTGCGAGGTTGCAAACCAGACCCGCCCCAAGGGGTCAGTTCTTCCACCACGCACATAGGGGTAATTCATTAACGAAACAGGTGTCCAGCCGGAATCACTTCCATAGATTGTCCCGGCTTTCCCATTCCATGCCGCGATCTGGCTCATATCTTCGTTGACTACCCACACACGCCCACTGGAATCAATACCTGCAATTTTCCCTACCATGCCCGAGAGATAAACAGATAATCCCATATCGGTGACCTTCACAACCCCTTTATCAGTGGTCAACCATAAAGAGCCATCTTCGGTAGCGATCAATGAATCGACAGTGCCAGTAATCACCTGGTTCACTATTGCAACAAGGTTGAATGGACCCGAGGTGATAGGGGGCGTTTCGAGAATTTCCGGTGTTTGGGTGGCAGTTTGTTCGAGAGTGTTTGTAGGAGAAGGAATACTGGTAGATGTTTCTGTTGGGGATTGCAACACCGGAAAATTGCATCCTATAGAAAAGAGGGCAAGTGTTACCAGGGTGAAGAGGAATACTGCACGCTTTTTATTACGCATGGTTCCCTTTCCTCCGAAATTTTCAATTATGCCTTGTTTCAGAAATAATGATGTTAGGCTCGTTATTTCTAATTATACAAACTGGTGTGATGTTGTGTTGCAGCAAAAGCACCTTTGAAAAAAGTAGTTAGTGAGATACACATATAAATCGATAGAGTGTTGCCCTATGCATCGCAAAAAACATGGCTTCCTTGTTTGATGGAAGCCATGTTTTTTGAATTTGAGTAATGGATTTAGATTTATTTCAGGGTCTTCCCATTAATCTGTCACACTGAATATCGCCATGTTATCCATCATCGTTTTATAGATTTTCACATTTTCTTCCCAGTCTGCTGTTGGGCTCTGGAAGATTGTGAGATACACAGCGTTATTCTCGATGACAGTTGAGTACTGGATCGTCATTTCTTGATTGTTTCCTTCTTCTGCGGGAATACTAGCCTGGATCATTAGATTGTGTTGGGTATGATCACCATATGTGTAATCCCAGGCATCCAAAATTTTCGTAGTCGTTTCTGCTTTGGCAAAACCTTCCAGGATATCCGTTGAAAGGCTTTCCAGATCATCTGCGTTGGCTAACATAAATACCGCCTGCCCGGTACTGAAGCCGCCCGACTGCTCCATATCCTGTGGCGTGATGTACACAGCAATACCTGGATAACTCTCATTTCCGGTCTCTTCCTTAAAATACCAATCATCAGGCATCAGAAGGGCCGTTTTGATATCCGGTACATACTTCCATTCAAATCCTGCAGGGCTTTCTGGCAACTGGGCAAGATTCTCAACTGCTTCATCGGCTGTAGCTGTAATGGTTGGTTGAACCTGGATTGTTTCGGTTGCAGAAAGTGCTTCATTCTGTTTTTGGGGACTGCAGGCATATGCAGTCAATATCAGGGCGAGCGTAATAAATTTCAGTACATATTTCATATAGTGGATATCCTTTTTATTTCAAAATAAATCAATCACGGGCTTAATCTTACCATCGAACGCGCCACACACATTTTCAATCTATTGCCACTTCGATGTGATGTCAGGTAGAGCTTCCGTCCTACATCCCGTGACCAATAGCCAACCAATACGAGATTCGGCGTGCGTTCCAGGTCTGACACATAAGTGCCCAGAAGCCACAGGGCGTTGCCATCTGCTCGGTCATGGCTGACCTGGTTGGTTGTTTCAAGTTGGATGATGAAGTATGTGAGGAAATCCTCCAGCACCCAGCCGGTTTCTCCCTCATAAGACGGCAAGTTCAATATTTGCAAGAATTCGCGTGGGTGGAGAAGTCCTTCCAACTGTCTTCTACCGGCAAGTATTTTTCCTTGCCCGGGTTGTGGCATGATGGTATCGGATTCGATGAGACCTACACTCCAGCCCGGCACAACACACAGTTGCTTGCTAACAAAAACTTCTTCTTTTGTAAGTCCCTGGTGGTTCTGGGGAAAATATTCTTTCGGAAAGTAGATAAGGCGGGGGGTATCGAGTATCGATCGTATCCGCGCCCACATCCAGACTGCTTCTTTCTTGTTGAGTTGAACGGGTAAATCGATGTCAGAACCATATTGTCGGGTCTGATAAAGGTTTCCTTCAGCAGCATGCCGGGTCAGTGAGCCCGCAACCCGATCGATAAGCACGGATATCGGTATAGCTATTGGGGTTATCTGAAGTTGTATGAACCCTTGCTGCATTTTCCTCTCTATGAATAGCTGGTTGCTTAAAAAGATTTCCCTCACCTGTTCAAGGGTTGGCGCTGGATATTCTTGGCCATCGATCCCGGTCACCCCCAGGGCTTTGGACATTGGCAATATTGTAATGACCCCTGATTTCTTCAGAGCTGCAATGATGCTCTCATACTCTTGTTCAAGGACTGGGTAAGCCACACCTCACCTCAGAATGATCATCCCGCCAGTTTTTTCAACAGGGGTATTGCTGCCTTCACTGCTTTTGCCCGGTGGCTGAGTTGGTTCTTTTCCATAGTGGTCAGCTCTGCCATCGTTTGGGAAGCGCCAGCCAGTTGAAAGATGGGATCATAGCCAAAACCGTGGCTGCCGCGTTCGATTTCGATGATCTCTCCCTCACAGATCCCTTCGGTCTGAAAGAGGGCGATGCCATCAACCACACTGATAGGTGCAGGAGATTTTGGTAAACACCAACCTTTGGGTACCGCGATCACAACCGTGCAGCGAAAGCGCGCTGTCCAGGGATGGGCAAAACTTTGTAAATTTTCTACCAATGCTCGCCTTCGATCTGCATCAGTGGCATCAGGTTTAGAAACGTAGCGCGCTGAATGCAGTCCGGGCGCGCCATCCAATGCGTCCACTTCCAGCCCGCTGTCATCCGAAAGGGTAAGCAATCTGCTTGCTTGGCAATACTGCAATGCCTTACGCAGGGCGTTTTCAGCATAAGATTTGCCATCTTCGGCTACCCGAAATTTAACATCCACATCTGAAAGGGTTAATAATTCGAAAATTGCATCATTGATCTGGAGATTTCCTCGTTGATTTTCATTTTGAATACTGGTTGAAGAAATATCCCTACGGGTGGGGGTAATTAATTGAATTTCGCCAGCAGTGCCAGAATTTTCTCGCGCCATATCTGCCAGTAAAGCTTTCATTTCGTGGATTTTTCCGCGATTCCAGGTTGCGATCAGAAGAGGAATAGACATATACGTTTCCTATAATTTACATGAATTTCATCACAAATGGTTGACTTCGTATATTCAAGGTGCTATAATATTTTTTAGTTTATCTCTGACAGATTGGCTACAATGCCAGAGGATTCATGTGCATACCAAAATTCCCTTTAATATCTGACCACGATGCAATTATCTGCTGTCGTGGTTTGTCGTTTTGATGAATTATACAAGATAACACGGTAGGAATGCTGTTGTGAGAGGGTATCAAAATCCATTAAAGATTAACGTTGGTTTTTTAATGAATCAGGCTGTAGGGGAAAGCAGGGATATCCATTTTGACCTGCCCGAATTACGGATTACTTCCGATTTCATTTTGAAGAATTTCAAAGGAGTAGCCCGTGTAGGACGTACACCACAAGGGATTCTGGTTCAAGCAGATTTTACGGCTGATGTGAATGCCGAGTGTGTACGCTGTCTGGCTGAATTTGATCAATCCTTGAAAGCTTCTTTTCAAGAATTATTTGCTTTTCGCAGCAGATCGGTGACAGATTCAGGGTTATATGTTCCAGAAGATGGGAATATTGACCTGTCGCCTCTGGTGCGCGAATATATCTTGCTCGACATGCCCATCAAACCACTTTGCCGGGAGGATTGCAAAGGGTTGTGTGTGGTGTGCGGCGAAGATCTCAACGTCACTACCTGTGAGCATGTGGCGAAACAGAGTTAAGTTTCGGCTGAACACTATCTCTACTAATAAACCTAAACATTCGCAGCCGAAAAGGAGGGTAGGGCATGACAACGTTAGGGCGGAGAAAATTAGGCGTTGAAACCCTGGCTATACTTCTGGAAAGAGCAGAAGTACAGGGATATCTCACGACGGATGATCTGATGGAAATGTGTCCCGACGTCACTCGTGACAGTGAAAGACTGGATGCCATCATGCTGGCTTTGAGGCGACGGGGCGTCGATATTCTTGATCAATCAGAAACTGACGAGCTTGTGGATGAAGATGAGCTCGAAAATTCACGCGAATTTGATCTCTATGCCGATTTAACCCCCATTTCAAGTGATGACACTATCGGGTTATACCTAAAAGAGATGGCACGCGTCCCTCTATTGAATATGAGTGAGGAAATCGATCTGGCACAACGTATTGAACGTGGCAGAGAAGCTGAAAAAGATCTCATCAGGCACAATGGCGACTGCCCGGCAGAAAAACGGCTTGAACTTCAAGAATTGATCACAGATGGGCAGATGGCGCGTGAGCATCTGATCAAAGCCAATACCCGCCTGGTGGTTTCTGTTGCAAAGCGGTATATGGGCAGGGGAGTGCCATTCCTTGATCTGATCCAGGAAGGCAATCTTGGTCTGATGAAAGCAGTTGAAAAGTACGAATACCAGCGTGGTTTTCGTTTTTCTACGTATGCCACCTGGTGGATACGGCAGACTATCACCCGTGCTATTGCTGATCAGGGTCGCACTATTCGTGTGCCAGTGCACATGGTGGATCGCATCCGGCAGTTGTACAAGACCTCTCATGAGATCGAGCAAAAATTGGGACGGGAGCCTTCAGTGGAAGAGCTGGCGAAAGCTCTGGAAACACCCATCGAAAAAGTAGAATGGATGTTGAAAGTATCATGGCTGCCTCTCTCCCTTGAAAGCCCCATCAGTGATGATGATGAAGAATCAGAGTTGGGTAACTTTGTGGAAGATACCATCAGCCCAACTCCCATCCAAAGCGCTTACAGCCGGTTGCTGCGTGAGAAGATCGAAGAGGTATTAGAGACATTACCCCCACGTGAAGCGCGGATTTTACGCTTGCGTTACGGATTGGAAAACGGTCGAAATTACACCCTGGAAGAAGTGGGAGCGAAATTTGGGTTGACCCGTGAACGCATCCGTCAGATCGAGGGGAAGGCGCTTCGAAGATTGAGGCATCCGCGCCGTTCTCGCCAGTTGCGCGAATATTTATAAGAAAAGTAGAATTCCGAAGTTTAATTTAAACTTCGGAATTCTTGTATTTAATCATCAAGGATCAGAACAAGTTTATTCGTAGGCTTTTTCCAGTAACATCAATGCATCTTCATATTCTACTTCTTCTACATTATAGGTGGAAGCGCCATCGTTTAATGCCGTGCGTGCAATGTCTGGTAGTTTTTCTTTAGCAACACCTGCTTCTTTCAAAGTGCGGGGCAGTTTGCAGAGATCATACAATTCATTCTTCATGTCTTTGATCAAAGAGATAACTTTTGTAGTACGCTGGTTGACTGGAGTGGTACTAAAAACCTCGCTCCCTGCCAGGGGTAATAACATTTCTGCTATCTCGTCACCCATCTTGGGCTGATTGAATTCCAAACCAAATGGAAGGAAAATACTCATGGCAACACCATGAGGTACTCTGCATACTCCACCGGTAGCATGACCCAGGTTATGTACCACACCAACCATCGCATTGGAGAAGGCAATCCCTGCCATAGTGGATGCATTGGCTAGTGCCAGGCGACCATCACGGTTATTGCCATCCTTCACAACGGATATCAGGTTCTTCGAAATAATTTCAATAGCTTTCACTGCATATGCATCGCTCAAGGGGTTTTTCTGCAGGCTGATGTAGGCTTCCATTGCATGAGTCAGTGCATCCATTCCTGTCGCGGCAGTGATCATAGGTGGTAGTGTCAATGTCATGCGCGGGTCAAGAATAGCGGCACGTGGGTATAAGAAATTTGAGGTGAAGCTCATTTTTAGATGCCGGTCTGGATCGGAAATCACTGCTACACAGGTAACCTCTGAGCCCGTCCCTGCTGTAGTGGGAATGACAATGAAAGGTTGCATTTGCTTTTTTAGCATCTCAGCACCAGAGAATTTCAACAGGTCGTCTGTTCGTTCGGTGACAACGATATTCAAGCCTTTTGCTGTGTCGATCACAGAACCGCCACCCACCGCAACGATGGAATCACAACCTGCCTGGCGATAGATACCGGCAATCTCATTCACTATTTTCGATGAAGAATCTTGAGGTACCTGATCAAAGATGGCACCGATCACGGCTTCCGAATCGGCAAAGGTATCGACAACCTTTTGAACAAGACCTGCTTTTGTTACCCCCTGGTCTGTGATCAAGATGGGTTTATGAGCTCCCATTTGATCTAACTCATAGGGCAGGTTATCCAGGGCTTTATGACCTGAAATGATTTTTACTGGGCTTAAGAATTCATAGTAATTAGGAATCATGGTTAATATCCTCTCGTTTTATAGTCCAAAAAGCACACCCGTTACATAAACCCAAAGCCGGCGAATGTGCCTTGTATAAAATGGTATTTGTGGCAGGCGTTTGATCACGTTCTTTGCAATGATGGTTGGAAATAAGTATCTTTCCACAATATTCAAGCAGCGAATGATGGACATGGCAATCGATAGGTCTCCTTTTACGCTCATTCGATGCTCGGCATAAGCTCTGGCAGTACCTACTTGCGCAGTCAACATTAAAAATGCACATTCCAGATTCTTAAAGTTGATGATGATCGTTGCATCATCATCCCCTACTTTGGTGCCCCGATAAACCAGTGTGCCATCTGATTTCTTTTGAAATGCCATTCGTGGACCTTTAGGCAAAACCTTAAAAAGTGTCATTGTATCCGCCTGCCAGGTTGCCACCTCTTTTTTAATGGTTTCATCGACGCGGGATAATGACTGTAAAGCACGTCCAAGGACAAAGAAAACAACACTGACCACCAAATCTTTAAACCATTTGCTATGGGGTTTTAATTTCTTCACTTCCTTACCCTGATACAGTTTTTCATAGTCTTTGACGGGTTCAATGTGGTGTTTTTGCAGGGTTTCTTTTGTGGGAATACCAGCGAGAGTATATCCACGAATGGCATAATATTTATCCAGGAGCGCATCCAGTGGAACTACTCTTTTCTGTTTATCAGCCAACCTGCCTTCCCTGAGAAACCGTTCGGGCAGGGTATCATCTTTACGGGAGATCCCTTCTCGTACATTCATATATCTTTCCAGCAGATGAATACGTTCACCGGTATTCAACATCTGGCGAGGAGAAAATTTCACTCCAGTAGAAAGTGATAGCAGATTGGAGAACATCGAAACATCCATCATCTGGATTGCTACATCGGGGAGCATTTGCATGGCAAGACTCAAAATGGGTTTAGGGGTGTATTTTACGATAGGCGCATCTAGAATATAGGCAAAACCGGTGAATAGACAGGTTTGGATGGAATTGACAGCACAATAAAGGTTTTCGAAGAAACGCACGAATTGAACTTTGGCAGTGGTAGTGAAAGGATTGAGAAAACCAAAAAACACTTCCAGCGGAAAGATGGTTGCGGAGAGATGGCAGGCTCCCCGGTTTGCTACGGCATAAGCAACACCTTGCCCCCATGAACCCCGCGGATCGTATCCAGCCATTTCCAATCCTTTGACCTGAATGGCAAATTCCTTTCCTCCATATTTCTCCGCCAACCAGCGTGAGCCATTTGCCATTTCATTGCCCAATCCGCGCCGGTATGCAATATCTTGCAGGGCTTCCGAAACTCCTTCTGGATTGCCGAAGCGGAGAGCCGCCGGAAATAAGCCTTTTTCACTGGCTTCCATTACATAAGCGAGGGTGCCGCCCGCAGAGATGGTATCCATACCCATTGCTCCGCAGATCTCGTTCCAATCCGAAATTTGTACCGGATCAAATATCCCTAAATTCGAACCTATTAATCCAATGGTTTCGTATTCGGGAACCTGGCGTTCTCCATCAGGATACTTTCCCTTATGCCCGCATTGTACTGAGCAAGGGCGGCAGGTGGAGGGTATATATTGGAACTGACCGCGCATGACTTGCCCGCTGATGGCTGTTGAGCGGTCATCCTGACCAACAGAGAAATTATTGACGGGCAAAATACCGCCCTCGTTGCAATATTTTGCATTTGAAGCAGTTCCAAAACTGCGGTATGTCTTTCCAGTGAACTCATTGGCATTGATCCGGCCAACTGCTTTCTTTTGTAAAGCCTGATATTTCTTTTGGTCAGACATTACGATCTTGTATGCGCCGCCTCTTGCTACAATGGCTTTGACATTCTTTGATCCCATCACAGCCCCCAGACCAGCGCGCCCCAGAAAACGTTCACCAGACATGATGTTTGCAAAGGAGACAAGATTTTCACCTGCCGGACCGATCACCAAAGCTCCGTCTTTTTTCTCCAGGTTTAATGCTTTCTGTGTATTGTGGGTATCTTGTCCCCACAGCGATGTGGCATCTTCGAAACTGACACCTTCTGGAGTGATCAGAATGGTTGTGGGCGTCGCGGCTTTCCCGGTCAGGATCAATCCCTCATAACCTGCGGTTTTTAATGCCATCCCAAACGGTCCTCCGCAAGAAGAAGATGCGATAATACCGGTAAGAGGTGATTTGGTGACCGCCTCAAACCGTCCGCTACAGGGAGCATTGGTACCCAAAAGCGGTCCCATCATCAAGATCAATACATTTTCCGGAGAGAGGGGATCGGTTTGTATTGGCAACCGGGAGGAGAGGTAGTATAGCCCCAATCCTTTTCCCCCAATATACATTTTTCGTTCTTCAGGGGTAATTTCGATGGTCTCAATTTTTTTTGTATTTAAGTTGATTTCAAGAACTTTATTGGTAGAACCCACTACTTCTTGCATAGCTCCTCCATCAAAAATAAAATATTTATTTTTTACTTCACGAGAAATTCAGGAAAAGGTTATTTACCCTCTAGTAATTAATGATGAGATTTCTTCGAGCGGATAGTCGTCAATTCCTATCAGGTTCTGCAGGATCAATCCATCGACTGTTGCTAAAATGATATTCGCAATAGCTTTTTTCGATGGAGAATTTTCTAGAATATGTTCCAATCCCTCAAGGACCATCGCTTTCCATTCTTCATACTTTTCCTTAAATCTGGCAATTAATCGTGGATTAGAGGTCAGTGCCTCTTCGATCAGGTAATGATGAAGACGTCCCCGTACTGTTTCTCTGATGAGAGTTTGCATCACCTGATAGACTGCTTCGGCCGGCGGAATGGAAGGATCGAGGTGTTTTATTTGATCAAGCAATTGATTGGTGATCTGGTCAAAATGACGATTGGTGATTTCGAAGAGTAAATCGCTTTTTGAGGGGTAATAGTAATACAGTGTACCTTTCGATATTCCTAATTTAGCAGCAATATCTGCCAGGCTGGTTTCAACCCCTTTATTGGCTACCAGTTCGCTGGAAACTTCCAGAATGTATTCGCGAGAGAGGTTTCGTTTTGTTTTCATTCGGTCGGCCGTACGACTGATAATCATTGTAGCAATTCTACAGCGATAATGCAATCATCAGTTTTTGCTTTAGCCCAGTCCTTGTTGGTTCATATGACTTAAATCTAAATTCTATGTGACATTCTTCGTTGAATGAGCCCCGACATCGGGCTATTATAAAGGGAGATTTGTGCAAATGTTATGAGCAATTTCTCAAAAAGGAACGGTCTCTTTGACTATTCTCATCCGCCACTGCTCGTATCTTGTCCAATCCCCTACTTGCATTTTGCAAGATGTTGATCTGTTAATTGAGGGGAATCGAATCGCCCAGGTCGGCAAAAACATTGCTGCCCCTGCTGATTCAGAAATACTAGATGGCAATGATTGTGTTGTCATGCCTGGTTTCGTCAATACCCATGCTCACCTTTATCAAAACTTGATGAAAGGCATCTCGAAGGGTATTCCTTTGGTGCCCTGGTGTAATGAAGTTTTATTTCCAAACATTGGCGCTATGCGTAAAGTGATCAATAGAGATGGTCAGCGCCTTCCGTATCTTTGGACAGCGATCTCCGCCATAGAAATGATCAAAGGCGGAATTACCAGTTGCATCAATATGGATACGATTTTTCCTTCCATTATTCATGCCTGGAAGGATGTTGGATTTCGGGGTGTGCTTGCATATACTCTTTCGAATAAATGGGTACCTGAAGAACTTCGTTCTTCAGAATCTGCGATGAAAGACCAGATGATGGATTTCATCGCTGAGCATCACAACCCTGATGGGTTGACCACTGTCTTTCCTGCGCCTTCTACACTCTTTTTGTGTACTGATGATTTTCTCCAATGGGCTGGCAAAGTGGCAGTAGATAATCACCTTGGCATGCAGATCCATATTGCAGAAACAGCAGAAGAGGTCAGTGATCTGGTACGGGATACAGGAAGAACGCCTGTTGAATACCTGGATCATCTCGGTCTATTGAATAATTCCTTGAGCGCCGTTCATTGTGTTCATTGCAGTCAGCACGATCTTCAACTCATTGCACAAGCCAACGCGCAGGTGGTGCATTGCCCTAAGAGTAATATGAAGCTTTCGGATGGAATTGCTCCCATTGTTCCGATGCGTAAAATGGATATCCTGGTTTCCCTGGCAACTGATGGCTGCGCTTCTAATGATCTTCTGGATATGTGGGAAGAAATGCGTGCGGCTGTAATGCTGGCACGAGTCGCCAACAATGATGCAAATGCCCTTCAGCCAATTGATGCTTTTCAAATGGCTACCACTAATGCTGCTCAGGTAGCCCACCTGGATGCAGGAGAAATCTATCCTGGTAAGCTGGCTGATGTGATCGTAGTTGAAACGCAGTCAGCTCATCTGGCTCCATTTCATGACTTAGATCTATTTAATATGCTTGTTTTTTGCGCTAAATCCAGTGATGTACGTGACACCATTATTAACGGTGATATTGTGATGCGTAATCGTGTTTTGAAGACGGTAGACGAAGCTGCAATAAAATCAGAGATCAAGGCAATTGACATAGAAATCAGCGGTTTCAGACAAGATCTACACTTTAGTGCCACCTGACAGGAGTATCAAGTGAGTTCTTTAATTTCTTACTACCCCGGCAATACCTTGTTTCATCGTCTAGATCCACGTATTAAGATCATCTTCATGCTTATTGCGTGTACTGGCATCTTGATGATTAATAACTTTTTTATAGCAGCATTGGTTTTTGGATTGATTATTCTGCTATGGTTCTCAGCAAAACTACCGTTCAGTGTGTTCCTGGGTTTCATGAAAGTATTATTGCCTATTGCTGCTTTTCTCTTTGTGATACAGGCAATTTTCTATCCGGGTGCAACTCCACTAATCAAACCTCTCATTCCCATTGGTAAAGGATTTGGGCAGATCACACTGGAAGGAATTATCTACTCCTTTGTGCTGGCTCTTCGCCTGATGGCGATGATCATCATGCTGCCACTGATCAGCTATACCACACCGGTACAGGATTTTGCATTAGGGATGACAAAAATGGGCTTGCCATACACCATGGCTTATACCATGACCACTGCCCTTAATCTTGTCCCTCTTCTTCAAACAGAAACTAAAGTCATTGTTGATGCACAAAAATTGCGTGCCATGCAAACATTTGAAAAAGGGAAACTAGGTGAGAAATTAAGAGCTTATCCGGCACTGGTAACCCCACTTGTAATCGGTTCCATGCGCCGTGCCCAACTCATGGCAGTTGCCATGGATTCTCGAGCATTTGGTGCTTCAAAGAAACGCACTTACCTGAAAGATCTGAAAATGCGTACCGCCGATTGGCTTTTCATGATCGCCACGGTAGTGGTCACTATTGGTTTTATCGTCCTTTCAAGATATCTGTAATTCTTTACCAGGAGAAATACCATAAAAACGCCCGTCATTGAATTCCAGGATGTATCGTATCGTTACCCTCGCAGTAAGCGTTGGGTTATCACCCACATGAATCTTACTATTCATGAGGGTGAGTTCGTTGCCATCATGGGGGAGAATGGCGCAGGAAAAAGTACTTTATGCCAGATGATGAATGGGATTATCCCCAATAGCATAGGTGGACGATTAGCCGGTAAAGTCCTTGTTCACGGGCTAGATACCCAGCAAGCAGGCATTTCCATTCTCGCAACCAAAGTTGGTATCGTTTTGGAGGATCCTGAAACCCAATTATTTACCTCCTCGGTGAAAAGTGAAGTTGCTTTCGGCGCTGAGAATCTATGCCTGTCCCCTGAAGATATTGAAGAACGGGTGGCTTGGGCATTGAATGTTGTGCGGCTGAAGGGTTTTGAAGACCGACTGCCTACATCACTCTCTGGAGGCCAAAAGCAACGCCTGGCAATTGCAGCAAATATTGCTATGCGGCCAGATATTCTGGTATTGGATGAAGCTACATCGCAATTGGATCCCGTTGGTGTAGAAGAAGTCCTTTCAGTTGCACGCGAGTTGAATCAGAAATATGGCATGACTGTCATCATGGCAACCGATGCCTCTGAAATGATTGCCCGCCATATGGATCGGGTGATTGTCCTCAATGAAGGCAAGCTTGAAGCCGATGGCACACCTCGCCAGATCTTCTCCAATCTGCCTCTTTTCAAGAAATTGATGATCCGTTCTCCTCAGGTTTCTCAACTTGCTGCGAAAATGCAGGAAGTTGAGAAACCTTTCTCTTCCTTCCCGATCACGATTGATGAGGCCAAAGAAAATGTCATTCAATTGGTGGGCGATAGATCAGGTAAAGTTACTATCGTTCCAGAAAACCATAAAACCGTTGAAGGCGCTCAAACGTCCATCCTTGTGGAAAATCTTGACTACATCTATCAGCCTTTGAATGTACATGCTGTAAAAGGTGTATCTTTTGAGATCAAAAAAGGTGAGTTTGTTGCACTGATCGGACAAAATGGCTCTGGAAAAACCACCGTTTTAAAGAATTTGCTTGGGTTGCTGCGACCCACTTCAGGAACGGTATTGGTTGCAGGCAGAGATACCAAAAAAACTGCAGTAGCAGAAATGGCTGAACATGTAGGTTTTGTGTTGCAAAACCCTGATCAACAGCTTTTTGCGCAAACAGTAGCTGAAGAGATCAGCTATGGACCAAAAAATCTTGGATTGCCACCCGAAGAAATTGAAAAACGTATCGTGGAGACTCTCAAGGTAGTTGGATTGGAAGGAAGAAGAGAAGAATTTCCTCCTGCCATGTCAAAAGGTGATCGGGCTAAAGTAGTCATTGCCAGTGCTTTGGCTCTTGATCCTGAGATCATCATACTGGATGAGCCAACCACGGGTCAAGATTACAAGGGATGTCATCAGATCATGCAAATAGCCCGGGCACTTCACGAACAGGGGCGAACAGTAGTTTTCGTTACTCACCACATGGCATTAGTCGCAGAGTACGCAAAGCGGGTTATCGTAATGAGTGGTGGAAAATTATTATTGGATGATGTAACGGAAGCTGTTTTCTCGCAGCCTGAAGTCGTCCGGCAGGCATATATTATTCCGCCCCAGATCACAGAATTAGGTCAAGCTTTACCGCCCGAATTAGGCTTGCCACGCACTCCATTGAGCGTACAAACAATGGCTGATGCATTATTGCAGAAGCTTAATGCACCTTCACTCGAACAAGAGCATGTATGAAAGGAAAAGACATGGATGAGATCCTAACAAAACTACAGGCGATTTGCGGACCCCAATACGTCACCAATGAATATGTTGACCTGTTGGCATACCGACGCGATTGCGGACCTTCCACGGGTGGTATTCCCGGGTATGTTTGCCGTCCAAAAAGCACTGATGAAATCGTGCAGATTGTAAAATTAGCCAACGAAATTAAGAAACCACTTTTCCTGTGGGGACGTGCAACTACATTCGTCGATAATGGTGTTATGAATGGCTGCATCGTTCTGGCGCTTGACCTCATGAATTCTTTCGAAGTTGATTTCGAAAAACAAATGGTATATGCCGAGGCTGGTACTGTCTGGCACGCTATTGATGGTGAACTGAAGAAATATGGATGGGAACTGGCTGCTCCTGGTGGTGGCGGCATGTTCTCAGCTACAGTCGGTGGCACCATTGCATACAATGCTGTTCCACACGGGATCACGGAATATGGTATGGTTGGCGATCACGTGATCTCCATAGAAGTAGTACTTCCCGATGGAACTATCATTCATACCGGTTCAGCAGCCAACGATGCCAATGGCAACAAGATTATCGAGCGGGGTGCTAATGGGCCTGACCTGGCAGGGTTGTTTATTGGCTCTTGTGGCACAATGGGCATCATTACCAAAGCTGCATTACAGATCCGCCGAATACCCGAGGCTGAAGATTATCTCTTCTACACCTTTGAAAAACTGGATGACGCGATAGATGCGGTTAGCGCAATGCAAAAACAGGAAGTCGGCACCTTTATCATTGGCTTATTTGGCGGCCCTCATCCTACAGGCAAGGTTGGAAAATACACCCTGCATGTCATTATCCGTGACAGCAGAACCCGTACTCTTGAGAGAAAACAAGCTGGACAAACAATCTGCGAGAGCTTCCGCGGGATTGCACAAGATGCAAATGCCACCAAACTGTATTGGACTGAACATATGTACTCCTGGCTGCGAAACGATGGCCCAAGCACCTATTATGGTAGCCGTCCTTATTACTGCCCAGAAGTATCCGGCTTTATCGCCACCCAGGATCTGAAACAGGCTATTCCAGCCCTCAACCAATATATCGATGATACTCGTGAAGAGTGGACCAAACATGGTATGGCGGTCAAAGGTTTTGATGTTTATTTCTCACGGAATGGTGGTTTCTTGTGGGTGGACACATTAAATCCGGAATGGCGACCCGAATCTCGTGCATACGGGATCAAAGTACGACGCGACATTTCTGAATTGATGTACAGCAAATGGATGTCTCCTGGTGGTATTGTAGCGGGTATCGCCCCCTATATCATGCCCAAACTGGGAAGCAGTTACCAACTTATGCAAACACTGAAAGATGCTTTGGATCCCAATCACATCTTGAATCCGGGTGTGCTAATGCTGGCTGGTGATCCCACCGTAGGAAAAATTCCTGATCATGCTGCACCTCAGGGATTGCATATTGAAGAAACTGGCGATGTTACTTTCCAATGCTTGCGCTGTGGTTTCTGCTTTGACCTCAGCTGGGTCGGTAAGAATTATCAACAATGTCCTGCTTATGAAAGCGGGAAATATGAGACCTATGCAGGTCGAGGTAGAGTTGCAACCGCTCGTGCGATCTTAGAAGGAGAGCTAAAATACGATAAGAGCGTCGCTGACAGAGTCTTCAGTTGTACTTTATGTGGTTCTTGCACTGAACACTGCTTTAAATGCATTGACCTGCGCAAGGTCTATCAGGCGATGCGTAATGATATGGCAGAACTAGGATTAACCCCTCCAGGGTTGAAACAGGCTGCACAGGATACATACCAGCAAAAGAATCCCTATTCTAAAGAACAGGCTGACCGTTTCTCCTGGTTGAAAGATAAATCTCATATCGACAAGCAGGCGAAGATCGCACTCTTTGTAGGCTGTACACCATCCTATGTACGCAAGTCAGCCGCCACTGAAGCCGTATCTTTATTGGATAAAATGGGCGTTGACTATACCATCTCTTCCGAAGAATGGTGCTGTGGTCACCCATTGATGTCAGCCGGTGAAGCTGGTAAAGCTGCTGAATTCATGCGACACAACATTGAAACCTATCAGAAGCTTGGCGTGGAGAAAATGCTTTTCTTATGCCCAGGCTGCCAAATGACCTTTACCAACGAGCTTCCAGAAGTTCTTGGCGAAGCAATGCCATTCAAACCGGTCAATATTGTAGAACTGGTAGCAGAAGAACTAGAGCAAGGGCATATATCATTAAAGTACATGCCAGCAGGAACCGTGATGACCTATCACGATCCTTGTACCTTGGGGCGCCAATTGAAGATCTATGATGCTCCTCGAACTATCCTCGAAGCGCTCCCTGGTTCCCGTTTTGTAGAGATGCCACGCAACAAACGTGATTCCTTCTGCTGTGGTTCTGGTTCCTTTGTGCGCTATGACTTTCCAGAACTTACTGATACCGCAGGCATGCAGCGCTGGCAAGAGGCGGTTGATACAAAAGCCAATATGTTGGTCACATCCTGTATCTCATGCATGACAGAATTTCAACAGGTAAAAAGCCAGACAAAAGATCGGCTTGAAGTTGTCGATCTCATTTCTCTGGTCAATAAGCAGGTAGTAGTACGCGAAACAGTTAAGCAATAATTTAGGAAAATAAAGGAGGAGGAATTTGATGGAAAAGAAAAAGAAATTGATCACCGCTCATCCTGCTGTAATGGCAGTTTGGGCAGCCTTGATGGCTGTTGCTTCTTTATTACCAGCCTTTCCAGTTATTGGCACTGGTGTTACCTTTAACATTGCCAACTGTCTCGTTCCACTGGCGGGTATTTTCTTTGGTCCCTGGGTGGGGATGATCGTGGCCGGTGTTGGCGGTTTCATCGGACAATTGATCGCACCGCATACAGTACTATTTGGCCCCCTGCAATTCACCATTGCCATGCTAGGCGCCTTAGGCGCTGGCTTTGCCATGCGCAAGAAGTATTGGGTATCCCTTGCCCTCATTCTGCTCTTCACGGGAATCTGGTATCTGCTTCCTAATGGGCGGGCTGCCTGGGCTACACCCATGCTCTATTTTCTTGGGTTGGCTTTCATCGTCATTGGTACATGGATCGGCAGAAAAGAAGATCCCTTCCTTTCACCTAACAAAGGAAAATTGGGATTGGCGATCTTATGTGCATCCGGTGCTGGCATTGTGGTTACCCAGGCTATGGGAAACCTGTGGGCGATGATCTTCTTCCAGCTTCCTCCAGCCATATGGTATACCACTCTTCCTATTGCTCCTGTAGAACGCTTTTTGTTTGCTTTGGGTGCAATGATCATTGGTGTACCACTCTTCATTGGTCTGCCAAAAATTGGCGTACCAGTTGGACCTATGATCTATCAGGAAGAGAGCGAAGAAGAACCATTACCTCCAGATGAACCAAAGGAAAATGAAGCACCAAAAGAATAAGGTTTGAAAAACCTGAGTAATGTAAAGAAACATATAAGTATTGAAAAGAATATCGTATTGGGATACCCAGACATGGAGAAACCCTTTCAAAAAACTCCATTGGTGGCAGTACTAGGCGCCGCAGCAGTTGATATCATCGCACAGGTGAAGGAATTCCCTTCACCTGATGGCATCGTCATGGCAGACAGCCGCCAGACTGTACCCGGTGGAACGGGAGGGAACGTTGCAGAAGGCATTGCACGTCTTGGGTATCCCGTACGATTTCTTGGTGTGATAGGAGATGATGATAATGGCAAATTACTGCTGCAATCTTTCAGGAATGCCGGAGTACAAACTGATTTCATAAAGATTGATCAGAAGGGGTCTACGGCTTCTTGTTTCATTGCAGTGAACAACCAGGGCGAGCGCATGATCTTTTCTCTAGGGGGATCAGCGATCTATGTCGATCCGGGTGATCTACATCCTACCGCTTTGGATGATGTAGATGTACTCTACATCGCAGATGCCTTCCCAGATGTTGCGCTGGCTGCCATAAAGAAGTTAAAATTCGACGCGAAAGTGGTGTACTGCCCAGGTGGTCTCATGCTTGGCATGGGAGAAGAATACTACCTGCCCATCTTAGAAGCTGCAGATGTAGTTATATTCAATCAAGTGGAAGCCGCAGGCATCACTGGTAAACAGGAACCCAACGATATAGTAATGGCATTGGTTGAGATGGGTATTCCTGTTCCCATGATTACCCTTGGGGAAAAAGGCGTTCTTTTCGCTGCTGATGGGGTATCGACCCTGGTTCCTGCGCAACCAGTCAAGCAGGTGGTGGATACTACGGGTGCTGGGGATGCTTTTTCAGTTGGGTTGGTAGCTGGGATTCTGGAGGGATTTTCCTGGCAGAAAGCCATTCAACTTGGATGCCAGGTGGCTGCTCACAAAATCCAGCATCGAGGTGCGCGCGAAGGATTGCCCTATCGCGATCAAATTGCTGCTCTACAAACCAGAGAGGGGAAATATAGTGGATAAGATCCTGGTTGGAATTGACATTGGCACATCCAGTGTAAAAGCTGCTGCGTTTGATGAAACAGGGGTTTTGCTTGGGAAGACTTCTGCCAGTATAGATATTTTCAACCCACAGCCAGGTTGGGCTGAGCAGGAACCTGCTCAATGGTGGGAAGCTGTCTGTACTGTTCTAAAAGAGCTTACCCGGGGAATTGATCCTGAACAGATCGTAGCAGTGGGATTGAGTGGGCAATGCCCGGGTCATGTTCTGGTAGACGCACAGCATCGTCCTCTAGGGCGGGCGATTATTTGGAGTGATCACAGGGCAGTCGAAGAGGGTAAATGGCTTTTTGAACATATTTCTGATGTACAGGCTGTTGAATGGATTGGTTCTTCATATGTTGGTGATTCTTCCTGTCCACCAGCCAGACTCATGTGGCTAAACAAGCACAGGCATGCAGATGTAGAAAGATCGATTGCAATTCTTCAGCCAAAGGATTTCATTGCTTTGAATCTCACAGGTGAGATTCATACCGATCCCAACAGTGCATATTGCCTGGCAAATCCACAAACCAATACTTATGATGAACAGTATTTCAGTACACTGGGCTTTCCGATCAAGCTTTTGCCGCCTGTATCGAAAGCCACCGCCGTGGCAGGAAAAGTCACAATTGCTGCAAGTCAGGAAACTGGCTTAGAAACTGGCACGCCGGTTATCATCGGCACCATTGATGCCTACTGCGATAATCTGGCGGGTGGTGTTCTCTATCCCGGGAGAGCAGTAGACGTTGCAGGCACATCGGAAATCGTTTCGCTTGCCATCCCCAATAAATTGAATAACCCTGCTGTATATGTAACGAGTCTTGATGATAGTGGCTGTTGGCTATGTAATCCTTTACAATGCGGTGGTGACGTGTTGCGATGGCTGGCGTATTGCTTCTATCCAGAATTTGGACGTACAATAAGATATGACCTGATGGAAAAGGAAGCTGCGTCTGTTCCAGCAGGGAGTGGTGGTTTAGTTTTTCTTCCTTATTTATGCGGTGAAAGAGCTCCAATATGGGATTCAGAAGCCAAAGGAGCATTTATTGGTGTAACTTCTGACCACAGCCGTCAGCATTTTACCCGGGCAGTGTATGAGAGTATTGGGTTCGCCATTCGACACACCCTGGATATTTCTGAGGCAGCAGCGGGGTTTGTTGCAAAAGATTTTGTGATTTGTGGTGGAGGTTCTCGCAGTCAATTCTGGAATCAAGTAAAAGCCGATATTCTTCAACGTACTGTTACCCCCACAGTAGAAACGCAGACTGGTTGTTTGGGTGCAGCAATCCTGGCTGGTGTAGGTGTGGGAATTTATCACAACTTGAAAGAAGCTTGTGGCAACATGATCCAGACAAAAACCCCCATTGAACCGAACATTGAGAATAAGAATACATATGAAAAGTTGTATCAATGGTATCGGGATTATTACCCGGCATTAAAAACAGTTTGGACCAGAAAGCAATCCTAGAGAGCATATATCTATGTATACTCGAGATGAAGTTCAACTGATGGTTCAGGTGGCAAGATTGTATTATGAATATAATCTTACGCAAGAAGAAATCGCCGCCCATTTAAATATCACCAGGCAAAAAGCTTCCCGGCTGCTTATCTCTGCTCGTGAACATGGCATTATCAAAACGATCATTGTCGATCCTTTCCCAAGAAATATGGACCTTGACCTTACCGAAGAGTTAAAAATACGATTCAACCTCCAGGATATCGAAGTTGTGCCAGGTGATTTGTTGGAAGGTGAGCAATTAAGGACAGGGATAGGACTTGCTGCAGCAGGATATCTCCATCGTTCGCTAAAAGATAACCAGACTGTTGGAGTAGGTTGGGGACGTTCATTACACAGAGCCATAAATCTTATTCCAAAGAATGAGCATAAGCGAATTCATGCCGTCCCGTTGATCGGTGGTATTGGAGATGTCTCTCCCTATTTTCAGGTGAATGAACTGGTAGCTGCGTTGGCAGCTGCGTTTTCTGGAACTTACCGCCCCTTGTATGCACCTGCTTTCATTGAACAGGATGATATGTTGCATGACTTTCTCAAAACGCAAGAGATAGTTCAAATATCGGAATACTGGAATAAATTGGATGTTGCAATTGTCGGTATTGGTCAAGTGGAATTCCAGAAAATATCTTCCATGTTTTTTGCCGAGCACATCACCAAACCTACTCTTGCTATGCTCGAAGAGCAAGGTGCAGTGGGTGATATTTGTGCAAGGTTCTTTAATAATAAAGGCATCAAGGTTCTTCCTAACCTGGGTGTTATCGGCATCCAGTTAGATCAATTGAAATCTATCCCGCAGGTGATCGCAATTGCGGGTGGAATGGAAAAAATTAACGCAATATTGGGAGCTTTGAGAGGTGGCTACATAAAAACACTCATTACTGATGCTGCCACTGCTCAAGCGGTTCTCGCAGAGGATAAGAAGGAGGTGATCTGAAAGGTACTGCGTATAAACGTATGTATGGATATAAGAATGTTTGTATCCGAAGTTTCCTGGAAACAACTAAATAATTTAACTGGAGGAGTTAGTAATGAAAAAAAGTTTGTATATTGTTTTAATTTTCGTGCTGCTTGCAGGTGTATTAGCTAGTTGCGCAGCAAAACCAGGTGATGCATTGATCACCGTCAAAGGCAAAATTGATAAAACCAATTCAGGAAGCAACTATATCTTGGACCAGGCTACCTTCGATTCAAAATCAGTCGAATTAACCTACAATGATCCCTGGATGGGCGATGGTTTGAAATACAAAGGCATCCTGCTCAAAGACCTGATTGAAATGGTTAAACCAGCAGCCGATGTTACTACTGTCAGCCTGATCTGCACCGATGGCAAAGCATACGATGTTGCTCTTGCAGATGCACAGAAATATGACATCATGCTTGCACACTGGGTTGATGGCGAACTGCTCACCGAAGAAAATGGTGGACCCGTCAAAGTTGCATATTCAGATGATGCCAAAGCTACATATCCAGACGAGAGTTGGGCCTGGTGGGTTGTCGCTGTAGAATTCAAGTAAGATTTCCATCTTTTTGATGGAAGTATCCTTCAAGGTGGAAGGTTGTGAAGCATGTATTCACAGCCTTCCGCCTAAATGAGAGCAAAATGCAAACCCTTGTCGATTTCCAACATGTAAGCTATTCATATTCAAAAACATCCGCTCCTGCGATTGAAGATGTTAGCTTTTCGATCAAAGCGGGTGAATTTATTGCGTTGATTGGTCCTTCTGGCGCAGGCAAATCAACGCTGTGCTATTGTTTCAATGGTTGTATTCCTCAACTGTTTGGAGGTTCCATGTCTGGCAACCTTCATATAGCAGGGTGCGATCCGTTCAATGATGGTATCCCCATTTTGGCTCAGCATGTAGGTCTGGTAGTACAAAATGCAAGAACGCAATTGTTCAACGTTACTGTCATTCAAGAAGTAGCTTTTGGGTGTGAAAATTTGGGCTTGCCGCGTGAGGAAATATCTCAACGTGTTACCCAGGCCCTTGAAATAGTTGGACTTTCTGGATTTGAAGACCGTGAACCTACTGCTCTTTCGGGTGGTCAACAGCAACGACTGGCTATCGCCTGCGTTTTAGCCATGAACCCCGAGATATTGGTATTGGATGAGCCCACCTCTGAGTTGGATCCGATTGGGGCAGAACAGGTGATGAATCTAATTGCAAGATTGAATCGCGAATTTGGTAAAACCATCGTTCTGGTCACCCATGATATGGATTTTGTCGCCAAGTACACCAATCGTGTTCTGCTACTGAATGATCATCATCTTGTCAAAGACGATGTTCCAGCGAATATATTCTCCGATTTTGAGCTGTTATCAAAGGCACGTATTCGCCCACCGCAGGTTTGTGAAGTAGCGCATGAACTTCAGAGGATTGGATATCCGCTTAATTCAATACCCATTACTTTAGATGAAACCTTGCAAGTTCTTAGGGAAATGCATCATGGAAAATAATGTTGCAATTCAGTGCGATAATATTTGTTTTTCTTACCCTAATGGTGTTCAGGCAATCCAGAATGTTTCTCTCACAATTTCGCAGGGTGGTTACATCGCTTTTGTAGGGCAAAACGGTAGCGGAAAAACTACCCTGGTGAAACATTTCAACGGGTTGTTGAAACCAACCAAGGGGAAAGTGCTTGTTTTTGGCGAAGAGACTGCCAATAAGAAGGTCTCTTATCTTTCTAGAAAAGTAGGATATGTATTCCAAAACCCAGACGATATGCTATTTTGCACCAGCGTGACAGAAGAGATCGCCTATGGTCCGCGTATGCTTGGAATGGATCCGGAGGAAGTAAAAAAGAAGGTCGAAAATATTATCGTCGAATTGGGACTCGACGAATATCGTGAGACTCATCCCTTTGCCCTTAGTTTGGGTGACCGTCAAAGGTTGGCAGTAGCCTGTGCGCTCTCTCTCGATCCACAGGTATTCGTCTTTGACGAGCCTACAACTGGACAGGATTATTTTGGCAGTAAGTCCATCATGAGTTTGATCGATCAATTGCACCAAAAAGGGAAAACGATCGTTATCATCACCCATGATATGCCAATCGTTGCAGAGCATGCCAAACGAGTGATAGTTATGAACAAAGGTCAGGTAGCTCTTGAAGGTACACCGGAAGAGGTGTTCACACAAATTGATAAGCTGCAAAGCCTTTCACTAAAAGCACCCCAGGTGACCATGCTGGCACATGAACTTGGACCGCAAGAAAACACCATCCTTCACATTCCAGAAATGGTTGATTGGCTCACCCATACCTATCTGCCTGCAATTAAACCTGCAGCGGGAGAAATCTCATGATGAACGTTGACTTAAAAGCCCGAAGCAGCCCATTGCGAGTCCTTGATGGTCGGACAAAATTGATTGCCCTGGCTGTCATTTTTGTTCTTGTGCTGCTTTTTTCACACCCTGTTTATATTATTGGCTTGCTGGCATTTGTGATGATAGTATGGACAATTGCCAGATTGCCCTTCCAGATGCTCAAGGATTTAATGAGCTATTTCCTGGTGATCGCGATCATCATCCTTGTGGTTCAAATTTTCTTTTATCCCGGCACCACCAATTTATTAAAAATAAGCAAACCTTTACCGGCAATTGGTTTCAGCGGTTTCATTACCCTGGAAGGGATCGTGTTCGGTATCGCTATGGTGCTACGCCTGGTTGTGATCATGATCGTAGCACCTTTGATGGTAATGACTACCCCTCTACCAGAGCTTATGCTGGCATTGGTTAAATTGAAGGTACCTTACCGGTTTGCTTTCATTATGACTACCGCATTAAGCCTGTTGCCTTCTATTCAAAATCGAGCTTCCATTATTCAACAGGCACAACTTTGCCGTGGAATTTCCTACGATGCCGGAGGAAATTTTATAAACAAGCTTAAAGCGTCCGTTTCATTGATGATTCCATTAATATTAGGAGCATTTCGAGATTCGCAAACGCTCGAAGTGGCAATGAACTCACGGGCTTTTGGCGCTCCAACCAAACGAACTTTCTTACTTGACAGCCATTTTAGTACAGCGGACATCATCATTGTTGCACTTTCCTTGGTGGCATTGATTGGTGGAATTGTGCTGCGAATTCAAGGTTTTGGCACCTATTGATCGAAGGAGAAAGCCGATGACAGACTCACAACAATCTGAACAAGTTGAAAAAATTGAACAAGAAGAACAAAAAGAGAATGAAGTTGTAGCTGCACCTGCGCCTGTGCGTACATATAAAGCAAAGGGTCGTGTTTTTGGAATGTCCGTTGCAGTCTTAGCCATTTGGGCAGCGCTGTATATTGTAGCCAGCGCTATTCCTGCATTGCCGGTTCCTGGTATGGCAGGAATGATCACGATCAATGCCATTATGACTGCCATTTCCGGCATGGTGCTTGGTCCTGCAGCAGCGATTGCGAATGCAGCAGGTGGTATTGTCTCCATGATCCTGTTCCCTTACGGCTTTTCCGCAGGTCCTCTGGGTTTTCTAACCGTTACCATGGGTGGCCTTGTAGCAGGTTTATTGATGGCAAACAAATGGGTGCTGGCGGCTATCTTTGAACTGTTGATCATTGGTTCCTGGTTTGTTAACCCACAATCCTGGCAAACCGGCATGTGGATGGTACCCCTTCCCTATTCAGCAATTGCGTTGTTAGTGATCGTTATCAAACCACTTCGTGATTGGGTAAGAAAAAGCATTCTTACACAACACAAGGTATGGATGTGGCCAGCAATCTTTCTGATGTGTAGTACCGGACACGCCGCTGAATTCTTGACCACCAATACCATGGTGAACTGGATGTTCAACCTGTCCTGGCAATATTGGGTACCAACATTGCCTTATTGGATTATGGTGGATACGGTTGTGATCCTCGCCTCGACCATCGTTGGGGTCGGCGTGATGATTGGTTTGAAAAAGGCGCGTTTGCCTCTCTTTACTTCTACACTAGAGAAATGAAATTTTTTGACCGCATCCATGGTTGTCTGGCTGGGTTGGCATTGGGGGATGCTCTGGGCAACCCATCAGAATTTATGAACCCAGACCAGATCCGATCTGAATTCGGTTGGATCGACCATTTTGTTCCAGCACCTGTCTGGCATCCTCATCATATCCTTGCTCCCGGGCAGATTACGGATGACACCGGACAGGTGCTGGCTGTTGCACATGCCTATGGAGAAGATGGAAGCCTGACCGCCGATTCGGTGGCAAGGCACCTCATTCTATGGGCAGACCAGGCAGGAGATGCATTGCCTGTTATCCTGGGTCCAAGTACACGCCAGGCATTGGAGAAATTACGTAGTGGCGCGTCTCCACAAGAGACAGGAGAAAAAGGCACCACTAATGGGGCTGCGTATCGTGCGATCGTTGTTGGCCTGGTGAACTATAACCAGACAGAAAAATTGCTATCGCAGGTGGTGGAAACCTGCCTACCAACACATGGTACTTCGGTAGCCATATCCGGTGCAGCCGCAGTGGGTTATGCCATATCCGCTGCTATGAAGAGCGAAAATCGGGTAGAGGAGATTATCTCAGCAGCCTGTTGCGGTGCTACGAAGGGAAGAAATTTTGGGAAATGGCATTGGGGCACTCCATTGGAAAAACGGATCGAGCTGGCTTGTTCTTTGATCGATAAATCTTTAAGTGCTGGGCAAGCGCTTGAAGATCTTTACAGTTATGTTGGTGTAGATATGCTGGTAGCGGAATCAGTTGCCACCGCAATAGGGTTGGTGAAGCTGGCAAATGGAAATCCAATGAAGGCGGTGCGGTATGGTGCAAACATTGGTGGAGACACCGATACGATCGCAGCCATCGCTGGCGCTATTTGTGGGGCATATTCTGGGATCGATGCCTTTGATGCAGATATGATCAAACAGCTAGAAATAGTAAACCATTTTGACCTGAAACAGGAAGCAGCCAGAATAGAGTCCATCATTCATAACAGGAAGGCATCACATGACCAGTGATATACGCGTAGGTTTCAATATTCACCCGCGCTGGGTTCAAGGTACAACTCTCCGAGCTTTCCTTACACCATTAAGAAAAGCTGGATTGAGTGTTCTGGAATTCGAGCTGGATAGCCACTTAGCCCAATGGGATGAGTTTGAACCTTTAATGGAAGCAACTATTAAAGAAGGTTTAGACATCAGTTTCCATGCAGCCTACCGGGCACCCCATACCCTGGTTGGATATACTTCTGGTAAAGAACAAGAAATCAAACAAGATTACAGACCATTACTGCAGATCGCAGAAAATTGGTCTGTCAGGTTGGGGAACCCCCATCCTGTAGTATTTCATGCAGCTACTGCACCTGCTCCTCATGATAAAGCCCCATTGGTCGCAGATACTGTAGCATTTCTTCAATGGGTTTGTAATGAATTCCCACATTTGAAAATTGCACTTGAAAATAATAGTGCTGATGCAAAGAATACTGTCAAACTTGGAATCGCACATCATGATGTATTAGCACTGGTGGAAAAAATTGATCACCCTCATGTGGGTGTGTGTTGGGATATGGGACATGATATTCACGGGAACTTCCCGGTTGCAATTGAGCCAGAATGGGTGAATAAAGTGATTCATGTTCATGTGCACGATGTTGATGATGAAGGATTGGATCACTACCCGTTGGTGTTGGGGAAAGTCCCTTATAAAGAATGGTTGGCAAAATTAAAGGCAGTGAAAATGAAGGGTGTGGTTGTGCTCGAATTAAAAGGTGAAAGAATGAAAGGTTGGTCATTAGAACGGGTCACATCAGCTCTGATAGATAGTTTCGCTGCTATTGCTAAGGAGGTGGCATGAGTATTCCAACCGAGATGAAATCATCTCAAAAGATCAACCCACAAAGATCGTTGGGGGCGAAAAGGAGGAAGAACAAAGAGACTTTCGAAGCGTATTTATATTTACTTCCCAGTCTGTTGATCTTTGTAGTTTTTACTTTTTTTCCGGCAATATTTTCTTTGGTTGTCAGTACTTTTCGCTGGAATCTGCCTTCTCAGCCTTCCTTTGTCGGACTTGAAAATTATATTTACCTGTTCACAGACGCTATCGAATCACCCATCTTCTGGAAATCTATTCTGAACACCTTCTATTTTTCATTGGGTGTTCCTATCAACCTGATCATCTCCCTTTTGATCGCCTTACTGCTCAATCGAAAGATCCACGGCGTCGGCATTTTTCGAACAACCTTCTTCCTGCCGACCATCACCTCTACCGCAGCGGTATCTGTGGTATGGCTGTGGTTGTTCCACCCTGCTAATTATGGGTTATTCAACACTATCCTGATTTCTTTAGGTTTACCTATCCAGGCATGGCTGCGTGACCCTGTACTGGCAATGCCATGTTTGATCATGATGGGTGTCTGGTCGGGGATGGGGTACAACATCATCATTTTCCTGGCAGGTCTTCAATCCATCCCAGGTACCTATTACGAAGCTGCCAAAATTGATGGAGCCAATAACATTTCTCTGTTCAAACATATTACCTGGCCACTTTTAGGACCAACCCTGTTCTATGTTCTTACAGTTGGCATGATCAACTCTCTAAAAGCCTTTACAGAGATCGATGTGATGACACAGGGAGGTCCATTGAATGCCACGAATACAATGGCATACTACCTGTACCAGAATGCCTTCCAGTTTTTCCAGATGGGAAAAGCATCAGCAATCGCAGTTCTCCTCTTCATATTGATGCTGCTCCTTACCTGGATCCAATTCCGCTTTGTTGACCGGTCGGTGCATTATGAATAATAAAACTGAATTAATCTCAGCTTCCAGTCGTAGCAAACGGAAAATGAAACACCGCATTCTCACATTCTTCTCCAATGGTATATGGCTTGTGGTGGTGATTGCCCTTGCTTTTGCGGTGATGCTTCCCTTTATCTGGATGATTGTAACTTCCTTGAAAGGTCCTACAGAAGTATTTGCGTATCCTCCTACCTGGATACCCAAGGATCCACAATGGTCAAATTATATTGAGATGTGGAAGGAAGCTCCATTCGGCAGGTATTTTCTGAACAGTGCTATTGTAGCCATTGCGGTCACGATTGGTCAGCTTACATCCTGTATCCTGGCTGCGTTTGCTTTCGCCCGCATGGAATTCAAAGGGAAGAATACGATGTTCATGATCTTCCTGAGCACAACCATGATCTCGAGTCAGGTAACCCTCATCCCTACTTACCTGGTAATGCGTACCCTGGATTGGATTGATACGTATCAGGCATTGATCGTACCTTTCCTGGCAAATGCCTTCGGGGTATTCATGCTTCGCCAATCCTTCCGCACGGTACCGCGCGAGTTGGAAGAAGCTGCCAAATTGGATGGTTGCAGCCGGTTCAGATTCCTGGTGCAGATCCTTTTACCTTTATGCAAACCTATTCTGGCATCGCAGGCTTTGTTTGCATTTATGGGCAATTGGAATTCTTACCAATGGCCATTGATTATCACCAACCAGGACTCAATGCGTACCCTCCAAATTGGATTACGTTATTTTGTCAGTGGCGAAGGCAGCACACAATGGGGTGTTTACATGGCGGCAGCCCTGGTGGTTTGTTTGCCCGTCGTTATTATTTACTTCCTGGTGCAAAAAACATTTGTTGAAAGTATGGCCAGCACCGGGTTAAAAGATATTTAGCGGTTTTGGTAATTCGTTGCACCGGATTTGTATAATAAGGAAAAGAATTTCTATCAAGAAAAAGTGAGGGAATCATGAAACGAAATCGATGGTTTTTTATCATGGTATTAATGGTATTGCTATTAACCTCTTGCGGAGGTTCGAAAGATACTGGAACAGGTGGTGGCGGTAAAGTAGATTCAAAAGGGAATGTCACACTTGAATTCTGGTATGCCCTGGGTGGTGATAGCGGCAAAGCGATCGAAGATCTTGTAAAGCAGTTCAACGATACACATCCTACCATTCAGGTAGTTGCCACATACCAGGGCAATTACACTACCGCTATGGCAAAAGTATATAGCGCCATTACAGGGAATACCCTGCCCAACATTGCGCAATTGGGAGGTGCTCCTCTACTGGGTACTAGCGGAGCAATTATTCCTATCAGTGACTTTGTTGCTTCGGATACAAGCTTTAACCTGGATGATTTTTACCCGGCTTTCTTGGAATACAACACCGCTGGTGGCGTTCTATGGTCTGCACCTTTTAATAACTCTGTTCCCATTATGGTTTACAACAAAGACCTTTTTACTGCTGCTGGGCTTGACCCTGATAACCCACCACAAAATACCGAAGAATTATTAGCGGCTGCAAAAGCCCTGACAATAACTGATGCCAGTGGCACACCCTCTCAATGGGGGTTGAACGCCCGGGATGATACGCACTGGTATTTAAGCACCTTTTTCCTTGAAAATGGCGCTCAAATTGTGAGCGAAGATGAAACTCAGGTACTGTACAATAGCCCTGAAGCTGTAGAAATGCTGGAAATGTGGGGCAACTGGGTGAATGTGGATAAGGTCATGCCACCCAATCAGCATCAGGAAGCACAATCCGATTTCCTTTCAGGCAAACTTGGTATGATGTTTGCTTCCACTTCATTGGTCAGCAGTATCCAGACAGAAGCCAGTTTTAAAGTTGGATCAACCATGTTTCCTGCTGTGGGTGATGTTCATGAAGTGCCCCTGGGTGGAGGAAGCCTTGTCATTTTCAAAAATGATGATGAGCGGATCCGTAATGCTTCATGGGAATTCGTAAAGTTCATGATCTCAAAAGACAGCTCCATTTATTTGACTGCCCACACTGGCTATATCCCTATCTATAAAGATGCCACAACCTGGCCTGAAATCCAGGCGATTGTTGACGAGAATCCGTTACGCAAAGCAGCTTTTGATTCATTGCCTTACGCGGTTGCTATCCCTGTATTTTCTGCGCTCGGAAACAGTGACCTTGCTCTACAGAATGCAGTTGAGCAGGTGGAACTGGGTACTGCCAGCGCTCAGCAAGCATTGGATGATGCAAAAACATCGGTCGATCATGCCATAAAAACACAGTTCCAGGTAACGCCATAAAGTCCCTCGTCATTACAGACAGCATGATAGACCTAAAAAATATTTCTTGCCCATTTTGTAGTCTCCATTGTTCCGATCTCCATCTCCATTTAGATGGAGATCGGTTAACACAGGTAACCCCTGTGTGTTCATTAGCGCAGAAAATGTATCCTTATGCGCTCGATGCTCTTGCTGCATCCAAAGAATTTTATTATTCAAATCAAATAAATCAGGCGCTCACCTGGACACGAGGATCAATGCGAAAGCTGGTTGTCCTTTGCAGTGACCTGTATCAAGAAGCTGTTGAGAGCGCTGTACAGTTTGCCAGGAAACAAAACGCGATCCTTGTCTGTGAAGAAGATTTCTCTGGAAGTATTCTTAGCCTGGCGATGAAGCAGGCAGGGTTGCTTTCTGCCACATTGGGTGAAATGAAACAGGTGGTACAGCAAATTGTCTGCTGCACAAAGAATTTTTCTGATTCGCTCCCCCGTTTTGCAGACTTTTTGGGACACCAGTTATTGAATCAGGCGGTTTACCTCCCAGCGGAACACACCCTTGAAACTTTCCAAAGGCTGCGGTTGAAACAGGAACCGCTTCCTGAAGGATTACATGAAATTAACCAGAAGATACAAACCGCTGATTGTGGGTTGGTTTTATTCAATAAAGACTGGTTAGGAGAGGATCCGCAGATAACGACCGAGCTGCTCTTATGGCTGAGCGAGTTGAATGCTGGAAAGCGCTGGTATGGATTGGCTATCCCGCCTGCTGCGAATAGCCCTGGCATTGTGGAAAGCCTTCTTAGCCTTACCGGATATCCAGGAAATATTCGATTCCAACCTGATGGTGTGCACTACGATCCGCGTGCAATTTGCTTGAGAAGATTGTTGCAAAATTCACAGATCGACATTTGTTATTTTCTTGGCACACCTCAATTTATATCAAACGAAAACTATCGGCAATTGGAAAAGCTCCCGACCATCGTTCTTGGGCCCTCTTTGCCAAAATGGAAATCCGCCATCTGGCTGCCAACAGCACAGGCTGGTATCGATTGCACAGGCACCACATTACGATTGGATGGAGTACCCGTTACTTTTGAGCCCATAACTTCTAATCATCGGCAGACCATCGAAGACCTGCTACGAGAGATCAACAGGGAGGGGAATGCATGATCGTCATCCGAGGTGCTGAGGTATACAATCCTTCCCAGGGAAATAATTCTCAAATCTGTGATTTATGGATCGATGGAGAGCGGATCATCGATCCTCCACCCGAACCCACAAATGTTCACGAAATCGATGGTCGCGGCAAAGTCATAGCCCCTGCCGGTGTAGAAATTCACACCCATGTGGCTGGATACCCATTGAATGCTGCACGACGGTTTATGCTGGTAGAAGGAAGCAATCCTCAAAATCTGATCCCAAGCCAGGAAGAAGCTGCCAGACAGTACCTTCAAATGGGTTATACCACTATTTTTGATGCTGCCAGTTCTCCGTTATTTGCGCGTTCTACTGAAAAAGACCTGAATCATCTACAGGGTGTAGATAGGGGCACCTATACGCTAATGGGAGACCACAGGCTTTTAATCGATGCCCTTGCAAAAGGTGATCTATCAAAAGCACGAGATATTATTGCATGGTTGATCCATATTTCCGGTGGTTATGCAGTGAAACTGGTCAATCCTGGAGGCGGGCTGGCATGGAAGGCGGGCAAGCCAGCACCTGACCTTGATTCTCCCCTGGGATTGGGAAACCTGACACAACGGGATATCATCCGCACAGTAGTGATGATCGCCAATGAATTGGGTATGCCACACCCGGTGCATCTGCATGCCTGTAAATTGGGAGAACCGGGGAATTTCTATTCTTTTTGTGAAACCATCAGGGCATTGGAGGGGCAGCGCACTCACCTTTGCCATATTCAATTCTTTTGCTATGGAAAGGATGAGTCGGGCGGGTTCACCTCTGCCGCAGAGCAGGTGGCTCAAACTCTCGAACTTTTCCCTCAGATCACCTGTGATGTGGGGCAAATCATGTTTGGTTCCGCTATGGCAGTTTCAGCCGATACATCTTCTATCAGCAAACTACACCGGCTTTCCAAACAGCCCTGGATTAGCCGGCAGGTGGAATGTGAAGGTGGCAACAATATCCTCCCATTGCAGTATAAAGCTAAAGATATCACGAGTTCCGTGCAGTGGGCAACCGGGCTTGAACTTATGTTGCGTTTTCCCGATCCAACCCGGATGTTCTTGACTACCGACCATCCCAATGGTGCTCCTTTCACCGCATATCCCCAGGTTATCGAGTGGTTGATGAGCAACACTGCCAGGCAAGAGATATTAAAAACGATACATCCGGCTGTAATGAAAAAGACCAGACTGGCAGAAATTGAACGAGAGTACACACTGGGTGAGATATTTGCGATGACCAGTTTTGGTCCTGCAAAAGCCCTGGGATTAAAGGATCGGGGTCATTTGAGCCCTGGTGCCCTGGCGGATATTCGCTGTTATGAAAAGCAAGATGATATCAAGCGCATGTTTGAAGAACCTGCCTGGGTGATGCGAAGAGGAGAAATAGTCATAGAGAATGGTAATCAGGTCGCAGAGCAATCAGGAAATACTCTGATCACTCGTCCCGCTTTGGATAAAGCCAGAGTTCCGTATATAAAGACTGAACTGGCTGAATATCTCTCCTTCCCTGTTGACCAATATGCCCTGGGAAATAGCGATAATTCCAGCGCAAAGGAGGTGCCATGTACCTCAACAATGTATTGATCGATGATACCTTTGCTGAAGCTTTCCCGATGGTATACAGCCGGTTGATTATCACTGCAGATACCAGCCATTTGGCATTCCTGGCAGCTCAAACTGCCGGAGGGTTAGCCATTTCTATCATTGGCTGCGCCTGTGAATCAGGATTAGGTGAAGTAATTTCTTCAAAAAATACACCTGACGGCAGACCAGGACAGGTACTGTATCTTTTTAGCTATTCGGCTGAAAAACTAGAAGAGCATTTAATGACCCGTATTGGACAGGCAATACTGCCATCTGCTACGTCTGCCTGTTTCAATGGACTCGAATCCAATCTGATGGTTTCTGTTGGTGGGAAGTTGCGGTATTTTGGCGATGGCTACCAGTGCAGCAAAAAGCTGGGAAAGCGCCGTTTCTGGCGGATTCCGGTTGCAGATGGTGAATTTGTAGTGGATGAATCTTTTGGGATCAGTGAAGGGGTGGGGGGCGGAAACCTTATCATCCTCGGGAAAGACCGAGTATGCACCCTTGAAGCTGCAGAAGCGGCTGCACAGGCGGTACGCGATACCACAGGGGCAATAGCACCATTCCCAGGTGGGGTATGCCGTAGTCCAAGCAAACCACGCTCGAAATATCCATTCTTGCGCGCTTCAACCAATGATGTTTTTTGCCCTACTTTACGCAGCCGGGTGACAACTCAATTGCCAGAGGATGCTAATGCTGCTTATGAACTTGTGATCGATGGAACTACTGAGGCTACAGTTGGCAAAGCAATGGCAGCCGCCATCCGTGCAGCCTGCCTGCCAGGGATCATCCAGATCACGGCTGGGAATTATGGCGGGAAACTGGGACCTTATCACCTGTATCTGCACCAGCTTTTGAAGGAGTACTCGGAATGCGTATAATTCTTAAAACGCGCCCAGATGTAAAGTTACCCATTGATTTAAGCATGGTACGCATGGATGACATCATTCATCTGTCAATACAGGAGATCGACCACCTGCAGGTAAGGGCTGGCAGTCAATCAGCCAATCTGGGTGAAGTGTTCAGTCTGGCTTGCCAGCCAACTTCTGATGATGAAGTGATCCTTACTGGAGTTACTGGGCTGGTTCATAACGCTGGTCAACAATTGCATACGGTTAAATTGATCATTGATGGAAATGCAGGCTGTAACACTGGTCGAGAGATGAGCGGTGGTCAGATCGAGATCCATGGTAATGCAGATGATTGCCTTGGGATTGCGATGAAGGGTGGGATGATCTCTGTCTCTGGTGATGCAGGCAATTGGTGCGGCGCAGCTAAAGCCGGCGAAACAAAGGGAATGGAAGGTGGCACCATCATGGTAAAGGGCAATTCCGGGAAGGAAACCGGCGCTGCCATGTGTCGTGGTTTGATCGTCATTGGAGGAAATTGCGATCCTTACACGGGTGCTCGCATGAATGCAGGTACAATTCTTTGTCTGGGTAACATGGGTGAGAATGCGGGTGTTGGTATGAAACGAGGCAGTCTGGTAGCTGGAAGTAGTGCAACTCTTCTCCCGGGGTTTCGAGCAGCAGGGTATGCTGACCCAACCTGGTTGCATATTTACTTTAATTGGTTAAACTCAGCATCATTCCCTGTTTCCTCTTCATGGTGGCAAAAAAATATCTTGCGCTTTACTGGCGATCATCTGGTATCGGGCAAAGGAGAAATACTGGTTTATGAATTCAATGAATGAAAACGCCTGGAAAGTAATCCTATACCGGCAAAGCCTGTTTGAACAAGCCGGTATGTTGAGTGAAGTTAAACCCTGTGGCACCTGGGTGATCGATGCTGGTATCAATTGCCATGGAGGACTGCTTGCCGGGCAGATCATGGCGGAGGCAGGTATTGCCGGGTTGGGATCTGTTAGAGTCGAACAGAGCTCGCTTCTCGATATCCCTTGGCCCTGGGTGACGATAGATACTGACCAACCCCTTCTGGGTTGCTTTCTTTGCCAATCAGCGAATTGGCCAGTTAAAAAAGATGAATTCTTTGCAATGGGGTCAGGACCTGCCTGCCTGTTGAATGCAGACTTGAAGATAGGCCAGGCATTTGGCTATATTGAGAAAAGTGACCATGCAGTGCTGGTGCTTGAAACCAGATCAATCCCTGATGATGATGTGTGTACCTTCATTGCAGAAAAATGCGGAGTAGATCCTAAAAACCTGGTTATCCTTGTTGCTCCCACATCCTGTTTATCGGGATCAGTACAAATAGCAGCCCGCTCATTAGAGACAGGGTTACATAAGCTTCATCAGCTTGGGTTTGACCTTTCAAAGATAAAAAGCGGAATGGGAAGATGCCCCATCTCTGCACCAACGGGCGATGACTTCACTGCTTTGGGAAGAACGAACGACATGGTGTTCTTTGCCGCACAGGTCTGGATGGCGGTTACAAAAACTGAAGATACGCAGCTTGCTGAGATTGCTGCAAAGATGCCATCCTGTTCCAGCCCGGCTTATGGGAAACCTTTCCTGGAAATTCTCAAACAGGCAGGTGATTTCTACGCGATCGACCCGGGTTTGTTTGCCCCTGCAGAGGTCACATTGACGAGTATCGAAACCGGACATATTTATCATGGAGGGGGGATGGATGCTGCTCGTTTAAAACAGGTTATGTATGATTGAACCGAACAATTCGGGCAGGGTTGCGATCCTTGGTTCTTCGGAATCCTGGCACGGAAAAATGCTGCAAGGCGCTCTGACACAACGTGGAAAGAAGGTTGTATTTGTTGACCCAACCAGGCTTGCTGCCATTCTGGGAAAGAAAAATGCTGTCAGTGCGAAAGATATCTGTCTACAAGAATGTGATTTTGTTCTGGTGCGCGAAATCCCCGGTGGAAGCCTGGAACAGGTAATCTATCGAATGGATGCTTTGCATCAACTTGAGAATAGCGGTACCTGTATTATTAATTCGCCATATGCCATCGAGAAAATGGTAGATAAATACTATACGCTCTCACTGTTACAAAATGCAGGGCTGCCTGTGCCTGATACTTTTGTGTGCGAGAATTTTGATCAGGCCATAAAAGCGTATGAGGTTCTAGGCGGCGATGTGGTGGTAAAGCCCCTGTTTGGTAGTCGAGGGGTTGGTATCGTCCGGGTAACCGATGGAGAGACGGCTGGCAGGGTGTTCAAAGCCCTCCAGTTGGGTGGGTATATTTATTATCTTCAGCGCTTTATCCCTCATGATAATAAGGATGTACGGGTAATGGTCGTCGGACAGCAGTGTATTGCTGCCATGGAACGGGTAGCCAGCGATTGGAAGACAAACATTTCTATGGGTGGCACTCCCCAGAGCGTTGACATCGATCTTGAAATTCAGGCTCTTTGTTTAAAAGCCACCAGTGTTCTTGGAGCGGATTATTGCGGTATTGACCTGATGCGAAGTGAATCGGGTGAGATTTTCTTTATTGAAATGAACAGCATGCCTGCCTGGCAGGGATTACAGCAGGTATCCCCTGTGAATATTGCTGAACAGATTGCTGATTACTGTATTAACAAAGTTCTCCAATAACGGATCTTCTTTAGAAAAAATATGTTACCCGCAAAGAAAATTTTATTGGTTGGTATTTCCACCCGGGCATTGGCTCAATCTGCAGTTAATGCAGGATATCAGGTTGTCAGTCTGGATTTCTTTGGTGACAGCGACCAACCACCACAGGCTGAAGTCTATTCACTGGTGCGTGATTTTGGTCTATCGCCCACCTTTGATAATCTGGCTCAGGCAGCTCGATCATTAGCGGATGGGGTTGATCATGTAGTTATTGAATCGGGGCTTGAGAATGATGAGGTTTTCTTTTCTGTATGCCCGACAGAAAAGATGCTTTTCAATTCTTGTGAAACCGTAAAGCAAGTTCGTCACCTGCGAAACCTTACCATCCCATTACAGGGTACTGGAATGTGTACTCCAGAAACATTTTTCCCTGATGATCCACCTCCAGTTAAAGGTAAATATCTGATCAAAGATGGCAGCCACAGCGGGGGAATGGGTGTGCGAGAGTGGGACGGAATTGTCCCAATTCAGCCAACTGAAGTTCTGCAAGCAAGGATTGATGGAATTCTGGCATCTGCTGTTTTTCTGGCGGATGGTCAAAAAGCATTATTATTAGGTATCACCCGGCAATTCGCTGGTGTGAAGGATTTGGGTGCTCCTGGTTTTGCATGGAGCGGGAACGTGGCTCCTTATGGGGATGAGCCATTGCAGAAAATTATTAATAAAGTCATCTGTTCGATAACTTCTGTTTTTAGGCTGAAGGGGGTGAATGGGATTGATTTTATTATTAATAATAAAGTTCCCTACTTATTAGAAGTGAATCCCCGACCACCCGCTTCCTTTGAACTTTTCGAAAGGTTGTCAGGGATCAATGTTTTTCAAATGCATATGGATGCCTGCCAGGGTAATCTGTCGAAAATCCTTCCTGCATATCCATCTGGAACATGCTGGGGAAAAGGGATTGTATATGCATCCAACGACATGAGGGTAGGAGATACCAGAACCTGGGTTTCCAACGGATTGGCAGATATCCCTCATGCAGGAGAAGAAATACCAGCCGGAGCACCAATTTGCACCATTCTACGCAAGAGTGATAAACCTGATGCCTGCTGGCGGCAGATTTTGAAAGAAGCTGAAACCCTGCGCAAACAATGGGATATGTAAATTTTCAGATTTAGTACAATTAAAATCATTCTCTTTCTTTTATTGGGGAGGGTATAGCCATGACCGATTTTTCTCCAGTCGTTGAAAAATTCAATGATCTGTTAAAGCGTCATCCAGCTGGTTGCGCAGCGCAGGTAGCCGTTTACTATAACGATAAACTCGAGGTTAATCTGGCTGGAACCGCACCGGGCACCCAACCCATAACAACAAATACCCCGTTCATCACATTTTCCGTTTCAAAAGCATTCACCGCTGCTGCGATTTGGAAGCTGCTGGAAGAAGGAAAAATAGAGCTGGATGCACCGGTTGCCAGATATTGGCCGGAATTTGGTCAAAAAGGGAAAGAAACCGCTACCATCCGCCATGCTTTACTGCATCAGGTGGGTATACCAGCTCCCCATCTAAAACAGCAGTTATTCTTATGGCCATCCTGGAGACTGGTTACCCGAAATGTGGCGAGAGAAAAGGCTTTATTCCCACCTGGAACGCAGACAGCATACCATTTAGTAAATTTTGGTTTTATCCTGGGTGAGGTGGTTCGGCGGGTTACAGGTATCCCTATTGACCAGTATCTATATACGAACTTTTTTGAGCCCATGAAGTTGACCCATACCTGGATGCGGATCCCCAAAAATGCACTGCGATCAAGCCCCAGGCTACTTCTACTTCCCGGTGCATCTAATCAAACGGTATGGCTTTTTAACTTGCCCTGTATTCGCCATGCTCTAATCCCTGCTGCCGGGCTGCACAGTAATGCATGCGAACTCGCTACCTTCTTTCAAATGCTATTGAACGGAGGATCATATCAGGGAAGACAGTATCTGAAGCCCGAAACCATTGATCTGGCTGCTCACTCCCATTATGACGGATATGATTCATACATAAAAAGCAATATTAATTGGGGGCTTGGCTTGATCATAGCAGAGAGTAAATCAGAGAATTTCAATCCGATGGAAAGATCACAGGGATATGGTAGCAGTATTGACACCTTTTCTGCATTGGGGATGGGAACATGTATGGTTTGGGCCGATCGCAATGCAAAACTGGTGACTGCTTTCACCTGTAACGGTATGATGGGTGATGATGTCACACATACTCGCTGGTCTGCTTTATCCAATTCAGTATGGGATAGTATCAAAAAGTAATTGTGTGATGCGATCAATCCATTGCGGGTCTCTATGGGTAAAAATTACTGGTATTTGTCATTATTTCATGGAGAATCATGACAAATTAAATATTGATATTTATCGTAATTCAGAGTATATTAATCTAATAATATCCGCTTCGCGAAAGACATCTATGCGATGGTCTCTTAAGCCAGTCATCATAGCGGGAGTATTGGCTTTTATCATAATCACAGCCGGATTGTCTGTAGCAAGTGAAGATGTAGAAGCCGCTCCAATAAACAAGGTGCAAGAAGCGCCAGTCTCCAGTGCACTATGCCTGACTCGTGGTGAAATTCCCGAGGAGGAAATGCATTGGCTTTATGTGTCCGCGTCTCCAAGTGAATTGCATACCGAAGTCAATTATGGCTACCTTGCTGGTCAGTTGATCAAAAATGGTTACATTGATGCCAGTCACTGCCCTAATAATGGGCTGGGTATCACTGGATACGCCAATGCCTGTGGACTTGCTGCAGCCAAACCAGCGGTCGTGGAAATTCAAAACATGTATGATCAGGCGATCATGGATGCTTTTCGCGACACCAGTACACCTCCTGTGATGCTCAAGCAATTGCTGCGCTATGAGAGTCAGTTCTGGCCTGGCACCTATGGTATGCACTATGGTATAGGTCACCTGACTTATTACGGAGCATATACTGCCTTGCATTGGAGTCCCATCCTGGCACAAATCGCTTGCAATGCTGCGTATGGAAACCAGTGTAAGCCAAATACAATAGATGACTATACTATTGGCACTTTCATCGCCATGATGTCGCCCTCTTGCCCAACTTGCACTTATGGTATTGATGAAGCAAAAGCTGTACAAAGTATCTCTTATTTATCACATGCCCTGCTTGCTTATTGCAGGCAGACCACACAAATAGTTTCCAACGCCACTGGTGTCACTCCCGATGTAGTGGTGGATTATTCCATGATCTGGAGATTGACACTGTTCAACTACAATGTTGGACCTAACTGTCTGTACAATACCATTGGTACTGCATGGGAAGAGGCAGATGAGCAGGTGGACTGGGAGACTTTTTCGAAATATGTCGATGATCCCTTCTGTGAGCGCGGGCTCGATTATGTTAATAAGATTACAGAACCGTTCTATGAATTCACACCATAGCGGAAATTAATCATAAAGAAAAACTTCGATTTCTTTTAAGAAATCGAAGTTTTTTATTTTCTGTTTGCAGTATTTTCCTATCCGGAAACACCCCGCATAATGTCATTAAACTTTTCACTAAAAATTTGTACGATTAAGGGATCGAATAATGTTCCACTTGCTTCCTGGATCACCTTCAACCCGTTCGCAGGATCGACAGGTTGTTTATATGGGCGGGGAGTGGTCAGGGCATCAAACACATCCGCTACAGCGACTATTCGACCTGTCATGGGAATTTCATCCTTCTTTAGTTTCCCAGGGTAGCCTGTTCCATTCCACCGTTCGTGATGGGTTAACGCAATGATCTCAGCAGTTTGCAGGATCGGTGAGGAAGACCCACTCAGGATGGTTGCACCATATGAGGTGTGTGCTTCAACAACAGCCCACTCTTCTTTGTCGAAATTGCCTGTTTTGCCAAGTAATGCGTCTGGTAACTGGCTTTTTCCAATATCATGAAGCATACTGGCCATAGTGATCACATCTACATCCTGTTGCGTCATCCCCATTTCTGATACAATAGCATACGTGTAACGACGGATGCGTTCCAGGTGGGTTCGATTATCCCATTCCTTCAACTCGGCGATATAAGCCAGGCGAATGATCAGGTCAATAGTTTCTTTTGTGCTACTTTCTGAAAATGATCGGAACATAGTACCCTCTTGTAATCCAGATTGCCTGTTTTAATAATCAGTATACACGAATTTTTTACTGGTAATAGATTTATAATTCATTTTCAATATTGTTAACTAGCTACCTGACAGTTTAAAAAAAGAAGGTTGAACGACATTGAATCTCCAATAAAATAGTTTTTGCGAAAGCATTTTATAAAACGGAGTAAGAC